>NZ_JARKMZ010000027.1 GCF_029360775.1 Daejeonella sp. H1SJ63 | reverse complement strand
AACCGGCTCTACGATACAGAAACAGACATTAACAACTGATTGTGTATTTTTCCCGGACAACAGTGATTTTTAATTTTTAATTCCATTGCCTTTCCCATCATTCTTCGGGACCTGCAGCGCATTTATTCGGGAATCCTCCGAATCAAGTGGCAGACAAGTGGCAGACAGCTTCGGCACATGTTCTGTCCTTCTTCAACAATGGACCGATCCGGCTCCCACTGTTTTTGCAGAAATCCTGCACCTTTCTTCGGGAAGTGTTCGGGAGTTCTTCGGGAAAACACCCCATTTCTTCGGGAAGTGTTCGGGAGTTGTTCGGGAAATACCCCCCTTTCTTCGGGAAATGTTCGGCAGAGAGCGAACAAAGTCTGAAGCCCTGCTGAAGAATCAGGGGTAACATCAGGGCGGAGTATGGAATGATTCTGCCTTTTGTCTGCCGCTTGTCTTCCTTTTGTCTGCCATCAGGCCCGAATAATTCCCCTAAACTTCCGGTTCAGAGAGCTTCCTGTTACCGGCTTATCCGGCAAGTAGCGGCAAATTCCGGCAAAAATTTCAGTGATTTTCGGTTTCTCCTCAGGTTTGCACTGTACCGGTACTTCATTAATTTTTTAACCCTTAAAATTTAACATCATGGGAATTATCAGAAACGGAGGCAATGGAGCCTTCTCCGGCAAGGCCGGAAGGAGATTGAACTTTCCGGAAAGCTGAGAGGGGGTAATTGACCGGACTGAAAGTTTGGTGCTTCCGGCAGAAAGGCAAAAGAATCGGATTTATGAGGGAAAAGAGCGAAATGAAAAGCTTTCAAGTACAGGGGTGTTGGAAAAGAAATACCCGAAGACGCTGGGGGCTAATTATCGGATTGGCCGGGATTATGGTGTTGCTTGAAGAGGTGGATAATGGGAGGTTTGGTTGGGTAAAGATGCCGGGAGAGGCTTCTTTCTTTACTCATTGTCATGATAATATATTGAAGAGGATGTTCAAATAACTGGTTTTAAGGTGCTTAATATCTATTTTAAAAATTATTTTGCAATAAACTATTCTAGTTCTATATTTGCAGTCCCAAAGCGGGAGATTAGCTCAGCTGGTTCAGAGCACCTGCCTTACAAGCAGGGGGTCACTGGTTCGAACCCAGTATCTCCCACAGAATAAAAGCCCTTCAGATTATTTCTGAGGGGTTTTTTGTTTATGGAAGTCTCATCTCCAGCATCACTAATCTCTCAAAAGATAGTGCTTAGGTAGTACATAATTATCCGCTTTGATTATCATAACAATTCTAATCAGGTTAAAAAGGTATGGACAATTCGAAACTTGATTTAGCAATAGGATCCACAAAGACAATATTATTGAATGAATTAGTATATTAGTATTAATTCAAGCATGATGAGATTTTTTCAATTTTCAAATATCTCAGGCCCTGAGATCTTTTTGCTGCTGATGGTTCTGTTAATGACCCACATTATTGCTTATTATGGTCGTAAGACTCCCCTGGGATATTTTGGATCAGTGCTGGTTTCTGTATTTGCTTCCCCTTTGGTTGGTTTCGCACTGGTTTATTACCTGATCAACAGGAAGAAGGAGCTTTATTAGAAGTTTCTGATCTTCTCTGCTTTTTACTTTGTTATCACTTAAATTTGTTGGTTTTGTTGCTAATTAAAAAGTTTACCACCTCCAACCCCCGCCGGAGGGAGACATGCACATCAGACAAGACACACGCTGTGTACTTCCTTTTTAATTAATACCACAGTTTTTTATGGATCATGCCTGTCCGCCTCATGTTGAGGGAGAGCGTATTCAGCATTGAGGGCTGGCAGGGGGAGGTTCGTAAATCCAAAACAGCAACCCAAATATAAAACTGTACAATAGTTCTGCCTTTGCTGTTGTTGTCCAACAAATAGTTTACTGCTTTGTTAACACACGCCTGTTGCTGACAATACCCACAGGGACAAGAAGATTTAAAATTTACCTCATCTTTAAATAGCTTAACCTTAAAATTTTTGATGTTTTCATAATTATATCGTAATATTGCGATATAATAATTGAATGAATTCTGAAATGAAAAATATACTCGTACTCTGTACCGGAAACAGCTGCCGCAGTCAGATCGCTGAGGGTTATCTGAGGCATTTTGCCGGCGATAGGGCAAAAATTTACAGTGCAGGCATAGAAACTCATGGGGTGAATCCACGTGCAATCAAAATCATGGCAGAGGATGGTATTGATATTTCAAAGCATACTTCCAACAATGTGAATGAATATCTGGATATCCCTTTTGATTACGTCATTACGGTTTGTGATAATGCCAATGAGGCTTGCCCGTATTTTCCGGGTAATGTGGAACGCTTTCATTTTAATTTCCCTGATCCGGCAAAGGCTCAGGGAACTGAAGAGGAAATCATGAATGAGTTCAGAAGGGTTAGGGAAATGATTAAAGCCTATTCGGCAGATTTTATCTATAAGCATATCGCTTAAGTCTATTTGTTTGATCAATTCAAATCAGATGTCAGCAAATCATTGCGCACCGGCTCATGAGAGAAAGAAGCTTAGCTTTCTTGATCACTATTTAACATTATGGATTTTTCTGGCTATGGCTGCCGGAGTGGCTTTGGGTTATTTTGTGCCCTCAACCGCCGGATTCATCAATTCGTATTCGAGCGGAACGACTAATATTCCACTGGCTATCGGATTGATCCTGATGATGTACCCGCCCCTGGCAAAAGTGAAATATGAGAATATGGCAGAGGTTTTTCGGAATACAAAAGTGCTCAGCGCCTCATTGATTCTGAACTGGATCATCGGTCCGGTACTGATGTTTATTCTGGCCATTACTTTTCTGGCGGATAAGCCGGAATACATGGTTGGTTTGATTCTGATCGGACTGGCGCGCTGTATTGCCATGGTGATCGTGTGGAACGAACTTGCTGAAGGAAACAGGGAGTATGCCGCCGGACTTGTAGCTCTGAACAGTATTTTTCAGCTGCTTTTGTACAGCGTTTATGCCTATGTTTTTATCACTTTACTACTTCCTTTATTTGGCTTTGAAGGCTCTGAAGTGAATATTACCATCGGAGAAATCGCTAAATCTGTAGGGATCTACCTCGGCTTGCCATTTGCTGCCGGCATCATTAGTCGCTATAGTCTGATCAGCCTGAAGGGAGAGGAATGGTACACAACTAAATTTATTCCTTTCATCTCTCCAATCACGCTGGTCGCATTGTTATTTACCATTGTGGTCATGTTCAGTTTGAAGGGAGAGCTGATCGTGCAGATCCCTTTTGATGTCGTGAGAATTGCGATTCCTCTGCTCATCTATTTTGCGATCATGTTTCTGCTTAGTTTCTTTTTTGGTAAAGCTTTGGGTGCCGATTATTCTAAAAATGCCTCCATTGCTTTTACAGCAGCGGGGAATAATTTTGAGCTGGCTATTGCGGTTGCGATTGGGGTGTTCGGTATTAACTCCGGACAGGCCTTTGTTGGGGTAATCGGTCCGCTGGTAGAAGTACCTGCCCTGATTGCGCTGGTTAATGTGGCTTTCCGGCTTCGCCGTAAATATTATCCTAATTCTGATATTGCATCATGAAAATTGCTCTTTTTTCTGATATACATGCCAACCTGCCGGCATTCGAGGCTTTTTTAGCGGATCTGGACAGCCGGAAACCGGATGCGGTTTACTGTCTGGGCGATCTGGTAGGTTATAATGTATGGCCGAATGAAATTATTGAGGGAGTCCGTAAAAGAGGAATTGCTACGATTGCCGGGAACCACGATCTCTATGTGAAAAATCTGCTACCTGTGGCTCCTGAGCTATTGGACTCTACGGGCAAGGATTACGCTTATCATATCATCAAACCTGAGAACAGAACTTATCTGCTGACTTTACCTGCTCATATTTTACTGGATTATAGCTTAAATAATGAAGATCTTAGGATTCTTCTGGTTCATGGCAGTCCGAGGGATGTGAATGAATATGTTCTGGAAGATACAGAGGAAAGTTATGTTCTGGACTTAATGAATGAATCGGGAGCAGATATACTTTGTGTGGGACATTCCCACAAACCGTTTCACCGGATTATTCAGGCAGGTAATAAGCTGAAGCATGTCATTAATCTGGGCTCTGCAGGTAAACCGAAAGATGATATCATGGCAGGCTGTTATGTGATGCTCACATTGAACGAAAACAGTGCTGTGAATCATCCCGATAGCTTACAGATTGACTTTATCCGTTTTGATTATGATGTTGAAAAGGCCGCAAATGCCATAGAGGAAAGTCCTTTGCCGGATGAATTTGCAGAGCGTTTGAGAATGGCTTATTAGGTTTTGAGAAAGGGGTGTTGGGGGTTACTCCCATCATCTTGAAGGAGGCACGACTGAGAAATCTCATTACTAAAGCCAAGCCCGGCATTAACAGATTTCTCCTCGTTACAGATAATTTTTTAACTGAAGAATTTCATTCGCTCGTTCGACCTGCCTGCGGTAGGCAGGAATGACGTACAGCCAGGCAGGAATGACGATAAAAATACCTGAAAATCAAGCAATCCCCATTTTGCAGGCTGCCTAAATCCTATGATCTACTTCTTCTCAATCCATTTCCTCGCATTTACGAATGCTTCCAGCCATGGTGAAACTTCGTCTTTTTGTCCGCGATCGGGATAATTCGCCCAGTTCCACGGGAAAGTGGAACGTTCGATATGCGGCATCATCACCAGATGCCGGCCTGTAGCATCACACATCATTGCTGTATTGAAGTCTGAGCCATTCGGGTTTGCCGGATAGTTCTCATATCCGTATTTGGCTACAATATTGTACTGATCTTCTGAATATGGCAGATTGAATTTGCCTTCTCCATGAGAGATCCATACCCCTAAAGTTGCACCTTCCAGATTGGAAAGCATTACTGAATTGTTCTTCTGAATAGTTACGGATGTAAATGCGCTTTCGTGCTTATGCGAGCTATTATGATGCAGTTTACCATGAATCTCATGATCCGGGTTGATTAGTTCAAGCTCCATAAATAACTGGCAGCCATTACAGATTCCTACAGAGAGGGTGTCTTCACGTTTGAAGAAATTCTTTAATGCCGTTTTGGCTTTTTCATTGTAGAGGAATGCTCCTGCCCAGCCTTTGGCTGATCCCAGAACGTCTGAATTGGAGAACCCCCCAACTGCACCGATAAACTGAATGTCTTCCAGTGTTTCCCTGCCTGATATCAGGTCGGTCATGTGTACATCTTTTACATCAAAACCTGCCAGGAACATGGCATTTGCCATTTCGCGTTCTGAGTTACTTCCTTTTTCGCGAATGATTGCTGCCTTTGGTCTGGCACTTCCCTTTGCTATGACAGGTAATTTTCCATCAAAATGTGCCGGGAAGCTGAATTGCAGTGGCTGGTTTTTATAATTGTTATAGCGTTCCTGTGCCATTCCGTTTCTGGATTGTCTGGAATCCAGAAGAAATGAGGTTTTATACCAGGTATCTCTGGTTTCAGAAATATTGAAAGTGAAGCTATCCTGATTATTTCTAATGCTTACTTCATTTCCTTCTGCAACAGTACCTATTTTGAATAGCTCAATATTGTTTTGTGCAAAGACAGCCTCAACAGCTGCATCAGCCTGGAATACCACCGCAATATTTTCGTTGAACAATGCTTTTATGGTATCCTGTTCTCTCAAAGAGCTCAGATCATAATTTGCGCCCAGGTTTACCTCTGCGTACGACATCTCGAGCAGGGTCGTGATCAAGCCGCCACTGCCAACATCATGACCGGCATTGATCTTCCGGTCTTTGATCAGATCCTGCAATATATTGAATGCTTTTTTCAGAAAGGCTGCATCGCATACAGTTGGAACTTCCGAACCTACTTTATTCAGGATCTGAGCAAAGGATGAACCACCCAGCTTAAAGGAATCCTGCGAAAGGTTGATGTAATAGATATTACCGCCATTACGTTTCAGAACCGGTTCAACTACTTTGGTAATGTTTGAACAATTTCCGGCTGCTGAAATGATCACTGTTCCCGGAGCAATTACCTCATCGTTCGGGTATTTCTGCTTCATGGATAATGAGTCTTTTCCGGTAGGGATATTAATTCCAAGCTCAATGGCAAAATCAGAACAGGCTTTTACAGCTTCGTATAAACGGGCATCTTCTCCTTCGTTTTTGCATGCCCACATCCAGTTTGCGGAAAGGGAAACAGAATGTAAACCGTCTTTCAGCGGAGCCCAGACTATATTTGACAGAGCTTCGGCCATCGCATTGCGCGAACCGGCTGCCGGATCTACGAGTGCTGAAACCGGCGAGTGTCCTATTGAAGTGGCAATACCTTCTTTGCCCTTAAAATCAAGAGCCATAACACCTACGTTATTCAATGGCAATTGTAATGGTCCGGCACATTGCTGCTTTGCTACTCTGCCGCCTACACAGCGGTCGACCTTATTGGTTAACCAGTCTTTACAGGCCACGGCTTCCAGCTGCAATACCTGATTCAGGTAAGATGGAATATCTGAACTGCTGTAGTTTAAATCTGCATAGTTTCTCGATACAGACTGATCAGCCATAATGGTTTTCGGAGAGCTTCCGAAAAAGTCGGCCAAAGCATAATCCATTGGAGTTGCTCCGCTTGTTTTTGACCTGAAGGTAAAGCGGTGATCATTGGTTACATCTCCAACCTGATACATCGGAGAACGCTCACGATCTGCAATTCTTTGCAGGGTATCAATATCTTTTTCACCAATCACAAGACCCATACGTTCCTGCGATTCGTTGCCAATAATTTCTTTTGCGGATAAGGTGGGGTCGCCGACAGGTAATTTATCCAGATCGATCAGGCCGCCTGTAGCTTCCACTAATTCTGATAAGCAGTTTAAATGACCGCCTGCACCGTGATCATGGATTGATACGATCGGATTGTTATCGCTTTCAACCAGTCCGCGAATGGCATTGGCAGCACGTTTTTGCATTTCAGGATTGGAACGCTGAATGGCATTGAGTTCTATGCCTGAGCCGAAAGCCCCGGTATCGGCCGATGAAACCGCAGCTCCGCCCATTCCGATGCGGTAATTTTCTCCTCCAAGGATCACGATTTTATCACCTGTTTTTGGAGTATGCTTTATTGCCTGATCCAGTTTACCGTAGCCAACACCGCCTGCCTGCATGATCACTTTATCATAAGCAACTTTACGGTTATTCTCCTCGTGCTCAAATGTTAGTATTGAGCCGGCAATTAATGGCTGACCGAATTTGTTTCCAAAATCAGATGCTCCATTAGAGGCTTTGATCAGGATATCCATTGGTGTCTGGTAAAGCCATGGTCTTTCTTCCATACCTTTTTCCCATGTCCGGTTGTTGCCCAGTCTGGAGTAGGAGGTCATGTAAACCGCTGTTCCTGCCAGTGGTAAAGATCCCTGCCCGCCTGCCAGACGGTCGCGTATTTCACCACCCGAACCGGTTGCGGCTCCGTTAAATGGTTCAACAGTGGTTGGGAAATTATGTGTTTCTGCTTTTAATGATAAAACAGAGTCGAATTCTTTTTCTTCATAGAAATCAGGCTTATCTGCACTCTTTGGAGCGAATTGAGTCACCCGCGGGCCTTTTAAAAAAGCCACATTGTCTTTGTATGCAGAAACGATATCGTTCGGATTTGTTTCTGATGTTTTTCTGATGAGTTTGAAGAGAGAAACAGGCTTTTCTTCGCCATCAATAATAAATGTACCGTTGAAAATTTTATGACGGCAATGTTCAGAATTAGCCTGTGAAAACGCAAATATCTCAGAGTCGGTGAGTTTCCTGCCAAGTTTATCAGATAGTTTATTTAAATAATCAACTTCTTCAGTGCTAAGCGCAAGCCCTTCTGATTTATTATAAGCTGCGATATCATCGATATCCAGAATTGGTTCAGGTTTGATATTGATAGTATAAATTTCCTGATTCAGTTCAGCATATTTCTGAGAAAGCATGGGATCAAACTCATTGAAGTCTGATGCTACTTTTTCAAATTCTTCGATACGGATAATGCCCGAAATTCCCATGTTCTGGGTAATTTCAACGGCATTGGTACTCCAGGGTGTAACCATTGCTGCCCTTGGGCCGGTAAAAAAACCAGATAGTACAGATTCTTCTAATTTATGTGCGTCCCCAAATAACCAGTTTAACTTATTGATATCTTCTTTTGATATCTCATTTTGTGTTTGAACTGCAAAAACGGTGTTTTTGGGGTTGACAAAAAAATGGATCATTTAATGTTGTGTTTGAGTGCCTGAATTTGAAAGTGCAAAGTTAATTTATTTAAATTAATTAGCTCGTGAGATTGAGGATGATTCCTATTTAATCAACAGAGTCCGGATGATTATTGAAGTATCCTGAAATCTTTTCAATCGAATGTTAATTTACATTCAAACAGAAAGCCCCTATGTATAGAAATTACAATCCCAAAATATTAGAACTGATGAAGATGTGGGTACACAGTAGTCCTCTATCGGGAGGCCGCGGGTTTATTCACCGGTCTTGATTGTGTTTTAAAGGGCGTCAGGAGTGATAGAATTTCAATCTAAATCAATTATTATGTTTATAACCTGACACAATCAATAGAATATCTGTTCTTTTTAATTGTTGAGGAAGAATATTTGTAACTTTATGTAACTCAAATAATGTTTATATTTATTTATCGTTAATACTTGATATTCTTCATTTACGCTCTTAATTAGTATTCAATTATGAAAAATAAGTCCTTATTACCGGTATTATTAATTGCAGCTGTCCTGGCTCAATCCTGTATAAGTAAAAAGAAATATACAACGCTTCAGACCAGTCATAGTCAGCTTCAGACCAATTATAATCTTCTGCAGGATACTAACCGGGATCTGGATCAGAAATTGCAGAAAACTCAGAATAATTTGAGCGAATCGCAGGTTCGTGTGAGGAGTGTGGAGGAGCAGCTTGCTTCAGAACGTTCCAATCTGGAATCACTTCAAAAGGCTCTGGATAAATGCTTAACCTCCAGCAGTCAGGGCAATGTGAATATTTCCAAGCTGGTTGATGAGATTAACAGTTCAAATAAATATATAAAGCAATTAGTTAATGCAAAAAATAAGAGTGATTCTTTGAATCTGGTACTCACCAATAACCTGACCCGCTCTCTGACCCGTGAAGAGATGAGCGATGTAAATGTTCAGGTATTGAAAGGCGTGGTGTATATATCTCTTGCCGACAATATGCTTTACAGATCAGGTAGTTATCTGATTTCAGACAGAGCCGATAAGGTATTGGGTAAAATCGCAAAGATCATCAAGGATTATGATAACTACGAGGTGCTGATCGAGGGTAATACCGATAATGTGCCAATTTCAATGCCGAATATCAGAAACAACTGGGATCTGAGTGCTTTGAGGGCTTCTTCAGTTGTTCAGTCGCTTCAGAACAATTATGGTGTTGATCCTAAACGTCTTACTGCCGGAGGACGTGGTGAGTACAATACCATTGCTGATAATAATACTGAAGCCGGAAAAGCCAGAAACAGACGTACTCAGATTATTATTACCCCTAAGTTGGATCAGTTTATGGAACTGATAGGGAAAGCTCCGGCAAGTTCGGGGGAGTAATTTATTTTTAAATCTGAATAAATTACATGCGTTCTTCCTTGTTAGTTTTTTTTCTTGTTCTTAGCTCATTGAGCTCTTTTTCTCAGTCGCCCTCGCTGGTTATTGACAGGCTTGAAAAACGGACAAATGAACATATCAGACAAACTTCTCAGTATCTTTTCAAAGATGGGGACGGTAAAACCCGTCTGAGCTTTTCTGTAAGGGCAGTAGATGAAAACTATTATTTATTGCTCAATCTGCCTGTTGCCGCAAGCATAAAGCGTGGTACAGAAGTTACTATTACCATGGAAAACGCTAAAAAATTATTATTGAAATCAACTACTGAAGTAATATCAATGGGTGATTGGGATGTCAGTAAAAAAATGATGGTTTTTGAGCTGGATCCTGCAACAGAAATAAAGGAACTTTTAAAGCAGGGGGTCAGCTCAGTTACGATTCCGACAAGTAATAAAGGAACGGTTCAGGTTAGTTTGCTTGCAGCCGACAGAGGACAGATCAGAGCAGGTCTGACTCTTGTGCAAAAGAAGTCTTAGTTTCTGTATTGTTTTGACAGGCTTTCAGTGCTTTCTCATTTTGGGGTATACTGTTTTCAAGCTTGTCGATTAATAGTGATATTTCACTTTTCATAAAGAATCCAACCATTCTCTTCAGCTTTTTTAGCATCAGTATTGCTGCTTCGATTTTTTCTTTATCATTCATATCTGCAAAATTATACTAATATTTTTAGTAATTTTAAAAATATTTTAATTTTTTATTGCTCATTGGGCTTATATTTGATCAATGAAAATTCTGATACCCCTTGCACTTCTTTTTATTGTAATTATGATGTTGGCGCGCTACCGGAAATTTCATAAATGAATTTTCATTTATCTGATTCCGGGTTAAAGCATTGATAATAATATTCTGGTTATCAAATTGTTATGTAATTTTAGCCCTTGTATTGTTCTAACTTATTAAGTATTGCTTGTATATTCGCTGCATAAACTAACCAGTAAATTATGTCATCAGAAGTAAATATTCCGCGCCTTGATCTGAACGATTACATCAAAGGTAGTCCGGAACAGAGAAAGCGTTTTTCCGATAATATCGGTAAAGCATTTAATGATACGGGCTTCGTTACGATTGCTAATCATGGGATGACTCAGGAGCTCATTGATGAACTTTATTCTGAAGTGAAAAAATTCTTTAGTATGCCTGAAGGGCAAAAACTGAAGTATGAAAAGCCTGAGCTTGCCGGTCAGAGAGGTTATACCAGTAAAGGCAGGGAAAAAGCTAAAGATTCAAAAACACCTGATCTGAAAGAATTCTGGCAAAGCGGACAGGTTGTTACAGACCATGATCCTGTAAAATCGGAATATCCGGATAATATCATGGTTGATGAACTGCCGGGCTTCAATAAAGTTACCCGTGAAGTGTATGAACGTCTGGAGTATGCCGGTAAGCATTTGTTAAGGGCTATTGCTGTTTATCTGAATCTTCCTGAGAATTATTTTGATGAAAAGGTTCATAACGGGAATTCAATTCTGAGGGCAATTCACTACTTCCCGATTGAAGACCCTGATAGTTTACCCCAGGATGCAGTGCGTGCGGGGGCTCATGAGGATATCAATTTGATTACGCTTTTGATTGGGGCAAGTGCCGACGGACTGGAGGTTTTAACCCGGGACGGAAGCTGGTATCCTGTAAAGGCTCATGTAGAAGATATTGTGGTAAATGTTGGGGATATGCTTCAGCGTTTAACAAATAATAAATTGAAGTCTACTACTCATCGTGTGGTTAACCCGCCGCGTCAGCTGATGAAGACTTCCAGATTTTCTGTTCCTTTCTTTTTGCATCCAAAAGGAAATATGGATTTAACCTGTTTGGATTCATGTATTGATATCAATTATCCGAAAGCTTATACGGATATGACAGCCGGTGAATACCTGGATGAGCGCCTGAGGGAGATCGGCTTAAAGAAATAAGTATTGTAAATTGGCTGAAAAGGGAATTTGTTTAATAGCAGGTTCCTTTTTTTGTTGGTGGGGGTATTCAATTACCCCGTCATTCCTGCCGGCAGGCAGGCAGGTCGACGAGCAAATGGAATTCTTACAGTTAGAAAAGTATTTTAAGCAAGAAGAAATCTGTGGATGACAGCCTAAGCCTAAGAAGTAAATTACTTCTTCATCTCCTTCAGGATACTTCTTTCCAATTCCTTCTGGTGCAAAGTGCCGATGATATACACCAGACCATCACGGTCGGTAAGTTTAACTGCATCTTTACCACCTGCATAAAAGCGAACAGTGCCCTTCTGATGCAGGTTGTAAACCGGATTATTGATAATATACGAACTGTAGGGGGTACGTTCTACTTTTACAATGCTGTTAAGGTCTATCTTAACCATTTTAGTAGTCCACAAACCATCAAGAACAATACTTTTGTTATTCACTGTGGTTTTGTAATGAAGCAAAAACATCATTATAACCGAAGCTACCAGAATGCCAAAGCCTACTACCAGAAACAGTTCGGCATTTTCTTCACGCTTCTCAGTAATGAAATATGCAGCAAAGCAAAACAGGGCAAGAACCAGACGAATACTGATCCGGCCATGATCACGACCCAGATACTGCCTTTCTAAAAAAGTTACCTGATCTTCCTGCATATTACTTGAATTGTTCTAAGATAAAAACTTTTTTGGTGCCTGAACTAATTTTATAGCGTTCACTGATTCTCAGTCCGGAAACCCAAAGGATATCACCGTTGTTGTTTTCCAGTATTCCGATATCTTTTTTATGATTAAGGCTGATCTTTTGCTCAATAAAAAAATCACTGAGTTTCTTTGTGCCTTTCAGACCTAAGGGCTGAAAATGATCGCCATTTTTCCAGCTTCTTAATTTTAGCGGAAATTGCAGCAGATCAAGGTCAAGCTGTGCCAGGTTTTTGTCTTTTTTTAGCTGAAATTCAGTTGCAGTGCAAATAATTGATTTGAATGTTTTCCCCTGCCATAACCAATACCCGTTTTGCTGATCGATCAGTGTTTCTTCAGTTTCTGTTTCCTCAATCGTGCTTAAGATCAATTTATTGCGATCCAGTAATAACTGATGGCTCACGGATTGGAAAATTTTACCGGCCTCGCCATACCAGGATTTTTGCAGATCTGTAAGTACAGGCTCAGAAAAACCATAAGGTTTGAAGAGTTCATACATTAATGTATCCAGAGGCCTGAGCTTTTGTAAATCAGGCAGACTGATCTCAATCTCTTCTGAATTTATTTTTTTAAATAACTGATCTCTTAATTCTGCGACTCTTTGCTCCAGAAGTACTTCCAGATCGGCAAAGCGTTTGCGGTTTTCTTCAAAAGTGTGTTCCAGTGCCGGGTTTAATTGTTTTAAAACCGGAATTACTTCAATCCTGATTTTGTTTCTGGCATATTTTGAAGAAAGATTAGAACTGTCTTCACGAAAAGTATACTTCTCTTTGTTGAAAATATCGTTGATTTCTTCCCGGCTAAGAAAGAGGAGCGGCCTGATGAGCTTTCCTTTTTTGGGTAATATGCCATGTAATCCCGAAATACCCGTTCCGCGGGTAAGATTCAGAAGCATGGTTTCTGTGGCATCATTTTGATGATGTGCAACTCCGATGTACCGGTATCCTGATTCAGATCTGATTTTTTCCAGCCATTGATAACGAAGATCTCTGGCAGCCATCTGAATAGAGATACGATGCTCTCCGGCAAATTCAGCAGTATCAAAGCGGACTGAATGAAAGGGGACATCCAGCTTTTGTGCAAGTTCAGTGCAAAATGCCTCGTCCTGTTCAGATTCATTGCCTCTTAGCCCGAAATTGCAATGTGCAATCCCGAATGTATAGCCTGCAGACTTAAACAAATGAGCCATCAGCACTGAGTCGCGCCCTCCGCTGACAGCAAGGAGCACAGGCTCATTATCCCTGAAAAGGGCATGTTCTTTGATGTAGTTTTGGAAACGCTGGATAACTGTCATACTGTCAAAATTATTTAATTAAAAATCCTTAGCCAAAAAACTATTTTTGCATTGTGAGAAGAATCATACTATCTGTTCTGTTTATAGTTCTGGCTATAGGAGCATTTGCTCAGGGCCGGCAAATCGAGATCAGATCATCTGAACTAATTAAAGGCTTTCAGTCTTCGGGTTTTGCACGTATTATTCGTCCTGTTTTTGCACATGAAGGGTCTACCCTGGCAGCCGATAGTGCAGATTTTAATCAGTCTGCCAATACTTTTCAGGCTTTTGGTCATGTGGTAATTACTCAGCCTTCAGGTACAACAATTTATTCAGATCTTCTTAACTACGACGGGAATACCAAACTGGCTGTTCTGACCAACAATGTACGGATGCTGGATGGGGATGCAACGCTTAGTACAGAATATTTAACCTATGATATGACCACCAGGATTGGTACATACACCGGTGGTGGCAAGATAGTGAACGGAAAAAATGTGCTGACCAGCAAGAATGGGTATTATTTTGCGAATAGCAGAGACTCTTATTTCAGGCATAATGTGGTGCTGAATACTCCTGATGCTGTGATCAAAAATGATACCCTCCGGTATAATTCAAATTCAAAGATTGCCTATTTCTATGGTCCTACTAATATTTATGGTAAGGACGATACACTCTATACCGAAAACGGCACTTACGATACTAATCTGGAACAGGCCCGTTTCGGAAAAAAAAATCTTTATACTCAGGGGAGTAAATCAATGACCGGCGACAGCCTTTTTTATGATCGTAAGGCAGGAATTGGAAGGGCAATCGGGCATATAACTTTTATTGATACAGTAGAAAAGGCCCTGCTTAAGGGGGGATTGGGATTCTATAAAAAGGCGGATGAGAGTATTCTGGTTACAAAGAGCCCCTATGTAGTGATCATTTCCGAATCAGATTCTGCAAAGGTTGATTCCATCTGGATGACTGCGGATACTTTATATAGTAAGGTTGTCTTTAACAGGGATATTGAGCCGTATCGTAAACAGGAAATGCTGCCTGATGATCAGCTTGTGGCAGAGAAAGCTGATACTGCTGCAATTAGTCAGGATGCTATAGCACCGGGTTCAAAAGCTGTCCCGGATAATGAGCCGCTTAAACCTGAGGTAAAAAAAGCACCCTTGAAGGATGAGCCTCCCGCAAAATTGATTGCCCGGACTGATAAGCCTGAACAGCAAGCCAAAATTCCTCCTTCAAATCTGAAACAAAATGACGGCAAGGCCGGACCAGATACATTGAAAAGCAAAGTGAATCTTAAAGTTGACTCTGCAAGTACTGATACTGCAAAGTCCAGAATCATTATTGCTTATCATAAGGCGAAAATATTTAAATCTGATCTGCAGGCAAGAGCAGATTCCATGTTTTTTAGCTATTCAGATTCAACTGTAAGGTGCTTCACGAATCCTATGATATGGGCTCAGGGCTCTCAATTGTCGGGCGATACAGTTTTTCTGCAGATGAAAAATAAAAAGCTGGATAATATGATCCTGCAGCAGAATAGTTTTATTGCGAATACGGAAGATGCGGATTCAACTAATTTTAATCAGATCAAGGGTAAATTGATTACGGGCTATTTTCTGAACAATAAGCTGAGCAGGATGTTTGTAGATGGAAATGCAGAGAGTGTTTATTATCTGAAAGAAGATACTGCATACAGCGGACTGAATCATCTGATCAGCAGCAGACTTAAGATCTTGCTGAAGGATAATAAACTACAGGGAATTACAGCGATACGTTCTGTTGAGGCCACAATTACCCCTATGGAGGAACTTAAGGAAGAGGACAGGGTGCTGAAGGGATTTATCTGGAAGCCGCGTGATCGTCCGAAGTCAAAGGAGGAAATTATTCCTGCGCTGGTGGAAGATAAATCTGACAAGCCTGCAGCAGATAAAAGTAAAAGCACAAAAGCCACAGGCGGAAAAAGTACAAAACCTGCTCAAAATGGGTCAAAGATGCCTGAAAAAGGCCCGGCAGCCACAGTTGCGCCTAAACCCTCAAATAAAACGACAACTAAAGCCGGTAAAAATTAGTAGCGGCTTTTCAGGAAGGAGATTAGCTTTTCAGTTGCTTTAGCCCGGTGACTGATGCGGTTTTTTTCATCCGCACTCATTTCTGCGAAGCTGATATCGTATCCATCAGGTTTGAAAATGGGGTCATAACCAAAACCTCCTGTACCTGTTCTGCTTTTTGTTATTCTGCCTTCAACACTGCCCTCAAAAAGAAACTCCTCACCTTCAATAATTAAAGAAATTACTGTTTTAAACCGTGCTGCACGATTTTCTGAATCGCCCAATTTGTCCAGTACCAATTGCATGTTCTGTTCAAAGTTGCGACTGCCTGAATAATGTGCAGAATCAACGCCAGGCTCACCTCCAAGGGCATCTATTTCCAGACCAGAATCATCGGCAAAGCAGTTGAGTCCGAATTTTTCATAAACGAAACGGCTCTTCTGTCCTGCATTTTCTGCAAATGTCCGTCCGGTTTCAGGAATCTCTTCAGTACAGCCAATATCCCTGAGGCTTTTGAGTTTGATCGTGCTGCCGATCATTGCCTGTATTTCTTCTACTTTATGCTGATTGTTGCTTGCAAAGACCAGTTCCATATTAAAATTCTTTCATAACAGCCCAAAACTCTTTCTTTTTTGTCACATCATTGATCATTTCATCAATACCGAATGTTGCCAGAATCTTCACATTCATGTAATTTTCAACTTTGTTTGAGCTCATGGAAGGCAAAGCGATTCGCTTCGGGTCAATGCCAAATAAAGCGATTCTGCTGCAGCTGAAATAATCTTTTAGTTCGCTGAAATTTACACTCTGATGCTTGTCAAGGTTGAGAATTGCCAGATCCCTGATTTCGAGCCCTTTGGCAGACATGATCTTAAGCAGGGTTTCTTTATGTAATCCGCTGATTTCAGTACTTTTGCTGTCGTCAATCAGAATAAGAAAATATTTATTGTTATCTCCGAGATAGGAGAAATTAATAGTTTTTTTTATTTCTTCGGCAGGAGCCTTAATTTCCTCTGCTACTGCTTCGATCTTTGGTATTTGTATCGTCTCAGGAATTTTTACCGGTTCCGGAATTGATAATTCTTCTGTTTTATCAGCAGGCTTTAGTACTTCTTTTTCCGGAAGGATATATAAGTCTTCGGTCATGAAGAATTTCAGGGCATTATTATCTTTTACCAGCAGGTTTGACATCGAAAATTTTTTAAGTCGTGCTTCTTCTGCAAACTTAAGAAAGCATCTGTTAAATTTAGTTAAATGATCGGGGCTTCTTTGTCAAAAGCTTAACTTAGGCCTTAGAATTATTGAGACATCGTTCTGATCTGAAAATGAAGGTAATTGCTTATAATTGTCTGTTTCAGCTTCAAAATGGAAGCTCTTCATTTTAATGATTGAATTGTGAATTATAACTGATAATTTTGCAATATTCAGATAATGAACAGGCTCTTTAAGGGGCTTGTGTTTTTTATAGGGAATACAAAAGATATTGCAGAGGTAATCTGCTCATAATAAGAGAATTAATAGAGATGAGAAAAACCTTAGGGATATTGACAGGACTACTTTTTTTTACCTTTGTCCAGGTAAGTGCGCAGAAGAAATCCCTTGATAAAGTTGCAGCAGTTGTTGGAAGTTCGATCATTTTACAATCAGAAATTGAATTGCAGTATGCACAATATCTTGCACAGGGAAATCCTGCAAACCCGGAGGTGAAATGCAGCATATTACAGAGTTTGCTATCACAGAAGATTCTTGGGCAGCAGGCAATAATTGACTCTGTTACGGTTACTGACGATCAGATTGATGGAGAAATAGAAAGACGTTTAAGGGCCATGACGGGCAGGGCTGGTGGGCCGGAACGTCTTGAGGAGTTTTTAGGCCGTTCATTGATCCAGTATAAGGATGAGATCAGGCCTGATATTAAGGAAATGCTTGTGGCTCAAAAAATGCAGGCTAAGATCACAGAAAATGTTGCCGTTACCCCTCTGGAGATAAAACGTTATTTCGATGCAATTCCTAAAGACAGCCTTCCTTTTTTTAATACAGAAGTAGAGATCGCAGAGATATTTTTAACTCCAAAGCTGAATAAACAGGAGAAGGAAGTGTTTCATGATAAGGCTGAAGTATTGCGTTTAAGGATCAAAAATGGTGAAGACTTCGCTACACTGGCAAGATTATATTCACAGGATCCGGGTTCGGCACGTGAAGGCGGAGATCTTGGATTTATGGATAGAACCAGTCTGGTTAAAGAATTTGCAGCAACAGCATTCAAGCTAAAACCGGGCGAGTTATCACAGGTTATCGAAACCGAATTCGGGTTCCATGTGATGCAGTTGGTTGAGCGCCGCGGTGAGCAGGTTAATGTCAGACATATCCTGATCAAAACAGAGCCTACTCCTGCAAGTCTGGAGCGTGCCAAGGCTCATGCCGACAGTATTTATCAGCAATTGATCGATAAGAAAATTGATTTTGCCGCTGCAGCTTCACTTCATTCTGATAATAATGATACCAAATACAATGGTGGAATGATGCTTAATGCAGAGAATGTTCAGAGCCGTACAACTTATATTCCCACAGATAAACTCGATCCTCAGGTATTTCTTGCTGTTGATACCATGAAGGTTGGGTCAATATCAAAGCCATTTCTTTTTACCGGTGCAGATGGTAAAAGTGGCTACCGTATTCTGAGTCTGAAATCAAAAACTGGTCCGCACAGGGCCAGCCTTGAGCAGGATTACCCCAAAATTAAGGAAGTAGCTTTTGAAGATAAGAACAACCGCACCATAAGTGAATGGTTCGAAAAGCGAAGAAAGATTACGTATATTAAAATTGATACAGAATATCAGACCTGTCCTGAGCTGAGCGGGTGGACAACTGCTAAAAATTGATAGAATGAAGACCTATAGTTCTGATGTTGAGGCCCTTGATGCACTTCACCTGTCGTATAAAAAGATAAGGGAAGAAATTTCACAGGTAATCGTTGGTCAGGATGAGGTTGTAAAATCTGTTCTTATTTCAATTTTCAGTAACGGGCACTGCCTGTTGGTAGGGGTACCCGGACTTGCGAAAACGCTTCTTGTACAAACTGTGGCACAGGTGCTCGATCTGAGCTATAACCGTATACAGTTTACACCGGATCTGATGCCCTCAGATATACTTGGCTCTGAGATTTTAGGAGAAGATCGTACATTCAAATTCATTCGTGGTCCGGTATTTTCCAATATCATTCTTGCCGATGAGATAAACCGTACCCCTCCAAAAACTCAGGCGGCACTGCTTGAAGCGATGCAGGAAAAAATTGTAACAGTTGGCGGACAAACACATCACCTGCCACAGCCTTTTTTTGTGCTTGCAACACAGAATCCGATTGAACAGGAGGGAACATATCCATTACCTGAAGCTCAGCTCGACAGGTTTATGTTTAATGTATATCTCACATATCCCACTTTTGAGGAAGAGCTGATGGTAGTTAAGAATACCACAGCAAATCGCAAGGTAGAGCTGAATAAGATATTGGATGCTAAGGAGATCAGTTATTTTCAGCAGTTGGTAAGAAATATTCCGATTACTGACAATGTACTCGAATATGCAGTGTCAATAGCAGCGAAAACCCGTCCCGGAACTGCAACAGCCAGTGATGAGGTAAACAAGTTCCTGAGCTGGGGCGCTGGTCCGAGAGCTTCTCAGTTTCTGGTTCTGGGTGCAAAATGTCATGCAGCAATTTCAGGCAAATACTCTCCCGATAAGGAAGATGTTCAGGCTGTTGCTGAGTCTATTTTAAGACATCGTATTGTAAGAAATTATAAGGCAGAAGCAGAAGGTATCAGTACTGAGCAAATCATTAAAAATCTGCTTTAATCATCCACCTTAATTTCTGACAGAAAAGCTGATTTATGCTCATCTGAATAGGCTCCGTAGGCATCTATAATTATTCCCTTATTCCCGTTTTTACTTTCAATAGCATATACTACTGCATTGTCTTCGGGGTCGCTCATGCCTTCAAACCTGTAATATTCAGTTATCCTAAGATCCTTGGCACTGTACGATTCACTTATTTTAGCACAATGCAGGCATGCATCTTCAAAGTGAAAGTCGTAGTTATATCCTCTGTTGCGTAAACCGTTTACAGCTTCAAGAAGATTGTGATAGTTATGTGGACTTGCGCTCATAGGAATTATAGGTTATGTGTTATTAACAGAATTTGTTCGGGCGTTTAAATTAAAGAGCCTGTTTTCAACCCCAGGCAGAGTTTACTGTTAATAAAATTACAAAAATCTACTGTAATTAAGATAGTTAGAGGACAAGATTTTTCCTGTTGGCTTTGTGAAGATACCGGGGTATTCAGTAATTTGTACTAAGCCTCATGTCAACTTTATTTCAAATCAGCATTTTTGCAGGCAGACAACAGGTAACAGACAACGGATAACAGATAAAGCCAACAAGAATCAATTCTCAGCCGGACTGAATATTTCCAGAATCACATTCCATTTAAACTCCTCCTGCGATTCCCAGATTCTTACGTAATAGTATTTATTTTCGGTATTATTTCGGCTAATTAATGCAGTACCATAGCTATAGGCCAGATCACTTCCTAATGCTCTGTTGGCGGCAAGTGGGATTGTTGAAATGCTGATCTTATTTTGATTCAGAAAATTTATGACTTTTTCTTTCCCGATTATGGGTTCGTATCCCTGGAGCAGAAGCCTTGTATCTTTTGCCAGAAAGTTTTCAAGAGCCATATCCTGATTCCTCAATAAAGTGTTCGAGAAGAGTTTATCAGTGGTGGTGATCATATCTTCCCTCTGTTTTAATCTGTTAGGGGATAATTGTCTGAAGAATCTGTAATTATTGGGGTCAGTAATATTCTTCTCCTGATTTTGAATTGGCTTTTGATGTGAAATACGTGTATCGAGGCTTAATTTCCACTGTCCTTTATTATTAGTATGCCAAATTGATAAATATTGCCCATAAATAGGAGATGCAGAGTTTGTTGAATAGCTAAAAGGCCCGCTTGTGAATCCCCAGTCTCCGCTGCGGGATATTTTTGCAAAGAAAGGTTCCCATTTTAATGAACCTGCATCATTACTTGTCGTTTTGTAATACAGCTGCTTTGCATTAATGGGATGAGGCCTGAAAACGATAGTTCCCTGATCAGAAACTTTTAAAATAGCTTCTACTGTTCCTTTTTCCTGAGCTTGTTTAGCAAAATAATTTTCTGCTGCTATCAGAGAATTGACCCTGCCATTACTTAACTGGCCGAAGCTCTTAAACGCCGGAGAAATAAGAATAAGTAATAAAATATATCGCTTCATCAATCTTTGACACCGTCTTTGCTGCTATACTGCTTAAACGGGATCTTTTGGCTTATATGATATTCTGTTTTAGAATATGCTGAATAACTTGCAAAATAATTAGAATAGCCGGGATCTAAAGTATAAAGTCCCGGCTAAATTGTTTAAACTCAGATCTTATTCCAGGTTGTTCCTTCTTTATTATCTTTTAACTGAATTCCTAAAGCATTTAATCCGATTCTGATCTTATCGGATGTGGCATAATCTTTATTGACTTTTGCTTCAGACCGAAGTGAAATGATAAAATCAAGTAATTGTCCCATGTCATCTGTCTGATTACTTTCTTCCTTCAGGCCAAGCACATCAAACACAAAGTTCTTCATCAGAAGTTTAAGATCTTCAAGATCCTGTGCTGTTGCGGCGGTTTTACCATCGTAAATACTGTTAATTATATGAACTGCTTCGAAAAGTTCGGCAATGAGAACCGGACTGTTAAAGTCGTCATTCATTGCAGCATAGCATCTGTCTGAAAGTCCTTTCAGGTCGATGTCAGATTTTTGCGATGGGCTTAGTTTATCCAGTAAACCGTAGGCATTCATCAGGCGTTTAAAGCCTTTATCTGAGGCTTCAAGTGCATCGTTAGAAAAGTCGAGTGTGCTTCGGTAATGTGCCTGAAGCATGAAGAAGCGTACAGACATTGGGGAGAACCCTCTTGAAAGCAGGGGATGATTACCGGTAAACAACTCGCCCGGCAGGAAACCATTGCCTTTTGACTTTGACATTCTTGCACCGTTAACAGTAAGCATATTAGTATGCATCCAGTATTTTGCAGGTTGTACATGATTACATGCCTGCGACTGTGCGATCTCATTAGTATGGTGGGTAGCGGCAAGGTCCATTCCTCCACCATGTATATCGAAGCTGTCGCCCAGATATTTACTGCTCATTGCTGAACATTCAATATGCCATCCCGGGAAACCAACACCCCAGGGTGAAGGCCAGCGCATGATGTGCTCCGGCTTCGCCTTGATCCATAAAGCGAAGTCGAGACGGCCTCTTTTTTCATTCTGACCGCCAAGTTCGCGGGTATTCTCCAAAAGTTCTTCCAGCTGTCTGTTGGTTAGTATAGTATAATTGAACTCTTTGCAATATTTCTCTACATCAAAATAAACTGTTCCATTCACTTCATAGGCATATCCGTTTTTCAGGATTTGCTTAACCATCTCGATCTGCTCAATAATATGTCCGGTAGCAGTTGGCTCAATGCTTGGAGGAAGGGCGTTGAATAAGCTCATCATGTCACGGAAGCCCAGAGTATATTTCTGGACGATTTCCATAGGCTCAAGCTGTTCAAGCTTTGCTTTTTTTGCAAACTTATCATCCCCTTCATCCATGTCGCCCTCAAGGTGGCCCGCATCAGTGATATTACGGACATACCTCACTTTATAACCTAAATGAAGAAAGTAACGGTAGATCAGGTCGAATGAGACAAATGTGCGGCAATTGCCCAGATGTACATCGCTGTAAACGGTAGGACCGCAAACATATAAGCCCACCAATGGCGGATGAAGCGGCTCAAATTTCTCTTTGGTTCTGGTAAGGGTATTATAAATGATCAGGTTATTATCCATGATGCAAACTTAAAAATTGAAAATCGATTTTTCGGGGTAAATAAAAGCTTTATTTTAATTCAAGATCGGCCCTGACCGGGTAATGATCAGACAATTTTTTATTAATAATCAGGTAGTTTCTGACCTCAAATTCTTTGGAGCTGAAAATATAATCGATCTGGAAATTCGGGAATGCCCCGTTATAAGTTATCCCGAATCCACTGCCCTTTTCACGGAAGCAGTTATTCATATCACGGGAGATGGTTTTTACAGTGTATGAGATGGGAGTATCATTGAAGTCGCCTGCAATAATATGGGGTATTGGGCTTTTTTCTGCATGTTCCTTAACCATTTTTACCTGATTACTCCTTTTAATGAAGGCTCTTTTCAGTCGGTTTCCTATTTTTTTTGACGATTCAACATCCGTATTCATCATCTCGCTGGTTACCTTTTTAAGATACTGATAATCTTCAGGCTGAAAACTTACCGATTGAAAATGAACATTGTAAACCCGAAAGGTCTTAGCCCCTTTTTTAATATCAGCAAATACAGCTTCATTCCAGTTCATCTTTTTTGCGAACTGAATATTGCCATGATTAACAATTGGAAATTTGGAGAATATGGCCATACCGATAGCTTCATATCCATTATCTGTAGAAGGTTTAAAATAATAGTGCTCAGTTTCCATTATCTGTTTGATATGCTTCCTGAAATTATATTCTCCACGTTTTCTGCTGAAGAATTCCTGAAAACAAATTACATCCGGCTGCTCTCTTCGTATAATGTCGAGGATCTGCTCTTTTGTAAACCGGTCATTATTGTCGCCAAACTGTTTGAAATTATGAACGTTATAGCTCATTACCCTTATGAAGCTCCCGGATGATTTTGGTACCATGATCGCGGTGCTTTCGCGAAAGCCGATATAGTTCAGGATAACACTCCATCCGGCAAGGATAGTAAGCCCTGAGATAAGAGCCAGTTTAGGCATTCTTAAGAGCCAGTAAATAACAAATAAAATGTTGGTGATCAGTATTGCGGGATAGGCCAGACCAAAGAATGATATAACCCAGAATTTTCCGGGATCAACATAGGAAGCCAGATAACTAAGAAGCAGCGCAAGTACAGCCAGTATGTTCACGCTTAAAACGAACTTACTGAAGAAGTGAATGCCGCTTCTCTTTTTTCTTCTTCGCCTCATTATTTCTTACTTGCCTTAAACAGTTGCTCTTTTTCAGTTTTACTCAGACTGTCATAACCTGATTTCGAAATCTTATCAAGAATGCTGTCAATAGTTGCCTGGTCAGGTTCTAAGTTATTGGCACTATTGCCCGAGCTGTTTTTAACAACCTTGAGTTTCGTTTTTCTTTTCAGAAAATTACTCAAATCGCGGCCGCTTTGCAATTGTTTAATAAATATGAATCCTGTGATAGCGCCGCCAATATGAGCAATACTTCCTCCCGGATTTCCGCCTCCCATGCCTATAATATCAAGTACGAAATAGGCAATGGCAAGATATTTGAGCTTTACAGTGCCAAAAAGCAATAATCGCAGCGTGTAGTCGGGAACCAGAGTAGCTGTAGCCACAACAATAGCCATAACACTTGCTGATGATCCCAGAAGATAGGATGAAATATTTGTGAATACCGGTATGGTATTATAGGCAATCAGATAAGTCAGTGCACCCAATAATCCTCCTGCAACATAGGTGAAGAAGAATTGACGTTTATTCAGGAAATCCATAAAGATCTGTCCCATCCAGAACATCCACAGCATATTAAAAAGTATATGAAAGAAATCGCGCTGAACAAACATATAAGTAATGACAGTCCAGAATTTCAATGGAAGATCAGACAGGGCAGAGGGCACAGAAAGTATTCTGGTAATCTGGTCGGCAATCGGGCTGCCTCCGATGCTCAGTAATTCGGCAACCGCAATTAAATTAATAAGGAGGAAAACAAGAATGTTAATCCCCATTAACAGAAATATTGGATTTCCTGATTGGAAAGCTTTGAAGTATAAGTCTTTTAACAGCGATCTATTCATAAAAATTATCCCGGCGTTTTAAGCCCCATATTTTTACTAAGATAAAACCAAAAAGGGCTCCTCCCAAATGTGCGAAGTGTGCTACTGAGTCGCCTGAGAATTGCTTTACCCCCAGGAATAGCTCAAGAAGCACATAAATGGGAATGATATATTTGGCTTTTATGGGTACAGGAATGAACATAATGAACAATTCTGCATTGGGGAAAAGCATTCCAAAGGCAATCAGTAATCCGAAAATTGCTCCCGAAGCTCCAACCATCGGTGTGAGGTAAATACCTAATAATGTTGAGGCATTTTCCTTGCTGATCAGATCCGGATTGAAGGAAATGGTTCCTTTAAATGAATCGATCAGAAATGAACCGTTATTGATTGCGCTCCCGGTTATGCTGTAAACTTCAAAACTTTGAACCAGTAACTGAAGCCCGAGTGCACCCAGTCCGGTGATCAGATAGAAGTTCAGAAAGCGTTTTGAGCCCATGATATACTCAATGGATGATCCGAAAGTATAGAGGGCAAACATATTGAACAGAATATGGAACAGCGATGAGTAATCATGCATGAACATGTATGTAATTACCTGCCAGATCCTGAAATCAGGACTGTCAAAATAATGAACCCCGAGTACCTGAGTCATCATTGGTCCGCCGAACATCAGAGTGGCTATATAGAAAATGATGTTAATGATCAGCAGATTCTTAACAACGGGCGGTATATGTGCAAGCGGGGAGTTTCCGAAATTCATGTTTTGATTATTCTGATGGTATTATTCAAATCTTTTTAAGAGTTCTTCCAGGGTAAATGTACTGATTACTGGTTTTCCGCTAAGGGATGTATTTGGCATTTCGCAGGCAAACAATTCATCTATCAGATGATTCATTTCATCAACCGATAGCTGCTGACCTGATTTAATGGCGGTATTACGGGCCAAAGCACGTGCCAGGCTTTCGCGTTTACTTATTTTCAGAGTGTTTTGGTTGTTTTTAAATCCTTCAATAAGATGTTCCAGAATTTCCACTTCGCTGATATTTGCTCCCAGATCTGCCGGAATACCTTCAATAATCACGGTGTTTTTCCCGAATTCCCTGATTTGGAAACCCAGCGATTGAATATCGCCAATCAATTCTTTGACCAGTTCAAAATCTGAAGCATTCAGAGTTACGGTTTGCGGAAATAAGCTTTGCTGGCTTGCTCCCTGACGGCTTTCAAGATGCTGCAAATAACGTTCATACAAAATTCGCTCATGTGCAGCCTGCTGATCGATCAGCATAAATCCTGATTTGATCTGTGAGATGATGAATCGGTTATGAAGCTGATATATTTGCTTGCCAACACTCTTTAATGCCTGATTATTTATTTCTGTCTGCGGATCAGCATCCAGTTCAAAATTTTGTTGTTGCGACTCAGGCTGAACAATTTCATATAATGATCCCCAGTTCTTGGTGATACTCTTTCTTTCTTCAGCACTGTTTCTCAGAAAAGGGATCCCGCTATCTTTCTTAGCTGTTTGAAATGGGTTAAAATCAGGGTTGAATGAAATTGCCGGTGGTATAATGTCTTCATGCGCTTTCGGACTGATCATACGGCTGAAGCCTGTTTCCTGGTTAAAATCCAATGTCGGACTGATATTATATCGCCCAATTGAACGTTTTACTGCAGAGCGTACGATCGCATAAATGGCTTTTTCATCCTGGTATTTGATCTCTGTTTTTGTTGGATGCACATTGATATCAATTTTAGCAGGATCGATCTCGATGAAAAGCACGTAGAGCGGAAAACTGTCGGCACTTAAAACTTCTTCATAGGCATTGATTACAGCATGATTCAGATAAGGATCTTTAATGAAACGATTATTTACAAAGAAAAACTGTTCCCCTCTGGTCTTTTTAGCAAATTCAGGTTTACCGATATAGCCCTTTAGACCAATGATAGACGTTTCTTCTTCTACCGGCACCAGTTTTTGGTTGTAGGCATTGCCAAACAGATGAATAATGCGTTGCTTTAAACTTCCTTTTGGCAGATGAAAAACTTCATTTCCGTCGTGATGAAGAGTGAAAAATATTTCCGGATTTGCCAGTGCAACGCGTTGAAACTCATCATTCAGATGGCGCATTTCCACAGCATTTCCTTTCAGAAAATTTCGTCTGGCAGGGGTATTGTAAAAAAGATTTTTAACACTGATACTGGTTCCGGGCATTGCAGATACAGGTTCCTGGCTAATGATCTCAGAACCTTCAATTCTTATATGGGTACCCAGTTCATCTTCATGGCGGCGTGTTTTTAATTCAACCTGAGCAATTGCAGCAATAGAGGCCATCGCTTCACCTCTGAATCCCATGGTTCTTATGGCAAAAAGATCTTCAGCCTGCCGGATTTTGGATGTTGCATGCCGCTCAAAACACATCCGCGCATCAGTCATACTCATCCCGCAACCATTGTCAATTACCTGAATCAATGATTTACCGGCATCTTTGATCAATACCTGTATCTTATCTGCTCCTGAATCAATTGCATTCTCTATCAGTTCTTTAAGGGCAGAAGCAGGCCTTTGCACTACCTCGCCGGCTGCAATCTGATTGGCAACGGAATCAGGTAAAAGCTGTATAATATCAGACAAATTTTTATGAATTATGACACCGCAGTGTAAGCTGTAAATATATATTAACGGAATATCCTGTACGGAATTTCATTTCAAAGATAAGGTGTTTTACTTATCGGGAGGAAGGTAAAATGAAACAGGCGATATTGTTTTAGCAATATCGCCTGTACAGTATAATTCAGAGTTTTGCCGGCTTACTCTGCAGTTTTTTGCTCTGCAATAAATTTAGTGACCTTGTTTTTTACGGGCTTTACGGTACGCAGATAGGCATAGATTGCTTTCAGATCTTCAGTTTTCATGGTCGCAAACATTCCCCATGGCATCACAGTATTAAATTCTCCTTGCTTAACATCTGCAGGTTTATATGTGCTGTCTGCATAGGTTTTAAAGCGATTAACAAAAGCCTCCTCTGTCCAGCTGCCAATCCCCGTCTCCTGATCGGGAGTGATATTCGCAGAGTGGACAGCTCCTCCGCCCGGCATGTTAAATTTATATCCTCCCGCCAGCTCCAGTCCGGGTATAGGATTACCCTGATCTTTTTGTGTATGGCATCCGCTGCAATCAGCGGCATTAAATATATAGGCTCCATAAGCTACCGCATTCCCCGGGTCAGGTCTTTTTGAAAACTGTGCCGGTTGAGGGATGGTATTGATAATGAAATTCATTGGGAAATCAGGCTCTGATTCAGGAACAACATTTTCAATGGGTTCAAGAGTACGCACATAAGCAATGATGGAATACAGATCTTCCCGGTCCATTTTCCCATAGCTTGGATGTGGCATCAGCGGGAACAGTGCTTTGCCATCTTTATTCACACCGGAGGAAATTGCCCTTAATATTTCTCCGTCAGACCAGTCTTTCAGTGCGAATGGAGTAATATTTTTTGCAAAAAATCTTCCGGGAAGCCCAAATTCCTGATTGAATTCTTCTCCGCCTTTACCAAATGTCCCCTCAATTACCGGGCCGGCAAATTTAGTCCAGTCGCGGGTCGAATGGCAGTCCATGCAATTGTTTACGCTGTTTGCAAGATATTTTCCTCTTTCTATTCGTTCTGGCGTTAGTTCAATCTTAAGTATTTCAGGCTCGCCAACATCAGGCAGCGCAAAACTTACATAGCTCAATACTCCAACTATGGCAACTATTACCAGAAGTATGACGTATTTCATTCCTTTTTTGAGTTTTTGTTTCATTTTTAACAGATATAGATAAATACTTTATGACGCGATTTTGATTCAGTTGCTTAAGTCTTGTTACTGACTGTTCTTAAGTAATTGATATTAAGTATATTAAATTAATAAAAAAATATATTAAAACACGTAAATCGGGAATTATTTTCTTGTCAGTACCTCTTTTGATAATTACAGATATTATTCCCCTGCTGTATTAATAATTGCTGATTTAACGTCATTAGAATTATATTTACCGTCTTAATTTATTCCACTTACAGCATTTAAATGATAAAAAATAGTTTTGTACTTTTTCTTGCTCTCTCACTGTTTTCATGCAGTTCTAAGAAAAAAGTCGATCTGGTGGTGCACAATGCTATAGTTTATACTGTAGATGATAAATTTTCTGTGAAAGAAGCTTTTGCTGTTAATGACGGAAAGATTCTTGAACTGGGTAGCTCAGCAGAAATATTGAAAAAGTATCAGGGTGAAATGCTTGATGCCGGAGGCAAATCAGTTTATCCCGGATTTATAGACGGGCATTCTCATTTCTATGGTTATGGAAAGGGTTTGCAGGATGCAGATCTTGTTGGTACCAAAAGCTGGGATGAGATTCTGGAGAAGCTTAAAGCATTTGGTATGGAGAATCCTGAAGGCTGGATCATTGGCAGAGGCTGGGATCAGAATGATTGGGATGTAAAGAAATTTCCGGATAATGAAAAGCTAAGTAAGTTGTTTCCTGACAGACCGGTGATTCTTACCAGAATTGACGGACACGCTGCCATTGCCAATAAGTTTGCACTTGATCTGGCCGGTGTGAAGCCGGGGCAGCAATTAATCGGAGGAGAAGTAGAAATCCTGAATGGTAAACTAACCGGAATATTGATCGATAAAGCTGAAGGTCTTGTGTTTTCCAAAGTTCCGGCGGCCACTGACAAACAGATACGTGAAGCATTGCTGGATGCACAGAAAAATTGCTTTGCTGTTGGCCTGACAACGGTTACAGATTGTGGTGTTGGTTCCGGACTTATTCCGGTAATTGAAAAATTGCAGCAGGATAATGAGCTTAAGATGCGTATGTATCCCATGCTTTCAGACAGCAGGGAAAACTATGATTACCTGTTTAAAAGAGGGGCGATTAAGACCGATCGTTTGAATGTCCGCTCTTTCAAAATATATATGGACGGTGCTTTGGGATCGCGGGGGGCTTGTCTTCTTCAGCCTTACAGCGATAAACCGGGCTATTCCGGGTTCCTGCTAAGCAATAAAGAACATTTTGAAGAAGTAGCCCGCAAAATTGCAGGGAAGGGATTCCAGATGAATACCCATGCGATCGGAGATTCTGCAAACCGCGAAATATTGAATGTTTATGCAAGAGTACTTAAAGGGAAAAATGATTTTCGCTGGCGTATTGAGCATGCACAGGTAGTTAATAAAGCAGATTTTAAGCTGTTCGGAGATAATAATATCATTCCATCTGTGCAAAGTACTCATGCCACTTCTGATATGTACTGGGCCGGCGACAGACTCGGAGCTGAACGTGTAAAAGGAGCTTATGCATTCAAGCAGCTGCTTGATCAGAATGGATGGCTTGTATTGGGTACCGATTTTCCTGTCGAAAACATTAACCCGATGTTAACTTTCTATGCAGCGGTAGTCCGTAAAGATATGAAGGGTTACCCTGCAGGGGGATATCAGATGGAAAATGCACTGAGCCGTGAAGAGGCTTTGAGGGGAATGACTATCTGGGCTGCCAGAGGTAATTTTGAGGAGAAAGAAAAGGGTAGTCTGGAAGCCGGAAAATTTGCAGATTTTGTCATTCTGGATCGCGATCTTATGAAGGCAGATGCAGCATCGCTATTCAGAACCAGAGTGCTTAAAACTTTTTTAAATGGAGAAATGGTGTATGAAAAATAGATTGACTTTGTTTATTAAGGTATTTGCTGCACCATTTATAGTCATTTTTTTGTCGCTTCAAAGCTATGCTCAGAATCATGCGCAGAATGAAGCATTTTTCAAAGAACTCATCAATGTTGAGCGTTCTACGGTTTTGTTGAATAATCAGAGTCAGCTGGTTCCGGTAAAGGAAATTCGCGACCTTAATATTGCAAGTATTAATATTGGCTCGGCCTATTCTGCAGTTTTCGATAGTTTGTTGAACAAGTATACGATGGTAACAAGCATACAGTCAACAGATTACAAAAACATGCAAAGTTTTAATGATCTAAATGAGGATCTGAAATTTTTTAATCTCATCATTATTCAGGTCACTGATCAGTCATTGCAGGATCCAAGGACCATTCCATTTCTGCTTGATTTGCAGAGGAATAAGAATCTCATCGTTTGCTTGTCGGGCGATGTGCATAGTTTGAAATTACTGGAAGCGCTTAATTCACCATTGATCTGGACAGAAACCAAGTCGCCGGTTGCTGCCCATTACCTTGCGCAGCTGATCTTTGGCGGAACTGCAGCTGTGTCAGCATTAAAACATGATGTCAGTCCGAAATATAAGTTTGGAGCCGGTTATACCACAAAATCTATCCGGATAAAGTACACAGTTCCTGAAGAGGTGGGGATTAATACAGCTGAGCTCAAAGGAATAGATGATATTGCAGCCGAAGCAATCCGTGAGAAGGCAGCTCCGGGAGCAGTAGTAATGGTGCTTATCGACGGAAAAGTAATTTATAATAAGGCGTATGGTACGCGTACTTATACCGACACAGTGCCTACGAGAATTACGGATATCTTTGATCTGGCATCTGTTACTAAAATTTCGGCTACAACTATTGCGGTAATGCGTTTGTTTGAGCAGGAAAAGCTGAAGCTGGATACAGTTGTGGGGGCATATATTCCCAAAGCCCGAAGCACGGATAAAGTGAATATTTCTGTCAGGGAGGTGATGCTTCATCAGGCAGGGTTTATACCTTTTATCCCTTTCTACAGAAATTTGAGTAATACCGATTACAGTCGTGATTCTTCTGCTGCTTATCCTACCAAAGTGGCTGATAATTATTATATCAGAAAGGATTATTTCAAAACAGTGATGTGGCCTCAGATGCTTAATTCAGCACTGGCTAATCGCGGAAAATATGTATACAGCGATCTGAGTATGTATTTTATGAAAGAAATGGTAGAAAGGCAATCCGGCAAGCATCTTGAAAAATACGTAATGGATGAGTTCTACAAGCCCCTTGGAATGAACAAGGCCGGCTTCAATCCGAGATTAAGATTTCCTAAAGAGGCAATTATACCAACTGAAGATGATCAGCTTTTCAGAAAAACTTTGCTGGAGGGATATGTTCATGATCAGGGAGCTGCCATGGTGGGAGGTGTTTCGGGGCATGCCGGACTTTTCGCCAGCAGTAATGACCTTGCCATTTTGTTTCAGATGCTGCTGAACAGGGGAAGATATGGCGACATGCAGTACTTCAAACCTGAAACAGTGGATATGTTTACTGTCAGACAATCATCTGTTAGCCGTCGCGGACTTGGATTTGATCGCTGGGATCCTGAAAGTGCTAAGGGCTATCCTTCAAGACTGGCATCTGAGGAAACCTACGGGCATACAGGCTATACCGGGACCTGTGTCTGGGTTGATCCTAAATATAACCTGGTTTATATTTTCCTGTCTAACAGGGTAAACCCCGGAGTGAGTGCCAAACTGATCGAGCTTAATATCAGAGGACGAATTCAGGACGTTATCTATGAGGCAATAAGGAAGTAATTCATTGTTTTTTTATTCATAACACGATTTGTTACATTCACTTAACATTAATACACAATTAATCAATTTACTTTGTATTCAGTAGTTGTTATTTGAAATGCAGCTGTTTTAAATCCTGAATAAATTAATTTACCAATTGGTAATATTTGCCGTATGAAAATAGGAATTGTTTGTTACCCAACTTTTGGGGGTAGTGGAGTAGTAGCCACTGAACTTGGAAAAGCTTTGGCCGATAACGGGCATCAGGTACATTTCATCACCTACAGGCAGCCGGCAAGACTGGATTTTTTTTCTGAAAATCTGTTTTACCATGAGGTGTCTGTTTCAAATTATCCTTTATTCGATTATCCTCCTTATGAGCTTGCTCTGGCAAGTAAACTGGTAGATGTTGTAAGGTTTGAGAAACTTGATCTGCTGCATGTTCACTATGCAATTCCCCATGCTTCGGCAGCATTTATGGCTAAGCAGATACTTGCAACTTATGGAATTCATATCCCTGTAGTAACTACCCTTCACGGAACAGATATCACTCTCGTTGGGAAAGATCCAACATATAAACCTGTAGTTACTTTTTCGATCAATCAGAGCGATGGTGTAACTGCTGTTTCTCAGGATCTTAAGGAAGATACCTATAAGCATTTTGAAGTAACAAAGGATATCAGGGTTATCCCGAATTTCATTGATCTTCAGCGCTTCAGTTTGAAGGCGAAAGATCATTTTAAACTTGCAATTGCACCAAATAATGAACGTATAGTAATTCATACATCCAATTTCAGGAAGGTAAAGCGAACGCAGGATGTGGTACATATTTTTGAGAAGATTCAGAAAGAGATTCCTTCAAAATTACTGATGGTTGGAGATGGCCCTGAACGGGTATACTGTGAGCAACTTTGCCGCGATCTGGAGATTTGTGAGAATGTTCGTTTCCTTGGCAAGCAGGATGCGGTTGAAGAGATATTATCGGTGTCAGACCTGTTTATTATGCCTTCAGAATCAGAAAGCTTCGGACTCGCAGCGCTTGAGGCTATGGCCTGCAAGGTGCCTGTTATTACTTCAAATGCAGGTGGATTACCTGAATTAAACATTGACGGAGTTACAGGATTTATGGATAATGTAGGCGATATTGATGCGATGGCTGCCCATGCTATTTATATTCTGAAAAATGATCAGCAGCTTGCCGCATTTAAAGAAGGGGCATTGAACAGGGCTAAGCAGTTTGATCTGAGCCTTATACTTCCTGTTTATGAGGAGTATTATCAGGAAGTGATAGATAATAGCAAGGCCTATTAATACAGCCGCCTCCCTGAATTCTAAAGATTTTGCGGGTTACAACACCATATATTTCTATGTATTTGGTTCGGGATAGATAGGATGTAAACAAAAAAAGCCTTCGCTGAGATCTCAGCGAAGGCTTTTTTTGTGATAAAATTACTAATTACTTTACTGCTGCTACAGGAGCTGCGCCACCTTGTGCAGGAATAATATTTACCATTTCTATTTCAAATACCAGTGGAGTAAATGGAGGAATACCCTGATTACCCTGCTCTCCGTAGGCCAGATTTGAAGGCAGGATTAAGGTAGCTTTACTTCCTTTATTCAATAACATTAAGCCTTCTTCAAATCCGGGGATAGAACCGTTCATTCCAACAGGCATTTTCAAGGGCTCATATGGACGCTGAGCATTAAATGTTCCTGCTTTCTTTGCAACATCAGGTAAGCTGGTGTCAAATATTTTTCCGCTTAAGAATGAACCTGTGTAGTTTACAAGAACGGTGTCGCCAGGGTTAGGTTTTGCCCCGCTGCCCTGAGTGCTGATCACATAATTTAATCCGCTTGCACTAACTGTAGTTTTCAGGCCTTTTGAAGAAACATAGGCTTTCAATTTTGCAGATTCACTTTTTTTTGCAGTCTCCATTTCAGCTTTCAGGAATTCATCAATCTTTCCGCGGAAAAGACTATCGGTTAATTTGCCTTTTGGAATTACCTTGTCAATTTTGATGGTGTAAACAAGGTATTTCTGGGTTGTGTCTGAAGACTTAGGACGCCCCATTTTTTGAACCATGGAGTCAATATTGACCTTAAAGGTTGCACTGTCTCCCTCGCTTAATAAGCTAAGTGCGGCAAAAAGGTCTCCTTTGAAGATAGATTTTTCTTTTACCAGCAATGAAGGACGGTCATAATCATAAGAACTATATAATACCGAATCATCTTCAGTTTTCTCAATAGCTTTGAATGCTACAAAGTCGCCTTCCTTGATCAGCTCACCTGATTTGTCTGTGTGGATCTTGTATAACATATCCCCCTCACCTTTTTCAAAATTGTTGCAAGCGGCTAATCCGGTAACTGCCAGTCCTAATGCGAATACTAATTTTTTCATTTGTATTATTTTTGTTTTTTAGTTGCTATGAAGCTTGCATGAGCTTGTGCTTAACTTTTTAGGGCTAAGCTCATGCAGGTTTCATTTTTTATTATTTGTTTTTAAATATCTCCGAAACTTTATGGCTCATGTTTTTTAAGAGCCACATCAATTTCATTTTGAAATATACATTTGTTTTTTGAATCAAGCTATCAGTTTAACGCTGAAAACTATTCTTTTTTATTTATTATTTAATATTTCCTGCTATTTATGTAACAGGTCATTGTATTCCGGCAAAATTATATTGAATTTTTCTCTTACCGTTTCAATTTTTTCGGAAGAGAAACCACCTGATGCATTCAGATGACCGCCGCCGCCGAAGTATTTTTTGCAGATTTCATTAGCCGGAAAATTCCCGGTGGATCTTAATGAAAGCTTCACAATATCCTGCCTTTCAATAATCAGAATGGCAAGTCTTACTCCCTGAATAGAAAGCGCATAATTAACAATTCCTTCTGTATCGCCTGTAGTAATATGAAATTGTTCGAGTTCCTTTTTTGTAATTGCAATGATCGCAGAATTGTATTCGGGCAGTACTTCCAGTTTGTTCAGGAGCACATAGCCAAGAAACCGCAATCTGTTTTCTGCAAAATTATCGTAAACCAGTTGATGAATTTTGGTGTTGTCGGCTCCGCAATCGATCAGGTCGGCAACAATATGATGAACTTTGGAAGTTGTTGAACGATAACGGAAAGAACCTGTATCGGTCATTATTCCGGTATAAAGACAGCTGGCAATATCTGCATTCAGCAGCTCTCTGTCGCCCATAATGTTTACTATAAAATCGTAAACCAGCTGCGCAGTTGCACAGGCACTGGTTGTCCATAAACGGAAGTCCTCAAATCCTTCAGGTTCCAGATGATGATCGATCAGTACTTTTTTTGCCTGAGCTTTGCGAACATATTCGCCTAACTCATCAATACGGGCAAGTGAGTTGAAGTCAAGACAAAAAATAAGATCCGCTTCAGCTACCAGTTTTTTCGATTCTTCAGGCTTCTCAGTAAAAATGTTTACCATAGAGTTATTGGGAAGCCATTGTAAAAAAACAGGATAATCGGTAGGTGTGATTACATTAACATGATGCCCTTTGAGGATCAGATAATTATATAAGCCAAGCGAAGAGCCCATAGCATCACCATCAGGTTTAGGGTGGGTGGTAATTACAATGTGTTTGGGTTCAGCTAAAAGCTTAACTAAGGGATTTAAATCTAACATGTAAGGACAAAAGAAATGCAAAGGTACCAAAATAAACGATTTGCAAAGGCTCAATTATTAAAATCCTTTAGCCTTTGATTTATTAGCCGTACTTTTGCAGCAATTTTCAAATAATAAGATGGCAACTAACAGAACTTTTACAATGATTAAGCCCGATGCTGTAGCCAATGGCCACACCGGAGCTATTTTAGATGATATTATTAAAGGTGGTTTTAAAGTAATTGCTTTAAAATATACCCGCCTGAACAAGGATATCGCAGGGCAGTTTTATGCTGTACACAGCGAGCGTCCTTTTTATAAGGATCTTGTTGATTTCATGTCTTCAGGGCCTATCGTAGCTGCAATTCTTGAAAAAGACAATGCGGTTGAAGATTTCCGCAAGCTGATTGGTGCAACTGATCCGACTAAGGCTGAAGCAGGAACTATCCGTAATAAGTATGCAAAATCTATTGATGCAAATGCCATTCATGGATCAGACTCTGACGAGAATGCACAGATAGAAGGTAACTTCTTCTTTACTGCATTCGAGCGTTTCTAATCATTACCTTTATTGTCCTGAACCTGGAATTTCCTATTGGTTCAGGACAATATTATTTAATGCCGTACAGATGAAAATATTTCAGATACGATACCTGATCTTCTTCCTGGTTATGCTGATTGTGCCACCGGCGGCTTCTTATTTTGGGGGATTTGACAGAAATATTGATTATCTGTTTTTTCTGAAGGCATTTTCCATAGCCTCATTCCTGACCGTATTATATTATCTTCTCGTAAAAAATTATACAGAGAGAAAACGCTGAACTACAGGATAATTATTTCATCGATAATACTGCTGCCTGCCCGTTCATTCATTTTCTCAATGATATTTGAACGCATCATCAGCAATTCATTTTTGATTACGGCAGATTCCATTCTGATAAATAATTTCCGGTCGCGGATGAAAATATCTTTGGTACGATTAGCAATAGCTTTCCCCATCATTTCGGGCCAGGCAGCGATCAGGGATGTTTCATCAAACTTTCTGCGCAGCTTATAAACCTGCAGCATCTGCTCGATGGCGTCTTTTAATGATCTGTCGTTAGTACGGCTCATGGCTTATTTATCTGATGTAAATTTAAGTAATTCAGCTTCTTAATGAGGCAAATCAACTGAGAATATTCCCTTTTTCTATGTCGAAGATGTTTACAGGTACATCAATCTTCCTGAATATCTCTTCAATTCTGTTTCTGCTGGTATCAGTAATGAAAATTTGTCCGAAATCTTTGTCCGATACCATTTTCATCAGTTTAGTGGTCCGTGCATCATCAAGCTTGTCGAAGATGTCGTCGAGCAGCAATAAAGGTTCAAAACCTTTATTCTTATGAAGAAAAGTATACTGGGCAAGCTTTAATGCAATAAGAAATGATTTCTGTTGTCCCTGGGAGCCAAATTTCTTGAGCACCATCCCATGAATACTGAAATTTAACTCATCCTTATGAATACCACTGGAGGTTCGTTCCAGGATCCTGTCGCGTTCCAGATTTTTTTTCAGGATTGTTTCAAAATCATCATGAAGCAATGGTGAGTCATAAACCAGTTCAACCTGCTCGGCATCTTCACATAAATAGCTGTAATGATTGTTGAAGATTCCGGTAAACTCCTGCATGAAAGCCTTTCGTTTTTCGAAGATCCTGTTGCCCGATTCAACCAGCTGATCATCATAGATTTCCATCAGGGTAGGGTCGTATTTGCCTGAGATGGCAATTTGCCTCAGAAGAGCATTTCTGTTGGTCAGGTTGCGATTATAAATGATCAGCTCATCAAGGTAATGCCCATCGGTTTGTGATATCGCATTGTCGATGAACTTCCTTCTTTCTTCGCTGCCCTCAATGATCAGGCTGATATCATTTGGTGAGATCATCACTAAGGGGAATAGCCCGATATGATCAGCAAGACGCTGATATTCCTTTTTATTGCGTTTAAATTTTTTTTTCTGTGAGCGTTTCAGACCGCAGTAGATCACTTCATCATTGTCATCTTTATGAAATGTGCCCTGGATCATGAAAAGATCTTCGCCCTGTCTGATTTGCTGGCTGTCTATCGGATTAAAATAGCTTTTGCAGAGCGAGAGATAATGAATAGCATCTAAGAGATTGGTTTTTCCGGCTCCGTTATTCCCGGTAAAGGCATTAACCGTGTCTGAGAAGCTCAGCTCAGCTTCAGAATAATTTTTAAAATTCAGTACAGATAACTTTTGGAGCCACATAATTGATTATTGAGCGGTTAAGCTCCTGGCAAATTTAGTCATTTGGCAGCTTAAAACAGTTTCTGACTTGTGAAAACACAGAGGTATTATGAAAGCTGATTTTAGCAGCAATATCCATAGCAGCCGATTTGTCATTTTAACTTGTTTAGCGTATAATTATACCTCCGGGTAGTTATTATCAAAAAAAATCAATCTCTCTGATTTAAAAGTTGATACTTAGTCTGAAAAATGTATTTTTGCGGAATTCGTTTCAGTGAGAGGGTTTATAATTTTTTAAAATATCAATGTCAAAAGATCAAAAAGAACACGTAGCAGAAGCTGAAAACCAGCTTGGTAATACAGGAAAATTCGTGCAGGAAAATGCGAAAAGCTTAGCTATAATTGGCTCAGCCATCATTGCTTTAGTACTTTTATACTTTGGATACCAGAATTTTTATCTTGCCCCGCGTGCAGAAAAAGCAGCTAATGAGATGTTCAAAGCTGAAGAGTATTTGAGTGTTGATTCTTTGAAAGATAAAGCAATCAGCGGTGATGGTTCATACCCGGGTTTTGAAAAAATTGCTGAAGAATATTCAAATACAAAATCTGCTAATCTGGCTAATGCGTATTTAGGCGGACTTTATCTTCAGAAAGGTGAATACAAAAAAGCAGCAGATGCTTTGGGTAATTATAGCAATACAGGCAGTCCGGTTATTGATCCTTTGGTTCTTGGAATGCTGGGCGATGCTTACAGCGAGCTGAAAGATTACAGTAAAGCAATCACTTATTATAAAAAGGCTGCTGACAAAAGTAAAAATTCATTCACTTCTCCGCTTTTCCTTAAAAAGTTAGGTTTAGTTTATGAGGAGCAGAAAGAATATAAATCAGCTGCTGAAGCTTATAACAAGATCAGAACAGAATTTCCTGAAAGTGTTGAAGCTTCAACAATTGATGCTTATATCGCACGTGCTGAAGCACGTTTGTAATTAAAATTTATTCAAATGCTTGTTGCAGAAATTTCTGCAACAAGCATTTATTGTTTTCAGACCATGGCAACATCATTAAAAAGTTTATCTGATTTCTCACATATTGAGGTTCCGTCTGCCAAACCCTATCGTTTCGGTATAGTTGCTGCTCAATGGAATGCAGCAGTTACCGGCCCTTTGTATGAGGGTGCATACCATGCTCTTTTGAAACATGGAGCTCTTGAGGAGAATATTACTGTTATACAGGTTCCGGGAAGCTTTGAACTGACTTCAGCAGCGGATATTCTTTTAAGCTCTAAAGCACTTGATGCTGTAATTTGTCTGGGCTGTGTAATTCAGGGAGAAACACCCCATTTTACCTTTATTTGCAATGCTGTAGCCAATGGAGTAACAAATGTTTCAATTAAACACAACAAACCGGTGATCTTTGGCGTATTAACGACAGATAATTTGCAACAGGCATTGGAAAGAGCAGGAGGTAAGCATGGGAACAAGGGAGAGGAAGCTGCTGTGACTGCCATTGTGATGGCTGCAATTGATATCCGTTAAATTTTGAATATTGCGATTATATCGATAATTTTATAAAAAAGCCAGATGAAAAAAGTACTTATAGGCGTTTTAGCCTTGTTTATAGCTACAACAGTATTGCAGTCATGTTCTTCCAGACTATGCCCTGCTTATGGCACTTATCCTAAAGCCAAGCGTTAATCCACTTCGTATTTTCTGATTCAATTTTACCTGGTGCTGACCTGAGTTTTTTCTGCGTTTGGTATCTTTGTACCCGGAATAAATACCAATTATTATGAACTGGATCGCATTGGATAGTCAGGAGCAATTAAACCAGATTAAATCTTCAGCAGGATATCATGCTATTTTCAAGCATAGCACCCGCTGTCCTGTAAGTATGATGGCCAAAAGGCGTTTTGAAATGGGCCGGGATGAAATTCCGCAGGATCTTCCCGTTTATTATCTTGACCTGATCGCATTCAGGGATGTTTCAAATGCCATTGCTGAGCAATTCAATGTTCATCATGAATCACCCCAGCTTCTGCTGATCAAAGATGGAGAATGCATTTATGAAGCATCCCATTCTGATATTACTACCGAAGAGCTTGCTGAGCAGATATCGCTGGCTTAATCCTTAAAATTAAAAGTAATATTCTGAACAAGATCGGGATGCAGGCTTTTTGCAACCGGACAATGGATTGCGGCCCTTTCCAGAATTAGTTTTTGTTTATCAGTATACCTGATATCAGGGAAGTTAAAAACAATCTGAATTTCAGATACTCTTCTTGGATCTGCTGCCATAATCTTCGTGATAGAGCAGGTAGTTCCGTCAATTTGAATTCCGTGTTCTCTTGCAGCAATCCCCATAATGGTGAACATACAGCTGCCTAATGAAGCAGAAAGCAGGTCTGTTGGAGAAAATGCTTCCGCCTTTCCCTGATTATCCAGAGGTGCATCAGTGATTATTCTGTTTCCGGAAAATACATGTGTTGCTTCAGTTCTAAGTTCACCGATATAGGTAGTTTCAATGGTTGCCATTTGATTAATCTAAAATTTTGTACTCAAAAGTAAATAAATAATGAAGATCTGATATCATTTTGATGATTGTTCATTTCCTGACATAAAAGAAGAAACACCATTATGTCAAAATACCTGATTCCTGCGCTTCAATCTGAATTCTTATTAAAAATCTGTACTTTTGTGCCATGATCGAACTACCGGTTATTCCCGTTAATCAAATGGAGCGCAAACCAAACTGGCTGCGTGTTAAACTCCCTGTGGGTAAAGAATATGCACAGGTAAGAAGTTTAGTGGATACTCATAAACTGCATACAATATGTGAAAGTGGTAATTGCCCGAATATGGGCGAATGCTGGGGGGCCGGCACTGCTACTTTTATGATATTGGGAAATATCTGCACGAGATCGTGTTCTTTTTGTGCGGTAGCAACCGGAAGACCGCTTGCCGTAGATATTGATGAGCCTAAACGTGTTGCAGATTCGGTACGATTAATGCAGGTTAAGCATTGTGTAATCACTTCGGTAGATCGTGATGACCTGAAAGACGGAGGTTCTGCAATCTGGGCCGAAACCATCAACGCTATCCGTCAGGAAAGTCCGGGAACAACTCTGGAAACCCTGCTTCCTGATTTCAGAGGTATCTGGGAAAATCTGGAACGTGTTCTTGAAACCCGCCCTGAAGTTGTATCGCATAATCTTGAAACTGTTCGCCGCCTGACTAAGGAGGTTCGTATTCAGGCTAAATATGACCGTAGTCTGGAATGCCTCCGACGTATTAATGCAGCAGGTTTAAGAACCAAATCGGGCATTATGCTTGGACTTGGAGAAACTGAAGAAGATGTATTCGAAGCAATGAGCGATCTGCTGGATGCAGGAGTTCATATTTTAACTCTTGGGCAGTATTTGCAGCCTACAAGAAATCACCATCCTGTGGTTGATTGGATAAGTCCGGAGCAATTTGAGAAATATAAGGTTCACGGACTTGAGATGGGCTTTAAGTATGTAGAAAGCGGTCCGCTGGTACGATCTTCATACCACGCAGAAAAGCATTTATTCGATTTTTAATTCGTTCGGATTATCCCTTTGAGGGACATGTGAAGTCGTGAATGACGCCAGGGATTATCCTCGTGACATATCTTGGAGGAACTGAATTCATCCCCTCCAATTCATCTCCTGCTCTTCCGTGAAGATAAACCGACAGCATAGCGGCTTTTTCAGGGGTATAAGCCTGTGCTAAAAATGCTGCGATCATTCCGGCCAGAACATCTCCCATACCGCCTACAGCCATTGCAGGATTTCCTGTGGGGTTGATCAGGATATTTCCATCGGGCAGCACGATAAAAGTGTATTGATTTTTCAGCAGAATAATAATATTAAACTCTTTTGCTTTTTTTACTGCTATTGAAATGCGGTCCCACCAGGAATCGGATGGACCGAAAAGGCGATCGAATTCTTTGACATGCGGACAGATAATGCAGTTCTCCGGTAAGTTTTTGAATAAATCAGGATTGGCAGCCAGAATATTCAGTCCATCGGCATCAATCACCATCGGAATATCTTTTAAATTCAGTACCTGCTTAAATAATTCATCTGATTCTTCATCCCTGCCTAATCCGGGTCCAATGGCGATTGAACTGTATTTACTGATGGCTGCAGTTGATTTTAATTCATTTCTTGGAATAAACATTACCTCAGGTGCATAGCTGTTCAATGCACACAGCCCTTCTTCAGGAATAGAGGCAGTGGTTAGTCCGGCGCCAGAATGCAGGCAGGCATCTGCACAAAGCAAAGCTGCTCCCATGGTTTCGGTATTGCCTGCAATGATTAAAGCGTGGCCGTAGCTACCTTTATGACTGAATGCTTTTCGAGGTTTAATGTTGCTTCGGATATCCTGTTCTTCAACAAGTTTCCATGGACCTGCCTGAGCCTGAATGTATTCCTCATCCAGGCCAATCTCAGCAACCAGAAAGCGTTCTGTGGCGTTGACTGATTCGGGAAAGAAGAAGTTAATTTTTGGCCTTTGAAAGCTGATGCATAAATCAGCCTTTAACACACAGGCATCCGGATTGATCGCACCTTCAGAGGGAAATCCGCTGGGAATATCTACTGCATAAACCTTTTTGTTAAGATTATTGAGATGGTTAATCAGTAATTTTAAAGGCCCTTCGATAGCTTTGTTCAGTCCCGAACCAATTAAAGCATCAATAATAACCTCCGCATTTTCTTCAGGGAATTCGTCACCTGTGTTGATTTCTTTGATTGAAATTCCGGTATGGTAAAGACGCTCCAGATTGGTTCTGAAATCAGGACTCTCCCTGTCAGACAGCCTGAATATCCTGACGGAAACATGCGTATAATTTTCTTGTTTCAGTAACCGGGCAATGGCTAATCCGTCGCCGCCATTATTGCCCGTGCCGCAGTAAATGCTGATTGAAGTATCCGGATCTGAAACCTCCTGCTGAAAGACCTTTACAAAAGCCAAAGAAGCCGACTCCATCAGATCAATTGAACTGATGGGTTTATTTTTGATAGTATAGGCATCGGCCTCCCTGATCTGTGAGGCGCTAAGTAGCTGGAGCATGTACTAAATTAAGAAAAAGAGTGGGTTTATTTGAAGCACAATGGGCTCTTTGTGTTTTGCAGCTGTAATTTCAGCTCGTTCCACCTTCGGCCTACCCGTTGACAGGCAGGCAGGAATGGCGGTTACATTTCCATTGCAAGAAACTTACCCGTATGACTTTCCTTTACTTTGATCAGGTCTTCCGGAACTCCTTCAAACAGAATGGTTCCTCCACCTGAACCTCCTTCAGGGCCTAAATCAATTACCCAGTCGGCCACTTTAATCACATCCAGATTATGTTCAATGACCAGAATGGTATTTCCATGATCTACCAGACGATTTAAAACACCCAGGAGCACATTAATATCTTCAAAATGTAAGCCCGTAGTCGGCTCATCAAGAATATAAAATGTATTTCCGGTATCTTTTTTGGAAAGCTCGGTGGCCAGTTTTACACGCTGGGCTTCGCCGCCGGATAAGGTTGTAGACGACTGACCTAAACGGATATAGCCCAGACCAACATCCTGCAGGGTTTTGATCTTTCTGTAAATAGAAGGGATTGGTTCGAAAAATGCCACGGCCTCTTCAATACTCATATCCAGCACATCGCTGATTGATTTTCCACGATAGCGCACCTCCAGTGTTTCGCGGTTATAGCGTTTGCCGCTGCATTCTTCACATGGAACCTGTACGTCTGGTAAGAAGTTCATTTCAATAACTTTCATGCCGGCACCCTGACAGGTTTCGCATCTTCCACCTTTTACATTGAACGAGAATCGGCCCGGCTTATAGCCTCTGATCTTGGCTTCAGGAAGCATTACGAACAAATTTCTGATATCTGAGAACACTCCGGTGTACGTGGATGGGTTAGAGCGGGGTGTTCTTCCTATCGGAGTCTGGTCGATCTCGATAACTTTGTCGATATGTTCAAGCCCTTCAATTTTTTTATAGGGCATCGGTTTTTTCTTGGCTCTGAAAAAGTGATGATTCAGAATAGGATATAATGTTTCGGCGATCAGCGTAGATTTTCCGCTACCGGAAACTCCGCTTACACAAATCAGTTTTCCCAGAGGAAATTCAACACTGACATCTTTCAGGTTATTGCCACTGGCATTCTTCAGGATCAGCGATTTCCCGTTTCCTTTTCTTCGTTCTGCAGGAACACTGATCTCCTTTTTGCCGCTGAGATAATCGTTGGTCAGGGTTTTGGCTTTGGCAAATTTCTCAGGACTGCCTTCCCCGACAACTTCGCCTCCATGTTCTCCAGCCGCAGGCCCCATGTCAATAACATGGTCGGCATGCATGATCATATCCTTATCATGCTCTACAACCAGTACGGAATTGCCGATGTCTCTTAAATTTTTTAATGCATTAATCAGCCGTGCATTATCGCGCTGATGCAGCCCAATACTCGGTTCATCCAGAATATAAAGCACATTAACGAGCTGCGAACCAATCTGTGTTGCCAGACGGATGCGTTGTGCCTCGCCACCTGAAAGGGTTTTGGCTGTGCGGTCGAGAGTCAGGTAATTTAATCCCACATCAAGCAGGAATCCAATCCTTGAACGGATCTCTTTCAGAATTTCCCTGGCAATGGTGTTTTGTCTTTCGCTTAAGCGATCCTCAATATTTTCGAACCATTTGTTCAGTGTAGCGATGTCCATGCAGGCCAGCTCGTAAATATTTTTCTGATCAACTTTGATATGAAGTGATTCTTTCTTTAAGCGGGCGCCTGAACATTCGGGGCAGGTCTTCAGAACCCTGAAATTCTCCAGGTCTTCACCAACATCCTCACCACGTTTTTCGGTTTGCTCTTCCAGCATTTTGATGATCCCGTCGAACGAGATCTGGTAATTTTGCACATTCCACTTATTGTATTCAACCGGAACGGTGATAATGTCTTCTGAACCGTTTAAGATAATATCAATGATCTCTTCGGGGATCTTTTCGAGTGGATTGGATAGTGAGAAATTATATTTTTTTGAAAGAGCTTTCAGTATCTGAAAAATCCAGGTCTCGCGGTATTCGCCCAAAGGGGCAAGTCCGCCCTGCATGATGCTTAACTTAGGATTTGGAATAACCGAATGTCTGTCGACCTCAAAAATATAGCCCAGGCCATTGCAGCGCTCGCAAGCGCCATAGGGCGAGTTAAATGAGAAGGTATTCGGTTGCGGTTCATCATAGGATATCCCTGAAACAGGATCCATGAGAAACTTACTGTAAAAGAATTCCTGATTTTCCTTATTGCTGATCTTGATAATGCCTTTTGAAACTTTAAGGGCAGACTGAATAGAATCATAGAGCCTCTTTTTATCAGCTTCGCTGACCATAAGGCGATCGATCACCATTTCAATATCATGGATTTTATAGCGGTCAACCTGCATCTTCGGACTAAGATCCATGATCTCGCCGTCGACTCTTACTTTGATATAGCCTTGTTTGCGTATCTGCTCAAACAATTCGCGGTAATGGCCTTTACGGCCTTTTACTACAGGAGCAAGGATGTTGATAGCCTGTCCGTCAAATTTTTCAAGAATGTTTTTGAGGATCTGATCCTCGGTCATGCGTTCCATTTTTTCGCCGCTCACATAGGAATAAGCTTCCCCGGTTCGGGCATAAAGCAGACGCATAAAATCATAAATCTCAGTGATGGTACCCACCGTAGATCGCGGGTTCTTACTGGTGGTTTTTTGCTCGATGGCAATTACCGGACTTAATCCTGAAATCTTATCCACATCGGGGCGTTCCATCCCACCCAGAAACTGACGGGAGTAGGCGCTGAAAGTTTCCATATATCTTCTCTGACCTTCGGCATAAATTGTATCGAAAGCCAGTGATGATTTGCCGCTGCCACTCAGTCCGGTAATAACTACCAGCTTATTGCGCGGAAAGGAAACGTCGATATTTTTTAAATTATGAACTCTGGCACCAAAAACTTCAACTTCACTTTGCTCGCCAAGGTCGGGATTAGATTTATTCATAAAGAGAATACTCGCTCAAAAAATTTATGCAAAGATGCAATTTTTTTTGTCAGAGATTATTGGTTCAGAGTCACAAAGCATTAATTGATTGCTTAACTCCGTCCCTGCCTGATTGACAGTTAGGGTATGAAGATCGGTCGAAATTGAGTAAATGAAAAAGGGCTGAATTGCTCCAGCCCTTTCCCCGGTTTATAAGGGCTTAGTTCCTTAAAATTTGCGGTGTTGCACTTCTGTTCGTCCCTTCGAAAGGGAAATCCATTTCTACCGGCGAATTGTCTTTAGCCAGAAGTCTGCTGACCCGGCTGGTATAACCGTAACGTGTTGGATTCTCAATAATCTCTTTCATTGAGATTAATTTGTAAACATAGGAAGCCGTTTCCCGGTTCAACTTCATTTTAAAATAGTTGTCCTGGTTCTGCTTGTCGATATGACGTTTCAGACTTCCTTCGCCGATATTATATGCAGCGGCTGTCAGTGTCCAGCTCCCGAATTCTTTGTACAGGGATTTCAGGTACTTTGCAGCTGCAACAGTCGACTTTTGGATATTGTGTCTCTCATCAATCCCTGAATTAACTTTCAGTCCAAAATCACGGGCAGTTTGCGGCATAAACTGCCAGTATCCTGCCGCACCTTTAGATGAAGTTCCGCTATCAAGTCCGCTTTCAACTAAGGGCATATATTTAAAATCGGATGGGATACCATATTTTTTCAAAATTGGTTCAATAATAGGGAACCATTTTTCTGCCTTTCTGTGAAGTTTGGACGTATTCAGATTCTCAAATGAATGAGCTTCAAGATATGCATACATTTTAGACCTGATCCTCTTGTCGCCAAGGGGTAAAGTCTCGTTTGCAAAACTAAGGGAGTTGAAATAAGGTTCAACTGTATTTTCGCTGTTTCGGGGCTCCAGACTAAGATTTATATAGTTATTAATATCAGCAGGAGTACTATAAATAAACAACTTGGCGATTAACAACAAGCCCAACATCACAGAACACGTAATCAAGTGTTTCTTTAGCATTTTTACCTCTCTCTTTTTATTTCAAATAGAATATTTTATGCAAAGATACAGAATATATATCTAATTATCAAACTGTTACGTTTTTGACCTGATTATAGCCCTTGTTTTGAACCTGATTTTACTGTAAATTTCTGGGTTCTTTTTCAATTTTGTTTCCCGAAGAAAAACAGCCCCGTTTCAGTAATTTTGATTAGATTTGCGGTCCTCTTTTAAAGAGATAAAAAGCGTAACATGCCATTCAAAAACAAAAGGAACAGTCGGGACGACAAATCCGAAAAGTCAAACCGGACCACGGGTTCGTCCTCAAAGAGCAATTCTTTCAGGCCTGAAAGAACAGAAGGAACGAATAATATCAAGAAAAAATTGTTTTCAGATGATTCCCGGAAGCCATTTAAGAGTGGTTTTAAGAAATCAGATGAAAAATCGGGTTCCGGTTTCTCGTCTGAGAAAAGAAATCCGGGAAGTTTCAGCAGTTCTTCTGAAGAGCGTCAGGGAAAAAGAAATTTTCGCGAAAGATCACAATCTGAATCTCCGGCAGGAGGAAGACGTAAGTTTTCTGAAGGCGGTGAGAAGAAGAACTTTGGTGATAAGCCTCAATCCGACAGAAAGGTATTTTCAGGCTCAAAAGGAGCAGATAGAAAACCATTTGCCGGACGGGATAATAAGTTTGCCGATAAGAATGCACCTAAGCGCTTCAATGATAAGCCATTTAAATCCCGTGCAGGTTCTGATAGTTCCTCATCAGAGCGTCCGAGATTCAGATCGGATGATAAGAAATGGAGCTCTGAAGAGCGTTTTGTAAATAAAAGACCCAAGAAAGCTACGGTTAAAGACGATGGACTTATTCGTCTGAACCGTTTTATTGCCAATGCAGGAATCTGTTCAAGGCGTAAAGCCGATGAGCTGATCGCTGCAGGAGTTGTTTCTGTAAACGGGGAGCCTGTAACTGAGCTTGGATTCAAAGTAGATCCGGCAAAAGATTCTATTCGTTATAACGGAGAAACACTTAAACGTGAAAAAATGGTTTATGTGCTTCTGAACAAGCCAAAAGATTATATTACTACTACTGATGATCCTCAGGAGAGAAAGACGGTGATGAATCTTGTGGAAAAGGCATCGCGCGAGCGTATCTATCCTGTAGGAAGGCTTGACCGTAATACTACCGGCCTGCTGCTGATGACAAATGATGGTGATCTTGCCGAGAAATTGTCCCACCCGAGAAATAATATAACCAAACTTTATCAGGTTGAACTGAATAAGAGTTTGTCGCAGGGCGATATGAATAAAATTGCCTTTGGTATTGAACTGGAAGATGGTGTAATTAAGCCTGATCAGGTTAGTTATGTTGCCGGTGGAAGTAAGAAGGAAGTAGGTATTCAGATCCACAGCGGGAAAAATCGTGTTGTACGGAGAATCTTCGAGAGTCTTGGCTATGAAGTTGTAAAGCTCGACCGGGTTGTTTATTCGAATCTGACCAAAAAGGATCTTCCGAGAGGCAGATGGAGATATCTGGACGAAAAGGAGATCATACAGCTTAAACACCTGATAAAATAAGATCAATTGCCTTCAGGTTTGCCTGAGGGCATTTTTATTCATATACTTCATGATCTTAACAGATACACATACCCATTTATATTACGAAACTGATCCTGAAAAACTGGACGGTTTAATGCAAAGGTGCCTGGACAATCAGGTAAGCCGTTTGTTTCTGCCCAATGTTGATTCAGAATCGGTTTCAATGGTGTTCGAACTTGCAGAACGCTATCCCGGACATTGTTTTCCTATGCTCGGACTTCATCCCTGTGATGTGAAAGATAATTTTAAGGAGGAGCTCGACATCATTTACAAAGAAATTTCAAAAAGAAAGATCTATGCGATCGGAGAGATAGGAATTGATCTTTACTGGGATAAGAGCACACTTTCTAAACAGCAGGAAGCTTTCCGTACACAGATTGAGTGGGCTAAGCAGCTGGATCTGCCAATTGTGATTCATTGCCGTGAAGCTTTTGATGAGATATTTGAGATTCTGGATGAATTAAAAGATGAGAAGCTGAGAGGGATATTCCATTGTTTTACCGGTAACCGGGAACAGGCAAACCGGGTAATCGGATTAGGGTTTTTTCTGGGAATCGGAGGGGTGCTCACCTATAAAAACTCAGGATTGGATAAGGTGGTACAGGATATTGATCTGAAACATATTGTTCTGGAGACAGATTCGCCTTATTTAACTCCGGTGCCTCACAGGGGAAAACCTAATGAAAGTTCCTATCTGGTACATATAGCTCAGAAACTGGCAGATATTAAACAGGTATCGATTGAAAAAATTGCTGAGATCAGTACAGAGAATTCAATTAAGGTATTTGGAATATAGATTTTGCTAATGGGACTTTGTACAGGAATCGGGTCTTTTATATATTTACATTCCGCAACCAATTAAAATGATTCAATGACTAACGTTCTGATTATTTATACCGGAGGGACGATCGGTATGATTAACGATCCTCAAACGGGGGTGCTTGTGCCTTTTCAATTTGAGCAGATCAAAGATCATGTCCCGGAACTTAAAAGGTTAAAATATCAGTTTAAAGTACACTCATTTGATCCTCTGATCGACTCCTCGAATATGAGTCCGGAAATCTATAAACAGATTGCCCTGCTTATTCAGAAAGAGTACGATCATTACGATGGCTTTGTAGTTCTGCATGGCTCAGATACCATGGCCTTCACGGCTTCAGCGCTTAGCTTTATGATCGAGAATCTGAGTAAGCCGGTAATTTTTACAGGCTCCCAGCTCCCCGTGAACGGTATACGTACTGATGCAAAGGAAAACCTGATTACTGCTCTGGAGATTGCGGCAGAGAAGCGGAAAGGCAGGGCAATGGTCCCGGAGGTTTGTATCTATTTCGACTATAAACTTTTCAGGGGAAACCGTTCATTTAAGTATAATTCTGAAAAATTTGAGGCATTCAGATCTCCGAATTATCCAATACTTGCAGAAGCAGGGGTATATCTTAAGTTCAGCAGAAATGCGATATTGAAACCAGGTGCTGAGCCTGTTAAATTTCATACCAGGCTCGACAGTGCTATCGGTATTCTGAAACTGTATCCCGGAATGAGTCCTGAAATAGTAAAAGCTGTGCTTTTTTCAGACTGTAAAGCAATCATCATGGAGACCTTTGGTTCGGGTAATACCTCAACTGAATGCTGGTTTCTTGAATTATTAAGAGAAGCGATCAATGCCGGAAAGCTGATTCTGAATATTTCGCAATGCAAAGTGGGAACGGTTGAGCTCGGACGTTATGAAACCAGCCGTGCACTCATGGAAATGGGTGTAATTAATGGTTATGATATGACTTTTGAAGCAGCAGTAACCAAACTGATGTATCTTTTAGGAAACGTAAAAAGCAATAAAAAAATTGCTGAATATCTTGCAACAGACCTGAGAGGTGAGCTTACGGTTTATTGATCAGGTTCTTCCAAACCCTGAGGAGTTCTTAGAACAAAGAACAGACTAAATTAACTTCTTAAAATAATTCCGTTTTTTTTAATAGGTTTATTTAATCAATCTGTTTTTTATGCAAACACCAGACTATATAGTATTCTTTGTCTACTTCATTATTGTTGCCTCTTACGGATGGTACGTTTACAAGCGCAAGAAGCACGAAAATTCAAAAGATTATTTTCTTGCGAAAGACTCCTTAACCTGGTGGGCGATCGGAGCGTCCCTGATCGCATCCAATATTTCGGCCGAGCAGTTTATTGGTATGAGCGGCTCAGGCTTTACCATGGGACTGGCGATTGCTGCCTATGAATGGCTGGCGGCGGTAACCCTGATCGTGGTTGCCGTATTTTTCATTCCGATCTATCTGAAAAATAAGATTTATACCATGCCTCAGTTCCTGACAACGAGGTATAATGATACTGTGGCCATGATTATGGCGGTGTTTTGGCTGCTTTTATACGTTATTGTCAATCTGACTTCTATTTTGTTTCTGGGAGCATTAGCAATCAGCAGTATCTCCGGGCTCGATTTCAATCTGTGTATGATCACTCTGGCGGTTTTTGCCGTGATGATTACCCTTGGAGGAATGAATGTGATTGGCTATACCGATGTGATTCAGGTAGTGATTCTGGTTCTTGGCGGATTGGTAACAACTTATCTGGCTCTGGATATGGTTGCCCAGCATTATGGATCAGCAGGTCCGCTGAATGGATTTAATCTGATGGCAAAGAATTCTTCTGACCATTTTCAAATGATATATAATAAGAACGATCCTTTTTATATGGACCTTCCCGGACTTTCAGTCCTTGTAGGAGGGATGTGGATTGTGAATCTGAATTACTGGGGTTGTAATCAGTACATTACCCAGAGGGCGCTTGGCGCAGATATTAATACCGCAAGAAGCGGGATTCTCTTCGCAGCATTTTTGAAGCTTTTAATGCCTGTAATAGTTGTACTTCCCGGAATTGCAGCCTTTGTATTGTATAAAGAAGGTGTCTTCAGTACAGAAATGACTATGAATGGCGAAGTGATGGGCGATCGCGCTTATCCGGTATTGCTTAACCTTTTGCCGGTAGGTTTAAAGGGACTTTCATTTGCCGCGCTTACCGCGGCGGTTGTAGCATCTCTTGCGGGTAAGGCAAACAGTATAGCTACCATCTTTACTCTGGATATTTATAAGAAAAAGATAAATCCTGAGGCTAATGAACATAAACAGGTGCAGATAGGAAGATGGGTTATCGTTATTTCTATGATTATGGCAGTAGTCATTGCGCCATATCTCGGGATAGATAAAAAAGGGGGCTTCCAGTACATTCAGGAATATACCGGTTTTGTTTCCCCCGGTATATTTGCCATGTTCATCCTTGGGTTTTTCTGGAAAAAGACCACATCCAATGCAGCCCTGTTCGCAACTGTGGGTGGCTTTATCATGTCAGTATTATTTAAAATATCGCCCAACTATATTGATCTCGAATTCCTGAATGCCTATGGTTTTTCCATACAAAATGCTCAGGGAATTTATGAGATCCCATTTATTGATCGTATGGGTCTGGTATTCGTGATTTGCATAGTACTGATGTATTTTATCAGTATGTATGATCATAGCCGTGGTATTAAGTCGAACGGACTTGAAATAGACAGTTCAATGTTCCGTCCTTCGGCTTCATTTACTGTAGGTGCATTGCTTGTGATTGGAATTGTTGCGGCTCTTTATGGTATTTACTGGTAGTTCTTCATATGATCTTAGATAGTGCTGAAGAAGTCCGTAAGTATCTGGTCAAAGAAGAACTGATCAATGAAGCTGAAGAAACAGAGATCAGTCGTCTGACCGGTGGGGTTTCCTGCAGAGTGTGGAAAGCCGTCAGTAATAAGGGCAGATGGGTATTGAAGCAGGCACTGGATAAACTTGAAGTGCAGGCCGACTGGTTTTCAGATGTTGAACGGATTCACCGGGAACATAAGGTAATGGAACAGATCGGATTGATTGTTCCCGACTCCAATGTGCCAAAAGTATTGCATGTAGATTATGTGAATCATATTTACATGATGACCTGTGCCGAGGAGGGAGTTCAAACCTGGAAAGATCTGATGATGCAGGGTATTTTTAATCCTGAAACAGCTAAAAGTGCAGCAATTACCTTAAGCCGGATCCATTCAAGGAGTGATAAGATTGACGAAGGTCTGAAGGCAGAGTTTAGTGATCAGAAATACTTCGATCAGCTTCGCATTGATCCTTTTCACCGGTTTTTGATCCGGAAATATCCTGAACTCTCTGTGCCAATCAATAAATTAATCAATGAGCTAACCATGCAGAAGACCTGTTTGGTTCATGGCGATTTTTCGCCAAAAAATATGCTGGTACAACAGGACGGTGAAATTGTGCTGATTGATTTTGAGGTGGCACACTGGGGGAATCCGGTATTTGACCCGGCCTATTGCTTAGGGCACCTTATGCTGAAGGCATGGCATTTGAAGAAATATGCTGAAGTCCTTCAGCTGATAAAATCATTTCTTGATCATTATTCTGGCAAGGTTCAAAATCTGCTTTGCCATTTGGGTCTGATGCTACTGGCCAGAATGGATGGAAAATCTCCGGTAAGTTATATTCAGGATGAAGAGTTGAAACAGCAGATTCGAACTAAAGCTATTGAATGGATACGGAATGAAGATCCTGAAACTGATGTCTGGCAGGCAATCAGATCACAATTCGAATAGTTTTTAATTATTGTTCAGCTTCCTGAGCGGGAGCAATTATATTTACACATGTCTAAAATTAAAGATCTAAAAGCAAGAGAAATATTCGATTCGCGAGGAAATCCGACTGTTGAAGTGGATGTATTTCTGGAATCAGGAGCAATGGGCAGGATGATGGTACCTTCGGGAGCATCTACCGGGCAGTTTGAAGCGCTGGAATTGCGCGATGGCGGCAGCCGGCACAGGGGTAAAGGGGTAAGCAAGGCGGTGGATAATGTCAATTCATCTATCAGAAATGTACTGATCGGACAGGATATTGAAGATCAGGAGAATCTGGATAATCTGATGTTAGGTCTCGACGGTACTTCAACCAAATCAAATCTTGGTGCCAATGCTATTCTGGGAGCATCATTTGCATGTGTTCATGCTGCAGCTAATGAAGTGCATACACCATTGTTCAGGCATCTTGCTGCTAAATATCTTCCTTCCGGGGATGCGGTTTCTATGCCTGTGCCAATGGTAAATATTATCAGCGGAGGCTTGCATGCCGGAAAGAATATCGATTTACAGGATTTTCTGATTATTCCTGTTTCGCCCTCAAACTATCCGGATGCATTGGAGATGATCTATAATGTGTACTGGAAAACCCGGGAAATACTGATCAAAAAAGGATATAATGCCTATCTGCTTGCCGATGAAGGTGGCTTCGGACCTGCATTGCCATCTAATGAGGCGGCTCTTGAGGTTTTGGGAGAAGTTTTCCATGCCTGTGGATATAAGCCGCGTACAGATGTGGCCATTGCTTTGGATGTTGCATCCTCTCATTTTTATGATGAAGTTAAGGGAGTATATCAGCTACATTCAGAGGGTCGTTCTTTAAGCTCTGACCAAATGATCGATATGCTGGAAAAATGGACCAAAGAACACCCGGTTATTTCCATTGAAGATGGTCTGGCAGAAAATGACTGGGAGGGATGGCAGGTTTTGACTCAGCGTCTTGGAAGCCATATTCAACTTATTGGAGATGATTTGTTTACTACCAATCAGCAGCGTTTGCAGAAAGGGTTTGATATGAAGGCAGGGAATTCCATTCTGGTTAAGATGAATCAGATCGGAACCCTGACTGAAACGGTAAATACACTCAGGATGGCAAAAAATGGGGGATTTAGTACAGTGGTTTCAGCGCGTTCAGGAGAGACTGAGGATGCTACCCTTGCTGATCTGGCAGTAGGATTGAATGGCGGACAGATCAAGATCGGTTCTGTTGCAGGATCGTCCCGTTTAGCCAAATACAATCAGTTGCTTCGGATTAATGAAGAGATTGGTAGTAATTATGCCGGTAAATCTGTTTTTAAGGCTTTTGGAATATAGTAATATACTGCAAAAAAGAAGAGGCAGAATTCTTAAGAACCCTGCCCCTTTCTTTTTTTAGTCTACGTAAGCAATACAATCGATCTGCACAAGTATACCATCGCGGCCCATTTGATCCACTCCGCAGCCGGTATAAGAACGTACCGGTGGAGGATCAGGGAAGTAGCCTCTGTAAGCCTCATTTAACGGAGCAATGTTTTTGTTGGGTTCAGCTACGGTCATGTGCACTTTAAGTACATTGGCCATAGATGATCCTGCACCTTCAAGTACTTCTTTCATGGTATCAAGCGCACTGCGTATCTGCACCTTGATGTCGCCCGGTTCAGCGCGTCTTTCGGCATACCATCCGCCTATTCCTGAAAGAAATAGCAAATGACCTGAACGGATACATCCTGATAAAACACTTGCAGGTACAGCCGGTTTTGTTCCATTGGCTGCCGGTGCTGAGACCGTAGGATTTGTATTACCTCCGCTATTGCTTCGGCGAATCACCTGCTTTTTGGGTGTCCAGCTATCTTTTTTTTGTTTTTGCTGAGCATTTGCTTCATTTGGGATTGCTGCAGCTGCTCCCGCAAGTGGGATCAGGCTGAGGCTTTTAAGAACTTTTCTGCGGTCCATTGAATATTTTTTAGATTGATTTTTGAATTTGATTAATCGACGTAGGCTATGCAGCTTACCTGGCAAAGAATGCCATCGCGGCCCATCTGGCTGGTTTTTGATCCGCTGTAAGAGCGTACAGGAGGATTCTCAGGGAAAAATTCGCTGTAAGCCTCATTTAATGCAGGTATATTTTTATTCGGATCTGCAACGGTCATCTGCACCTTAAGTACATTAGACATGGAGGATCCGGCACCCTCCAGAATCCCTTTCATGGTAGTAAGTACGCTGCGGATCTGTACCTTGATATCACCCGGTTCAGCTCTCTGGTTAGCATACCAGCCTCCGATGCCTCCGATAAAAAGAAGATGTCCCGAACGGATGCAGGAGCCAACGGGGGTCTTGATCAGCTCCTTTTTAGGATGCCATTCTTCAGCTGCCGGAGCTGTTGTTTCCTCTTCGGGTTCAAATGTTTGTTTGGCAGCACCTGCCAGAGGCAAAATGCTTAAACCTAATAGTATTTCTCTGCGATTCATAATGTATAATTATACTGAACTTATCCTCAAATAAATATAGCAAAAGCAATAATTTTGATAGACGATATCAGCATTTTTATTTGTTCTTTAAACTCATACCTGCCTGCCCTGCTAATTTTTTTATCTCATTCATAATAGCAGGTTCTATTGATTCTTTCCATTTGGCCGGCATGCCAAATGCCATTTGGGAAGTATGGCCCTCATATCCGCCTTCGCGTAATATTTCTGCTGTAGGAATATATGCCATCACATCATTGGAATAACCCATCACAAACAGATCGGGTCCCAGAATTTTTTTCATGTTGATCGCATAATCAACTACCGGTTCACCACCCAATGCAACAATCGCCTGATCTCCCAGCTTCCAGAATTGAACCGGATAAGGATAAGTACGAATGAAGACTTCCCCATTATTTGCCCGTTTAATCATGTTCAAAGCCCAGTTCTTGATGTAGCCGCTTTCTTTTGAAGCGATATTGGCAAGCTCTTCCTTTGTTGGAGCATTTTCAAGTTCAAGACTCACTTCAGAATATGCGGTTTGTAGCTTAGGTTCAAGATTTTTCATTTTTCCGTCCAGCACAGCATCTACTGCAAGGGCAAGTTCCCCGCCGTATTGTCTGGCTAATGGGACGGATTTTCTGGGTAAGGCATTTTGATTGCCGCCGCAACCCTGAAAAAATAAGGCTGTTGCTCCCGGATGTGATTTTTCAAGGGCAATCTGCGCATATCCTGCATAGTCGCCTGACCATTCATAACCATGTAATACGGTATTATGACAGGCGTATCCAAAGGCCAGTGCCAGAATTTTACCCTTTTGATCACTTACTTTGAGCACCGGAACTGCGTAATCGCTCGGACCTTTCAGGTCAGTTTGTGCATCTATTTGATTCTCAATATTATTTCTTCTGTTTACAGCAAAACGGGTAATGCCATTTTCAGATGAAATATTTACAGGCTTCATAGAACTTAGTGCTTTCCTGACGATGGATTCGATCTGAAGCTCAAACTTTTTGGTATAGCTTGTAATTCTTTGTTTTTGAGTGTCGTCCAGGGGATAAAGATCCCACAATGCATCAACAAGTACAGGTCCTGAATGAGTATGCGAGGTATTGAAAATAATCTGACTTCTTGAGAACTTAAATCTTCTTTCCAATCGGTTTCTGATCGAATCTGAGATGCTTTTAGGTATTCCCGAAAGATCGGTAGTAATGAGTACTGCCTGTTTGCCGGAAGCGTCTTCTATTACCAGGGCTTTTGCCCAAAGCTCGTGAAGTTTGCCATCCGACGGGCTTGTTCTGTGGGCAAATCCGGCCATCCACAAAGACTGTTCAGGAGTTATGATTACGCTTGAAACTCCTGCTTTCCAGCCCGCCTGATTCTTATCCTGTGCGGATGAATTTTGTACGGATAGAATAATAAATGACAGAAAAGTAATTAAAACGATAATTTTTTTCATAATGTGATAAAAACAGTTGTGCCGGTATTAGCAAAAGCAATTTAAAAATTTAATGAACAGCAGGTTCCGTTAATCTGGATTTTATGAGCAATCGTTTGGATTCTGAATTCAGCAGGTTTTAATTCTCGCAACCTTATTGAAGTACCTGCTTATACCTTATAAGGTCTGCTTCCAGCTCCCTGTATGGAACATCCTGAACATTGTAATTTTTATCAATAGCTATGGATGCGGCAATTGCTGCCGACTGACCTAAAACCATAAATACAGGCTCCATTCTTATTGATCCGAACGCGATATGGGTAGCAGAAAGACAAACCGGAACAATCAGATTATTAAGGTCAGATTTCTTGGGTACAATTGATTTATAGCTTATCGGATAAGGACCGGCGACATGAGCTTCCACATTACCTTCATTTTTTACAAATCCATTGGCATCCACATAACGTTTGATATTGTGCGAGTCCATACCATAGGCGCCCATTCCAACCGGATCCACGGCAACTACGAGACGTTCACAATTTTTTTGTGTCATCACATAATCACTGATCATGCGTCTGGCTTCCCTGATGTATAATTGTTCCTGCCAGCCGTCTTTGCTTTCATATTCATCTTTGCAGGTACCCCATTTAGAAACAGCCTCTCTTACCCTTGCCGGAATGCGCGGATGGTAAGCCAGTGTCCACATTAAACCCTGCTGGTATCTTTTATGGTGTTCAGCAATTTTTTTACGCTCTTCATAAGTAGCTTCGGGATAAGAATAATTCTGACCGATGAAATCTGTTGAGAAGCCTTTTTGATTATTGGTATCTGTTTTGCGGTTGGGCATGTCAGAATTTATCCAGGGCACCAATGGGTCGCCATAGTCATACATCTTCTCAACCGGGCCATCGGCTGCCTCATAGTTCCTGAATAATAATTCATAGTCCAGTTCTTTGTATCCTGCAGGTTTGGCAAATGGAATTCTGTTCTCCGGATGATCAGTCAGGGTCATCCGATAACAATAGGCCTGAATTTTAGTATCTCCCTTACCATCAATTCCCGGCTTCTCAGGATCAATAAATGGCAGTAACCCACTTTTCGGATCTCCTTTTCTGATGTAGGGATCAACACCATCAACGAAATTATGATATGCACCATTCATTGATATTGTTTTGCGTAGTGTTAAGCTTACCCTGTTGGCCTGAATACCGTTCAATGATTCGCCATACTGATTGTTGGATTCGCGGCCTACTGTATAATTTATTCCTGCAGCTGCCATGAGATCGCCTTCATAGCTGGCATCAATAAAGATTTTTCCTTGATAGATCTGCCCGCTTTCCATCTGAATGGAAGTTATTTTTCCTGCGGTCTTTTTCACCCCTGTTTTCCTGTTCAGACGCTGATTATAAACCAGGCTTATATTTTGCTCTTTACTGAGCATGTCTTTATATACCTTTAATGCAGCAGAAGGTTCAAATGTCCACATGGCATCTTCATGGGCTGCGCTGGTTGTTTGTCCGCCGTCTTTATAAGTTTCCCTTTTTTGCCAGATCCAGTTTTCAGGTTTTTGGTAATAGGCTTTTATATTTTGATAGAATTCACGCGATAAACCCCCGATAGCCTGTTTGTTCCCAATATCGGTCTGCCCGAGTCCTCCGGTTGTTAGTCCGCCGATTCTGTTAGTAGGCTCAATTAATACAACTTTCTTACCCATCCTTGAACTTTGGATAGCTGAACTGATCCCTGCAGATGTGCCTCCGTAAATCACGATGTCGTATTGTTGGGTAGTCTGACTTATTACCGGTTGATAAGCTCCACAGATCAAAATACAGACAAGCGCAACGGATGCAGAAAGGGACTTTAACTTAATCATGAGCATGTTTAATTTCTTCAATAGAAATAAAACTAATGAAATATTTGTGCTTTAATATCATCCTCATTAAAAAAACAGGATTCCTGGTTTGAGTCTTTTATAATGCTTTAATGAGGTAGATTGATTGAGGGTGATGATCAATCTGTAAATAGATTTTCATAATCAGAACTAGCTGTAAGAAACTAAACTGATTACAATTCTTTCAGAGATGCTTTTTCGATTCCCTGTACAGAATTTTATAGATCATCAGATTTAAAACCGATCCTTTTACGTGTTTGTGGTTTTGCTTTTCGGTCAATCAGCTCATCGAGGTAGCGGAAAACGACTTCCATATTTTTATCATGCTTATGCAGTCTGGCTTTGATTATTTCGATTTCCAATCGTAAATCAGTGTTGTCAATAAACATTTGCCGGATGCGTGTGAATATACGTATGATTTGGATGTTAGCATATTTATTGCTTTTTCGCTGTTTAAAACACTTGAGAGTATCGCTACACCCTGCCCGGTAAAGCAAAAAGGAAGATAGCGCAAGCCCATCTGATCCGAATTGGAGATCACAAATTGTGATCTCCAATTCGCAAATTCCTCTTTATTCATTTCAAACATAAAGTCTTGAGGAACCCTGGTTATATTTCTTCTTACTGCTTGTTTTAAGACCCCTGTCTCTACCTGATATAGTACGGCTAAGTCGCGGTCTATTGATTCCGTTCGCTGCGCTCACTAATTTTTGTTTTTTACGCTTTTGTTCAAGCAGGAGGGCCTGGTAAGTAAGTAAATCGGGATTAGCTGTCGCTGATCCAAGTGGGGGGGAGGTCGCAAAGAACTGATTCCGTTCGCTGCGCTCACTAATTTTTGTTTTTAGCAATTTGCTCAGGCCCTGAGGCCAGGTAACTTGCTAAAAACAAAAACCCCGACTAGGTCGGGGAATCAGTTCTTTGCGGAGAGAGAGGGATTCGAACCCTCGATACCCTTTTGAGGTATACACACTTTCCAGGCGTGCTCCTTCAACCACTCGGACACCTCTCCATAAGGGATGCAAAAGTATCAAAATTCTGTAAACATTACAGGGTTTTGGAAATTTTCGGTCTTTTGCTGCGCTGCTACCTTCGTTTTCGTGCTGAAATAATCCGCCTTTTTCGATATGTTTGCAGAAATAAATTAAGCAAGCCCTCAGAAATTGATGCTGAGTCTCGACGAGATCAAAAAGCCGATAGCCGGAGAACTGGATACTTTTGAAGCAAAGTTCAAAACGTCCATGCAAAGTTCTGTTCCGCTTCTTGATCGTATTACTCATTATATCGTAAAGCGAAAAGGCAAGCAAATCCGTCCGATGTTTGTTTTCTTTTCTGCCAGTCTTTGTGGAGGCATAACTGAGGCAACTTATCGCGGAGCGGCTCTTGTTGAACTTTTACATACTGCAACTCTTGTTCACGATGATGTGGTTGATAATTCTTATCAGCGCCGTGGATTTTTCTCGGTGAATGCGCTTTGGAAAAACAAGATTGCTGTATTGGTTGGTGATTATCTGCTTTCAAAGGGATTACTTCTTTCAATAAATAATGGCGATTTTGAGTTGCTCAGAATCGTTTCTGAAGCTGTAAAACAGATGAGTGAGGGAGAATTGCTTCAGATCGAAAAGGCAAGACGGCTGGATATTGATGAAAAAGTTTATTATGAAGTTATTCGTCAGAAAACTGCTTCTTTAATTGCCTCCTGCTGTGCATGCGGGGCTGCTTCGGCCGGCGCTGATGCAGAGACCGTTGAAAAGATGCGGCTTTTTGGTGAGAAGGTTGGAATAGCTTTTCAGATAAAAGATGATCTTTTTGATTTCGGTACAGATGATATCGGAAAGCCTCTTGGTATTGATATCAAGGAAAAAAAGATCACCCTCCCCCTGATTTATGCTTTGAATAAAGCCTCTGACTCTGAAAAGCGAAGGATTATCAATCTTGTGAAAAATCATAATGAGGAGAGTGCCAGGGTTTCAGAGATTATCGATTTTGTCAGAAATAGTGGCGGGATGGATTATGCCTATTCGCAGATGCTGCACTATCAACAGGAAGCTTTCAATATTTTAAATGAATTACCGGATCATAGCTCGCGCAAAGCGCTGGAGCAGCTTGTCCGCTTTACTACTGAACGTAAAAAATAAAAATGTCAAACGAGATTATATTCTTCGGAGGTTTCCTGCTCTTTATTGTCCTTATACTTTCAATTGACCTTGGTCTTTTTAATAAAAAAGATCATAAGGTTAGTATGAAAGAAGCTGCCATCATGAGTTTTATATGGGTGAGTTTCGCTATCGGATTTTACTTTATATTGCTTACAGAGGGTGAGATACTTCACGGCATCACTAATTTTGCGCAATTACAGGAAATTACAAGCAAACACCTCCATAATATCACTCTTATTCCGGATAATTTTGAAGCCAGTCTTGCAATATACAAGCAGAACCTTGCCCTGGAATTTCTTACAGGTTATGTCATTGAATATGCGCTTTCTGTAGATAATATTTTTGTCATGGTGCTCATATTTTCAGCATTTGGTGTTGATGAGAAATATTATCACCGGGTATTGTTCTGGGGAATTATCGGAGCGGTATTAATGAGATTCCTGTTTATCTTCATTGGATCGGGCCTGATCAATCAGTTTGGCTGGATACTTTATATTTTCGGGGCATTCCTGATTTATACCGGGGTAAGCATGTTCCTGAGCAAGGATGAAGAAGAGAAGATCGATACGGAGAATCATAAGGTAGTCAGATTTGCATCTAAATACTTCTCTGTCTACCCGGAATATGCCGGTAATAAGTTCTTCCTGAAAGTTGATGGCAAGAAAATGGTTACGCCATTATTTATTGTATTGCTTATTGTAGAATTCACTGACCTGATCTTTGCTGTCGACTCAATACCGGCCATTTTTGCGGTAACTAAAGACCCTTTTATCGTATTCTTTTCCAATATTTTCGCTATTCTGGGATTAAGGTCCATGTTCTTCCTGTTAGTTAATGTGATTCATAAATTCCATTATCTGAAAGTAGGTTTGGCATTCCTGCTGGTATTTATCGGGGTGAAGATGCTTGCACATCACTGGCTGACCTTATGGGGCTTCACTACGATGCATTCCCTGTTTATTATCCTGTTGATTTTAACTACAAGTATAGTAGCATCGTTGGTTTTCCCTAAAAAGGAGTATTAATAAAAATATTGCAATAATAGCTGCATATTCCCGGAATGCCTCGTTTTAATGCATGGGTTTCTCCTGGAGGGTGCATGTAAGTTTCATCGGTCTTATATCATATAAAAAGGAGCAATGAAAATTGCCGGAAAATCAGTTTGGAAGTCCGATACCTTCCAAACTGAGATCGTCATCGCAAGGGCTATTGTAAAATACTTTCAATACGGCTTAATTCCTCTTTTGTGAACTCATAATTGCAGATATACTGGATAATCGCTTACCTTCTCCGGCTTGCCCGGCACCAATCAATACCAGGGTAACACGCAGATTTTTTTAAAACCCTTGCCAATTCCAATTCAGTGAGATTTGCCTGTAAGCCATGCCTGGCTTTAATCCGGGCAAATTAAATGACTGCCTGCTTACCTGTATCTATTGGTTATGATTGCTATTGCTGATAAAAGCAATTTTTTTGCTATCCGGAGACCATGAAGGGGTATTGATTGTGCCCTGTCCGCCATAAACATAAGCCAAAACTTTTGGATTACCACCTGTAATTGGCATATACCGAATATATACATGTTTATATGGCGGATGCATTCCCGGCGCAACTTCCTCTTTCAGGAAAGACAGAAAAACCATTGATTTGCCATCAGGAGAAATATGAGCAAACCAGTTATTGAACTCGTCATTTGTTACTTGTTCCTGATTACTTCCATCAGGTTTCATTCTCCATATTTGCATAAGACCTGAACGAACGGAATTAAAGTAAATGTATTTCCCGTCAGGGGAATATTCCGGGCCGTCATCTAAGCCTTTTGAATCAGTGAGCCTTATTTCCGCCCCGCCTGCTGCAGGTATTTTATATACATCATATTCCCCATTGCGTTCGCCGCAAAAAACCAGGTCTTTTCCATCGGGAGACCATCCATGCAAATACGAAGGGCCGCGTGATGTAATTTGTTTAGGCGTACCGCCGGTAATCGGAACGGTATAAATAATAGACCCCCCTAATTCTTTCACCGAGCTGCTTAAACCCAGCATTGTCCCGTCGAAAGAAATTACATGATCATTATTATTACTTTTCACTTTCCCGGTATTCACAAGTTTTGGTTTGCGGGAAGCCAGATCGAAGTTATAGATCAGCCCATCGCTGCCATTATAGATCAGGCTTTTGCCATCATTTGTCCAGTTTGGAGCCTGAATTGAATTAGGCACATTATAAATAACTTCACGGTTACCTGTAGCAATTTCCATCACTTCTAAATTACTTCCCAATGTCATGGATGATCTGTTATCAGCTTCTCCTTTAACAGGAATGGTAATTTGCACATCACGGAATACGCCGGTTTCCACCACATCCTTATTATGAGATCCTACAAATAACCCTACATATACCTCCTCGCCCAAGTCAATATCAGACAATTCTTCAGTTATAAATGGCTCGCCGAACCGGGCTACTCTCATAGTGAAGATATTACCTTTTCTTTCTAATTGAATTACATCAGCATGTGTTAGTTTAGAGCGTTTCTCTTCTGTAATAGCTCCTGTTGTTCTACGAAACTGAAGGGCGGTAAGTCCGTCTCCATGTACTACCGCGTTTACATTGGCGGACTTGCCATCCAGGCTTTTACGAACCATCCAACCCACTTTACGGTGTTGTTCCACGCCATTCCATCCTACAAATGCAGCACGGGTATAAAGGATAAAATCCCCTTTCATGCGTTTCCACACATATTGAAACTCATCGTGATCAGACCAGACATTCTCGCCGGCACCTGAAATGATATACTGTTGTGTTGCGGAAATATAGGTTGCTGAACCAGGTTTTACATTGCTGCCAATGTCGTTATGGCCTTCAAAAATTCCTACCTCCTGGCAAAAAGAGTCATAACCAAATATGAAAATACAAATAATTAAACCTGCTGATCGTACATACTTTTTCATAAGTATTTTAGCTAAATAATTTAGTTCACCTACTCTCTTCAGGGTTTTCGGCGCCCCTTTCCTGCTGTAAAACATTAAAGTGAAAATACATATTCTATAAATGTGATATAAAAGTATTTTACGCTAAGTAATAGTTGTAATATTTTAAAGAAAAGGTTGTGATTTAAACGGCTTGAACTATATACAGGTTCTAATAAATTGTGGCTTTTTAGTAAGGGTTCTTTGATGAGCTGAAAGCTTTTAAATAATTTCGTTTCTTTTAATACAAGAGTATTACAACAATTTCAGGATCTCATCAACATAGGCCCGGTCATTAGCCAGACGTGGAACTTTATGCTGTCCGCCAAGCTTGCCTCTGTTCCTCATCCAGTGGTAGAAGGTTCCATCCGGCGCAAGGTGTACCAGTGGGCGGCGTAAAGCCATATCCTTGAAACGTTTTGCGTCGTAATCTGAATTTACCTCTCTTAATGTCTGGTCGAGCACATCGGTAAAGCGTTCCATATCATCAGGCTTCTGCTCAAATTCGATGATCCATTCATGTCCTCCTGCATCATTACCCTTAAAATAAATCGGACAGGCAGTGTAATCGCGGATCACGGCTCCGGTTTCCTTGCAGGCTTTACTAAGGCCTTTCTCTGCATTATCAATGATCAGTTCTTCGCCAAAGGCATTAATGAAATGTTTGGTACGGCCGGTTATCTGAATTCTGTGAGGATTAAGGCTGGTGAATTTGATGGTATCGCCAATCATGTATCGCCATAGTCCGGCATTGGTTGAAATAATCAGCGCGTAATTTTTATTCAGATCAACCTGATCGAGGCTAAGGGTTTGGGGATTCTCTTTATGAAAGTCCTCCATAGGAAGGAACTCATAATAAATACCATAGTCGAGCATCAGCAGCAGCTCCTCAGAGTTTGGCTGATCCTGTATACCGAAGAATCCTTCTGATGCATTATAGGTTTCCAGATAATACATCCTGTCTGAAGGAATCAGCTTTTTAAACTGTTCACGGTAAGGGTTGAAGTTTACGGCACCATGGAAATAAAATTCGAGATTTGGCCATACTTCAAGCAGGTTGTTCTTGCCTGTTATTTCAAGGATTCTTTTTGCAAGGACCAGGTTCCAGGTTGGTACTCCGGCAATATTGGTGACATTCACATCAATTGTTGCCTGTGCAATTTTCTCTACTTTCTCTTCGAAGTTTTCCATCAGTGTGATAGACATCTCGGGGGTCCGGTAGAATTCAGCCCAGAAAGGCAGGTTTTTTATGAGTACGGCAGAAAGATCGCCATAGCAGGAGTCTGAATTAAGCTGATTAATCTGATGGCTGCCCCCCAATACAAGACATTTTCCGGTGAAAATCCGTGTATCCGGGCGGTTATTGCAATACATTGAAAGCAAATCTTTGCCACCTTTGAAGTGGCATTCTTCCATGGATTCTTCGCTTACAGGGATGAATTTACTTCTGTCGTTTGTGGTTCCTGAAGATTTTGCGAACCATTTTATCTCTGATGGCCATAATACGTTTTGCTCGCCGGCAAGCATTTTTTCAATATAGGGTTTAAGGCTGTCGTAGGTCTGAATCGGAACTCTTTCTTTAAACTGTTCCTGATTGGCGATGCTTGAGTAGCCGTACAATTTTCCCCATTCTGTATTTTGAGCAGTTGAAATTAAGGAGTGAAACCATTCGTCCTGGACATCATAAGGATATTTTATGAAAAGCTCGATCTGATGCATCCGCTTTTTCATAATCCAGGTAAAAATGGAATTTACAATTGTCATGATTTATAATGATTTCTGCCGGATTTATAGTTTCTTCTTCCGTAACTCGAAATTTTGGCCAAGATAGAATTTTTTGGCCATTTCATTATCTGCGATCTCCTGTGGAGTACCGGTCAGCATGATCTTTCCTTCTGCAAGCAGATAAGCCCTGTCGGTAATGGAAAGGGTTTCCTGAACGTTATGGTCGGTGATCAGAATTCCGATATTTCTGAGTTTGAGTTTAGCTACAATGCTCTGAATTTCTTCAACGGCAATAGGATCAACGCCCGCAAAGGGTTCATCGAGAAGAATGAAATTTGGGTCAGCAGCCAGAGCTCTTGAAATTTCTGTACGACGACGTTCTCCACCCGAAAGCAGGTCCCCCCGGTTTTTGCGAACTTTATGCAGGCTGAATTCATCGATCAGCTGTTCAAGCTTATCTCTTTGCTCCTCCTTACTCAATCTGGTCATTTCCAGAACGGCTTTGATATTGTCTTCAACCGTCAGCTTCCTGAATACGGATGCTTCCTGTGCGAGATAACCTATACCTTTCTGTGCACGTCGGTACATAGGGTCTTCAGTAATATCCTCTTCATCTAAAAAAACATGACCTTCGTTTGGCTTGATCAGGCCCACGATCATGTAGAATGATGTAGTTTTTCCCGCACCATTGGGTCCAAGTAATCCAACAATTTCGCCTTGTGAAACATGGAAAGACACATTGTTCACAACAGTTCGCTGTTTATATTTTTTTACAAGATTTTCGGCTCTTAGTATCATTTCTGCAGGTTTGGAAGAGATGGTCGTATTCCCTTAATATTCAACTGGATCGATCGTTTCTCTTTCCATATATTCTCTTCAATGGTATAACAAATATCAAAAGCTTCTCCGGAGTTGATAAGCGGCAAATATTCCGCCAGTCCAAATCCGATACAATTATAATAAGTTAAATTGTCCTGATGCACAGACATTTTTAAATGCTTGCTTCCAACAACAGATGCTCCACCGTAAGTATAAACATTTCTGCTCAGAAATATCGGGGCCATATTCTGCGGACCGAATGGCTCAAACTGTTTCAATATTCTGAAGAACCTGGCATCAATATGGCTCAGGTCCATTTCGGCATCGATATATATGGCCTGAATCAGCAGGTCGTCACTTATCGTTCTTGAAACCACCTCTTCAAATCTTTGCCTGAATGCCGGGATGTTCTCTGTTTTCATGGTCAGACCGGCTGCATATTTATGCCCCCCGAATTGTTCGAGCAAGTCGCTGCACTCATTTAAAGCCTCGTAAAGATCGAAACCAAGTACAGACCTTGCTGAACCTGCAGCGTATCCGTTAGAATTGGTCATGACAATGGTTGGCCGGTAATACTTTTCAGTAAGTCTGGATGCAACAATGCCGATAACACCTTTATGCCACTCTTCATTATAAACAACCGTAGTTTTTCTATTGATGAGAGCGGGGTCTGTATCGATCATTGCCAGAGCCTGTTCTGTAATATTACTATCATGCTCTTTACGTTCAGTATTTTTATCGTTGATGATCTGTCCTTTTTCATAGGCAAAACTCTCATTGTCAGCAATCAGCAGATTTACAGCATGTTTGGCATCATCGATCCTGCCTGCGGCATTTATTCTCGGACCTATTGTAAACACCACATCTGTTATTGTCAGATCATCTTTCTTTCCCGAAAGGTTCATCAGTGCTGAAAGACCTTTGCAGGGACTGGTATTCAGCTTTTGTAATCCAAACCATGCCAGAACTCTGTTTTCTCCTGTAATTGGAACGATATCTGATGCAATACTAACAGCTACAAGGTCGAGGTATTCATTGACATCTCCGGCCGGGATATCATTTTTTGCTGCATATGCCTGAATCAGTTTGAATCCGATGCCGCAGCCTGAAAGTTCTTTGTACGGATAATCGCAATCGTTTCTCTTAGGATCGAGCACTGCAATGGCATTGGGTAGTATTTCTCCGGGGAGATGATGGTCGCAAATGATGAAATCGATATTTTTTTCATTGGCATAGGCAATTTTATCTACCGATTTTATTCCGCAGTCGAGTGCAATAATCAGAGAAAATCCATTTTCAAGTGCATAGTCGATCCCCTGTGTAGAGATACCATAACCCTCACGATACCGGTCGGGGATATAAAAATCTATAGCTGAATGATATTTTCTGAGAAAACTGTAAACCAGAGCTACAGAGGTAGTCCCATCAACATCATAATCGCCGTATATGAGTATTTTTTCCCCGCTTTTGATAGCCTGCCCGATTCTTAGAATTGCCCGATCCATGTCGCGCATCAGGAAGGGGTTGTGCAGCTGCTTCAGATCAGGTCTGAAGAATTTTCTGGCGTCTTCATAATTGAAGATGTTTCTTTTTACCAGAAGATCTGCAAGTACACCATCAATATGAAGAGATTCCTGCAATTCTGTAATTGCAGCAAGGTTTTCAACCTCCCGTTCCACCCACCTTTTTTGCATATCTTTGCCTAAGTAAACTGTAAAAATAGAATTTAACCTTATAATATACAAAGAACCTTGAAAGCTTTAGCCTTATACGAAGGATCATTTTCAGTAGACGCCACCAAAACATTTATACCTTTCGATCCTTCCATTCACGATCCTAAAGACCGGCCGGCATCTCTCTTTATTTACGTTCAGCCATTTCTGGTCGAAACAGGCAATGATCTGATCGTATTGGATACCGGACTTGGCTTTCACAATGAAAAGGGGGAGATGATCATTCATGAAAATATTCGTAATGCCGGGTATGATCCTGAGGATGTAAGTCTGGTTTTGATGTCGCACCTGCACTTTGATCATGCAGGAGGAATGATCAATAAATCTGATGGCAAAGTTTCATTGAGTTTTCCTAATGCCGAATATGTTATTCAGCGTGGCGAATGGGAAGCTGCATACAGTAAGCCCTCAAGATCGTACAAAACTGAGATCTTTGATTTTTTGCAAAGAAGCGGATCGGTTCATTTTATTGAAGGCAGTGGTCAGTTTAACAGAGAGATCGCTTTTGAACTGACCGGTGGGCATTGCGAGAATCATCAGGTATTTCTGATCAGAGAAGATGATCGAACAATATTCTTTGGAGCCGACATTCTTCCGGAACCCGAGCAATTACTCAGAAAATTTATTGCCAAATACGATTTTGATGGCAGAAAGGCCATGGAATTAAGGCAGGAGTATGGTAGAAGGGCTGCTGAAGAACATTGGGAATGCCTGTTTTATCATGCAAAAAGTAAAGCCATTGCCCATGTGGCCTGGGAGGATGAAGCGTTCAGGATATTATAATAAAAGATTAAGGAATAAAAACAGGCAGTTAATCCTTAAACCCTAAGCTGTCTTTATTCCTTAATCTTTATTCTTTGCTCCGGACTTAGCTTTTCTTAGCGGTCAGATTAATATTCAGTTCAAACTCATCATCAATGGCTTTGTCGCCAATATCTCCGAAGAAAGTTTTAGATCTGAACTTGATATCGTATTTCGTGCGATCGATGCGGATACCACCGGCAACCGCAACCACTACATCTTTTTGCTGTTTTACAGTGGCCTGAAAAGTTAGCGGATGAGTAATTCCTTTAATACTCAGATTGCCGCTTATGTTTAAACGATCTTTGCCGGCAGTGCTAACTTTGGTTATTTCGAATTTTGAGGCAGGATTTTTTACAGAAGAAAAGAAATCATCTGATTTCAGGTGATTAGTTACACGGGCATTGTCGGATGTAATACTCGACATATCCATCAGAAAGCTTCCGCCTTTTAATACCTTACCTGCGTAAATAAGATTACCTTCTGTAATTTTAACTGTTCCGGTATGACCACCTCCAACTTTTTTGGCAGACCAGCTTATCGTTGATCTTTCTGTGTCAACTTTGAATAAGTCATCTTTTGCAGGAGTAAATGCAAATAGTATAAATAAGCCGTTTATCAGGCATAGCGTTAAAATGTACTTTTTCATTCTTGTTTAATTAGTTTTATCCAATTTAAACTTTGGTGAAATAGTATTTCCTAAAGTCACTGCTTTATTACCAATTGCTGACATTAAGCAGACAAGCCTTTTTCTTTGCGGAAATAAATACGGAATGTGGTACCAACACCAGGCGTACTGTCTACTTCAATTTTTCCATCCATCGCTTCAATCTGAGATTTAATAATGTATAAGCCCAGTCCTTTTCCCTCAATTTTTGTATGAAATCTTTGATAGAGCCCGAACATCTTCCTGCCAAAGCGTTCCATGTCAATTCCTACTCCATTATCACTGAAGTAAAGCACAATATAATCATGTTCTGTACGCGTTTTTAAATTGATGACCAGTTGTCGATCTGGCGAATGGTACTTGATCGCATTGGTTAGCAGGTTCAGCAGAATACTATTCAGATAACGCTTTGGATAGGTGATAGTACTGCATTCAGAAAAATTTGTATCTATTTGGGCTCCAGAGTCTTTAATTTGTTTTTCAATACTCTTTAATACATGATTAAGCTCATTTTGCAGGTCAAGCGTCTCGCTTTTTATATCCTCAGTTGCTTTGCTTGCTACGATTTCTATGAGGTCGTTTAAAGTTGAATCGAGGCGTTTTACACTTTCATGAATTTTCTCTTCAATTTCTATTCTAAGGTCTTCCGGAAGATTCTCCTCTCTTTGCATTTCGGTTAGACTCAATAGATTGACAACCGGGGCACGAAGATTATGTGATGTGATATAGGCGAACTTCTCAAGTTCATTATTTGTTTTAGTAAGTGCTTTAGTAAGTTCTTCCAGCTCAATTTCTTTACTTTTCAGGATATCGATATCAAGGATAACACCAACTACATGCCTGCCTGTTTTAGTGTAAAATAATTTACTGAAGGATAACATCCATTTCCAGTAGCCCTGCCTGGTCTTTATCCTGTATGTCAAATTATTATAATTACTTTTACCACTTCTAAGTGCTGTAACTGAATCTCTTATACTTGGCTGATCGTCAGGATGAATGTTATCTAACCAACTATGATGACTAAGAAATAATTCAGGATCGACACCGATATTTCTGAACCACTTTTCGTCAAACTGAACTTCTTCTAAATCCAGATTTCTATCCCATATCCCCATTCCTGCAGCTTCTATCGCCAGCTCCAGTCTTTGTTCGGCTTCAGTTCTGTTATTTATTTCATTTACCAGGTCTTGTGTTCGTTTTTTCACGAGGCTTCGAAGCCTCCAGTTCCCGGCCAGTGCAATAACAAATAATAATGCTCCGATTCCGATTGCAATCAGAAGATTGTCAAAATGGCCCGCCTTCCTTTCGCTTTTTGAAATATATAGTAAATTGTCAATTGTAGAATTCGTTTTTACAAGTCCCAATTGTTTGTAAATAGCAAACATTGTTTCCCATCGCCCCCGGTTTATATGGCCAATATCAACGAATTCAGGCATAATGAGTTTTTGCATTTCTTTAGCCTCATAAAGTAAAGAACTGCGTGTTATTCCTCTTTCTTTTGTGCCTGGCAGACTAAGAATATAGTCTGCTATTTCTTCAGGATGCTTCATGGCATAATCCCATCCCTGAATTGTTGCTCTGTTAAAGCTTTCAACTTTCTCAGGATACTTATCGGCCATTTCTTTTGATGTAAAAAGAAGATCACCATAGAAGTCAATACCATAATCAACCGGATTAATGATTGTTACAGGATAGCCCATCTCCCGGATATACTGCGGTTCTACATTGATATATCCTGAAATTGCATCAACTTTCCCTGAAGTCAGGTCCCTGATATCCCAGCTGTGCTGCAGCACATTCATTTTTTCTTCTCTGATGCCTTCTTTTAGAAATAAGGCCTTTAGAATAGGCCAGCCCTGATCTTCTGCAGCCATAATCTTTTTGCCTGCCAGGTCGGAAGGTGTATTTATCCCGCTTTTTTCAAGACTGATAATCACATAAGGATTATGTTGGAAAATGACCGATACAACAACAACCGGTTTACCGTCAATATAGTCCTGAATTATATCCGATGCAGTTACACCAAAATCCGCATTTCCTGAAATTACCTCATTTATTACTTTGCGCTTGGCATTACCCTCAATCAGCTCTACATCAAGACCTTCATTTTTATAAAAGCCTTTAATTTGTGCAGCGTAATAGCCTGCAAACTGGAACTGATGATGCCACTTAAGCTGCAGTTTTACAGGATTCAGATTCTGAGCCTTAAGGTTAAGGGTATCCGAAAAGAACAATGTCAGAAATAATAAGCAGAAGAGTTTACGGTGAAAATTATTATTCGTGTATTGATCCATTTTAAATCTTTTCACCTCAAATTTTAGATATAAGCCCAAATTTGATTTTGGGCTGCTTTATATTGTGTTTAATCAGGATAGTAAGGTTCATGATGTTTGCCAAACAACCGATCCTAATATATTGTACTTTGAAATTACTTGTTAGACTATTGGTTTTGAATACTCTAAAATAAAAATACCCTGTCAATAATGACAGGGTATTTTCAAATAAAAATAAAATAAATTCCCGGAGTTCTTTCTATACGGTTTCTTCAGCATAAGATTCTACCGGAGGACATGAACATACCAGAGTCCGGTCACCGTAAGTATCATTAACCCTTCCTACTGAAGGCCAGAATTTATATGCGCTGACATATGGCAATGGGAATGCCGCTTTTTTACGTGAGTATGGATGTCCCCATGCATCTGAAGTTACCACAGATGAGGTGTGTGGTGCATTTTTTAAAGGATTGTCTGTTTTGTCAATCTGCCCGCTTTCCACCTCTGCAATCTCTTCTCTGATAGCTATCATGGCATCGCAGAAACGATCAAGCTCATGCTTTGGCTCTGATTCTGTAGGCTCAATCATCACAGTTCCGGCAACAGGGAATGAAACAGTTGGAGCATGGAAACCATAATCCATTAGTCGCTTGGCAATATCAGTGACTTCAATTCCGAAATTTTTGAATGCACGGCAATCCAGGATCATTTCATGTGCGCAACGTCCCTGACTTCCTGAATAAAGTACAGGATATGAACTTTCTAAACGTGATTTGATATAGTTTGCATTCAGGATAGCATATTTTGTTGCATTTGTTAATCCTTCGGCACCCATCATGGCAATGTATGCATGCGAGATCAGAAGGATGGATGCTGAGCCCCATGGAGCAGAAGAAACAGCAGAAATGGATTTACTGTTGCCGATGTTAACCACCGCATGTCCCGGTAAATAAGGAACAAGATGCTTTGCAACACCGATAGGACCCATACCCGGACCACCACCACCGTGAGGGATGCAGAATGTCTTATGTAAATTCAGATGACATACATCGGCACCAATTGTTGCAGGACTGGTTAAACCTACCTGAGCATTCATGTTGGCACCATCCATGTAAACCTGACCTCCGTTATGATGTATGATCTCACAGATCTCAACGATTGATTCTTCAAACACTCCATGTGTTGAAGGATAGGTAACCATTAAACAGGAAAGATCGGATGCATGCTCTTCGGCTTTTGCTTTCAGGTCTGCTACATCGATATTACCGCGTTCATCACATTTAACAATCACGATTTTCATGCCCGCCATTGCTGCAGATGCAGGATTTGTTCCATGTGCTGAAGAAGGGATAAGTGCTACATTTCTCTGAGCATCACCTCTGTCTGAATGATAAGCACGGATAACCATTAATCCGGCATATTCGCCCTGAGCACCTGAGTTAGGCTGTAAACTCATTGCGGCAAAACCGGTGATTTCACTTAACCATTTATTTAGCTCATCAAAGATCTGCATATATCCGCCAACCTGGTCAGCAGGAGCAAACGGGTGAATTTTGCTGAATTCAGCCCAGGTAACCGGAACCATTTCAGTTGTTGCATTCAGCTTCATTGTACATGAACCTAAAGCAATCATGGAGTGGCAAAGGGAAAGGTCTTTTGCTTCCAGAGATTTGATATATCTGAGCATTTCATGCTCTGAATGATGTGAATTGAAAATCGGATGGGTTAAAAAGGCAGATTTTCTTTTAAGTTCTTCCGGGATCTGTGACCTGACTATTGATTTTAAATTATCGATATCCAGATCATGAATGGTTTTACCTTTCACTTTGGCGAAAAAGCGGATCAGGGTCATCACATCCTCAGTTGAGGTAGTTTCATCAATTGTGATACTTACTGAAGATCCAATATAATGCAGATTTACTTCATTATTTAAGGCCTCTGCATGTATTGGATCGATCAGATCTCCCAATTCAAGTTTTACTGTATCAAAGAAATTTTTGTTTTCCTGTTTATAGCCCAGATTCTCAAGTGCAGATGCCAGAAATACTGTTAATCCGTGAATACGTTCTGCAATAAGTTTAATACCTTTCGGCCCGTGGTACACAGCATACATACCCGACATGATTGCCAGTAATGCCTGGGCGGTACAGATATTCGATGTGGCCTTGTCTCTGCGAATATGCTGTTCACGTGTCTGCAAAGCCATTCTCAGCGCATAATTTCCGGCACTGTCGATGGTTACGCCAATAATTCTGCCGGGTAATGAACGTTTATATTCTTCTTTAGTAGCAAAGAATGCAGCATGCGGACCACCAAAGCCCATCGGCACACCGAAACGTTGGCTTGATCCAAGCACGATATCCGCACCCCACTCTCCCGGAGGGCTTAATAAAGCCAGTGACATGATATCGGCAATTACAGTTAGTTTAATACCTTTCTCATGTGCCTTCAACGCAAAATCAGAATAGTTATAAACCTCCCCGGTTCCGGCAGGGTATTGAACGATTGCACCGAACATGTCTTCGTTTAACTCTGCTTTACGATGATTACCAATAAGGATCTCAATTCCGTAAGGAGCTGAACGGGTTTTTAGAATATCTATGGTTTGAGGAAGTACCTCTTCAGAAACAAAGAAAATTTTTGCGTTTTCATTTTTGCGAAGACTGTATTGCATGAACATGGCTTCTGCTGCTGCAGTTCCTTCGTCAAGAAGTGAGGCATTGGCAATTTCCATTCCGGTCAGGTCTGCTACCATCGTCTGGAAATTCAAAAGTGCCTGTAAACGGCCCTGAGAAATCTCAGCCTGATAAGGGGTATACTGAGTGTACCATCCCGGGTTTTCAAGTATGTTCCTCTGAATAACTCCCGGAACAATTACATCATGATAACCTTGTCCGATATATGATTTGAATACTTTGTTCTTAGAAGCTACCTGTTTAAGGTCATTCAGGTAATCTGCTTCGCTTTTTGCCCGGGGCAGATCCAGAACTTTTTTTAACCTGATGTTTGCCGGAACAGTTTGTTCGATCAGTTGATCAACAGAATCTGCACTGATTGTTTCGAGCATTTTAGCAGTATCCTGCTCATTTGGAGCAATATGACGCTGCTCAAATTTTTCCTGATAATCTATATTTAATTTCATTAAAATGGAGGGAGTTTTCGTGCGGTAAAAATAAGGATTTTCCCGACATTTTTTAACGCTGAATTATATTGAAATCTCCTGAATCAGTGAAGGAAATAACTGAATATGAAAGAGGTTCAACAGGCGATGAATTTAAGCTCTGAAATATTGGGGAATTACTCAGAAGCAACAATCCATCCATCGTCTTTTTTGAGTTTCAGCCTGTAAGTTTTAGTGATAAACTCACTGTTGGATGTTTTGTCTTTATCAAATGGATAAAACTCAGTTTCTTCCCTCTTAAGTGTGACGGTAATCTTAACTGATTTTTCATGCATTTTAATAAAGTTGACCGGTTTTTCATCATCAAGAATATAATTGACCGCTTTAACTTTAGCCTTATCACCGCTTTGACTTATGACAAGCGGCGCAGATTTTTCAGTTAAGGTAATCCGGTAAACATAATTGCTGTCTTTTGACAGAAACCTTTTCTTTTCTTCCAGTAAACTCATGCTGATCATACCTGACTCTTCCAATGTCGTGTATTTCTTCAGGTCGTCCTGATCTTTTTCGCCTTTGAATTTAATCTCTCCGAATTTGAAACTGATTGTTTTGTATTCCGGCTTTGCTTCCAGATAATCAGCAATTACCGATAATGCTTCACTCTCGTTGAGTGAGGTATTGCCACCGCATGCAGCAAAGAATATATTGATGCAGATTGCCAGATATAAAAGGATCGGTCTTTTCATATTTTTGGGATTATGGAAACATAGCTTTATTTGACTGATTATGCTTAAAGATACAAAAGGTTTTGTCCGTCAGATAATTTCAATCAGATGTGCTTCGTTTTTTTCTTCTAACGTTCCAAAGCTGATGATATTTTTTTCAGGAATTCCATTTGCCCTTAAAACTGCTTCAAAATCTTCCGATTCAGACGCTTCAACAGCTACTAATAATCCTCCGCTGGTCTGAGGATCAGCAAGAATCGTAGTTTTTCTGTTCAGTTTGTGTTCTGATCCTGCAATTTTATGACCATAACTTTTCCAGTTACGGACAGTTCCGCCTGGCACAGAATTCTGATCCAGATATTCGTGAATCACCCCGATCTTAGGTACTTTGTCAAATTCAATGACAGCTTTCAGATTACTTCCCTCACACATTTCAGAGAGGTGGCCAAGTAGCCCAAAGCCAGTGACATCGGTCATTGCCTTTACATAATCCAGTTTCCCTAATGTTTCACCAATCTTGTTCAGGGTAGCCATGCTTTTAGGGGCAATATCTGAATGTTCAGGTTTAAGTATTCCTTTTTTCTGTGCAGTTGTCAGAATGCCTACGCCAAGGGCTTTTGTCAGGTATAGTTTACAACCTTTTGTTGCGGTTGAGTTCTGCTTAAGATTGCGGATATCTACCATGCCGTTTACCGAAAGGCCAAAAACAGGCTCAGGGCAGTCAATACTATGACCGCCTGCAAGAGTAATGCCGGCTTCAGCACAGATTGCTCTTGAACCCTCCAGAACTTTTTGTGCCACTTCCGGCGATAATTTGTCGATCGGCCATCCAAGGATAGCAATGGCCAGAACCGGCTTACCGCCCATGGCATATACGTCGCTTATGGCATTAGCAGAAGCAATTCTCCCAAAATCGTAAGGATCATCTACAATAGGCATGAAGAAATCGGTTGTGGATATCAGGGCTGATCCGTTCCCCAGATCGAGTACAGCTGCATCATCCCGGGTATTATTGCCAACCAGCAAGTTAGGGTCGGCAGTATGGCTAATGGGGCTGTGCAGAATGATATCGAGTACTGCAGGACTGATTTTGCATCCGCAGCCGGCCCCATGCGAATATTGAGTTAATTTTATTTCTTCTGTGTTCATTTTTTTAATAATTATTGAAATGCCGGAAACTGTTTTTGTTTGAGGCGCTCCAGGATAATTGAGGCATTTTCTCCGGCATTGGTCTCCCTGCAGGGAATAATTTCAATACTTTCGGGATCCCTTTTCCCCTGTCCGTTTGCATAAGTTTTGTCGTAATAGTGAAGTACGATTCTGATAAAGTCGGCCATTCTGCCTTCCCTGATTGCAGTCGTTGCATCGCGGGTTTGCTCAGGACCCAAACGTCTTCCGATTCTTTCAGTGCTTTCAATCAGAAATTCTTTATCTAATTTCCCATATTCTTCAACCAGGAAATCAATCCTTTTATCAGGAGGAACCATCACTTTGAAAACAGTATTTTCTCTCATCTGTTTAAAGATCGGATTAGGGATAAAGCATCGGCCTATCGACAGGCTTTCATCCTCAAGCCAGACCGGGAATTTTTTATCAATTTTTTTCAGGGCTATTGCGAGCAGATTTTCAAAATGCTCCTGACTTGGCTGGATCAGATGGCCCATAGATCCGTATGAAGAACCCTGATGTTGTGCAAGCCCTTCCAGGTCTATAATCTGCTGTCCTTTTTCTTTCAGTTTATGCAGGATTTGGGTTTTACCAGAGCCGGTCATCCCACCAAGAACGATGATTGGGTATTGTTCCTCAAATTTATCAAGAACCCAGTTTCTGAATCGTTTATAACCACCTTCCAGAAGATATACCTCGAAACCATAAAGGTTCAGTGCCCAGGCCATTGCACCGCTGCGCATTCCTCCGCGCCAGCAATGTACCATGATCTTTTTTTCAGGGGCAATCTTAAGGGCCTGTTTAATAAAATCCGACCACTTCGGACCGGTAAGATCAAATCCTAAAAGAATTGCCGCTTCACGACTTTTTTGCTTGTATGTTGTGCCTACCTGTACTCTTTCCTCATTTGAAAAGATAGGGATATTAAAGGCACCGGGTATTCTTGCATGATCAAATTCAAGAGGCGTCCTGACATCTATCACCGGTATAGTTTCGGCCAATTCCAGAAAATGATGAATATCCAGGGTATGAATCATGTTTTTTTATTTCAGCTGAGAATATCAGATGTTTTTCAATTCTCTGAGGTACATCTGAATAGTATTTTCGAGACCTAAATACAAGGCATCGCAGATCAGTGCATGGCCGATACTGACTTCGAGAAGACCCGGAATATTTTTAGAGAAATAATTCAGATTATGCAGATCCAGATCATGCCCGGCATTGATGCCCAGACCTAACTTATTTGCAACAATGGCAGCATCTATGTAGGGTTTAATAGCAGTTTCCCTGTTATGATGATAGCCGCTTGCATAGGCTTCTGTATAGAGTTCTATCCGGTCGGTTCCGGTGGTTTTTGCTGCTTCAACCATATCGGCAGAAGGATCTACAAAGATGGATACTCTGATACCGGCAGCTTTAAATTCTGCAATAATATCTTTTAAATAGGACTGATGCTTCATGGTATCCCAACCATGGTTTGAAGTTAACTGCCCTTCAGCATCCGGAACCAAAGTTACCTGTGCAGGTGTGTTTGCCAGAACAAGGTCAACAAACTTTTGTTCCTTAGGATTACCCTCAATATTGAATTCAGTGCTGATTACCTTTTTCAGATCGAATACATCCTGATACCGGATATGTCTTTCATCGGGGCGCGGATGGACTGTAATCCCTTCTGCACCAAAGCGTTCTGCATCCAGTGCTACTCTGACAAGATCAGGGTTGTTACCACCTCTTGAATTACGAAGCGTAGCTATTTTATTGATGTTAACTGAGAGTTTGGCCATGATGTAAAGGTACGCTATTGCCTAAATTTTTTTTCTTAAAAAAATGGAATAACCCGGATTTAATTAATGAATTAATTTTTTTTAGTTTTACTAAATTATTATGCTTGAAAGATTATTTTGCTTCTTATTACTTAATCTGGGTTTTATTTACTCTGGGTTCCCCCAGAGTTCAATAATAGCTAAATTAAGAGCAGAGTTCAATAATTACCCGGGTACTTCAGATACAGGTTTAGTAAACATACTGAATTCACTTTCCACGGAATACACGTTTGTTAAGCCTGACAGTACGATCTATTTTGCAGGCAAGTCAAGGCAGATTGCCCATAGCATAAATTTTTCACTGGGGGAAGTCAGGGCAATTGCCAATTTAGCCAAAGCATATTATGTAAAGGGTTCTTATGATCTTTCGCTCAGTTATACACTTCGGGCAAAAAGTATCAGTGAAAAGATCAATGATAAGTTTGGATTGGCTTTCGTATACAATAATATTGGCCTGATCCACCTGACACAGAATAAGGTGCGGGACGGGATTAAAGTTCTGCTAACAGCACTGAATCTGGCGATAGATTCAAAAAATATTAACATTCAGGCCGCTGTTTATTTAAATCTGGGGATTGCATATGCCGAGATTAAACAGCATGCTATAGCTTTAAAATATTTAGAGATTGGTCTTGATCATAGCAAAAAGCATAAATTACATACCTATGCTGTAATGATACTGAACCGGCTGGCTGAGAATTATTATAAGATTAAACAATTTGAGAAGGCTATAGAATATTATCAGTATGTATTAAGCTATCAGGATTTCCGTAGCGACTGGGAGCATAGCTTTGCATATTCAGGAATTGCCCGGATTGAACTTGAAAGGGGAAATTCGGCTGTTTCAATCGGGCATGCAAAGAAAGCTTTACATTATGCCAAACTTGTAAATGCTAAATATGATATTTCACGTTCTCTTCAGATCCTCTATGCAGCATATGCTGAAGCCGGAGATTACAAAAATGCATTTGAATCTCTGGAGCTTGAAAAGTTGTATAGAGACAGCCTTTTTAACGAGGCCAAAGAGAAAGAGATCAACAGATTAAATCTTGAGCAAAAGATTGCTGAGAATAGAAAGCTTCTGAAGCTGATTGATCAAAATAAAGAGCAGATCCGTATCAATGAATTAATAATCAGGATTGTTGCCGGTTTAGCGGTATTTCTGTTGATCCTTACTATTTTGGTATTCAGATATTACAGGCAAAAGAGTAAGCTGAACATGATACTTGTGGAGAAATCTGAACAAATGGAAATCCAGAATGAACTGATCCGAGATCAGAATATGCAGTTGGGGCATCTGAATAAGACTAAAGATCAGTTATTTTCTATCATTGGCCATGATCTCAGGAGCCCTTTCGGAAATATGCTGCAACTGATGGATCTTATGCGCAGCGGCATAATTTCTGAAGAGGAGTTGAGGGGCTTTCTGGATGATTTCTATGAGAAAGTCAGTGATATGTCTTATATGCTTGATAATCTGGTTTCCTGGGCAGGCAGCCAGCAGCAGGGTATAAAGCCAAGACCAGTAAATATTATACTTTATGATCAGGTTGAGCCCTTGCTCAAAATGTTTAAAAGTCAGATAAAGGAAAAGAGGATTAAACTGATTCATACAGGGATTGCCGATACGCACGTATATGGAGATCCCGATCATGTATTGATCATAATTCGTAATCTTCTCGTCAATGCGATAAAGTTCACTCCAGCCGGAGGCAGCATATCAATTTCTTATTCATCAGGTGCAGGCAGTTTATCAATTCATATTAAGGATTCCGGAGTCGGGATGTCTTCAGAAAAGATCAGATGGCTGTTTAAAGCAGCCGGAAAAGAGATCAGCACCCATGGAACTGATAATGAAAAGGGGACCGGTATCGGATTATTGCTGGTAAAGCAATTTGCAGATGAAAATGGAATTGGAATTGAGGTTTGCAGCGAGGAGCAGAAGGGGACGGAGTTTGTACTGCATTTTAAGAGAACTGTTTAGAGTATTGAATCAGGCTTATCAGTTACCTGTTATCTGAAATGAAAACTGATAAATCTCAGGCCGGCAGGAAGGGGTATAAAAACAGAATGCTTACCCTGAAGTAAGCATTCTGTTTAAAATGAATCAAATTTGTGTTTATTCTGTCGGATTTGTCAGCTAACTGGCAACAGGCAACTGACAAAAGACAGCTATCTGCTTCAATTAGTATCTGTATGAATCAGATTTGAACGGACCTTCAACAGGAACTCCGATATAATCTGCCTGATGCTGATCAAGTGTTTCAAGCTCAACACCGATTTTTGCCAGGTGTAGACGGGCTACTTTCTCATCAAGATATTTAGGAAGAACGTAAACCTTGTTCTCATATTTATCAGAATTTGTCCAAAGCTCTAATTGAGCAAGAGTCTGATTGGTAAATGAGTTAGACATTACGAATGAAGGGTGACCTGTAGCACATCCAAGATTTACCAGGCGGCCTTCTGCAAGTACAATGATATCTTTTCCGTTGAGGGTGTATTTATCAACCTGTGGTTTGATCTCAATTTTAGTATTTCCGTAGTTTTTGTTTAACCATGCCATGTCGATTTCGTTATCGAAGTGGCCGATGTTACACACAACAGCTTTATCTTTCATAGCAAGGAAATGCTCGCCACGAACAATATCACAGTTACCTGTAGTTGTTACGATGATATCAGCTTCTTTAACAGCAGTAGAAAGTTTCTTTACTTCATAACCCTCCATTGCAGCCTGTAAAGCACAGATCGGATCGATTTCAGTTACGATAACGCGAACTCCCTGAGAGCTTAAAGATTCTGCAGAACCTTTACCCACATCCCCAAATCCGCAAACAACAGCAACTTTACCTGCAAGCATTAAGTCAGTTGCACGACGGATCGCATCAACCAATGATTCACGGCATCCGTATTTATTATCAAATTTAGATTTGGTTACAGAGTCGTTTACGTTAATTGCAGGTAAGTGCAAAGTTCCGTTTTTCATTCGCTCATATAGACGATGAACTCCGGTTGTAGTTTCTTCAGAAAGACCTTTGATTTCCGCAATCAGTTCAGGGAATCTGTCGAATACCATATTGGTTAAATCGCCACCATCATCAAGAATCATGTTTAATGGTTTGCGATCAGGGCCGAAGTGTAAAGTTTGTTCAATACACCAGTCGAATTCTTCTTCATTCAGACCTTTCCAGGCATAAACCTGAATTCCTGCAGCCGCGATGGCAGCAGCAGCATGGTCCTGAGTTGAAAAGATGTTACAGGAAGACCAGGTAACTTCTGCACCTAATTCAACAAGCGTTTCGATCAGAACCGCTGTTTGAATGGTCATGTGTAAACATCCTGCGATGCGCGCACCTTTAAGAGGCTTTGAAGCACCGAATTCTTCGCGAAGTGCCATTAATCCCGGCATTTCGGCTTCAGCAAGGCCGATCTCTTTGCGGCCCCATTCTGCTAATGAAATGTCCTTAACTTTGTAAGGAACGTAATTTGTCTCTACTGATGACATAGTTTTTTGTTTAAATACGGGTTAACGTATTGATAAATAATTAATTGACTGCTTTTTAGCTTGATATTGGGTTTTGCTGAACGCTTGCCCGCTGTATCAAATGCCTGAAAAACTTTCGACAAAAGTACTTCATTTTCTTTCAATTCAAAAGCCTCAGCATAAAGCATTAAAGGAAAATTGTTTTATTACAATGCGATGGTATTTTACTCATTTTCAGTAAGGAACAGACAATAAGTATAATTTCCGTGTCAAAAGTATGGATCTATAGGGCCTATACATTTCATTTACTTAACTTTGTGTTTGATTTTAAATTTTAATACAAAACGATATGTATCCAGAATATTTAGTTGCACCAATGCGCCAGGAACTGACTAATGCCGGTTTCGAGGATCTAAGAACATCTGAAGAAGTTGATCAGGCTATAAAATCAGAAGGAACGGTGCTGGTTATGGTTAATTCAGTTTGTGGCTGTGCTGCTGCCAATGCACGTCCTGCAGCAAGAATCTCTACTCAGTATGAAAAACATCCGGATAAGTTTGTAACCGTTTTTGCAGGAATGGAAAAAGATGCGGTTGACAGAGCAAGACAACATATGCTTCCTTATCCTCCGTCTTCTCCGGCAATTGCATTGTTCAAAGACGGTAAACTGGTACATATGATAGAACGTCATATGATTGAAGGCCGTCCGGCACAGATGATTGCTGATAACCTTCAGCAGGCTTATGAGCAGTACTGCTAATCTTAATCAATAAAAATTTAATCCGGCATCAGCCGGATTTTTTGTTTAAGCCTTTTATGGGTTTTTCCTAAAAGTCTTTGTTTAATAATTTTTCCAATTCAGCAAAACCTACCTTCATTTTAACACGGCCCTGCTTGGCATAAGAGATCTCGCCGGTTTCTTCAGAAACAATAACCGCTACCGCATCACTCGTTTCAGTTATTCCTATACCGGCTCTGTGCCTGAGCCCGAACTGCGGTGGCAACTTATCGTTTTCTGTTAGCGGGAGTATGCTGCTGGCACATTTGATGCGATTTTCGGAAATGATCACTGCGCCGTCATGCAGCGGACTGGATTTTTGAAAGATACTTTCCAGCAGACGTTTTGAAATTTTAGCTTCTATAATTTCACCGCTGTTCTGAAAGAATTGTTCATCGTAGTATTTGGCAAATACAATCAAAGCACCGGTCCTGCTTTTCTGCATGCTTTTGCAGGCATCTATTATTGGTTTTATACGTACTGAATTATTTTTAACGATATCCTTACGTCCAAAAAGGAATGACCACCAGGCTTTATTTTTTTGAAGGGATGCATTGCGGCCAATCAGAAGCAAAAAACGTCTGATCTCCTGCTGGAATACCACAATCAATGCGATGAAACCAACGCTGACAAATCCGCCAAGCAGCTCAGTAAGCAGGCGCATTTCCGCCTGTTTAACGACCCGGAATACGGCATAAATGATAATCAGTCCGAGTAAGATGTTAAGCGCAATCGTCCCCCTGATCAGATTATAGATATAGTAGATAATCATTGCCACAAACAGGATGTCTACGATGTCGAGAACGCGTAAATTGAGGAAACTGAAATCAAATCCTTCCATCTGACTAATTTATGAATTTTTAAGCTGATTGACTATCCTGATCACCTCTTTTGCTTCTTTAACATCATGAACCCTCAGGATATTGGCTCCCTTCATCAATGCAATGGTATTCACTGCCGTTGTTCCGTTCAGTGCATGTTCTGCATCGCTATCCAGCAGTTTATAGACCATAGATTTACGCGAGACTGCCGCAAGGACAGGATGCCCGCAAATCTTCAGAGCTTCAAGATTTGACAGCAGTTCATAGTTTTGCTCCAGTGTTTTGGCGAATCCAAAGCCCGGGTCAATGATCAGATCATAAACTCCCATTTCCTTTAATTGAGATATTTTCTCAGAAAAATAGCGGCATACGTCTGCAGTAATATTTTCATAATCGGTATTCTGAGCCATATTTTGCGGAGTACCTTTCATATGCATAAGAATATAGGGGACTTTAATTTCTGCTATGGTTTTGAACATATTCTCGTCCAGAGATCCTGCGGAAATATCATTGATCATTCCGGCTCCCTCCTGTACTGAAGCCCGTGCAATTCCCGACCGGAAGGTATCAATAGAAAGAATTGTTCCCGGAAATTCCCTGATGATAGCCCTGATTACCGGAATCATTCTTTCATGTTCCTCCTCCTCAGAAATATGTACTGCTCCAGGGCGGGATGAATAAGCTCCCACATCAATCATGTCAGCTCCTTCAGTCAGCAACTGTTCAGTTTTTTTTAATGCAGCAGTCAGGGTATTGTTTCTTCCTCCATCGTAAAAAGAGTCGGGAGTAAGGTTCAGAATTCCCATTATCTTCGGACTGGACAGGTCGAGCAGAGTACCCCGAACATTTAACGTTGATTTTTGCTGAAAAACTGTATTTTTATCCGCCATATCAGGCAAAATACCGATTAATTCATCGTTCTGACAAATAAAATATAAAGGCTTTGATAAATAAAACTTCTATTGAATACGATGCCGTAATACGGGTGTGCAGGGAATTATTCCTGAAAAAGACCAGAGATTATGGTACTGCCTGGCGTATACTCCGGATTTCATCCATAACCGATCAGATCTTTATTAAAGCTCAGAGAATCCGTACTCTTGAAGAGAAAAAGATTTCTAAGGTAGGTGAGGATATCACTTCAGAATATATCGGTATTGTAAATTATTGTATCATTGCCATGATGCAGCTGGACATGGAAGGAGATCAGCGAACAGAACTTCCTGTTGATGAGGTAGAAACCAATTTCGACAAGAAAGTTTCCGAAACCAAGGAATTAATGTTTGCGAAAAATCACGATTATGGCGAGGCCTGGAGGGATATGCGAATCAGCTCACTGACGGATCTGATCTTAATGAAAATACTCAGGGTGAAGCAGATTGAAGATAATGCCGGACAAACGCTGGCTTCAGAAGGTGTCAGGGCGAACTATCAGGATATGCTGAATTATTCAGTCTTTGCGTTGATCAAACTCGGACTTAAATAATCCGCTTCAGCATTTGTTTTTATAAACTTCTTTAGAAATCTTATCCTCATGAAGAATATTGGGTTGCAAATTACCAGAGTCATTGTAGGGCTGTTATTTATTTTTTCAGGACTCATCAAGGCCAATGATCCGATGGGTTTTGGCTATAAACTGCAGGAGTATTTCGAAGTATTTCACATCGCTTTTCTGCATGATTATGCCACAGCCATTGCCATTTTACTTTGTACACTCGAAATCATTTTAGGAGCATTGCTCTTATTGGGTTTATGGTCGGCGAGAGTGGCATGGGGACTGCTGCTCATCATTATTTTCTTTACCTTTCTGACTTTCTACTCTGCATTTTTTAAGGTAGTTACCTCCTGCGGATGCTTTGGAGATGCCATTCCTTTAACTCCATGGCAATCGTTTAGCAAGGATCTGGTCCTGCTTGCCATGATTCTTCTTATTTTCATTAAAAGAGAGCAGATTCATCCCCTGATCAGGAAAGAATCTGCTCAAAAGCTGGTCGCAGTGCTGGTAGTTTTAGCTTCCCTGGGCTTTGGCTTATACACCACTAATTTTCTTCCGGTTCTGGATTTTCTGCCGTATAAAGTTGGTAATAATATACCTCAGCTCATGATTGTTCCTCCGGGAGCACCTCAGGATGAGTACGAAATAACTTATACCCTGAAGAATAAACAGAGTGCCGAAACCAAAAAGATGACCGACAAGGAGTATCTGAAAACTGAAATATGGAAAGATAAGAACTGGGAAATCGTTGGAGAGCCCGAGTCTAAACTGATTAAAAAAGGTTTTGACCTGAAGATCAAAGATCTGAAGATCACAGACAGTCAGGGGACAGATTATAATGCCGAACTGCTTGAAAACCCATTTTACAATCTGGTTATCGTGGCTTACGATCTTTCAAATGCAGATCAGCAGGCTATTGGTGATTTGAATGCACTGGCCATCAATGCTGCTGAGAATTTCAATATCCGTACCGTTTTTCTGACTTCAAATTCAGTTCAGGATGCTGAGCTGTTCAGCAAAAAGAATAAACTGGTAATGGAAGTATTTTTTGCAGATGCCATTCCATTGAAAAGTATGGTACGATCTAATCCGGGTTTGATGCTGCTTAAGGGAGGGAATGTGATTAATAAATGGCATTATAATAATCTGCCATCGTATGAGCGTCTGACATCTGAGTATTTTAATAAATGATTATTCAAAAGCGGTATTTAAATATAATATGAAAGTATTTCTGGTTGGGTTTATGGGTAGCGGCAAAACTACCATTGGGAAAAAGCTTGCAAACTATCTGAAGTATGATTTTATTGACCTGGATAAGTTAATAGAATCAAGGGCAGGAATGAGTATTGTGGATTATTTTGCGGCTCATGGAGAGCAGCAGTTCAGGGATCTTGAAAGAGAGGTTCTGCAAAAAACCGACTATCCTGAAAATGTAATTATTGCCACAGGCGGAGGAGCTCCGTGTTTTTCAGATAATATGGATTGGATGAATGAGAATGGGACTGTGGCTTATCTTTCTATGAGTCCGAGAGGCCTTGCCAGTCGTTTGGAACACTCCACAGCCGACAGGCCACTCATCAAACATCTTAAAAATGAGGATCTGGTTAATTTTATTGCTGAAAAGCTGAAAGATCGTGAACAGTTTTATTCTAAGGCTAAATATGTAGTCAGTGCTGCTGATCTGACGGCTGAGCGTTTGGCTTTTTATCTGAATCTGAAGGAAGTGTAGGTTGAGTGAGGCTTAGAACCCTAAGTTTTTTGTAACAACCTTCCTAATCTCATGCCCCTGTTGGTATTGTCAGCAACAGGTGGGTGTACATTGCCATTAATATCATGTTTGTTAGCCTCTGCTGTAAAAGCTTTTATTAATTTCTAAAAGCTTTTTGATTCCGCATATTCCGGCAGTACACTCCATCGTATATTAAAATTAACCATTAAAATCACACTATTATTGTGCAACCCAGCCGCCATCAACTGCCATTGCATGTCCGGTTATAAATGATGCATCATCAGAGCAAAGCCACAGCACAGAATTAGCAACTTCTTCCGGTTGGCCCAATCGTCCAATGGGTTCCATAGCGGCAAACTGTTCTTCCACCTCTTTTTTGTTACCAGTAATCCTGTCAATCATTGGGGTTTTAATTGCTCCTGGACAAACAGCATTCACTCTAATTCCAAGTTTAGCACATTCTAATGCAGATGTCTTCGTCAATCCTATAACACCGTGTTTTGATGCTACATAAGCAGGTAAACCCGGAAAACCCACCAGTCCGGCAATAGAAGCGCAGTTAACAATTACTCCTTTACCTTGCTTAAGCATTTCAGGGATTTCATATTTCATGGAGAGCCATATGCCTTTTAGGTTAATACCAATTGTTTTATCCCAATTTTCCTCTGTACACTCATGTACAGACCCATTATTACCTTCAATTCCTGCATTGTTAAAAGCATAGTCTAAACGACCGAACGTTGCAATGGTTTTTTCTACCATTGCTTTTACATCTTCTGGTTTTGATATATCGCATTTAATAAATATTGTTTCCCCTCCAAGTGACTTGATAACATTGAGCGTTTCGCTGTCTTCTACCCAGTCCACAACGGCAACTTTTGCGCCTTTTTTTGCAAAGGCAATGGCAGTAGCTCTGCCTATTCCAAATGAGCCACCTGTCACAATAGCTACTTTTTCTTTAAATTGATTTTCCATTTTATTGATTTTAAATTGTTTATGTTAATATGTTGTCTTAATACAATGACCGGTAACTCGTCTACAACGATGATAAACTGCCGCAAGCCCGCTAAATTTTGTAGTCTTGCGGCTCTTTTATCATCCTTTATTAAATATCCTTATTCTAAGTATAATTACCTAATAGAAACCGAAAATGGCAGGCCTTTATCTTTAAAGCAAAGGCTTGAAAGATTCAACCAGAAAGGCTAGCCGGGCTCGCGCCGGTTGGGTGAACCGTTTTATTCTAAGGCTAAATATGTAGTCAGTGCTTCTGACCTGACGGCCGAGCGTTTGGCTTTTTATCTGAATCTGAAGGAAGTTTAGGTAGAGTGAGGGGGGTAGATTAATGTCATCCTGACGCAGGAGGGATCTTCGTATTGGTTCGCTTTGATTACTCCAATGATCAATTCTGCTTACTTCGGATGAGATCCTTCCTCGCCATCACAATCCTGGTGAATTCAAAACAGGTACGGCTCGTCAGGATGACGCAGAGTTGCAGACTGACGCAGGCGGTTTTACAGAACCTTATTTCATACTTATTTTGAGATTTTCATAAACAAGCTCTACCAATTCAACAGCGATCTCATTTCTATCTGATTTTAGATCGGTGCCGGTAATTTTTGTTGGCCAGGCATTAATTAGTTGCCATTCTATTGTTCTATTACCTGCTTCATCCAGGAGCCATATAGTTATTGTTCTTCTTACCGGTAAATTCATTTTAATTTCTGAAACCCAATCCCAGGAGGTTTGGTCATTTGTTAAAATGCCTTTTTTCATGGTGACATTCCCGAATCACTAGTGTCCGGTTAAATTTAGAACGAATAAAAAAACTTTGTTTTGGCCTTTAAAACATGGATATTATTTTAGGATTTCAATGTAAGCCCTCCTCTATAACCATTCCTCCCTCTATCGCCGGGAGGGCTCGGTACTTTTGAAGGCCAAAAGTACCCAAAAGCCTCTTTCAATCCCTAGGTGCCTTTAGCCACAAACCAACCACACATCAAAAAGCAGCGATCGCTGTCTTTGGGGGATATTGTTTCATGAAAGCATACCGCATATGATCCCAAAGCCTAATGCTCGGTATTACTTTTTGATTGAATCTGTCTCTGTTTTTTGATCTTGCAGGCACTGGGGATTGAAACGTTCTTCGGTAGCTCCTGTATAATATGATCGTTTGTTGGAATCGTGCTTCGGGTGACAGTCATTCATCTACTACAGGTATTGAGTCATGCAGGGATCGGCCTTCCGGGATTTGGCAGTAAAAGCGCGTTTTATCCTTTGTGATAACAATCATATAGCACAGGCTTCAAGCAATCTGGAGAAGTGTTGTAGTAACGTTCATATCTCTCTTCCTTACGCACGGCTTGGAGTGCGTTAATAGGATAAAATGTGGATTTACAATGCCTTAAGTAAGGCACTTCCTTTTCCAGCTGAAGGAAAAGGAAGTGCCCAGCGGCATGAGCGAAAGATTTTCAGTGTGAGCAAATCATTTTAACCGGACACTAGTGATTAACTGATAAATTGACTTTAACCACCGTCAGCCATTTTTACACAAATTTGTTGTTAGCGGTTGTAATTTTTCATTTTAAATTAATACAGATTTGATGGAAAATAATGAATATCAAATACATAGTTGCCTTTGTAATTTTCAATGATACTTAAAGATAAATACGCTTTCTTTTTTAAAAGGCTACTTGAAGAAGAATAAAAAGAATACCCACGTCCAATTAAATCGTTATTCTCATTTTCAGAAACGCTTTTAAAAGTTTTATATGAAATTGGATCGAAAATATTTAGTACTTCCTCCAATTGTTTTTGACATTTGGAAGCCTCATTTGAACTATATTCACTAGTCAATGCTAGCTGGTCGTATTTATGGTTTTCTTTTAAAATTAACATGATGTTATTCTTAGATCCTAAAAACGACATTAATGGATTCTGCTCGAAACTCACTGACATACTACCATTTGAAGTTTTACTTTCCCAATAGTCATAAAAATTTTCTGAACTATTTACGATCAATTTAATATCGAATTTTTCACTACTTTTTGGAAAATTGAAAAATATATCATTAATTTTTGATTTGATATTTGTTATTTGGGAAAAGCAGTTTGTAGCACTAATTGCAATTAGTAACAAAGTAATTAGGTGTTTCTTTTTCATCTAATATTTTTTAAAAACTATATTCAACCATCCGTCATTTTTCTCTATAGATGCCGTTATTCTTTCACTTGCATTCCTGTAAACGTTTTCAGTGTTATAATCCTTTTCGTAATTTAATAATTTTAGGTAAGCTTTAAGAAAACTAAGAGTGCTTTCGAAGTTATTTGAGTTTAGTCGCTCTGACATTACTTCTCCATTACATCTATTAAATGAATTGAAGTTATAAAAAACACCTTTTTTAAGGTCTTTAGAAAAAACAATAATTGAATTGTCGTCAATTGTAACTTCAGGGTATAGCGAAGCAAAAGCAGGTCGTCTAATAAAAGAAATTAATTCGTCTTTGCTTTTGTTTAGACCACTTTGAGCAAAACTATAAGATTGAAACAAGATAAAAAGTACAAATAGTAAATTCCTTTTTAAATTAAAATAGCTTTTCATTGAAAATTGATATTAGTGAAATTGTAATGCTGACTGTTGAGATTAAAAGTGTCAATATTTGTAAATAAAGAAGGCACCATGTCGTTTTTTGGTACACTTTCATTAGTGTTTTATAGTCTGTTACACTTTTATTATTTAGCTCACTTTTAATTTTATTTAGTGTTGTCCGAAAATCAAAAAGTCGACTAAAAATTGTACCTGTTCCAAAGATTATCGAAAATAATAAAGTTAAAAGGCCAAATGTGAAAAATATCTTTTGACAACAATTTGGATTGAAATTTTTGTTGTTTAGAAGTGAAAATATAAACCCTAATATTCCAAAGGAGATGGTCAAAAGCAAATTATTTAAGAAGCTAACGTGTTCTCTTAAAATATTCTGCCACCGAACAAATCTTTCATTGCTGTTGATCTTGTTTTTTGTAGTGTCGTTCATATTATAACAGCTAACGGATTAGGTATTTGTGATGGTGCGGAAATAGTATATCTTCAGCTGAGTTTTGCGCCAAAGTTAAATAGAATTACTGATGTTGAGCATTCAACGTTAAGCCGAACTATTGCAAATACCCTGTTAGCTGCTGCTTTTATTTTTTTGAAGTGTATTCAATTAGTGAAAAATTTACTGCGTCACAAATTTGTGCCGTAAAGAGTTCAATACTTTCTAAATGTCGTAATGACAAGTTCAAATCATCGCCTTCTTTAAATGAATTAGGTATCCAAGGTCGATTAGTTGCGAATTCTCCCAATACTTTGTCAACCTTTGACGCACCGTGAACTAAGTGATTTCTAATTAATGCAACAAATTCAATATTATCACCCCAAGTGGAAGGACTAGATTCTTTATAGTGGCTCGGTGTTTTAAGATTTGCTTCTTTGCAATATGAAAGGAATACTTTAGACAAACCGTCATAAAGTCTTTTCCTATGCCAACTACTTAGTCGTTTTTCCCATTCGCTTTCCCACTGTTTTTTTAAATCCTCACTATTGTTTCTTTCTCTAAATAGTTTTCTTAAGTCTTTAAACTCGCTTCCTTTTATAAGATTATCCGGGTTGCTATTTAGAAAGATTTTGTAAATGTCAAATACAAATTCCTCTAAAGCTGAATAAAGGTCTATTATGCCAAATTCACTTATATAGTTTACTGACTTTAAATGCTGCTTTCCTGCTGTTATTCCATCCCAAGTAATAATTGTCTGTCTTTCGGGAATTCTATTATCTGTTTTGGAAGGCCTAATAGAAGTTACAATAAATTGTTTTTTAGTATAAAAATCAGGTGAAGTATATTTTTCATTTGCAAGATTTAGTCCGTTTATAGACAAAGCCCATCTTGCATATGTGCTTAAAAATATTTGTCTCCATTCTGCAATTCTGATTGTAGTATTTTCTATCCACTTTAAATGAGTTTCATCTGTTTTGAAAATAAAATTCTGAATTGGAATTTTATTCTTAACAGCCTCTTCAGACGTAAAATTCAGAGGTTTTGATTTAATTATGTCTTTTTTTCTACTGTTTGACATTGTTTTGCGGTCTCGGTAAAGTAGCAACTGAATAACTTATCGCCGAATTTTCCAACACCGGCCACTTATAAACGAATATAACCGTTTATTTTGACCGGAAATAGAATAAATATAATATAACAATGATGCTAGTATGCTGGGTCGTCCTAAGCTTGCAACTAACTTATTTATTGCTGCACCTTCCAACTTCATCCGCTTATAAACGAATATGCCAGTTTAAATCGAACATAACTTATAATAGAGCAAAACGTGGATACTGGTTAAAATTGCTGTTTAGGATACTTAAACCCTATTAAAGCACTTGCCATAGATCGGCTAAGGCCTGTGAATTATCATCTGAATTGAGGCTGCCACCTATTGGAGTAGAAGGTTGTGTTTTTAAAGAATTGAAACCTGAGGAAAGGGTAAAACTGTATTTAATCAGCCCCTTAATACACACTAGCCTAATTCTAACTCAAATACACTGCATCTTCCGTTGATGGATCATCCATCACCACATCAACATGTTCTTTGAGGATGGTGGCTAATTCCAGACCGGTAAAGTCGGGGGATACAGGGAAATTACGGTGACTTCGGTCGATTAAGACCAGAGTGCGGAGCTTTTTCAGAGGGATATCAAAAAATACGCCGAGGCCATAGGCAAGGGTTCGGCCGCTGTTTAAAACATCATCAACCAATATCACCACCTTGTTGGATACCTGTTTGATATCAATATCCGAACTGGCTTCAAGGTGGGAGATGTTTTTATTGATCTCCACTTTGATCAGGGTAATTTTGATGTCAGAGATGGTTTCGAGAACTTTTTTCAGCCGTTTTGCAATAATGTATCCTTTGTCAATAATTCCGGCAACAATCAGCTCCTTTTCCTCAAGATTATCCTCCAATATCTGGTAGGCCATACGATCTATCCTTTGCTGAATTTGCTTCTGATTAAGTATCAGTAATTTCTTGTCTGGCATTGCTTCTCAAATTTCATTTGAAATTACATATTCCTGCTGAATTGATGTAATTCCCTGATTATTTATTTGTTATTCCTGATAGGGGTAGAAAACGAAATTAGCGCCTTCCGGTACGATTACAAACAGACACATAAAGTGCTGAGGATCTTTGTACTGAGCAATGAATCTGTCCTTTTTATTCTCCTGAATAATGCCTTTTTCTGAAAATTCCTCTATGGTAGATGCATGAATGCTCCATTCTGTATTTAACTCAATCCGGTCGAGAATAGGTTCTCCGAGTTTGACTTCATGCTGATGGGCAACAAATATCGGGTATTCGGAAATACCCTCTAACATGATCTCGGTTGCTACTTCTTTAATGGATTCGCTGTAGAATTTGAGATCAGATTCAAGGCTTTTCAGCGGACTTACCTTTTCCTTTTTATTTTCCCCATCACTGCCTTCAGGATTGAGAAGATCTTTAATTTCCATTTTGCCGGTATTGAATTATTATTCTTCTGATTGTGTTTTGTTCAGTTTCAGTAAAACCACGTTTTCTACATGCTGGGTATGCGGGAACATATCTACCGGACGGATGCGTACGATTTCATATTTCTCTTTCAGCAAGGCAATATCGCGTGCCTGGGTTGCGGCATTACAACTGACATACACAATCTTTTCTGCTTCCATTTCCAGTAAACGTTCAACCACATCCTGGTGCATTCCTGCTCTCGGAGGATCGGTAATCACCACATCGGGTTTGCCATGGGTACTGATGAACTCTGAATTCAGAATGTCCTTCATATCACCGGCAAAAAAGACGGTATTATTGATGCCGTTTATTGCTGAATTGATTTTTGCATCTTCAATTGCGGTAGGTACATATTCAATCCCTACAACCTTTTTAACTTTCCCCGCTACGAAATTAGCTATTGTTCCGGCGCCGGTATAAAGGTCGTAAACGAGTTCGTCTCCTTTAAAATCTGCAAAATCTCTGGCGATCTTATATAATTCGAATGCCTGCTCCGAATTGGTCTGGTAGAATGATTTCGGACCGATCTTGAATTTCAGTCCGTCCATATTTTCGAAAATATGATCTTCTCCTTTGAATACATGAATATCCTGATCGAAAATGGTATCGTTCCTCTTTTGGTTGATAATATACAGAAGTGAATTTATAGCCGGGAATTCACCTGACAGATATTCCATCAATGCTGAAATCTGATCCTCATCTGCGTAAGCAAATACTACGATCAGCATCAGTTCGCCGGTACTTGCAGTTCGGATAATCAGATTTCTGAGTGCACCTTCGTGGTTCTTCAGGTTGTAAAAGGAGAGCTTATTTTCAAGAGCATAGTCACGCACTTTATTCCTGATTTCGTTAGAAGGGTCGGCTTGTAAATAGCAATGGTCGATGTCGAGAATCTTATCAAACCTTCCTGGGATGTGGTAACCCAAAGCATTCATCTCTCTGCCTTCTGCATCACCCTTCATATCTTCATCCGTAAGCCAGCGCTTATCTGAGAAAGTATATTCCAGCTTATTTCTGTAATAGCGCGATTCTTTGGAGCCCAGAATAGGTTCCATACCTGATACATCAACTTTTGCAAGTCTTTGTAGGGCATCACTCACGCTTTTCTGTTTGAACTGCAGCTGGGCATCGTAATTCAGGTGCTGCCATTTACAACCTCCGCATACTCCGAAATGCCCGCAAAATGGATCGGTACGATGTTCTGAAGCTTTTACCAGATTGTGGATTCTTCCTTCAAAGAATTTCTTCTTCTTTCTCATCAGCTCCACATCCACAATGTCGCCCGGAACGGCCTTGTCTATGAAGATAACCAGGTCGTCTGATTTACCTACACCTTTACCCTCTTCAGCAATATCTATTATCTGAATGTTATTCAAAAACTTTTTGTCGGCGGGAATTTTTTTCATGAGCCGCAAAATTAAAGATTTTTATTTTAGGAAAGCAGTCGGGTGCGGGATAAGGGCAAAAGAGATCCAATCCTGTAAGAATTACAAGTTTTTTGTATTAAAAATTAATGAATTGCCTTAGAATTCGAACAACTCATCAATTAGTATAGAAAGCTCAAAAATTTCACGACTCATAACTGGTTAGGTTTTGATTTCCACCAAAATACAATAAAATATACCCAAAACCAAATTGGTATAAAATCTTAATAATTTCTTAACAATACTGTCAGGTTAAATCCAAATGATTTAATCTGACAGAAAATCTTTCGCTCATGCCGCTGGGCATTTCCTTTTCCCTTCAGCTGGAAAAGGAAACAATGCCGAGCCACCCTCAGCGGCGAGTCCACGAAAGCAATTAAAAGACATAAAAAACTTGAGTAACGCCGCGGCTGTCCGGTATTTGTTGTAAATCCACATTTTATCCTGTTAGTGCAATCCAAGCCGTGCGTATGGAAGAGAGATATGAACGTTTATTCAACACTTCTCCGGATTGCTTGATGCCTGTGCTATATGATTGTTATCACAAAGGATAAAACGCGCCTTTACTGCCAAATCCCGGAAGGCCGATCCCTGCAAGACTCAATACCTGTAGTAGATGAATGACTGTCACCCGAAGCACGATTCCAAACAACATTCATATCATACAGGAGCTACCGAAGGACGTTTCTCCCGGTGTTAAACCGGGACCTATGCCATCAAGATCAAAAAACAGGGGCAGATTCAATCAAAAAGCAAAACCGAGCATTAGGCTTTGGGATCATATGCGGTATGCTTTCATGAGACAATACCCCCCAAAGTCAGTCCCGAATCTTCGGGACTGTTTTTTGATGTGTGGTTGGTTTGTGGCCAAAGGCACCCAGGGATTGTCCCGATAAGTCGGGATGGGTACTTTTGGCCGTCAAACCTGAGCCGCCCTTCAGCGGCGAAAGCATGAACACCTTTAAAAACAATAACCAAAGGGTGAATAACACCGAGCCCTCCCGGCGATAGAGGGATGAAAGGTTAAGGAGGTGGACTTACCTTTAAAACATGAAATAATGTCCCTGATTTAAAGACCTAAGTGAAGATTTCTTGTTGCTTTTGAAATTAACCGGACAACAGTGAATCTTTATAATTCCTTAATGTAAACTTATTTTACTGCTGCTTTGACCAGATAGGGAAGGATCTCCTTCTGGAAAGAAATGAAATTCTTACGTACATCCGAATCACTTACGGATGTGAAAGCAAAGGAGAAGACAATATTTTTACTTGCTTTGATCAAAAAACGAAGCCTTTCGATATAGTCATCTGCTTTAAAGAGCGGAGTTTGATTAAATGACTTGATCAGGAGGTTTTCAAGATCATCTGATAGGGTTTTCAGAAATTCCTGCGAATTGGCTGATTCGCGGATAAATTCCCAGCCAATAAACTCATTACAAACGGTATAGGAAAGCCGGCTGGTTTTCAGGATGATCATACTCAGGTAAGCTTCTTCATCAAGGTCTTCTGAAGGGTTATCAATAATTTCCTGAACACTATGATGGATATATTCCATGATAATGGCCTGCAGCAGAAGTTCCTTGCTTTCAAAGTATTTGTAAATGGTAGCTTTTGCGATTTTAGCACGCTTGGCAATTTCATTAACACTGGTTTTGTGATAGCCGTATTTACGGAACAAATCCTGAGCTGACTTCTTAATACTTTCCTTGATCTTATCTACTTCCATTTCAGTTAACTACCGTCAGGTCAAAATTAGTAATAATTACTCTATATTCCTTCAGTGGTCTTTTTGCAGGTGCTTTTACAGGCGATCCGTCATATAAAGAAAACTTGGCGCCACTGCAGGGATCGGTTGCTGTGAGGTTCGGATCATCCGGAACAACGGCACATCTTTGCTGGGGATTTACAGAGCTGCAGCGATCGTAGGCTACGTATGCTCCATCGGCTCTTCTGTAAATAATCAGTCCGGCAACTCCTGCATTTTCCTGTTTGTTGACCAGCAATAATCCATTCTGATTTTTTATGCCAAATTCCTGTAATGTAATACGGTAACTGACATAAGCTTCAGGAATTCTGTCTGAGCTGTCTTTTCTGCAGGACATCAGAGACAGGAAGATTATGGATATTGCAAGGAAACGCAATTGCATCAGATCATTTCCGACTTGAATTGTTTCAGGAAGCGAACATCATTTTCAGAGAACAATCTCAGATCCTTGATCTGGTATTTCAGGTTAGTGATTCTCTCGATACCCATTCCAAAAGCATAACCGGTATATTTCTTACTGTCGATATTACAGTTCTCAAGAACATTAGGGTCAACCATGCCGCAGCCCAGTATCTCCACCCATCCGCTATGTTTACAAAGCTGGCATCCCTCTCCTTTACAGATTGTACAGGAGATATCCATTTCAGCAGAAGGTTCTGTAAACGGGAAATAACTCGGACGGAAGCGAACTTTGGTTCCTTCACCGTAAAGTTCCTGTACAAAATAGAAAAGGGTTTGCTTTAAATCGGCAAATGAAACATTCTCATCGATATATAATCCTTCTACCTGATGAAAAAAGCAATGTGCTCTGGCAGAAATAGCCTCATTACGATAGACTCTGCCTGGCATAATAGCACGGAAAGGAGGTTTGCCTGCCTCCATCATTCTGACCTGTACTGATGATGTATGCGTACGTAAAGCGATGTCTCCTTTTTCTCCACCCTTTTTGATGAAGAAAGTATCCTGCATATCGCGGGCCGGATGTTCTTCAGGGAAGTTCAGTGCTGAGAAATTATGCCAGTCGTCTTCAATTTCCGGTCCTTCAGCAACATTGAACCCCAGTTTTTTAAAGATCTCAATGATCTCTTTCCTAACCAAAGACAGCGGGTGCCGGGCACCAAGTTCATAACCTTCACCGGGCAGGGTCAGATCGGCATCAGAAGTGGAATTGCCTTCTGCTGTTTCTGAACTTTCTTTCAGAGCCTGATATTTTGCTTCAGCATTTTGCTTAAACTCATTCAATACTTTACCAAGTACTCTTTTCTCTTCAGGAGTAACGGTTTTGAATTCTTCAAAAAGATCTTTTATAATTCCCTTTGTACCTAAAAAGCGAATTCTGAAGGTTTCCAGTTCAGCGGCATCTTTTGGTTGAAAAGAGTTTATCTCAGCGGTATACTGATTAATTTTTTCCTGCATGATTTATTTTATATTCGAGGGCTGAAGGCCCGTTTTTTAATTCTGTTTTAATACACCAAGTTTGGTTCCTGTTTTGATGAAAGCTGCAATGGCCTTATCAAGATGCTCAATTTCGTGTGCTGCGGATAACTGAACCCTGATACGTGCTTTACCTTTTGGAACTACCGGAAAATAAAAGCCGATGACATAAATTCCTTCTTTCAATAATTCTGAAGCAAAATCCTGAGCCAGGCGCGCATCATAAAGCATTATCGGAACAATTGGATGTGTTCCCGGCTTAATGTCGAAACCGGCAGCAGTCATTTTTTCTCTGAAGTATCTGGTGTTACGCTCCAGTTTATCTCTGAGTTCAGTTGTTTCACTCAGCATGTTCAATACTTCTATGGAAGCTCCAACTATGGAAGGTGCCAGGGTATTTGAGAAAAGATATGGCCTTGAACGCTGACGCAGCATGTTGATTACTTCTTTAGGCCCGGAAGTAAATCCGCCTGATGCGCCGCCCAATGCCTTGCCTAAGGTGCCGGTAATGATGTCTACGCGGCCAATAACATTATGATGCTCATGTGTACCACGTCCTGTTTTGCCTAAAAACCCGGAAGAATGACATTCATCAATCATAACCAAAGCTTTGTACTGATCAGCCAGATCACAAATTTTGTCTAATTGTGCTATGGTTCCATCCATGGAGAATGAACCATCTGTCACAATGATGCGGTGGCGAAGATGTTGTGTTTCTTTCAGTTTTTCTTCCAGATCAGCCATATCATCATGGTTATATCTGTAGCGCTGGGCTTTACATAATCTAACCCCATCAATAATTGAAGCATGGTTTAATGCATCAGAAATAATAGCATCCTGCTCATCAAAGAGAGGTTCAAACACACCGCCATTGGCATCAAAAGCAGCGGCATACAAAATGGTATCCTCAGTGCCCAGAAATCTGGAGATTTTCGCTTCCAGTTCTTTATGGATATCCTGGGTTCCGCAGATGAAACGAACAGAAGCCAGACCAAATCCATGGCTGTCCATTGCTTTTTTTGCAGCGTCTATCACACGGGGATGAGAAGCCAACCCGAGGTAATTGTTCGCACAGAAATTAATGACTTCCTGTCCGCCCTGTATTTTGATATCAGCTCCCTGAGGGGTGATAATAATCCTTTCACGTTTATATAAGCCGGCTTTTTCAATTTCTTCCAGCTCCTTTTCCAGTACAGGTTGAAGGGTTTTATACATGATAATGAATATGAATTTGTAAAATTACGAATTTTGCAGACTTCATGGTAACAATAAGGTTTAGAGCAAGAGATTTCTCCTCACGTCAAACTTATTCCTGAACATAAAAAATCCGTTCGCTCGTTACCCATGACATGTTATTTTCTATTCACTGTTTTATGTTTTTTTGCTCGCCAAGACGCTAAGACGCCAAATCAAAGACTAATTCCAACATTCATTTATTTCATAAATGAAGCGTCTCTGTGTCTTTGCGTGATTATCTATCCCGCTATGTCATTTTCTCCTTCAGAATTTCTTAAATTTTATTACTCGAAAAGACGTGATATTATGATCATTCCAGCCTAACTCCTAATCCCAATTTGCTCATTTGCTAATTTTCTCATTTTCAAATCCCCATTTCCCAAACATATTTCTCATTATCTCTACAGATGTTCATCTTTACAAAAAAATGTACATGCGATTCATCTTTTATCTGATTGTATTTCTTAATCTGCCTTACAGTATTTTCGCCCAGTCGCTGAATCTGAGAGGAAAAGTCTTAGATACATTCGGGAATCCGGTTCCCTTTGCCAGTGTTTTTGAGCAAGGCACAAGCAACGGAACTTCAGCAAACAGTGAGGGTGAATATCATCTTAAATTAAAGTCCGGCAAACATTTTTTGGTATTTAAGGCCATTGGCTTTAGTCAGGAACTCAGGGAAATGGATCTCAACTCTGATCAAAGTATGCATGTTGTTTTACAAAGGACAGTTTATCAGCTTAGCGATGTAGTTGTCAGGGCCGGAGCTGAAGATCCTGCCTATGCAGTGATCAGAAATGCAATCAAAAAGCGGAAGCAGCATTTGGCAGAGCCTGAACAATACACGGCTGAGGTATATATCAAAGGAATGCAGAAACTGCTGTCGGCACCCCGGAAATTTCTCGGAAAAAATATTGATGATCTTGGGAGGCAGATCGGGCTGGATTCTAATCGCGCAGGTATTTTGTATCTGTCTGAATCTGAATCAAAAATCAGTTTTCTTCAACCCGGCAAACTAAAGGAAGAAATGATTTCTTCCAGAGTATCGGGTAGTAACCGCGCTTTCAGCCTTAACCGTGCTTCAGATATACGAACTAATTTTTATGAGAATCTGCTCGATCTGGAAGGCATAAGCAATCGCCCTTTTGTTTCGCCTATTGCAGATAATGCTTTATTTTATTATCACTATAAACTGGTTGGGACTAGTTTAGAAAACGGTGAAATGATCAATAAAATAGAGGTCATTCCTAGAAGATCCTCAGATCCGGTTTTCAGAGGTCAGATTTATATACTTGAAGATAGCTGGAGAATTCATAGTGCAGATCTGACTGTAACGAAAGAGGCCAACATTAATTTTGTTGATACTTTGACGATTAAGCAGGAGTTTCTCAGGGTTGATGCAAATATCTGGATGCCCGCTTTAACCGGCTATGAGTTTAGAGGGAAGGTATTGGGTTTTGGTTTTGATGGTTACTTTATAGCCTTGTTCAAGAATTATGTTTTAAATCCGGGTTTGAATAAAAAGAATTTCGATGAAGTGCTCAAAATTACTTCCGGTGTTAATAAAAAAGATACAGTTTACTGGGAACAGGCCAGACCTGTTCCGTTGACGAACGAAGAGCAGAGGGATTATATTAAGAAGGAAATTCTGGCAAAAAAGCGGGAGTCTGAATCCTATCTCGACTCGCTGGATAAAGTGAGCAATAAGTTCAAACCGCTGAGTTTTCTGATCGGCTCCGGTTATAATCTTCGTAACAGGTATAAGAAGGAAAATTATAACTTCAGTTCTCTTCTGAATTCAGTTTTCTATAATACAGTTGAGGGTTTCGGGATTAATTATCAGGTTAGCTATACAAAGCGTATTGATTCAATCAGTAATAAGTATTTAAATTATTCAGGAAAGCTGAGATATGGACTCTCATCGGATAAACTCTATGCAAGTTTTTCTGGATTAATCCCTCTGAATTCAGCCAGATTAAAATTCGGCCTGGGCTCTGATGTAATGGATCTCAATGATAGGGGGAGCGTTACCCTTCTGGGCAATTCCATTAATTCTTTGTTCTATGAAAGAAATCTGCTGAAACTATACGAGGAGAAATTTGTGAATCTGTCGTTTTCAAAGCCATTTGGTAGTTTGCAAACTAGCTGGAACGCTTCATGGTCGAACCGGCGATCACTTCAGAATAATGCAGACTATATGATCAGGGATCTGGGCAGAAGACAATTTACATCGAATAATCCATTTTTGCCATTAAGTGATGCGCTATTATTCCCTGAAAATCAGTCGCTGAAGGTTAGTATGGGACTTTCATATGCATTTAGTAATGAATATGAAAGTCATCCTTCAGGGAAGTATTATCGTTCCTCGAAATATCCCAGGCTAAACATTAATTATACCAAAGGAATCAACGGGATTTTGGGCTCTGACGTAAATTATGATCTGCTGACTTTTGATCTTTCAAAATCAGATATCAGGCTGGGGATGTTTGGTAAGTCATCAATCTGGCTTGGAGCCGGAAAATTCCTGAATGCGGAGAGTTTATATTATCCGGATTATAAACATTTCAGAGGCAATAAAACACTCACCTATCTACCTGGAATTAACAGCTTTTTATTTCTGGATTATTATGTTTTCAGTACGTCTGATCGTTATTATGAATCTCATATTGAGCATAATTTCTCCGGCTTTTTTATGAATAAAATTCCACTGCTTAAAAAACTGAAACTGACTGAGATCGGAGGGTTCAATTATTTGAATACCCCTGCGTTTAATCAGTATTCTGAATTTTATTTCGGTTTGAAATATCTGACATTAAGGGCTTTGTTTGGGATGTCATTCATTGAAGGGGAAAGAATGGACAGGGGATTCAGAATCGCTTACAGCTTTTAAGCTCCTGATTTCTGGTATCCATAGCTGGTTGAATCTTTTGCAGAAATGTTTATCTTTGCACCGCATTAAACGCTGTTTGCAACAGTATCAATGAATTATGATAAAATACCAGACACTTCTTTACTATTGTTATAGTAGAATAGAGGATGCTGAACAATTCGCATCCGATCACCTTAAGTTTTGTAAATCTTTAAATCTCGTTGGAAGGATCATCGTTGCTGATGAAGGCTTGAACGGCACCGTTTCTGGAACAGTGGAATCATGTAAAATTTACATGGATGCGGTTCATGCTGATCCGCGTTTTGCCAAAACAGATTTTAAGATTGATGATGTGGAAGAGCCATCTTTCATAAAAATGCATTGCCGTTATAAGGCTGAAATTGTGCATTCAGGACTCAGAGATCCGCGGATCATTAATCCTGAAGAGAAAACAGGTATACATCTTGCTCCTGCTGATTTTGTAAAATTGAAAGATGAAGAGGATGTGGTTATCGTGGATGTCCGGTCTAATTACGAGCACTCTATTGGCCGCTTCAAAAATGCTATCACTTTCGATATTGAAAATTTCAGGGATTTTCCTTCCATGATAAATGAACTGGCTCAATACAAAGACAAGAAGATCATTACTTATTGTACAGGTGGGATTAAGTGCGAAAAGGCATCTGCTTTATTATTGCATGAAGGCTTTGAAAATGTTTACCAGTTGCATGGTGGAATCATTAAATATGGCAAGGAAGCAGGAGGTGAAGATTTTGAAGGTAAGTGTTATGTGTTTGATAACAGGGTTGCTGTTGATGTGAACTCTGTAAATCCTGTGGTGATATCAACCTGCCGGAATTGCGGAACCCATACAACAAAAATGATTAACTGCGCAAACCCTGAGTGTAATGAGCATTTCACACAATGCGATGCCTGTGGTGAAAGACTGGAGGGAGCATGTTCAGAAGAGTGTATGGCACATCCGCGAAAGCGTGTTTATGACGGAACAGGCTATTATGTAAAAGTTCCGCAGCCGGTTAATACTGAAAAATTAAAGCTTAGCAAAGTCTGAGATTTTGAGAGTTTTACTGACTATTTCACTGCTTTGTATTTCCAATATTTTCATGACTCTTGCCTGGTATGGCCATCTCAAGTTCAGAGAGATGGAATGGAGCAAAGGTTTAGGACTCTTTGCGATTATACTGATCAGCTGGGGAATAGCAATGTTCGAATATATGTTTCAGGTTCCGGCCAATAAATTTGGGTTTAAAGGAAATGGCGGACCATTCAGTTTGCTCGAGCTTAAAATGATACAGGAAGCTCTGTCAATCGGTATCTTCCTGATTTTCACACTTTTCTTCTTCAAGAATGAAAAGATAGCCTGGAATCATCTGGTTGGCTTTGGCTTTCTGGTTCTGGCGGTATATTTTGTATTTCTAAAAAAGTAGATTCGCCTGAAGATGATTAATAAATCCGAAAAATCGTATTTTCGGTAAATTGATTTTATGAAAAGATTCTTACTCATTGCCTTCTTAGCGGCATCAATTATCCAGCAATCTTTTGCTCAGGATAAATCCATGTATTCCAGAGAACAGTTTATCAGCGGAGAGGATACTTTATTATATCGTATGCTTCTTCCTGAGAATTTTGATCCTCAGAAAAAGTATCCGGTTTTGTTTTTCTTACACGGTTCAGGAGAGCGCGGCAATGATAATGAAGCACAGTTATTTCATGGAGGTAAACTTTTTCTGCAGGCACAGAACAGGAAAAATTTTCCTGCGATCATTATTTTTCCTCAATGCTCCAAAGATGACTTCTGGGCAAATTTAAAGAGAGGCGATGGTAAAACTTCCGAGCGTTTTGGTTTTCAGAAAGATGGTAAACCAGGCAAGGCTATGAAACTTCTGATCGGACTGGTTTCAGAAATCAGATCACAAAAATACGCAGATAAGCAACAGTTTTATGTGGGCGGCCTGTCGATGGGAGGAATGGGTACTTTTGAATTGTTAAGACATAAACCAAAGGTTTTTGCGGCTGCTTTTTCAATCTGCGGAGGCGATCATACAGAGAATGTAAGGAAGTATAGAAAAGTTCCCTTATGGGTATTCCATGGCGGAAAAGACACGGTTGTGCCTCTTGAAAAATCAGAAATTGTAGTTAATGAATTAAAGCGTCTGAATGCTGAAGTGAAGTTTACCGTTTATCCTGAAGCAAATCATAACAGCTGGGATTCTGCTTTTGCAGAACCTGATTTTCTTGCCTGGATATTTTCGCACCGGAAATAGCTATTCTTCGGGATTTTTTTTAACCATTGAGGGCTTAAACCGGGGCTTGTATGCCGGTTTAACTGCTTGTTCTTCTGCAGGTTTTGTTTCAGATGGAGCAGAAGCAACACTTGCGGCTTCAGCTTGACCTTCCGTGATTTCTTTTTTGTCGCCTTCAGAAAGTGCCTTAATAATTTCTGCAGACTCTGATTTTGCCGCAACAGGGTTTAATGAAGCTTTAAATCTGGGTTTGAAACCGGCAGGCTTTGCCGCGATTTCCTGTTTAATCTCACTTTCTTTTTGAACAGGAGCCGGGCTTGTGCTTTCGCTGCTTTCAGTACTTTCTTCAGCTTTCGCTGCGGGTAATTGAGCTTTGAACCTTGGCTTAAATGCCGGTTTTGCTGTGCTCGTTTCCAGGCTTGCTTCTGAGGGTTTTCCAGATTCTGCGGCTATTGGAGATGAGGCAGCAGTGCTTGCTTCTTCAGGTTTAACCGGCTTGGGTTCTTCTTTTAAGGGATGAGCCCGCCGGAGTTTATTGAACCAGAATTTCTTACTGTATTCGAAGCTTTTATCGCCCATTTGATTGAAATGACTTTCGAATTCAAAAAAAAGATCCCGCTCAGCCATCATTAACTGAACAGGATCAATTTTTTTCTTTTTTAGAAATTCTTCGAAAGTCATTTTAATTCAGACTATTCAGCCATATTGTGATAAACAGCCTGTACATCATCATCTTCCTCAAGTTTATCGATAAGCTTGAGAACATCTGCAGCCTGCTCTTCAGTTACTTCGGTAGTTGATTGGGCAATTCGTTCAAGTTTTGCACTGATTACAGGAATACCTTTTTCTTCCAATGCTTTCTGCATTTTCCCAAAATCTTCAAATGAGGTATGAATCACGCCGATGTCTTTACCGGTCTCATCTACTTCAACGTAAAGATCCTCCAACCCGGCATCAATCAGTTCAAATTCCAGTTCGTCTAATTCCATTTCTCCGGGGTCAAAGCGGAATACTGATTTACGTGTGAAAATAAAATCAAGCGATCCGGTCTTTCCGAGTGCGCCATTGGTTTTATTGAAATAACTGCGAACATTAGCCACTGTTCTGTTGGTATTATCAGTTGCAGTTTCGATAAGAACGGCAACTCCATGCGGAGCATAACCTTCATAAACGATCTCTTCGTAATTACTTTCGTCCTTATTTGTTGCTCTTTTTATTGCAGCTTCAACGGTATGCTTCGGCATATTTACCGCCTTGGCATTCTGAATTGCAGTTCTGAGTCTCGAATTTGCATCAGGGTTTGATCCGCCATCCTTCACCGCCATAACAATCTCTTTCCCGAGACGTGTGAACTGCACAGCCATTTTGGCCCAGCGTTTGAATTTTCTTTCTTTTCTGAATTCGAATGCTCTTCCCATTATTGTCCTAATTGTATTTAAAATTTCAGCAACCGAAATTGCTCATTTATTCTTTATTTTTCACTAATACTGCTGTAATTTTTCTGTTTGCAGAGCACAAATTCATTGCAATTTCTAAACTAAAAACAAACAGAATTATTTTCTCAGGTTGTTCAGCATTTCCGCTGTCATCTTTGTAAGATCAAAATCTGGTTTCCAGCCCCAGTCGCGTTCTGCAATACCGTCATCGATTGATCGTGGCCAGCTATCTGCAATCGCCTGGCGCTGATCATATTCTGTATAACCAAGTTTGAAGCCGGGGATATGTTTTTTTATTTCATTAGCCAGTGTCTCTGGGGTGAAACTCATTCCGGTAAAATTGTATGAAGAGCGTATGCTGATTTTTTCTGCAGGTGCATCCATCAATTCAATTGTTCCACGAATTGCATCATCCATATACATCATGGGTAATTCGGTTTCGGCTGACAGAAAACTCTGATAAGCCTGCTTCTTCAATGCATCATGAAATATATGTATCGCATAATCGGTTGTTCCACCTCCAGGCGCGGCTTTCCAGCTGATCAATCCAGGATAACGGATGCTTCTCACATCAAGTCCGTAACGCTGGAAATAATACTCACACCACCTTTCTCCCGCAAGCTTACTTATCCCATAAACGGTATTCGGATCCATAATACAATATTGCGGAGTATGATCTTTCGGAGAATTTGGCCCGAATGCAGCTATTGAGCTTGGCCAGTAAACTCTGGCGGTATTGTATTCAAGTGCAAGATCCAGCACATTGAGTAATCCATTCATATTCAGATCCCAGGCTAATTTAGGATTCTGTTCTCCTGTTGCTGATAATAATGCCGCAAGAAGGTAAACCTGTGTAGGTTTGTATTTTTTAAATAGCTGGTTCAGGATTTCTTTTTCCAGAACGTTTACGAACTCAAACGGACCTGCATTTTTTATATCATAATCAGGTCTTCTGATATCACAGGCTATGACATTCCCATCACCATAGCTTTTCCTTAATTCGCTTACTAATTCTGTTCCTATTTGCCCGTTTGAGCCAATAACCACAATCTTTTCATGCATAATAATTGGTTTTGACCAAAGTTATAAAAAATCTGTAGGGCAGATTTAATTATTAGGGGAATAACTCATTTGAATTTTCCGGCCAGTGCAAAACTTCTTTTGAAAATTTTTGTATTTCCTTTTGTATTAAATACTTCAGCATGAATTATATAGATCCCGGCCGGGGCTAATTGTGAATTTTCATCAAATCCATCCCATTGAAATGAACCTTCGGCATTCAGAGTATAGTTTTTCAGTATTTTTTTAACCGCTTGCCCCCGATCATTAAATACTGATACATTGGCGATGCTTCCTGACTCGTCGAAACGGTATTTCATTTCAATAAAATCTTCAAAACCGTCGTTGTCTGGCGAGAATGTTTTGGATACAAGTTTAAATGATTCTGTATCAGGCAGTTCATCTGAATACTGTGAATTCTGATATCCCGGACTTGCGCCTCCTGAAGCGGTAGTTGCAGATCTGAGATTACCCGGTTCATCTGTAGCTTGATTAAGCTTTCTTCGTTCAAGGGATGTTCCCTCAACATTTTTTAAAAGCGGGAAATGCATTTTCTCCTGATAGCTTAACCTGTCAACCTGTTTATTATTGCTGATCAGAATTGCTGTTCCTGAATCATCATTGAATGCAGGGAATGCTGACATTTTCAGAATCTGATTCGGGTGTTTCGCAAGATATTCTTTTCGGATATTATCCGGATCCGGACTTAAGGCAAGATATTTCCCGGGTTCCAGAAGAGTCTGCTTTGTACTTATCCGGAATAGTGAACTCAGGTTGTCGCCTGAAGATTTGCCAAGTGAAATTTCCTTTAAGTCGACAGGATATTCAGTGTTATTGTAGATTTCAACAAAATCTGCCCCGCCGGGTCTTGGATTAAAAAGAATTTCGGTAAGCAGTATATCGTTTTTTTCTATTTTTTTTGGATAGAAGAATTCCAGTTTGTTAAACTCAGCTTTGATCAGGGTGTTTCGGCAATCACAGACATTATCAACTACCAGGCTGTAATTCATTCCGCGGCTTAAGTTTTTATCGAATTTAATCCTTACTTTATTAAACTCAGGGCCAAGGGGAAGAGCCAGGGACGCTTTTCCTGCACCGTTATTCAGTGAGTAATTCTCCGGATTTGATGCTCTCAGACTGTCGATACTTTTATTGAACCCAAGAAGCAGTGTCAGGCTGTCGAGCAATTCAATTTCTGTAAGTTTTAAGGATTCGGGGGTGTTATTTACCTGAAACAGGGAATTTGTCCTGCCCGGACTTCCACCCAGACTGTCGCGGCTTGCTGCCCAGTTTTGAAAGGCAGGGCATATTGAGCCGGGATCAATTAGTTCCAGAGAGTAGCCGCCTTTTTGTTTTTCCGGATCTTTATACCAGGCCTGTTTAAATTCTACTCTGTGAATTTCCCTGCCTTTGTTATTACTTAAAGTCAGCATATCGGCATTGTTCTTCAGTCCCGGCCATGTCTGAATCCCCTGCACACTACCATGTTGTTTAAACCTTGCACTGTCTGCAACTGCACATAAAATCAGGAAGGCCCCGGCTTTTAATTCACCTTTGCTGAAAGTAAATGAACTGCCGAATTTTAGTCCGGCTAGTTCTACCGGCTTTTCAGTAGGGTTAAATAATTCTACATATTCGGCTTCGGGCAGGCCCCTCACCGGCGAAGGATCAGCCATAATCTCGCTGATTATAAGCGGGTAATCTTTTTCAGCAATAGCTGGTATTTCAAAAGTGATTTGAGCATCTGATCCTTGAATATGAAGTCCCGAACAACTGATCAGCGAGTCGATTTTTAACTCGTACCTGTTCCCTTCTTTGAATTTTTCTTTGAAAACCAAGTCTATTGTGTGGTATCCGGGATCAACTGTAAGTTTCTCCGGATTCCCCATTTGATTGCTGAGTGTAAAATTTGAAAGCTTAAAATTATTTGTATCAGGTATACTGCTAAATGAAATACTGAAACTACTGTCTGATATTAATTTCAGCGTATCAATTTTTAAGTTCTTTATTGGAGCACTAAGGCTGTTTGGCTGCCCCGGTGTTCCTCCTTTGGGATCATCTGATGCACCCCAGTTATAAAATCCTTTGCATGAATTTTCTGACAAATCTGCCTTCTCCAGCGACCATCCACCTGCCTTCTTTTTGAGGTCTTTATACCAAACTGAAGAATAAGAAACGGAATCCACACTGCGGCCATTGAAACTTTTAAGGCTGATCTGGTCTGAACTATTGTTCAGAGATGGCCATGGATTTATTCCAAGTGTTCGCCCCATAGCTTTATATTGTGAACTGTCTGCTTCCGGACAAATGATCAGATATTGCTGCGGTGGAAGCTTGAATTTTTTAAAGATAGCTTTGCTTTGCAGATCGGAAATGCTCCACCCGCTGAGATCTGCGGTATCTTTTCCCGGATTATATACTTCAATAAACTCAACCAAAGGGAGAGCTATTTCCGGTGAAGGGTCGGCAAAAATCTCAGTAATGATCAATTTTACTGTATCAGTTCTAAGCGGCTCAGCTGGTGGTTTTGGAATTTCCGGTATGCTGAATTTTAATGGCTCCGGAACTTGAATTGAATTTCCGTTGCAATCTTTCAGATTTGAGAGGTTTAAAAGGTAATTTGTTCCGGGTTTGAATTTTTCGCTGAAAATCAGTTTCAATTTCTTTTGATCCGAAGTATGCATAATTTTCAGATCAGATCCTGCCTCGGGGCTAAGCCTGAAATTCTCCTTGTTTATACCCGATGTGTCGGGAGCCTTGTTGAAATAAACAGTCAGAGTTGAGTCTGACGTCTTATTTAAACTGTCGGCCTTAAAGTTCAGGATATCATAGTGGCTTATATGAACAGAATTTAATCTGCCCGGTGTTCCTCCTGATTTGTCAGTGGAAGCTGACCAGTTGAAAATACCTGAGCATCCGGATAGCGGATCTATTCGCTCTAATGTCCAGCCACCTTGTTTTTTTACATCATCGCCGTACCAGCTTGCAGAATAAAAAACAGAATCAACAAGCCTGTTTCTAAAACTTTTTAAAACGATCTGTTCGGAATTGTTATTTAGCGAGGGCCATGGGCTCAGCCCCAGAACTTTTCCGAAATCTTTGTATTGAACAGTATCTGAAAGCGGGCAAAGTATCAAATATTGTTTAGGTGGGAGTAATAACTTTTTCATAATTGCTTTTGTCTGAATGTCACTTAATGACCATTCTGCCAGATTTACAGTATCAGTTCCCGTATTAAAAATCTCAATAAATTCAGCTAATGGAAGTCCTATTTCCGGCGAAGGATCGGCAAAGATTTCTGTGATATATATATGGGCAGTATCTGTTCTTTCAGGGGCAGGTTTAGGCAGATCCGGGATTTTAAAACTTAAAGATTTCGAATTATTGATATTGACTCCGCTGCAGTCTTTCAGCTCTGATATTTTTAATTGGTAGGATGTACCGGGCAGAAATTTTTTATTGAAAATCAGAGTGGTTTGTTTGAATTCAGAGTCATTTCGTATTTCTTTGATCCGGGGATCGTCAGGGATAAGTTGAAAGCTTTCATTTTTGACCGGGAGATTGGCCAGATGTTTATTGAAATAGACGATTAAAGTAGAATCGGAAGTACGCGTCAGACTGTCGGCCTTTAGTTCCATAAGATCATACCCTGAAATATTGGTGGAGTTAATTTTACCGGGACTTCCACCCGTACTGTCTTTTGAGCTGTACCAGTTGAAAGCACCTGCACATATTGATTTCGGGTCAGCTCTTTCCAATGACCACCCTCCCTGCCTTTTGACAGGATCCCGATGCCATTGATCGGAATAGCTTAGAGAGTCTATGGTGATATTCTGAACGTTTTTTAGAACAATCTGATCACCAGAGTTATTTAGTGATGGCCATGGTGATATCCCAAGAACCTTACCAAATTTTTTAAATTCAGCAGTGTCTGATTTCGCACAAAGGATCAGAAAGGATTCAGGGTCCATGCTGATTTCCCCAAGGGTGGAGATGCTTGACTGGTCGCTGAATTTCCATGTTTTAATTGAGATAGTTTCTTTTGTTGTGTTGTATAATTCCACAAATTCTACTGATGGCAGGTCAATCTGAGGACCAGGATCGGCAAATATTTCATTAATTATAATATCTCCGGCTATTGCAGAATAGGGTTTAACATAAGGGAAGCTGATAGTATCTTTTGTGCTTATCAGATTACCTGCCCGGTCTTTGACGCCGCTGATTTTTAAAGTATAATTTCCGGTATTTAAAGGTTTTGATAAACCAAGCCGGTATTTTGCCGGATCAATGCTTGTTGATACCGAACTGATGCTGCCATCGTAATTACTCAGGTTAAAATTTGCCGGTTTTTTTATGCTGATACTGTCCATTATCTCATTGAAGCTTAGTTCAAGAGTTTCTGCATTCAGAACAGAAATTCCGTTTAGTTCCGGCGGACTGGTATCTGCTACCAAGGGCAGGATTTTGAAATCATCAAAAAAATGTTTCTGGAAAAAAGTCGGGCTTGATTGCTGAATGAATATTCCAAAGTGACCTGAATTAGTAAAGCTGATATCTGTCATTGTACCTTCAGTATAAAAGCCTGAATTAGTACTTCCTGTTTCCCGCTCCAGAATAAATATGCCTGTATCGCTGCGGGATACTTTTACTTTTATGGTGTTGTTAGAAGAGTTCAGAATTCCGTTAACTCCGTCAATGAGCTTGGTACTGCCTGAGGCAGCTCCCGACCGTTTAAAGAGGCTAATCTCATCATCTGTGCCACCAATCCTGATAAAGTATCCGTTGATTGCTGCATTTTTCAGATCAGCTTTGTCCGAGATCAGATAGATATCTGCATAGTTTGAGCCTGAAGGGTTAAACTGGATATTTACCCAAAACTCCCATTTTACATTCATTGCCAGATTATTGGCAGTACTCAAATAAAAGGATGATGAGGCAGTGTTTGAATTTGATCTCAGGCGGTTATTTATAATTGAGAAGTCGGCACCCGAATTGCTGCCGGTCCAGTTAGGATTTGAGCTGAAATCTCCGTCTGCGAATTCATCATTCAGTTGAGAATAAACAGTATTGCTGAACAGGAGTAGCATGAAGAAGATGATATTTTTCATTTCTGCCGTGTTTTGCAGAATTAAATTAATGTTAGGATCATTGGTTTTTCTACAGAATGAGTCAGCGCCTTCAAATTGTGATTTAACGGTAAAAATTATGAATGCAGGATAGATTTGGTATCAATGATGTTAATCTTTGATACTTAGAGGGATGAAATCTTAGAATGCCCAAACTTTTTCACATCTTTGTATAGATATTAATTTTTTATTCAAATTTTTTTAACAAAAACACAATTAAGAAATGAAAGTTGCAGTAGTAGGCGCTACCGGCCTTGTAGGTTCGGTGATGTTAAAAGTTTTAGCAGAGCGCAATTTCCCGGTTAGTGAATTGATCCCCGTAGCCTCTGCCAAGAGTGCTGGTAAACAGATCGAGTTCAAGGGAAAGAAGTATACTGTTGTGACTATGGATGATGCCATTGCAATGAAGCCTGATGTGGCATTATTTTCTGCCGGTGGAAGCACTTCTCTGGAAAATGCTCCACGCTTTGCTGAGGCGGGAACAACAGTTATTGATAATTCATCTGCATGGCGGATGGATCCGGGAAAGAAGCTTATCGTTCCTGAAGTAAATGCAAATGAACTTAGCGCTCAGGATAAGATCATTGCAAATCCAAACTGTTCAACTATACAAATGGTAGTGGTGTTAAAGCCACTTCATGATAAATATAAGATCAAACGTGTTGTTGTTTCAACTTATCAGTCGGTAACAGGTACCGGAGTGAAAGCGGTTGAACAGCTGATGAATGAGCGTAAAGGGATTGAAGGGCCAATGGCTTATGCTTACCCTATCGATCTGAATGTTATTCCTCAGATCGATGTGTTCCTGAGTAATGGCTATACTAAGGAAGAAATGAAAATGATTCTTGAGACCAAGAAAATCATGGGTGATGATTCAATTCAGGTGACTGCAACAACTGTACGTATCCCGGTTATGGGCGGTCACTCAGAATCTGTAAATATTGAGTTTGAAAATGAGTTTGATCTTGCAGAAGTCCGTTCAATTCTTGAGAATGAAGAAGGAGTTATTGTAGTGGATGATCCTGCAAACCAGAAGTATCCTATGCCAATGGATGCACATGAGAGAGATGAGGTTTTTGTCGGACGTATTCGCAGGGATGAGTCGCAGCCTAAAACTCTTAATCTTTGGGTTGTTGCTGATAACCTTAGAAAAGGTGCTGCTACCAATGCAGTTCAGATAGCAGAATATCTGATGGCAAAGAAGCTGATATAAAATAATAGAGCCCTGAATTTATTTCAGGGCTCTATTGTTATTGAGCAAACCGCTCCATTTTAATGTATTTAACAACGGAGGAATTATTTTTAATTAAGTATAGCTCCGGTTTTCTTCCTCCTAAAGATATTTCCTTTCTTTTTCTTAGATAGCCCCTGCAGAGTTAATTCGATGGCTGGAATTAATAAAGTTCTGAGCTAATATTATAAATTCTCCTGATATCGGCATTCCATTTTGCTCTTCCCGAATTGAGAAGTTTGATCAGCTCTGTTTTGTATTTTAACAGAGTACTCCGGGCTTTTTTTCTGAAATATTCAGCTTTTGAACGATGTAAAATAGTTTCTGGCAAATATTGTGACATTCCTCCTGGATATGTGTCTCCTCTTTCCTCCGGAAATGGATTTGCCTTTTGCTATTATTTAGAGAATGTTTTTCGTGAAATAATTACGTTTTATTTTTATAATACCTTAGAGTAGAAACTTTTATAAAAAAAGTCTAAAAATTATAATTTTTTAATGATAAGGTTAAAAACAATAAGATTATTACACAGCTTAATGTTTTTTTTCACCTATATTTAGGATGTCTACTGAAAACTATGCAAAACAAAATGGGACAAATATCTGATTTTGAGCTCATCTCCAGAATAAAGGAGGGCGATGAATCTGCTTTCCGTATTGTTTTCAATTTATACTCCGGAAAATTATTTAATTTCAGCTATCGTTTTCTTAAAGACAAGGAACCATGTCATGAAGTTGTTCAGGAAGTCTTTCTGAGCCTTTGGCTTAATCGCTCAAAACTCGATACGCAATTTCCTATTGCCCCCTATCTTTATACAATTACCCGCCGGCTTACACTGAATGTTATCAGACAAGTTGCCAATTCTCAATGTGCTATTGAAAAAATGTGGCTGAACACGCAAAAGGTTAGCAATGAAACAGAAGAGGTAGTCCTTTTGGATGATCTTGAGAGATTTGCTGCAGGTGTTTTGGCTCAGTTACCCAAACAGCAGCAGCTTGTTTACAGAATGAGCAGACATCAGGACCTGACTTATGAAGAAATTGCACAGGAGTTAAATATTTCCAAAAATACTGTGAAGAATCATCTTGTAGCGGCATTAAAGACTCTGAGGACTCATTTATTTAAAGTTTTCACCTTTATATTTTTTCTGGACTCTGTTCTGTCATAATTTTCTGACAAATATTTTCCTGCCGACTAGTCCTTATCGAATTCCCGCGTGTATTAGTATTGTTGATCATTCTGCATGACAGGATATAAATATGAGTCAAAGAAAATTAGAAGAGCTTTTAAGACTTTTTGTTGAAGGTAAGATCAGCAGAGCTGAATACGAGCAGCTTTTTGATTATATACGGTCAACCTCCGGCGAGGATGATGAGTTGAATCATGCTGTTGATTATGTTTTCAGAAATATTAAGAGCTATGAAGATTTAAGTGATGATGAGAAGGAACTTCTCTATAAAAATATTATCAGCTCAATTCCTTCTGAAGAAGATTCCCGGAATGAAAAATCTACCCGGAGCTTATGGTATAAGATTGGGATTGCTGCAAGTATCATTGTAGTTTTTGCAATTGGTTTATTTTTTTATTCAAAAGAAACTCAAATTCAGCCGGTGGTTGCAGTGAAAAAGATTGCTAAACCTGTAGTTATAGAACCCGGAGGCGATAAGGCAGTATTAACACTTTCAGACGGTTCAAGGATTATTCTGGATAATGCAAAAAATGGTGTTTTGGCTAATCAGGCAGGTGTAAGCATTCAGAAAACATCTGATGGCGAATTACTCTATACATTTTCGCATTCTGATGGAGATGAGACTCTGGAAATTACTGAAGACATAATTTATAATAAGATAGAAACACCTGTAGGGGGCAAGTATCAGGTAAATCTTCCGGATGGTAGTAAAGTATGGCTGAACTCAGCCTCTTCCTTACGTTTTCCTGCTTTATTTAGTGGAAATACCAGAGAAGTTGAGTTGAGTGGAGAAGCGTTTTTTGATGTTGCCAGTAATAAGAATAAGCCTTTTAAGGTAATTACCAAAGATCAGATTGTTGAAGTCCTGGGCACTCAGTTTAATATTAACTCTTATGGGGATGAAGAGACTATTAAAACGACACTGATTGAGGGATCTGTAAAGATTATTTATAAGGATAAGGTGGTTCTGCTTACGCCAGGTCAGCAGTTTCAGCCAAATGAATTAAAACCTAAGGTAATTGAGGCAGATACAGAAGAGGTAATTGCCTGGAAGAACGGGTATTTTTTGTTTAAGAATGAAGATATACACAGTATCATGAGAAAATTGTCGAGATGGTATAATGTAGAAGTCAGCTACAACGGTGAAATTCCTGAAGTTGGTTTTGGAGGTAATATCTCCAGATCAAAGGATATCACTGAGGTGCTTGATGCATTACAGCTTACCAATGCAGTTCATTTTAAAGTTGAAGGAAGGAGGATTACCGTTATGCGATGAAACAGACTTCGTAAATGAAAATGGTAATCCAAAAAAACCAGAAGCGGTTGCAACGCTCCTGGCTAAACGTTGGGCTACCAAACAACATGTAGTGAACAAGTATTAACTAAACCCAAACACGCAAATATATGAAATTCGATTCATTAACATTATGTAGGCCCTCTGACTACATAATAAAGCTATTGTTGATGATAAAACTGACTTTTGTTTTATTGGTCACAGTTCTGCTTCAGGTAAGCAGTGCTGAAACGTACTCTCAGACGGTGAGTTTAAAGTTTAAGAACGCTAAACTTGAAACCGTGCTGAAAGAAATTGGAACCCAGACGGGTTATGATTTGGTGTATATTACTCCCCTGATCAATGAGGCCAGGCCGGTTAGTATACATGTAAGTAATGCTCCTCTGAGGGATGTATTGGAAAGATCATTTTCTAACCAGTCTTTAACTTACACAATTAGTAATAATACAATTATCGTACAGAAGAAAGCTGCTGAAAATGTGGCTGTTCCTCTTATCGGTATTGAAACACTGACTGAAAAAGCTCCTCCGGCAGAAATCAGAGGTAAAGTTACTGACACTAAAGGCGAAGCACTGATCGGTGTTAGTGTAAAAGTGAAAGGAACTGCTGTTGGTGTAAGCACTGATGTTAATGGTAATTTTACCATCAATGCACCCGATGGTTCAACTACTCTTGTATTTACCTATGTTGGTTATACTACGCAGGAAGTTTCTATCGGCGGTCGTACTTCTCTGAATGTTCAGCTAAGCCAAAGCACTGAAGCCTTACAGGAAGTGGTTGTGGTAGGATACGGAACTCAAAAGAAAAGTGATTTGACCGGTTCTGTTGTTTCAGTAACCTCTAAGGATATTAAAGATCAGGCATTTTCCAATATTAACCAGGCCCTTCAGGGTAAGGTTGCCGGGGTTACTTTTACAAGTACTTCAGGAGATCCGGGAGAAGGAGTCAATGTCAGAATCAGAGGACTAAACACATTTGGTAGTTCTGGCCCTTTATATGTTGTAGACGGTATGCCAATGGAGGCCGGAGATATTAATAGTATTAATCCTAATGATATCGAGTCAACAACTGTTCTGAAAGACGGATCTGCTGCAGCTATTTATGGTTCAAGATCTGCAAATGGTGTGATCCTGCTTACCACAAAGAGTGGAGCAGATCGCGTTCCTTCTATCAGTTTTAATTCATACTACGGTATTCAGTCATTTAACAAGTTTATTCCATTGCTGAATTCTCAGCAAATGGCAGATGTGATTAATGAGGCTCACGTAAATGGTAATTTTTATCCTTTACAGCCAGCCATGAACGATCCGAATAACCTTAAAACCAGTACTGACTGGCAGGATGAGGCGATTAATCCGGCCCCGATTCAGGATCATTCAATATCAGTTTCCGGAGGAAATCCGAATGCTAAATATGCGATATCCGGTGGTGTTTTTGATCAGGAAAGCGTTTTGGCCTTCCGTACGTTTAAGCGTTATTACTCCAGAGTAAAAACTGAGTTTAAAATAGGCAAGTTAACTATTGGTCAATCGTTAATAGCGAGTAGGGACCAGGGGCTGAACCTGAATTTTGGTAATAACCTTGATTTAGCTTATATGATGGGTGCAGCGCCTACTATGCCTGTATACGACCCTAATAATGATAGCGGTTATGCAGGTCCATCTCCGGCAGTAACCGGTGTTAATAACAGGGATAATATCTTAGGCCGTCGTGATATGAACCGTGCCTATACCTGGAACAATAAGCTAATTGGAAGTGCATATGCAGCTTATAAGATAATACCTGATCTGGAATTCAAGATTAATGCAGGTCTGAACTTTGGTAACCGGCGTTTCAAAAACTATGTTCCACGATTCCAGATGAATAACAGGGGTAGTAATATAAGGTCGCTTACAGAAAGATTGTCAGAATCTTATGAGTATCTGATTGAAAACACATTGTCTTACAATAAGGTAATCGCTAAAAATTATCGTGTTAATTTATTGGCAGGTTATACTCAGCAAAATTTCTTCTTTAATACTATTTCTGGTAACAGAAGGGATTTCCCAAGTAATGACATTCAGGTATTAAGTGCCGGAACCGGAGCTTTTACAATTGATGGAAATCAGGCAGAAAACTCATTAAGGTCATTTTTAGGAAGGGCTAACATTACCCTTTTTGAAAAATATCTTGTTACTGCAACCATTCGCCGGGATGGCTCGTCAAGGTTTGGTTCAACCAACAGATATGGTAATTTCCCTTCAATTGCAGTTGGGTGGAATCTGGATCAGGAAAACTTCCTGAAAGATTCAAAGCTTATCAGTGGATTGAAGCTAAGAACAAGCTGGGGGCAATTGGGTAACCAGGACATAGGTAATTATAGTAACCAGACTGTAGTTTCAACTAACTCGCGTTATTTCTTTGGAGCTGATGCTTTAGCTCCGGCTGCTGTTGTAAATACCCTTGGTAATCCAAATTTACGCTGGGAGAGAACTACCCAATCAAACATTGGAGTTGATTTAAGTTTACTTCAGAATAAAATCACTTTTACAGCTGATTACTGGGTTAAAAATACCGATGGAATTCTCGTTCGTACCCCTATATCTACCGTTACAGGATTTGCACGTGATTCAGGACCATACCAAAATGCCGCTGAGCTACAGAACAAGGGATTTGAATTCCTTGCCGCTTACCGTGGTAATGCAGGTGAATTGAAGTATGGTGTTTCTGCTAATCTTTCAACTGTGAGAAACAAAGTGCTTTCACTTGGAGCTGGAAGCAGTATCATTAATCTTCTTGAGAACGTTTATTACTCAGGAACTTTTGTTCGTACTATGCCGGGTATGCCTATGTCGCATTTTTATGGACATATTTCTGATGGTATTTTCCAGACTCAGGCTGAAATTAATGCTCATGCAAGTCAGCCGGGAGCAAAACCAGGTGATGTAAGATTCAGGGATATCAATGGAGATGGAAAGGTTGATGCAAATGACCGGACAAACATTGGCGATCCATGGGCTGATTTTGATTATGGATTCTCTGCAGATGCAACATTTAAAGGCTTTGATATCAACATGAGTTTTTATGGTACACAAGGTAAACAGCTTTATGATGCTCAGGGAGTTTATTTAGAGACGATGCAAGGTGAGTGGAATAACAAGACCACTGTATTGAATCGCTGGAAAGGTCCTGGTACATCCAATACTTTACCAAGAGCAGTTCGTGGTGATACCAATCAAAACAACCGTGGTCAGTCAAGATATGTTCTTGATGCAGATTTCCTTAGAATGCAGAATTTCCAGATTGGCTACACCATACCGCAAAGTATGATTAAGAGAATTGGTGCCAGAAATGCAAGAATTTATTTTAATGGACAGAACCTATTTACTATCACAAAGTATCCAAATTATAATGCGGATACCCTGGGTGGTTTAGGCTTTAATGACGATTCAATGAGTCCGCTGGGATTTGGAGTAGACACAGGTTCAACTCCGATACCAACTGTGTATTCATTAGGAGTTAATTTAACCTTCTAAGGTAATTAGAACTTCAATTTATTCTGATAATTAAGTCATTAAGAAATTTAAAGTATAAAAAAATGAAAAAGCTAAAAAGTCTAATAACGACCTTCATAGTATTGTTATTATTTAGTGGTTGTAGTAAGGAATTTCTGGAAAAATCTCCACCTGATGCATTGACAGAAGATGGATTCTACAATTCTGAAGAACGGGCACAACTTGGAGTAAATGCAATATATGTATCACTTCAGTCATCCTGGAGTGAAAACCTCTTAAGAATTAATGATGTCCCTTCCGGTGATCTTGTGTTATCCAATACAACACCATTGGAGTATAATAATTTTACTTATTACCCTGCTCTGACTCAAATCCACTCTACCTATAGTGGATTGTATCAGGGGATAATCAGGTCTAATGCAGTTATCAAAAATGTACCTTCAATCAATATGACTGATGCACTTAAGAATCAATATTTAGGTGAAGCCAAATTTTTGAGAGCTCTGAATTATTTTACCCTCACCAATTTGTTTGGTGCAGTACCATTGGTTACTGAGCCTTTAGCAAATACAGATGCGGCTTTAGTTGCAAGAACTCCGGTTGCTGATATTACTAAAGTAATTATTGCAGATCTTGTGGCTGCTGAAGCAGGTTTGCCTGTTTCTTATAGCGGCAATAATTTAGGAAGAGCCACCAAAGGTGCAGCTCAGGCACTGCTCGGAAAGGTTTATTTGTATAATAAGGATTATACTAATGCAGAGAAGTACTTTAGTCTGGTTATTGCTTCGGGCAAATATGGACTGATGGACAATTTCCAGGAAGTATGGCACCGTTCTTTTGAGAACAATAAGGAATCAGTTTTTGAAGTACAGTTTGCAGATATTGGTGGAAGTGGAGCGAATAATAAAAACGGTACAATGCTTCCTGCAGTAAATGGAGCTACCGGTTCTACTTTGGCTACCAAAAGGGCATTTGATGCTTTTGATCCGAGTGACCCACGCAGAGGTATGTCTATATTCAAAGCCGGTGATACTTTCGCACCAAATGTAAGTGCAGCTTTAGCAATATTTAACCCTACATGGTCTGCAAGTGGTTATGCAGTTAAGAAGGGTATGTGGCCTATCATGTATGTTAACGGAAGTGGTATCAATTACCCACTGATTCGTTATGCAGATGTATTGTTGATGTATGCAGAAGCAGCTAATGAGTTAAATCAGATCGATAAGGCTCGTGCAGCGGTGAATCAGGTTCGCCAGCGTCCGTCTGTTATGATGCCTGTACTGACAACTGCAGATACAGGAACGAAACAAACTATGTTTGACGCAATTGTTAAAGAAAGACAGGTTGAACTGATGTTCGAATTTCAGCGCTTTATGGATCTGAAAAGATGGGGAATGGCGCCAACTGTATTAGGTCCACTGGGATATCAGGCTAAACATAATTTATTCCCGATCCCTCAGCTTGAACTGGATATTAATCCTAAACTGACACAAAATCCGGGCTGGTAACAGTCTTCAGTAGTTCTTTTTTAATAAAAGGGATGTTGTGAAAATTTTCACAACATCCCTTATTCAAATTTCCGGGGAAATTCGATCTCTTCATAACGAGACCAGGATATGAACCGTACCTGAAACCTATTGCCCTTAGTTTAAGGAACAGTATGAGGTTCAGTTCTCTGATAGAATAAAAATTCTTTCAAAAACAAATAAATTGAAACGCAGAGATTTAATTAAGGGTTTATCACTGTTGCCATTAACAGATTATTCGGTTATCGGCGATTTAGGTAGGCTTTTTTCTGAAGGAACCGCTTCTTCGTCGGAGGCATTTTTCTCAGCTGATCTGCATAAAGATGCATTTGTAATGGATGGACATATCCATGTGATAACAAGGCAGCTTCTCGAAGGTTTGGATATAGGCCAGCGTTATCCAGACGGGCATGTTGATCTTCCCAGAGCTATCGGGGGTGGACTGGATGCCATGTTTTTTTCTGTTTATACTCCTGAACCTTATTATCCCGGACGACATGAAGTCAAGAATACTTTTCGGGTAATTGAACTGGCTTTGGCTCAGATCGAAAAGAATAATAATCTGATCGAACTTGCCCGTTCTGCATCAGAAATTACAGCAGTCAATAAGAAAGGTAAAGTTGCCGCTTTTCTTGATTTGGAAGGCGGATTTGATCTCGACGGAGATCTTAATCTGTTAAGAGCGCTTTACAGACTTGGTTTACGCTCTGTTCAGCTTACAGCTCATAATGAAACCAATGGATTTATAGATGCATGCAGCGATATTAAGCGTTGGGGTGGTATCAATGACCATGGCCGGGCGGTAATCAGCGAGATGAACCGTTTAGGAATGGTGATCAATGTAGCTCATGCTTCGGATGATGCTATATTGCAGTCTGCAGCAGCCAGTAAAGACCCAATTATTTACAGTCATGGCGGATTCAGAGCTATTGTAGATAATCCGAGATGTATCACGGATCAGGGAGCCAAAGCGATTGCTGCAAAGGGCGGGGTAATCGGGATTCAGTTTGGCAGCAGTTTTAATAATCCCAAATATGCCGCATGGCAAAAGTCGCTTCAAAGATCTGTTACGGCTCCCCGGCAGGAACCTAAAGATCTGACGAAGCTATCAATTGAAGAAATAGACAGGGAGATTGCAAAGGATCTTCCTTTTGTATATAAAACTAAAATACCTGATGAATACTGGATGGGTACAGATCAGCTTGCTAAAGTCATCGATTATGGTGTTCGTTTGCTCGGTGAAGATCATATAGCTCTGGGCTCAGATTTTGATGGAGGACCGCCTCTGCCAAGACAGATTAAGGATGTGAGTGATTATCCGCAAATGACAAAAGCAATGCAGGAATTAGGTTATTCAGAACAAAGAATCCGCAAAATTTTAGGAACAAACTGGTTGAGGGTAATCAGAGAGGTTACAGATAAGTAGTAAGAAATTATTTCAATATAATATAAAAGAATTTAGAATCATAATCAGGAAACATGAACAGAACTTTACTTAAACAATTTGGCCGGATTCTGTTTGCCGGACTGTTATTGCCGGCCTTAAACCTTCAGGCTCAGCAAATTGATCTGCTCCTGAAGGGCGGTCATGTGATCGACCCAAAGAACAATATCAACTCTAAAATGGATGTTGCTATTGCTGATGGCAAGATATTCCGTGTAGCCGCCGATATTCCTGCAAATACCGCAAAAAAGACTGTTGATGTTAGCGGATTATATGTTACACCGGGCTTGATCGATATTCATACACATGTTTTTGCAGGAACTAAGGATCCGGGGTTTACCGGATTTGAAATTGCTGACGGATTAGGAAGTGTGGTACCGGATGATTTCAGTTTTCGCGCAGGAGTAACAACTTTAGTAGATGCGGGTTCTTCGGGCTGGAGAGATTTTCATAAATTCAAAAAAACCATCATTGATCATTCAGAAACCCGTGTGCTTGCATTTTTAAGTATTGCAGGTCATGGAATGCTGGGAACCGTTAATGCTCAGGATCTTACAGATATGAATCCGGTTGCTACCGCATTTGTAATGAATGAGTATCCTGACCTGATTGTGGGCATTAAAGCCCATCATTACCGCGGGCATGATTTTACACCGGTTGACCGCGCTGTGCAGGCCGGAAATATTACTAAGAAGCCGGTTATTGTAGACTTTGGCGGAAGTACTCCGAGATTGTCTATAGAAGAGCTGTTTATGAAGCATTTGCGGCCTGGTGATATATTTACTCATACTTATGCCTATTCATTGCCGGGCAGAGAGTCTGTTGTTGACGAGAACAGCAAGTTAAAACCTTTTGTTCTGGCTGCACAGAAAAGCGGCCGGATTTTCGATCTGGGACATGGCGGCGGCGCATTCAGATGGCATGTGGCCAACGCCTCGGTGAAGCAAGGCTTTTTACCTAATACAATCAGTACTGATCTGTATCGGGCCAGCCGAAATGCAGGGATGAAGGATATGGCTAATGTGATGTCCAAATTCCTGGCACTGGGTTTATCTGTTCAGGATATTATTCTTCGTTCAACATGGAATCCAGCACAGGTAATTCAGAAACCTGAACTTGGGAATTTAAGTGTGGGTGCGGAAGCTGATGTGGCTGTTTTTAACGTTCGTGAAGGAAATTTCGGATTTATGGATTCAAGAGGCTTAACCATGAAAGGCAATAAAAAATTTGAAGCCGAGCTTACGCTGAGGGCAGGAAAGATTGCATGGGATTTAAATGGTATCAGCGGGCCTATCTGGGATCAGGTGAAACAATAATAGTGAAGAATCAGTGAAAAATGTAAATTCAATAATGATAATCAAAGTATTAACCTATTAATATAAATACAGATGAAACGTAGAAATGTTCTTAAAACCCTGTCGCTTCTGCCTCTGGCGGGGTCGGTAAATTCAGTGTTTGCATCTCCGGCAGTAGTTAGCCAGGTTGCTCCTCCATTTAATCCACTGGGGCCTGCAGCTGAGATCACGCTTGAATCGTTTATGTCTCCGACTAATATCTACAGAACGTATGGAATTGAACCTGTTATCAATTGCAGAGGTATTTTTACGATCATCGGCGGATCATTGAAGCGCCCGCAGGTTAAAGCAGCAATGGAGGAAGCTTCACGCAATTTCGCACAGATGGATGAGGTTGGTGATGGAATTGGCAGGAAGCTCGCTGAACTGACCGGTGCAGAGTGGGGTGTTGTTTCGGCAGGTTGCGCTGCAGGATTGAAGCTGGTTACAGCTGCCGTGGTTGCCGGGGGCGATCCTGAGAAGCTAATCAGAATTCCAAATCTTGAAGGTTTGGAGAAGACTGAAGTAATTGTACCAAGGACATCCAGAAATGCCTATGATCATGCTATCAGGAACATTGGGGTAACGATGGTCAATGTAGGGTCAATGGAGGAATTGAAAAATGCAATTAACCCTAAAACTGCAATGATCTATGTAGTAAATGGCGACAGGTCCTGGACCGGAGCACCAATGTCTCTGGAGAATATTGTTGCAGTGGCAAAAGAAAAAAATATTCCGGTTCTTTTTGATGCGGCAAATGAGATACTGACATTTCCCCCTGTACATCTTAAACGTGGTGCAACAATTGTTGCGTACAGCGGAGGGAAGGCTATCTGTGGACCGCAATCATGCGGTCTGATTCTGGGTAATAAAGATATTCTGATGTCTGCCTGGCAGGCCAGCTCCCCTCATCATGGTCCTTGCCGCGATAATAAGGTAGACCGCGATGAAATGTTTGGAATGGTAGCTGCTGTGAAGGCATGGAAAGAAATTGATCACGAGGCAATCAGAAAGCAGTGGTATTCTTATCTCGATCATGTCATTAATAAAGTAAAAGGAATTAAAAGTGTTGAAACCATGGTACATGTACCTTCAACACAATCCGGATTATCAAATGTTTCGCCTGAGGTGGTGATTACCTGGGATGCGGATGTATTAAATATTACAGGGGCAGAAATGGCAGATGAGCTGGCCCGTACCAAACCACGAGTCGCTGTTGCAAGCGGTGGCGGTCGCGGAAGAGATGCAAATATCAATGGAATTGCGGTTACTACCATTGGAATGCAGGCCGGAGAGGAGAAGATTGCTGCAGATAAAATTTATTCTATCCTCACAGCAAAGAGGGCCCCAAGGGTTAAAGAACTAAAGGCTCCGGCAGGGAATGTTGCAGGCGCCTGGGATGTGGATGTTAAGTTTTACAGCAGTCAGGGTAAGCATAAATTGTTTATTGAACAGGATGGAAACTGGATCAAAGGCTCACATCAAAGTGGTTTTGCAGTGAATGATATGACCGGAACTATTGAGGGGAATGAGGTAAAACTGCAAAGTTCCATTAAGCTGACCGGCGATTCAGTGATTTATACATTCAGCGGTACCTTATCAGGGAATCAGCTTTCCGGTGAAATATTTATGGGAGAATATCGCAGCGCCAGATTTACAGCCCTGCGAAATACAGAGGCCGCACCGAAGAAAAAAATATTTGTCCCTTCAGGAGCTCCGCTTGCCAGTTAATTTAAAAGTCATTAAATTAAGAGAATACTATTTTAAACAATTTAAAATGAAAAAAAATATAATCAAAAAGATTTCAGGGCTGTTATTTACAGCATGTTTAATGTCTTTATCGGCTGTTCAGGCTCAGGAAATAGATATGCTGTTAAAAGGCGGACATGTAATTGATCCAAAGAATAAAATCGATTCTAAAATGGATGTTGCAATCAAAGACGGTAAAATATTCCGGGTTGCAGCAGATATTCCTGCTTCCAGTTCAAAAAAGACTGTTGATATAAGCGGTTTGTATGTTTCTCCGGGTTTTATTGATTTACATGTACACGTTTTTGCTGGTACAAAGGATCCCGGCTTTACCGGATTTGGAATAACCGATGGACTGGGCAGCGTTGTGCCTGATGATTTTACATTCCGTTCAGGGGTGACCACAGTTGTGGATGCAGGCTCTTCCGGCTGGAGAGATTTCTATACCTTCAAGAAGAATATCATTGATAATTCCCAAACCCGTGTGCTTGCTTTCATCAGTATTGCCGGCCATGGGATGCTGGGTACTGTTCATGCTCAGGATACCACTGATATGAATCCGGTGGCTACCGCATTTGTCATGAATGAGTATCCGGAAACTATTGTAGGAATTAAAGCACATCATTACCGTGGCCATGATTTTACTCCGGTTGATCGTGCAATTGCTGCAGGAAAGATCACCAATAAGCCGATCATTGTAGACTTTGGCTCGAGCACGCCAAAGCTTTCTATTGAAGAGCTTTTTCTAAAGCATTTCCGTCCCGGTGATATTTTTACTCATACTTATTCAGGTTCTGCAACTTCTGAAGGTATGCCGGGTGGGCGCGAATCTGTTATCGACAAAAATAATAAGGTTAAGCCATTCATATTTGAAGCTCAGAAGAAGGGAAGAATTTTTGATGTTGGCCATGGTGGCGGTGCTTTTGTTTGGAGTACAGCCATCAATTCCATTAAACAGGGATTCCTTCCGAACACAATCAGCACTGACTTGTACAGAAACAGCAGAAACGCAGGTATGAAGGACATGGCTAATGTAATGTCTAAATTCCTTAACATGGGAATGTCTGTTCAGGATGTAATTCTGCGGTCTACCTGGAACCCTGCCAATGTAATCAATCATACTGAACTGGGCCATTTGAGTGTTGGTGCCGAAGCTGATGTTGCGGTGTTCAATGTCAGAGAAGGCAAGTTTGGTTATATGGATGCAAGAGGATCTGTTCTGAATGGCACCAAAAAACTGGAAGCAGAGCTTACTTTACGTGCAGGCAAAGTTGCCTGGGATTTGAACGGACTTACCGGTCCGCAGTGGGATGCCGTAAAGTAGTTCTCAATTAAATAATGGATACAATCATAAATATATTTCTATGCAAAAGATGATTAAAAACAAACTGGCTTCGTTGCTTTCTAATGTCCATTCGGTTAACTGTTGGAAGTTAGCTGCAGCTGCAATGATTTTAATTTTATCTGCTGCTCCGGGAAATATCCGGGCACAGGAAATAGATTTATTATTGAAGGGCGGACATGTAATTGATCCGAAGAATAATATCAATTCTAAAATGGATGTTGCCATTACTGGGAATAAAATATCCCGCATTGCAGCAGATATTCCGGCAAACACTTCGAAAAAGACGGTAGATGTAAGCGGTTTATATATTACTCCGGGCCTTATTGATATGCATACCCATGTTTTTCACGGCACTGACCCGAATAGTATGACAGCAAACTCTTACGGCGGATTGCAGGCTGATGCCTTTTCCTTTCGTGCGGGAGTAACTACAGTAGTTGATGCAGGATCTTCCGGTTGGAGGAATTTCCCGCTTTTTAAAGCTCAGTCTATCGATCGTGCCCAAACCCGGGTTCTGGCGTTCCTGAATGTTGTTGGCCACGGAATGCGTTCTCGTTTTGATCAGCAGGATGTAACAGATATGAATCCTGTGATGAATGCTCACATGATTAATAAACTGTATCCGGATATTATTGTCGGTATAAAATCAGCACATTACTGGGGTGATTTTACCTCTGTGGATAAGGCGGTTGAATCAGGTAAGCTCGCCAATGTTCCGGTAATTGTAGATTTTGGAGAACATACACCCACAAATCCCATACAATCTTTATTTATGGAGCATTTTCGTCCGGGTGATATCTTCACACATACTTTTTCTGAAATTAATGGAGGCAGAGAGTCAATTGTTGATGAGAAAACCCGTAAAGTAAAACCATTTGTATTTGAAGCTCAAAAAAGGGGGATCATATTCGATGTTGGTCACGGAGCAGGGGCATTTAATTTTAATCAGGCTATTCCTGCCATAAAGCAGGGCTTCCTTCCAAATACGATCAGTACAGATCTTTACAATTTGAGTATGAATGCTGCAATGAAAGACATGACTAATGTGATGTCTAAATTTCTTGCGATGGGTTTGAGTCTGAACGATGTTATATTAAGAACAACATGGAACCCTGCACAAGTTATAAAAAGGACTGATCTGGGACATTTAAGTGTAGGTACTGAAGCTGATATCGCAGTGTTCAATTTGAAAAAAGGAAATTTCGGATATATGGATGTTCGCCGGACAAAAATCAGCGGCAAAGAAAAGCTGGAGGCAGAGTTAACTATCCGTGCAGGGCGTGTTGTTTGGGATTTGAATGGGATCAGTGTTCCTGAATGGCAAATGCCTTCAGCTACCAATTGATCGATGGTAAATGAAATCATTAAATCATATCGATATGCAAAAGATGTTTAATTACAGAAAGGTATTGCCGCTGGTCTTTGCAATTCCTGTACTGATCGGGCTAACATTGTTTATTACCCCTATTCAAGCAGATGCGCAGGAAATTGAGCTTTTGCTTAAAGGAGGCCGCCTGATTGATCCAAAGAATAAAATTGACGCAAAGATGGATCTGGCAATTGCAGCCGGAAAAGTTATTCGTGTTGCAGCAGATATTCCGGCATCGGAGGCTAAGAAGGTAGTTGATGTATCAGGCTTAATTGTTTCACCGGGACTGATCAATATGCATACTCATGTTTATGCCGGAAGTAATGCGGGGTTTACTGACGGTACCTCAAGCCAGTTGCCTGACGCTTTTGCTCCGCGCGCAGGTATTACAACTGTGGTTGATGCCGGAACATCCGGATGGCGTACATTTCCTGATTTTAAATCAAAGATTATCGATAAATCAACTACCCGTGTACTTGCATTTCTGAGTATTGCAGCCGGTGGATATTCTGTTGATAAAGCTCAGGAGAATGTTGAAGAGATGGATGTTCAGAAAACGGTAGAAACGTTAAAGAATAATCCTGATATACTTGTAGGAGTTCGTATCGGAAGATATGATGGAAAAGAGTGGACTCCTTTCGAAAGAGCATCTGAAGCTGCTAAACTGGTCAATAAGCCATTATTTGTAGAATGTCATCTTCCTGAGTATTCTCTGGAGGATCAATTGAAACGTATGCGTGCCGGCGATATCATTACCCATGCCTTTGAAAATGTTTCAGAACGTATGACTGTTGTTGATGAGCAGGGTAAAGTAAGGCCTTTTGTACTGGCAGCGCAAAAAAGAGGTGTGCTGTTTGATGTTGGTCATGGTGGTGGAGGTTTCTGGTTTAATCAGGCGGTGCCAGCTTTTAAGCAGGGCCTGTGGCCAAATTCATTTGGTACTGATGAGCACCGGACAAGTATGAATTCAGGAATGAAAACCATGCTGAATGTAATGTCTAAATACCTGAATATGGGGATGAGTATTCCTGATATTATTGACAGGGGCAGCTGGAGAGCAGCACAATCTATCAAGCGTCAGGACCTTGGGAACCTCTCTGTGGGTTCTGTGGCTGATATTGCTGTTTTGAGCATTGTGAATGGAAAATTTGGCTTTGTTGATTCCGGGAATAATAAGATCGAAGGGGATAAAAAGTTTGAGGCAGAGCTGACCGTCAGAGGAGGTAAAATAGTATGGGACCTCAACGGTCTGTCTGCTAATGCATATTCCAAATAATTTAATTAAAGAATTTTAATCTGTTTATATGAAGCGAACATGAGATTTTAGCACACACAGGGGCATGTAAATAAGAGTTGGTAACTTTCTACAAAC
>NZ_JARKMZ010000026.1 GCF_029360775.1 Daejeonella sp. H1SJ63 | reverse complement strand
AGCTAAGCACACAGGGTTGAGCCATAGAGCTCGAGGATGAAATTTTACAACTCTTGGCTGTGTTTTTTTAATTAATTAACAGAAGTATAAACCCGTTGACTTTAACTAGTCAACATTAAATATTTACGGATGAAAACTTTATTACATACTCTGATTGCATTATTAATGCTCTTATTGAATACCGGGTCATATTCAGCAGATAAATGCATGAAAAAGTCCTGTAAAATAAATTCCGGTTCCATGATTCCGGTATCAGCGCGCGACTGGAATGATGCAGCAACAGAAATTCCGGAAAATCTGAAATATGTTAAAGCAAAGTTCGCCAGAGTTCCGGTGGCTGAATTTGTATGGGGAAGCCCTGATGAAACTGTTCCGGCAGATTTAATGAAAGCTGTAGTTCCTGTTGCTGCAAAAGTCTGGGATGATAGTACTGTTGAAGTTCCTGAAGAGCTGAGCAATATCAAAGCTAAATATGCATTGGTACCGGTTCCTTCAAAGAATTTTCAGCACTATACCCTGGATGAAAATATTCCGTTAATTGAAGAGATCAGATAAACCGGATTATCGCGCTTTAACGTAAATGATTAGTGAAGCAGAATTTTACCGAAGCTGTTTCAAAATGTAAAAAATTACGTCTTTATAATAAACACACAATCTGATGAAAACCGTACACTTTGAAATTCCGACCATGACCGGCCTTCATAAGCAGCAGGAGGTTAGCTATTCGTTAAAGAGACTTGGGGTTTTTGATATCGCTACCGAAAGTGGCAGGGCAGCAGTAATCTGCGCCGATGACTTTCCAAAGGTGGAAATGATCATCGCTATTGAGGAGGCCGGACATGTGGTAAAATACTGATTGAGCAAAGCAGGTTTGAATTTCTCAATTGGCCGGGATCTTAAAAATGAAAGTTTCCTCCTTTGAGAGACTTAGTTTAAATTAAACTTCTCCTGTTTAAGCACCACCTGTTTATCTGTAAGGATCAGAATCATAATGATAATACCCAGAATGATTGCGATGATCAGTTGTAAGCGGGAAATAAATTCAGAACTGGCCTGACTTTTTATTGATTCTGCAAGTAATTCTTTCCCTATTTCAGATTGCACTCTGGTTAATTCGATGAGGTCTTTATCCAGTTCATCATAGAACTTAACGGTAGTATTCAAATAAAGCTTTCTGGCAAGCTCCTTATCTTCTAATGCCGCATTGATCAGCAGAATCTCATCCCTTTCAAATAATTTCAGGTTCTTTTTCAGATTTTGAAGATGATTGGTTTCAGTTTTAACCAGATAGGTCTTCTCATATTTACTGATCAGTCTGTCCAATTGATTATTTGCAGAACTGATGGACTTTTTTACCTGCTCTGCATTCATGTTTTCAGTAAAAATGAAACTTACCAGCTTATTTCTTTTATCATGAATATGTCCCGATATAGAATAAAGATCTACGGCAGGGATAAGCCGGTCTTCGTAAATGGAGCTGAAGGATTTCGAAATCTTATTCACATTATAGCTTTCCATCATACTGAACAGGATGATAAAAAGCATCATTACTGCCAGTACGATAGCCAGACGGATTTTACGCTGAATTGCAAAAGCCCATTTCATAGGATAATTGGTTAATTCCTTAAATAAAAATAAGGCTCCCGCTTAGTGGAGCCTTATAAAAATACATAAAATGAGGTATTGATTACTTGCCTGCTTCAGCAAGTATCTTTCCGTTTAAACGGATATATTCTGCATTATTCATGGCTTTTGCGGCTTCAAGTCCGGCTTTAGCTGTTTGAGCTGCCCCGCTTTTATCGCCAAGCTTTAACTGAATACGGCCTTTCTGATATTTAAGCCACGGAGCTTTCGGATCAGCAGATTCAGCAGCACTAATCCATTCAAGAGCCTTCTTCAGATCTTTTCCGTTTTCATAATAATAAACCGCTGCCTGGTAATATGGCTTTTTCTCACCCTTCATAGCCTCATCAATGCCTGCCATAACTTTTGTATCTACATCAGTTGTCATTTTAACAGATACACGAACCTGATCCCAGATCAGGTTAAGTTTTGCCGAAGAAGGCAATACATCACTGAAACCAATGGTAAATGTTTCAGTCTTGTCGTTCTGTTTTACCGGTTTTACTTTGAAACGAAGCACATCTTCAGACTGTTTGTAACTGTATGAACCCCATTGTTTAGTTTCCTTGTTCAGGATAATGGTCCATTCATCTTTTCCCGGAATGGTAAAAAGGGCATAATCGCCCGGTGCAACCGGATTTTCTTCAAGTGTTACTGCCTCTGTGAAGCTGATTACCGTAGCATCATTTGCTCCTGTACGCCACACCTCGCCATTTGGAGCAAGATCTGCCGAAATGCTTCTGCCTTTCACATTCGGGCGCGAATATTTGACGGTCACTTTTCCAAGCCCGAATTCCTGAATAAGGGTTTGGGAGCTGCTCGACTGCGGCATGCGGAGCTGAGCATTGGCATTCAGGCTGAATATGCCAATCAATGCTGCAGTAAACAGAATAGATATTTTTTTCATGGCTTAAATTTTTTAATGAATACCGAAGATATTGGATTAATGACATTCAATTGTGTGAAAAATGTAAAAACATCTTTCCAAAATGAATCAGCTTATTCTCTGATCAGTTCATTAAATGCATATTCAGTCAGCATTTCATGATTCCCCTCAAAAATGGTCAGACCTAAATTGCCCGATCGTTTTCTGAGGAATATCTTTCTGTCGGCGATGTATCCAAAATCGCCCAATGCTTTTCTGTATTCAAGCAGATTTAGTTTTTCAGTTTCGCTTACGTAGGCTGAACTATCTGCAGGCGATGTATCTCTTAAAACTTTGTTATAAAAATTAATAGAATGAGTGATTGGCACACTACCCTGAATTCCATCGTAAACACCGGCATAGATTTGAAATTCTGCAGTATTCAATTTTTCTACCGGGGTTTTCCAGTAAATTGGAGATTTCATTTTAGCAATATCCATATTGAGACTGTCTTTAGAGCTTGTACAATCCATGATGTTCTCTGCATATTTTGTACCCATGATTTTACTTTGGGCATACCAGGCAGGAAGTTCGGAAATGGGAACCCAGGCAGAAAAACGTCTGATCAAATGTTTTGATTTCATGAAAGCAGCTAAAGTAGCATAGCCACCGCCGCTCACTCCGATGACATAGATTCTCGACAGGTCCACATTCGAATTTTTGATGGCATAGTCAATGGCATCATCGATATCGCCCAGTGCCAGATCGCTGCAGCAGGCATCTTTTGTCCAGTTCACCCCTCTGAAATCGGGGTGGATATAGTTCAGGTCTTTTGTTTTGGATAGCGCTGCCAGTTCATCTTTCTGCTCATAATTACCGCTCCAGGTGTGCAGACTCACAACCAATGGCTTAGGTGCAGAAGATTTGGATTTATAGAAATAGGCCTTTTGCATGGACTTATCCAGAGTAGATTGTATCGATACCACTTCAAAATCTGTATCCCATTCAGTTTGACGGGTATCATCAAAGCGGGTGAAGGTATCAGTGAATGGCTTTTTCAGGACATTCCATATTGCTTCGTTCCGGCTGATAAAGATACCCGCGGCCAGGCCAAGAATTAAGATCAGGATGAATGAAGCCGTTTTTTTCATATTAGATGTATTGTTTTGCGAATTTTGAGTTTATTGCGCTTTCAGCTGTCTTTGCTGTTCTGCCGCTAACAAATAAAGTTAAATTCTTTTTGGGATATGCGTATTGTTACCGGCAAACGAATCATATACGTCCTTTGTTGACAACAGCATGGGCGCAGATAAGGGGGCAAATGCCATTTATCTGATTATTAGTGATGACCCGCGGAAAAATGCCAAATAGCTGAACAGATTACCCTTCAAACTCATGAGCCAATTTTCATTACACCTCCTTCATCGCTTCCTTAAAACTCCCCGCAATTTCCTGCGCAGTCATTCTGTTCATGGAGATGTTCACTTTTAAGCTAAATCCGCTTTCATCAGGTGCAGAGAGGCGGATGTTTCTTTTGGCAAGTGCATCCGAAAAGCGTTTTTTATCAATGTTTTTCAGGTCGAGGTGTACGATGTGTGAGCCGTTGTTGTATTTAATAATTTTGCAGCGTTCGTCTTTCTGTATTTCGGTAAACAGATACTCTGCTTTTTGCCAGGCGCTTTTATATTCTTCAATCCACGAATCTACATAATGCAGGGCTACTGCGGCAAAGGGCCATACCGCCGGTATGCCTGCACCAAACATTCTGCGCTCATGGAACAGGTCGTGGGTAAACTCTTTTGAACCGGCAAGAACAGCCCCGCTGGCTGCATTAAAGCATTTGCAGATGGAGGTAAAGGAGGTATCAAACATTGCTCCGTATGCTGCCGGGTCTATTCCGGTATGTGCTGATTGCACAAAAAGCCTTGCCCCGTCTAAATGGGTTTTAATGTCATTTGTTTTGGCATAATTCGTTATGGCTTTCATGTTTTCGAAGGCAAACATTTGGTCATGTTGTCTGCGCACCGGACTTTCGATACAGATAACACCAACTTTTAAGGCAACTCTGCCCTTTGCTGTTTTGCCGACAACCTCTTCGATCTCTGCCAGGGTCATTTCTGTGGTATTCAGTCCGAGGGGAATAAGGTTCAATGCACTTAAAGTCTGGCAGCCATCTCCTGTATCCTGATAGATATGGCTTTGTTCCTGAAGAATTACACGTCGGTTATTTCCGGCCAGACGTCGCAATGCCATGTGGTTGGCCAGGGTTCCTGTAGGCATGAAAACCGAAGATTCCTTACCCATCAGTTTGGCAAACCTGTTTTCAAGTTCTTCAACAACCCCGCCGTTTGAATAGAAGTCGGTTTTGATTTTTCCCTCGTCAGCCAGTTTCATTAATAGCTCGCCATACTCTTTCGGACTTAAAGGCACGCCATCATTCACAAAATCGACAGTTTTGCCTGCAAACGCGGCTGTTTTTAGTTGAATTTCTCCTCCATATACATCTGACTGTACGGCTGTTGCGGCAATGATGCTGCCTAGTTTTACAAAATCTCTTCTGTGCATTGGGTATAGTTTAGTAATGTTTTATTAAAGTACAATTTATGAAATAGATTCCTCTAAAAGCCAAATATTTTCTGTCCCCGCATTATCCTCCATTTTCAGGCATTCAGCAATGTTTCAATATCAAATTTTTTCATCTTCAAAAATGCCTGAATTACATTGGGGGCCTTCAGGGGATCAGACATCAGTTTGCCAAGAACCGCCGGTACAATTTGCCACGATACACCAAATTTATCTTTCAGCCAGCCGCACATGCTTTCCTGCCCGCCTTCTGTCAGTCTGTTCCAGTAATAATCAATCTCCTTTTGCGATTCGCATTCAACTACAAATGAAACTCCCTCATTGAAAGTATAATCATGCACTCCCGGTCCATCCATTGCAATCATATTTTGATGATCCAGTTTAAATTCTGAATACAATACCTTACCTGCATTTTCGCTTCCTTCCGGGTAATGCATTAGCAATTCTGTTGATGAGTGGTCAAAAACGGAGGTATAAAAGTTAATGACTGATTCTGCCATTCCAAATTTATCGCCTGTAAATAACATGCTGGATCTTATCTTTTGTTTGACCGGAGCATCGCTGATCAATGAAATCTGCCAGGTTAAGCCGAAGCGGTCCTGAAGCCAGCCATAACGCTCGCTCCAATCGTATTTACCGATAGGTATTAATGCTTTACCTCCATCAATCAGTTTTTCCCAGAGATGGTTTGTTTCCTCCGGCGATTGGCAGACCACAAAAACTGAAATGGATGGATTGATCTTAAATTGCGGACCGCCATTCAGGCCCATAAATTTATTTCCTTCCAGTTCAAACGTGACCACCATAGGTGTATCAGTACTTATTGCGGAGTTTTTAAAAAGAGAGCAATAAAGTTCGGCTGCGGCTTTGGCCTGACCATCGAACCATAAACAGGGATGAATGAGGTTTGTCATTGTACCGCATTATTTTAGTTTCTATTAAATATGCAAATAAGCTCTGAAATTCACTAGTGTCTGGTTAAAGTTTCAACTATTACATAATCGCTTTTGGCTGTCTGTTTAAATACAAATGATTTTATTGTATTGAAATCCTTTCGCTCATGCCGCCGGGTAACCTTATCTTCCACGTTCACAAACTGGCTATACCCTTAATTTCTTCTTCATTTTATTCGATTAACCGACACCGAAGGTGTCGAATATTTATAAAAACACCATATACCCCGATTCCGACGCCGAAGGTGTCGTATGTGAAAATTTAATAGGCATGCGATCACCTTCGGGATTGGGGCATACATGTGAACCTATTTCTATAAACATTTGACCCATTACGGGTCAATCTACGGTCCAAAAATTTATGCCGATAAAAATGTGGCACAAGGAGGGGCTATAACGGGAGTAAAGATAAAGGAGGAGGATTTCCTTTCTGGTCTCTGAATTAAAAGTGTAAATAAAGATTTCTTTCTGACTCCAAAATTAACCAGACAAAAATGCCTGAAAATTTCTAATATGCACAAAATGAGCTTATTATGTTAGCATGTCCAGGCTTTTTGGGCTTTCTCCTTATCAGTTTCCAGCAATTAAACTTCTATCCAAACCTGCTCTGAACCCGGATGCACTGCTTTAGGTTTCAAATCCAGAAAGGGGTAAGTTACTTTAGAAAGATAAAGGCCTTGAGGATGTGCAGGCAATATTTTTGACGGTATATTTTTGGAGATCAGATGACTTTCAAATTCATCAACGCTAAGAGTACCGTCGCTGATTTCGATCAGTTTACGGCTAAGTATGCGTATCATTCTTCCAAGAAACCTGTTGGAGGAAATATTAAACCGGATCCTGTCGCCATTTGTATTGCTGTACAGTGATGCAGCTGAGACCCGGCATATGGTATGCTCATTTTTGTCGGGCGATTTACAGAAGGCGCGGTAGTCATTGTATTTAGGGAGCAATGATACAGCCTTTTTCATTTGCTCCAGGTTAAAGCTTTTTCTCAGGTATAGTGAACTGCTTTCGCTGAGGAATGGATCTTTATAGGTATGAATAAAATAATCGTATTCCCTTTGTATGGCATCATGCCGGGCATGTTTGTCGCCATTAACCGGAATGATGTCAAACAAAGAGATGTCATCCGGGAGGGTTCTGTTCAGTCGGAAGAAGAGATCAAAACTCCATGATTTTTCAATATCCATGTGAAAAAAATACTGACTGGCATGTACTCCTGTATCCGTTCTGCCGCATCCGTAAATCGTAACCGGCATTTTGAAGATCCTGCTTAGGCAATCTTCAATTACTTCCTGCACACTCAGTTTATCAGGCTGCCTTTGCCAGCCGAAATATTTGCTTCCTTTATAAGCGATGTGCACAAAATATCTCATTTCCCTTTCTGTAATTTCTGCTAAGCTAATAATGATTCCTTTTCTTTGGGCACTTTTATGGAAGTCGGGAAATATGTATTTTTGTTTTCCGCTCAGGCGGATAATAGCCAATTGAAATTATGAAGACTATCGTAATAGTTGCAGGTATAGTGCTGACAGGCGCTACCATTATCGGAGTGGTGATGAATGAAAGAAATGAAGCAGCACAGCCCGCTCTTTCAACTCAGGGTATTCCACCTATGCCGGCAGATGCCATGGGTGAAGCTCCCAAAAATAATCCGGCTCATGGTCTTCCGCATCATCGCTGCGACCTTGCAGTAGGTGCACCTTTAACGGATGCAAATGGCGCAGCTGTACCGGTTGCGGTTCCGCAGCCTGTAAGTACTCAGCCTCCCGGTCCTCAACAGGCCGCACCGGCAGGTTTGAAAGTTAATCCTCCGCATGGTCAGCCGGGTCACCGCTGCGATTTGCAGGTTGGTGCACCTTTGTAAACGCATCAGCACTGAGTTTTACGTAAGAAGCTGTTTATCAACAGGATATTAAATGTAAAATCATTTCGCGAATTGCGATATTGAGTAATTATACCTATCTTTCAATTATGAAAGAACATAAGGGCATGCGTCCGCAGGATATAGTTATTCTTTTGAAGCTGATTATTGATGTGGGTCAGGATATTCGTATTAAGGATCTTTCCTCGAAACTTTTTATCAGCGCTTCAGAGGTCAGTGAATCATTGAACCGCTCCACAATTGCCGGATTGCTTGATCCGGCCAAAAGAGAGGTGGATAAGGACGCATTTCTGAAATTTCTGGAATTCGGACTTCCCTATGTTTTTCCGGCACAACTTGGCCCGGTACGGCAGGGGCTTTATACCGCACATTCAGAATCATCCCTTTATTTGAGTTTTTCTTCTGAAGATAAACTGGTTTGGGCAGATGAGCAGGGAAAAGAAAGAGGACAGAGTATTCTTCCGCTTTACCCTACTGTTGTTAAAGCAGTGAAAAAGGACAGGGTTTTATACAGAATGCTGGCTTTGTGTGATATTATCAGAATTGGGGATACTGCAGATAAGAATAAAGCAGTATGGCAATTGAGAGAGAGCTTTCAGAATAAAGGCTCTTTTGTTTAAAGAATAAAGGTCCGGTTTCCCATCGTATAACCCCGGTCTGGTACAAATCGGTTTAAATTTCTTTCCGGTTCTTGCTTTTTTTAAATTTTAGGGTAGATATTTGTAATAAGGACATATCTAAATGAATAAGCAGGTAATTGAGCAGAATGCAAATCTAAAATTGACAGAAAATGCCAGAACCGCAGGTAAAACGGTATTTCCTATTCTGATTGCAATCAGTTCATCGCACATGCTGAATGATACTTTGCAGTCAATTATTCCTGCTATTTACCCGGTAGTGAAGGATACTTTCAAATTAAGTTTCACTCAGATCGGGTTAATTACTCTGACATTTCAGCTATCAGCATCATTATTTCAGCCATTTGTGGGGTATTATACCGACCGCAAACCTCAGCCTTATTCGCTGGCCATTGGTATGGCATTTACATTGATTGGTCTGGTACTTTTATCGCGTGCCCCCAGTTTTGAAATTTTGATATTTGCAGTTGCTTTGGTTGGAACCGGCTCCTCTATTTTTCATCCTGAAGCATCACGTGTTGCGCATATGGCATCCGGAGGCAGAAGGGGATTTGCCCAGTCTGTTTTTCAGGTAGGAGGCAATTTCGGAAGCTCAATTGGTCCGCTGCTGGCTGCAATGATCATTGTTCCTTACGGACAATCAATGATCATCTGGTTTTCTTTGCTGGCTCTGATTGCGATTTTCCTGCTTATGAAAGTTGGCGACTGGTATAAGCGTAAAGTAAGAATAAAGGCAAGGCGCCCCGGAAAAGAACATCATGCAGAACAGGTATTATCCAGAAACAAGACTATATTTTCGGTACTTATTCTGCTGATCCTGATCTTCTCCAAATACATTTATCTGGCCAGCATGACCAGCTATTATACATTCTATACCATCCACAAGTTTGGGGTGTCTGTTCAGGATTCGCAGGTGTATATGTTTATATTTCTTTTTGCTGTGGCTGCCGGAACAATTATCGGCGGACCATTGGGTGACCGGATCGGGAGGAAATATGTAATATGGGCATCTATACTTGGAGTTGCACCATTCTCTTTGCTGCTGCCGCATGTAAATCTGTTCTGGACAATTATATTGACGATTCCGATCGGTCTGATTCTGGCATCTGCATTTTCTGCTATTCTGGTATATGCACAGGAGTTATTCCCGGGTAAGGTAGGAATGATCTCAGGTTTATTCTTTGGTTTTGCATTTGGCATGGCCGGAATCGGCTCTGCAGTATTGGGGCAGCTGGCTGACCGAACCAGTATTGAGTATGTGTATCAGGTTTGTGCCTATTTGCCTCTGATCGGCCTTATTACGGCTTTTCTGCCAAACATTGGCAAAACCAGGGCTTAATTCTTGTCCCGGCTCAACCGGGTTAAATTGCATCAGGTGTAATTATTCATATCAGGATAACAAAGACTTCATTTACAAATACCAGATTGGCTTTAGTATTCACGTTTTACTAAAGAATTAATATTATTTTTATTATATGAACAATACAAGGAGAGACTTTATCAGAAATTCCGGATTGGTGAGTCTGGGCTTTCTGGGACTAAATCAGTTTGCTACCAATGCGGCGGCTCTGGGATTTTTGGGAAATGGCAATTTTTTACGCAATTACGGCACATTGTCGCATCAGCAGGGTGATATTCTGAGTTTGCCTGAGGGATTCAGTGCAAAGGTGATATCCCGTAAGGGGGATTTGATGTCTGATGGGTTTTATACTCCGGGAGCATTTGACGGCATGGGTGTCTTTAAGGCAAAGAACAATAAAATGATCCTGATCAGGAATCATGAATTATCACCTGGCGCAATCGGATCAGGGCCATTCGGGAAGAATAATGAGCTGCTGAGCAAGGTGGATAAAAATGACATCTATGATTTTGGCAAATCAGATCGTTTATGTTACGGGGGTACCAGCACCCTTGTTTATGATGAAAAGTTACAGAAAGCAGAGCTTCAGTATTTAAGTCTGATCGGGACGGTAAGAAATTGCGCGGGAGGTATTACTCCCTGGAATTCATGGATCACCTGTGAGGAAAGTACGCTGAAAGCAGGTGCTGAAAATGGAATGCTTGAAAAAGACCATGGCTATAATTTTGAGATTTTTGCATCAGAAAAAATTGGTCTGACTAAGCCGGAGCCGATCAAGCCAATGGGGCGTTTTGTTCACGAGGCAGTGGCTGTTCATCCTTCGGAGGGAATTGTATATCAGACGGAAGACAGCGGTGACAGTTTGTTTTACCGTTATCTGCCAAATAAATTCGGTGATCTGCATAAAGGTGGCAAATTGCAGTGCCTTGTAATTACCGAGTGGAAAAGTGCAGATACCAGAAACTGGGAAAGCCTGAAATCGGATAAATTTCCGCAAAAGAAGAGTTTTGATGTGCATTGGATCGATCTCGACAATGTTGAGGCGCCGGATGATGATCTGCGTTTGCGTGGGTATAAACAGGGTGCAGCACGCTTTGCCCGCGGCGAAGGAATCTGGTATGGTAAGAATGAATTGTTCTTTGCATGTACAAATGGCGGCTTAAAAAGTTACGGTCAAATATTCAGGTACGTTCCCAGTAAGTTTGAGGGGCAGGAACGTGAGCGTGAGTCTCCGGGAAAACTGGAATTATTTCTTGAGCCCAATAATCTGGATACTTTTCAGAATTGTGATAATCTGACTATTGCTCCCTGGGGTGATGTGATTATTTGTGAAGATAAAGCAGATGCCAGGATTATTGGTATTACTCCGCAGGGTGAGACTTACGTGATAGCCAGGAATGTTGGCTACCGGCAGTCTGAATTTGCCGGACCGGTATTCTCACCTTCGGGCAAAACTTTGTTTGTAAATATTCAATCGCCCGGACTGACACTTGCGATTACCGGTCCGTGGAATAAGAAATAGATATATTTTTTGATCAAAGGGAACAGGAATAACTAACTGTTCCCTTCTTTATCCTACCGTGTACCCACATCTTTATCAGGAAAGCTTCAGGCTGATATAAAATGAAGATTTCCTTTCCGTGGGTGCTTTAAAACCTGATTTTGCTTTGCTGATTTAGTTTGATGCGTTTTCGGTTTATTTTCCTTTAATCCAAACAGCTATATCATTGATCAGGCTGAGATCAACATTTGCAGGTACGCGGTACTGATTTCCGTTTCCCTTTTCTTTCTGAACTGAGAATAAATGATTTAGTTCAGGATATAATTTAAAGCTGGCATTCTTATTGGAAGCCAAAGCTGTTTTCCAGATGTTAAAGTCTTGCACTGAAACCTGAAAATCATTTCCTCCCTGTACGATAAAAATACGGCTGCTGATTTTTTTGGCAGCAGCTACCTGGTCATGGTTATTCAGGTCAATCCAGTAAGATGCGGGGGCACCAAGTATAATTGAATCAGGAGCAATTGCTCCAAGCTTCAGAAGTCTTGATTTTGAGATCTCATTGTAAGATTCCATAAACTGCTGTTTCCCGATGGCTGTGGTATCTCCCGAAGCTTTGTACAGGTACTCATTCTGTTCAGTAACAAGATCTGCAAATTTACGCGCAGGCGCGGCTGCAAGAATAATTCCTTTTAATGAAGGTACAAGAGTAGCAATTCTTGGAGCAAGCATTCCTCCCAGACTATGCCCCAAAAGGTATATCTGGGTTTTATTAACACCAGGAAGGGTTGCGGCTAGTTTGACAGCTGTAACGGCATCGTCAAGTACTTCTTCTTTTACAGTGAAGGCTTTATTGAAGGAGTTAGGGTAAACCATGGTACGTTTAACATAACGTATACTTCCAATTCCTTTTGCTGCCAGGCCCATTGCCAGATCTTTAAATGGTTTGTTTGAACCAACAGTTTCATCCATATCTGAAGGACCTGAGCCATGTACCATGATCACCACCGGAAAGTTGCTTGCGTTTTTAGGGCTCGTAAAAATACCGGCCATTTCACCTTCGGCGAAAGTGATTTTAACCTCCTTTTCTGTATAAAGCGTTGAATCTGCATAAGCGGGCAATGCATACTCAGATTCAGTAGGCTTTGGAGCAATAAAGAACCCGACAAGTTTTTCGGCCTTATTGAAAACAAAGGTGAAGGGTTGTGAACCTTTGGTAAAGCCACAGGTCAGTATTACCTGATAATAATCGCCCTGAACAGAACTTTTGGCTCCGTCAACTGAGGTATAGGTGCCCAGACTGTTTTCCAGCCTTAGCCAAAAAAGTTTGAGCTCATCAGCAGTTATCTTGTCTTTTACACTTTCATCAAAAAAGCCATGTGCTTCTTCAAATTTTCCCTGATTCATCGTTTCGAAAAATTGATCGGCACGGTTCATCAGGCTTAATACGTTTTGAGAAAAGCCGGAAAAGCTGATGAATAATAATAGTATGAAGATTTTAAAAGATTTCATTATCGGTATTAGTTTCAAATTGAGAATCGAAAGATAACAAAATTAAGTTTATCAGTCTTTTTCACGCTATAAATTAAGTAAGACTACAGATCTTCAGTTATCCCCTTTTACGCTTCTTCAGATATTTCAATCTGCTTCCCTCAAATTTTTTAATACCGGCATAGGGGTAAAGTTTCTTTTGTCTGTCTCATCCCAAAACAAGACAAAAATGAATATGCAATTTATAAAACATGGATTTTTCAGGGACATATTGATCTCGCTTCTGATCATCCCATTTTTTTCAATACTGAATGCAAAGGCTCAGAGCACCCATAATTCAAGAGTAAACATTGGGTTTGCTTATCCATTCAGTTCAAACGGTACTCATGCCCCTGCCGACACAAATTTATTTTCCTTTAATCTGATCGCCGGAGTTTCTGCTGCAGAAGAGGGCTTTTCCTTTGCCGGAATTTCATCTGTGATCAAGAAGGATGCTAGAGGAATGCAGTTTGCCGGCTTTTCAAATCATACCCGTGGTTTACAGATTGCCGGAATTGGAAATATTACCCGTAAGGAAATGCGGGGCATTCAGATCGGAGGGGTTTTTAACTATTCAAAAAATCTGCAATTCAGGTTGATTAAAGGTCTGAGCTTATTTGCCGGGCCATCTTATTCACTATATCGTACAGATCCACTCAGCCAAACAGCCATTGGTTATAAAAAGGATATTGCGCCTGCTTCGGCAAAAGCAATTGCTAATGGAAAGGCCATAAACTGGACAGGCTGGACTGCGGGGATTAACCTTTTTTAAGTTTAACGGAACATTTCACTTCTCAATTCCTTATCAATATTAATATAACCCGGATACCTGATGAGCTTTTTTCCAACCCTGAAGCTTGGGCGAATCTTTATATTGATGATACTTTTTTGATTATTCCCATCGTCTTCAGTCCCCCTCATCAAAGAAATGATCTCATCTCTTGTGTTTCTGTCGGATAAGATGGAGTATATATTGGAATTGATCATTAAGGGCACTGTGGTGCTTTCATTCGGATTGATCTCTATTCGTCTGGCAGTAGTGCCATTGGTAATTTCCTGACCTTTAAACGAAATGATATAATCGAACTGATTGAGTTCAATACTTCCCGAACCCGGATTGCTTATCCCCAGATTAATTCTTGCCCTGAGCGGGATGTTCTTTCTGAAAAGCCCGATAGCAAGCTCAGGAATACTTCCCGGATCCAATTTGCCGCTTCTAATCATTCGGGTAATATCTCTTCCGCCCAGATAAACACTGTCGGCCGATTTTATGTCATAGCTGCACTTTTCCAGCAGGCTGATCTTTCGTGAAACACCACAGCCAGCGATAGAAAATGCGATAAAGCAGATGAGAAGAATCTTTTTCATACAGACTAAACGCTTATTTACTGCTAAAGAATACCTTTTGCTCATTTTTTTTCTGAATTAATTTCAGGGCTGACAGGCACCTTTATTAAATTGACAATCAGCTATCGGCGATTCCACAAGGATCAATGATATTCCGTCCCCAATCAGGTTGTTAGCATAAATATTATTGATTTTACCCCGCACAGAATTATCGCCATAACCCCGGCCACCTACCAACACTGTGTATGGACTGCCACCATAAGGGGCCGGAGTATCTGGTCTGGCCTTAGTAATTACGCCATTGATGTATACATGATGAATACTTGCATTATCACTCGCTCTGATGGCAACTCCTGTATAGTTTGTCTGGCAATTTGTAATAAATACCTGCTCAGTATCGCTACCTTTATAGTCGTTGGGTGTGATGATATGGGTTCGCGTACCGGCATTTGTATGCTTGAGTATTTTATGAGAAATTTTACTCTCTGCGGAGTCAAATTCCGACTTTGAACTTGCCTGGACCTGCAAAATCCATAAGTATAAAGTGATGAAGAGCAAAGAGAATACTACTTTCATAAGGTAGGCGGTTTTTAGCTGCTGAGTATGATTTTAAACAAAGTAAACTTATAATTTTCCGGACTTAATCTAATTCTGATTTTAGTTTAACGATTACTTTTTCTGAAATCAGTAGTTTTGATAAGTTAATTGCAGAATTATAAGACCTGATATTAATATCCAACATGTTAAAGAACCTGATTCCCTGCGCCTTAATCTTAATGATGAGTGTCAAAACCACAATAATATCAGCACAGCAAAAGCCCTATATTTTGTTAAGCGGACATACGTTCAGCACCAAAAATTCTGAAATCGGGACCTTAAGCATTCCCGGTAAGGATGCAAAATTTAAGATCAGTGGCGATAATGTTTCAGTTTTCAGGCTTAAGAAGAATAAATTATCGATTCGCAGGGAAGCAATCTCCTCAGGGCCTAAATGGTATGATCTGAATGTATCTGCCGAAACTGCTGCCGGAACGATGAAAGAAACATTCAGGATTTTGAGGGATGAATTTAACCGGAACACCGTGATTGCGCATCGCGGAGCCTGGAAACATACCGGAGCGGCTGAGAATTCAATATCAGCATTGCAGCATGCAGTGCGTCTGGCTTGTCAGGGTTCTGAATTTGATGTACATATGACTCTGGATTCAGCCCTGGTTATTAACCATGATCCTTCCTTTAAAGGCAAAGTTATTCATAGTACAACTTTTGCTGAATTAAAGCAGCTCAAACTTTCGAATGGAGAAAACATGCCCGGCCTTGACGAGTACCTGACAGAAGGGATGAAGCAGAATACTACTAAACTTGTGCTGGAATTAAAGCCTACGATCAGTAAAGAACGTGCAGTTCAAAGTGCGCGTAAAGTGTATGAAATGGCCAGGTCAATGAAGGCTCAGGCATGGATAGATTATATCAGCTTTGATTATAATATTTGTCATGAATTGATGCGTATTGATCCGAATTTACGTGTGGCCTATTTGAATGGTGATAAATCGCCCGAGGTGCTGGCTGCAGATAAAATGTGGGGTCTGGATTATAATCAGAGTGTATTTCAGAAAAACCCTTCATGGATTGCTTCAGCAAAAGAAAAAGGATTGACCATTAATGCCTGGACAGTAAATGATCCTAAATTATTGCAATGGTTTATTGACCAGAAGATTGATTTCATCACAACCAATGAGCCTGAACTGCTTTTGAAAATGATTAAAAAATAGAAATTACGAATTACGAATTACGAATTACGAATTACGAATCACTGTTGTCCGGGAAAAATACACAATCAGTTGTTAATATCTGTTTCTGTATCGTAGAGCCGGTTTTTCGTTGTGCTTTGATTTTTAACCTATCCGCTGAGCTGTAGC
>NZ_JARKMZ010000025.1:27026-102868 GCF_029360775.1 Daejeonella sp. H1SJ63 | reverse complement strand
CTGGGCTTTTTTTTGGTCGAGACTTTCCTAAAAATTATTCCGGACAACAGTGATTACGAATTACGAATTTTCTTATATGGATTAATGCTCAATTTAGGAAATTGGGGCGCTGATAACCAACAAATTATATGAGTTAGTAAGAATTTACGATAAATAACTCTTTTCCCTAACTTTGAGGCTTGACAAAGAAGATAGAAAAAGAACATAATCTTGTTCATAAGCTGATCGCATTATTTTCATTAATGAGGAGTTCATTCTCTCTGTTAAAGCTGAATGATCCCTTGCGTATGGGAGCTGCAACTGCCTTTTTTACGACATTTGCCCTGCCTCCGATCCTGATCATTTTTACCCAGTTTTTTCGCTTTATAGTTGATCCCAATGAGCTGAGTTCAGAGCTGATTAACAGACTTGGCCATATTTTAGGTACCAGCAGTGCGCATCTTGTAGCGGGGGTACTGGAAGCTGTCAGCAGACTTAATCAAAGCTGGTATATCACAGTTTTTGGTTTTATTTTTTTGATGTTCGTTGCTACAACCCTTTTTGATGTGATCAAAAACTCATTGGGGCAGATCTGGGATATCAGGGTAAGACCTGAAATGGGTTTTATTTTTAAGTTAAGATATCGTCTTCGTTCACTCATCATTATTTTCCTTGCAGGATTTCTGTTCATCGTAGGATTGCTTTTTGAAGGAGTTCAAAATCTTCTTGGAGAGTCAATTGATGAGATTTGGGGTGGTGGAGGATGGTTTTTTAACCGCGTATTGAATGAGATCGTTTTTGTAAGTGCGGTTACTATCTGGCTTGCCTTTTTATTCAGATTTCTTACCATTGGAAGACCGAAATGGGATATAGCCTTTGGCGGCGGATTGTTTACTGCTGTTTTGTTTACAATTGGGAAGTGGATACTTGGTTATCTTTTGATCAGCAGTAATATTGGCCTGATTTACGGCCCTTCAGGTTCAATGGTTTTGATTATGCTCTTTGTATTTTATTCTGCTATGATACTTTATTATGGTGGCTGCTTTGTAAAAGTACTGAGCGACGCACACGATAAACCTATCCGTCCGGTGAAAGAAGCTTTTGAAATTGAGATGCTGGAGAAAAGTAAAGATTAGTAAAGTATTTTTTCTTCAGATAAAACAGGCCCCGGTTTAATACCTTTAAATATCAGTCTGATCGGATATGAAAAATCTAACCTCTTCACCCCTGAATATAGACCAGTATATTGCCCTTTATCCTGATAATGTTCAGAAGATTCTTCAAAAAATAAGAATGGTGATTAGTGAAACTGCACCTGAAGCGCAGGAAACTATCAGTTACCAGATCCCAACTTTTAAACTGAATGGGAATCTGGTTCATTTTGCAGCATTCAAAAATCATATTGGATTTTACCCCGGATCAGGCGCAATAGAGGTTTTCAGAGATCAGTTATCTGCTTATCCTGTTTCTAAAGGAACAGTCAGATTCCCGGTTTCAGATGAATTGCCTTATGATCTGATCAGGGAAATAACAAGTTTCAGGGCTAATGAAAATCTGTCGAAAGTAAAAGGGAAGAAAAAGTAATTGTTTCTTTTTCAATATGCACCGGAATGAGCTTCCCCGCGAATTTTTAAAAAATCTTAAAAATTCATTTACTCTTCATCTTCCCTGTCAATCTTTGAATATCATTTACTATTTATTGTTAATTAAATATTGAGTTATGAAAAAGCAAATTTTATTAGCCGCATTGATTGTAATATCAGTTTCGGCTTATTCACAAACTAAAGAAAATGCTCGGAATGAACATGGAACAGAGGTTAATTCTGTTGCAAAGGTAAAGGGAGATGCTACCCTTCATGGAGAAACAGTAAGTACAATAGCCTCATCCAATGCACAAAATACAGATGGTCAGAGTACCGGGCGCATGCACAGGGAGGGAAAAGAAAGAAGGTCAGAAAGACCCGATAAGGCGGGCTCTGCAACCAGTGGTCAGGGACATAGTATGTCAGGAGCCGGTATTCAAAGAAGCACAGGAGCCGGACTTGGGATAAGTGCCAGAACCGGTATTCAGGGGAAAATCAGCCGACCAGGTATCCGATCTAATATCCGTGTAAATGCCGGAATTCGGAACTTTTAAGGCTTCCATCATATAAATACCTTTATAAGAATGACGGTTTGCCTCTTTTGAGGCAAACTTTCATTATTTTTACATTAAATGAACCCATTATTTATCTGTCGTACAATTTTCATGCTTGCTTTGACGGGCATTTTTCCGGCATTACTTTATGCAGGGGATGGGAAAATTTATGAGCGACCGCAAAATGATCTGATTTTTAAGGAAGGTATTTATGTGCTTATTGACACTATTCCGGTTAGACGGGGTGGTTCTGAAAAAACAGATCAGGAACAGCCGCGCGACGATCGCAGGGGGCTTGATGATATCAGAACAGGAAATCAAAGACCCGGTGGCGAGAATCATCGTTTAGGTCCCAGATCAGGTATTAAACAGGTTCCCCGCTCTATTCCCAAAATCAAACCGCAGGCTGTTACCGACAGGATTCCAATCAGAAGGCTACCTATAAAAATCCCGAGAAAAGGATTTGGAGGCTTTCATATTCAGTGATTTTAGAAGAATTTCATGATTAAAGGATTATTTTTATCGCTCTTGTCTGTGCTTCTGACAGCTGAGGTTTTTGCAATGGCTGATTCTGATTCGACTCAGACTCCCGGTTCAACATTAACCCTTGCAGCTATTTATGGTAATAATGCAAATTATTACGGGCAGACGGCAGAACAGCGCTTACCATACATATTGACCAATGCCTCTTTACGATTTAAGGGTGGCTTGTATTTTTCTGCAGGTTCATATAAACTTTTGAATGTGAGTGGCTCAGCAATATCTGAGTTTGATATATCGGCAGGATATGAATTTAAATTTTCTGAAAAATTCAGCGGAACTGCCGGATATACCCGGTCCTTTTTTGCAAAAAACTCTCCCCTGCTTCAGGCTGCCAACGAAAATAACCTGAGTGCCTCATTGGCGTATGATTTTAATGTTTTTAAAACAGGATTGAACAGCTATTATGCGTTTGGAAGTCAGAATGACTTTTTTCTTTCTTTTGTTGCTTCGAAAACACTGAATCTGGGAAGTCTTGGCAAGAAAGATTTTATCACTCTTGATCCCGGCTTTGAATTGGTTGGCGGTACTCTTCATTATCTGGAAGAATATATAGTAAGACGCGACAGACAGGGCATAGGCATGCTTCCTCCGGGTCCGCTGAATCCATACAGAGATCAGTATTATACCATGACACGGGATGCAAGCAGCTTTGATTTGCTCTCTTATAATGCAAATCTGGCATTGGGATATAATCGAAGTAATTATCTGATCGAAACTTCCTGGCAACTGACTGCATTAGGAAAGAATGTTTCGGAAACAGGAACTAAAGCCCGTTCCTTTTTTAATCTGAGTTTTTATTATCAGTTCTGATTTTGAAAGTATTACTGATCGAAGACGAAAAGACGCTTGCTTATGAAGTTGAAGCGTTTCTGAAAAAGGCATTTTACATATGCGACCTTGCTCATACAGCCGGCAAAGGACTCGAAATGCTGGGCGTAAATCCCTATGATTTTGTACTTCTGGATCTTGGTTTACCCGATCTCGATGGATTAAAAGTTCTCAGGGAAGCAAAAAAATTGAATCCCGATGCGGCCTATATCATTTTAACCGCTCGTGGTAATATAGAAGACCGTATTATCGGACTGGATTTGGGTGCTGATGATTATCTGCCTAAACCATTTTCACTTCTGGAGCTGCAATCCCGTATGCAGGCCATATCCCGCAGAAAGTTTAATGTCAGCACTCAGGAAATACCATTGGGTGAATTTATGATTGATCTGCAGAAGCGTACAGTTTCTCATACAGGCAAAGAAATAGAACTAACCCGAAAAGAATATGATCTGCTCAGCTATCTGCTGCTTCATAAGAACAGGGTCTTAACCCGGATGCAGCTTAGTGAGCATATCTGGGGTACATTTGCCGACGATGATTATGATTCCAATTACATTGATGTTCATATTAAAAATATCCGCAAAAAACTGAGCGTATATGGTCCGGTAGAATGGCTCGAAACCGTCAGGGGTGTTGGTTATAAAATCAGAAAATAATTGTGAAATTAAACAGCAAGCTAACTTTATTCATTACCCTGTCAAAGCTTGCTATTGTTTTGCTTTTTGTGCTTACACTGCCTTATCTGATTGGTAGAATAGCAAGAACTTATACCGACTATTATCTTCAGCAACAGAAAGAGAAGGTTCTGGATGTAGTGGCCAGAAATGGGGTCGAATCTTACCTTCAGGGTGAAGCCAGTTACGGTAGTTATACCATGCTCAAGGAGGAATACATATCGCTTGAGCCGGTGGAGGAAGGATTTACGCTGGATACTATTTATACTGATGAGCGAATCATAGAGCAGGATACCCTGAACTACAGAGTACTTACCCACGTGTTTCCTGCCGGAAATGGCAGTTATTTGATGGAGGTTGGTAAAACTATCGAAACAATCGATCAGTATAACCGTCCGCTGCAGCGAATAGCAACTTATGTGCTTCTTGGTTTGATTCTGATTACGCTGGTTGTAGATCTTTTTTATACCCGTTTCCTGCTTAAGCCTTTAGATGAGATAATCCGCACCAAGATCAGTAACAGAAAATTTCCGTTTAATGAAAACTCTGAACCGGTGAATACCAGTACCAGTGATTTCCAGTTCCTCGACAGGTCGCTGATCTCATTAATGCAGCAAATTCATGAGGCATTTGAAAAGGAAAGGGAATTTACCGCCAACGCTTCCCACGAATTGATGACACCGATAGGGATACTTCAGAATAAGATAGAGAACCTGATGGGAGAACCTGAAGTTACCGAGCTTGTTCAGGACCGCCTGATCGGAATGCAGCGAACATTGAATCGTTTGAAGCGGATTGTGCATTCATTATTACTGATCTCCCGTATCGATAATGATCAGTTCAGCAAAAAGGATACTGTTTATGTTACTGAGTTGTTCGGAGATGTGCTGGATGAGATTAGCCATCGTCTTTCAGAGAAAGAGATCAGACTGAGCATTAATCTTTCAGATCAAATTATACTTCAGAATATCAACAGGGATCTCTTGTTTCAGATGTTCTATAATCTGCTTAATAATGCGATCAGGTATAATAAGACGGAAGGAAAAATCAGCATTTCAGATCGTTTAAATGCTGATGGAAATTATGAAATAGCTATTGCCGATACCGGTATTGGTATCCCTGAGGATGAGATCTCCACAATATTTAACCGCTTTAAGAAAGCGAATAACTCAGAAGACGGGGCGGGCTATGGTCTGGGTTTGTCAATAGTAAAGAGTATTTCAGAGTATCACCATATCGCAATCCGTATTGAATCGGAACTATCAGGAGGTACTATATTTACAATGATCTTTCCTTCAGATCTTCTGAAAGGCCTTTAAGTTATAGTAAGTACCTGCTTTTCCTTTTTTTCATTTTCTGTGTAACCAATATTCTCCTGTGTCGTCTTAATTACAAATACAGAATTTAAAACCTACATCAGCAATCAGATTTCTTGCTTTGAAGCCGGAGCTATGTAAATGGCCCTATGGAAAACTATTGCCCTGATTTTTTTAATTGAAAAAATGAAAAAGCAATATCTGGCATCAATATTAATAATTTCCTGCTTTCTTGTAAATGCAGGGATAAGCTTTGCGCAAAGCAAAATAGCCGGTTCAAAAGTTAGCGGTACCGTTCTGGATCAGGAAAGAAAAGCACTTGATTTTGCAACTATAAGTCTTTTAAAAGCTAAGGATTCATCACTTGTGCGTACTGCTGTGAGCGATCTGGAAGGTAATTTTATCATTAAGGATCTTCCTGGAGGAGAATATATACTTACAGCAAGCATGGTGGGCTTTGTTAAAAGCAGAACCGAAGCATTTAGTGTCAATGAAGCAAATCCGGTTAAGAATTTTCCACAGATTATTGTTGCTAAAGACAGTAAAATGCTTGGTGAGGTAACCGTAAAAGCCATTAAACCATTCGTTGAGCGTAAAATCGACAGAATGGTAGTGAATGTAGAGAACAGCATTGCCTCGGCTGGTTCAACGGCATTGGAAGTTCTTCAAACAGCTCCGGGTGTTACTGTTGATCAGAACGACAATATTTCCATGCAGGGCAAACAGGGAGTATTAGTTATGATTGACGGGAAACAAACTTATATGAGTAATGCCGATGTAGCCAATATGCTCCGGAATATGCCCAGTTCTCAGATTGAAACCATCGAACTGATTACTAATCCTTCATCAAAATATGATGCTGCAGGAAATTCAGGAATTATTAATATCAGAACAAAGAAAAGCAATACTGTTGGAACCAATGGAACCTTTACTGCAGGTGCAGGTTATGGCGACAATTACCGTGCAAACGGGGGAATTAGCTTAAATCACAGAAATAAAGGGATTAACCTGTTTGGCAATTATAATTTTGCCAGCATGAACCGGGGTCAGTATATGATTATTGACCGTGAAGTTTCAAATTCCAGTGTGAAGACCTTTTTCGGACAAGAGGGAGGTTTTCTGAGAAAAAACGACAATAATAATTTTAAGGCAGGACTTGACCTTTTCCTGAATAAGAATAATACCATTGGGATATTGATTAATGGTTATCACAATGCCGGAAATGAACTTTACAACAATACCACTCTGATTGGACGTTCATTTTCACAGCCTGATTCTTCGGTAATTGCTGTCAATGACGGTAATAGCCGTTACAAAAACATGGCCTATAATCTGAATTATAAATCTGTACTGGATACATCCGGTAAAGAACTTTCCTTCGATCTTGATTATTCACGTTATAATGGCAATGAAAAGACCTTGTACGACAACCATTTTGTAAACTTCAATGGTCCTGATAAAGATCCAAGTTATATTAAAAACAGCACTCCTTCATTCATCAATATCAAAGCCCTGAAAATTGATTATACGATGCCACTGAATAAGACCACGAAATTCGAGGCCGGTTTGAAAAGCAGTATTGTCAAAACAGATAATGATTTCAGGTTTGAGCAGCTGAATGGTGGCACCTGGGAAAATGATATCAGAAAAAGTAATCAGTTTGTTTATGATGAGAATGTGAATGCAGCATATATGAATCTGAATAAGCAGTTTAAGTCGACCAGTATCCAGATGGGATTAAGGGCAGAACAAACTAATTCTAATGGTAATTCTGTTACAACCAGCAAGAAAGTAGATCGCAGTTATATTGATCTGTTTCCGAGTATATTTTTAAATCAAACCCTGTTAAAAGATCATGATCTTGGTATTTCATATAGTCGTCGTATCGATCGTCCGAGCTATGATGCCCTGAATCCATTCATTTTCTATCTTGATCAGTACACATACAACCAGGGAAATCCATTCCTGAACCCTCAGTACACCAATAATTTCGAGTTCAGTTACAACTATAAGAAAACCTATAATGTGTCTATGAATTACAGCCTGACCAGGGACGTAATCTCACAGGTTCTTTTGCCCGATACTGCAAAGAAAGCTTTATTTCAAACCAACGAGAATCTGGATAAGCAAACCAATTTCGGATTGACACTGAATTCTCCGGTTTCATTCGCCAAATGGTGGAGCAGCAGCAATAGTTTACTTCTGTTTTATCTGGGATTTCGTGCATCAGATCTGCACGGACAGGAGCTGAATAATGGAAAATTTGCCTGGCAGTTCAATTCACAGCACAAAATAATTATTAATAAAACTTTAAGTGCAGAGATAATGGCCGATTACAGATCTGCCATGCAGTACAGCACCTTAAATATCAGCTCTCAATATGGAGTTGACCTGGGATTAAGCAAAACGCTGATGAATAAAAAGGCAAGTATTAAGTTTGCGCTAAGTGATGCCTTTAATACCCGTAAGCAAACCATAACAAGTGCTTATACCGGGTTAAACTACAACCTGGTTCAGAAGAATGAAACCCGCATAGGCCGTATTAGTTTTACTTATCGCTTTGGAAAGAGTGAGATTAAACCGGAGCGCCGGCGTTCCACAGGTCTGGAAGATGAGCAAAGGAGAATGAAGAATTAATTTTTAAAAGATTTTGTAACAAAGTCCTGATTCCTTCGTCTTATTAATGATTGAAAAAAGAGTAAAGTTAAAGCCTCATACTTCATTACGATTATGAATTGAGGAAGATTTGGTTTATTGGTTGGTTTAAGTTAAAGCCCGGAGCATATCCGGGCTTTTTTTATAGCAGATCTTTAAGAACAAGCCAAACGTTTTCAGCCAGTATTTTATGCCCTTCCGGAGTTGGATGAATACCGTCATTCTGATTCAGTTCAGGTATGCCACCGACTTTATCAAGCAGGAAAGGAACCAGAGCCATATTGTTTTTCTTTGCCAGTTCGGCGAAAATTACCCTGAATTCTGAAGCATATTTATTTCCCATATTTGGCGGAACTTCCATGCCGGTCATTATCAGTTTAGCTTCCGGATACTTTGCTTTTACCTGATCAACAATATCCTGAAGGTTTTGCCTGGTTTCTGCTACCGGAATCCCTCTGAGTCCATCATTAGCCCCAAGTTCCAGGACAAACACATCAACTTTTTGCTTTAAAATCCAGCTGATTCGGGCTTTGCCGGCAGCTGTGGTTTCTCCGCTTAGTCCGGCATTTGTAATACGGTACGGAAGATTAAGCGAATCAATTTTATTGCCAATCACTGCAGGAAATGCCTCTCCGGGCTCAACACCCAATCCGGCAGTAAGGCTATTTCCAAAAAAGAGAATATTTTTCTTTTCAGTTAGGGTTTGGGTATTCAGACTATCGGCAGATTCGCCGTTTAATTTTTTAGTATCGCCACTTCCACAGGCTGTAAGAACTGTGATTAGAAATAGCAGACCGTATATTTTCGATTTCAGCATATGGTTTGATCTATGAAAAACCGAAAATACTGTTTTAGGGTTTTGTTTCCTACAGGGATTTTGGATGATGGTATTTGTGTTTAATATTTTCTGAGTACAGATGGTGGTATTTTATTAGTCCACTCAAGAAATACGGCTTACTACTAAGATGCTGATGTTTAATACGCCACCTTCAGGGTGAAGCCTATCCTACAGTCCGACTTTTTGCCAGGCAGCCTGACTGGTTTCACGGGCAATAAGCGCTCCTTTGAATAGACTTCCTGAAAACATGATTGTACCTGAGGCACTTTCAATCCATTCAAGGCTGACAAAAAAGTTGTCTTCAGCAACGATATGATAAGAACTCAAATCGACAAACAATTTTCCATTCTACACATGGGCATTTACAATGATATTCTTATCCTGGATAAGTTTGGCGGGAAGCCCAAATCTTTAAAAAGCCTGCTGCAGTTCTGTGAGAAAAATAAACTTTCTTCAGCTTTAGTTACAAGGATTGACAAAGAGTGGGAGCTAATCTTTAATGATATACAGCTAATTTTGTACCTGCTGCGTATGCCTACCTGGTGGGGATGAGGACCTTGCAGCAGGGTTAGGAATTAAACAGGCGTATATAGGTTAAATTCCTAACCCTCTCTAAATCCTTTCCGGAGTTTTAGTGGATCAGGTTACTATCTGTCAATTGCTGCTGGCTCTCTGCTTTTAGCTGGAAATCACCGTACTTATTCCAATTGCTTTTTTCTAAACATTCTGGAACGGTCAAAATAGGTATCAAGAAGTTCGATATCGAATTCCTTAACCATCTGTTTGGCATTAATGGCTTTATCCTCACTGGAAATCATCACCGCTCCAACTTTTCCGGGGTCATGAATGCTAACGGCATCCCCGTATTTCGTCTTTAGCTTCTTAAGTTTATCCCAGTTATAATCCAGATGCGCTATTTCATAATCCAGGTTAATGGTGGCCAGCGTATAATTGAAGTAATTGGTACTGCTGGCAACAATCTCTCCCAGCGGATTAAGAACTTCCGAAGGCAGTTGTACAATTCCAATGGCACTTACAAAATATGAGCGGCAGGAATAGGCCCATTGGCTTTGCATCAGTCCGCCATGGTAAAGCGAGGAGAAGAGGATGATATCAGGCTGTAGTTTCGAATATTTTGCACGCAATTCATCATAATTTAAATCAAAACATATAGCCATTCCAACTGTACCGAAATCACATTGAAAAATCGGGGTTTGATCACCGGGTATAACTCCCTGTTCCATCTCAGAAATAGTTGGGAAGTTCTTATGATATGTCCCTGCTATTTTCCCCTCTCTGTCCAGTAAAATCAGGGAATTGCGAAGGCCTTTATCAGCTTCATGTAATGATCCAAAGGCGATATAGCAATTATTCTCCCGTGCTATTTTGGCAAAAAAGTCCGAAAGCCTGTTTTTTCTAACCTCCAGATATATTTTTTGTTCCGAAGTACTCAAGCCTACCGGCACATCACAAACTTCAGGTAAGACAATCAAATCCAGTTTAGATTTAAGAACCTGATTGAGCTGGCCCTGCCAGAAACTAATCATCTGTTCTACTAAAACCTCAGGTGACTGATTTTTATTGATGGAAGGGGAAGCCCCGATCGTCGCAATTTTTACCGGTTTTGATGCCTGAGCTATTGGCATCAAAAATAAGAACAGCAGCAGGCTGGCGATGGTAAACTTTGATTGGTTTTTCATAAGCTTGTTTTCAAAGTATGTTAAATTGACTAATGAAAATTTAATGTACCCAATTACCCACATCCCTTTGTACAGCTTTCAGTAAGCTTCAATCAGGATTTATAAAACAATATAAGGCTTTAAGGGGATAATTAGGAATTGAAAATGGGAATCTAACGCTATTACTGTAGAAAGAATGCCCCCCACTCCATCCAAATAATATGAGATGATTTTTACAATCACTGTACCCCATTTTGTTTATTTTGCAGGAACTGATTAATCTATAGCCAATTATTAAATCAAAACGAGTGGATATTATACTTAACATTCAGAATTTATGTAAAACCTATCAGAGCGGAGGGCGTACCCTGACAGTGTTGAATGATATCAATTTCGCTATTGAAGCAGGTTCTACCATGTCGATTGTTGGTCCTTCGGGAAGTGGTAAGACCACTCTTCTGGGTCTTTGTGCCGGACTGGATCGATCCAGTTCGGGTATCGTTGAGCTCAATCATATCCGTCTGGATAATCTGAGTGAGGATCAGCGCGCTCATGTAAGAAATCAATATGTTGGTTTTATTTTTCAGAATTTTCAGTTACTTCCTACCCTGACAGCACTTGAGAATGTGATGGTTCCTCTGGAGCTGAGAGGTGAGAGGAACATCCGTCCGCGTGCATTGGAATTGCTTGACAAGGTTGGTCTTGCAGATCGCGGCCATCATTATCCTGCTCAGCTATCCGGTGGAGAACAGCAAAGGGTTTCTCTGGCCAGAGCCTTTTCTAATTCGCCTAAAATTCTGTTTGCGGATGAGCCTACGGGTAATTTGGATGCTGAAACTAGCGAGAAAGTGGTTAAGTTATTATTTGATCTGAACAAAGAGGCGGGAACCACCCTGGTTCTTGTTACTCACGACCTGGAGCTGGCCTCTAAAACTCAAAGGATCATCCGTATTAAGGGAGGATCTGTGATTGCCGATAAATTAACAAACCCTGAAAGCACTGAGCATGCCGGAGTTTAATCAATTACAGACTGATCAGCCAAAGGGTTCAGTTAATTTCAGCTGGCTCTTGTTAATGGCATGGCGCGACAGTCGCCGTAACCGTTCAAGACTCTTTTTATTTATCTCATCTATCATATTGGGTATAGCAGCATTAGTTGCTATTTATTCTTTTGAGTATAATCTTAAAAAAGATATCGACTCACAGGCCAAGAGCCTGCTTGGTGCAGATCTGGTTATTGAAACCAACAAAGCAGTGAAGCCCGAAGCGCGTCCTGTGCTGAATTCTTTGGGCGAAGCGCGTTCTGAAGAGCGGGGATTTGCATCAATGATCTATTTCCCGAAGAATGGGGGCACCCGTCTGGTAAATGTAAGAGCTCTTTCGGGTGATTATCCTTATTACGGAGATATTGAAACGAGTCCGGAAGCAGCGAGCCGCAGTTTCAGAAATAATCGTGAGGCACTGGTTGATAAGACCCTCATGCTTCAGTTCGATGCAAAGACAGGAGATTCAATACAGGTTGGCGAATTAAAATTCAGGATTGCGGGTGTGCTGAATAAGGCTCCCGGTCAAACCAGTTTTTCGGCTTCCGTAGCTCCTATAGTTTATATACCACTTTCTTATCTGGAAGAGACCGGACTTTTACAGAAGGGCAGCAGGATTACTTACAATTTTTATTACAGGTTCAGTCGGGATACGGATATTGATAAACTTGTGAAGAAACTGGAGCCTCGGCTCGAAAAACTGGAGCTGGATTATGAAACCATAGAATCGCGTAAGGAAAATACGGGCAGATCATTCGAAGATCTGACCGGGTTCCTGGCTTTGGTGGGTTTTATTGCACTTTTGCTGGGCTGTATTGGTGTGGCCAGCGCTATCCATATCTATATTCGCGAGAAGATTAATACCATAGCTATTCTTCGCTGCCTTGGGGCGGGTTCCGGACAGGCATTTATGATTTATATGATCCAGATTGCCGGTATTGGTTTGCTTGGATCGGTAATAGGAGCATTGCTTGGAACCCTGATTCAGCAGTTTCTTCCGATTGTTTTAAAAGATTTCCTTCCGGTTGAGATTACAGTAGTTATTTCGTGGTTAGCCATTGCTCAGGGTATTTTAATCGGACTGGTAATCTCTATTCTCTTTGCTCTTTTACCGCTTGTTTCGGTACGGAATATTTCTCCGCTGAACACCCTCCGGATTTCATTACAGGAAACATCCCTGTTTAAGGATCCTCTGAAATGGCTGATATATGGAATTATTGTGCTGTTTGTGTTTGGGTTTACCTATCTGCAGGTAGGCTCTTTGAAGAAAACTGTTTTCTTTACCGGAGGTGTGGTAACCGGTTTTGTAACTCTTGCTGCTTTGGCTTATGCCATGATGTGGCTTACAAGAAGATATTTCCCGTCTTCATGGAGCTATTTATGGAGACAGGGTTTTGCCAATCTTTTCCGCCCAAATAATCAGACACTGATTCTGGTAGTGTCTATCGGATTGGGAACAGCATTTATCTGTACTCTTTTCTTTGTTCAGGATATTCTGATTAACAGGGTAACGCTTTCATCAAGTAAGAATCAGCCGAATATGGTACTTTTTGATATTCAGAGTAGCCAGAAACAGGCTGTGAATGAACTGACCAGAAGTATGAATTTGCCGGTTCTGCAGGAAGTTCCTATCGTGAACATGAGAATGACAGAGATCAAGGGGCGGAACTATGCGGATTATAAAAAAGACAGCGTTGCCTGGGGTGCCATGCGCGGACTGGAGCGTGAGTATCGTGTAACTTACCGGGATAGTTTGAGCGATTCTGAAAAACTGGTCGATGGTGTATGGACAGGCAAGGCAGAGCCCGGAAAACCGGTTTATGTATCTCTGGAGGATGGATATGCTAAACGTATAGGCGTTAAAGTTGGTGATGAACTGATGTTTAATGTGCAGGGGGCGCCATTGAAAGCCATTGTTGGCAGTACCAGAAAGGTCGACTGGAATCGTATTCAGACCAATTTCATTCTGATTTTCCCGGCCGGTGTACTCGAAGAGGCCCCTCAGTTTCATGTTCTGTTAACGCAGGTTCCTTCCAATGAAATTTCAGCCCGTTATCAGCAGGCTGTTGTACGTAATTTCCCGAACATTTCTATGATAGATCTTGGACTGGTTCTGAGTGTGCTTGATGAGATTCTGGATAAGATGGGCTTTGTGGTACGTTTTATGGCCGCTTTCAGTATTATTACCGGATTGATTGTATTGATTGCCTCTGTGCTGATCAGTAAATATCAGCGTATCCGTGAAAGCGTATTGCTGCGTACCATTGGTGCTAGCCGTAAGCAGATTCTGGCTATTACTGCATTGGAGTATTTCTTCCTCGGAGCCCTTGCCACAGGAGCGGGTATCATTCTGGCCTTACTGGCAAGCTGGGGACTGGCAAGGTTCAATTTTGAAACCAGCTTTACACCGGATTTGTTGCCGGTTTTGCTGTTGTTCCTTCTGATCAGCTCATTAACGGTTCTGATTGGCTTATTCAACAGTCGTAGCGTGTTGAACCGGCCGCCGCTGGAGGTGTTGAGGTCAGAGGTATAAAGACGGGCACTGTTAGTCCTGATTTGTCATGGGCAGGAGGTACGACGAAGCAATCTCATGCCCGAAGTCATCGCCTCAGGTCAACAGATTTCTCCTCGCCTTACAGGTTCCTTTTAACATTAAAATTCCGTTCGTTCGTCGAAAAGACGTGGTTACTATCTTCTTACTCTGCCATAAATGCAATTACCGCTTTCTTAATCCTTGAGATGGTTTCCTCTTTTCCAAGAAGGACAGCAATATCAAATACTCCCGGACCGAATTTTCCGCCAACGAGCATTATTCTCATAGGCAGCATCAGTTCGCCCGGTTTAATAGCTTTTTCATCGGCAAGAGCCTTGAAAGCTACTTCCAGGCTGGCTGCTTCCCAGGTTTCTGCTTCGTATTTTTTGATCAGTTCATTAAAAAACTCTGTTTTAGCATCAGACCATTTAGGTTTAACAGCATTCAGATCATAAGATGCAGGCTGTTCAAAGAAGAAGGATGCCTGTTCCCAGAAATCCTGAAGGAAGGTCATGCGCTCTTTTACCGTTTCAAGCACTTTTTCGAAATATTCATTATCCTCAACCTGGATGTCTTTAGCTTTCAGGATCTCAAGTACCTGATGCTTGATACCCGATACTTGATTCTTCTTGATATACTCATGGTTAAACCATTTCGCTTTTTCAAAATCGAATTTTGCTCCGGCCTTGCTCACACGCTCAATACTGAATTTTTCGATCAGCTCATCCATACTGAATATCTCCTGTTCGGTGCCGTCATTCCATCCCAAAAGAGCCAGCATATTAACAAAAGCCTCAGGCAGATATCCCATTTCCCGGAATCCACGGGTAGTTTCTCCGGTCTTCGGGTCTTTCCAGTTCATTGCATAAACCGGGAATCCCAGGCGATCGCCGTCGCGCTTGCTTAATTTACCATTGCCGTCAGGTTTAAGAATCAGCGGCAGGTGTACCCACTCTGGCATATCCGCCTTCCAGCCAAGATATTCCCAAAGCAGGATATGCACGGGTGCCGATGGAAGCCATTCTTCACCTCTGAAGGCATGACTGATTTTCATCAGGTAATCATCCACCACAACCGCCAGATGGTAAGTTGGCATACCATCAGCTTTTAATAATACTTTATCATCAACCAGATTAGTTTCAAAACTCACACCCCCGCGGATCATATCATAAAAATGTACCGTTTCATTAATTGGAATCTTGATACGAATCACGTGGGGAACTCCCTGCTCAAGGAGTGTTTTTGTTTCCTGGGCTGATAAGGTCAGGGAATTGCGCAGACTATTACGATTTTCATGTCCGTAGCGAAAATTTGCCGTGACCTGCCTTTGCTGATCAAGCTCTTCAGGAGTATCAAAGGCATAGTAAGCATAACCATCATTCACCAGCTGCTCAGCATATTTCCTGTAATTTTCTTTACGTTCACTCTGACGGTATGGGGCATATGGACCACCATTTAGCGGGCCTTCATCCGGATTTAAACCGCACCAGGCCAGACAGTCAAGAATATACTTTTCTGCACCTTCCACGTAACGGCTCTGGTCTGTATCCTCTATTCTTAGAATAAAATCACCACCATGCTTGCGGGCAAACAGGTAATTAAATAAAACAGTTCTTACTCCGCCAAGGTGTAAGCCTCCGGTAGGGCTTGGTGCAAATCGTACTCTAACTTTCTTTGTCATTGCGCAAAGTTAAAATATTGTTTTATTTGTACGTTTTAAGTTGTACGTTTTAAGTTATACGTTTGGTGATTTGAATTAACAGATAAAGAAAGAGAGAATGCGTATTTCCATTTTGTAATCAAAATACCCGTTCTCTCTTTCAGTTTCCTTTTGTAATTTGCTGAAAATATGAACCCATACGAACGGAAACGGCGCTGGAAATTTATCTTACTTGCATTTGCCATTGTAATTGCAGGAGCTTCGCTGTGGTATACAAATTATCTTGTTAAGAATATATCTGCCGCAGAGCGTACAAGGGCAGAGCTTTGGGCAAAAAGTACGCGTAATATTATTGCCATGCCCGATGTGAATGACGAGTATATCACATTCATTTATACTATGAGGGACAGCCTTGCTGTACCGGCGATTGTAGTTGATTCTGCAGAGAATATCATTACCTGGCGGGGGCTGGACAGTGCCAAGACCAATTTTGATCTTGATGCCGACAGCACTAAAAAATATGACCCCAAATACTTTAAGAGGCAGCTTAAGGAGATGAAAAAGCAGCATCCCGATCCTATAGTTCTGGAACTTGATAACCGGAATAACGAGAAATGGTTTGTGTATTACAAGGATTCTGAGTTGCTTACTGAGCTGAGGGTTTTCCCTTATATACAGCTTTCTGTTATTGCAATTTTCCTGCTGGTAGCTTATGGCGTTTTCAGTTCATCAAGAAAGTCGGAGCAGGATCAGGTATGGGTGGGACTTGCCAAAGAAACAGCTCATCAGCTGGGTACACCTATATCTTCATTAATGGCATGGGTGGAGCTGTTGAAATCAAAGTTTAATGTGAGCGATGACCCTCTGATCATGGAGATGGAAAATGATGTGAAACGACTTGAAACAGTTGCCGATCGTTTTTCAAAAATAGGTTCCAAACCAGTATTGCATAATCATGTTGTTTATGATGTGGTAGAAGAATTTGTCAATTATTTCAGGGTTAGGGTAACTGATAAGATCGAATTTATTTTAACCGGTGATAAACAGGTTGAAGCGCTGATTAATGTTCCTTTGTTTGACTGGGTAATTGAGAATATTCTGAAAAATGCTGTTAATGCTATTGAAGGTACAGGCACAATAAGAATTGAGATTAAGGAAAACCTGGTCAGGGAGCAGGTATTTTTAGATATTTCAGATACCGGTGCGGGTATTCCAAGAGGGAACTTCGACACTGTTTTTCAGCCCGGATATACAACGCGTAAAAGGGGCTGGGGGCTCGGACTTTCGCTAACCAAAAGGATAGTTGAGAACTATCATCAGGGAAGTGTTTTTGTTAAAGAGTCTGAAATCGGGAAGGGAACAACATTCAGAATTGTATTAAAAAGTGATTTAACATATGAACCGACCGAAAGCTGATGAATATCCTTTGTTTTATAAGGGATACATTGATACCGTAAAGGACGATGTTCTGACCGAACTTGAACAGCAGGCTGAGTCTTTTCCTTTATTTTTAAAAGGAATTCCTGAAGTAAAGGCTTCATTTGCCTATGCCGAAGGTAAGTGGACAATAAAAGAGCTTGTTGGACATGTTATTGATACTGAGCGGATCATGGCTTACCGCTTACTGAGAATTTCGCGGAATGATACCACACCGCTGGCCGGATTTGAAGAAAATCATTATGTGGCTAATGCACATTTTTCAGACCGGAGTTTGATCAGTATGGCCGATGAATTTGCTACAGTAAGAAAGGCAAATATGTTCCTGATCAAATCACTGAATGAAGAAGAGCTGGGCAGAGTTGGAATTGCAAATGAAAAACCCATTAGCTCAGGAGCGCTTCTTTTCATTATGGCCGGTCATCTGAATCATCATCGTCGGATTTTACAGGAAAGATATTTATGATCTGGCCGAAAGAGTATAGTATCAGTGAGCTGAATAATCGTCCGAAGGGTCATATCGGCGAATTGCTGGGAATAGAATTTATAGAAATTGGCCCTGATTTTATTTCTGCCAGGATGCCGGTTAATGAGAAAACTCATCAACCCTATGGGATTTTACATGGGGGAGCATCTGTTGTGCTCGCCGAAACACTCGGAAGTGTAGCATCAAATCTCATGCTTAATTCTGAAAAATATATCGCTGTCGGGCTCGAGGTTAATGCGAATCATCTAAGGCCTGTGAAATCGGGCTTTGTAAAGGGTATTTGTAAGCCCATACATATTGGGGGTAAAACTCATGTCTGGGACATCAGGTTATACGACGACAGGGGGAAGATGAATTGTGTAAGCAGGCTGACTGTAGCGATTGTTCCAAGAACCTGATTTGCTTCTGAATCTCAATTCACCTCTAAGTATTCAATGCCGAAGAGGTTGCTAATGTGTTTTTTTGAAACCTTTGCAGTATCAAAGCGATTAGTACCACCAGCACACAGCCTACTACATTCAGCCATAAGAAAGCCATGATATCCATCATCCAGCAGCCGAATACAATTACTTCTGTTATGATGGCGGCATAGAATGTGGCTGATCCGCCAATTTTTTTGAGGTAAAAGGCGACCACAAAAATTCCAAGTATTGTTCCGTAGAAGAGCGATCCCAGGATATTTACAGCTTCCAGAAGATTTCCCATTTCACTGGCATATAAGGCCATCAGGATGCAGAAAATCCCCCAGATGACGGTTGCCCATCGCGAAGCAGAAAGATATTTTTCATCAGATGCATCTTTATTGATCAGTCTTTTATAGATATCAATCACTGTGGTGGATGCGAGTGAATTTAATGAACCGGCGGTTGATCCCATGGAAGCCAGAAAAATGATGGCAATCAGTAACCCAATGAGTCCCTGAGGCAGGTACCTGGTTACAAAACTCAGGAAGACATAATTATTATCATTGGTATCAGCTTTCGGATCATTTTTCTTCATCAGATCAACAGCCTGCTGACGAATAGCCCTGGTCTTTTTATCGGCTTCTTCCAAAATGCTTCTTTGAGTGTTTATGGCTTGTTCATCATCCTGGTCAAGTGCTTTTTCCAGAATATGTATTTGTGCCTGTTTCTCAACAAATGCATTGGAATAATCGTTTTTAATCTTGCTTATTTCTTCTTTATATTCACTTTTTTCAAGCTTCCCCAGCTCATAGCTGTTAAAGAATACCGGTGGCTGCTGATACTGGTAGAAGGTAAACACAAGTACTCCAATCAGCAGGATCAGAAACTGCATCGGTATTTTTACCAGTCCGTTCATGAGCAAACCCAGTCGGCTCTGCCCGATAGATGAGCCTGTTAAATAGCGCCCTACCTGGCTTTGATCCGTTCCAAAATAGGATAGTTGAAGAAAAAATCCGCCAATCAGGCCGCTCCATACAGTATATTGATTGTTCCAGTCGAACTTGAAATCGATAGCATTGGTACGGCCCATTTTTCCGGCAATCTGCAATGCCTTTCCCAATCCAACATTATCAGGAAGTAACCTCACAACAAGAATTCCGGCAAGGAGCAGTCCCAGAAAAATGATCGACATCTGCAGCATTTGGGTATAGGAAACCGCTTTGGTTCCGCCGTAAACAGTATAGCTGATCACCAATCCGCCAATAAACAGGGTAGTATAGGTGGTATCAATATCCAGTATGGTCGAGAGGATAATCGAAGGGGCGTAAATGGTAATTCCAGTTGAAAGTCCGCGCTGTATCAGAAATAAAAATGCGGTTAGAGCCCTTGTTTTCAAATCGAATCGATTCTCAAGGAATTCGTAAGCCGTGTAAATTTTCAGTTTGTGAAAAATTGGAACGAAGGTAATGCAGAGTACAATCATTGCCAGAGGCAAACCAAAATAAAACTGTACAAACGACATTCCCGAAGAAAAGGCAAGTCCGGGAGCAGAAAGAAATGTAATCGCACTGGCCTGGGTAGCCATTACCGACAGTGTAACGCTGTACCATGGAAACGACTGGTTACCCAGAAGATATCCCTCGATATTTTCTGTACCACGACTTTTGTAAATGCCATATACAACAATTACAAGCAGGGTAATGAAAAGTACTAACCAGTCTAATCCGCTCATTCAAATATTTTAGTGAACAGATAGAAAGATGCAATGAGGAAAACCAGCCATATTATCAGAAGATAATAGAACTGGTTCCAGGTTTTTACAAATGGTGGAAGATCCTGATCAGGCTTCTTCACCATGCTGAACAACATTAATCCAGAATCCTGCAGAAAGTAGTCCGAATATTGCGCCTAATACCATATAGCCAACTGAGCCGGTTACTAAGCAAGCAGTAGCAATTCCGCATAACATAGCCGGAACAACATAATAAGCACTATAAGCGCGATGATTGTTTTGAGTTTTCATCTGTTTATTTTTTTGTTTTTAATGATAGTCATAATCCTGCAGGTTTTAGCAAAATCATGATGGTTTCATATTAGTTACCCTTGTTTAATGTGATCAAATTTACAAATAATCTGTATGCGCCGGGTATCCCTGCAGGTAATTCCCTGAAGAATGCCAATGAAGTATAAACAAATCGTCCCTTCCCGAAATTGCTGACCAGAAGTGAGCCGTCTTTCGGACTTTCACCCTGATCCTTCATACTCAGAATCCTGCTGTATTTTGGATCTGCTGCATTGGTAAAATATAAGCCTCTTTCCTGAATCCACCCTTCAAAATCTTTAGATGTAATCTTGTTTGGATAGTTTAACACAGGATGATCTTTTTCCGGGAATACTACTTCAGCATCCTCCTCTGTTACCCTGTCGCGTGAAATCTTAAATGGATACGGGCCTATATCCTGAACCAGTAAGGGATTACTGACATTATACTGAACCAATAATGTCCCTCCTTTGCTTACATATTCCATCAATTTAGGCTGCATAAGAGCAAGTCTTTCGTTTACGTTGTAAGCCCTCACTCCGGTAATGATTGCGTCATATTGGTTCAGGTTGCCGTTCATCACTTCTGCTTCAGTGATTGTATTTACCTGATAACCTATTTGCTGAAGCGATTCAGGTATAAGATCTCCTGCACCCGGAATATATCCAATCTTTTTTCCTCCTGTTTTCAGATCCATACGGGCTATTTGAGCCTCTGCTAAAGGGAACAATGTTTGCAAAGGAATATGATCATAATCAATCACTTTATTCCCACGGTTTAGAATTTTCCCTTCGCTTTGGATGTTCAAAACAAATTTTCCTGCTGCTGCATTTTCGCCGGGACTGACCGTGAACTGAACTGTTTGCTCATCGCCCTTTTTGCTGAGCTGAAATGTATATTGTACAGGATCGATTTTCCACCCTTCAGGAAGCCGGGGGATAAGGATTCCGGAGCTCTTATCGCGATAACTTTTTAAGTGTACCTGAATGGTCTTTGTTGTATTTCCTGCCAGTACGAACGCCTTCTCAGCAATACTGGCGGTTACTGCCGGAGCAATGATGAGCGGCTGATAAATCTCACCTCTTACCTGATCTGTATATTTATAAATCACCGGACGTTTATAGCTCAGGTTTTTTCCGTTTATATTAAAAACAAAATCAATATCGGCCGCGGCAGGATTTTCAGGATGTCCAACCAGTTGCAGATCCCTGATTGTATATATTCCAGGCGGATGATTTTCATTAAGCCAGTAAGGATCAGTGATGTTATTTGCCAGGGCAGATCCCTTTAAACTCTTTAATCCTCCTTTTTTAAGATCAGTATTCTGAATTTTATTATCTACAGAAACAAGTTTTACACTTAAGTCTGATTGTAAAACCACTTCTGATCTGATTTGAATACTATCACCTGAAGCATATGTGGACTGTGCGGAGTAACTTTCAAACCATAACCCTGCAGCGGCTGCTATCAGATCTTTTAATTCTCTGCTTTTTTGCTCTTTCCAATAACCTTGCGGCAATTTTTCGACTTGTTTTAGAATATTAATCAATGCCGTGACTGATTCAGAAGGTCTATCGGTATTAAAACTTTGATCAGCCTGCCGGATCATCTTTCCAATTGCCTCTCCGCCCGGGATCCTGTTCCAGTTGCTGTTTATACCTTCGAAAAGTTCTTGCTTAGCCTGCTGACCTGCAGTATGTACAAAATATTCAAATGCTTCGCCTCTTTGCTTTGCGCTGCCAAAACCCTGACTTTTATGATGTGTTCTGCTTTCGGCTGCAATCTCACCGTAACCTTTACCCAGCAGGGGGTTAAAAGTGCCAACATCAATCCTTAACTGATCATCTGCGGTAGTATTGAGCCCGCCGAAATTATAGGTATTCCATAAAATTCTTTTTGTCTGCCATGCTTCAACATATTTCAGCTGCTCCGGAAAACGTTTTGGGTCGCCGGCAGCCAGAAATGCTTCTCTTGCTATGATAGCTGATGCCGCATGCTGACCATGACCTGCACGTGCATCTTCAGGAAAACGGGTGATGATAATATCAGGACGCAGTTTCCGGATTACCCATACAGCATCGGCCAGTATCTGTTCCTTATTCCAAATGCGGAAAGTTTCATCTGATGTTTTCGAAAATCCAAAATCAATGGCTCTTGAAAAATATTGTTCTGCTCCGTCAGTCCGTCTGGCAGCCAGTAATTCCTGAGTTCTGATCAGTCCAAGCAGTTCAGATTGCTCATTCCCGATCAGATTTTGTCCTCCGTCGCCTCTTGTAAGAGAAAGATAAGCAGTTCTGAAATTTTTCTCCTTGGCAAGAAAGGCCAGCAGCCTTGTGTTTTCATCATCCGGATGTGCCGCAATGTACAGGGCAGATCCCAATACATTTAATTTTTTCAACCCCTGTTTAATCTCTGCAGAATTATACTGAGGAGAGGGCTGCCCCGATAAAAGGGCCGGAATGAAGAGAAATATTATGAGTACTAATTGGCGAAAGTTCATACTGATCCATGAATTAATTCGAAAAATAATCAAAAAACAATGGCTATCAGGAATGAATCAAAAAATTTACCTGTTGCAGATTTTTGACTTATTGGGGATGGATGGAAACCGTATAAAGGACAAAAACGGTCAGATATTAAATACCTGACCGTTTTCCCCAAAAATTACAATTTAAAACTTGTAGATCCCTGAAGCTTTCATCCGCCTCTCAGAGTACAATCGCTGCATGACTGAAAGGCGTTTAAACGAAATAGCCTCAAGGTTGATTAACCTTTATTTTTTAAAATTACGATTTTTCATTATTTATCTAAAATAAGTTTTCAACATTTTTAACTCAAAATAATCGGCTATATGAGTATTAATTAATCATTATTCTTTCTGAGAACTATTTTAAAGTAGCTTCAAACAGCTTGTAAATACGTTTATATTCATCTGTCCAGCTTGAAGGTTCAACAAAAGCATGGTCCTCAACCGGGTACACTGCAAGTTCCCATTTATCTTTTTTCAGTTCGATAAGACGCTGTGACAAACGAATAATATCCTGAAAATGAACATTCACATCCACCATTCCATGTGCCATCAGCAGGTTGCCTTTCAGACCTTCTGCAAAGTAAATAGGTGAGCTTCGCTTGTAAGCGATTTCATCATCCGCAGGTTCATTCAGAATATTTGCTGTATATCCGTGATTATAATGAGCCCAATCAGTAACAGAGCGTAATGCCCCTCCTGATTTAAATACTTCAGGAGCATTGAATAATCCCATCAGGGTCATAAATCCACCATAAGATCCACCGTAAATACCCACATTTTCAGGATTGACACCATATTTCTCAACAAGCATTTTTACTCCATCTACATTATCACTAAGATCTTTCCCGCCCATATGCCGGTAGATTCCTGTACGGTGATCACGTCCATAGCCAGAACTTGCAGTATAATCAATGTCAATAACTGTGTAGCCATTATCAGCCAGCAGATTATTAAACATATACTCCCTGAAATATTGACTCCACCAGTAATGCACATTCTGAAGATACCCTGCACCATGAACAAAAACCACGGCTGGTTTTGTCGGAGCCGGTTTTTCAGGCGTATAAACACGTGCATAAACATCAGCACCGTAGCGGTTTGTAAACTTTACCATTTGGGGCTCTCTCCAGGCGTAAGATTTAAATTCTGCACTAACAGAGCTGGTGATCTGCTTTGCTTTAGCTCCCGGTTTATTTTCCTGGAGATATAACTCCCATGGTTTATTTGAATATGAATAACGTATGGCAAGCCATCTTTCATCGGGCGACAGACTCACTTCATTGCCTCCCTTCATAGAACTGAGCTTCACAAAAGTTCCACCGCTAACAGGGATTCTGTAATAATGCGTTATTCCCGGATGTTCCATATTTGCGCTGAAGTAAAAGCTCTTCTTATCATTTGATAGCCTGAGTGATTGCACCTCATATTTACCCGAAGTGATTTGCTTTTTCTCTCCGGTATTGATATTCATGGTATAAATATGCGAGTATCCGCTTGCCTCACTCTGAAAATAAAATGTACTATTATCAATCCAGGCTAAGTTGCCGGTTCCGAAAAATCCACCAATTCCCGGCCCGCCAATCCATGCTTCATCTCTTTGACGGTCAAGAAGTGAAAGTTTGCCGCTTTGCTGATCCAGGTTCATGATCCAGCGGTCTTTATTGTCTAAAGCCGATACCACTACTACAGCTTTGGTGCCATCTGCATTCCAAACCGGGATATTGATGGATACCTTGCGATCTTCATTCTTTTTGGTTCTTTCTTCCAGCTGTTTTGGGTAGTCTTTCACATAGTCCGGAAGATCTTTAATTCCGGGGATATCCTTAGTTATAACTGCATAAATGGTATCACGCTGAATGTCATAAATAAAACCTTCATTTTCTGAAAGGGTATTGCCAACTTTGGTTCGGCCGGGGATATCTTCAGTATAACCACTGGTAGTTACATAATTGGGTACATGGGTATTTTTATTGCCTTCAGCCCGTTTCATGATTCGGAAAGCAATATATTTTTCATCCGGACTCATGTTCAGGCCGATGAGCATACTGCGCTCATCCAGATAGAATTCTTTTGGGTCCTTAATGGCATTTAACTTATTCTTTTGCTCATTGTTTTTACGTTCATTTTCCCTCTTTTTGATGATATCAAATTCACCGATCTGATCTTTTCTTAGCCATTGATCCTGCTTGCTCAAAGGCATTTCTGGTCTGTTTCTGTTTCTGGTAAAATTACTCAGCTGAACAAGTGAGCCGCCATTAATTTCCAGACTGAATAAATTATCGCCGCGCTGAAATAATACTTTGCTTTCATCTTTACTAAAAACCGGATTGCTTTCCCGATCCATTGTTTTGGTGAGTGCTGTTTCCTGTCCGTTAGCAATAGCCAATAGAAAAATATCTCCATTGCGCTCAAAAAGAGCCTTCGATCTGTCTTTGGAGTAGCTAACAGAAATTCTTTTCAGTATTCTGCTCAGCTCTTCTGCCGATTTAACAGGCAGGTGCTTATCTATGGAAATCTGATAAAGCTGATCCTCATTTAATTTATCCGGATTCCAGTTAAAGTATATATTCCGGCTGTTCAGATCCCATTGTATGTCTGAAGGTGCAACACCCATCCATTTTGGATCGCGCATGATTTTTTCTACTGTCAGATTGCCAAGTTCCTGAGCAGATGCGTAAATGGTTCCAAAGATGAAAAAGCAGATCAGTAATCTTTTCATAATATTAGTTTTCTAAATAAAATTCGGCTTTAAAGCGTAGTGATTTATTTCTTTCAAGGATATAATAAAATCTTTTTTTGTCAGCACTGAACTCCATGATCCAGCGGTTTGTTGAGGCTGAAGGGAGCAGTTTAGCAGTAAAGGCATCTGCAGGAAAATACTGGCTGAGCGTCGTTCCCAAGCTTATATCTGAATCTCCGCCATAATTCGTTATGCTGTCCTGACTGCCATCAGCATGCCTGTGATCATGTTTCAACTGAATTCCATGTCTGCTTTTCTTTAAAATCCAGGTACGGGTTTTGTTTTCTCCTGCATTGAAGGGCAGACGAAGCTCTGATCTTTTAAACTGTAGAACAGTGAAACTTAATTCCTTGCCCCAGAAATCATTGGCTTTTGTAGTATCCGGCATATAAATGGCTTTTCCGTAAATGGTTTTGCCCTTAAAAGATTTGAGGTGGTTAAAAAACTCATTGCTGCTCTGCCCGAACAAAAATGTACAGTACAGAGTCAGAAATGCCGTTATGTATAATGGCTTCATTCTAATGATGTAGTAAAAACATGCCGACAAGAATTTTTCTTATGAAGAAATATTTCTCGGGTACTTAGCTGGTTAGTTGTCAGGGGCTGAAATTACAGAATAATTTTTACACCCCTGATTTTACATAATATCTATCCCGGATGATTATTTTTCTGAGTATTCGTAAAGTTGATTGAAAAGCAGTTTAAATGTTCCGTGTGTTTGCGCTCTGAAAGTGATCTCAGGACCGAAAGCATATAATTTACCTTTGCCGATCTTTGCTTCGAAACCTGTTACTCCATCCCGCAGGTAGGCCTGCCCCCATGCCCATCCGCTTCGCAGAGGCGTTGGGTCAGAGAACCATAGTATAGGTTTAATATCACCTTTGGCTATTGCTTCAGTTGATATCCGGAAAACCGGATTGTTATTAAAATAGATGTCTGCTTTTGACGGCATTCCCCATGCAGCGCTAAGCGAATTGTCGACACTAACATTGAGTACACTTCCCGGAACATAATATTTTTCATTCGGTAACCTGCGTTCTTGTCCGTCAGAGCCCATTTCTACCAATGAGTTTCTGACAGGAAGGCCAAGATGATATGCCAGGTTGGTACTGCTGCCTGTAGCAACAATTTTTCCGCCCTGCTCAATAAATTTCTTTAACTCCGGAATAGATTTATCCTGACTTATCCTTCCAAGCTGACCTCTGAATTCAGCAGGAATAGAATCCTGCATTGAGGCGTAATTGCCACCTGTACCTGCACGGTTGGAAACGGCAGGAATTGCTCCCGGAACGAAAACGATCACATCAAATTTTGATTTCAGATTACCCGAATCAATATCCTGAGCGTAGATTACTTTTGCTTTATAGCGAAACTGCTCCATGATGAGGCGAACCCAGCCTGATGCCATTGAACCGCCATAGGTATCCCAAAGTGCAATGCGTAATTCGTTTAATCTGCTGATGTTTTTGGGGCTTGCAGAACTGCTTCTGTAAGTAAGCCCCGGGTTTGATTCCAGGTTTTTCAGGATTCCTGAAACTTTCGGATTCCCGGGGATATAAAAGTCGCCTTTGCTCTCTCCGCTATTGATGCGGTAAACTTTTTCACCGGTATTGAGCAGTTCATTCACAGCAATAAACGCATTGTTTGCCTCGGCATTGATCATGTACGATTTTGAGGCAACAGGGGTAAGTACTTCACTTTTCTGCAATTCGCCGTATGGAATTTGCTCAAACGGGCCATTGAAATCTTCAAACATACGGTCAAACGCTACATTCATTAAATAAGCAAGGGTCCATCCTGCTGCATCGTAAGGTGCAATCGGAGGTCCTCCGGCATATTGGAAATCGTTGGGATGGTCCTGTGGTTCAAACATGTCCAGAATATGAGGTCTGAAGGCCTGATTGGTCTTGATGATGTAGGAGCCCTTTGGATAATTTTTATTTCCTGCACTAAAATCCTCACTTGCTTTATGAACAAGAATCCCGGAACGGATCAAAGTGTTTACAAATTTTATTGCCGTCTGAAAATCTTTCTGGTCCGCAGGAATAATGTATCCTCTTGCATCCCGTTTAGCCGGATCGCGCATGATCTGCTCAAAATATTTTGTTGGAATGGACCCGTTCGAAGCAATTTTTGATGCAGGCTGTTCTTTGCGGTAGGCTTGTTTAATAGCTTCTACTTTATTTGGGGATAGTCCCCAGGTATCTTTGCTTCCCTTATCTATCGAATTCCTGCCCATCAGGTAAATATTATACAGCAATTCATCGCGATGACGCCGGGCAAAATCCAGAACGGCATAGTTCATGGATATTGAATAATCAATTGACTGTCTGAAATGCCATTTCTGTGGGGTAACAGGAAAAGTTGTTCCTCCATTGGGGATCAACCTGTCGGGTACCAGTGTAATCTGTGAAGGTGTTGGCCCTCCGATCGTTTCTGTCAGAAGTCCGATCATATTGTGAAAATAGGTGGTAGTTCTTAATCCACCGTTATACCAGGTAGAAAACACAGAACCATATTTCTGGGTATATCCTGGTTTGTTCTCGCTGTTCAGTCTGTTGTTCATAGCGGCACCAACCGCATCGAGGCTCGTCATCAGAATCGGATCGAATACATAATTGAATGGATCGCGGTAGGGTGCACCTGCTACCACCGAACCTTCCGGTCCGCGCTGATGGTGGTTGTACATAATTTGTGGAAGCCACTCTACGAATAACTGCCTGCTCATATTCTGAGTTTCCTTCAGGTTCATCATGAAGAAGTCGCGGTTATTGTCATGCCCGGCGTATTTTTCGTATAAACGGGGCAAATGTTCCAGACTTCGTTTTTCAGGTGTTTTTTCGCGCATATACCAGTTGCTCACCAGCTCATGGCCATCCGGATTGGCATGGGTCATTAAAATAATGGTGTTATCAAGAATCCGGAGTGTTTCTGCATCCTTCCGGCTTACCAGATTCCAGGCTGTTTCGATCAGTTGGTGAATACCCAGGGTTTCAGTCGAATGCAGACCCCCGTCGATCCAGACAATTGCTTTCCCCTGCTCTGCAAGTGAGCGGGCCTCTTGTTCTGTCAGGCCCTCAGCACGTGCAAGTTTTTGTGATATTTCTTTATAAAAATCAAGCTTTTTCAGATTTTCAGGTGAGGAAATGATCATCATTGGCTGATTTCGTCCCTCCTCAGTCAGTCCGATGCTTTGAAGTTTAACCCGGTCTGATCCTGCCGCCAGTTTTTTAAAATATTCTTCAGTCCTGGTAAAATTGGCTAACTGATAATCATCACCTATGGTAAAGCCGAAATGCTCTCTGGGTGAGATCTGTGCAAAAGAAGTACTTATCAGAAATAAACTGATCAGCAATACAGAAAACTTACGCATGTTTTGAATCTTTAATTGGTTTTGAGTATGCAAGGTAGTAAGTTGAAAGTAAAAATTAATGAGCAACTAAGCATATATCTTTTGATCTGCTTTCGCTTATATTTATTGTTTTCGCACAAATCATCAGATTTAAATGCTTCCTTACGAAGAAAAGGCATATCATGAACTTGAGTTATGGAAGAAAAAATTCCTTAAGAAACCTTCTTTGTTCGATCTGGCCTCGAAAGGTTTGCAAAACCGGGTAAATAAATTAATTCCGGAAAAAGTGCATCAGGGCATTACCCTTGCAATTGAAAAAATGGTTAAGGCCGTGCTTTTCGGAGCTAAATATATTACTTCAGCTCCGAGACAGGACAGTTCTTTACAACTCAGGGAAGCATTCGTCAGAGAAAGAATAGAATTTTACAGAAAAACAGCATCGGCAGAGGGAGCAGTAACTGGTGCCGGAGGTTTTCTTCTTGGGATGGCTGAATTCCCGGTTCTGATAGGAATAAAGATGAAGCTGCTTTTTGATATCGCTGCTCTTTATGGCTATGATGTGAAAGATTATCGCGAGAGGCTTTATATTTTGTATGTGTTTCAACTTGCATTTTCGAGCCGGCAGGCCAGGGCCAGGGTTTTTCATCAGCTTGCTGATTGGGATGCCTATGTAAAAACTTTACCAGGGGATGCTGAAAAGTTTGACTGGCGTACTTTTCAACAGGAGTACAGGGATTATATCGATCTGGCAAAGATGGCACAGCTAATTCCGCTTATCGGTGCCGCAGTAGGTGCTGTGGTGAATTACAGACTGATCAATAAGCTCGGTGAAACTGCCATGAACTGTTACAGGATGAGGAAGATCAGTCCCCTGAAAATTATTAAGGATCCATCGTTAAGGATTAATCCTAAGAAATAGCGGGACTGAAATTAACGCAGCAGGTTTCCGGCCATATCCACCCGGATATTATAAGGCTGGAGGTATTTGTCGGCAAGAACTCCGAATTCTTTCCTGCTGATATTCCTTTTCGGATCAAAACTGCTGTTTAGCCTGAAGCTTTGTTTCCAGCCTTCTTCAATTTCTTTTTTCAGCTCATTGCCGCGGGCTGCAGTAAACATGAGCAAACTGATTACATCTTCAATGGTCAGTACTTCATTTTTATTATCGGCAAACCAAAGCTGGCTTCTGGTATAGAACTCCTTCATCGATACCTGAAGTTCCTTATGACTTACCGTACCCGCGGTATCAAAGCGGATCTCTTCATTAATTATTTTAGGTTTGATCAAACCGCTGAGCCCAAGCCGCTGAAAGGCCAGAAAATTAGGATCATTCCTGTCGATATCAGAATAAGGGATAAGTAAGGCATTGAAAGCCAGCAATTCACCCTGAGTGACTCTGACATTGATGTTTTTTGTGGTTGTTTTGAAGAATGCACAATAGGCGGCTATGGTACCTGCTGCACGGCCGGCCGACATTTTTGCCGGTCTTAGTCCGGCGATTTGCCTTGGCAGGATGACGAAATTTTCTACAGATTGAGGAATGAGCGCAGCCATAGGCAGCAGAGTACGGAAAGTTCCTGCTCCGGGATAAGCAAGGGCAACTGTAGTTCTGTACAATTTATTATCAAATGGACTTGAGCTGTTTCCGGCTAATGCCATTGTTTTTTTGGTGTCTATGCCCAGCAGAACAGAAACAGACAGGTTTTCGGTGGCATCAACCACTACATCTGCCTTGATTCTCTCGCCTCCCTTTAATCTGACCTCCCATCCCTTTCCATCTTTTTTTAAATCATCAACCACATTATTATGATTCAGGCTCAGATTTTTTACTGTGTCAGCAATACTTTGCATCAGGCTCACAGCCTGCTCAAGCTTAAGCTCTGACCTGATCAGGGAATCTGTAGCAGGAGTTCTTTTTCGGGCCTTCATGGCATAATAATTCCTGATATGGGTGATGAAGCTGATGTCCTCAGAGGTAAAAACAGGATTTACGGATAATGATTGAGTAAGGTAAATGGTTTTCGCACCTGAACGGGCCGATTGAATTGCTGCTGCAACTCCTTCAGGAGTATTCCCTACAACCAATACGCCTGTTTTTGAAGTTTGTGCCTGAATGCTGATACAGGCAAAAAAAAGAATGCTGAAAAGTGATATCCCTTTGATCATATTTAGTTTAAATTGAGCATAATTTACAGTTTCTTTGTTAAATTTATCAATAACCATTAATAAGCTATATGAAACTCCATATACGACGTAAAAGTATTATCGTACTTCTCTGTATTCTAAGTTTTACATTCGGCGGATTTGTTTTTCAAAAAGTTGAAGAAGAGAAGATCAGCAGGATTCTGGTAAAGCAGGCTCAGGAAATTTTCGCACTTGAATTTACGGATACCGAAATCGACACCATGCTGGAAGATCTGGATGGGCAGCGTAAAAGTCTTATTGCTTTAAGAAACCTGAATATTCAGAATTCTGTTTCTCCGGCCCTCAATTTTAACCCTCTACCGGTAGCTTATCAGTTTCCTGATCAGTCAAATTATTTTAAGGTTGCGCCACTGCAATCTGTAAAAATGCCTTCAAACAGAGATGAACTTGCTTTTTACAGTATTCCTAAGCTTGCAGCACTTTTACGTACCAAACAAATCAGCTCCACGGAGCTAACCCGTTTTTTTATTGAGCGGATTAAAAAATATAATTCTGTCTTGTTGTTCTCGATCAGTATTACTGAGGAGCGGGCAATGAAGCAGGCTAAAAAGGCAGATGCTGAAATCGCTGCAGGAAAATATCGTGGTATACTTCATGGTATTCCTTTTGGTATTAAAGACCTGATTGCAACCAAAGATTATAAAACTACCTGGGGTTCTGTTCCATTCAAAGAACAGCATATTGATCTGGACGCTACTGTTTTAACAAAACTTGAAAATGCCGGAGCTGTGCTGATTGCAAAATTAACCCTGGGTGAACTGGCCATGGGCGATGTATGGTATGGGGGTAAAACCAGAAATCCCTGGGATATAAAAAGAGGATCCAGCGGATCTTCTGCCGGTTCAGCTTCCGCAGTGGCAGCCGGATGTCTGCCTTTTGCAATCGGTTCCGAAACCCTGGGTTCTATCGTTTCACCTTCAACGGAGTGCGGAACAACGGGTTTGAGACCGAGTTTCGGACGTATCAGTAAACATGGTGCCATGGCCCTGAGCTGGAGTATGGATAAATTGGGTCCGATAACACGCGATGTTCAGGATTGTGCTATAGTTTTTAATGCCGTCCTTGGTGCAGATGGTAAGGACCTGAGTGTGATTACTGCTCCATTCAGTTATACGAGTCCGCTCACTACCAGCCTGAAGGGAACACGAATTGGCTATATTAAATCTGAGTTCAATCGGAAATATGCAAATTCTGCCAATGACAGTCTCACTCTGATTAAACTGAAGGAGATGGGTGCTGAACTGGTTCCTGTTGAACTGCCTGAATTACCATACAGAGACATGCTCATCATCTTGTCGGCCGAATCGGGTGCAGCTTTCCAGGATCTGAGCCTAACAAACCGTGATGATCTGATGGTCAGACAGGATAAGAATGCCTGGCCCAGCGGATTTCGCTCTGCACATTTCATCCCTGCCGTAGAATACATTCAGGCAAACCGGGCCAGGACAATTTTGATTGATCAGCTTCATAAAAAAATGAAGGATATTGATGTGTTTGTTGCCCCTGCTTTTGGTCAGAATCTGCTTGCAACAAATTTAAGCGGTCATCCCTGCGTGGTTCTGCCCAACGGGTTCAGGAACGGACTTCCGGGTAGCATTACCTTTACCGGACAACTATTCGGTGAAGGGAAATTGCTCAAGGTTGCCGGGGCTTATCAGAAAGCTACTGCATTTAATGAGAAACATCCTTCAATGAATTTTTGATAATTGTTTTTTGCTTTCGGACAAATTGTCAGAAGCTGCAAAAGCGGGAATATGGCTGTGAGCTCTGTATTCGGAATATTTATTCATTATTTGCCGTAATATTTCAGTCGCGGTTCGATCTGATAAATAGGGCTATCCGCTAAGAATGAACCTGTTAAAGAGCTTAAAGAAGAGCATTTGATGCTATGACTGAACTATTAAACATTTTCCCCAGGCTTAGTACTTCACTAATTGATCTTCTGGATGGCCTAAGCCGGCAGCAATGGGAAAATGAAACAATATGCAGCCAATGGACAGTAAAAGATATTGCGGCACATCTGCTCGACAGGGTATTAAGGAGGATATCTGCAGGTAGAGATACCAATATACTTAATGGACCCGATCTTAAAACCTATCCTGAATTACCTGCATATTTAAATGAACTGAATGCCGATTGGGTAAAGGCTTATCAGAGGGTAAGTCCGCAGATTATTATAAATCAGCTCAGGCATGCTTATGATGAACTTTATACTTATCTGAAGAGTTTGGATCCCGATGCTCCTGCTATTTTTCCGGTATCCTGGGCAGGGGAAGAGCATTCTACAAACCGTTTTGATATAGAAAGGGAATATACAGAACAATGGTATTATCAGCAGCAGATCAGGCTGGCGGTAGGGGCGCCTTCAATTCTGAACCCTGAATTATATCATCCTTTTCTGCAGATTTGCATGAAAGCATTGCCTTATCACTACCTGTGTATGGATGCCAGGGAAGGAAGTGTGGTAAGGATTGAGATTGTTGGTGATGCCGGCGGGGTATGGTGCATTCAGCAATTGTCAGGTAGCTGGTGTTTTGCAGATTCAGCAGATCAGGCAGATTCAATGGTTTTTATTGATCAGAATATTTCCTGGATGCTTTTTTCAAAGGCAATTGATATTAATCAGGCTGCACAGTTCTGGCAAGTCATTGGCAATAAACAGCTTGGGGCACATGCCCTGTCAATGCGTACATTTATGGTTTAAATAATTAATGGTATGACAAAAGATTTGGAACAGCTTAAATATCCGATAGGAAAGTTTAAGTCAGAACCCTGCACAGAAGATGAATATCCGGGATTGATCGAAAATCTGGCAGCATTGCCCGGCAAGATTCGTGACGCAGTAAATGGATTAAATGATGTGCAGCTGGATACACCCTACAGGGATGGGGGCTGGACTTTAAGACAGGTTGTTCATCATCTTCCCGACAGTCATATGAATGCATATATCCGTTTCAAGCTTGCCCTGACTGAAGATAATCCCACTATCAGGATTTATCATGAAGATCGCTGGGCTGAATGTGAGGAGGCGCATTATGGAGCCGTGCATGATTCGCTTGATCTGCTTGACAGTCTTCACAGAAGGTGGACGGCATTTTTGAGAACATTTAAGAGCAGCGACTTTTCAAGAACTTATTATCATCCGGAACATAAAAAGAATTTTGTACTGGCTGAAGTTCTGGCAATGTATGTCTGGCATGGAGAGCATCATCTGGCTCATATCACGGAGACAAGAAAAGCCAGGGGCTGGTAAAATAGCTCATCAACCCGGAGCCTGATGAGCTATTTAGATAGGATATGAGTGTATTTATTGAGCGGATTTAGCTTCTTCTTTCATTTTTTCGTTGGCAACGATCACAATTTCCACACGACGGTTTTTGGCTCTGCCATCTTCGGTAGTATTATCATCAATTGGTTCACTTTCGCCTCTTCCCTGAGTATTCAGGCGGCTTGAACTTATTCCCTGAGCAACTGCATAAGATTTAACAGCTGCGGCGCGACGCTCAGAAAGTTTCTGATTATAATCATCGGTACCGGTAGCATCTGTATGACCAACAATGGTAACGATAGTCTCCGGGTTATTTTTCAATGAGGTAGCCAGATTTTCAATATTGGTTCTTGCAGCAGGTTTCAGTGCAGTCTGATTAACATCAAACAAAATTCCTGAGTCAAACTTTACAATGATTCCTTCGCCTTCGCGGATTACTTCAGCATTTGGAACAGTTTGTTTGATTTCTTCTGCCTGGCGGTCCATTTTACGACCGATTAATGCTCCGGCAGTACCACCGATAGCTCCGCCCAGAATAGCACCAACTGCAGTATTTCCTGCTTTTTTACCAATTATAGCACCTATAGTTCCACCGGCTGCTGAACCGATGACAGCTCCTTTTTGTGTTTTTGTTGCAGTTGCGCAGGCTTGAAATAACATGGCAGAAGCAGCAATAGCCAATGCCCATGTTGCTGTTTTAATCTTTATACTTTTCATGATTATTTATTTTTTGTTTAAGATTAATTCAAATGAGATGCCAAAACTCAATTAAAAATTAAAGCACGTACTTTTGTTGTAAATATACATGAAAAATAACACTACGGTTAGTTTACTTGGATGCGGCTGGCTGGGCTATCCGCTTGCTAAATACCTGATAAGCAAAGAATTTAGAGTTAAAGCCAGTACAACAAGTCCGGCTAAATCAGATCTGTTTAAATCAGATGGAATTGACCCTTATTTAGTACAGTTCGACATAAATAGTCAGGATCCTGAACTTTTTGATTTTTTAGATTCTGACATTCTCATCATTTCTGTACCTCCGGGCAGGAGAAGTATAACCGGTACAGAAAATTATCGTAAAATGGCCTTTCTGCTGAAGCCATTGCTTGAGAGAGGAAGAATTTCCAGAATCATCTTTATCAGTTCTACCTCAGTTTATCCTGAAAGCAATTCGGAAATAACAGAAAGCTCAGCAATAGCACCTGAAACCGATTCAGCGAAGGCAATTGCAGAGTTTGAAGAGATGTTAAATGGTCTGAAGACAAAGGTGGTTGTTTTAAGGCTTGCCGGTTTAATCGGGCCGGGCCGGACACCGGGAAGATTTTTTGCCGGTAAAACCAATATTCCTAACGGACTGGCTCCTGTGAACCTTATTCATCTGGATGATGTTATTGCTCTGGTCAGTACCCTGATTAATGATGAAAATGCCGGGGGGATATATAATGGATGCGCACCAATACATCCGTCAAAAGAAGAATTTTATACACTTGCTGCAAAAACCGAGCATCTTGTCGAGCCGCAATTTATTGCTGAAAGGAAGGACTGGAAAGTAATCAGCACTGAACGAACTGATAGAGAACTGAACTTTACCTATAAGTATGCTTCACTGATGGACTGGCTAAAGAATTTATAGTCAATGACTTTAATCCCTGATACTAAAATTACTGCTGATTTTCTGAGATTCTTTCCTTAAATTTATCAATTATCGAAACATAAGGAATTAAGCTAGCCGAATTGTCGCAATCCTTATTTTCTACAGAATACTATATGAACAGATTATTTTTTATTGCTTTTATTTTATTTCTCGGTTCTTATTCAGAAGCTGCTGTTATTGATTCTTTGCTTATAAAAAGAGTAAATGAATTATCACTTCAGGTTCAAAAAAAATACGCTCCGGATAAAAGAACTGAATATTATCAGCTTAGTCAGCTAACATCAGAGCCTCTTGCGTATAAGCTGGAGATTTCCAAAGCAGAAGCAGCGGCAGAATTAAAAGCTTTGCTGAGTAGGGAAAACCTCGTGGTAATAATCAAAGAGGAAGTTTTACCTTCTGCTGATCAGAATGCAAAAGTATATGGTGTCACTAATTTATCGGTCATCAATCAGCGCTATGCCCCGAATCATGCTGCCGAGATGGCCACCCAGTCTCTCCTGGGTACACCGGTAAAAATATTAAAGAAGGAAAGAGGAAATTATTTTATCCGTACTCCTGATAATTATCTGTCATGGACTGAATCAGCCGGTATTGTACCGATGACTAAACCGGAGTTCGAGAACTGGCAAAGGGCAGAAAAGATTGTTTATACCGAACTGTTCGGACTTGCTTACACTGAACCATCTGAAAGTTCATTACCTGTATCTGATCTTGTTGCCGGAAATATTCTGCAGCTGCTTTCTGAGACAAGTGGTTTTTATAAAGTTGCATTCCCCGATAAGCGTACTGCCTTTATCTCAGTGAAGAAAGCAAGGCCATATGATCAGTGGAAAAATCAGCCCGATCCTTCAGCAGAACAATTATTGAAAACTGCCCGTAACTATCTTGGTATTCCTTATTTATGGGGTGGCACCTCAGTAAAGGGCATGGATTGCAGCGGATTTACGAAAACAAGTTATTTTATGCATGGTATTGTACTTCCCCGGGATGCCTCCCAGCAGGCATTAGTTGGGGATAAGGTAGATATTTTTGAAAGTGATTCTGTGAGTATTACCAAAGCATTAAAGAATCTGAAGCCGGGCGATCATCTCTTTTTTGCAGGGAATAAAAAAACGATGAGGGTTACCCATACAGCAATATATATTGGCAATGGGGAGTTTATTCAAGCTGCAGGATTGGTGAGAATTAACAGCATGATCAGCGGATCTAAGAATTATGATGATTTTCAGTCGCGTACTCTTGTAGGTGCCCGCCGGATATTAACTGCCATTGGTGACCCTGAAATAACCAGAGTTAAGCAACATCCTTATTATCAGGAACAAGTAAATCAGTAAATTGAAACTAAACAATTAATAGCATATGAATATTTTCGTTGGAGGACTTCCATTTAAAGTAGATGAACAGGAGTTAAGAGAAATTTTTGAAAAGTATGGTGAACCCACTTCGGTGAAGTTGATTATTGACAAGCAAAGTGGTCGCAGTAAGGGCTTTGGCTTTGTTGAAATGGACGATGAGGCAGGTCAGCAGGCTATTGAAGCCCTGGATGGCACTGAATTATATGGCCGTAAGATTGGTGTTCGCGTTTCTGAAGAAAAGAAACCCGACAGAAGATTTTAATTCGGGTTTCTCCCGAATGAATCTCAGACAGTCGTTCGGGCAATGAAACCAAATTCTGATTTTCGCGTAACAATTGAATAACAATTGATGCTTGTTTATAATCGGATAAGCTAAAATGTTATTTTTGGTATGAGGGCTTATTACCTGTCGTGTTATTTTGGCGCGGGATTTGCTTTGATAATACAAAACAATAAACTTTAGTAATTATCAAATCATGATCGCCATGCCCGACGGCATGCATGCCTGTCTACCGACAGGTAGACCTGCCTGCCGCAGGCAGATTTATTACTATTAAAAAAACAAAAAATTAAAAAGATGAAAAAGTTAGTTATTCTTTGCAGCGTAGTATTTTTGTTTGCAGCAGTATCAGCATTTCGCGCTGTAGAAAAACCTGAATTCAAGTTTGAAAAAGAAACGCATGATTTTGGTAAAATTCCTCAGGGAAAACCAGTAAGTGTTGATTTTAAATTTACAAACATTGGCGATGAGCCATTGATTATAAGCAATATTGAAAGTGTTTGCGGATGTACTGTTCCAAAGTATACCAATACACCGGTATTAAAAGGACAAACAGGAACGATTACAGTTACCTATAATGCAGCCGCATTGGCTCCATTTAGTAAGGGGCTGACCATCAGGTCTAATGCTAAAACTCCTGTAAAGTTGATTTACATTAAAGGAGAGGTTGTTGCTGCATCAGCAGAATAGGAAATCAACCTGAAAATGAAAGGCCCCGGAGTGAATTTTTCAATCCGGGGCCTTTCTGTTTTTAAAGAATTAAATTCCTTTCACTTTCATCTTCAGGGTATACACTGATTTATTTGAGGTTATAAATAAAATATCTTTGTTTTTACCTCCAAAAGTAACATTGGCTGTCCATCCCGGCAGCTCAATATGTTCTATTTGTTCTCCCCGGGGATTAAAAACAGTAACGCCCCGGCCGGTAAGATAGAGGTTGCTTTTGTTATCAAGTGTCATTCCGTCTGAACCCATACCGGTAAATAGCTTTCGTTCAGACAGGCTGCCATCCTTATTAATGGTATACTTATAGGTTTTCTTATCACCGATATCAGCTACGAAAAGATTTTTGCCATCAGCCGAACCAATGATGCCATTCGGCATTACAAGCTTATTGTCAACTATGATTGCTTTTTTTGAACCATTCGGCAGGTAATAAACATGTTGCCCGTCAAGTTCTGATTGCTTTCTTTCCCAGTAAGGACGCTGATAGTAAGGGTCGGTAAAATAGATTCCTCCCTTTTTGTCTATCCATAGATCGTTCGGTCCGTTAAAGCGTTTCCCTTCGTAATTATCGAGGATTACGGTAATTTTTTTATCCGGACTGATCGACCATAACTCATTTTTTTCGTCGGCAGCTGTGATCAGGTTGCCCTTTTTGTCAAAATACATCCCGTCAGAGTGGCCGGTTTTATCCATAAAAAGGCTTAATTCACCTTCGATACTGTACTTCCAGATCTTATCTTCGATGATGTCTGTAAAAAAGAAATTACCCTGCTTATCAGCCACCGGTCCCTCGGTAAATTTGAACTGACTCGAAATTAATACAGGCTTTGCATTATCGGCAATGATATCAGATTTCTTCTTCTGAAATTTCAATACAGAACGCATATTTTCATTCATCCCGCTGATCATCCCGTAGCCGGCAAAAGGCAAAACTATACTCAGCATTAAGGTTTTTACTGTATTCATATCTGTAAATTGTTTTATAATGAAGGTGTTTTACCGCCATCAACCGGAACATTGATGCCGTTGATATAGGATGCTGCCGGGCTGGCTAAAAATGCTACTGCTGCTGCAACCTCTTCAGCATCGGCTATTCTTCCTGCCGGAATGGTACTGATCATGTCATTTTTAACCTCCTCATTGCTTTTACCTTCTTTCTGAGCAATAGAATTAATCAGGAATTCAAGTCTGCCCGTCATGGTAAAACCTGGAAGAACATTGTTGACTGTAATACCAAAAGGTGCGAGTTCTAAAGCAAGTGTTTTCGACCAGCTGGCTACCGCTCCTCTGATGGTATTCGAAACTCCCAATCCTTTAAGCGGAGTTTTTACAGAAGTAGAAATGATATTAATGATTCTTCCGAAATTCTTATTCTTCATTCCGGGTACCACGGCCTGAGTAAGTATCTGATTACAAATAAGGTGCATGTTGAAAGCATTTATATACTCATCAGTTGCAGCATCTACCGCCTGTCCGCCTGCCGGGCCACCTGTATTATTGATCAGAATATCTATCGGGTGTTCTGAAACGTATCCGGTGATGATTTTCCTGAGTTCAGAAGGGTTTGTGAAATCAGCTGATAAATACTGGTGCTTCTGTTTTCCAAATCCGGGTAATTCGTTCAGAACTTCCTTTAATTTTTCCTCATTTCGGGCAATGAGGGTGATGTCTGCGCCCAGAAGTGCAAGTTCAATAGCAGAAGCTTTGCCGATTCCCTGTGTACTTCCGCAAACTAATGCTCTTTTGCCTTTAAGGTTTAAATTCATTTGTGTTTTGTTAAGATTTCTGTTAAAATAATATTGAAATTAATGAATTTGTTGCTGATTAAGACTCTGGTTTATTAACTGAAAATTCAGAACAGCTCAATAATTATATTTCCCCTTCCATAAAGACCTTAATCTTTCCCTGAGTTTATCTTCAGCTGCATTTTTCCCCGGATCATATAAAAGATGTCCGCTCAGACTATCAGGCATATATTCCTGAGCCGAAAAATTGCCTTCAAACGCATGCGAATATTCGTATTCCCTTCCATAACCTATGTTTTTCATCAGTTTTGTAGGGGCGTTTCGTAAATGGAGCGGAACAGACTGATCACCGGTTCTGTTAACCAGATCCTGAGCCTTTGCTATCGCTTCATAACTGGCATTACTCTTGGCTGATGAAGCCAGATAGGTTACCGTTTGTGAAAGTATGATTCTTGATTCAGGCCATCCTATCACATTTACTGCCTGAAAGCAGGTATTGGCAAGTAATAATGCGTTAGGATTGGCATTTCCGATATCTTCTGAGGCTAAAATAAGCAGTCTGCGTGCAATAAACGAAGGATCTTCCCCTCCTGCAATCATTCTTGCCAGCCAGTAAACAGCTGCATTCGGGTCGCTGCCCCGGATTGATTTGATGAAGGCCGATATAATATCATAATGCTGTTCGCCAGCTTTATCATAGATGGCCATATTCTGCTGTACATGTTTTAATACCAGCTCATTACCGATAACTACGCTGCTGCTGTTAGCGGCATTGACAACGAGTTCCAGAACATTCAGTAATTTTCTGGCATCTCCGCCTGAAAGACGAAGTAGCGCCTCATGTTCTTTGATGCTGATTTTCTTGCCCGACAGATAGGAATCCTGGCTGATTGCTTTATTCAACAAGCCAAGCAGATCCTCTTCAGAAAGGTTTTGTAAAATGTAAACCTGGCAGCGGGAAAGCAATGCAGATATTACTTCGAAGGAAGGATTTTCTGTAGTTGCTCCGATCAGTGTTACCAGGCCGCGTTCAACAGCACCCAAAAGCGAATCTTGCTGCGATTTTGAAAAACGATGAATCTCATCAATAAATAGTATTGGCAGATTCTCATTCAGATCCTTTAATGCCGCAGCTTTTTCAATTACTTCCCTGATGTCTTTTACACCTGAATTGATGGCACTGAGACTAAAGAACGGACGGTTTAATTGTCTGGCGATGATGAACGCCAGTGTTGTCTTTCCTACTCCTGGCGGACCCCATAGAATTAAGGAAGGTAATCTCCCGCTTTCAATGGCTACCCGCAGGATGGCATCCTTCCCAACAAGATGTTTTTGTCCAACATAGTCGTCGAGCGTTTCGGGGCGCATGCGCTCTGCCAGAGGAGGTATTGTTGCCATCTTTAATGAGTTTGATTAAGATTAGGAAATATTGATCGTTAAAATTCGGCAAAATCAATCGTAATTAAACAGGATTGCGCCCTGAATTTTTAAATCCCGTTACTGTTTCTATACACCTGAATATTTACTCTGAGATGATGCTTGTAATTTAATACATCTTCGTACGTTTGATTTAGTCAACAGGATCCGTAATTTAATACAGATCAATCAGGAGTATTATTAATGAAGGTCAGGTCTTATTTTTTTTATGGTTTATTTTCGGTGATTTTCGTGCTGCCAAATCAGGCATGTGCAAAGAACAAAAATCAGGAAAGCAGAGCGATTGAAATCAAGATTAAGTTTAGTAAACCGGATTTATCCGATTCGCTTAAAGCAGAAATTTTAAGGTCGGCCAATTTTGATCCGGTCAAAAGCTATTTCAATAGTTTGCAGTTGCGCAGACAGCTGATGGCATCCGACGCAGCTCCTTCAGTATTTCCTGTCTCTTCCGGAATATATAACGGTCATTTGGGTTCTGATTCCCTGACTGCTTTTGATCAGCTGATCTTTTTATACAGAAACCTGGGCGACAGGGCCGCTGAAGCAAATGTTTTGAACTCCTATGCAATTAATTATGCCTTAAAAGACGATCTGGAACAAGCTGTATTTTTGATGGAGCAGGCACTTAATCTGAATCTTGAGATCAATAATACTAAAGCAGCACTCAGCAATTACCTCAGCCTTTCGCGACTCTGTACCTTCAAGGGGGATATTAATAAAGCTCTTAAATACAGTAATGCTTTAATTGATGCTGCGGAAGGCATGAAGAATTCTGCTTCTGTTGCAGAAGGCTATAGTAGTCTTATAACTCTCTGGGCCACACAAAAAAAGTATAAAGAAGCCGAGGCATTGATTTTAAAAAGGGCTTTACCTCTGAATTATTATAAGTTAAAAGATAAAACCGGTACGATAAGATGTTACGATCAGCTGGCAGATATTTACGGACGTCAGAAGAAATTTTCTGAAGCAAAGTGGTTTTATATTCAGTCAAATATGCTGGCAAGGAAAGTAAATTACCCGAAAGGAATTGTTAATTCCCTTATCGGGCTTGCACATGTCAAACTGGCAATCGGCGATTATCAGCTTGCCTTCAGCGATCTGAAAGAAGCAGAACAGCTTTCGCTTAAATATAAATACAGTTATAATCTGATCGAAATAAAGAGCACACTGTCTGAACTTTATACAAAAACCGGTAATCTGCTTGCTGCAAATTCAGCAAATAAGGAATTTAACGATCTTAAAGCCGATTTTTTAAGGACTGTACAATAGATTTTCTTCAGGCTTTTCTTAATTTCAGCCGTTCAGTATTATAAAAGAACACAAACATGTTACATGGTTTATGTATCAATTCGATATTTGCCATGTCTATATTTAAAATTTGGTACCAATTTGGATAGGTATATTCTACAATGGAGTTAAAATCATTTAAAGAGATGTTAAAGAGGTTATGTCTGGCGGTTTTTATAGTAGCAGCTTTATCCTGCAAAGCCGACCCACGGGTAAATATTGTGGTTTCAGAAAATGATCTTAAGCCTGAAATGCAGCAGTCTGTAGTGGCAAGATCGCTGGTTGAGCTCATTGAAAATTTCCATTATCAGAAAGTTACTGTGGATGATGATTTTTCAACTGTTGTTTTTGATGAATACCTTAAAGCGCTTGATGGTGGTAAGAGCTATTTTTTGCAAAGTGATATTACAGATTTTGAGCAATACAGAATGACAATGGATGATGATATCCGTGAAGGAGATCTGAGTGTTGCATTTTACATTTTCAATGTTTATCAAAAGCGTTATAATGACCGGGTGAAATTTGCATTGAAAGAGCTCGACAAGAAATTTTCTTTCACTGCAAATGAAACATATACCTATGACCGCGAAAAGCTGCCCTGGCTTAAATCTGAATCTGAGTCAAACACACTCTGGTCAAGACGCATTAAATATGAAATGCTGAACCTGAAAGTTACAGGTACTGAAGAAGCTAAGATAAGGGAAACCTTAAAGAAGAGATACGAGAATCTGATCTCTCAATCCACTAAGTTTAACAATCAGGATGTATTTCAGATCTTTATGAATGCCTTCACCGGAACAGTGGATCCCCACACTAATTATTTTGTCCCTAATCGTGCACAGGAATTTAACGAAGAACTTGCTCGTACTTTTGAAGGTATAGGTGCCAGACTTCAGTTGGAAAATGAAGTGGTGAAGGTTGCTGAAATTATTCCCGGCGGACCGGCATTCAAGGCCAAGACTCTGAATGTGAATGATAGAATCATTGCCGTTGCTCAGGGCAGGGATGGCGAATTTGTGGATGTAATAGGATGGCGAATTGATGTTACAGTAACCAAAATAAAAGGGCCTAAAGGTACCATTGTTCGGTTAAAGGTTATTCCTGCAGGTCAGGAACTGTCTTCTACACCAAAAATTGTTGAACTGGTTAGGGATAAGGTAGTTCTTGAAGATCAGTCGGCTAAGAAAATAATTAAAACGGTTAGTTCCGGAGGTAAGTCATATAAGATTGGTATCATACAGTTACCGGCTTTTTATGCTGATTTCAGAGCAATGCAGGCAGGAGATCCTAACTATAAGAGTACAACGCGTGATGTAAGACTTCTGCTTGATACTTTAAAGCAGGAGAAAGTGGATGCCGTTGTTCTTGATTTAAGAAGTAATGGAGGAGGCTCACTTCCTGAAGCGATTAGTTTAAGCGGTTTATTCATTAAGTCGGGCCCTGTAGTACAGGTTCGCGACCGGAGAAATAAGGTAGAAGTGGATGAAGATGAGGATACATCAATTGCATGGTCTGGTCCACTGGGCGTACTTCTGGATCGCTTCAGCGCATCTGCATCTGAGATCTTTGCAGGTGCAATGCAGGATTACGGAAGAGGAATAGTGATTGGTAACCAGTCTTATGGAAAAGGAACCGTTCAGCAGGGAATCGATATGTCGAGAGTGATAGGTACTGCAGATAAGCTGATGCTTAAGGCCGCCCAGACCGCCGGTAATAAGGGAGGGAATAATGTCAGGACGAATGCTCCTGAATTTGGACAGATCAATCTGACTATGGCGAAATTCTATCGTGTGAATGGCAGCAGTACGCAACATAAGGGTGTTGTACCTGATATTGAATTACCAACTGTTTTTCCGAAAGACAAATATGGAGAAAGCTCTGAACCGAGAGCACTTCCATGGGATACGATTGCCCCAAGCAAGTTTGTTCAGGTAACTAATTTGGAGGATGTTAAGCGTAAACTTATTGTTATGCATAAAGAACGGATGAAGACATCCCTTGGCTATAAGAACCTCCTGGAGGATATTGAGGAATTTGCAAAACGTGAAGCTGAAACTTCAATCACTCTGAATGAAGAGCAGCTGAAAAAAGAACGTGATGAGCAGGAGGCCAAAGCATTACAGCGTGAAAATCAAAGACGGGCCGCAAAAGGTCTGCCACCATTGAAAAAGGGTGAAGCAAAGCCTAAGGATGATGTAGATTTTATCCGTGATGAAGCTTTGCAGATTGTAGCAGATTACATTCAGATCAAATAACAGAAAAACCCGGTGCATGCCGGGTTTTTCTGTTATTTGGAGTTTAAAATTTCTGTTTAAGCTTTCTTCTTTTTTTCCTGGGTTTCCATGATGTTGATGCTCATCATTTGCTCCATAGTTCTTTTCATACCTTCAGAAGAACCATCAAGGAATATAACATTGCCCTGCCCGTTCTCTGCGAAATGTTTGATGGCTTCTGTCCACATGGTGAAAAGAATAACTGAAGTATCCAGATCTGCGGTCTGCATTTCTTTTGCAGCATGTGTCATACCCTTTGCAACTTCTTCACGGAATAGTGCAATACCCTGTCCGCGTAACTGAGCAGCTTCACGTTCTGCATTTGCAGCGATTTTGATCGCATTACCATCCGCTTCGGCTGCTTTTGTTTTGGTGATTAAAAGAGCCTGACCTTCGTTCTCTGCAGCAGCTTTCAGGTTATTGGATGCTACTACACGGCTCATAGAGGTCAGGATTACTTCATCGAAGGTGATGTCGTTAATCTGCAGATCCTGTAAATGATAGCCCCATGTTTCGAGGACCGTATCCAGCTGCTCTTTTACGTGATCAACAATGTCTTTGCGAAGCCCCAGGACTTCTGATTGTTTCTTACTTGCCACAAAGGCGCGTATTGTTCCTTCAATGGTTCTGATCAGAGCCTGCATCAGGTTTTGCTCATTGATAAATTTAAAGGCAACATTTTTGATCGTTTCTTCATCCTGATTGTTGACAGAATAAAGAACCATCGCTTTGAAATAAACGTTAGCCTGGTCAATAGTTACTGCCTGAAATTCAAGTTCTACAGAACGGTTCTGAATAGAAATTCTCGAATGAATTACTTCGATCAGTGGAATCTTTAAATTCAGTCCGGGCAGCAGCAGCCTTCTGTATTTGCCGAAAATAGTTACAACTGCAATTGTACCCTGTTTAACAGTAACAAATGAACTGAACAGAATTACAATCGCTAAGAAAAGTAAAATATAGGATGTGTACATAATTGGAAAATTTATTGAATATACTGAATTTGAACCTATTAAAACAAAAAAGCACCGTAATTGTGTTACGGTGCTTTTTAACATATTGAGTTCTTGTTAATCTCTGAGTGAGGCCAGCAATCTGCCGCCTTTGTAATAATATCTGGTCCAGTAGGCTTCGTTCAGATCACTGATCATTACACCCTTGCTGCTTGAGGCATGTGCAAATTTATTATTGCCCATATATACACCAACATGAGTAATTGAACGGCTGCCTATTTTAAAAAATACAAGATCACCTTCTTTCAGCTCTTCCTTTTTGATCGGATTCACCATACTGAAAATATTTCTTGAATTATTGCCGATCAGTGTACTGAAAACTTTATTGTATAATTCGAATGCAAAACCAGAACAATCAATTCCCTTTTTGGTTCCACCACCTAAACGGTAAGGAGTACCGATCCAGTCGTAAACAAACTGATAAAGTTTAAGGTTTGATGTAGCGGAGAGCGCAACTCCCATAATCTGGGAGAAGTATTCGGTAGCCAGGTTATCGGGATCCTCAATCTTATCTGCAGGTTTTGGATCCTTCTGCGTGGTCTGTGCCTGAATCGACACAAAAGAAATCATAAGCAGCAGGGCTGCAATTACTTTTTTCCCCATTTTTTAGCTCTTTCGTTTATAGTACAAATGACAAGACTATGAACGCCTGTGTACTGGTTATATTCTCAGAATGTTACAAATATCCAATATTTTAACTATAAAAGCAAGACCAATTACCCTTTTAACGTTTTTTTAACATTCGAAAAGCTGCATTTACCGTAAACAAAACGCGTTAGTATTCTTTTTTTTTGGAAGATATGGTTAGATTTGTCGTCCCTTAGACAGGGCTTAAAGAGTTTAACAGAAACTAATACGAATGAGTTCAATAGAAATAACCAAAGACACTTATCTTCAATGGTATGAATCAATGCTTTTGATGCGCAAGTTTGAAGAGAAAGCAGGACAACTTTACGGGCAGCAGAAGATCAGAGGATTTTGCCATTTGTATATTGGTCAGGAAGCGGTGATGGCAGGTACAATGTCTGTTATCCGTCCTGAAGATTCTTTAATCACAGCTTATCGCGATCATGCTCATGCCCTTGCAAAAGGAATGAGTGCAAATGAGATCATGGCTGAGCTTTACGGTAAAGCTACCGGATGTTCAAAAGGTAAGGGTGGTTCAATGCACATGTTCAGCAAGGAGAAGAAATTTTTTGGCGGACATGGTATTGTAGGCGGGCAGATCCCGCTGGGAGCCGGAATTGCATTTGCTGAGAAATATAGCGGAACAGATAATGTTTGTATCTGTTATATGGGCGACGGAGCTGTACGTCAGGGAGCTTTGAATGAAACTTTCAATATGGCAATGTTATGGAAACTTCCTGTAATCTTTGTTTGTGAGAACAATGGCTATGCAATGGGAACTTCTGTATCGCGAACTACCAATATGGTTGATATCTATAAGATCGGTTTAGGTTTTGATATGCCTTGTGCACCGGTCGATGGTATGGATCCCGTAGCAGTTCATAATGCGATGGATGAAGCTGTTCAGAGGGCACGCCGTGGTGAAGGACCAACATTCCTTGAAGCGAGAACTTATCGTTATAAGGGTCACTCTATGTCAGACCCTGCAAAATACAGAACCAAAGAAGAGGTTGAAGCTTATAAGGCAAAAGATCCGATCGAGGTTGTAAAGGCTGCTATTGAAGAGAAAAAATATGCTGATGAGGCATGGTTTGATGAGATTGGTGAAAAGATTAAAGCGATTGTTGATGAATCAGTGAAGTTCTCTGAAGAGTCTCCATGGCCTGATCCGTCAGAACTTTACACAGATGTATATATTGAATCTGACTATCCTTACATTCGCGACTAAACCTAATTTTTTAAAATACTAATCTGGAAATAAAAATGGCTGAAGTAGTTAAAATGCCAAAGATGAGCGATACGATGACGGAGGGAGTTATCGCTAAATGGCATAAAAAAGTTGGTGACAAAGTTAGTTCAGGAGACCTGATCGCAGAGATCGAGACAGATAAGGCTACTATGGACTTTGAATCTTTCCAGGAAGGAACATTATTATATATCGGTGCTCAGGAGGGTCAGGCGGCTCCGGTTGATTCTGTTATTGCCGTTTTAGGTGAAGCAGGAGAAGATTATCAGGCATTGTTAAGCGGTGCCGCTGCACCAGCTTCTGCTCCGGAAACACAAGTTACTCCGGTCGCTGCTGCTGAAACTGAAGAAGTTTCGGGAGATGCTGATGCTGATGCCGCTGCACTGGGTGCTACCATCATCCGTATGCCTTTATTGAGCGATACGATGACCGAAGGTGTTATCGCTGAATGGCACAAAAAAGTTGGGGATACTGTGAAAAGTGATGATGCCCTTGCTGATGTAGAAACTGATAAAGCTACAATGGAAGTGATTGGTTATGCCGATGGAACACTTCTTTACGTTGGAGTGGAGAAAGGTCAGGCTGCCAAAGTAAATGATATTATTGCGATTGTTGGTAAAGCAGGAACTGATGTTTCAGGATTGTTGAAATCAGGCTCTAAGCCAAAAGCTGCAGCTAAAACCGAACAGGCTACCCCTGCACTGGCAGCATCAAGTGCTTCTGCAGGCCAGCAGATAATCAGTGATTCTTCATCACGCGTAAAAGCATCTCCATTGGCTAAAAGAATTGCCAGAGAGAAGGGAATTGACCTGAGTCAGGTTAAGGGAAGTGCTGAAGGCGGAAGGATTGTTAAAAAGGATATTGAAGGATTCAGTCCGGCAGCAGTTAGTGCTGCTGCCCCGGCAGAAGCTAAGGCAGCCCCTGCCAGTGCTCCTGCAATTCCTCAGTTTATCGGTCAGGAAAAATATTCTGAAACTCCGGTATCCCAGATGCGTAAGGTTATTGCCAAGCGTCTTTCAGAAAGTTTATTTACTGCCCCTCATTTTTATCTGACCATGTCTATAGATATGGACAGTGCAATGCAGGCACGTACCAAAATAAACGAGTTTGCTGCAAGCAAGATCTCTTTCAACGATATGGTACTTAAGGCTGTTGCAGTTGCATTGAAGCAGCACCCTCATGTTAACTCATCATGGCTGGGTGATAAAATACGTTATAACGAGCATGTAAACATTGGTGTTGCGGTTGCTGTTGAAGATGGTTTGCTGGTGCCGGTAGTTCGCTTTGCTGATGGAAAATCACTTTCTCATATTTCTGCAGAGGTTAAAGATTTTGCTCAGCGTGCAAAAGCGAAAAAACTTCAGCCTGCCGATTGGGAAGGGTCAACATTTACCATTTCAAATCTTGGGATGTTTGGAATAGATGAGTTTACAGCGATCATTAATCCACCTGATGCATGTATTCTTGCAGTTGGCGGTATTCAGCAGGTTCCTGTAGTTAAAAACGGAGCGGTTGTGCCGGGTAATGTCATGAAGGTTACGTTAAGCTGCGACCACCGTGTGGTTGACGGTGCAACCGGAGCGGCATTCCTGCAAACATTAAAAGCTTTGCTTGAAGAGCCGGTAAGATTGCTCGTTTAAGAGATTATGAAATAAATGAAAGGGCCTTCCGGTATATGCAGGGAGGCCCTTTTTTATTGGATTGAAATCATGGTCAGTTCCGGTATTCAGCTATAGGCTTTTATTGGCCCGGGTTTTTACTGTCGGCATAACTGAATACCTTTTTCAAAAGCTGAGTACTTCTTAGCGCAGGATTTTGCCTGATCTTCAGTTCTTCAGCGGCAATCTCATGGAATAATCCCTCAGTTGCTTTCTGAGTGGCATAATCACTAAGGTCAGTGTTTACTTTATTCACAAAAGGAATCTGGTTATATCTTGTACTCAGGTCAGACCAGTACCTGGTGGCTTCAGTTTTGGTGAGTGAACTTTCGATAATCGGTTTAAATTTACTTCTAAGCTGCTGACTTGTTGTCTTTTGAAAGTAATTGGTGGCGGCGTTTTTCTGATCGCTTAAAAGAATATTGGAGGCATCCTGAATACTCATTTCTTTCAGTGCATTCACAAATACCGGTTTGGCTTCTTTTACCGCCAGCTCTGCAGCACGGTTAAGACTGAGTATGAAATCATCGCAGGCTCTGTTCATTCCTATTCCACGGAGTGCTTTCTCAATTTTTTGAGCTTCGGGCGGAAAGAGAAGTTTTACAGCTGCATTTTTAAGAAAGCCATTTTCCAATGAAAGCCTGTCGGTGCCGGCTGAAATTCCGATGGCCAGTGCTTCTTTTAAAGCTGAACCAATTTCATCCTGACCCGGGCTTGCAGTGGTTTTTGCAGCATCTTTTAAAACCTGAGGAATTTTGATCTGAGCACATGAAACATTAACAGAGAATATACTTAGAAGAAGTAAAATTGACGGAATTTTCATAACGTAAATTGTGTGTTCTTAAAACGGAAAAGATAAAAGTATGGTATTCAGGTTAAATTAGTTAATCTTCAGACTTTATACTTTGCTCTGAGCTTAAGCCGAAAATAATTCATAAATTAATTCAATAAAGCAATTCTTTTGAAGTTTATTCAGAATATATCAGGCCGTAAAGAAATCAATGAAGCTGAGCTGCTCATTGAATATCGCAATACCGGCGATCTTCAGCTCCTTGGGAGTCTTTATGAAAACTATATGCCGTTGGTATATGGATTATGTCTTAAGTATTTCAGGGATGAGGAAAAGAGCAGGGATGCTGTAATGCAGATTTTTGAAGAATTGATACCGAAATTAAGGATTCATGAAATCAGTAACTTTAAAAGCTGGCTGTATACCCTTGCCAGAAATCATTGTTTGATGGCAATTCGTTCTTCGTCTAAGCATGATTTTGTATCTGTTGATGAGTATTTTATGGAAACGGAGTCGGTTTTGCATCTTAACAGAGACGAAATTCCTGAAGACAGGCTCATCCTCATGGAGAAGTGCATGGAAACGCTCTCTGATGAACAACGCATATCAGTAAATCTGTTTTATCTGGAGCAGAAATGTTATAAAGAGGTGTCTGAACAAACCGGCTTTGACCTGAATAAGGTTAAAAGTTTTATTCAGAACGGAAAAAGGAATCTTAAAATTTGTATTGAAAAGAACGGTGAGCTCAAATAGTAACCATATTCATTTATTCAGAAAATATCTTTCCGGTGATCTGGAGCCTGAGCTGATGCATCAGCTTGAGAAACAAGCTATTGACGACCCCTTTATGTGGGAAGCAATGGAAGGTTACGATACTGTGGCAGACCCTGCACATGATCTTAGTCTTCTTCAGAGCAGTCTGCATAAGCGTATTGCCCATTTGCAGGAGCAAAAAGAGAACTTCTTCTTTAGCTGGCAAAGGATGAGTATTGCAGCAACGGCTTCAGTTATGTTTATTGCTGCAGGTATTTTGTTCTGGATGAATGTTAACCGCTCTGATGCAATCAGGAAAAATTCAGAAAGACAGGTAGAAGTGAATCTGAGCAGCCATGAAGACATTAAATCTGAAATTTATTCATCATTCAGTTCCGGTTCAGCAATACAACCCGTAATTGGCTGGGATAAATATCAGATTTATCTGAAAGAAAATCTGCGCAAAGCAGAAATTGAACCCGGACAAAAAGGAAGTGTCTTTCTCTCCTTTAAAATAAATAAAAAGGGCGAGGCTGTTGATTTTGTTATTTTGAAGGGACTTACCCCGGCTTCAAATGCAGAAGCGATACGTCTTGTAAAGGATGGGCCTGCCTGGAAAATCAGAGCTGGCAGTAAGATCAATACCGGCAGGATTGAAGTCAGGTTTTGACCTCAAATTGTACCAGCGATTGGTTAAGCCTTAATTTTATAAATTTGATATTAATTCCGTTTTGTTAATTATAATTCAAACAAATGAACAGATTGCCTTACCTGATTTTATTAGCATTTATCCTTTCAGGCTGTAATAAGCCCGATGCCCGGAAAATTGTAGATAAAAGCATTGCCTTTTATAATATGGATAAGCTGAGCAATGCGACTCTGGAATTTAAATTCAGGACAGCGGGTTTTAAAGTTATGCAGAATGGCGGTCAGTTCAAATATGAACGATTTTTTAGTGATTCTACGGGCAATGTTCATGATATATTAAGCAATGAAGGCTTTAAAAGAATATTAAACGGTAAAGAATTGCAGCTTGATCAGAAGGAATCAGACAAATACCGGCAGTCGCTTAATGCAGTCGTTTATTTTCTATACTTACCGTTAAAATTAAACGATGCCTCTGTAGTAAAAAAATATCTGGGCGAGAGTAAAATCAAGGGTAAAACCTTTTATAAGATTGAGATTTCGTTCGAAAAGTCAAAGGAAGCAGGCGATCATAGTGATGTGTTTTATTATTGGTTCGATACCAAAGATTACAGCATGGATCATTTTGCGTATAGCTCAGGAGGTAATCGTTTCAGAGAAGTACTCAGAACCCATGAGGCAGGTGGTGTAATTTTTCAGGATTATGTTAATTACCAGATGCCACTTGATGACTCAGTCACCACAGTTGATAAGTATGATAGTTTATTTGAAGCCGGGAAGTTAAGGGAGCTGTCGAGAATTGAATTGAAGAATATTGTTGTGAATGAATAAGTTATTATTCTTGTAATTGGATCAAAAAGGGGCTCTGAATAATATCAGGGCGCCTTTTGATTTTATAAGAACAGACTCAGCAGAAAATAGAAAGTTGCTGCGAGCACTGCAGAAACAGGAATGGTTAATACCCATGCCCACATCAGACTGATGGTAACTCCCCATCTGACTGCAGATATACGTTTACTTAATCCAACTCCGATAATTGAACCGGTAATGGTATGTGTTGTAGAAACCGGAATTTTGAAATATTCTGTCATGAACAGGGTCATCGCACCTGCAGTTTCTGCTGCAACACCTTCAAGCGGGGTTACTTTGGTGATCTTGGTGCCCATGGTCTTTACAATCTTCCAGCCACCACTCATGGTTCCGGCAGCAATTGAAGTATAACAGGCAATTGGAATCCATTCAGGAATATGATTGATTTTAACTTTACCGTCAACAACAGTATAACTAAGCTGTAACCAGTGGCTTAATGTATCCATGTCAAGATGTGCATCTTTCAGGTACACGATGATTGCAGCAGCGATGATTCCCATAACTTTTTGAGCATCATTACCACCGTGACCAAGGCTGAATAATGCAGAGGAAACTAATTGTAATTTCTTAAACCACCATTCAGCACGTGAGGGATTTGCATTTTTACAAATATTGATGATGATAACAGTAATAGTATAAGCCATGATCATACCAATGATCGGAGCCAGTACGATAAAAGAAGCAACTTTTCCGATTACACCGAGGTTAATTACATCCAAACCTCCATGCGCAACTGCTGCTCCGGCAAAACCACCAATCAGTGTGTGTGATGAACTTGAAGGAATACCAAACCACCAGGTGAACAGATTCCAGCAGATGGCTGCAATAACCCCTGCCAAAATAACTACCAGGTTAATATTCATAGTGTCGGCAGTTTTCGCAACGGTATCTGCAACGTTCAGATTAAATATCCAGTAAGCAAGAAAGTTGAAGAATGCTGCCCAAATCACCGCCTGAAATGGAGTCAGAACTTTGGTAGAAACAACGGTTGCTATAGAATTAGCAGCATCGTGAAAGCCATTGATATAATCAAATACCAGTGCTAAAACAATGATTACAATTAAGAGTGTAAAGCCCATATAGCCAGTGTAATATCGTTTTATGTATTAAGCGTTCTTTACAAGAATTGATTCAAGAACATTTGCTGCATCTTCGCACATATCGGTTGCAGTTTCAAGACCTTGTAATACCTCTTTGTATTTAATCAGGTTAACTGCATCTTTTTCATTATCGAAGAGTTCGCCTACGGCTTTGTCGAAAACATAATCAGCCTGGTTTTCAATACTGTTAATACGTACACATGAATCAGCAATTATGCGGATATTCTTAAGATCGCGTAATTCATGGATTGCCTTGTGCAGGTCCTGGCAGGCCTGTAAGATCAGACTGGCAAGTTCTTTGATAGGGGGAGTAACCACTGTTACATTATACAGATCCATGCGGCTTGCTGAACCATGGATATAATCCGCGATATCATCAATTGCACTTGCAAGTCTGTGGATATCCTCTCTGTCAAAAGGAGTGATAAAGTTTTTACTTAGCTCAAGATGAATCTGGTGGGTAATTTCGTCGCCGGCATGCTCCAGGTCAGAGATATCCTTAAATAATTCCTTACGTCTGTTAAGGTCTTCTGTGTTAACAGCTTCAACAAGCTTTTCGCCTAATTTGATCAGGTTTGCACTGTCTTTTTCAAAAAGCGGAAAAAATTTCTTGTCTTTAGGAATAAAATACTGGAAAATACTGTTCAGTGACATGTGTTGAGTTTTAAAGATGAAGCAAAACTACGATCAAAATGTTAAGTTAATGTTAACTTATTGATTTTGTTAATTATCCGCGTGCAAGAGTAAAACCAAAAGTAGATCCGATATTCTCTGTACTTCTTACTGAGATGGTTTGCTGATGTGCTTCGATGATGTGTTTCACAATAGCCAGACCTATTCCGGAGCCGCCAATCTCTCTTGAACGGCTTTGGTCTGTACGGTAAAACCGTTCAAATAAGCGGGGTAAATATTTTTCTTCAATGCCTATTCCGTCGTCTGTAATCTCTACAAGTATCTGATCATGAAGCACAAAGGTCTTGATATAGGTATTGCCCGGATTCTTTCCATATTTTATCGAATTGCTGATCAGATTCACCAAAACCTGTCTGATTTTCTCTCTGTCTGCATAAACCCAGTTAGGAGATTTATATTTTTCCTTGAAATGCAGGGTGATATTATTCTTATTTGCCTTCAGTTCAAGTGATTCGATAACCTCTGAGATAAGCGTTGAAAGATCAAATTTTTCGTAGTTAATCGGAATTTCCCCACTTTCCAGTTTCGAGATTTCATCCAGATCTTTGATAAAATATGCCAGTCTGTCAACATTTTTGGCTGCTTTTTCCAGAAACTTCTGTGTAATTTCCTTGTCTTCGATATCCCCGTCCTGAAGTGCTTCGATATACCCCTGGATCGCAAAAAGCGGGGTTTTTAATTCATGGGATATATTAGTTAGAAATTCTCTTCTGAACTTTTCCTGTTCCTTCAGTTTGTCGATCTCTGATTTTTTATCCCGTGCCCATTCTTTTACCTCCTGTTCCACGTCATTAATGGGATCGGCACTTACATATTCTCCTAATGCATCTTTAAGATCTTTGCCAAGCTTTAGATTATGGATTAGCTTATAAATGAGCTTGATCTTGCTGTATACAAAACGTTCGATCAGATAATAGAAAGTAATATAGCTGGTAACTAATGAAACGGCGAAGGTGATCAGGGAATCAATAACATCCTTCTGGAAATAGAAGCTGATTATCGATAATGACATTGCGACAGCCAAAGCATTGATAAAAACAAGAACCCACAGTTTCATAATGCAAGATAATTTTTTAATCCTTAATCAGGATGGAATTACAATGGCTATTTTTTGCCGTCCCATTCATTAAAAAACTGTTCCAGGTATAATTCCATAAAATTATGTCTTCCTTCAGCAATCTTTCGGCCTGTTTCAGTATTCATTTTATTTTTCAGCAGTAATAGCTTTTCATAAAAATGATTAATGCTCGGAGCGGTAGATTTTTTATACTCTTCTTTTGTCATGTTTAATGCAGGTGGGATTTCGGGGTTATAGATTTCACGGGTTTTGAAACCTCCATAGGTAAATGCTCTGGCAATACCTATTGCACCTATCGCATCCAGCCGGTCTGCATCCTGAACAATTTCTAATTCTTTTGAATAAAAATCTATTTTACCGAGACTTGCCTTGAACGACATATTCCGGATGATTTGCTGAATATGAAAGATTGTATCTTCAGCAAGTTCCTGAGATCTGAGAAAACTCCCGGCTTTTTCAGGTCCTATTTCTTCATCTCCATCGTGGAATTTGCTGTCGGCAATATCATGTAATAATGCAGCCAGTTCTACGATAAGATGATTTACAGACTCTGATTCAAGGATTTGAAGGGCATTATTCCTGACCCGCTGAATATGCCACCAGTCGTGTCCGCTTTCTGCCCCTTCGAGTGTTTGTTTTACAAACTTTACAGTTTCAGCAATCAGCTGATCAGGATTCAGGTTTGGGCTCTCTTTTACTTCCTTCATAAAGTTCGTATTCCAGTAATCTGCAATCCAGTTTGCCATTGTAAAACTCGATCCTGCGCGAAGCACGTAAGCCGATTTTTTTGGCCAGATCAGGATTACCTGTAAAAATATAACCACGGTAACCTTTACACTTCTGTTTCATGAAATCACCAATGCGCTTGTAGGTTGCTTCGAGTTTGGTATGAACACCGAGTCGTTCGCCGTATTCAGGATTAAATATAACCACACCCTGACCTTCAGGCACCGTTGTATCTGCAAAATCACAGACATCAAAATCAATCAGATGATCTACACCTGCGGTTCTCGCATTTTTTCTGGAAACATCAACGGCATCTTCTGAGTGATCGGTTGCTACAATCCTGAAATCAATTTCTTTTTTTGCTTTATCTTTTAATTTGCGCCTTTCCTCGAAGAAAACCTGTTCATCGTACCCTATAATATGCATGAAACCATAGTTCATGCGGAACATGCCGGGAGTTTTGTCGGTAGCAAGTAATGCAGCTTCAATAGCCAGGGTCCCTGATCCGCACATTGGAACCACGAACGGACTTTTTCTGTCCCATCCTGTAGCCATGATCGTTCCGGCGGCCAGTGCTTCCAGCATCGGAGCTTTTCCCGGAATCTTGCGGTATCCGTGCTTAGCCAGAGTTTCGCCGGAGGTATCAATAAACACTTCCGCATTGTTTTCTTTCCAATACAGGTGGATCACTGCTTTATTGGCTTCAGGGCCGGTATTGGGCCTGATCTGCTTCTTTTCTTTGATGCGGTCTACAATTGCGTCTTTAACTTTCAGATTTGCAAAGAGCGGAGTAGTGATTGTTTCATTATCAACATTGGAGGTCACAGAGAAGTATCCGGTAAAATCAATCAGTTCTTCCCATGCAATGTCCATCAGCTCTTTATAGAGCCTTGCCGGATTTTCTGCGGTAACTGTCTTTATTGAATATAATACCTGACTTGCACAGCGCAGATTCAGATTCAGAGGGATACAATCATTGATTGTTCCTTCAAGCTCAAGCCCGGTACTGAATGTTCTTATGATCTTGTATCCAAGTGCTTCAACTTCCTGCTGCAGATAGGGCGACAGGCGGTTATTACAGGTGATAATGATCTTACTTTTTGTGTGGAAAACTTGCATAATAATTTCCAAAGTTAGCAATTAAAAACTGCCTTAATTTTATACTTTTACAAATTGTATCCTGCGGCAGATCCGGGGAAACCAATACGAGTTCGATTAAAATTATATAGTAAAGCCATGGAAGTTAAAGGAAAAGTACATGAAATCTCAGCGGTGATTACCGTGAGTGATAAGTTCAAAAAGCGTGAACTTATACTTGAATATGCAGAAAACCCAACTTATCCGGAATATGTGAAATTTGAGGCGGTTCAGGATAAGGTTGATTTGTTCGATAAAGTTAAGGTTGGCGATCAGGTAGAGTTATTCTTTAACCTGCGTGGCCGCCCATGGACAGATAAAACGGGTAAAACATCTTACTTCAATACTTTATCGGTTTGGAGATTAAATGCAATCGGTTCTTCAGAATCAGCAGCTCCTGAGTATGCTGCCCCGATTGATATCAGCTCTGCTCCGGGTGATGATGATCTTCCTTTCTGATTTGGAAGAATTTTGTTTTAAAATAACGCATTCACTGAATACAGCTTTGTTATTTTAATTTTAAAAATAATTGACAAAATGAGATTGCTTTTAAAAGAGGGTCTCATTTTGTCTTTTAGCATAGGCACATTCTATTTTGAAGTCCCTGAAAAAGATTGCTCAGACATGGGGATTTTCCTGCTTTAATGTTCAATTCAGACGGCAGCAGAGTTATGTCATATTAAAAATTCAATTATTCTTCCCGGTTTATTGATTAAATGCCCCTTCCGGGGTTAAAACAATTCCAATGGCAAGACCTGTTGGTTATTCCCTGAATGATAAAAACCATACCGGGTAAAGCAGTGATCCAGCCCAATGCCATGGGTAAACTCATCATTTCTGCAAGCATGACTGCCGGATTCATTTTTGGCATACCCATAAACGGCGCAATGAACATGATCATAATCATTACAGCAGTTCCGGCAAAACCGGCAAATACCGATTGTTTAATTTGATTTGCCATTTTTGTTTATTTTAAATTGTTTCTTCGATTTCCTGATTACAGATTTATTTGATCTTATAATTAATATTTTAAGACCTGAATTTCTTTTCGATTAATCTGTCCAGGCTTAATTTTCCGGAGCCATAAATAAATAGTGTAAGTAGCATGATGATGTAGTATAATGGAATTTCAAATCCATTTTCACCGGCTTCAAAACCGTTTGCCCAATGAACCGTTTTAATGGCAACCAGCATTGTTATAATTAGAGGGATAGTAATAAAACGTGTTCCTAATCCTAAAAACAATAATACCACCCCTAAAGTTTCTGTACCTGCTGCCAGATAGGCATTCAGATAAGGCAGAGGGATCTCAAGGCTTTCAAACCATTCTGCGATGCTGTTTATATCGTTCCACTTCATGATTGCAGGGCCATAAAAGCCATAAGCTATCAGCAGTCGCATTAAAAGAAGAGGCAGGAATTTTGCTTTTTCAATATCCGCCGATGCTGAAAAATATTTATCTGTTATATTCATATCAAATCATTTTGCTTACCGAAACCTATAATTAATTGCTGTTTATAAGCATTTTCAAAGAACCGGATGATCGATTTCTGGTCTTCATCTGAAAGTAGTAAATTGTATTCCTGCTGAAACTCATTGAAAAGTTCTTTTATTGATAGAGGGCTTTCTGAAAGATACTCTATCATCCTGATTAATGCCGGAGAGCTATCGGTAAAGATCACTTCGCCTTCTGTATTGCGATGAGCAATTACATAATACTTTCCTTTATCGCTAATCTTAATGAGTTTGGCATTTTTATTATGCACCGGGTAGTTAAAGGAAAGTAAGTGATGTTCAGGGTTCAGTACTAATCTTCCTGATAAAATATTGCCGGATTTATCTGCCTGAACAATTTTATCTTCCATCATAAATAATTCTACCTCTACCCATTCAAACCAGAGCAATTCTTCCAGAAAAGGGTACTTTTTCAGTAATGGATGTTTTGTATCAGCAAGAAATTGGTAAAACTCCTTAGGCATATACCATACCTGGGGCGATTGGCAGGGATGGTTGGTAAAAAAATTATTTACCGCCCCTTCCCATTCTTTTGCTGTCAATAGTTCATGAGTAATCGGATAGGCGTTTTGAAGCATGTCATCTACTACATTATATACCAGCCTGCGGTAATGATGTACATTTTCCCTGATTATGCCGGGTATGGTGCTTAGTTTGCCTGTACGGCAGTAAGACGCAAGGTTTGACTGATGCTTAAAGGTCGGTTCAGACAGTTGCATAATCTTTTATTTTTAAGGCCGATTGTTTAATGGCGCTCAGCCTGTTTATTTCAATTTGAAGTTCCTGTAATTCAGGGATATTAAAATCTCTTTCGAGTAAAACAGGTACATCTCTTTTTAACTGATGCATCGTGTATTCGAAGAGATCATAAACGGGGTCAATAATGGCTTCCCCGTGTGTATCTATGATCAGGGTATCGGATACTTTTTCATGTCCGGCCATGTGTATATAGCTTACCCTACCCATAGGAAGCTGGTCAATAAATGCTTTGGCATCGTATTGATGATTGAAACTGTTTACATATACATTATTTACATCCAGCAGAAGCTCACAGTCTGCCTCCTCAAGAATCATGTTTATGAATTCTATCTCTTTTAACTCAGGAGCAATCGGGGTGTAATAGCTCACAATTTCAATCGCTATTTTTCTTTCCAGTAAATCCTGAACTGTTTTAATACGTTTCGAAACATGCTTTACAGCATCGTATGTAAAAGGAATAGGAAGTAAATCGTATAAGTGAGCATTATCGCATTTTGCATAGCTCAGGTGTTCTGAATAGATTTTCGAATTGGTTTCATTCAAAAAAACTTTCACTTTTCGCAAAAAATCAAAATCAAGTTCATCAGGACTTCCAATGGATAATGACAGTCCGTGCGTGAACAAGGGATATTTCTCCAACACCTTTAAAAATTGTTTTTTCCAAAAGCCTCCTATACCAATCCAGTTTTCAGGTGCTACCTCAATAAATGAAGGATCCAGGATATTACTTTGTAAGAACTCTTCCGCAAAATCTTTTCTGTAACCTATGCCTACCATGATATTTTTTTGAATGTTTTAAATGAGGGCAGGTAAACCAAATCACCTGCCCTTTAATTAGAAGCAAAGGATTACATATCCTTTTTAGTGGCACCGCATTTGCCGTCTTTACCGGTTTTAGTGTCCGGCGCTTTTGTGTCTTTTTTCTTATCACCACACTTGCCTTCACCGCATTTACCATCTTTTCCTCTTTTTGCAGGTTCGGTTTTCCCTTTTTCGCCACACTTTAATTCAAAGCTTTTACCGGCCTCTCCTTTATTCAAAAGATTGGTTCTGATTTCTTCACCTGTACCCAGGTTAGAGTAATTAAACATTCCGGCGGCATTGGCACTATAGCCTGATACCGCGATGATAACACCTGCAACTAATGAACCGTTCAGGATACTTTTTTTCTTTTCCATTGTTTTGATTTTAAAATTGTGAGATAATTCATTTAACAAAGGAATAGTTGCCGCATTTATAAAAACCTGACAAGAGATTAAAAAAATATTTTGGCGGGTGGGAAAATGCTGCCGTGAATGAACAAAAGAAATGCTGGATTATGTTTTTTTACCGTTTCTGGAAATCGTAAGATTTTTTGCGCTATCCTGAGATTGTTGTTTACAGAACTATATTTATTTTAAGCAAGAAAGTTCAGACTATTTGACAATGTCTGGTCACAAAATAAATTGTGCATTGCCTTTACCTGCCCAGCTGATTATGAAATGAAAAAAATCAGAACGTAATCTGGTCAAGTCACTCCACTCTGAAATATGAATAAGAATGATTGATTTGCCTTTTCCCGAATGGTCAGATATTCTGCCCAATCAGCAGCAATTTTCTCCTGTCTGAATAGGAGGGCATTTAACGGATCCGTAACTACAATAAACACAGCAGTCACCTTGTAATGGTTTAAGTTGTGTTTTACATTGTTCACATTCATAAAAATATACACAGGAATCTGTCGGCATTATTTCAGTTTTTTTATGCCCGCAGTCCGGACAAGTCAGTGTTGATTGTAACTCAACGGGTTTGCCATTATAAGTCGTACAAGTATCACAGGTTCCCTGCATTTTATTTCGTCTGTAATTCTGGATTGTTGCGATGAGAAGGCCAAACATACCTGCGTAAAGATAGTAGGTCCAATAGTCTGTGTTATCAAAGTGATAAGCGTAAAAAATCAGAAGTCCGCTCAGAATAGCAAGTATTAATGGATTTATACCACGGTGCCTGCGATACGAAATGTAAAGTCCGCCAATTGTAATTAAAACCATAGCCTGAAAAATCCATATTGTCCAGATGCCAAAAAGTTCGGCACTGCCAAACCCTATTGCTGAACCTGCAAATGCAAATAGAGGAAAACAGCAGGGTGAAAGTATTGCGGTCAGGAAAAGTCCGCCTGTTCCTAATTTGTCGATGTTGCGTGTTAGTTTCATTTTGATTTGTGCTGTCTTTCAGTCCGAAGAAAATTTTAAATGTCAATCCGTTACAGTAAAATTCAGTTCTTTACTCAAAGTGTTTACAATAGCTTCTCACTTAAGGCAGTTTGCTGATTATTTTTTCCTTTAACTCATTATTATGGATTACTTCGCGGTGTTCCGAATGGATATGATTATGAATTAATTCATCAATTTTTTCACTGTGTTTTTCATAGGCAGTACATGCATCACACATACTTTTGTGCATATATAATTGTATTTTTTCCTTTAATGAAAGTGGTAATACAGACTTTTTCTCAATTAGTTCGGTCGCTTTTTTACACGAAAGCATAAACAGGTGTATTATCTTTATCATCTTACAATTTTTTAAACCAGTGGATTTCCAGGCATCTCCTGAGTTGCAGTTTGGCTCTGTGTAACATTTGCCAGAAATTAGTCGGGCTTATCTGCAATTCCTGACAAATAAGATCGCCCTTTCTTTCTTCCAGATACTTTAATTGAATGGCAGCGTTCCAGTTTGGAGGTAATTTACCCATACAGTCCTGCATAACACTTAGAAATTCTGCATTATCCAGAGGGTTTTCACTTTCCATTATCCATTCAGACGGGCACTGGTCTTTATTCCAGCTTCCATCCTCATCGAAAAAATTATTAAGCCATTCGTTAGTCTTGTGCTTAGTTTCCGGATTCTCAGCTAATACCGGACTTCTATAAATTTTTCTGAAATGTTCGGCAATTTTATTTTTTAAGATCCCCAATAACCAGGTTTTAGGGTCGCTTCGGCCTTCAAAAGCGTGAATTGACTGACAGGCTGACAGAAATGTATCCTGTACCAGATCTTCGGCACTTTCTTTATTCCCGGTTTTGTAATATGCCCAGGTGTACATTGTATCTGAATACAAACTTACCCAGTTTTTAATCCTTACTGTTGTATCTGAGAAGTCATTCGGCATATTCATCCTATTTTCAGTTGCATATTAAGTATTCCAAGAAATTAAAATCTTTTAAACAGGCCAAACCATTGAGGTCCTGTATAAATAAGAAGCTTATTGAATCGGTAATAAATAAAACTAATAAAAAAAACAGAAGCCCCGATCCCATTTATGGGCGGGGCTTTCTGCTTTCTAACAAAACACAATTAGTTTTTAATCAGTTTCCTCACAAACCATTTTGAGTTTTGACTGATTGTGATATAGTAAACCCCATTCTGAGGTAAGGAAATTTGCTTCATATAATTCCCCTGAAAAGAGGCTTGCTCGTCGGTAAAAATAGCCTTCATGTCTGAATTCAGTATCTTTATTTTAGTTGTGCCGCGCCCATCCAGGTTAAATGATAATCCGGCTTTGCCGTTTGAAAAATTCGGAAATAATGTAAGATCCTTTACATCCAGATCAACTGATGTATTCTCTGAACCTGTTATGGCTTTTAGTTTTTCTTTTTCGGCATCACTGATGCGAATACTCATGCGGCTTGGAATACCGTCTTTATCTACATAATTATAATTGAAGGAAGAAGAGTTTTTTTTGTCTGCCATGCCGGAATGTGGCCCACGCTCAAAGAAACCCGGAGCATCAGGAGGCATTGGAGGACGCGGGGTTCGTGGTGTAACAAACATTTGCGGACCTTCAATATCAAAGTCCCTATGCATGGTAATGATTCGATTTCTCAGATTACTGTCGAGTCCGTTTAATTTAAAACGTAATGTCTTCATGATCGAATCCGGATTCATACCTAACATTATGCTGTCTGAGTCAAATCTGAATAAATGTTTCCCTCCTGGCATTTTATCATCAAATTCAAATCTGAATTCGTGCATATGATCGTTATTCCTTGCTATGGCAGGTTCATCAGCCGGGGTTTTTCGTTTTATTATTACCTTCTTATCGTGTTTTGCATGCTCATGGATGCCATCTTCCATTTCTTTTAATTCTTTCTTAAGCTTTATGCGCTCTTCGCGGGTAGCTTCACTTATTTTCTTCCCGTTGATAATGGTATCTCCATCAGAAATAATTATACTGCGGACGATTTTTTTTTCGTCCTGTGCTTTTACTGTGGAGCTTGAACCGGCAAGAACGAGAACAAAAAAGCTCATCAGCATGAGGTGAGGGTTTAACATATACTTTTTCATCTGTTTATTATTTGTTTTTTAAAGATGATGAACCTACCTACCTGCCTGCCGCAGGCATGGCGATCATGATTTAATAACCATATCCCTGCGGGTTTTGGCAAAATCATGGTGGTTTCTAAAGGTTTATACTTAAAAATTATCGGTATCCCGATCCGGAATTATCTCTGAATCAAAGCGTATTTTTAATTTATTTTTTAGCCTGAAACAAAAATAAGGGGTCTGCTAATGCGATTTTGTTAATGCTTTGTTAAAATATGTTAAAACTAAATTGACATAGAGAGTGTTACGTACTTTTGTATTGTCGTGAAAAGAAAAAGTATCAGCTTGATTATTGGATTAATGACTATTGCACTATTAGGTGTGATGGCTATGCAATGGTATTTTTTCAGACAGAGTTATCAGCTTCAGTCAAAACTGTTTGATCAGTCTGTACATGAGGCGATGAATAATGTTGTGGAACGGCTGGCAAAGAAAGATGCCAATACATTTCTGGAGAAAAAGGCAGAATTTGTTTCTGTACCCGCTCCTCCGGCCCCTCCGGCTTCAGCACCGGTCTCTCTCCCCATCCTGAAAAAGAAAAAATTTTCTGATGCCTATTACCTTGCAAATGAGCAGAGAAAAGCCGACAGTATATTTAAGATCAGGGATAGTCTGATCAGAGCCAGATATCCCAATGTATTTTCTTTTAATGATGCAATAACTCCTGCTGATCTGAAAGATATTGAGTATAATTTTCAGGTAGATGTGATGCAGTTTGAAGATGATTTTGGCCGCATTCATGAGCAAACCCGTCGCACAGTAACCAGAGCCTTAAACCGTCTGCCTCATCTTAACGCAGAAGTTGGGGCACGGTCTGATTCAGTTACCCAGTATATTGTTATTGATCCGGTTGAGGGGGCATTTCTGAGAACGGTTCCAAGACCTAAAATCAAAGCTTTTGTACATCAAACCCCTCCTGATCCGGAAAAGGAGGAAAAGGTACTGAAAGTTAAACAGTATTTTGCCGAAGGACAAAGTAATAAAGAGGATGTTTTTAAGGATCTTTATAAGGAATATCGTGAAGTAAATCTGCCTTTAAACAAGAGGGTTCATCCCCAAACCCTTGACTCCATGCTTAGAGCGGAATTCAGGAATTTATCTATCTTCAGCGATTTTGAATTCAGGCTTACTTCTGCAAAAAGGGATTCCGTAATATTTACCAGGGCATCAAACCGTACAGAGTTTTTACCGGATAACAGTTATGAAACCCCGCTTTTCCCAAAAGATATGATCAGGGATTCAGGTTTGCTGACGATCACCTTCCCTGATAAAAATAATATTATCCTTTCTAATCTTACGGCAATGATGGGCTTATCAGGTGGTTTATTGCTTATCCTGATTTTCAGCTTTGGTTATACCATTCATTCCATCCTGAGACAGAAAAAGATATCGGAGATGAAGACTGATTTTATCAATAATATGACTCATGAGTTTAAAACTCCTGTTGCAACGATTATGATTGCCAGTGAGGCCCTGAAAGATCCTGACCTTAGCTCAGATAAGAGCCGTATTGACCGTTTGGCTACCATCATTTATGATGAGAATGTTCGTTTGGGGAATCATATTGAAAGGGTGCTGAACATTGCCAGAATTGAAAAGGGGGATCTTAAGCTCGAGCATAAGGAAGTAAATATGAATGATCTTCTGGCCGCAATTGTAGATAGCATGTCGCTGCAGCTTCAGAAGCGCAATGCCAGTATTGAACTGGAACTGAAGGCTGAAAAGTCTGTTGTTATCGGTGATGAGCTGCATCTTTCAAATGTGATCTTTAATCTGCTCGACAACGCAAATAAATACAGCCCCGAAAACCCTCAGATTAAATTAAGTACCCTCAATTCAGGAAAGAATCTGATCATAAAAGTGGCTGACAAGGGTATTGGAATGAGCCGTGATCAGCTTTCAAAAATATTTGACCAGTTTTATCGTATCCCAACAGGTAATTTGCATGATGTAAAGGGGTTTGGCCTTGGACTGAGCTACGTAAATAATATCGTAAAGCGCCTGAATGGGAATATCCGGGTTAAAAGTGAAAAAGATCAGGGTTCAGAATTTGAAATCAGTTTGCCGCTTGACTTGAATTCATAAATTTAAAATGGTATTTCCCCTATTTGAGATTACTGATATGAAAAAAATATTATTAGCCGAAGACGATCCGAATCTGGGGATGTTATTGCAGGATTACCTGCAGCTTAAAGGTAAGTTTAATGTTGTTTTATGTCAGGATGGGGAAGAGGCGCTGAGGGCATTTAACAAGGATCATTTTGATATGTGCATTTTTGATGTGATGATGCCGCGCAAGGATGGATTCACACTGGCTAAGGAGATTCGTAAGTTTAATCCAGATGTGCCGATTATTTTTGCAACGGCAAAGGCAATGATCGAGGATAAGGCCGAAGCCTATAATCTTGGAGGGGATGATTATATCACAAAGCCATTTCGAATTGAGGAACTCCTGTTAAGAATTAATGCCTTGTTTAAGCGTGTTTCAGATCCGGGCAAAACTGAAGCCTCAGATCAGCCTGCAAAATTTGAAATCGGGAAGTATAAATTTGATTATACTGCACAGTTAATTATTAACGAAAATTCTCAGCAAAAGGTTTCTACCAAAGAGGCTGAACTTTTGAGGCTTTTATGCTTAAAAAAGAATGAAGTACTAACCCGCGAGGAAGCCCTGATCACGATCTGGCATGATGATAACTATTTTAACGGACGTAGTATGGATGTTTTTCTGAGTAAGTTGAGGAAATATCTGAAAGAAGATCCGAAAGTGGAGATTATCAATGTACATGGAAAAGGCTATAAGCTGCTGGTAAGTTAGATTTAGGCAGTTTATATTCTGTTTTTACTGGATGATAAGCTGAAATAACCCTTAAAGATCAAACTTTATTCCCTGAGCCAATGGTAATTTATCAGAATAATTAATCGTATTGGTTTGCCGGCGCATATAAGATTTCCAGGCATCGGACCCTGATTCACGCCCCCCTCCGGTTTCCTTTTCTCCTCCGAAAGCTCCACCGATCTCAGCCCCCGATGTGCCGATATTGACATTGGCGATGCCGCAATCTGACCCTGCAGCAGAAAGGAATTGCTCGGCTTCCCTTAGGTTTAATGTCATTATAGCTGATGATAGTCCCTGTGGAACATCATTCTGCATGGCAATAGCTTCATCCAGGGTCTTATATTTCATCAGATACAGTATGGGTGCAAAAGTTTCGTGCTGAACGATACTGAATTCATTTTTTACCTCAGCAATACAGGGTTTTACATAACATTCTGATTCGTATCCATCACCTTTAAGTACTCCACCCTCTACCACAAAATTTCCACCTTCAGTTTTGCACTTTTCTATTGAATTCAGATAGTTTTTTACAGCATCCTTATCAATCAGCGGACCAACATGATTATTCTGATCGAGCGGGTTACCAATCTTCAGCTGTTTGTAGGCATTTACCAGTTTATCGCGGAACTGATCATAGACACTTTCATGGATAATCAGCCTTCTGGTACTGGTACATCTCTGTCCGGCAGTTCCAACGGCTCCAAAAACAGCACCCACAAGCGACATTTCCAGATCAGCATCTTTGGAGATGATGATTGCATTATTTCCTCCAAGTTCAAGTAAACTGCGTCCGAGGCGTGCTGCCACAGCTGCAGCAACTTCTTTACCCATTCGGGTTGAACCGGTTGCAGAGATCAGTGCAATCCGTTTATCCTGACTCATCAGTTCCCCTATAGCTTTATCGCCTGTAATCAAACAGGAAACGCCTTCCGGAACATTGTTTGCTTCAAATACTTTTTGAATGATATGCTGACAGGCAATAGCCGTCAGAGGGGTTTTTTCAGAAGGTTTCCAGATACATACGTTTCCGCAAACCAAAGCCAAAGCGGCATTCCACGACCATACTGCCACCGGAAAATTGAATGCTGAAATAATTCCAACAATGCCCAATGGATGCCATTGTTCATACATGCGATGTAATGGACGTTCGGAGTGCATGCTGAGCCCGTATAATTGACGTGACAGGCCGACAGCAAAATCGCAGATATCAATCATTTCCTGAACCTCGCCATAGCCTTCCTGCAGGCTTTTGCCCATTTCATAGCTGACCAGTTTTCCCAGATCTTCCTTTTTTGTCCTGAGTGCATCGCCAAGCTGCCGGATTACTTCTCCTCTTTTTGGAGCGGGCCAGGTACGCCATATCTTAAACGCTGCTGCTGCTGTAATCACTGTTTGCTCTAAATCATCTGCAGCGGCAAATTTTACCCTGGCAATTTCTTTCCCGTCAACCGGAGAAAAAATTGTTCTTTCATGCTGTTTTCCCCTGCTGAACCATAATTTTCCTGTACTTCCTGCTTCATTAATGGTCTGGATTTCAAGGCGCTGTAATACCGGGATTATGTCTGTTTGCATAAAATTCGTACTTTTGTATAAAGTTAAGCATTTCTCCCCGGAGCAGGATATCCACAATGGATTCCTCAAATGAAGCATCTTTTATTGATTTATACTCAGCCATTTAGCTTTTTATTGTCAGGATGTGGAAAAATAAAAGTAAATCACTTCACGATTTGCCTTAAATTGACATGAATAAGGCAGATTATTGGTTTGCCCGGAAGAACGTTCTTAATCATATTATTTCAGGATGGAAGAAGATTTTGAGTTTGATTTTTCCGAAGATCCCAGATTTTCGGTAGAAAGATATGAGGAAATGATCCGTAATCAGGATCAGTATTTTTTTGATGCCCAGGCATTCGAAAATATTATAGAGTATTATATCGAGAAAAATGATCCGATAAAGGCATTGCAGGTGGTTGAATATGCAATAAGCCAGCATCCTTTTGCTGCAATATTTCCGATTAAGCAGGCACAGCTTTTTGTAGCCACCAATCAGTTCGACCAGGCCTTTGGATCGCTTAGCAGAGCTGAATTACTGGAGCCTTCCGATGCTGATATTTATACAATCAGGGCTAATATTTACGAGGGGATGGAAAGACATCAGGAGGCTCTGGATAATTATGAAAAGGCTCTGGAACTTGCCGAAAATACCGATGAGATCTTATTACATATCGCGTATGTTTATCAAAGTATGGGCGATTATGAAAGTGCAGTGGTTTATCTGAAGCAATGTCTCCATCAGAATATGGAAAATCAGGATGCACTTTATGAACTTGCATTTTGCTACGATGTTCTGGATAAACAGGAGGAAAGTATTAAATTTTATGAGCAGTATATTGATAATGAGCCTTATTCATATGCTGCCTGGTATAATCTGGGGAATGCTTTCAACAAGATGGATCTTTATGAGAAGTCTATTGATGCCTACGATTATGCTATTCTGATTAAGGATAATTTTGCCTCCGCTTATTTTAATAAAGGGAATGCCCTTGTGCATCTGGACCGATATACTGAAGCCATTGAGGTTTATAAACAGACTTTTGAATATGAACCGCCAAGCGGGGATACTTATTGTGCAATTGGGGAGTGTTATGAAAAGCTGGAGAGGATGGATGAAGCACGTTCTTATTATAAAAAGGCGGTTAAGATTGATCCTTTGCAATCAGATGCCTGGTTTGGAATAGGAGTGACACTTGATTTTGAAGAAAGATATTTTGAGTCGCTGTATTTTTATAAAAAGGCTCTGGATCTGGATGATAAAAATGCAGATTACTGGTTTGCGATTGCAGATGCTCAATATAAGCTGAAACAGCTTGATGAATCTGAAAAGGCTTATGAAAAGGTTCTGGAACTTAATCCGGTAGATATAGAGGCATGGCTTGATTATTCTTCTATCCTGTTTGAGCAGGATAAGCTTGACAGCGCCATTGAGATCATCTCAGATGGTATCAAGAATAATCCCGATTCTGCAGAGCTTTATTACAGAATGGTAGCCTACCTGTTTGCCGCTCATCAGTTCAGTGAAGCATTGGTGTATCTTGAAACCGCATTGAATGCAGATCCTGAAAAGCATCATATTTTATTTGAATATCTGCCCCAGCTTCATGAAAACAAGGTTATTGTAGATATTATCAACCGATATACACGTTAAGTGTGAATTAATTAATTGTGTCTTTAGGATTTGATTTTTTTTTGGAGATTTGCAGAATAAATATGAGACTGCTTTCCTTCGCGAATAATTAAAAAACAGGGCTCATCCTTTATCCAATTGAACAAAAATACAGATGAACTATAGTTTAAAAAATATCCCTGAGCGTACCCAGAAACCACGCCTCAATGGGCTTACCATGGTTATGGATAAGGGCCTGAGTGTACGACAGATCGAAGATTTTCTGGAAGTTGCAGGTCCGCATACCGACATTGTGAAATTAGGTTGGTCTACATCTTATGTTACGCCAAATCTTGAGGATAAATTAAAGGTGTATCGCGACGCAAACATCCCGGTATATTTTGGGGGTACTCTTTTCGAAGCTTTTGTAATCAGAAATCAGTTTGATGATTATCGCAGGGTATTGGATAAATATGATATGCAGTATGCAGAGGTTTCTGATGGTTCTATCACGATCCCCCATGAGCAAAAATGTGAATATATCAGCAAGCTTAGTGAGCAGGTTACTGTAATCTCTGAGGTTGGTTCAAAAGATGCAGCAAAGATATTTGCTCCATATAAATGGATTAGTCTGATGCAGGCTGAGATTCAGGCAGGAAGCTGGAAAGTAATTGCAGAGGCCAGAGAAAGTGGCAATGTTGGATTGTACAGGGATTCAGGAGAAGTAAGACAGGGACTTGTGGATGAAATTCTGACTCAGATACCTGCAGAAACGATCATCTGGGAAGCTCCACAGAAGGCACAGCAGGTTTGGTTTATAAAGCTTATCGGTTCAAATATCAACCTTGGAAATATTGCTCCCGCTGACGTTATCCCTGTTGAGACATTACGCCTTGGGTTAAGAAGCGACACTTTCGATCATTTTTTGAATCTTGAAATATAGGTTTTAACCTGTTTTCTCAGATTCAAAAGGAGGAATAAATAATGAAAAAATACGGACTCATAGGGTATCCCCTTACTCATTCTTTTTCAAAAAAATATTTTACTGAAAAGTTCGGGAAGGAAGAACTTGATAATTACCAGTACGACCTTTACCCGCTGCCAAATCTGAGTGATCTGCCTGATCTGATTAAGGGAATTCCCGAGCTTTGCGGATTAAACGTAACCGTCCCTCATAAGATAGGGGTAATGTACTATCTTGATAAGATCGATCCTGCTGCAAAAGAGATTGATGCGGTAAATTGTATTAAAATTGTCAATCATCAGCCGGTAGAGGCTTTTTTCAGCGGAGAACTTTCATCAATGAATGTCAGACTGGAAGGATACAATACCGATGCAATTGCTTTTGAGGAATCATTAAAACCATTAATAAAAAAGCATCATCAAAAGGCGCTGATTCTTGGTAACGGAGGTGCTGCCAGAGCTGTTGCCTATGTTTTGAATAAACTGGGTATATCCTATCGTACGGTATCAAGAAAGGCTGTTGGGAAGCAATTAACCTATAAGAAACTTAGCTCTGAAATTATGAATGAGTATTTTCTTATTGTTAATACAACGCCACTTGGAACATTTCCAAACATTGAGGAATGCGCTGATATTCCGTATGACATGCTTGGCGCTAAGCATTTACTCTATGACCTGGTTTATAACCCTGCAGAAACAGAGTTTTTGAAGAGGGGAAAAGCGCAGGGTGCAGCATGCAAGAACGGTATGGAAATGCTTCATCTGCAGGCTGAAAAGTCATGGGAAATATGGAATAGCTGATGATAAGGCACTTTAAATATATTTTTTTATTTATTTGCTTTATCCTGGCTTCCTGTTCTGCAGATTACTCTCCTAAACCCCGTGGTTATTTCAGGATAGATCTTCCCCAAAAAAAATATCAGACTTATTCTTCCGATTGTCCATATACTTTTGATTATCCGGTATATGCACAGGTACAGCCTGATAAAAACAGGGATGCAAAGCCCTGCTGGCTTGATGTAAGTTATCCGGGTTTTAATGGCAGGATTCATTTAAGTTATCAGCCCATAAATTCTGAAAAGCAATTTAATCAGCTGATTGAAGATGCCCGTACTTTTGCATTTAAACATACCGTAAAAGCAACTGCTATTGATGAGGCAGTAATATCTTATCCTGACCGTAAGGTTTATGGGATCTATTATTCGATTGAGGGCAATACGGCTTCTTCTGTTCAGTTCTTTTTAACAGACAGTACACAAAATTATCTTCGCGGAGCCTTGTATTTTAATGAGCAGCCCCGGCTTGATTCTATAAAACCGGTATTGGATTTTGTAAAAAAGGATATAGATTTAATGATTAAAACATTTAAATGGAAAAAGTGATGAAATTACTTTATTTACTTGTATTTCTCCTTTTGGCACACAGTGCCTCGGCTCAATTGAGCAAGGATGAAAAGAAGATCATTGATTATATAAAAGCCCATTACGGTGAAGCTGAAGAACTGCTGATAGAATCAGTCAATATCAATAGCGGAACCCTGAATGTGGATGGGGTAAGGAAAGTGGGAGCGGTTTATCGCCGGGAGCTCGACAAACTGGGTTTTACTACTGAATGGGTTAATCTGCCTGATTCATTGCGCCGTGCAGGGCATCTTGTTGCAAGCCGTAAAGGCACTCAGGGAAAGCGTCTGTTTCTTATCGGGCATCTGGATACGGTTTTTGAGCTGGATATGGAATTTAGTCCTTATCAGAAACTGAACGACTCTACCGCCACCGGACAGGGAGTAAACGATATGAAGGGCGGTAATGTGGTTATGATATCTGCCCTGAAAGCATTACATGAACTGGGCTTATTAAAAAACACACAAATTATTGCATATTTCACCGGAGATGAGGAGAGTTCGGGTTCTCCGCATGAGGTGGCCAGAAAGGATTTTATTGAGCGCGCAAAAACAACTGATATTGCTTTAGGCTTTGAAGGTGCTCAGGGATTAAATACCGTTGCCGTAGCCAGAAGAGGTATCGGAGGCTGGACTTTGAATGTTACGGCCAAAACAGGTCATTCGGCAGGAATCTTCAGCGAAAATGCAGGTTATGGAGCTATTTATGAAGCTGCGCGTATCATCAATGAGTTCAGAACTCAGTTGAAGGATGAAAAATACCTGACTTTTAATCCTGGTTTGATCAGTGGTGGCTCAGAGATCCGCCTTGATCCTGCCAATGCAAGGATGGAAGCTATCGGTAAGACCAATATAATTTCGCCGGCAGCTTTTGTGGCCGGAGATCTTCGTTTTATTTCAGAAGCTCAGAGAGACAGGGCGAGAGAAAAGATGAAGGCTATCGTATCTCAGAACCTTAACGGAACTTCTGCCAGCATTTCATTCACTGACGGTCTGCCTGCAATGGAACCTACGGAAGGAAACTATAATCTTGTTAAATATCTCGACCGTATTACGCAGGATATGAGTATCGGAGCAACCAAAGCCGGTGATCCGGGCGCGCGTGGTGCGGGTGATATTTCTGATATTGCCAAATACGTAGACAGTCTGGACGGAATGGGTGCTTCCGGAGGCGGTGCTCATAAACCGGGCGAAGTAATTAATCTGAAAGAGTTTCCGCTGCTTATTCAGAGAGCTGCCCTGATGATTTACAGATTAAGCCGTAAGAATCCGGTACTGAATTAATGCATATGCGGGTCTTATCCGCTTTGAACGGCAGGAATTTGGTACTTTTGTAATTATGATTCAGATCAAATCTTTTGCTTTTAATCCTTATCAGGAGAATACTTATGTACTTTTCGACGAAAGTCGGGAATGTGTGATCATTGACCCGGGAATGTATACCGGAGATGAGCAGAATGCATTTTTAAAATTCATTGCCGATAGTGATCTTAAACCGGTATTGCTCCTGAATACTCATTGCCATATAGACCATGTGCTCGGGAATAAATTTATTTTCGATACTTATGGCTTATTACCTCAGTTTCATAAGGGCGAGCAGGCAGTAATAAATTCTGTGGTATCCTATGCTCCCCAGATGGGAATTCGTTATGATGTTTCTCCGCTTCCCGAAGTCTATTTACCTGAAAGCGGAACTGTGAAATTTGGCAATTCAGAGCTGGATCTGATCTTTGCCCCAGGGCATTCGCCCGCACATTTGTGTTTTTATAGTAAAGAAGATCAGTTTATCATTGGTGGTGATGTTTTATTTTACAGAAGTATAGGCCGTACGGATCTTCCGGGTGGTAATTTTGATCTGCTGATCTCAAACATCCGCGAAAAACTGTTTACATTACCCGATGAGGTCAGGGTCTTTCCGGGCCACGGACCTTCTACCAGTATCGGCTTTGAAAAACAACATAATCCCTTCCTGAGTTAAAGACAGATCAATTGAACACTTCCTATTACATAGCAAAAAGGTACCTGTTTTCTAAAAAGTCTGTCAATGCGATAAACTTTATTTCGGGGATTTCAATGCTGGGTGTTTTTGTAGGAAGTGCGGCGCTGATCATTATCCTTTCTGTATTCAATGGTTTTGAGAATATTGTACTATCCATGTACAATACATTCAGTCCGGAGTTAAGAATTGAGGCACTTAAAGGCAAAACTTTCGATCCTGCAGACGCGCGGTTTGAGACATTGAAAAATGACAGAAGAATAATCAGCTATACTGAGGTATTACAGGAGAAAGCACTGGTCAGATACGGGAAAAGTCAGTCTATTGCTCTGGTTAAGGGAGTAAGCGAGGGTTTTACAAAAGGTAAACCGGGATTGGATTCTGTTATTTCAAGCGGCAGCTTTATGCTGTGGAACCGCGGACAGGACTATGCAGTGATCGGTGCCGCATTGCAGAATTATCTTTCGGTGAACCTTAATGATGAGTTTCAGACTTTAGATGTTTATGCTCCGCGAAAGGGGGCTATTAATTCAATCAATCCTGCTGATGAGTTTAGCGTGGGTTCTATTTATCCTTCAGGAGTATTTTCTGTACAACAGGAATTTGATAATACCATGATTGTGCCCCTGAGTTTCGCGCGGAATCTGCTCGGCGAAAGCACCCTGATTTCCAGTATTGAGATCAATACACATCCCGGAGTATTGGTTGATAACTTCCAGTCTGAACTGCAAGAATTGCTTGGCAGGGATTTTGTAATCAGGAATCGCAGCCAGCAGAATGAACTGCTTTATAAAATCCTCAATTCAGAAAAATGGGCCATATTTCTGATTCTGACTTTTGTACTGATCATTGCTATATTTAATATTATCGGTTCACTGACAATGCTGGTTATTGATAAACGACAGGATATTGCTGTTTTAAGCAGTTTAGGGGCAAATAACCGGCTTATTAAGGGCATCTTCTTTCTGGAGGGAATGATGATCTCTATGCTGGGTTGTTTGGCAGGGATGTTAGCCGGACTCATATTCATCCTTTTGCAGCAGCAGTTTGGCTTTATCGAAATGTCGGGTAACAATCTGATGATCAGTGCTTATCCTGTAGGGATCAAGCTGACAGATTTTTTCCTTGTTTTCGGGACTGTGTTTTTAGTTTCAATTATAGCTTCTGCAATTTCTTCCCGCCTGAGTGTAAGAAATTCAATGAGCTTAAAGGAGGCCTTATAAATATTTGCCCGGTACCAGATAGTTTTTTACGTAATCTTCAACTCCTTTTTCCAGACTGAAAAATTCCAGACTATAGCCGATAGAGCGAAGTTTTTCCATACGTGCTTCTGTGAAATACTGATACTTGTCTCTGATATCTTCCGGTGTTGGGACAAATGAAATATCTGGTTCTTTTCCG
>NZ_JARKMZ010000025.1:0-26969 GCF_029360775.1 Daejeonella sp. H1SJ63 | reverse complement strand
GTTGTAAATTCCCGAATCCTGACGGTGATGCATCAGGAAATAAAGTACATTCACCACATCTTTGATATACACAAAATCACGCATCTGTTCTCCGTCTTTGAACTGCGGATTATGTGACTGGAATAATTTCATGGCCCCTGTTTTATTGATCTGATTAAAGGTGTGGAAGATCACAGAGGCCATTCGGCTTTTATGGTATTCATTCGGTCCGTAAACATTAAAAAACTTCATACCTGCCCAGAAATAGGGCTTTTTTTCCTGTTTTAAAGCCCAGATATCGAAATCATTCTTGGAATCGCCGTATGGATTAAGTGGTTTGAGCAAAGGAATTTTCGATTCATCATCATCGTAACCGTGTTCGCCAAGACCGTAGGTGGCCGCTGATGATGCATAAACCAATGGAATTCCAAATTCGGTGCAGATATTCCAGATATCCTTGGTGTAGTTCAGATTCAGATAGTTGAACAATTCCACATCCATCTCGGTGGTGTCAGTCCTGGCACCAATATGAAAAACAAACTGTACGTGTAAATGATTATCACGCAGCCATCCGGTAAAGTCCTTGCGGTCGACCTGCTTGCTGAAACGTTTTCCGGCAAAATTTTTGTTTTTGTCTTCTCTTGAAAAGTCATCCACTAAAACAAGATCATAAAATCCCTCATCGTTTAGTTTCTGAACCAAACAACTTCCGATAAATCCTGCTGCGCCGGTAATGATGATCATGACTGTAAGTTTTTAATGCAATTATATGAATAAGTTTTGTTTCGTTTCGGGGATGAGGCCGCCTTTTCGTGCATGATCAAAGAATATTTCAACCGCCTTTCTGCCTTCCTCTCCCAGATCAACAGAATATTTGTTTACATACAGTTCTATATGTTTTTTAATCACATCATTGCTCATTTCCTGAGCATGAGAGCAGATGAAGCTCATGCCTGATTCCGGGTTTTCAAACGCATAGTTTACGCTTCTGCGGATGATGCGGTTAACTTTTTGTTTGATTTCTTCAGGCAGCTCACGCTTAATCATGATCCCACCCAGCGGAATAGGGCAATGAGTCAGGTTTTCCCAATATTCACCGAGGTCCATAATTTTTTTCAGTCCCTTATCCTGATAAGTAAAGCGATTTTCATGGATGATTACCCCCAAATCGATTTTCTGCTCCAGCAGCGAAGGCTCGATTTCGAAAAACTTCATTTCTATCTTGTTCTGAGCTTCGGGAAATGCCAGATTGAGCAGAAAATTGGCAGTAGTGTATTTGCCCGGTATGGCTACTTTCAGCTCTCCGATTATTTTTCTTAAGGCATTTAAAGGCATGTTTGCCAGTTCTTCGTTTTTGCAGATTAGCAGGGGGCCAACACCAAAGCCCAGAGCACTTCCTGCATGAAGCAGCACATAATTTTCGGTCAGGTAAGCATAAGCATGATAGCTCAGCTTAGTGATGTCGAGTTCTGCTTTAAATGCTTTCTGATTAAGTGTTTCTACATCTTCATAGCTGACCTCAAAGTTTAGTCCCTCAGTATCCACCTTATTGTGGATCATCGCATCAAAAATGAACGTATCATTTGGGCATGGGGAAAATCCGAGGCTTAACTTCATGATTCAATGAGTTGAATGAGGTATTTATTCAGTTCCTTAATTGCTGTACCTATCTGCCAGTTATTTCTGTTACGTCTTTCCACATAATTTGAAATGGCCCTGATCTGTAATGAAGGAATCTGATGCTGTTCGCAGGCATAAAAGAAGGCTGCTCCTTCCATACTTTCAATATCAGGGTTTAAGCGTGCAATAATTTTTTCTATTGATTGCTCGCTTCCGTGCACCGTATTTACAGTAATTGCTTTTACCAGCCCGTGCGCATTGGGTATTTGAAAAGAAGTACTTTTCAGGGGAGAATAGGCACTTTTGCCAAATCCAAGAGTTTCAATGGATAAAAAGCTATCACCATCCTCTGCACCCAGGTCTGCAAAAATATCTTCGCTTACACTGCAAATTTCACCCGGTTTGAGCGATGGATTAAAACTTCCGGCAATACCGGCATTGATGGCCAGGTCATAGCTTTGCTCAGAAAATGCTTTGGCCATTGAAAATGCTGTTGCAACCATTCCCACACCGGTAATCAGCACGTTTAGCTGATAGTTTCCGAAAATTTTTTCAAAAGGAACTTCAGCACTGAATGAAAAGTGTGAAAGAAATGGTTCTATCTCGGCCTTAGTGGCGGCAACAAGAAGTATTTTCATCAGGTAAAGTTACGCAATTCGCTTAATTTGTACTTAAGGCAAATATTAGATTAAGTATATTTGCATTTTAATTTATTGAAAATGATCTATATTACCCGAAGAGAGAGATTTAATTCTGCTCACAAGTTGTTTCGTGAAGAATGGTCAAATGAGCAGAATTATGAAACATTTGGGAAATGCTCTAATCCTAACTGGCATGGGCATAATTACGAATTGTTTGTAACTGTAAAGGGTGAAATTAATCCTGAAACAGGCTTTGTGGTCGACCTTAAAGAACTGAAAACCATCATTACCGAAAAGGTAACTAATAAGCTCGATCACAAAAATATCAATCTTGATGTTGAGTTTATGAAGGGTAAAATGGCTTCTACAGAAGTGCTGGCTGTAACTATTTTTGAAGTGCTGAAACCACATATCGAAGCAGAGGGTGCTGAACTGCATTCAATTAAACTATGTGAAACAGAAAATAACTTTGTTGAATATTTCGGCTAAGACCCCCCAGAAATGAATTTAAAACATAAGTCAGAAGAGGACGAAAGAATTGAAGGGTATGTAAAGATCGACCGTTATGACGGGACGAAAATTGAACGTATTGCTTCTCATTATCAGGCTATTTTAGCAGATCTCGGAGAGGATCCCGGCAGGGAAGGCCTGCTGCAAACTCCGGTTCGTGTGGCAAAAGCATTGCAGTATCTGACCCATGGCTACGACATGAAACCTGAAGAAATTCTCAGAGGGGCCATGTTTAAGGAAGACTATAGCCAGATGGTTGTAGTAAAAGATATTGAAGTATTTTCAATGTGTGAGCATCATATGCTTCCTTTTTTTGGTAAGGCTCATATAGCTTATATTCCTAACGGCCATATCGTTGGACTTAGCAAAATTCCAAGAGTGGTAGATGCTTTTGCACGCCGTTTGCAGGTGCAGGAACGGTTAACCAATGAAATTCGTGATTGTATTCAGGATACCCTTAACCCTGTCGGGGTTGCGGTGGTAATCGAGTGCAAACACCTTTGCATGTCAATGCGTGGTGTTCAGAAGCAAAACTCTGTAACCACTACTTCAGCTTTTACCGGTGAGTTTGTGAATGAGACCACCCGTTCTGAATTTTTAAGACTGATCACAGCAAGCTTAAGCTAGTTTGATACTATATTCACCATTAATTACCCGATAGGGGGCAGAATAAGATATTAAAAGCAAATAAAAATAAACAGATGAAATCATACATTTTTCCTGGGCAGGGTGCCCAGTTTCCAGGAATGGGAAAAGAGCTATACGAACATTCATCAGCGGCTAAAGATCTTTTTGAAAACGCGAATGAAATTTTAGGTTTCAGGATTACTGATATCATGTTTTCAGGAACTGAAGAAGATCTGAAACAAACCAATGTAACTCAGCCTGCTATATTTCTTCATTCTGTAATTCTTGCAAAGGAGCTAAAGAATGATTTTAATCCTGATATGGTTGCCGGCCATTCTTTGGGTGAATTTTCAGCATTGGTTGCTGCAAATGCCCTGTCTTTTGAAGATGGGCTTCGCCTGGTGGCGGCCCGTGCCAATGCAATGCAGAAAGCCTGCGAGATCAGGCCTTCAACTATGGCAGCGATTCTGGGTCTGGATGATTTTACAGTTGAGGATATTTGCAGCAGGGTAAGTGATATTGTAGTTCCTGCTAACTATAACTGTCCGGGACAATTAGTGATTTCGGGTACAATTGAAGGTGTGGATAAGGCCTGCGAATTATTGCTTGCTGCCGGTGCAAAGAGAGCATTAAAGCTGAATGTTGGAGGGGCTTTCCATTCACCGTTGATGGAGTATGCACGGGTAGAACTGCAATCTGCAATTGAGAATACGGTGATTAATGAACCGATCTGTCCGATTTATCAGAATATAGATGCAAAACCATACACTGATGTAGCCAGTATAAAACACAATCTGATTGCACAGTTAACCGGAGCGGTACGCTGGACACAGACAGTTGAGAAAATGCTGCATGACGGAGCTACTTCATTTATTGAGGTTGGTCCGGGAAATGTGCTGCAGGGGCTTGTGAAAAAGGTTGATCGTAGTATCCCTACGTCCAGCGCAGCGGTTTAACTTCAATTTTTGAAAAATTTATTTTCGGGGCCCGATTTTTGAGATAATGTGGCTTATTATTAATTTGAACAGATTAAAATAATGAGTGTAAGTTTCAAAATTCGGGTTCTTCTTCTGATTCTGACCGCGGGTTTTGCACTTACCGCCCTTACAATCAATTATACTAATAAGAACGAAGAAATTCTGGCTCTGGATGCTCAGAAACTTGAGATAAAGATTCGCGGGAAGGAGGAACTGATTGGTAATTTACTCAATAGTCCTGCTTTTCGTGATTCTCTTAAAAATGTGCACAATAATGATGACTGGGCTCAATATATTATTTCTGAATTCAGCGAAAAGAGAAATATTTCTTTTCAAACCTTTGAAAATGGTAAGCTGAAATTCTGGACGGGGCACCGTATAGCTTTAGAAACTGATACTTTGCTGAAGGAAGGAAGCACCTTTTTACAACGCGAAAATGGGTATTATGAGGCTATAAGGAGGGTTTGGGGCAATTTTTCTGTGGTCTGTTTTATTCCTGTCAAGTCTCAATACCCTTATCAGAACGAATTTCTAAAAAACCGCATTTCCCCGGATCTCTTATCTTCGAACAGTCTTGATATTGCCGGATTTAATGATAAAGATGTTTATACAATCCGCAATCTGAACGGGAAATATCTTTTCTCTGTAAAGCTTAACACTACTTACGGCCAGTCGTTCTATACATGGCCGGAGCTGATCATGTGGGTGTTTTCAATTATATGCGGATTAGTATTTCTGACAAGCCTGAGTTCTGAAATAGCCGCTAAAGGTTATGCACGTTCGGCTATATTTTTATTATTGATTTCTGTACTTGCGTGTCGTCTTGTAGATCTTGAGTACAGGTATTTCAGTAATAATTTTGATCTTGCCATATTTAGTCCCAAGCATTATGCGTCCAGTTATTACTTCCCATCGATCGGTGATCTGTTTCTGAATATAATTGCATTTACATGGGTGCTGTCTTTTGCACATGCATGGAGGAATCACATAATAAAAGCCAATCCTTTACGAAGAAAGTATATTAGTTATCTGATATTCATTGTCGCAGGACTTATTGTTTGTGCATCAATCTATGCTACAAATGAGCTGTTTTTTGGTCTGATCAGTAATTCGAACATATATTTCAGGGCAAGCAATATTCTGAGTTCCAGCTGGTTGAGCTGGTTTAGTGTTCTTCTCTTTTGTTTTTCCATATTTAATCTTTTCCTGATTATTTCTACAGTATTGGGTATTACCTCAATGCTGAACCTTAGCGATAAGGAGCGACTAAATTTGTTTTTGGCAGGTCTTTTTCTGGCTTTGATTTATCGGATTTTCTTTTCAGATTTTACGATTTTTTTCCTCCTTATTGCACTGTTACTATTTCTGGCCGGGTCTTCTTACTATAAAACCGGAGACAAAATTAATCCGGTAGTCTTTGTAATTGCCTTACTTATTTTTGCAACTATCGGTTCTCTGAAACTTTCAAGGTTCCAGAACCTTAAAGAACGTGAAAGCCGTAAATTGATTGCTGCTAAACTGGAATCATCAGCCGACCCCAATGCGGTAGTACTATTCTATCAGCTTGAAAAGGATATTCTGAAGGATAAAGCTATCATTGATTACTTTAGCAATCCTATTTCAAGTCACAATGCACTTAATTACCGCCTCGGTAAGTTGTATATGGCAGGATACCTTTCCAGGTATGATTTTGAATCATTGGAGTACAATGAGAATGATGAATTTATAAAAGGCGATAAGCTGGTTCCATTGTCGGCATTTAAAAACCGGGTACTTAAAGGCTCAGTTAAGGTGTCTGAATATTTTTATCAGATCAATAATACCTTTGGTTACCAGCAGTATTTTGCACTGCTTCCGGTCAGAAATGAAAGTAATAAGCTCGGCACAATGGTGATTGAGCTTAAGTCTAAAAGATTGGATGAAGTAGGTGCTTTCCCTGAGCTTCTGGTTGACGGTAAAATCAAGGATGATTTTCAGCTGAATGATTATTCTTATGCTTATTATAATAATGATAAATTAATTGATCAGCATGGTACTTATGTTTATAATCTCAGGAATAATGAGTTTAAAGGTAAAAACAGGCATTTTGTTTATATAAATAATGCTGAAAATGGTCGTGAGTACAATCATTTGATCTATCAGGCTAATCCTAATAAACTTATCATTATCAGTAGGGAGGGAAACAGCATTTTAAATCAACTGGCTTCCGTATCATTTATTTTTCTTGCGCTTCTGTTTTTTACAGGATTATTGTATCTGTTACATCTTATCTATAACTCATTTCATCAGTTCAATTTCAGTTTCCGTAATTTCCGCTGGACTTATCTTATTTTATCAAATAAGATGCTTTATAAGACCAGAATACAGGTTTCTATGGTATTCGCTGTTGTTTTTACTCTATTGATAACCGGTATTATCACTTTTTATAATATCAGTAGTCAGTATAGGGAGCAGCAGGAGGCAATAGTACTTGATAAGGTTACAAAGATCTCGGCGGGGATAAATAGGCAACTCGTAAATGAGGGTATTATAAAACCCGATGACCAGGCAGAGGCAGCCTTTAATACTTTTGCAGATTTGAATGGTGTTGACCTCAACTTGTTTGATCTCAATGGCCGACTGGTACTTTCCACTCAGCCGAAAATATATGAAAACGGACTGATCGCTCCGGTAATGAATTCATGGTCTTACCTATACCTCAACAGATTCCAGAAGTCTGAGTATATTAATAATGAACGCATAGGAGACCTGTCGTTCATAGTGGCTTATGTTCCCCTCAGAAATTCTGCAAATGAAGAAATAGCTTATCTGGGGCTTCCATATTTTTCAAATGAGAAAGATTATCAGGACCGTATCGGAACATTTTTGAACGCGTTGATCAATGTTTATGCTCTTGTTTTTGTGGCAATCGGTTTTTTTGCAGTTTTTGTGGCTAAGAAGATTACAAGTCCTTTAACCCTTGTGGAGGAAAGTTTGAGAAAAACACAAATCGGACGGAAGAATGAACCTATCCTCTGGAAAAGCAATGATGAGATAGGAAAGCTGATTAAAGAGTATAATAATATGATAGCCGCACTAGAGGAGAGTGCATTGAAACTTGGTCGCTCTGAGCGGGAAACGGCATGGCGTGAAATGGCCAAGCAGGTTGCCCATGAGATCAAAAATCCGCTTACCCCTTTAAAGCTGGGTGTGCAACTGCTTGAGAAATCCTGGAAGGAAAAAGATCCTAAGTTTGATGTCAAATTTGAAAAGTTCAGTAAGTCATTTATAGAGCAGATCGAAAGTCTGGCTCATATAGCATCAGAGTTCTCTAATTTTGCTAAAATGCCTGAAACGATACTCGAACCAGTAGTGGTCAGAAAGATAATTGATCAGTCTGTTGAGCTTTACAGGCAATCAGAAAATACTGTGATCAGAATCGATGATCAGTGTAAACAGAAGGTAAGGATTAAAGCTGACAGAGACCAGTTGCTGCGCTGTTTTAATAACCTGATAAAGAATGCAATTGAAGCCAGGCAGGAAGGAAAGCAATGCCTTATTGATATCAGGGTATATTGTGAAAAGAACAGAATTTACATTGAAGTCAGGGATAATGGAAAAGGAATTCCAAATTCTGTAAGAGATAAGATATTTGTGCCGAATTTTACTACTAAAAGTTCAGGTACCGGACTCGGTCTGGCATTTGTTAAGCAGGCAATTGAAAATATTGATGGAAGTATAAGATTTGAGACTGCGCCCGGACTTGGAACTACCTTTTATATTATGATTCCGATTATGATCGAAAATTTATGAAGTAAAAAAAGCAAACCTGTATTGGGTCTGCTTTTTTATTAATGTTTTACAGGACTTATTTTAAGTTTACTGAACCTTTGCCCATGCTATAACCATCGGCATATAGAAGTACAGTATACGTCCCTTTCAGGAAGGATTTATTTCCTGACCAGTCAATAGAATAAACCTTGCCGTCATTGGCAAATTCAATGGAGGTCATATAGGAATATTGAAGTTCTCCGCCATCTGCATTGAACATTCCGCCTTCGTTAGAGATAATTAAATTTCCATTCGGATCAATTACCCGTATATAGACGCTATGCATACCTTTTTCTGCAAGAGGGTTGTTTATTACAGAAAAGCTTACCCTCAGTTTGTCTGTTGTACCCGACCGGTTAGATCCGCTTTCTTTGCCTCTGTTTCTAATATTTACTGCAGTTATGCTAACATTTCCCGCTTTGATTGCTGCTGCGGTCTGAACTTTTGAGCTGAGTTCCTCATTTTTTTTTTCAAGTGCAGTTGCTTTAGTGTTTACCGAATCAACTGTTGATTGAAGTTCATCTCTTTCATTTGTCAGGCTGGCATTTTGTTTTTTAAGATCGGAAATTTCTGAACTGTATTTCGAAACAAAAAACTTCAGTTGTTTAATCTCTTCCTGAGCTTTTGCAAGCTGACTTTGAGTCAACTGACCCTGTCTCAGGGCATTTCTGAGCTCATCAATCTTTTTTCTGGCCTTTTCCTGCTCCTGCTGCAGTTCTTCTGAAAGCTGGATGTTAAGGCTGGATGCATTATCCAGTTCAGCTTCAATTTTATCAATTTCTGTCTGCATTCTGGTTTTCTCATCACTGATGGTCACAATGCGTTCATTTGCTTTTTTGTCCTTAAAAAACAGATAGGTATTTGTTCCAAGCAATGCGAGAATTACTGCAATTAAGAAATAGATCTTATTCGAATCCTTTCTTACCGGTTCTTCCTGTTCCTGGTTTTCCATGTTAAATCGTTTTGTTGCAGACCATAAATGGCTGTTAAATCACCTCTATAAAAACATTTAAAAACAAATATATTGTTTCGAACTTAGGATTTAATCATTTTGAGATCAACAATTCCTGTTTTATAGATTTAACGTTAATTTGAACCTCAATATTGTTAATTCAAGGTTAAATTTCACAGTACAGATTGAGCCTGATTATTTATCTTTACCCACTTAGTGCGATCCATTTCATGATAAAAAACATAAGCTTAATCATAGTATTATTATTTACTATTCCTCTTTCATCCCGGCCTCAGAGTAAATCACATCCAAAACGCGAATTCAGAGGAGTGTGGGTTGCAACCGTAGCCAATATAGACTGGCCGTCTAAACCCGGGTTGAGTGCTGAAGTTCAGAAAGCAGAGCTTATAAAAATTCTGGATGATCATCAGAAGAATGGGATAAATGCGATTATGCTTCAGATCAGACCTGCATCCGATGCATTTTATGGGAGGGGAAGGGAGTTATGGAGCAGATTTCTTACCGGAACACAGGGAAGGGGACCAAGTCCGTTTTATGACCCTCTGGACTTTGCTATTGAAGAAGCACATAAAAGAGGTATGGAATTACACGGCTGGTTTAATCCTTATCGTGCTACATCTAATCTGATTGATGCACATACCGCTGCAAATCATATTACTAAGCAGAAGCCGGAGTGGTTCTTTACTTTTGGAGGCAAGAAACTCTTCAATCCGGGGCTTCCTGAAGTTCGTGAATACATTGTAAGAGTGATTATGGATGTAGTGAGAAATTATGATATTGACGGAGTACATTTCGATGATTATTTCTATCCCTATCCTGAGACCAATCAAACGCTGAAGGATCAGGAGATATTCAGAAAACATGGTGAAGGCTTCAGTAATATTGAAGACTGGCGCCGGAATAATGTGGATACCCTTATCCATGTGCTTACAGACAGCATTCATAAAGCCAAAAAATATGTTAAGTTCGGAGTAAGTCCTTTTGGAATATGGAGGAATAAATCCCAGGATCCTGAAGGCTCGGAAAGTAATGGTTTTGATGGCTATGGAAAATTATATGCCAATGCCAGGAAATGGGTTCAGAAAGGTTGGTTAGATTATATTAACCCTCAGATATATTTCCCGTTTGGATATCAGGTGGCACCATATGATAAATTAACAGACTGGTGGAGTAATAATGCTTTTGGAAAGCATGTTTATATCGGACAGGGAGTATACCGGGCGATGGAAAACCGTCAGGGCTGGAGCGACCGCAGTCAGATTCCTAAGCAGATCAGGTATCTTCGTCAGAATCCAAATATTCAGGGGAGTGTGTTCTTCAGTTCCAAGTCTGTAACTAATAACCTTGCCGGAGTTCAGGATTCGCTGCGTAATGACTTTTACCGTTACCCGGCGCTTCCGCCATTAATGCCATGGCTGGATAATGTAAAGCCAAATGCCCCGCTTCAGCTTTCTGCGAAAGCAGTATCAAATGGAGTTGAACTAACCTGGAAAGAACCAATTGCAGCTTCTGACGGGGATTTCGCAATTGGTTATGTGGTTTATCGTGTAAATCGAGGTGAAGTAATTGATGTTGATCAGGCCCACCATATTGTAAAGATAAGTTTCAATAAATCAGAATTAACATTTACAGATACTAATGTTGTTCCCGGCCGTGGATATACTTATGTAGTAACGGCTCTTGACAGGCTTAAGAATGAAAGCCCTGTATCTAATGCAGTTTCTTCAGTTCCTTTGCAGTAATGTTAAAAGCTATGAAAATCAAAAAGCCATTCAGATCCTGAATGGCTTTTTGATTAATATTTATATCATTAATCCTATTTTTCAGGAAGCAGCACCATACGGATAAAGTTATCAGCCAAACGGTACTGAACAGTTGCTTTTAAGAATTCAGGACTTAGTTCCTTAAGTGATTCAAGATAAGTTAATATCTGCTTCGGATCTTCTTCATTTTGAAGCTGATTGCTCAGATAGCCTAACCAGAAACCATTATCTTTTAACTGAGTTTCAGTAGTACGTGTTTCTTCTGCAATAAATTTCTCAATATCTACGGTCTGAGCACCATTTTGCCTGATTTTATTAATCTCATCAAGTGTTGAGCTGATTAGTTTCTCAACATTTTCAGGAGCGCATCCAAATGAAATGCTGAAGCTGTAACGGCTTTTTGGAAATTTACTGTAAGTTGCCCGTGCACCTACGCCGTAAACTCCGCCTTCATCTTCTCTTAAACGTTCAATCAGCTTGATTGTGAGTATTTCAGCAAGGGCATCCAGCTGGTTATTATGTTTCAGGCTCCATGTATATGTACCACTGAAAACGAGCCTTACATTTGCCTTAGGCTCCTGCCCCTTGTATACTTTTTTATCAAATTTCCCTGCCGGGATTGCAATGCCCAAATCTCTTGCAGTTTCCTTACGGTTTGTTGCCGGTAACGAACCTAAGTATTGTTCCAGAAGAGGTTTGATCTTCTCATTGTCAAAGCTTCCTACGAATACAAATGTAAAATCGCTTGCATCCGCAAACCGGTCTTTGTAAATTTCAAATGCACGGTCGAGATTAACCTGGTTTAGTTTTTCAATTGATGGTCCGGTCCGGCGGACATTATAGTTTCCAAGAATTGCAGCCACAGAATCAGCGAATACGCTCGAAGGATCATTGCCTCTGTTTTCCAGTCCGCCCTTTTGCTGAGCCATAAATCCTTTGAATACTTCAGCATCTTTTCTCGGTTGAGTAAAGTAAAGATAAGTTAATTGTAAAGCTGTTTCCAGGTCTTTTGGAGTGGTTGAACCTGAAATTCCTTCAGAACGTTCAGCAATATAAGGCATTACAGATACCTTTTTACCGCTGAGTAATTTTGGAAGCTGAACTGAGCTGAACTCAGCAATGCCACCATTTCTCACCAATGCTGTTGCATATGTTGCAGATTGAAAATCAGAATCTGGATATAGTGAAGAACCTCCCGGACTGAAAGCAGTGAAACCGATCTCGTCATTTTTAAAATCTGTTGGTTTCAGTATAACTTTTACGCCGTTGCTTAGTTTTAGTTCTGTTGCTCCGATTTCCGGAGTCTTTGTTTCCGAAACGACTTTTCCTGCAAGTGGTTTTTTAGCAAGCAATGGTTTATCAGAAACCTGATCCACATAAGCAGTCACGTTACTTTGTTTAACAGCACTGATCCATTGCTCAACTATTGGCTCATCCGGTAAATTAGCTTTGTCTTTTTCCGGCCCCATGATAACCACATCGCGGTTAAGATCAGTGATATAACGTTTTGCAATTGTGTTGATGTCAACAAGGCTGATTCCTGAAGTCAGACTATTGGCCATTTTGTATTCGTATTCAATACCCGGACTTGCTTCCTGCTCCAGAAAGTGGCGTAAATATTCATTGACAAAGCTTCCTGATGGAGTTTTATCTTTTTCTTTGAATGCCGACTCCATATTTGTCAGATAAGACTCTTTAGCACGATCCAGTTCTGTTTGCGTAAATCCAAAGCGTTTTACCCTTTCAGTTTCTGTAAGGACAGCTTTAAATCCTCGTTCCATTTCTCCGGGTTTAGCTACAACGAATGCATTATAAACATCGAGTCCGGCAAGGAATCCACCAATATTGGCTCCCCCCTGAAGAAAAGGAGGATCTGCCTGTTTACTCAGTTCAGTAAATCTGGCACCAAGCATCTGATTGAATAAAGAACGTACAATACTATTTCTGTAATCGCTTTTGGTAATGAGCTTTGATTCCGGGTGTTTGATCATAATTTGGGCAACATTCACCGGAAACTCTTTATCGGTTACAGCTATGAACTGGTTTTTGTTGATCAGAGGAATTGTATATTTTGTTCTGGGACGCGGTTTTGCGGGATTTTTGAGGTCAGAGAATTTTGCTTTGATTGTTTGCTCCATGGCATTTACATCAATATCGCCCACCACAATCAGAGCCTGAAGCTCAGGTCTGTACCAGTCGTTATAGAACTTTCTGATCGTCTCAGGTTTAAAGTTTTTCAGAACATCTTCCGTACCGATGGGTAAACGGTTTGAGTATCTTGAATTATTAAAGATCATCGGAAGGTATTTGTCCTGCATTCTTTGCTGAGCACCTTTACCCAGACGTTTTTCTTCCAGAACTACACCGCGTTCCTTATCAATTTCTACCGGGTCAAGAGTTGCTCCGTATGCCCAGTCACGCATAATCTGAATTCCGTTTTTCAGGATCTCCGGATCATCGGATGGAATAGGTAATTGATAAACAGTTTCATCGAAACTGGTATATGCATTCAGATCGGCGCCAAAGCGAACCCCTGTTTTCTGAAGGTAATTAACCAGGTCATTCTTTGGAAAATTCTTTGTGCCGTTAAATTTCATATGTTCCAGAAAATGTGCCAGCCCCTGCTGATCATCCTCCTCCAGTATAGAACCAACTTTATTCGCCAGATAAAGAGTTACTCTGTTTTTAGGCTCAGTATTCTTCCGGATATAATAGGTAAATCCATTGGCAAGTTTGCCGGTTCTGATTGCAGGATCCAGAGGAATGACATCTGCAGTTTGTGCTGCAGCACTTGCTTTGCTTTTAGCACTTGTTTGTGCATTACTTATTCCGGAAAAGGCAATAAGCAAGGCTACCGCGAGGGTAAACAGTTTATTTAAAAACTTCATATGATCAAAAATTAATAATTGGTGTTCTAATTTAGTTAAAAGCTAAACCTTTATGATGATATTTTTTCTGAACATCCACCAAAGGATGACAAGCCAGATCAATATGAAAGTTATTGCTCCTGCCAGTGATGCATTGATTGGTGAAAAGTATGGGGTAAAAAATGTCTGATACATCCACTCTCTTGAATTGATTTGTGTTCCGTCAGGCATAGTTACTTTTATCATAGTCAGTATTCTAGGAATAAGACCGGAAAGAAAAAAAACTGTGATGGCATTTACACCATAAACCACAAATGGAGTAGTTCCCTTTTTGAATCCCTGTACATCAATCAGCCAATAGCATAACGCAAGACCAATAGTAGCCAGTCCGCCGGCATAGAGTACAAAAGAACTGGTCCATAATGCCTTGTTGATCGGGAAAAACAGATCCCAGATTAATCCCATAATTACAGCTAAAAATCCAATACTGAACATCCAGGAGATTTTTACACTGTCTTCCCGGTCTTTTCTTTTAAGCCATGAACCGATCAGAACACCAAATAAGCCGGTTCCAACAGCTGGAAGAGTACTCAAAATGCCTTCAGGATCCCATGTCTTTGCTGATTTCCAGAGATGTGCTTCTGTAAGGATGGTTCTGTCAAGCCAGGCGCCAAGGTTGGTCTCTTTTTCGAGATTTGCATAACCTACACCGGGGACAGGAACCAGGGTCATAACCAGCCAGTAGGAAATCAGGATTCCAATAAATGTCCTTAGCTGGGTTTTAGGACTGGTTTTAATAAATAATACCGCAGTGATAAAAAATACAACTGCAATTCGCTGCAATACTCCCGGAATCCTGACCGTTTTAAACGCTTCTACAGGATCGGTAAATACTTTGGGAAACAGTGTCAGGAATAAGCCCAGTCCGAATAGTATCAAAGCTCTTTTTAAGGCAGTTGTTATCAGTTTGGTATGGCTGACGGTATCCTTTTTACTGCCCAGAGCATAGCTGATAGATACACCAACGATGAACAGAAAAAACGGAAATATCAAATCTGTGGGGGTACATCCGTTCCATTCAGCATGTTTCAGCGGTGCATAGATATGCGACCAGCTGCCCGGATTATTTACAAGGATCATTGCGGCCACGGTTAAGCCCCTGAATACATCAAGAGATAACAATCTGGCCGGGGATTTCTGGAGTATTGAAGGTTCTGACATCTTATAAAGATAATATAGCTTGTCAGCAAATACAATATCCCGTTAATTAATGTTAAAAATTCCTGGCAAGTGCTTTTAGTGCTTCTTCGTCTTTATTTTCAATACAAAGCTGTCTCAGCTGCTCTTTCAAATCTGCCGCAATTGCCTGGTATTTTTTTTGCCCGTACAGGTTGTTCATTTCTGAAGGATCTTTCTGAAGGTCATAAAGCTCCCAAAAATCTTTATGGTCATAGAAACGAATTAGTTTATAGCGGCTGGTCCGGATACCAAAATGCTTCAGGACACTATGTTCTCCCGGGAATTCGTAAAAATGATAGTATGCTGATTTTCTGACACTTATTTTGTTATTCCTCAGATGTGCCATCATTGATTTTCCCTGTATTTCTTTTGGCACCGGAACTCCGGCTGCTTCCAGCAATGTAGGAGCGAAGTCAACATTTGACACAATCTGATTGGAAACAGTTCCCGGTTTAATTATGCCGGGATAACGGATGATCAACGGCGTTCTCATCGATTCCTCATACATGAATCTTTTGTCAAACCATCCGTGCTCTCCCATATAAAACCCCTGATCAGAGGTATAAACCACAATCGTATTTTTTGTCAGGTTATTTTTATCCAGGTATGAAAGTATCTTGCCTATATTCCGGTCAAGAGAAAGGGTGGTGCTCAGGTAGTCTTTCATGTATCGTTGATACTTCCATTCTGTAAGGGCATTTCCGCTTAATTTTTGTTTAAGAAAATCTGCCTCAACCTTATCGTAATAAGTATTCCATTTTTTTCTCTGTTCAGGAGTCATTCTTCTCAGAAAGGAATCGGCAAGCCTGTCAGGGTCACTCTTCATCTTCAGATCATAGCCCAGCTTCATAGTTTTCTCGATAGACATATCCTGCATTCCCGCGGCGATACGGTTGTCATATCTGTCGTAGAAATTCTTCGGTAAAGGGAATTTGATATGGTCGAATTTACCAAGGTCAGCGGTATCCGGCATCCAGGTACGATGCGGTGCTTTTTCTCCCACAACAACAAAGAATGGTTTGGATTCGTCGCGTTTATCCAGCCAGTCAATGGTCATGTCAGTAATCACATCAGTTGCATAACCTTTAACCCTGCTGGTATCGCCTTTCATACTGATCATGTCCGGATTATAATATTGCCCCTGTCCGGGCAGAATATTCCAGAAATCAAAACCCTGAGGGTAAGAAACCAGGTGCCATTTGCCTATCCAGGCAGTTTGAAAACCCGATTGTTTAAGTCGTGCAGGAAAAACATCCTGTGAAGCATCAAAGGTATCCCTATTATCCCTCATGCCGTTTGTATGACTATATTTTCCGGTCAGGAGTACAGCTCTGCTGGGGCCGCAGATCGAATTGACAACAAATGCCCGGTTAAACAGTGCCCCTTCTTTTGCCAAACGGTCGAGGTTGGGAGTGGCACCGTATTTTGCACCGTATGCTCCGATAGCACTTACTGCATGATCATCGGTAAGAATGACCACGATGTTCGGTCTTTCGACTTTTTGCGCAAAAAGATTTCCCCCCAACAGTAAGAGGATCAGTATTAGTTTCAGACTAACGTTCATCTGTTTTTTTCTCTGGAAAAAATTAATATTTCCATCTTACGAATGCCTCCATTGCCTCATACTCAGCGAGACCAAGTTTGTCGTATGCTTTTGCAGTTTCACGGGTGCGGTCCTCAGCGCGAACCCAGAACTCTCTTGCATCATCACCGGGGAATACAGGCCTGTCTTTTTGAGACTGATGTTTGAAGATTGCAAAACGCTTGCGTTCAACTTCCTGTGGTGAAAGTGGTACAGCCATTTGAATTTCGTGAGTTTCGAATTCATGCCAGGCACCACGGTATAACCATAGCCAGCAGTCATCTACCCATGCTTCTCCTTTTAATCGTTTAAGTGCGGTAATTACTATGTCGAAACAAACCTTGTGAGTACCGTGCGGATCGGCAAAATCACCTGCAGCAAATATTTGATGGGGTTTTACCTTTGAAAGCAGTTCCATTGTAATCCTTACATCATCTTCTGAAACAGGGTTTTTTTGAGTTTTTCCTCTGTCATAGAATGGGAGATTCATGAAATGGATGTTTTCATCGGGTAATCCTGCAAATCGTGCACCACTTATCGCTTCACCCTTACGGATAAGTCCTTTTAATGTTCTGATCTCAGGGGTGTCGGCCTGATTAGGTTGTTTTGTCTCAATAAATTTGCGCATTGAAACATACAGATCATCCAGTTTACTGGTGTCAAGATTAATGGATTTGCCAAAATCACGGGCGAACTCAGCAAAGCGTAATGCATCGTCATCCCAAACTGCAGTATTTCCTGAAGTTTGATAGGCAACATGCACATCATGACCCTGATCAACAAGGCGGATAAATGTACCACCCATTGAAATCACATCATCATCCGGATGCGGAGAGAATATGATTACACGTTTTTTATCAGGTACTGCGCGTTCTGGTCTTTGGGAATCATCAGCATTTGCTTTTCCACCAGGCCAGCCTGTGATGGTATGCTGAAGTTTATTGAAGATATGGATGTTAATATTGTAAACAGGGCCCTTTTCTGTTGCAAGCTGCGCCATGCCATGGCCGTTATAATCTTCTTCAGTTAACTTAAGAATAGGTTTTCCAAGAGTGTTTGCAAGCCATATCACCGCTTTTTTGATCATCGGTTCATCCCATGTACAGTCTTTAACCAGCCATGGAGTATCAAAGCGGGTAAGGCTTGAAGCCGCATCCTGATCCAGAACAAATTCAACATTATCTGAAAGCTGAAGGTAGGTTGCCGGTACTTCTGAAGAGATCTCGCCTTCAACAGCTTTTTTAATGATCTCGGCTTTTTTGGTGTTCCATGCCATCAGAATAATCTCACGGGCTTTGAAAATCGTTCCGATACCCATGGTAATAGCTTTTGTAGGAACATTTTCTTTACCTCCGAAATCACGTGATGCATCCCGGCGGGTAAGATCATCAAGAGTTACAAGGCGGGTTCCTGAATTTGGAGCTGAACCAGGCTCATTGAATCCGATGTGACCGGTACGACCTATACCCAGAATCTGCAGGTCAAGTCCGCCCAACTGGGTGATCCTGCGCTCATAATCAAGACAAAATTCATGAATAGCTTCTTTAGGTAATGTGCCATCAGGAATATGGACATTATCAAAATTAATGTCAATATGGTTGAATAAATTATCCTTCATAAATGTCACATAACTCTGTGGTGATGTGGGCATCATCGGAAAATATTCGTCCAGATTAAAAGTGATTACATTTTTAAAACTTAAACCTTCTTCTTTATGAATCCTTACCAGTTCTTTGTAAACATTAACTGGTGTTGCACCGGTAGCAAGCCCGAGAACGGCACTCTCACCTTTTGCTCGTTTACTGATAATCAGATCTGCAATGCGGCGTGCAACCTTTTTTGATGCGATATCTTCATTCGCATAAACTGTAACGGGAAGTTTTTCGAATCTTGTCTCTTCCAGTAAATTTAATCTTGCCATGAGGGGATTAGACTTTATAAGGTGAGATGCAAATATAATTCAAAATTTTTAAGCGCGGGAATTCTCTAAGATTTATAACTCATCATGAGTTTTTTGCCGACATTTGGGCACTTTTTATATAATTTCACAAGATGAAAAGACACCTGATTTTCGTTTTTCTTTTGATTTATGGCTTTTCCGATTTAAAAGCCCAGACCATATCCGTGATGTCTTATAATATACATATCGGACAAAATAGTGCAGATCAGGATAAGCTGACTGAAATAGCCCGGTATATTAAAGCTTCAAAAGCTGAAATTATTGGATTGCAGGAAGTTGACAGTGTTTGTAATCGATCAGGTAAGACAGACCAGATGAAGTTTCTGGCTGAGCAAACCGGTATGTATTATACTTATGCCCGTCATTTTGCTTTTGATGGAGGTTCTTATGGCTTAGGGATATTATCCCGTTATCCGCTTCTGGATGTTCAGGATTTGCGGGTTAGCTTAAGCAGTACAGGGAAGCCAGACACCAGATCATTACTGAAAGCAGATTTTAAGAAGGGTAAGACCAGGTATACTTTCGCTACAGTTCACATGGATTATCGTGATTCCGGATCCCGTCAGGTGCAGTCGGAAGAAATTGTTAAAAAATTTTCAGGCTATGAAAACCCGGTTATACTTACCGGAGATTTTAATGCAAGACCCGGAACAAAGGAAATAATTATTCTGGAAGGTGCTTTTACTGATGTAAGTAAGCTCTCAGGTCCGACCTATCCCGCTGTTAAACCACTGAATAAAATTGATTATATCATGGTAACTAAGGGTAAGGAAGGGAAAATTATAATGCAGAAATCAGATCCTGTTGATTTCTCAGATCATATTCCGGTTTTGTCTGTTTTTAAGGTTCAGCGATAAATCAAGATCCTCCTGTTCTGTTTTTCCGGGTTTAAAGTGTATTCAGAGAAAATCTGTAATGCAGATTTTCGGGATATCTGTTTTCTATATCAATAACTTCTATGAATTAACTAATTATTCCCGGAGAAATTTATTAATGTATTCCTCCATTTTAATTGCATGTTTCTTCGTGTTTTTGAAATTTCAGACAATTTTTGTCTGTTTTATAGGCTGTTTTTTAGAAAAAACAGCCTGATTTTTAGTACTCGATGTTTAAACATGCAAAAATCTTCATGTTTTTTCTGCTCTTTTTATTCAGTGTTGAATTTTCCAATTATTCTAAAAATAAGTATAAAATAGTACGTTTTTAATGCATTTAAAGCAATTTTTAAAATTTAAAAAAATCAATATAATTTACTTTTTACACCACTGAACTCAATGAAACGTGATTATTTTGTGCTAACTTTTGCATATTTTGATCAGAAATTTGCGTATTTCTGCAATAAATCCAAACTTAGATCCCGAATTCTGCAAATGAAATAGATTGCAGTAATATCATTTAACTAACTATTTAAACCCAAAAACGTCGACTTATGAAAAAAGCATTACTAATGTTGTTTTTAGGCATTTTTGTATTGGTAAACATTGCTGCTGCACAAGAAAAAATTGTAAGTGGACAAGTAACCGATGCTGAAGGTCTTAGTTTGCCCGGTGTTTCCGTACGGATCAAAGGGACAAACATCGGAGTTTCCACTAATCCGGATGGAAAATATTCCATCAGAGTAAATGCTGGAAACAGTTTAGTTTTCAGTTTTATTGGCTCACTCTCTGTGGAACGCATTGTGGGCACTGAAAACGTAATCAATGTTTCACTTCAATCTGATACGAAATCATTAAGCGAAGTGGTAGTTGTAGGTTATGGTACTCAGAAAAAGGCTACTCTTACGGGCGCAATATCAACGGTAGATGTTGCAAAAGTTCTTTCTTCAAGACCAACAACAGATGTTGTACGGTCACTTCAGGGAGCAGTTCCGGGATTAACGATTACCTCTCCAAGTGGAGCCTTGGGTTCAAACCCAAGCATTCGCCTCAGAGGACTTTCAGGATCACTCAATGGTGGTGGTGCACAGCCTCTGATATTGCTGGATAATGTTGAAATTACAGATCTTCAGAATATTAATCAGGATGATATTGAGTCAATTTCAGTTTTGAAAGATGCGGCTTCGGCATCGATTTACGGTACCCGTGCTGCCTGGGGAGTGATTTTGATCACTACCAAATCCGGCAAGAAAAATGCGCCGACACGGATAAATTATTCGAATAATGTTTCTTTGGCTACTCCAACTCAGACTCCGGAGATGGCTCCGGCTGCAGAAGGTGCCGAAATGGCCTTACTGGCATTCAGACGTACCAATCCAACTTTGCCAAGATATGGTGTTGTTGGGATGTATGTTGATGATATAGCTGTTCAGAAGATGCGCGAATGGAAACAGCAATACGGTGGTCAGGATCTGGGCCCTGAAATGGTGCTTGGCCGCGATTTCGAGATCAGAGATGGTTTTTTCTTTCCTTATCGTGAGTGGGATCCGGGAAAGGAATTTATGGATAAATGGTCGCCTCAGCAAAAACATGATCTTTCTTTCAGTGGTGGAAGTGAGAAAATCAATTATAATATTGGTGCTGGTTATTTGGAGCAGACCGGGGTACTAAAAGTGAACCCGGATGAATTCAGCCGCTATAATTTAACGATGAGCTTAAATTCAGAATTAACAAATTGGTTTAGCGGAAGAGGACGAATGATGTTGTCCAATTCACTGACGACCCAGCCTTATTCTTATGGCGGGGATACTTATGATCCGCTTTACTATCTCTACAGATGGCCGGCTCAGTTTCCATACGGAACTTATAATGGATTACCATTCAGAAATGCCGTAAGTGAAGTGGCGCAATCTAAGATGAATGAAGACAGGAATAATTTTTCACGTGTTTCTATCGGGGGTACATTCAAAGTTATACCGGGTCTGACAGTTGATGCTGATTATACCTATGGTGGCAGCACCGGCAGAGGGAAACAGGTTGGAGGAATTGTTTCTGCAATTGACTTCTGGTCAACTGGTGCTGACTTAACCTACAGGCCATATAGTTCTGCCACTTACGACAGGGTTATTGACGATTCTGATTATACAACAACAAATACAGGCAGAGTAGTAGCCACATATCAAAAAACGATAAAGGACCATGCCTTTAAAGTTATGGCTGGTGCTGAGGCTGAAACTTTCGAATATGGTTCTCAGCGTTCTGAGAGAAGAGGTTTGATGGATCTGAATAAAGGAGAACTTGGCCTGACTTCAGGCGATCAGTTTACAAGCGGATCACATTCTCAATGGGCAACAAACGGACTTTTTGGTCGTTTGAATTATACTTATAAGGATAAATACCTGTTCGAAGTAACAGGAAGATATGATGGTTCATCCCGGTTCCCTGCAAATGACCGTTATGCATTCTTCCCTTCTGTATCTGCCGGTTACATTATCAGTGAAGAGAAATTCATGGATTTTGCAAAACCTATCCTTTCAACTTTAAAGTTTCGTGGATCATGGGGAGCTGTAGGTCATCAGAATGTAGGAAATGCATTTTTATCCCTGATGTCGACCAGCAACTCTAACTGGTTAGTGAATGGAAAAAATATGATAGGGGTAAGTACTCCGTCTATTGTTCCTCCTTCACTTACCTGGGAAACGGTTACTGATTTGAATTTTGGGGTTGATGCCAGATTTATAAACGAGAGACTGGGTGTCAGCTTTGATTGGTATAACAGAACCACAAGTGATATGATCAGTGCCGGAGTTACACTTCCAAGTTCTTTCGGAGCGACAGCCCCTCAAAGAAACTATGGCGAAATGCAGGTGAGAGGCTGGGAACTTGCCATTGATTATGCACATACATTTGATAATGGTCTCAGACTTAACGCAACCGGGTCACTTTCAGATTTTAAGGAACACCTGACCAAGTTTGCAAATACAACCAAAACGGTTACCAGTAATTATGAAGGAAGGAATTTGAGGGAGATATGGGGTTATGAAACAGATCGGTTCTTTACAAAGGATGATTTTCAGCAGGATGCAAGCGGTAACCTGATTACTTTAAATGGAAGATACGTGCTGAAAGCCGGCATTCCTGATCAAAAGCAATTTGAAACTTCAACATTCTTTTTTGGTCCCGGCGATGTTAAGTATAAGGACCTGAATGGTGATGGGGTAATTTCACAGGGTTCCAATACGGTGGATGATCCGGGAGATCAGCGTATTATTGGTAATTCCACTCCACGTTATCAGTACGGTATGCGTCTTGGGGCTGACTGGAAAGGGTTTGATTTTAATGTTTTCTTCCAGGGTGTTGGACAACGTGAACTTTGGGTACATTCACCTGCAACAGTTCCCGGAGTAGGGATTGGTGAAGGATGGTATGCCTCACAACTGGATTATTGGACTCCAACTAATCCCGGAGCTTTTTATCCTAATCCATCGAACGTTGGTCAAACTGCAAACACAACGAATTTCTTAAGGCAAACAAAGTATCTGCTTGATATGTCGTACCTGAGGGCAAAGAACCTTACTTTCGGGTATACACTTCCTGCACGTATCAGTGAAAAAGCTAAGATTAACAAAGCCCGTTTATATTTCAGTGGTGAAAACCTGTTTGAAAAGGATAATCTAGGACAGATTAGCATCGATCCGGAAATGGATTATACCACCAACGGTTCTAATGACCCGAGAACTTTCGGAAGGGTATATCCTTATCGCAGAACTCTTTCTTTCGGACTTCAGGTTACATTATAATTAAACAGACAATTATGAAAAAGTATATCATATTATTTTTGATTTGCCCCATGCTTTTTGTGGTGGGATGCAAGAAAGACCTTCTTGAAAAACTTCCATTAGACAGGTTAACAGATGAAGATTACTGGACAACCGAATCGAATGTAAGGAGCTTTGCCTGGAATTTTTATCCAAGATATTTCCCGGGATTTGCCTCTGGTTTTGACTTAAGCTGGGGTGGATTTTTTACCGGTGAATCATTGAATGATGATGTGGCAAGCAGTACACGTTTTACACAGAACCTGCCAACCACTAATGGTACCTGGTCAGGTACTTTTTCCTGGATCAGAAGAGCAAATCTGTTTATTGACAGAATTAAAACTGTACCAATGACCGATGAGGCTAAAAAACACTGGATAGGTATTGCCAGGTATTTCCGTGCGATTGAATACTCCGGCAGAGTGAATGATTTCGGTGATTTCCCATGGTATGGCCGTGTTCTATCAGATACTGATCCTGAACTTTACAAACCTCGCGATCCGCGTACTTTGGTTATGGACAGCGTTCTTGCCGATTTTCAATATGCTGCTGCCAATGTCAGGATTAATGATGGAGATAAAACCATTGTCAATCGTTATGCAGTATTGGCATCTATGTCACGTGTATTTCTTTTTGAAGGAACCTGGCAGAAGTATCATACAGGTAATACAGCTAAGGCAACTCAATATCTTGAGGCGGCTAAATGGGCTGCTAATGAGGTAATTGCAAGTGGAAAATTTACTATTGCAGCTGATTACAGAGGGATGTTCAGTGCGCCTGATCTGGCAAGTAATCCGGAAGTGATTCTTTACAGAAGGTATGAGACTGGTTTGCTTACCCATAGTTTGGCCAGCTATGTAAATAAGGAGGCTCAAACCGGTTATAGCAGATCTGCTATCAACTCTTATTTAGCTAAAGATGGTTTGCCAATTAAATTATCGCCATTATATCAGGGTGATAAAACTATTTATTCTGCCGGAGGGGTGAAAAAGTCTGCCGCAATGGTAAACAGAGATCCACGTATCACAGAAACATTTACAGATTCTTTGAGAATTACAGGTTATGTAAAGGATTATGCTTATTCTACCAGCGGCTACGCAGCAGTTAAGTTCTTAAATGAGGCGGTAAAAGATCAGGCAGAAGGGCTATCTCAAACAAATACTTCTGATGCTCCTGAAATCCGTTATGGCGAAGTATTGTTGAATTATGCTGAAGCTGTAGCTGAGCTTGGAACATTAAGTCAGGCGGATCTCGATAAAACGATTAACAAATTGAGAGATCGTGCAGATGTTAAGATGCCTAAACTGCAGGTGATGGGTGGCCTTCCTGCGGTAAATGGTGTTGTTTATGATGATCCTGACCGTGATCCCACAGTACCTTCATTAATCTGGGAAATTCGTCGTGAACGCAGGGTGGAATTGATAATGGAAGGCTTCAGATACGATGATTTGAGAAGATGGAAAAAGCTTCATTATGTAGATCAGGTAACAAATAAGGATGCGAACCGCGGTGCATGGATCAAAAGGTCTGATTATCCAAAAGCAACTACTGTTATGATTGAAAATAATGCTACTGAAGGTTACATTATTCCGGTTCAGTCAGCTGCAAGTTTAAGATTGTTCTATGATCCAAGAGTCTATCTTCAGCCGATAGGACCCGATCAGATCAAATTATATAAAGATCAGGGTGTTACGCTAACTCAGAACCCGGGCTGGTAATTTGTTTTATTATTAATTATATAACCCCGCCGCCGATAGGCGTGCGGGGTTTTTTATGGGTTATGCCTGATTGATATCAGATATCCGGTATATCCGTAAATATATTTTATCGCTATTTAAATCTCATATCTATGTTAAAGAAAATTTCAGGGGTATTCTTATTTATGTTTTGCGTCAGTTTTGCAGTTTCAGCTCAGTCAGATATTATTCTGCCCAAGCGCGAACTGCGTGGAGTTTGGATTGCAACAGTTCGGAATATCGACTGGCCTTCGAAGGGGAATACCGACCCGGCATTACAGCAAATGGAATTTCTGAAAATTTTGGACAGTCATCAGAAAACAGGTATCAATTCAATTTATCTGCAGGTCAGACCCTCCGCTGATGCTTTTTATGGAAAGGGGAGAGAATTGTGGAGTCAGTTTTTAACGGGTAAGCAGGGTCTGGTTCCCGATCCTTATTGGGATCCTTTGGACTTTGCCATTACTGAGGCACATAAACGTGGTATGGAGCTGCATGCCTGGTTAAACCCGTATCGTGCAACTAATGATTTAATCGACACGAATACCAGCGTTAATCATATTAAACGTAAACATCCCGATTGGTTTTTTGACTATGGTAAACAGTCTTATTTTAACCCCGGTTTGCCTGAAGTCAGAAATTATATTACTCAGATTGTGATGGATGTAGTTAGAAACTATGATGTTGATGGTATCCATTTTGATGATTATTTCTATCCTTACCCTGAAAAAAAGAGTTTACCTGATTCACTTACCTTCGCAAAATACGGACAGGAATTTACTAGTATTCATGACTGGAGACGTAATAATGTAGATATTCTGATCAGAGATCTTTCTGACAGCATACACGCGGCCAGGAAATATGTAAAATTTGGTGTTAGTCCCTACGCAATATGGCGTAACCGTGCAGATGTACCCGAGGGATCTGAAACCAGTGGAAATATAACTTTATTTCATTCTTTATATTCTGATGCCCGAAAATGGACTAAGGAGGGCTGGCTTGATTATGTAGCTCCCCAGCTTTATTTTCCTTTTAACTATAAGGTTGCAGCATTTGAGAAATTAATGGATTGGTGGGCCGGAAATGGATATGGAAAACATGTTTATATCGGAGAAGCTCCATTTTTGGCAGAAAGAACAACTTTTGGATGGAAGGATAAGAATCAGTTGCCCGATCAGGTACGATACCAAAGGAAAAATCCAAACGTGCATGGGAGTATCTACTTCAGTTCCAGATCGGTAACCGATAATTTGGGAGGGTTTAGAGATTCTTTGCGAAACGATTTATATGCTCATCAATCTCTGGTTCCTGCAATGGTCTGGATTGATAGTATTCCTCCTGCCCGCCCATCAGGGTTAAAGGTTAAAAAGAAAAATGGACAAAGCTTATTAAGCTGGAATTCGCCTCTGGCAGCTTCAGACGGTGAACTGGCTTACGGATATGTAATTTACAGGTTTAATAAAGGCTCGGAAATTAACTTCAACAATCCTGAGAATATCCTTAAAATTAATTTCAATGCCGACCGGTCTTTTACTGATGCAACAGCAGAGCACCGCAGGAAGTATACTTATGCAGTAACAGCTATTGACCGTTTAAAGAATGAAAGTGCTGCAACAAAAAAAGTTAAGATCAGAGTCCGTTAATTTGGACTGGCTATCAATCAGTAAATTTCAGCTTTGTTTTGGACAGTGCTGATAATGTGTCATATAATCTCATTCAGTTGAAAAGAATAGTAATCTGTTTCTTGCTTCTTATTAACGGGTGCAAAAAGGGGGGCCAGCAGAGTCCGGAACAGCCGGGGCCGGTATCCAAGGCGCCATATACGCCTGATAAAAGCAGTAAATGATACTCTTAAAAGGGTATATTAACGTGAGTTCGGGATAAGGCAAGAATTAATTTGAGGGAATAATTAATTTATAACTATTTGATTATCAATAAGTAAGCATATTTTGTTATATTTAAGTGACAAATTTAAAGAACAACAATCTATGC
>NZ_JARKMZ010000024.1 GCF_029360775.1 Daejeonella sp. H1SJ63 | reverse complement strand
TTGCGCCTGCTGGCAGATTGGGTATGCTGTAAGTGTCGCTGGTGCAGAAATTATCAGGGCCGGAGATTGAAGGAGTTTTTATATAATATTTAAGAGAGGAGGAATTATATGGCACATAGGTTTTTTCATGCTGCATCACAGGGTAATCTCCCCATTTAGATCTAAAGATATCTGTTGTACTTGTTGTAACAGCGCTATGGTTGTCAAATGCATAGGACACCTTAGCCGGGTATTGCTGACTGCATATTTCCATGTAGCTACCATCATTCCAATATATATCTTCTGCGGTTGATGTATAATATCCTATCCAAACATTACTGCCTCCTTCCGTTATATGCCAGGCATAGCCGTGGCAATTGTATGTACTGGATGCATCTGTCAGCCTTGTAGCATTAGGATAATTAGTAGCTACATAATTATTGGCTGCTTCAATTTGGGAAGAAGAGAGTTCAGGTCTTAAATAGGTATCAGGAACAACAGAACCTTTGGGTGTATATATGGTCACAGCAGTTTGTGATAAGGCATTATTCAGTATAGAACATAACACTAATAAGAAAATTGTCTTTTTTTTGCTCATAACAATTACAGCTTTTCCCATAGTAATTTTTTATTTTTCCTGTTGGTTTCAAAATCATCCCAATCTTTTGCTTCTGCAAATGCTTGGATGATTACAGTTCCTGAACAATTATAAACTGCCTGGGTACAAATTGCAAGTGAAGATGCATGATTTTCAAAATAGAACACTTTTTCTCCTTTGTAATCATACATGGTAATTGTTGCACCTTTATAAATGTATTGGCATGGCCCTTTACCTGAGATTAATGTCTGCGCCCAGACCAATTGATCAAAAGAAGCAACACCACATTGCATTATAGCACCATTATCCTCTGTAAAATTAGCTTTACCACAACCTGAGATAAATAAAGAAATAAATAAAATAATTATCAGATATTGTTTCATGACATTATTTATTTAAAATTCTTTGAACATTTAGCAATACATTAATAAGGACGCCTTGGTCGGATAATATCATTCTATCAGAAAATAATTTAGCATTTTGATTACCTGCCTTATATGATTCCCATACAGAATCATCCATAGTATCAAGTATTTTTGAGGCAGTATATACAAGTGTTAATTCCCCCAATGTCCCAAATATGTCCTTATACTGTTCCTTCCCATGGTTCTTTCTAAGAATCTCTTTCAAGATATCTTTTTTATGAGTTTGTTTTAATTGCTTTAAAATATCATCATTTGAAATTAAAATTTCAATAGCGGATAAATGCATTGTAAATCCCCCTTTATCTTCCTCGCTTTTAAAAGTTGTAACAGATTCTGCATTAATCCTTTTATATCCTTCTAAAATAATCAATCCAGCATCACTGCGTTTTTTAAGAGATAAAAAGCCATTAAAATTTTTGCTCATTTCATCAAATCCAATTTTAGGATTATCATAAGCATACATGTCAAATAACAATGGATATTTCAAGCAAGTTTCTAACAAGTCCGGGGTGTTCATTTGTTGAATCAAATTATCTGGAATTTGGCAAATGTTAACCATATCATCATGTGATTTCAGCTTTTTCCAGGCTTCAGTCCCAGGTTTTACAGGATAATTATACACTTGAGCACAAATATTATTATAAGCAAAAGATATTAAGATGATGAATATTATCCGTTTCATTTGTAATTGGTTAAATATTTTTTATATAAAATAATTGATTTTTAAACAAAAAATTTTCAATATTATTTTTTTAAACCCAGGCTTCTTCTATGTAAATTATTAGCTATTTGAAATATACGAAAGTTAAAGAGAAAACGTTACACCCCGTAAGAACGAGTATAATTCCCTCTCCCTTTGCTGGTGGCAGCTTGCAGCGCGTATCCAATATGATCCGATCAAACAAAATCTAAATTTCTTGCCATGGAACGGCAAAAATTCAGTATCTCTCTGAGCAATTTAAAAAAGTGCATAACAGACCCTGCCCGTATTGTAAAGTACCATATTTTGTCTGGTCCGGTGCCGCTGTTACGCAGAATTCCTAATGCTGTATAATGACCTGTTTCCTGATAACCTCTTTCCCTTTACTGATGTGTAAATAATAAGTCCCGTTGGGCACCTCTGCAATGTCTAACTTAAGCCCTTTGCTTCCTTTTGGGTTTTTTGCCGATCTGAGGATATTCCCTTTCTCGTTATATAATCTTACCAGGAACTCAGGGTTGGATTCATCTTTCGAATCGCCGTCTTTTACACCCGCTTCTTCCGTATTGCTTATATTCAACTCAGTACTGGCAGGGTTTGGATAAACAACCAATGAACTGGAAACGGCATAGCCCCCGCAGTTTGTGTT
>NZ_JARKMZ010000023.1 GCF_029360775.1 Daejeonella sp. H1SJ63 | reverse complement strand
AATAAGTTTTACATTCGAATTATCTGTATAAAATTCATCGTTTAGTCTTTTGATCAAATATAGGAAGACCTCAGGAGATACTTTATTGCGTGCCTGTACAAAAGCACTCTTTGTAAAGGCAGATTGATTCCTACCAAGCTTCTCTTTTAAATGGCTGACAAAGTTTACGATTTCCAATGAAAGACTTTTGGTCAGAAAATTAACCATAAACAGCACGGTTCCCGAAAATGACTGTTTCCTGTTCCTTGTAAAATCTTTTTCGCTCATTTTAAATCGTTCCTGAAGAAAACTACTGAAAATTTCCGTCTGAAGTACCTTTAAAATTTCAATAGCAGTTTTTTTGCATGATATATTAACTATTTGATTATCAGTATAATATACAAAAAATAATTTGCAATATCAACCTAAATAGCTGATAAACAGTAACTTAAATCCTTAACTTAATGACATTGGGCGAAGGCCGAGATCTCCCCATTAACAATAAAACGTTGTCATTCCGGCGGAGGCCGGAACCTTCATATTAAAAAAATGTGTGTACAGGGTAGCTGCCGGTAGGCAAGAATGACGGAAAAAAATGAAATTTCTCCATCCGCAGAAATCAGAACAAACCAGGGAATTTCTCCGGATTAGTATCATTCATCATTTCATAAGCAATCTCTACCACATCATCAATAGATGGTTTTGCAAAGTAATCACCATCCGAACCATAGGGAGTACGGTTTGGCTTAGCCGACAGCGTACGAGGTTTGCCATCAAGAAACTGATAGCCATTCTGATGTTCCAGAATCTGCTGTAAAATAAATGCGGTAGAACCACCCGGTGCATCTTCGGCAACAACCAGTAATTTATTGGTTTTGTGAAGCGAAGAAAGACATAAACGATCCGTATCAAACGGAAGAAGGGTTTGAGGATCAATAATCTCAACACTTATTCCAAGTTTTTCCAGCTCATCTGCCGCATGTTCAACAACTCTTAATGTTGAACCATAAGAAACAATAGTAATATCTGAACCTTCACGGATCAGCTCTGCTTTACCCAGTGGGATTGTAAATTCGCCAATATTAACAGGTAGTTTTTCTTTTAATCTGTACCCGTTCAGACATTCAATAATCAATGCAGGTTCATCACCACGCAAGAGAGTATTGTACATACCTGCAGCCTGGGTCATATTTCTTGGAACGCATATATGAATTCCCTGTAATGAATTGAGGATCACTCCCATCGGAGAACCTGAATGCCAGATACCCTCCAGCCGATGTCCGCGTGTACGCACAATCAAAGGTGCTTTCTGACGCCCTTTGGTACGATAACTCAGAGTAGCCAGATCATCACTCAGTATATTAAGTGCAAACAGAATATAATCAAGATATTGAATTTCAGCAATTGGCTTTAAACCGCGCATGGCCAATCCTATACCCTGGCCAACAATCGTCATTTCACGGATACCGGTATCGGTGATCCTCTTCTTACCAAATTTAGCCTGTAAGCCGGCAAAGCCCTGATTCACATCACCAATTGCTCCTACATCTTCGCCAAAAGCCATGATACGCGGATCTCTCGAAAAGTTGGAGTCGAAACAGGCATTCAGAATTTCCCTGCCATCAATCAATTTAGACTCTGCAGAGTATTCCGGCTTAACCACCTCAATATTTAACGGCGATTCATCAGAACCGGTAAAGAGCTTCGAATTATACCGGTCATATATAGACTCATGCTGATCCTGATACCAGCTCATCAGCTTATTTTTAGCATCTGAGTTCTCATGGCGCAGAATTCTGATGGCATGTCTTACCAAAGCAATCACATCCTTACGTGAAAGATCAATACTTGTTTTCAGAGCATTTGCAGCATTAATGAGTTCAGCATTTTGAGTATTCTGCATCAAAGCTGCTGCAACTTCAAGCTCAGCCTTCATTCCTGCATTAAAATCAGCCCATGCTTTTTTCTGACAATCACGAATATATACTTTAGCCCTGGTTTCAAGCTCAGTTAACTCCTCATCTGAAGCTATAGCAGATTCTATAATCCACTTCCTCATCTGAAGCATACAGTCGTACTCATTTTCCCAGGCAATACGCGATTTATCTTTGTATCGCTCATGAGAGCCTGAAGTAGAATGTCCCTGAGGCTGAGTCATTTCAGTAACATGAATCATCACCGGGATATGCAGCTCACGGCAAACTTTTATGGCGCGCTCATAGGTTTCACATAATCCGGGATAATCCCAGCCCCTCACCTTGAATATCTCGTAACCCTCTCCTTTTTCATCACGCTGAAATCCTTTCAGGATCTCGGAAATATCCTGTTTGGTGGTTTGATATTCAGCCGGAACAGAAATACCATAGGCATCATCCCAAATGGAAATAGCCATAGGAACCTGAAGCACTCCGGCAGCGTTGATTGCCTCAAAAAATAAACCTTCTGACGTGGAAGCATTACCAATGGTTCCAAAAGCCACTTCATTCCCATTAACTGAAAAATTCTTCAGATATTCTAATTCTGAATTGCTGCGGTATAATTTGGAGGCAAGGGCTAACCCTACCAAGCGCCCCATCTGGCCACTTGTGGGTGAAATATCTGAAGAAGAGTTCTTTGTTTTAGTAAGATCCATCCACTTTCCGTTCTCGTCAAGAAGACGGGTTGCAAAGTGACAATTCATTTGACGGCCACCCGAACTCGGATCAGCATCGGGATCTGTATTGGCATAAAGCTGAGCAAAAAACTCAGGCATGGTAAGCATACCGGCAGCAAACATAAAGGTTTGGTCGCGGTAATAGCCCGAACGCCAGTCGCCCTCTCTGAATGCCTTGGCCATAGCCAACTGGGCTATCTCTTTACCATCACCAAAAATCCCGAATTTGGCTTTTCCGGTTAAAACTTCCTTACGTCCTAAAAGACTGGCCTGACGGCTCTCGTAAGCAATTTTATAATCATTAATTATGATGCTTCTGAAATCCTCAAAACTCAACTCTTCCTGTTCGGACATATTATATGCTGTAACCTGGGCTCCTGTCATTAGAATTGCTGTATCGCCAAAAATAAGAAAAGCCTTCAGGAATTGAGAATACTAACACAAAATTATAATCTGTTTTTTGTCGGAAAAACCAAATTATAAAACATACATGCGTAAAAAATGAATGTAATTACCTGATTTGAAGCAATATTTGAATAAAATATTCCAGATCAGCAATTTAAAAATTACAAAAAATTAAAAACCACAACACTTGATTCCCTATCGTTAAGGTTTTTGTAATTTTGCTGCATGCCAGAAATTTCAAATAGGGGCCGGCAGATGCCCGCCTCGCCTATTCGTAAACTGACTCCGTTTGCAGATAAAGCAAAACGTGAAGGGAAAAAAGTTTATCATCTTAATATCGGACAGCCCGATATTGAAACTCCTGCAGTGATGTTAGATGCTGTAAAGAACATCGACTTCAAAGTTTGGGCATATACCCCATCCGAAGGCACGCTTACTTACCGTACCAAACTAACAGAGTATTATAATAAACTTGGATATCAAATTGAGCCATCAGATATTCTGGTTACTATGGGAGGCTCAGAGGCGATTACTATTGCCATGCAAACCTGTATGAATGATGGAGATGAGGTGATTATTCCGGAGCCATTTTATGCCAATTATAATGGCTTCGCCTGTATGAGCAATGTAGTTGTAAAACCCATTCTCTCTCAAATTGAAAACGGATTTGCATTACCGGCAATCAGTGAATTTGAGAAGCTGATTGGTCCTAAGACTAAAGCGATTATTATTTGCAACCCGAATAATCCGACAGGATATCTGTATTCCAGATCTGAGCTGGAGGCATTGAGAGAATTATGCCTTAAATACAACCTGTTCCTGTTCTCTGATGAAGCTTACCGCGAATTCTGCTATGATGGAAAGGAATTCATTTCTCCGATGCATCTTGAAGGACTGGAAGAACATGTTATTGTACTGGATACTGTGTCGAAACGTTATAGTGCATGCGGAGCCCGTTTGGGATGTCTGATCACAAAAAATAAGGAAGTAATCGCCGCAGGATTAAAATTTGCACAAGCAAGACTTAGTCCGGGACTGGTTGAGCAGATCGCAGCAACTGCAGCTGTTGACACTCCTGACAGCTATTTCGAAGCGGTAAATAAGGAATATACCCTGCGTCGTGATACTTTAGTAAACCGGCTGAACAACATTCCCGGCGTAACTTGTCCGAATCCGGGAGGGGCATTTTATGTGGTTGCGCGTTTCCCGATAGATGATGCTGATAAATTCTGCCAATGGATGCTCGAAGAGTTCAACTATGACAATCAGACAGTAATGATGGCTCCTGCCACCGGATTTTACAGTACAAAGGGCGTTGGAACTAACCAAGTACGATTGGCATACGTTTTGAATAAAGAAGATCTGGAAGCAGCCATGAAATGCCTTGAAGTAGCTCTTGAGGTTTATCCGGGACGTATCTGAACAAAATATGGCTGATTTTGTGTATCTTTGTAAGGATATACCCAATCATCAAAATTCTGGGGTCGACCGGAATTGACAGGATGGAGATAGGTATGTAAGCATGCAGTGCATTGTGAGTAGTAGCACTTTAATCTGAACTTTCAACACACAATCGGCGAAAATAACTACGCCTTAGCTGCTTAATTTAGAATTAAGTAAGCTTTTGTTCCGTCAGATTCTGTTCTGTAGTCTGACACCAGGAGCATCGAACAACAGGACTGGCCAGGATTTAATGGTGTGATAATCCGGCGAGACAAGACACCTAAGGAAGAAGGTACAGGTAAGCGGTTGACCTTCCCCTTCCCGACAATTGAACAACAGCTAAGCATGTAGAAAGCGTAACATGTCCCATGTTTGGACGAGGGTTCGAATCCCTCCGGCTCCACAAAACCAATAACCAAAGAGCTGTAAGACAATAACTTACAGCTCTTTTTTATTTGCAGGGTGTACTAAAGGGGACGAATAACTGGTGTTTGGTATAAATTATGCAAGTATAAAAGGCTTATGATTGAATACAGGCGTACACTAATTACCAATATACTTGAAACATAATTAAAATAAAATCAGAAACACTACTAATTTCCTTTGTTTAACCTGTTACAGGTTAGTATAATTATCATTTGCAAGCTTATCATCAATGAGCTTCTCGATATTCAAGAAAACATCACTTATATTATATTGGGGATTCACAAAAAAAATGGTACAATTATTTTTCAAGGCTTTTTCTTTTTTAATAATATCTCTTTTTAGATTTTCTTGAAATTGTTTTTGTGCATATTTCTTACCCTTGCCACCAAAATCAACAGGATAAAAATGTTGTTCACCTTGATATTCAATTGCTAAATTGATCTCTGGTATAAATATGTCAAATCTTTGAGGTTTCAACCATTCTGGAGATCCTTGTGAAATAATTGTAAACTGATTGCTAAATTTCTTTTTAACCTCTCTGAATAAAAGATTCTCATTAAAGAAAGAACCGATAATTTTCTCATCAAACTCAAACCTACATTCATTTTCAAAGATTCTAATTGATTTTGTAAGTTCATTACCAAACAACCATCTATAATCAAAAACTACATTACCTCTACTATTGAAAGCGTTCATTTGTTCAATCGCATAGTCACTTGGCGAAAAATTAATTAAAAGCTGATTTATTAACTCTTCTTTAGTTTTAAACCTGTCATAAAAAAACTTTAGGAGAGGCTGTTCTCCAATTAACTCACGAGTACTCTTTAGGAAGTAATTATTTATGACTTTTAAAGTTAGATCCTTAAAATTTAATTCGTCCCACCAATGGTAATATTTAATGTTTGTCTTGATCTTATCAATCAAATCCCCTGGGGAAATTTGATTTACATTTATTAAACAATTTTCAATAAAGACTGATCTAAGGAAATAAAAATTTGCTAAATCTATTCCTAAATAGGAACTGGTGTTATTGGAGTGATTAAGCCTTTTTCTTAAATTATTTTCGTAATTCTGAATCTGCTCTAAACTTACTGCAAAACATCTTTTCTTGTAACTCTCAATAATATTTTGATTATACTTTTCATCTGGATACGCAAAATTATTTCCAACAAGAATTGAATATAATTTAAAAGAATCCAACTCATTGTAAGTTAACCAACGCCACTCTTTATAAAAGTCATCAATAGTTTCCATTTTTGACTAAACTCCTTTTTTAATTAGGCAAAATTTATTTCAGAGTGTTATTTTACGTTTTAATTAGTCTGGCAAAATCTCCTACTTGAATAGATTCAAATGGTTTTATTTTATTCTCACCAATAATTTCTTCCTCGGTGGACGTTAATGGAGTCCAAACATTAACTAATGGATTAGTTTTTTTTATTACTCTTTTTGCTTCGTCATCTCTGATATAAGACTCAATAGTGCATAATTTGTCCTGAATATGTGTAACTATGCCTTTACCTCTGATTATTTCGGCAGGTCCAAGATCTTCATTTGTGTCTGGATCAATTAATGATTTTGTTAGACCATAAACCTCAAATTTATCAGAAAGCTTTATATTTTTATTCTTACCACAATTAAGAACTATTTTGGTTCCTGTTATTATTTCTAATACTCTAAAAGTCTCCATTACTCTATCATTTTTAAAATTTGCAGATCAGAATCCTTGACAATAACGGTAACATATAAATTGTCGAGCTTATTTGAATCAGCAAAATAATTATCTAATTGTAATACTCCTTCATCAGGCAGTAACTGTAAAGCCTGAATTTCTTCGTCTTTTATAGATTCAATTACTTTTAAAATACAAATTGAATTTGTTAATCCATTCCCTTTGGTAATCAAGGTCAAAATTGAGTCTTTAGGGATTTTAGGATTTGATTCAATTCTAATAATGTTTTGTCCAAGATGTAAACCATTTCCGGGGACTCTTCCCTTAACTTTTAAATATTTTTTATGGTCAATTTCATGTAATTCAAAAATTAAATAAATTATTGTGGATATAAGCAATCCTATTACAATGAAAACTAAATTGTATTTCCAACTCAATTCAGTTAATATTGGAGCAATGAATCCTAAAATGGCAAAAATATTTTTTAGAAATTTTATTGCTAATTCTTTTAACATGAATGTTTACTTAGAGATAGAAGCCTTCTTAATTTTAGATAAATAATATAATTGATGGAACAATTTCTAATTTACTTTAAAATATTAAATATGCTGATTTTATAAAAATATCCCAACTGTGATTGAAAAAGAATAAAGATTGATTGAATAGCTATCTATAATATCTAAGAAGTTTCGACATCCGTTGAATAGTTAATGTACTTGAACATTTGATGAAATTTCTTGATTCTTTTCATCGAGTCTTTTGTATAGTTTAATACTCTTTTGATTCAGAGGTACAAAATGCAAAGTGCCGAACTCTGTATAACACTCATTTATGTTTTCATTTTCCAGTTTGTAGGCATTTTCTAAAAAGGTTTCATTCCCTGAATAGTGAGTATATAGTTTCGATACCATTTTTGAGCAGTTCCAGACCTGACATTTAAACGTATCGTTATTCTTGGACACATACTTAGTCAAATAGTTTTGAAGCTTCCTGAGATCGTTTTGTTTCACTTTCATCACATTGAAAGCGGATGAAGGTTTATAATCTGGATTCAGAGGAATAATGCCGTTTTTCTTTTGCAGCTCTAACCAGTAAGACCAGTATTTATTTATATCCCAACTTTTATTGGTTACCAGATGAAAATGGATATTGTTTTTGAAGGTCTGATTCTTAGTTTGTCTTTCTGCAACCCACAGGTATTGAAAATTTACCGTTCTCTTTTTCGTGTTGTCTATGAACTTTCTTAAAATCTGAACCGCTGTCAGATCATCTACAAGATTGGCGAAGGTCAGAGTAACAAAGGTTAGATTATTGCACTGTCTGGAAAAGGCTATAAGCTTATCTTTTATCTTTTGTTTGGTTCTGGGTGACATTGATTTGAGTTGAATCTCTTTAGGTTCACTGATCTCTTTTTCCCATTGCCGTTTCCTGACTTCCATCACGGTAAGCTTTTCATTCTTATGACTGTTATTTTGCTTTTTTCTGCATAGTGAAGAGCCTGTGAATTTCTCCTGTACTTCTGCATTAGGACTATCGTAATCCGTAACAAATGTTCTGCCGTAGGTGTTATGGGTTCTCATAAAAAAATCTGAATGGTTGCACGTTTAATAAATATCATAAAGGTTTATTTTAAAGGTTAAAAAAAAAGCTACCGATTAAGTAGCTTCAATGAATGCAGGAATAGAATCACCTCTTTTGATCCTTCTGAGAAAATCTCTGGATCTTCTGTTATAAACATTCATGTATTCCCATTCCGGAAATTTCTGACTAAGAAACTTTTCAAACTTGTTAATCTGGTGTACAAATGCCCATTTTTTAACCTCCTTGTTTGGGAGAAATACAATAATTGAATAATCATTCTTATGCTGCATGATTACCCCCCTTTCTCATAACGGAAGTAAAATTTCGCTCCGTCAATGCCTGATCTACTTCTTTTAATTTGAAGCGAACTTTGCCACCTATACGATAAGATTTAATGAAACCCTGCTTCACGTAATTATGCAAGGTCGGAAGAGAAATTTGGAGATGCTTAGCAACTTCTCCCCGTGTTAAATACTGAACTTTCTCAGCAGTAGTTTTATCCTTAGTTCTATCCCCCGCAATTTCTTGATCGTTGAAATAGAACTTACTATCATCATTTAGTTTTCTGCCTAAATGAGATTCGAATAGCTGAGTCATAAATTCCTTGAATTCTGACTCACTCACACTCTGAATTAACAGAGCATTGTTTTGTTGTGATGAAAAAATCATACCCCGAAATAAGGCATGAAATGAACCTGTAGTAAAAAAACTGTAGTACTACTATTTTCCTGTTCTTAACTTAATTAAATCTTTTTCAATGAGTTGTGATATCTCATTTAATTTTAATTGCTTGAAAAGTTCACTTAACTCCATTAAATGTTTTTCATTACTAGGATTCCTTAATTGATTTTCAATAAAGTTTGGTAGCTGCTCCCGTATATTTTGAGAATCTCCATTAAGAAGAAATGAAAAGAGCTGTGCTTTTTTCGTATTGCTTAATTCATACTTTTCAAGAAAGCCTAAATAGTGAAGCATTAATAATTGCACAGGCAATGTGGCTTTAGGTCTTTTTTTCTGCTTGTCTTTTAGCTTAAGCTCCTCCCTTAATTTATCAATCTCACGTCTTACGTCTAATTCAGCTACTTTTCCTACACCGAAAACTCCTGCCATAACATTATTTAAAAAATGGGTGATCTAATAATTTGTTTGCGTTTTGTTCCTGCGTAATCCTGATATATTGCAGGAATACTTTCTCCGATTTATGCCCTGTAATCTTCATAATCGTAATTGAGGGAACATCAGCAAGATAAAGATTTGTTGCAAAACTTCTTCTGGCTGTATGGGTACTGATCAAAGTATATTTCTTAGAGGTCTTTTTATCTTTTATCCCTCCCTTCGTGATTCTGGTTTCCACATCTGAATCAATGCCTGCCATTTCCCCAATGGTTTTTAAGTATTGGTTAGTATTCTGGTTTGAAATGGGTTTGGGTAATTGATAATTGTATTTTACCAGTATATCATTAACAACCTTACCGATAGGGATAACAACAGTGTCCTTTGTCTTTTGTGTTCTGATCTTCAGTTTATTTCCTTCAATGATATTTTCCTTTTTAATCTGTGAGTAATCAGAGAAGCGAAGTCCAGTATAACAACCAATCAGGAATAAATCTCTGGTTCTATCCAGATAAGGGTATTTGCTCAAATCCAGTTCAGCGATTTTCTGAATTTCATCCGTAGTAAGATAAATTTTATCTGATTCTTCCTTGAAGCTTTTAAACTTCTTTTTCTTGAATTCAAGATTATCATTCAAACCTCTGTCTGTGGCATCATTTAGCATCGTTTTAAGCGTCTTTATGTTCTTTCCGATGGTATTTGTTGCCAGATTGACTTCACGAGTAAGGTAAGCTACATAATCATTGTAGAAGTTTAAATCAATAGTATCAAAGTCCAGTCGTTTCTGTCTTTTCTTGCCGTAGTTCTTTAAATGGTTGAACGTGGTAGTGTATATCTTAAGACTTGCTTTTGCTTTAAATGATTTCCCTTCCTCGATATATCTTTCAATAAACTCAAATAAAGTCATTCGGTTCTTTTGAAGCTTGATTTGAAGTTCAACTTCTAATTCATGTTTCAATAACTCAATGGTAATCGGCACTTTATTATTTAAGAGTCTGCGATAGGAATTATGTATTGCAGTTTCAAAGTTTTTTAATCGGGAATTAAATTCAGCATGTTCAGGAAAATTTCTGGATTCTTTGGCTTTCTGATCATCAAAGTTCCAATACTTGGGAAGTATTTTTTCTCCAGTTGAATACTTCAATCTTTTGTAGTTGAAATTGAATATCAGATAAACCAAGGTCTTTTCCGTTGACTTCGGTTCTTTGAGTATAAATCGCGCTTCTGCCATGAGTTTTTTGAATACTCTAATCTGAATAAAATAAAAATAGGGTGCAAGAGAGGGGACGAATAAATTTAATTTGACCTAATTTAGCTACTTCTACTCATACTAAAATGTGCCCATAAAAGTCATATATCAGTATTTTAAAGTAAGATTCAGTAAAAAATGATAAAAATGGTTCGAGTTCCTCCGACTCCACCAATTATTAAAAAAACCGATGAAAATCGGTTTTTTTTATGCACTAAATTTACATGAGGGATGAGAACCCGGGGAGGGTTCGAACTTTCTCTTGAGCGGACATGTGTTGGGCCAGCGGGAGCGAAAAATCCCTCCGACTCCACCAATTATCTAATTTAATTAATAAGAAGCGCCCTTCTCTTTTGTAGAAGGCGCTTCTTATTTGAGCACAATTAATTGCAACTATCGCCTATATTACCTTGTTAAATTGGAGTTCATGAAACTGAACCATGAAAACAATATCCACAACAACCTCCAACCTGAGGTCTCAAAAGTTTTTTACAATTTTCACATTCGTAAAAAACTGACACGTAACTGCCGGCATTATTTACTCTTTTTTATAGCCACAAATTGAAAATACAATTACAGATTTCACTTTAATTAACGTGAGTTCGGTTTAAGCAGCTAAAAGTAGTTGTTTATCATCTTTTTCAAAAACGATGTTTAGG
>NZ_JARKMZ010000022.1 GCF_029360775.1 Daejeonella sp. H1SJ63 | reverse complement strand
TGACGGACTGACGCTCCAGCTGACTGTTGCGCCTGCTGGCAGATTAATTGTATAAGTCCCGCTGGTGCAAAAATTATCGGGGCCGGAGATTGTTAATGATGATTGATAGTCTGCGCCAACCCCAACAGCGTACCATGCCCTTGTAACATTAATTACCTGGCACGACCCACTACCAAACAAATCATTTGCAGCTTGAATAGTAGCAGTTCTTGCATTACCAAATGTTGCTTGTGGAAAAGATCGTAAATAAACTGTTAATGCTCTATAAGCTATTGTCGCAGCATTATCTATTCCAATGCCAGACACTAAAAATGGATTTCCAATATCATTAGTTCCATTTCCACCTTCAGATAAAAGGAAAAAAAAGTAATTTAAAACACCACTATTTGTATGTACACCGCAGAGGTCATTGGAACTACTTGGTGTACATCCATTTGTATTAACCCAGTTTGTTCCTCCATAAGTATCAGGTTGCGCACTTAATCCATTATTGGGGCTGCTCATTGATCTTAAAGGTATTCCCGAGAGGGAGATATCCTCTCCGATAGCCCATCTTTGTTTCCCGGGAGCTGCCTGTGCTTCAACACAAGCTGCCCAGATATCGCTAAATCCTTCATTTAATGCTCCTGATTCTCCATTATACGCTAATCCATTAGGTGGAATTGCAGCTTGGCAAATTCCATGGCCAATTTCATGCGCCACTACATCAAGCGAAGTTAATGGCGAGAACATTGAGCTTCCATCTCCATAAGTCATACGCTGGCCATCCCAGAACGCATTACCATTATTCGGATAGCCCATAGCTACTAAGTTAGCATGGACATAGTTAAGAAGTACTCCACCAGATCCGTTCCAGCTATTCCATCCGTGTACATTCAGAAAGTAATCATAAACTCTTTCTGTACCCCAATGTGCGTCCAAAGCAGCATTATCTAAAGCAGTGTTATTATGTTCTGCATTAGTCCAATTATTGTCTGTATCAACAAAATCAGTGGCGGCACCGTAATTAGCACCCATGTTCATGTTAAAAGTCTGAATATTTACTCCATTCCTTACCTCACGTAAACGAAATCCTCCGGTAAAGGAGTCACTGACAAAAGTTTGAGTGCCACTATATCGTGTATCCGCAGTGCCTGGTGCATTAAGGTGTTTTATTAGATCTTCAGCATACAATAAACTGCCATTTAAAGCATCAATGTAATAAGTTCTATGGCTAAGAGGCACCTCTGAATAAATTTGAAATCTATATGCTAAACGGTATTGATTGTTGGTTTGTAGTAAATCTTTTATTATTATGATTTCTCCCTTTGGATAATAGCTTGTATCTTTTTCCCCTGTAATAGTCTTTAATAATCTTTCTTCTTCGGCATTTTCCCATTTGTATTTTTTTGCACCAATAAGCTTTAAGGCACTACTTAAAGCTGCCTGAGGGGAAAGTTTGGGTGTAATGTTTACATCATAAACTTCCTGATAATTTCCTGCTATTAATTCAATTTTATCATTTTTTGCATGCACAGCATATTTCCCATACTCTATCCTAACTCCTTTATAATACTGATTATAATATTGATGAATGTATCCCAGCTTATCTCTTTTACTTTCTGAAAGGACCAGGTTATTCCCATTACGTATTTTAAGAGAATCCTTTAATAACGTTGCAGCTTCCGAAAGTGGCTTTTTCTGCTTATCATCATTAAATTTAAGGTAAATTATTGAACCATCTTTGCTTAGTTCCTTTTGGGTACCTTCCACTTGGGAAAAAGCAAAAAAGGAAATACTGCAGAAAAAAAAATAATGTAAAAATTATTTTCATATTGATTAGGTTTAAATTTGTTTGCGTAGTATAAGACCTTTACTTGTAATAACGATACTAGTCTTTCCTTTAAAAGTAATATCAGTGATTACATCACCTTCATTGGTGGTATATTCTTTTTTCCAGGTCAGCCCTCCATCTGTTGTGTGAAATATCCCAAACATGCCTCCATAATATCCTTCCTTTTCAGAAAGGAAAAAAGACTTTGGATAAAGCTCTATTTTGTTATTTATAAGTTTCCAGTTGTTTCCTCCATCCGTTGTTTTAAACAGCTCTTCATTAAAAGTAAAAACAAACCCTGTTTTATCGTTCAGGAAATAGCAATCGGTTATATTGGCAAATTTTGCTTCCAGTAATTTCCAGTTTTGGCCTTCATCTTCGCTTTTGGCAATAAAACCAAAATTGGTATTATCATGAACAGAGCCTCCTATAGCATATGCAGTTTTATTAGAAGTAAAGAATAGGTGACTAAAACAAGACATATAAGGAATATTGAACACTTCCTTCCATGTTTCACCACGGTTTGTTGTTTTAAATAAACTGTTACATTCAATAATTGTTCCTGTCTGAGTATCAGAAAAAACGATATCACCTTTAGGGACCAAAGTAAGGGAGGGAGAAATTGATTTCCAGCTTAATCCGTTATCATCCGAATGATACACTTGTTTACTACTCCCAAAAAGTGTGTCATTCACTGCTGAAATATTTGTTATAAAATCATCTTTAAGATAAAAGTTATTAGATGCCCAGGTTTTTCCACCATCATCAGTACGCCACAGAGTATGGTTTCCGGCAATACCCTCTATTTTTAAGGCCAGGGCATAGCCTGTATTTTCATTTAAAAAATCTACATCCCTAAAAGTGAAATTCTTTTCTTTAAGGTCTAATACTGTTACCCACATATTCTTTTGTGCATTTTTATCCTTTTTGCATGAAAGTGAAAAAAGGATACAGGTTAAAAAGAGAATTGAAAATTCTTTCATCTGAATTATTATTTACAATTAATTATCTAATGTCTAAATCTTTTTGGCATTAGTTTAATCTCTATTACGTGCACTTGGTTGCTGAACACCTGGACTTAGTTGAATTACTTTTGCACCCTGATTTACAGCATATTAAAATAGCATCATCTAAAACAGAACCATCAACTATAGTTCCTATTCCTGCACATACCGGCATTAATCGAATACCAGCAATATATTCCCTCCATGTGTACCGGCAATACCTGTTATATTATTGGTTTTGGCAGAAATTATATCTGAAACATGGGTTCCATGCCAATATGTACCCCTTGAATCATTGCTATTAGTTCCGTAATTCATCTATACGAAAGTTAAAGAGAAACCGTTACACCCCGTAAAAACGAATATAATATGCCGCGCTTTAAGAAAAGTAATTGTTTTTCCATACCCAATTGAGTTAAGGTGATCAGTTCTATAAAATTTTAGACCCGTGCATTAAAAGTCTTTTTACTTACGGATACATAAAATTTTGATTTGCCGGTCTCTTACAGCATAAGTAATTTCCGCATCATAAATATCTCCTCGACAAAGGGGATAGGTCTTCTCATTTTCCCTCAGGTTTCTGTAAGAGAGGTGAACCTTGTATTTTGATCTTACCGAATCAGGAAATAAAAATGAAAACTGGTAGTTTGCAAAGTGAGAAGGCGGGAACTGGTAAAGTGAATCCGCCAGGTTATAGGTTAAAAGAGTATCTTTGAAATTATTAGTTATAATTACAAAGCCTTTCCCTTCGTATGATTGTTTTCCTGCGGTACATTGATGAAATCCAATAATATAAGCTTCTTTTAAATTACTTTCATCGCATGGGTTTTTAGCTTTTTTACAACTATAAGCTGTGAGTACAATAA
>NZ_JARKMZ010000021.1 GCF_029360775.1 Daejeonella sp. H1SJ63 | reverse complement strand
GCTGTTGGTGCTGTTGGCACTCCCGTTAATGCAGGACTTGCCAATGGTGCTTTCAGATCCAATGCCGTTTGGGTTGCACCCGATACCGGTTTATTCGCATCTGAGGTATTATCCACGTTGCCTAAACCGACATCTGTTTTACTTAAAGAAAGAAGTGTTTTAGCTGCTGTAGCTGTTAATACTTCCGGAGCGCCGGATCCTGCTGTACTTCTTCCCAATAAAGATGCTGTAGCAATATTTTCAAGCTTACCTAAAGTCACATTCGCGTCCGCAAGCTTAGCAGTAGTTACTGCTCCTGCCGCAATCGCAGGGGAAGCAGCAGTTCCTGCCAGATCACCTGCCAACTGGATCTTTCCTTTGGTAGTCGCGTCAGCATCAACCGTGCCCGCTGCAGCGGCTGCAGTGACAAATGCTGTCGTTGCAACCTGAGTGGTATTCGTACCGGGTGCAGCTGTTGGTGCTGTTGGCACCCCCGTTAATGCAGGACTTGCCAATGGTGCTTTCAGATCCAATGCCGTTTGGGTCGCACCCGATACCGGT
>NZ_JARKMZ010000020.1 GCF_029360775.1 Daejeonella sp. H1SJ63 | reverse complement strand
AATGAAGCCTAAAGTGACTAAAAATCGAAAGAATACATTGTGAATATCCTTAACTTAATGACATTGGGCGATAGAGGGAGGAAAGGCTATATAGGTGGCTTTACTTTAAAAAAATGAAATAAATTTCCAAATTTAACCGGACAACAATGATTTTTTATTCCCTAGATTTAAGCAGATAATGATTGTACCCATTGCGACAGGGTTTAACTGCCTTTGGGGGATAAGAAACAGATATTACCGGTATGAATACTAATATTGAGTTACTTTATAAAATAGCTAATAAACCCGTCAGGAATATTATCGGTTTGATGTCGGGTACCTCATTTGACGGTTTGGATATTGCCTTGTGTGAATTCAGTGGCAGCGGTCTCGATACCCGGGTAAGATTAAGAAATTTTAAAGGGACAAAATATAAACCCGAATTCAGGGAAGATCTTAAATCGGTTTTTGCCAAAAGAACTGCAGATCTTGAAAAAGTTACCCTTCTTAACGCATTTATTGGTTCTTACTATGCTGAATTAGTTCTGGAGGCATTGGATGAATGGAAAATCTCCGTTTCAGAGATCGATCTGATTGCCAGTCATGGTCAAACCATTTATCATGCACCTAAACATCAGCGTCAGGTGGATGCGTACTCCAATGCTACCCTTCAGATTGGGGATGGCGATCATCTGGCTATGAAAACCGGAATCATTACGCTCAGTGATTTCAGACAGAAACATGTGGCAGCAGGTTGTGAGGGCGCTCCATTGGCTGTTTACGGCGATTATCTGTTGTTTTCAAACCGGGATGAAAACCGCATCATGCTGAATATTGGCGGTATATCCAACTTTACCTTTCTTCCTGCTCAGTTTTCAACTGACTTTTTCTCTTCAGACGTAGGTCCTGGGAATACTTTAATGGATCAGTTTGTTCAGCTGAACTATCCGGGAAAATATTTTGATAATAATGCTGAAATTGCCTCCCGGGGTCAGGTCAATCAGGAACTCCTGAATGCACTTTTTGATCATTCCTTTTTTCAATCCGGATATCCTAAAACCACCGGTCCGGAGCTGTTCAGTTTAAGCTATCTGAATCAGGCAATCCTAAAATCGGGGCAGCATCATATTAGCAATGAAGATACACTGGCTACCCTTGCGGCATTTACCGCCGGAAGTATTGTGAAGGCTATATTGGAAAGTGTAGAGGGTAAAGGAGCTTATGAAGTTTATATCAGTGGAGGCGGTATGCATAATCCTCTGTTAAGCGGTATGATTGAGCAGCAGCTGGGTAAAAAGCTCAAATTTACCTCCGATTTAGGCATTATGCCAGATGCCAAGGAAGCCGTTCTTTTTGCATTGCTGGCCAATGAAGCTGTTGCCGGAGGTAAAACAGATTTCGGTAAGCATCCGGGAGTGCCTTCTATATCGATGGGGAAACTTAGTTTTCCGGGATAATCCTTAGCGGCTTAGCTCTTCCTAAATGCAAACAAAAAACCAGTTTCCCACTTACGTCATTCTATATACCAACAAATTTATTAGCTATATGAAATGCTATATTCTCTATATAAATGCGACCATTGTGTATAGTTAATATATTGTAAATCAAATAGTTGTATTCAAAATTATTTGCGGGTTTGAGTTCTTCTCAATATGTTTACTAACCTAAACCATTAAAAAAATATACGCCTAACCCGCTAAGAGCATCAGCCGATCAGTACCAGTCTGTTAGATTAAATAACAAAAGCAGGTTCGCCGCTCTTTGAACCTGAGGGGGATTATTTGCCGGATGACACAGGTTCGAATCCTGTTTCATTGATAGGGTATAAAGTTGAAACATGAAGAAAAAGCTAAGCGTATTTAAAGAGATTATTTTATCTGCATTCTTATTTTTACCATTACTGACAGTCGGGCAAAACAATGATTTTGTATTGGCTGGTCAAATCGGATACAGTACCCTCTCAACCTCTTCTTATCAAACTTCATTAATGGCTGGTATTAAAACAGAGAATGGAGATCAGTTTTTGGTTGGGGGATTGCTGAAGAGATTAACCGAAGATGTAGGTCACAAACAAACCTATGTAGGGGGCAGCATACATGCACAATCTGACTTTTTGGGGATGGCACCTTTTCTCAGTGTGAGTTTTCTGCATGGTGAATATTATTTATTCAATAACAACTCAATAAATGAAGTTACAGTTAAGAAAACCATACAGGTGTATGGCACAGTTGGAGTTGGTTATATGTTAACTGAGAACCTTGGACTATTTGGAGGATATTCATTTACAGAGTATAATCCGGTTAAATATTTTAAATCTCAAACCTCTCCTTACAAGGATGGTGCTATTAAGGTTAAATTGAGTTTTAACCTTCCTTTTGGGAAATTTGGAGGAGGAGGTGCAGGTCAGAGAAGGATGTGGTAAATAATTTAAGGGTGCTAATTCTTATCCGAAGAGACATTATGCTTAACTCTATCGGACAGTGAGTAATTGATGGAAACACTACGGACAGCTGGTTCTTTTTTCCCTGTAGCTGATCGGATTTTTTCATAACCGCTCAATGATTTTTAATTTGTTTTCTTCCGGTTCCGAGAATGCATTGCAGGCCCGAAGGTGATTTTCCATCTCGTCCCGATCATCTCCGAAGACTTGCTCGCTGAACAGGTGCGCTTTGACCATTACCCGGATATAGGTATCTGTGTCTCCCTGTCGGGTCAGGCGACGAAGTGACCCAACGTAGTCTTCTCTAAAAACTGTGGGAATAATGATTTTGGATTCCTCAGCAGCCACCAGTTCTGCATTCATCATTACCCGCGCCAGCCTTCCGTTTCCGTCCAGGAACGGATGGACTTCGCTGACCATGAACTTTAAGAACACAGCGCGGGCGAAGGGATGTTCCAGTGCCTTGTAAAATTCAAAGCCTTTAATGAGAGTGCCGCGCACCAAGCGGTAGTCGACGAAGGTGGTATTTCCTGCGAAGTTGTTACGGTCTTTAAAAAGGCCTGGATTTTTATCCGGACGGGCCGACATCAGGATCCGGTGACGATACTGAAGAATTTCCAGCAGTTGCGTGCTATCGCGCGGCGTCACGTGCATTTCCTGTCGGCTTGAAACAATCTGATAGGTACCCAGCACGTCGTGCGAATCCGCGTTGCGAGCTGGAAGCGGCTGTTGAGTTGCGATGATTTGTTTAGCTTCTTCAATCTCAAATACAGTACCTTCAATGTAATTGGAAAAATAACTCTCGAAAAAGGCGAAATTTTTAAAGGAGATGTCGGAGGCATTTTGATCCGGTCTTCGGATAAGCGGCCGTTCGCGTAGATCGATAAATAAGGATTCAAAGATTTTGATTCGTTCGATATCAAAAGGAGCACCCAGCGCGCGTGCCTTTGCTGCCGGGGAAGCCAGCTCTTTGTGTGTTCGCGTGGCTAATAGTGCGCTGATCAATCTATTTAGTTTGGTGAACTCGGCGTCCATACCCAGCGGTACGGAAATTTCCCGGGCCCGGTCGCGAAGGCGGTTAATTTCCTGTTCCCCATTGATTTGGATAATCTTTTCCAGCTTTTCTTCTATTTGTTTAATAGGCAGTGTTTTAGAATCAGCACCCGTTCTGCGGGATACCTGCATATTCTCCAGATATGCACGAGCCTGCTGGGAAACGTATAGTTCGAACATCTTCGTATCGCCTTCAATTGGACCGGATCCTGCCATAAAGCTGAGAGTGACACCGGGCAGCTTTATCTTCTTGGTATAGGTATAGGTTAAGAACAATATTCCTGATTCTGTGGGCCGGTATTCAAATGCTGACCGGTGACTGAGTACTGCACCATGGTATTGTGTACCAAGGATACTGAACAGGTTCCGTTTAATTATTTCTTCCGCGCTATCAGTCAGTTTTCCTGTATAAATCCGGGGAGCAATTTTTTTCAGTTTGCCCTCCCGGATATGCTTAGCGATCTGTTGGGAGATGGCAGGATCAGATGATCCAAACACAATGTCCTGAAGATGGAGGGGAATATTTTTTTCCATTATAATCTGTAATTAACAACTGATTGTTAAATTTTTTCCATTTAAATTTAATTAAATTTTTTCCATTATGATGACATAGTATAAATTTTTTCGGTTATACAGGCCTTGTTGTGAAAGCAAGTTTTTTCCATTATAAGCACTGAATACGATATGTATTATAAATATTTTCTATTATGATTATGAATTAATTAAATATTTTCTATTATAAATAAAATTATTCCACAAAGATCAAGGCTTATTTTTACCGGTATTGTGCGAGTTAGTTACTAATAACAGATATGCCCGCAAAATTTACATTTGCTCTAAAAGGTTTAAACTAAGAACTTGTCCATATCTCCAATGTTAAAGGCCGGGATGGGGATGCTTTGCTTTGTCAGGATGGTCTTGAAGATTTAATTGTCATTATCAACAGCCAGACGATGGCTCCTCACTTCCAACACAAAATCGGCGGGTCGGGCCGCACCGCTTCCTGCGAGTCAGCTTTGTATCAAGCTGCTAAGGCAACACTGCCCGATCATTAATTAGCTGCATTTTTAATATAAAGTTCTATTGTTTACCGTTCGTAATGTTAGCCTGCACATCCCCCTACTCCCGGTAAAAATGGGTTTATAACCCACATTATCTCAAATTGGCATGTCTTGCAGAACAGCTGAATGATTCCGGTGCTATTTCATAACCGGGTCCTAAGACTCTTTTTTATTGAATTATCCGAAGAGATACTGCACTGAACTTTATCGGGCAGTGGGAAACACTACGGACAGATGAGTGGTTAAAAATTAAATGTAGTCGACAGATTGAAAATATTTTATGCTCATCCAAAACAGTTAAGGTTAGAGAAACATCCGAATCCTTTTGGGTTGTCATCCAGGTTTTACAGCCGAAAAAGTAATTTTTAATTTATTACACCAACAACCGTATGCTATAGGTGAACAGATATACTTCCTATATAAACAGGCTTATTCTATATATTTAATATATTGATTATCAGTATATTATTAAATATTTTTTTTGGATTGGATAATTATTCTCTTTAGGTTTAAGGATCTGAACCCCAATTATGAACAAATTAATGCTCATGCTGCTGACAGGCTTTATTCTGTTATGCGGCCCTTTCCAGCCTCTGAAAGCTTCTGAAAGCATAGCTTATCATGTAAGGCAGGAGGTAACTGTTTATGTAACCAATACAGGCTCTAAATACCATCGGGGCGGATGCGGTTATCTCAGCAGAAGCAAGATCAGTATTTCAAAAAAGAAAGCGGTGGCTGCGGGCTATGGAACCTGTTCACGGTGCAGACCTTAAAGAATTAGATTAACCAAAGAATAAGCTGACAGAATTGAGTGGGGTGCCGATCGGGGAAGAGGGTTTCAGCCCTCTCCTCCCGGCATAATCAGGTTGAATTAAAACAAAGAAATCATAAGGAGGATATATCAGTCTTTTGCAAAGTACCGGAAAGAATTGCAGATCATCCCATGCTTGCAGAAAAGAACAGATTATTATCATCCGGTTATATTATGGCGATCATTATCAGGACCATATTTCCCGAATTATTATTAAATACATTAAGGGATAATATCATGCGAGCAGAGATTAAAGGTTGGTTAAAACATGAAAAGCGAGATCTTTTTACTTATGCATTAGAACCTTACGCAGGGAAGGCCTGGTTTCATACCAGGGTACTGCCGGGCGAACTGCGCTTTGATATTATTTTCCCGGCACGTACTATACGAAGGAATATTATGCAATCTACCACGAGAAAATGCTTGGAATGTTATTAGGACACTTTCAGGAAAATATAGTGCATATAGAAGTGACAGTAGAAAATGTGTAGCGTGATGCGGGAGGAACAACAATAGTTTAAATCAAAACAGATCAGAATATGGATTTTAAAGATTCGGTACTCCAATTTGCTTCAAGAGTAGAAAAACTTTGTCCGCAAATACAAACCGAAGAGGCCACCAAAAATGCATTAATCATGCCCTTTATTCAGTTATTGGGATATGATGTATTTAACCCATTTGAAGTGAATCCTGAGTTTATAGCTGATATGGGTATAAAGAAGGGTGAAAAGGTGGATTATGCCATTTTGAAGGAGGGACAGGCCATCATGCTTATCGAGTGTAAGCACTATTCTGAAAAGCTCGATCCGCATAACTCTCAGCTCTTCCGTTATTTTCATACCACTGAAGCCAAATTCGGGCTGCTTACCAATGGGATCAATTTCCGTTTCTATACCGACCTGATTTCTCCAAATCGGATGGATGAGAAACCGTTCTTTGAGTTTAAGATTACAGAGATAAAGGATAATGAAATTGCTGAGCTTAAAAAATTCCATAAATCTTATTTTGATGTAGAGAATATTACCAATACAGCAAGTGAGCTGAAATATTTGAACGAGGTAAGGAACCTTCTCAGTGTTGAAATGGCAGCTCCTTCAGAAGAGTTTGTACGCTATTTTGCTAAGAAAGCCTATCCTTCTATGGTAACTCAAAAAGTATTGGAGCAGTTTACTGCAATCACTAAAAGGGCCTTTAATCTTTTGATAAGCGATTCAATAAACGACAGACTTAAAACTGCGCTGAAGACGGAAACTGAACAGTCGGGGCCACTTACGGAGGTACCCGGTCAGGGATCCGCTGCGGTAAACATTGAAACCACTCAGGAAGAAATAGAAGCTTATCTGATTATAAAATCTATACTGCGACGTAAAACCGACGTGAAACGGATCTTTCTACGCGATGCCCAGTCTTATTGTGCTATTCTGCTGGATGATAACAATCGTAAACCACTTTGCAGGCTCTACTTCAATGGCAGGAAGAAGTATGTAGAGATTCCGGGTGCGGATAAGAAGTTTATGAAGAAAGAAATTGAAAGTGTGGATGATCTTTTTGGATTTAGTGCTGAATTGGAAGAGGTGCCTGGATTGTATGGAAAGGAGAAATAAATCTTAAATAACCTTAGATAAAAATAAGTATGGCAAGCAGACATGAAATTAAGTGTATTAATAAAACGAACAGAAGTAGTGCATACGAAAGAATCGAAAGAGTCGGTGGTTTAAATCCTAACGGAACCAAGTGGCATCTTACTCAGCAAGATGCCATATCAGGTATTGAATCAGGCAAATGGTCGTTTTATGTCAGCAAAAATGGCCATGTTGTTAATGTAATTGTAGCCATAAGTGCTCAGGGTAATAAGTATATTAAAACAGAGAATGATGGTGATCAGCCTGACAATTTGTTGAGTTTACCTGAATGTATTTGATGGCAAATAAGAAAGATGTAGCTGATACGATTTCATTGAAATGGTTGCATCATTATTTACTAAAAGCTTTCTTGGTAGTAACACCGAGATAGACAGATGAATGATTTATGAAAACAAAATTGACAAACCTGTTATTTCCGTTGATTCTAATTGCATTAACACAATGTAAATCCAAAGAAGATAAATTGAAGCACTTGTACGGTCAGCAAAATGCTGTCTGGACCGAGAGTATTTATTTAAGAGGATATAAGCCCAGTACAGATGAAAAATTAAGTAATAAGCATATTAAAGAATATGCAGAAACACTGAAAAAAAATAAGATCAAATATGCGTATCTATTCGCAGGACCTTATGGTGAAGATGGCCATCTGCCCGAATATGCTTTTTCCGAAATCGCCATTAATTCTGTAAAAACCCTGAAAGCCTATTATCCCGAAATTGTTATTTTACCCTGGGTTGGAGGTGTGCAAAAGTAATATCAGTTTGGACATGGACATTTCACTTGCATCGTTTTCCCAGTAGGAATATGTTGCTCTGCTAACATACAGGGCATTTGCTACCTCGCGCTGCGTGAGATTTTTTTCTTTCCTCAATTTTATAAGTATTATTCCTAATTTAATTTTCATGGTGCTGAGGTTTGACATGTAATCTAATTATTAAACTACGTCATTTTACCAAAATTCTAATTATGGGATACAAAGGCATAATAGATATATAAACATATTTATTCAATAGACATACAAGGGTTTTCCCCACCATCCAATCTGATAAAGGATAGCTTAAGGCATTGATGGTCCGTAATATATTCATATATTCAATTTCCACTAAAAGCAGTGATATGACGAGAGTATTTTCGGTTTGTTTAATAATCTTTATCTTATTATATAATGTTGGCTTTAGTCAGCCGCCGGCTAAATCATTGGTTGATTTGACGGGCAAATTATCTTACACAATTCTTAAGAATTCAACGTCTGATACTCTTAAACTAAATGGGCGAGCACATTATTATTTGCCATATTATGAAGAAACGTTGGCTCTGCAAATTCCTCCTGGTAGTTCAGATACGATAGTAGTCTCTTTGGCTTACCCCGACTTCATTAAGCTTTTTTCTCATGATTTTTTTATACGGAATGCGCCCGGCAAGCGCGTTGTGTGCGATATAAAAAGCATTAGGAGGGGTAACATGGATGTAAAATTTTCCGGAGATCTCACGATTGAAAATGAGTATTATTTAGCTTATCACAACCATTTTAAGGGCTGGGTTCAAGAATCAACTCCTTATTATATAGCAGGAGCCAGAGTTGATATGAACAAATTTCCAGCTATTGCAGACTCTCTTACAAATATTGGGCTTTCCTATCTCCGCGCTTATCGGGATCCATTACCTGAGGCTTTTAGGGCCTACGAGGAGCTTAGACTAAAATATAACGGCGCATTCAGGAAATATAATGTGTTATTTGACAAAGAATTTAAATCAGGCCAGAAGATTCCGGTCGATACATCGTATTTCAGATTTGAAAAAGAGATGCCATTGGATATTTCGATAGACAAGTTATCCACTGAATTTCTGAGCTACGCCGGATTTTACATCTATAAGCATTCGGACCAATCTCATTCACTTGCTAAACAAATGATGACTTTAGACGAATTAGTTCCGTTGTCTGAGACGCGGGATGCTATTAAAATGAAAATGATGTCGTTTGTTTATAAGTCCTCTGGATCTGAATACAACAAGATTTTCCCCGGTTTGGTGTTCTCTAATGAGAAGTACAAATTGGCAGTGGATTCTATAACTATGTTAAAACATAAATATCCCATTATTGGAAAGAGAATGCCAAGAATAAAATTAATTGATATAAATGAAGACAGCGTGCTTTTGTCGGATTTCGAGGGTAAGTTCCTTATGATCAATTTCTGGGCTAGCTGGTGTGCCCCGTGTATTAAGGAGTTTCCTATAGAGAAAAGTTTGCATGAAAAATACGCGTCCAGAGGCATATTGGTGGTAAATATTTGTGTAGATACAGACCGGGGAAAATGGAAAGAAATGAGTTCGAAGCACGGCTTGACCATGATTAATCTGTATGCTACCGAAAAGGAATATAGCCGGATCAGGAATGCCTGCGACATCGGCTTTTTGCCCAGGTCTATTCTGGTTGACGTCGATCACCAGGTTTTGTCAAATTATTATAAACAGGCAACACAGATTACGAGTTTAGATATTGATGAGCTAATTAGGTTTAAATCAAAAAAGAAGCTCTAAATATAGTTAGCTTGTATTATTTAAAAGCAGGGAAATTCGCTGTTCGGGATCCTAGTCTGCACATGCTGTACCCTGATCAAAGCGGGTTTTAAACCCGAATCATCCGAAACAGGCATGTCTTACAGAATTACCGCTGCCATTTCATAGAGGTTGTATCAAAAGTCAAATCACAGTTTAAAAAACAGAATTAAATTTTGATAGTTCCCTATTAAATACTGCCATCCAATAAAAAACGGCAATTTTCAGATCGAAAATTGCCGTTTTAAGTTTCTTTAAAGACTGCATTAAAATTTAATTTGGCGACATATTGCTAAAAATTACTTATGAGACAGCCTCTTCATTGAACTATCCGTAGAGCGCTGCGCTAACTCTATCGGACAGTGGATAATTGATGGAAATACTACGGACAGAGGGTTATTGGGATATGTTAAATGAGCTCGGTAATCAGAACCGGATTTTTCTACCGCAAGCAGTAGCTGATGAAATTACTAAAACAGATGATGAGTTGTCACAGTGGTTGAGTACTTCAAAAATACCTATTCAAACAATAAATGAATCAATAGCCCTGGCCCTCAGATCAATATATGCTGCGAATCCTGACCATAAGTTACTGGTAGACAATACCCGCCAGCGTTCCCTGGCTGATCCCTGGCTAATTGCTCACGCTATTAATGATAATGCCTGCGTAGTAACCAAAGAGAACCTGGAGACGGCAGCTAACAGTAAGAGGATAAAGATTCCTAATGTCTGCAATAATATGGGTGTCAGATGGATCAATGATTTTCAGTTTGTTGAAGAGCTTAATCTTCGTTTTTTTGTAAAGTAGGGTTATTAATGTTCTATGACCTCCTGCCTTTTGGTAATTAATGTTATTATATATGCACATCATGTTTTCACATATCGGTAAGCAATTAGACACCCGCAGGGCTGGTTCCGCTGTGCGTAATACTATTATAGAGGGTATTGAAAATAATGAGAATATCATTTTTGACTTTGCCGGAGTAGAAATTTTTCCAATTCGTTTGCTGATGAATGTTTCGCGAAGCTTATTTTTCACTTTGATCTGCCAAAAGTTAAACAGCATACCACATTTCAAAATGCAAGCCCTTTTATAAAAGAGGTCATTGCCAATTCCTTTAAAGAAAGGTTACAATCATTGCATACTGCCTAAACAGTATCTTCCTGTTTCATTTTATCATAATTGTGTTGGTTTATTAGGGATACCCACCCTTAGGTATTCAAGCTATATTCTTTGAGCTCAAAACTGTTCAATTATCGCTCTGTCAGGAGAAACACAAAAGCTTAAACTTTGGCTTTGGAACATTACCGATGCCATTCCATAGGAGTCTGTCCCGTATGTACGGGATTTCATTGAATTATCCGTAGAGATTCAGCACTTAACTCTATCGGACTATAGGAAACACTATGGACAAAAGGCCTATGTTTTGCGATTCAATCAAATAACTGTATCTTCTCTTGTGAAAAAGGAATCATACTTTGTTTAAAGCCTAGATGCACTCAAAACTCGATAAATATATCCTGCTACTCCAAACCCTCCGCATCGATCACGCTCATGGAGAAGCTCCTCATAAACCTGTCCTCTTACTATCCTTGTTGGAACTGATACAACTGGGTTTCTATCCAGACAACAAAATAAGAGTAACACCTGAATTAGTCAGGACATTTAAAAGTACTTGGGAATCTTTGGTTACTACTAAGCACCACTGCAATATGGCACTCCCCTTTTATCATTTAAAATCAGAACCTTTCTGGGAATTAATTCCTAAATCAGGCTATGAGAAGATTATGGAAATGAAACTTGAAATGAGGAGTCTCAAAAGCCTTAAAAAAGCTTTGGATTATGCCATCATTGATCCTGATCTGTTTGAGGCCATATCAAAGCCATCTCAAAATATGATTTTAAGGCAGACAATACTAGATCAATATTTTCCTGGATAGGTTTGAATTTAAATAATGGTGGGTGGAGATGTTAGTAAATTCTCCATTGCAATAAAGCATAAATCAATAGTTTTGTATATTAAAAACAAACCCCGAAGAGATCAGCTCCAGGGTTTGCAAATACCAATATTCTTGCCTGAATATTGTTTCTTTATTGAAATTGGGAAAGGGAGCTTTTTGCTCCTTTTCATGTTTAACAAAAATAAGTTTTGATTTTATTAAAATGATTTTTAGTTATTCACACAAAAAGTAGTGATTTGCTATTCGAACCGCATGCGACCAGCAGATTTTAATGCTTAAAGGATGTTGAAAACTTTTAAAAAATCAATTTAATTCGTTTTAACTGTTATTTATGAGAATAGGATTTAGCGGACATGAAACTTTCGTTTGCAGGCATTCATGGCTTAAGAAGGGATATGATTTCGTACTGCAAGGGCAATCCTTTTCCCAGGAAGATGCCGTGGTGAGGTTAGGTGTGGGTAAGAATATGGTTACGGCTATAAGATTCTGGCTTAAAGGTTTCAATATCTTGGATACAACATCAGAACAGCCAACCGAATTGGGAACCCGTCTTTTCGGATCATACGATCCATATCTGGAAGATAGTGCATCTCTCTGGCTCTTACATTACTCGATTATCAAAAATGAGAGGGTATTTATCAGCAATTCTTTCTTTAACCAGTTCTTAAAAGAGAAGAATGAATTTACCAGGGAACAGCTAATTTCTTTTTTAAAAAGAAAGACAGAAGAACATGATCAGAAATATTTAAGCGATAAGACTTACGAATCTGATGTGAATGTCTTTTTACGTACCTATCATCGTTCTGATGACGGGAAAGCCGACATCGAAGATGAAACTGCCAACCTGTTAATAGAATTAAACCTGATCAGGCCATTTACAAGACCTGCCTTAACGGAAAAGACAACCCAGTGGTTCCGGGTGATCAGGGAAAGCAGAGATGATCTGCCTTTAGAGATATTTTGTTTCGCTATTTTAGATAATTATGGCTGTCAGATCCAATCTATTGGCTTTAAGGATCTACTGGAAGGCAATAATTCACCGGGAAATATATTCTGCATGACAGAAAGGGGACTTGAAGAGAAATTGAAGGAGTTGGCAGAAGTACGGCCAGATGAATATAATTATAACGAAACGGCCGGTAACCGTGTGTTACAGGTTAAAAGACAAATAGATAAGTGGGAAGTTTTAAACCGGTATTATGCTTAGGAGTTTTTCACCCTCACAGAACATATTGATTAACAGCTTTGATGTTTCTCAATATCTTATTACTCCGAATGTCCAGGAAGTATTTGATGCTATTGTAAATAATTACACTTCCGGCTTGCGATCCATTAATTTAATCGGGGCGTATGGAACCGGTAAATCTTCTTTCCTCAATGCACTCGAATATCATTTAAACGAAGAAAAGCTTTTTGTAGAGGGTACAGACTGGAAGAAATATAAACGGTTTGATATTTTAAAGTTAGTTGGCGGCTATAATTCTATTATTGATAGTGTTAAATTGCTTATAGGCTCAAAAAAGAGCAGACCTCAGGAAATCCTCAACGATCTGGAAAAACTTATCAAAGGAGCAAATTCCAAAGGCAGAGGTGTCATTTTAATGATTGATGAGTTTGGTAAATTTTTAGAATTTGCTTCTGTAAACGGCGCTGAACAGGAAATATACTTTCTACAGCAAATAGCAGAGTTGATTAATAATTCCGACTGTGAAGCGGCCTTTATCACCACGCTTCACCAGGATTTTTCTGCCTATGCTATTAATTTAAACAATACGCAGCGTAATGAATGGAATAAAGTAAAAGGCAGATTCAGAGAATTAACTTTTAATGAGCCTGTTGAGCAACTTCTTTTACTGGCAAGCAAAAGGATAAATGCTACCCTTCCCGATCATCTTGAAAGTTATATCCCGAATTTGCTGGAGGTAATAGCAGTTGCCAAAGCATTTCCTTTAAAGGATTATTTTGATCAGGATATAGCAAAAAAAATATATCCTCTCGATTTACTCTCAGCCAGTATCCTTGTACTAGCCTTACAGCAGTACGGGCAAAATGAACGGTCCCTGTTCACATTTTTGGGTACTAATAATTTTTATGGCCTGGAGGATTTTAAATCTAAAGTCCAACAGCAGAATTTCTACTCGGTAGCGAATGTTTATGACTACCTGAACTACAATCTTTATTCTTTCTTAAACTCAAAGGCCAATATCCATTATAATAAATGGGCAGAAATTAAGAATTCACTGGAAAGAGTAGAGGGGGAAGTTGAGGAAGAAAAACATACGCTGTACCAGACGCTTATAAAAACGATCGGACTTCTGAATATTTTCAGCCATGCAGGGGCAAAGCTTGAAAAGAATTTCCTTAGTCAGTATATAGAGCTTACGAGCAAGAAAACGGGTGTTTTAGAAGCTATTGAAGACCTCCAAAAAAGAAACCTGATAGCTTTTAATAAACATTCCCACAGGTATTTTTATTCTGAGACTACTGTTGTTGATATTGATGACGCCATACAGGAGGCTGGCTTAGAAATAAGCCGGTCTAAAAACATTGTAGGGTTTTTAAACAGTTACTTCCCTTTAGCACCGGTATCAGCTAAGAAGGCATATTTTGATAAGGGTACTCCCCGGGTTTTCGAATATAAAATAACTGATACGCCCTATATTGCTTCTAAACCCGCCGGGCAGGTTGACGGATTTATCAACCTGATCTTTAATGAACAAATTAAGGGTTCTGATATAGGAAAAGCTTCGGCCGCGAACGAACACGCCATTCTATATGCTCATTTTTTAAGGGTTGAAGATATACAGCATGCTATTGAAGAAGTTGAGAAGGCAGAAATAGCGAAGGCTAAATATCCTAATGACAGAATTATTCAGCGGGAATTAAGCTCGATCATCGATATTCAAAAAAACCTGTTAAACCATTTTCTGTATGAAGGCTTTTATGACCCTGATTCTGTGAAATGGTATTACAGGGGAAATGAGAAGATTTTTAGAAATAGTAAACACCTGAATGGTTTTCTCTCGGAAATTGTTGAAGAAATTTATCCTTTAACTCCAATATTTATTAGCGAATTAGCAAACAAATCAAAGTTGTCTGCGGCCATTTCAACGGCAAGAAAAAATTTGTTAGAGTCGATCATTCAGAATGAAAATAAAGAGGGGTTAAATATTGAAAAGTTTCCTCCGGAAAAAAGTATTTACTTATCGTTATTACTTGAAACAGGTATTCATCGAAAAACCGAGAATGGCTGGGTTCTGCAGGAAATAACAGACCCGGCGAATGATCCATGTAATTTTATACCTTTATTTGAAGCTTGTAACCAATTCGTACAAAGCAGCAGAGGGTCTAAACGAAACCTGGAAGAGTTTTATGATCTTTTGGAACATGGAAAATTCAAACTAAAGCGAGGATTTTTAGATTTCTGGATACCGATCTATCTCCTGATTAAAAGCGAAGATTTTGCACTCTACGGTAAAAATGGTTTCATACCGGAACTAGATGCGGAAGTATTGGAGGTTCTGGTGAAAAATCCGGCTCAGTATAACATCAAATCATTTGATACTGACGGAATCAGGGTAAGTTTATTTAATCAATACAGGGAGCTATTATCTCTTAGTGAAGAGAAACAAACCTCTAATAAGGCTTTCATAAAGACAATAGCACCTTTTGTTAAATTCTATAAAGAGCTTAAACCCTATGCTAAAAGTACAAAAAAGCTGAGCAGAAAAACCCTTATGATTAGAAAGGCACTGACTGAAGCTGAAGATCCTGAGAAACTTTTTTTCGAAGACTTTCCGAATGCCCTAGGCTATGACATGGTGCAATTAAATAAGACACCAGAACTTTTGAAATCATTTAGTGCTGATCTTCAAACTGCAATCAGGGAATTACGAAATGCATACGATGAATTATTGAATTATTTTGAATCTGTCATAAATTCAATTTGGAGCCTGCCTTATACTTTTATTCAATATAAGGAACAATTCAGAAAACGTTACGAGCGTTCTTTGAAACAATATCTGCTATTACCGTATCAGAAAACTTTTTATGACAGGCTGTGTTCTCCATTGGAAGACCGGACAGCATGGCTTTCCTCAATAGCCCAGGCAACAATCGGTAAAACATTAGATAATTTGTCAGATCAGGATGTAGACCAATTGCAGGAACGCTTCCTGAACCTGATCCATGAATTAGATAATTTAAATGACATTGCCCTCAGGGAGGTCAATCTGGAGCAGGAGGAAGTATTTAAATTTGAACTATCCTCACCTGGAAGTTCGATCAAACAGAAACTCATACGTTTTCCAAAAGGTCAAACAGAACAGATCCGTTCACTAGAAAATGAGATCACTTTGCTAATTGATGAACGAAATCATTCTGAAAAAATCGCTATATTGGCTAATCTGCTTAAGAAAGAATTAGATAAAGATGCAAAATAAGGAGGTCAGGCATGTATTGGGTATCTCAGGAGGTAAAGACAGTGCCGCTTTAGCCATCTATATGAAAAACCTGTATCCTGAAATGGATATCGAGTTTTATACCTGCGATACAGGAAAGGAACTGGATGAAACATACCAGCTTATCAGGAACCTGGAATCCAAGCTGGGTGTATCCATTCAAAAGCTATATGCTAAAACTGCAGATCATGATAACCCTTTTGATTTCTACCATAATTTGTACGGAGGTTATCTTCCATCTTCCAATGCCCGCTGGTGCACTCAGAAACTGAAAATTGAGCCCTTTGAGAATTATATAGGTAACACCCCGGTAATTTCCTATGTGGGTATTCGTGGTGATGAAGAGCGTGAGGGTTATATATCAACGAAGCCTCATGTCCAATCAATTTTTCCTTTCCGGGAAAATATCTGGAGTGAAGAAGTTATATCAAAGGTTCTTAAAAATGAGAACCAGCATTTGCTGAGAGTATTATATAAAGATCAGTTAACCAATAACCTGTATCAAAGAGCTATAGATATTCTTAAAACACCTTTGTCGCTTTCTTATATCCAATCCCAGAAGCAAAGAGCCTTAATGGGCCTGGGGATAAAAGAATTTAACCATGTAGTATTCCAGTCGTTAAAAGAGTCGTCTTTCCCGATTTCATTAGTAGATAACTTTCCCTTACTTAATAATGAGGAAATTTTAATTAGGGATGATATTTTCAGAATTTTAAAGGAAAGTGGAGTGGGGGTTCCTGCGTATTATGAGGAAATTCCTTATGAGATAAACGGACAGACCGGTAAATACAACCGTAGCCGCTCCGGCTGTTTCTTTTGTTTCTTCCAGCGTAAAATAGAATGGGTGTGGTTGTATGAGCAGAACCCGGCAAAGTTCTTTCTGGCTATGGAATATGAAAAAGATGGTTATACCTGGATGCAGGATGAACGCTTGGAAGAACTAATTAATCCGGATCGTATCAAACAGATAAAAGAAGACTTTTTACTCAAACAACAAACGGCCGTTAAAAACCATCGCTCAAATAAGCTAATAGATATTCTGGATGCTGAAGAAGAAGGTTGTGCGGCTTGTTTTATTTAAGCTCATGAAAATCTCCCCTAAACAAATCACCATTAAAGAAGTCATCAGTTTAAAGAATCAAATTGATCCCAAACCACAATACCAAAGGACTTCTGTTTGGCTCCCTCCAAAGAAAAAATTATTAATCGATAGTATTCTTCGAGGGTATGACTTGCCTAAATTTTACGTCAGTCAAGGCCAGATGTTTAAATATGAAGTTATTGATGGTCAACAAAGAATGCGAGCAATTTGGGAATTTGCAAATCTTGAATATAAACTAGACGACAGTATAATTGAGGGCGTAAATATTAAAGGATATAGCTTTACAGAGATTGTGAAAAACCCTATCTTGAAAGATAAACTCTTAAACTTTCCAATTTCTCTCGCAGTAGTAACTGATTATTCACAAGAGGAAATCAGAACTCTATTCGCAAGATTGCAGATGGGCGAAAAACTAAATTCAGTGGAGTTGCGGCATGCAATAGCGTCCAACATCGGTTTTGCAATAATTGCATTAGCAAACGTACACGAATTTTTCAATGAGAAAGAATGTAAAATAAAAAATGGCAGATACAAACATCAAGATTATTTAGATAATGCTCTTACAGCTTGTCACTACGATTGCATGAGAAATATTAAAGGGGTAGATATGAAGAACCTTTATTTGGAGTTTGCGAACGCAACAATAGTTTCATTTCAAGATTTATTGCAAAAAGCTGATCAGATCTTGACATTAATGAAAGAAATCAATCTTTTTTTTAAGGGTGTTTTTAAGAATAAATGGGCCTTTGTGGACATTTTTTATTTGTTATACAAAAATATCGGAGCATTTAAAGGTTTAAAAGCTCAAGAGTTCGCAAATACTTTAAGGGATTTTGAAACAAAGAGGGTAAAGTACAATAAAACTCCCGAAGTGTTAATAGAGGACAAGTCATCAGATATTTATGATAAGGACCTTTATGATTATATTATTGCGTTTAAAACTGGAGGTTCATTGAAGGAAAACCTCAAAGTCCGAAATCGCGTCTTTCAATCTAAATTTTTCAACGATTCTAATTTTACTCTTCAGTAATGGTATCAAAACTCACGAATCAGCTTATAGAGCATTTCAATAAAGGGGCATTCGGACTTTTTATTGGTGCTGGATTATCGCAAGCTTCAGGATTGCCAAGTTGGAAGGATTTGCTATTGAGCCTTACTTCAAAGTCAAAAGACATAGGTGCAATCAACGATGAGCGAGAAAAGGAACTACTTACATTAATCGACAATCCAGACAAATATCTTCTGGTAGCAGAGGAACTACGTGAGACATTGGCGGGTGGGTTCGAAAAGTACATTAAGGAAATTTTTGACAAAAAGTATATTCCCAGTGAAGCTCTTCTCATGGCTATGGATCTCAACCCAAGATTTATTGTTACTACGAATTATGATCAGTTAATAGAACAAGCTTATATAACTAAGTATTCTGACGTCCCTCCAAAATTTACGTATAAAAATGCGGCAACCATAAATTACAAAATGACCAATTCGGAATTTTTCATTTTAAAGGCTCATGGTAGCGCTGACGATGCTCCTTCGGAGATTATATTAACAGAGAAAGATTATAGAAAGGTCCTTTATAGTGAGATGGGATACCAAAGTGTACTGCAGGCGATGTTTTCAATGAATAACATTCTTTTTCTAGGCGCTTCTCTAAAAGATCCAGAATTACTTTTAGTTTTAAGATTCATTCATCATATATTTCATGGGGGGACTCCAGATCACTATGCATTCATAAACCAGGATGAAATAAGTACAACAGAAAAACAGCGCTGGCGTAAAGATTTTAATATCAATATAATTACCTATGACCCGAAAGATAATCATGCAGAACTTACGAAAATAATTGCTGAATTGGTTGCTTCAAAAAAATGAAATCGATAAGATTTTCTATTTTTTTAATTTGTTTGTCGCGTTTTAGTGTTAATACTTGAATTTTTTCTCACAGTTTTTTGATAGTCTAATTAATGCTATAAATAGGTACATTTCTTATTTCTTAACAATCTTTAGAATCCTTTTTGTTATTGTTGTGGTATTTTTGGGCTGCTTGAAACTTCTTCAGTTTTCCTATCTCCCGAATGAGTAATTTCCATTCTCGACTTTCATTCATAGGCGAACTTTTGAGCTGACTAAAATTAGAGATACTATTCGAGTTAATTAGAGACTAGATAAACTAATTAGACATTATTATAGAAAAAATAGTAAGTTAATACTAGTCACTCGTGCAATTATTGTAGCCGGTAAGAAAGAATACAGTGTATACTTATATGGCAATTAGTGATACTGTAGAACGCAATATCTACAATTAGAAAAAGAGACTAGAAGCTTATAAGCCAAGCTTTAATCCGCATCGAGTTTATGGGCAATCATGAGGTTTCAAAGCTGAGAATGTGGCGGTATTTACGAATTAGGTTTTCGTGTTTTCGAAGTCTTTCCTCGATTTCTGATGAAGTCCACCAGTCTATCCAAAGTTTCCCAGACACCCTTAATTTGTCTAAGTGATCGGAGAGGGACATTTTAGTGTAACTCGATGTGGCTAAGAAATAACCATCATAGTTGCGATGTTCTACAGTATCGCGAATGTCTTGAACGTCAGATTTTCCCACACCACTTTTGTATGCTTTGCATTGGACAATTACATTTAACTTAACGTAGGGATCTTCCCCCGGCTCAACCACACCTTTAGGAATATGCCATTCTGCAACAAGATCTACACCTGCGTCTCGTTCTCGTGTGTGAGCTAACTTTCTAACTCTTGATACGTTTGGCTCGCGCTCTAATAAATCCTTTATTAAATTCTCGAATACCTCATCCTTGACGATGGGTGCCCAAACTAATTTGGAAGGTTGAAAAAGCATGTCAAATTCTGCATTATGACGTTCTCTAACCTTTTCGCGCTCCGTTTTGAATTCATTGAAACCGCACTCGCGATCAATACTCAAGATGTATTTTTCTCCTATCCCTATGATCTTGTTTTCCAGAAATAAAATTGTTGGCTCAATACCCTCTAACGATTTGAAATGCTTAAAAATTTTTCTTTTTGTTTTTAATTCAAAAAAATGACAAAAATTTAAAGACTGAACTAAATCACCATTAATACCTTCTAATTTTTTTTCATCGGAAACAGCTAATGCGCTAATAAATTCGATAATTTCTGCTGATTCTATTACTGAAATCTGGTTTTTGAAATTTCTGTAATAAAACCAAGTCGGCAGCGTACGTTCTATGTAGTTAACCCGCTCATTAAAACCAATGATGGATTTTAACTTTTCAAACTGCTTTACGTTAACACCTTCCCACCGGTAATCAAATGTATATCCTAGGCGCTCTTTGCACTCTTTACAGGGGCAACCATTGTATTCCCTCCATATATACTTTTCGAATGTGAATAGTGAACCGACAAGATCATCTAATCGCTTTCTATCTAAAGTTTTAATGTCAATAAGACTGGGATCAATCTGAATTGGAATTATATAATTGCCGTATATTTCACTATCAGAGTCCGTTGCGGGATTAAGGATACTAACAATCTTGGTAGTACAAATGGACAATCGCTTAAGGTAAATAGCAAAGAATAGGCTGAATGCGTCATGTAAATCGGTACGTTCACCATTGTAGTGCCATGATGACGTACGGCAATAAAAGTCAAAGTAGAATAAATCATTTTTTTCTATCCAAAATCTAATATGAATACCAATAAATGGACTAGTCCATACAGTTATTGAACTCTCGGTTTTGTATTCTACACGCAGATTCCATTTTTGGGCTTGCCGGTCAATGTAATCGATTAAGGTAGTTGCTTCTGGTGATTTTTTACTTTTACCCATTTTTAGTCACCGATCATTTGCAATAGATCATTACTTCCGAAATTCAAAATAAACTCTGAATAAAAACTGGAAAACAGGTCTCTTAAATACGTTTCCAGATCAACTTCCTTATCCTGAGCGTCCTCACCTTGGTGGATAGAATACTTCCTGTTTTTGGTGATCGTGTAAAGGAATAGAGTGTGAAAGTATACGGATGATATATATTTTTTTTCTGCTACCTCCAGTTGCGTTTGATCTTTGTACTTTGATTTAAAGTTCTTCAGAACGTGGCTGTCCATATTAATAATGATTTTATCCAGGTTCCCACCACTAACTTGCGGAGCCATTACCGTTTCATAATCAATTTCGCCATCCAAACCTTCAGAAACTTCATCCCAAATCAGGAATCCTTCTTTAGGCTCTTTGTATACCAATACAAATGGAGGTAAACCAATATTCTGATCATCCTCTTTGTCTTCCTTTTTTATTTCTTCCTTCTTTTGTTCCGGATCTACAATCTTAACCCAAAATAATTCCTCGAAATCTTCCCCTGCACCTGTCAAAGTGACTTTCATTTCTATTTCATCACCAACCTTAACTTCGTTCTTTGTTGTGAGGTTAAGACGTACAGTACCTTCATGCGGACTTGAAGTTGTTATATTAAAAATATCTTCAATTTTTTCTGATTTACCTGCTGCATTACCCCCAGTTGTGTCATTGGTTTTGGATTGCCGGCTTACTAGTCCAATTTTTAATTCCCCAGGCTCATCGATCCGGTCGAAATAGTGATTTTCAACATCGGTTTTAAAGTGAACAATCTTTTCCTGTCCACGAGGTAAATTGATAATTGTTTTATCACTATTTGCAGATGCTTTGATTTTAAGGAACGAGGGAAACCGCTGGGGTCTGAATGCCTCTTTTTCTTCTTTATGGTGTTTCTTTTCAGCCTCTTTCTTTTGAGGTTTATTATCTTTTTGTTCGAGCTTGAAGGTTTGGCTTAGCAGCTTCATTAAAGCGCTGTCCATCGGCAGATTCTTAGAGAAGGATTTGAGCATCTCTTGTGTATCCTTTGAATCTACGGATATGGAATCCTTTCTTCGTTTTTCAATCTCCGCAAGCCGGCCTTTTGCATTACCCAGTTTAGAGGCAATAAATTTTCTCAATTGGGAAGTTTCATCTCCTTCTTTTAACCGATCACGTGAAGCCATGAATAATTCCTTTCGGAAATTATAGTTCATCTGTGTGCAATCAACATGAATAAGTAAATGGTATTTAAGCAGGTTGAACTTTAAGGATCGGGTGATAAATTCAGAAGAGAAATTCCCATGCACTTGTCCGTTTACGGAGAACAGGACAGACATATTATTTTTGAAAAATTCCCTTTGTATAGACTCTTTAGTTTCCTTAATATTTTTGTCGTCTACACGTGTCTTGAATACATAGCAGGTTACTTTAAATTTTCCAAAGGGATCTTCATTGTAATCTTCAGAGAAATAGTCATCAATGTATTTATTATCTTCAATTTCAAGCCTCCGTTTCAAACCATAAAGGTCTCGCTCTAAATTTCTGTCATCAGGGTAGCGATATTTCCGGTCAACGGTTAAAATAGGCAAGGCAGGTTCAAAAAGGAACTCATTAATACTTTGGTTTAAATCTCTTGATATAACAGACCGGCTGCCTGATGGAAGATCGTAAGAATAAAGCTTTATGATTGTACCGGTTTCAAACCAGGTTTCATGCAGGTCTAAGTTAAGTTTATCAATTTTAAATGAAGGTATTTGATCATTGATTTTGAGATACTCATACCAGGTATTTTTCTTTTTAACTTCTTCAGCCTTACTCAGGGGGTGTTCTCTAATCAGTGTAAAACCAAAATCACCTGTTTTATCATATTTCCTGGAAGCTATTAACTGATATCCCTTTTTACCGCAAAATATAATAGCACCACTTCCGCCCATATTATATTTACCCTGCACAAAATGGATCTCATTTTTATTGCCACTTAGGAGTGATAGGAAAGACTTTTTAAAAGCCTCAGGATGTTGCCCTTCCCCATTATCATAGATGGTGATGGATGGGTTCAGCTTAGGGCCATCTGCCAGTATTTGTATGTTCTTGGCCTGGTTTTTTCTATGGCCAGTTAAATCCCAGTTCTTGTAATCCGGAAAGAATTTCTCACGAGCGGCATCCATTGTTCTTGGAGCGGCATCTGATTTCGGGTCAATACCAGCTTCATAACATTTCTTCATCAAGGTGGCATCGATAGAATTGGTGATCTTTTCTATCAATGCGGCAATTGGAGAAGCTTGCTGATTTTCTATTACGCCATAGTTATTTTCATTTCCACCAAGAGGAGCCCAGCTTTCTTGTTTGAAAATATCAGGACTCTCGTTAATAACTGCATCAATTTCGTCCTGGGTATGAGAGTTGAAGAGTTTATAAAATAACTCTTGAGCGGTTAATTGAAATAATGCCATTGAGTGGTTATAGAATATAATTTATTTCTCCAATTACACTAACCAAGGATTTAGATACAATATAGTAATTTTGTGTTAGCAATAGTATAGGCAAAGTCCACCAAGGGTTTACTATATTTATGTAATTAATTATGGCATATGGGAGAAAAAGTTATCATCAGATCCGCCACGGTAGATCGACACGGAGATTACATCCCTTTACAGCATTTGGAGGACTACGTAAACACCGTTAACGGAAATCAGAAACTACGCTATTTAATAAATCATCGTAGAGACCTGCCACCAATAGGATATTTTGATAATGCTGAAATTCAACTACAATCAAATCTTTATCATGTTCTTGTGGAGCCTATTGCTTTCCATAATAAAACTATCGTCAGTTGGAATAATAGTTTAATTATTGAAGATGCCGGACTACCAATCACGTTTATTCAACGTAACGAGATGCTTGATCAAGTAAGAATCAGCGCTGATAAGAATAACTTTAAAAGTTTCGATTCCTTTAATGAGATAGGTGCAAAATTGCAAAGTTTGTATGATGAACCTATAGCTCTTGAGGCCAGTATAAGAAAAAGTTTAATACTTGATCCTCAAATCGTTATTACAATAGGAACATATTATTCTGTAGTTTATCCACTCCTGAAGCCGTTTTTAAAGAAGATAGGGGAAAGATTTGCTGATGATATTGCCGATGATATTTATGAGACAGGCAAGGTGAAGGCAAAGAAATTGGTCAATAGTATTGCCGATTCGGTCGCTGTTCTCCGTAAAGTAATGATACCAGAGAATAAATCATTGATCACAATTTTTGAAATTCCCGGTGTGCCATATATTGAACTTCAAATAAGATCCGATAGCTCAATAGAAATATTAAAGGCGATCTCAAGCTCAAAGCTTTCCAAAATTCATAAGCAAGTATCTGATCTTGAGAAGAATATTGATATTTCCGAGATTTACTTTATATATAACAAAAAAGAAAAGTGGGAATTCACTTATTTGATTACAAAGTCCGGGCAGACTATAGGAACTAAGGAGGCTTTTAACAGAAGAAACAAATTGGTAAAACGTGTTAATTTAAGTCCAACAAAAGCATTTAGTATCGGTGCTGAAGGAGTCAAGTTCCAGAAGTTCCAAAAGTAATAATTCGCTATTTTGCACTCATAAAAAACCAGCACCTTGATTTAAAAGTGCATTAGCGTAGCCGCTAGGAGTAATTCCTTTCGATACACTCCTTTATTCAATAACGCCAATTAGGTTAATCTAAAAAAAAATAACTTATATAAAAGGCAATATTATCAATAAAGCCTTTAAGCAGATTATTAAAACATCAGAATTAAATTCGCTGACTACAAACATTTCAAATACCCCTAATGTTCTGTAGTCCATTTATTAACTACCTATAAAGATTTCTCTGGTAAAAAATCTCTTGGAGATAGGTCAAAGTAATCTGCTAACAAATTTATATGACTTAGGTTATATTTCGCTGGGTGTTTTGTACTCTCAACGTTGGTGATATAAGTTCTACTTGCCCCAATTATATTTCCAATTTCTTCTTGGCTCAACTTCTTCTCATCGCGAAGCTTTCTTACGAAATCAATTACATATTGATCAATTAATGATATTTCTTTCGAGCCTTCCATTTCTTTGACTAATTAATGGAAGAATTGCATTTATTTATGACACACTATTGTGACATAATATTTTTGTTCTTATATTAGATATTAAATAGAATAAAATGAATTTGATATAATTTAATTTAGCGGACTTCATAATAACTAATTGAAGCATTCGCACTTAGAGTCTCGTCTAGGAAACTGGTAATTTCAAAAGGGAACGAGAGGATAAGTGAAATGCTCACGCCATAGGCGTGGGCTCACTTATTTGTTCCCGGGTATACCAGTACCTCTAGGCAATAAGTGGGTTCCACGCCTTATTTTTGGCATCTGCTTAAAGACTCATAGTAATACCAAACAACTATGAGTGCAAAAACTAATAACTCATCCAAAACCCCAGAAACCGCCCTTCGCAGTCTTAAATACTTCTGCGCTGTCTATAGCTTTTGCTCCGGTAATGTACAGCTTAACCGTGCACTCAGCACAATCATCAGCGGTAATTATTCGGGCATGACTTATTCAGAAAAGGCAGAGCTGTTCGATTATTTTATGGCTTTGGAAGATCTGATGCCGGCCTTGTATGAATTGCTGGAGCATTTGGATAAGCCGATAGGGGATGAGGGTACGTACAGGGATAAGGTATCGGCGAAGGACATGTATGCCTCGTTTAAGAGGCATCCGGAGTGATTGCGGCTTTCGCCGCAATGACAGAGGCATTCGCACAATGACACGTTCCTTATCAAGACTGTCATCCCGGCGATCCCGGTGAAAACCGGGACGGGACAGCAAAGTATTTTTTTATAACCACTAATCAATTATTAAATGAAAAAAACGATACAATTCATCGTCCTGGCCGCGCATTGCTTTTTTTTAAGCAGTGCTGCTCAGGCTCAGACCAAGCCCCTGAAGATCGGGGATAAGGTGCCTGACATTACCATTAACAACATTATTAACTATAAAAGCAGCAGTGCAAAGCTTTCAGATTTTAAGGGAAAGCTGCTGATCCTGGATTTCTGGGCAACCTGGTGTGCTCCATGTATAGCTATGATTCCCAGAATGGATAGTTTACAAAGAGCTTTTGAAGGGCAGGTAGTTTTCCTGCCCGTTACCTACCAGGCTGCAAATATAGTAGAACCCTTCCTTGCAAAGCTTCAGCAGAAGAAATCATTCAGCTTACCTGATGTAGTTCAAGATAAGGTGCTGCATGCCATGTTTCCTCATAGAAGCTTACCGCATTTTGTATGGATTAGCCCCGAAGGCAAGGTGATTGCTATAACAAGCTATGATCAGGTAACTGCTGAAAGAATTAAGGGGGTGATAGTAGGGAAAAGCCAGCGCTTAGTAACTAAAGAGGAAATGAAACCGGTGGCGTACGATCCTAAAAGACCCTTATTTATTGAATTAAATGGAGGTAGTGGCTCTTCTCTTAAATACCATCGGCTTATCAGCAATTATACTGAAGGACTATGGCCGGGATATAAGTTTTACAGAGACAGTACAGGTACAAGGATCACGGTTCGTAATGAGTCCTTATTGAGCTTATTTAGTCTTGCTTATGGTGAAGGCAAAAATTTTCTGAATACGAACAAGGTGATTCTTGAGGTAAATGAACCGGCAGCATTTCATAGCGATAAAGAAGGGAATGCATATTTACAATGGATGCGTGAGGGTAATGTATACTGCTATGAACTGATTATTCCTGATGTTGACCCTTCTACTGCTTTTACTGCCATGCGCCAGGATTTGGATCTATACTTTCCCGGCCTTCAGGTAACTGTAGAAAAACGCCTGCTACCAGTTCTTGTATTAGAGGGTAAGGGTGAAAATATTTCAGCTTTGAGAGGAAGAAAGTCTGTGAACGAGATGAGCCGTTCTGGTGCGCTTTTACAGAATGGAAACTGGAACCATTTTATTGGCCGCCTTGATAGTCACTATTTGCAACAAAGCAAACTGCCTCTTCTTGATGCTACGGGTATTACAGGCTTTGTTGATTTGGAGATTCGGGCAGACTTGACAGATCCTGAAAGTATCAACAAAGCAATTGTGCCGTATGGGCTTAGCCTTAAGCCTGCAAATCGAATGATAGAAGTCCTGGTAATCAAAGAAAAAACAAGCAAGAACTTATAATATGAGAAAGTATATTATCATGACCGTCATGCTTTGTATGAGCTTGCATATGCAGGGCCAGCAGTTAATTACCGGGAAGGTAATTTCTGCTGCAGATGGATTTCCACTGGTTGGCGCCAGTATTAAACTGATTCCATCTGCAATTATAGTAAAGACAAATGAATATGGGATGTTTAAGCTAAATGCATCTTCAGAACTGACTGAAATAGAAATTAGCTTTATAGGTTATGAAAAAAAGGTTCTCGGTATTGACGCCTTAAATAGATCAGATCTCATAATCAGTCTTAAAGAAGCCAGCCTTTTTATCCAGGAAGTAACAGTCAGCACCGGGTATCAAAATCTGGTAAAAGAACGGGCCACAGGCTCCTTCGTTCATCTTAATGAAGAGCTGCTCAACCGCAGGGTTAGCTCTGATATTTTAAGCCGTTTGGAAGATGTAGCACCCGGATTAATTTTTAACCGTGGCAGGAGCAGTTCAGGCTCAAATGATATCAGTATCAGGGGGCAAAGCACGCTTTTTGCAAATGCCAAACCACTGGTTGTAATCGATAACTTTCCTTATGACGGAGATATTAACTCCCTGAATCCGAATGATGTTGAAAGTATAACCATTCTGAAGGATGCCGCTGCAGCTTCTATCTGGGGTGCCCGTGCCGGAAACGGCGTTATTGTGATCACAACTAAAAAAGGAAATTTTAACAGAGAGCTTCAATGGTCATTCAACAACAATTTAACTATCGGGGAAAAACCCGATCTGTTCGAAGCGCCAAAGATGAGCGTTAATGATTTTATTGAAACAGAACGTACCTTATTCAGTCGCGGGTTTTATAATGCTTCAGAAACTTCACTGGCCAGACCTGCACTTTCGCCCGTGGTGGAATTACTGATTGCGCGCAGGGATGGTAAAATAGGAGATGCTGAATTAAACACGTCATTAAATACTTTAAAAAGCTATGATGTCAGAAACGAGCTGGATCGCTACTATTTCCAGTCCACTATTAATCAGCAATACGCAGTTAATTTGCAGGGCGGAAGCAATAACCAGTCATTTTACTTTTCTGCAGGACATGATAGGCAAAGAGCGGCACAGGTTGGAAATACTGATGGACGTATAACCGCCAGCCTGAAGCATCAGATGTTATTTTTGAATCAAAAACTGAAATGGGATGCTTCTCTTTATTATGTCAACGGCCTGAACAGATTAAATAATCCGGGCACTTTAATATGGTCTGCAGGACAAGCCATATATCCTTATGCCCGCTTAGCAGACGATCAGGGGAATTCACTGTCTGTAACCAAAGACCTGAGGGAAGAATATCTTCAAAGCGTAGGGGGCACAGGTATTCTGGATTGGCAGTACCGGCCCCTGGATGAATTAAATGCCTTTGATAATAGTACCAGGATGAATGATGTAAGATGGAATTCAGGCCTGCGGTACCAGGTCAGGCCATGGGCAAATGTTTCAGTTCTATACCAATATGGCGAAATCAATCAGTTGCAGAAATATTTGCAAAAAAATCAAAGTTTTGATGCGAGGGATTTAGTAAACCAGTTTACTGAAATTCTTCCTGATGGAACTTTAATCAGAAACATACCAGCCGGTGGGATATTGGATCGAAATGTATACAAGCAAACTGGCCATACCTTGCGAACGCAAATCAGTACAGAGAAGCGGTGGAATGACAGGCATGAACTTAATGCAATAGCTGGATATGAAATGAAAGATCTGAATAATCAAAGTGCTTTATCGCGTACTTATGGTTATAATTCTGATTATGCAACAGGTATTCGGATTGATTATGTAACAAGCTTTAAACGGTTTAACTTACCTACAAGCACAAGGTCAATCCCTTATGTTGATAATGAGACAGACCGTACAGACCGTTTTATAAGCTGGTTTGTAAACGCGGCCTATCTATTTGACAAACGGTACACTTTGTCTGGCAGTGCCCGTATAGATAAGAGTAATTTATTTGGAGTTTCAGCTAATCAGCGGGCCTTACCATTATGGTCAGCCGGACTAAGCTGGAACCTGGAACAGGAAAGTTTTTTCCCTTTTCCGAATTTATTTTCCTCTTTAAGGCTACGTGGTACATACGGCTATAATGGTAATATAGATAAGAGTGTAACAGCATATACTACCGCATTATTTAATAGTGGCAGTAATGGTCTGACTCGATTGCCTTATGCCCAGATTACAAATCCACCAAATCCAGACCTGAGTTGGGAAAAGGTGAAGATCTGGAATGCAGGTCTGGATTTTAGCTTGAAGAATAATAGTTTAACTGGAACTATAGAAGTTTATACTAAAAGAGGTGAGCATTTAATAGGCAGTGTGATTGTTCCCGCAAGTTCAGGGATTACTCAGTTCAGGGGAAACACATCTGCGACCCTGACAAAGGGTCTTGACGCACAGCTCAATGCGAATATATATAACAGCAGAACTTTTAGCATACAGAGTACCTTTTGGGTCAGTCTTGTGAATGAAAAGGTGACAGCTTATGAAGTGTTTGCACCCTTACGTTCTTACCTGCAATCCGGGGATGGAATAACCAGTGGGAATCTTCCTTTTGAAGGGCACCCTCTTTATGCAGTTTACAGTCTGCGCTCAGCAGGGCTTGATCCTGCAAACGGAGATCCAAGGAGTTATTTTAACGGGCAGATAAGCAAAAACTACAATGGAATTATGGCCGGTTTGAAAGCTGATGATATTTTATATCATGGTCCGGCAAGGCCTTCTTTTTTTGGATCATGGCGAAATCAGATAGGCTGGAAACGTTTAACCCTTTCTGCCAATATAAGTTATCGTACCGGATACTATTATCGCCGGAATTCCATTATTTATGGAAATAATATGGGCTTGGGCAGGCACAGTGACTTTGCACAACGATGGCAAAAGCCAGGCGATGAACAGTATACACAAGTCCCTTCGGTGTCTTTAACCACAAACGTTAACCGGGATTTTATTTACCAGTTTTCTGAAACGCTGGTAGAGCGTGGTGATCACATACGTTTGCAGGACCTCCAGATGACCTATTCTTTGCAAAAGAGGCATTTGCCAAAGATGCCTTTCCAGTCAGTTCAGCTATACATTTATGCAAATAATCTGGGACTATTATGGAAAGCAAGCAATGCACCCTATGACCCCGATTACCAGGACGGCACTCTCCCAAAAACTATTGCGGCTGGTTTAAAATTCACCCTTTAAGATCATTCAAATGAAAATAAAATTTAAACTATTTCTCTTGCTGGCCGGGATGCTGGTCAGCTGCGATAAGGATTTTCTGGATAAGAAGTCAGATAAAGCCTTGCTGATTCCTCAAAGACTTACTGAATTACAGGCTTTGCTCGATAATTACCAGTTAATGAACAGAACACCTGGGATAGGCTTTTTAAGTTCGGATGATTTTTACATCACGGATGCAGGATATAATGCATTCGGAACTCCGGTAGAACGAAACGCCTACATTTGGGCCAAAGAAATTGAAGAAGGTACAGCCTTGCTTGACTGGAACGTACCATATCAGCATATTTTTTACAGTAATGTAGCACTCGAGGGCTTAGACGATTTAACAGCTGAAGATAAAAAAGAACCCGGCTGGAATACGGCCCGGGGCACAGCGCTGTTTTTCAGAGCCTATGCCTATTTTAATCTTCTTCAGTTATTCAGCGACCCTTTTGATCCTGTTAAATCAGGCCAGCTTCCGGGCGTTCCAATATCCACTTCATCAAAAATCAAGCAATCACTAATCAGGAATTCGCAACGTGAAGGTTATGATCTTGTATTAAAAGATCTGCAGGAAGCGGCTAAGCTTTTACCAGTTACCCAGCAAGTGAAAACCAGACCAGACCGGGCAGCTGCATTGGCTTTACTTGCCCGCACTGCGCTAACGATGAAAGATTATGATCAGGCCGCTAAATATGCAGCAAGTTCTCTTGAACTAAAAAGCGCATTGATTGATTATAACGAGTATAGCATTGCTTCTGTGAAACCTTTTCCGGTGGTATTGCCTAATAGCAATGCCGAGGTTCTTTTTTATGCACCACTTCTTAGTTACAGCTATCTCAGTTCTGCATTAACTTTTGTTGATCCCGCATTATATAAAATGTATCATGCCGATGATTTAAGGAAAGGCTTATTTTTCTTAAGCAGGGGCAATAACCAGTTCACTTTTAAAGGGTCGTATGCGGGTCCAATTAACCCTGGTTCCACTTTTTCAGGTCTGAGTGTTAATGAAGTTTACCTCATCTCTGCTGAAGCAAAAGTCCGTACCGGCAAGATACAGGAGGGAGTACAGGATTTGAATAAACTTTTAGAGAGGCGTTGGAAAAAGGGCACATTTAAGCCACTGACTGCTGGAACACCGGCTGAGGCTTTGAAAATAGTGTTGGATGAGAGACGTAAAGAGCTCGTGGGCCGGGACTTGCGATGGCAGGATCTTCGCCGGTTAAATGATGATCCTTCTTTCCAGGTAACTTTACAAAGACAAAGCAATGGTCAGTTATACCAGTTACTGCCGGGAAGTTTGCGGTACACTTTTTCTATTCCGGCGAATGAGATTGAAGTTTATGGATGGCCACAGAATAACAGATAATGAACAATAACAATAAAAGGAGGCCGAAACCTCCTTTTATTTTCTACTACGGTACTAATACAAACGTGCCATCTACTTTTTCATCCCTGATATAAGTTCCGCCTGAATTTGGATCCCCATCATAGATCTCTGTACAAATCTGACTTGAAAGATTACAATTGTATGTAGCGCCGGTTGGTAAGTTATTAAGGTCGTAATACTGCTGTGTAGCCTGATCAAACCCCCATTCACTTTGCGCTACTGGTTTAAACGCGCTACCTGTGATGGCAAGTGTTAGCCCCAATATAAGAGCCAATACTCCAAAATTTATTTTTCTCATAATATGAATGCTTTTATACATCAAAAAGCAAACAAAAAACTTTGATAATTGAATTATTGTTTATTCTCTCTTTGCTCTAAGCTCTTGCTTTACAGCCTCAAGCATCTTCACTCATAAATCCTTTCCCATACCGCCTCCTTCCTTATCATAAAACATGAAACCAATTAGCGCTAATCCAAGGAAAATAAGGTTAAATACCAGATGTTGACCCCAACCGAGCTTAGCAATAATCCCCCCGCAGGAACAGGGGATGCGGCCAAATACATTCAGCATAACCAGTAAAACATAGCCGCTGAACAGGAATAATAGAATTGCTGATAGAAAAAGACCAACCTTCCGGGTTCCGTGAAACAACAGTAGTCCTGAGATAAGTAGTTCTATTAAAGGAACAGCCCAAAGTAATATCCCATTTATCGAATCCGGGAATACCTGATTCATCATTTGCATACGGCTCTGTTCATAATTAATCAGCTTACTTGTTGCTGCATAAACCCATAATAGGATGAGCAGACAGGAAATAAGCTGTACATAGCTTTCCGGCTTAAAGAATCTTGTTTTCATGAGCCTGTTTGGTTTAGGTTAAAGTTCAGCATGAAAGAGAATTGTTTTTTTGCCAAATGGCACAAGGCGGGATTTATAAAAGCCGGTATAAGGTGCGGCGGCTGATACCGAGGTAAGAAGAGATTTCTATCGGTTTAGCAACATCCGGAATCATCGGATACCGATTCAGCAGTTTTTGCAGTCTCAGGGCTGGCGGATCGTATAAAACGGATCTTATTCTGCGCATTCCCTCTGCCTGGTACTGAGCCATAATACCTTCATAAGCCCTGGACAGGGACGGAATTTTACGGAGTTCCTGCAGCTCCTTGTACCGGATGCATAATAAGCTGCTTTCCTGTTTACAGATCAGGTTTTTGGCAGAATAACTCTGAAGAAAGAAACCCGAAGCAGAGGTAACGAATTCACCCTTTGCTGAAAAAAGGCAAACCTGATGTACCGGTTCAGAAGGGTAATAGCCCATAATAAATCCGCTCCTGATGAACCAGAGTTTATCAGCGGGATTACCCTTGCGCTGGATATACCTTCCGGCCGGATACTCCTCCTCCTTCAGCAGGGAGATCAGTAATTCTTTCTCCTCCTGCAGGGGCGAGCTGAATGCATAGATTTTTTGAAAGAGCAGTTCGGTATCCATGATCCGACTGAGTTTAATTTCTTTTTTAAAACAGAAACAAAATTCTTTTGTCATGCAGACAAAATTTGTCGCGATGAACTATTTTCTTTGATCAGATAAACGCTCGCTTTAATTTTTACCCCATGAACTTGAAACTGTTAACAGGGTTTTTATGGACCAGGAGCAGATTTTTCAGAAGCTTATGGAGCTTGAGCGAGGGCAAATGCGTATTCAGCAGACACTGGATATGCTGCTTGAACGGGGCGGACCAAAAAAATGGCTGGATTCCTGTGATATAAAGCAAATGTTCCACATCAGTAAATCAACCTTATATCGTTTAAAAAAGGACCGGATTCTTATTCCGGAAACTCTGGGGAGAAAGGATCTGTATGACACGGAGGATGTGCAGAAAGTACTTTCAAAGAAGAAGTGATAGTGAGGTCATTATACTTTGTATGAAAACAGGATATGGGTATTCTTCTTTTGTGGAGAAAAATTCCTTGCCTTCCATGTCAATTCCTTCTCTTTTAGCAAAAGATCTCTCCTCGCGGAATATTCAGTAATTACTTTAAAATCGGTTTCGCTCGTCGACATGACGCAGTTCACAAATGGAATGCATTAGTTTATTTGCCGTACAAAATCAACAAGGGTAAGAATTATAGAAGTTATGCAATTGCACGAACGTTCAAGTACTTTTTTTGCGGCATTGCCTGCACGCAGCCGTTGATGGATGAACTTTCCTAAGCATCTGGCGCTCATTTTAGTACCCTTCAGATCATCTTCAAAGGAAATTGATAAGCATTGAATCAGAATTTCTGTGCGGAGGGATGAAAGAACGGCGGGCCGGGAGTATGGCCCTCGGCGGTGGAAAGCGAAGCCTGCCCCGATCTTTGAGAGGGGTCATTTCTTGATTTTACTCAGTATTTTTTATTGTTTTTATAGGCCTTCGTGGTCTCACCGCTAAGGCGGTTCGGCATTGTTTCCTTTTTTATCAAGAAAAAAGGGAAATAGGCCTAGCGGCCGAGCGGGATGTTTCATGAGTTATAATAGTTTAGAAACCGCACACATGATCCAGAAAATTTCATGAGACTTAATTCTGTATTAGTCATTAAAACATAGTTGAAGTGGATTGCTAAGGTCTGGTAATGCTTTATAGTAATTTTCCAATAAATGAGGCTTGCCGAATAGACATGACGATGTAATATCAGTCCGAAAACTCTGACTATACTTTAACACTATTCCAATACTATTCTAACTATAGCTCTGACTTTTCCCCCAAATATCCCTTTCTTTTTTGATCAAAAAGCTGTGAATTCAACCTTGTTCTGCTCAATACTATGGTGTCAAATGAGATCATAAGGGTTCAAATTAGATCATGACTATCTGATTGTTAGGAAGTTATAAAATCTACACTTAGGTTTGACCTCAAGCACCGCGTACCGGTACAGATGAGGAGGCTTGAAATTTAATTATTAACCATTTAAAATTTTAATGATGGCAAAATCTAAAAACAATGTAGTCACCCACGGGCTAAGCGGCCTGATCGGTGATCTGTTGGTGTTCCGCCAGAGAGCCAACAAAACGATTGTAGCTGACCGGCCAAGGCCTTTCAGCAAACCGCCAACTGTGGTACAGCTGGACATACAGAATCGCTTTAAAAAGGCGGCTCAGTATGCCAAAAATGCAATTCTTGATCCACTGATGAAAGCGGCTTATCAGGCTGTGGCAAGGCTGGGGCAAAGTGCTTTCAACAGGGCTTTTAAGGATTACCAGCTGGCTCCTGAGTTTTATGAGGACGTGAATTTCTCGACTTACACTGGTGCAATTGGTGATGAGATCAGTGTGAGCGTAATTGACGATTTCAGGGTCAATGAGGTAAAAGTTCAGATCATGAATCCGGATGACAGTCTGCTGGAAGAAGGAGATGCGGTACAGTCGCTGAACGGTCTTGACTGGATCTATACCTGTACAGCTGTAAATGCAGATGTTTCGGGTTCGAAGATCATTTTTACGGCTATTGATCTTCCGGGTAACCGGACTGTGCTGGAGAAAGTAATCCTCTAAGCGGCTGATTTGCATGAACCGCTCCGCATGCGGAGCGGTTCTTTAAACCATTATTCACTCAAATTTTAAATCATGAAAAATCAAATCACAGTTTACAATAAAATGTTGCCTGAGTTTAAACGTCAGGCTATACAGCTCATTGTTGAAAAGCTTCCTGCTCATCGCAGAGCCGGTCAGATTGCGATCAACAATTTTCTTCAAAAGGAGAATTCCTGTCTGAACCGCTGGCATATCGCTTTGATACTGGGCTTTCTGTCTATTGCAGAGTTTGGCCATTTGTTCGGGGTGCTTAAAGATGCGTTTTCGTTAAAGGACCTGAAAGGTCGTGTGAGTCCGGAGAAGATTCTTGAGCTGACCCGTTTGCTGATCAGACTGTTTAAAAGTTTGATGATTAAGAGCTCGGGTGCTTCCCAAAATGAGGAAGAAGATCAGACAAGCAACACAGAGGATGAACTAGAAGAGAACTGATATGAAAGAGCTTATAAGTTTGCAGATTCAGCAGAGTATGTTTAAAAGGGAACATCTTGGTATTTTTTCAGCCCTGCTTTTGTTCCTGTGTTTCCCCTGGTTATCCAGATGGATCGACATTACATCTGCTCCCATTGATCCCGGCGCTTTGAGCGCGGTGATTATGGCTATTCTGTCGCTGCTTGCATTTAAGGCAGTGACCTGGTGGCTTATCAATATCATCTGGCCGGTACTGGCCGATTATTCTGAAGAGCAATTTGAACAAAACTTTAAATCCTTATCAGCATGGCAAAAAGTAATTATTTATTTGGGCTTTTATCTCTTGTTACTGTATTCATTTGTAGCCACTTTGGCAGCGATTATTTAGTTGTTACCCGAGGGCTATCTAATGACAACAGACAACCTGTAAGCAACAGGAGCCTTAGACAACAGGCAGTTAAGAGGATTTATGATTCGGAAGTGGGTGTTCGGGAACAGGGTATTAATGCAGGTAAGGAGGTTGAAAGATACCTGAGATATGTGGATTTGAGCAGAGGACAGCCCTGGTGCGCTGCATTTATTTGCTGGGTTTACGGGCAGGCCGGGGTTGATCATCCCCGCTCAGGCTGGACCCCGGATTTGTTTCCTTCATCTAAGATCATTTGGAGTAAAGCCCAGGCCTATCCTGCCGGACAAATAAGCGGTAAGAGGCAAGCAGATAGCGATCAGATCATTCCTGATACCGGCGACATCTTCGCTCTCTTTTTCCCTGAAAAGAACCGTATTGCCCATGCCGGTTTTGTAGATCAGTGGAAAGACCCCTGGCTGATTACGGTTGAAGGTAATACAAATAGTTCCGGTAGTCGGGAAGGTGATGGAGTGTACAGAAAACGTCGGTTGGTAAAATCTGTTTATAAGGTGGCAAGATATATTGAATAGCAGTTGAAGAACAGGTGATCAATATTAACCGGCCTGAAATATGTGTAAATGAATCTGAAGGATCAGAAGTCTGTTGCAGACTTCTGATCCTTTAATACAAATCTTCTGAGTGACCGGTCATAGTGGATAGGATGGCCTTGTCTGCGCAAACGGGCTAGCATTCGACTGATTGTTCTGGTGGCACATCCGAATTTACCGGCAGCCTCCGATAAAGATATCAGGCGACCTTTCGTGATCATTTCGAGTAAATAATTTGTTTTCTCTTGGTAAGTTTCATAATCCATGGCAGGGCTTTGTTTTAATTAAGAAATAATGATTGATTTTAACAGAGGAATTTTTGATTCAGACAGGGAAGACCGGACGGAACGAGAGATTGTTCATGCAGAAATGGCGAAATCCTTTCTTGTTCATGATGTTCTGAAACTGTTTTTCAATGGTATTAATGGTCAGTCTGATCTGCTATAATTCCTGTTATTAAGAAGGGGACGAATTTATAAGCCCATCAGGACACATTAAAAGGTATTACACCAAATGACTTTTAGTCTATTTACAAAGAGAAATACGGTAGATGAAACGAATATTTGGGCATGGCGGGAAAGGGTTGAAAGATATCAACTCTGCCATTACACTTTGTCCTTACCCGGGTGGGTATAAAACATCTGGTTTAAGGTGTTCTCAAAAAAGCAGACCGATTAAACTGCATAGAGATACTGCTCAGCTTACAGCTTTGATCTTTTTTTCTTTATTTGCTGAACTTCTTTTTTTAAATCTGTAATAGACTTTTCAAACTTTTCAAGCTGATGTTCAATTTTCTCTACAATTCCGGTAAATTTTGTAGAAAAAATTCCTCTGATATGCCATATTTCCTGTAGTTTATCCAGATGAATTATCCGGATAGGATAACTCATATTATCTGCTTTACAAATTAAAATTTTATTGTCTTCCAGGCATTTAACCACACGCCTGATGATAATATCCTCTTGAGTAATTAAAACATAAATATCATTGAATTTCAAGTCCGACACTTTGGTAATATTTTCACAAATAATGATATCCTCGTTTTGCAGTACTCCTGACATTCCGTTATCAATTACTTCAAATGCACGGAATAAAGGCTGATTATCCTTTTTTCCCCTCTTCCCGATTGGGATCTCTATCGTGCTTAGCTGGTCTATATATTTCTGAATTTTTGCTGAACATACATAGTCATAATAATCAGAATTCTTGACCAGGGAAATTTTGTCTGCATCCGTTCCCTTTAACGCATTCTGAAAGTCAGTTGAAATAAGCTTGTCCATTTTTAATTTATCGATTTTGCTTGTTTTTATTGCAAAATCTTCACCATGAATTATCCAGTCATAGGTTTTGTTATAAAAAATAGCAATCTTTACAAGAACTTCGTATGAGGGAAATTGATTCCCAAGTTCTATCTGAGAGTAATTGCTACGTGATAATCCCATTGTTTTTGCTATGAATTCTTGCGATAAGGCATTTTCAATTCTTAGTCCACGTATTCTCAAGCCAATTTTTTGTTTTGACAGAATTTCTTGCATAACGTTTATTTTTTATCTTTATTTGAATACGTATTTGGGTATTGATAGTTTTTGTTTTTACGCAGGATTGTATTATCGGTTAATCTAAAATATACGCCAATTTAAAAGCATTATTATAAAAATATTCCTGTAAATTAAATTAATTGCAGGAAGCTCTGTTACAATTTATTTGATGACACCTATCTCCTATGGAATTCTTAAAGAGCCCGGATTATTATCTTCTTATCAATCCTTCTAAGCTGATTATAAGTTTTAATAAAAATCTTTCATCAGTTTGGGAAGGTCTATATAATAAAAAGTTGGCCTGTAATCAGCCATTAGATCAATTTATCCCAAAAGAGTTAATATCTGATTTTCCTACCCTTTTGTCTTGCTGTCTTCAATCAGAACATTTGGTTTTTGAACGAATTCTAAGTTTCCCTAGTGGAAAATCATTTAATTTAAAATTAACCATGAACCCTGTATGCTTTGACGAAAGCATACCATATATACTGATTGTCATTCAAAATAATTACAGGAACAGGGCCTTGCTTCGACAGAAGCAAAGGGCTTTATCAAGGTATTCTTTTTTAACATCACATAAATTACGTGCCCCGCTCAGTAATATTCTTAGTCTTTCTCAAAGTATTAATGAAACTAACGGCCTGGATTATGATCCCGGTGTTATTAAAAAATTGCTGAGAGATATCAGCCTGCAGGCTGAGTCTTTGGATTCTATTATTTATGCTTTAAATGATTTAATTACAAAAGATAATACTCCAAAACGGGAAATCAGGGAATTATCTGAAAAAAAAATCGATACCATTATGCTTATTGATGATGACCCTATTGTGAATATGATTCATGAAAAAATGCTGGCTAATCATTGGAGTCATATTACGGTAAAAACATTTACAGAGGCTTTGTCGGCACTTGATGTTATGATAGTGAACTTGCCGGATCTGATTTTGCTGGATATTAATATGCCGGTTATGAATGGCTGGCAGTTTCTTCAGGCACTGGAGGAAAGAAGAGTTAATACGGATGTTATCATGGTTTCTTCATCTATCGATCCGGAAGAAAAAAGAAGAGCCTTTACTTTTAAGAATGTAAAATTCTTTTTGAATAAACCACTTACTCCTGACTTGTTAAAATCTGTACTTCTGCAAAGAGTCTGATGCTTTGTTATGTCGGAAGTTTTAAACTCTCAGGCATTATTAACCTAAAAAGTTCATACAATCTTATTCGCTATTTACATAGCCTGATCGGATAGATGAACGGCGGTATGCGAACGATAAAAACAGCCTAAATGACCTCAAAAAGGCTGTTTTTAGAATTTCATGATTTGTTTTTTCCTTTGATCATGGTTTATATTAGACCATGCTTCCCTATCGGTTCAGTACGTCTTTATTCTTAAGGTCGCCATCCTTCAGCGCGAATGCTTTTGGAATGGGGAAGCTGCAGGAGATGCTGGATACTTCATTTTTTCGTTCAGCTTTATACTTTGCCAGTATTGAACTTTATCAACAGGTTAAATCAAAAGATTTTCGCTGCGACCGGCTGAGTGAACGCATCTGTCAGAGTCTGTTCAAATATTTTAACCGAATGTGCTACAGACCTACACCTTTTGGAATGTGCTCGGCATTTTCTGTACTGGATTGGTCAGAAAACGGGGATGGAATACGTATTGATGCCGATGAGAAACTGCATATCCGGACTGATTTCAGGCTGAGTGCTGCTCTGAGCGGAATCGCTGAGGGTATGATAGAAAGCGATCATCTGGTTTATTATTCAAATCCCGGGGTGTACACCTTTGGGAAAGAACTGAGGTATATTAAAACAATAGAGGATGGAGAAGGTACTCAGAAAGCTCGTGGTATCGCTGCTATTGAGAAAGATCAGCTGCTTTGCAGGCTCTTGCGAAGGGCTCAGAGAGGAATCAGAAAAAGTGAATTTCACGCTTTTTTAAATGGACAGACAACAGATGAAGAAGCAGAAGAGCTTTTTCAGGGAATGATTGTTGAAGAGTTGCTTTTAAACTCTTTGCAGGCAAACATTACCGGTGAAGGGTATCTGAACCGGCTCGCTAAACTATCCGGAAGCTCTGAACTTGCTGATTTTGCCTCTGCCATTGATGAGCCTCTGTCATTGGAAAAGGTGAATGTGGCTGAACTGGATAAGTGCGTAGGCCCGTTTCTGAATTATTGCGGGGATATAAGGCATCCTTTCTATGTTAATTTTCAGAGGGACGTGGAAGGATCTCTGGATCAGCGTTATCAGGAGATCATACTGAGCGGACTTGACTGTCTGAGCATAATGCGGCAAAGTGTACGAGTCGGATCAATCAGCCGGTTCATAAAGGAATATACTGCACGTTTTGAAGATCGTGAAATACCCTTACTCCTTGCATTAGACCCTGAAGGAGGTATCGGTTACGGTCAACTTGAACAAAGCCTGGATAATGTTGATTTATTAAAGGGAATAAGCTTTTCAACAAGCTCAGCAGAGAAGCAGATAGTATGGGGGCCGGTGCAGGAATTTTTGATGCGTAAGATATTATGGTCGGCTAAAGAAAATCAATCTGTTTTAATTACAGAACAGGATCTTAAGGAGCTGCCTGATCACGCTTCAGAAAAATATGCTCCGGGTATTTCAGTGATGTTCAGGATGGTTGAGGGTAAGGTTTTTATTGAGGAAGCCGGCGGGGTATGCTCTACCTCATTAACAGGCAGGTTTACTCCATTTGACGAACGGGTTCGGAATCAGGCAAGGGAACTGGCAAAAGCTGAACAGCTGCAAAACAAAGAGGTAATTTTTGCGGAAATAGCTTATTTTACGGATGAGCATGCGGCAAATATTAATACCCGTGCACATATCAGAGACTATGAGATTCCAATTCTTGTTCATTCTACTCTTCCGCCGGAACAGATAATCAGTTTGAATGATCTGTACGTGTCAGTTTATCGCGGAGAAGTGATCATTCGCTCTGCACGTCTTAATAAAAGGGTTATACCGCGTTTAAGTACAGCCTATAATCATAAAAGAAGTGAGCTTCCGGTTTTCCGGTTTCTTTGTGATCTGCAATATCAGGGTCTTGCATACAATCTTGGATTTCATGTAGAAAACATCTTGCCGGGTCTTGATTATTATCCCCGCATTGAGTTTAAAGAATGCATACTGAGTCCGGCAAAATGGTTATTAAGAAAGAAAGATCTCCCCGATCCTACGGATAAGCTTGCTTATGAGAAGTTCAGACAGTTAGCAGAAAGACGGGGGATCAACCGGTTTTTTGCGCTGAGTAATGCCGACAGATATCTGGTATTTGACAGAGATGATCCTTCAGCTATACAATTGTTTTTATCAGAAACTGGAAATTTGGATGAGATCAGATTGGAGGAATTCTATATGCCGGATGAGAAGAATGCAGTCCTAAGAAATGACCAGGAGGAAGTGTTTGTCCATCAGTTTATAGCCAGTCTGACCTGTCAGGGAACAAGCTATACCCATGGAGGTGTTTCCCCCTGTGATTTAAAAAATATACAAAGAGATTTTATACCCGGAGATGAGTGGCTTTATTTTAAGATTTACTGTGCCCCGCAGAATGCTGATTATTTGCTGACAAGAAAACTGTATCCTTTAATTAAAAAATATCTGAAGAAGGGTAGCATTGAGCAATGGTTTTTTATCAGATACGATGATCAGGGCGATCACCTGCGTATTCGCCTGAAAGTGACAAAGGAAGCTATTCGTGAAATGCCGGGCCTGTTCAACCAGTTATTGAAGCCTTTAATCCATAGCGGAATAATTACGCGTGTTCTGCTGGATACTTATCAGAGGGAAATTGAGCGTTACGGAGTAAAAACTATGGAAAGCGCCGAGTGTTCATTTATGTACAGCAGCGAACTGGTGGCAATGCATCTGGATAATGACCCTGAGAAACAACGTACTGTTGGATTTGCTATACTTGGTGCAGATTTAATACTGAATGCATTTGCCATTCATTTACCTTACCGTATTAAACTTCTTGAAAATATCTGTAATAATCTGATGAGTGAACATGGGCATGAGAAATTATTACGGGATGATCTGAATAAAAAATATCGTGAACATCAGCGTGAGGTTCGTGAACTGATGTCTGTCGGTCAGGGCTTTCTGACTGCTGCCGAGAGGAATAAATTCAGAACCTTTGAAAAGAACCTCTGTGCACTTGACACCGAATTTGACGAAAATGAATTTTCGCGCAAAGCAAAATTCGCCTCTGATTTACTGCACATGCACATGAATCGTATTTTCAGTACAGAGCAGCGTAAAAAGGAACTCGTGATTTACTATCTGTGTCTTCGCTATTACCTGTCAGAACAAGCCAGAAATGGGATCAGGTCAAACGGGATGAACTCACCAGTTTTGCATTAATATAATCCTGTAAAGCTATTTTATATATCTGCCCGAGGGGAATCGGAATATTATTCTGAAGCAGAATGTTAACACCATTCACGGTTTTAATTCTGTCTGCATTGACAATGTACGATTTATGAACCCTGAAAAATCTTTCAGAAGGGAGTGCAGCTTCAAGTTCTTTCATTGTTAAATAAGTAATGAGCTTTTCATCAGCGGTATAGATGATCACGTAGTTTTTAATAGATTCAACGTAAATAAGGTCTGTTAAATTAAGTCGGGTTACCTTACCCTTTATATTGGTTTTAATAAAAATATGATCATTTTCAGGAGTCGGTATCTGCGTTTTAATATGTCCGCTAACCTTCTTTACTGAGTTTAGAAAGCGCTCGAATGAAATAGGTTTCAGCAGATAATCGGCAGCATTTTTTTCAAAGGCACCCAGTGCATAATCCGGAAAGGCTGTGGTAAAAATTACTGCTGTGCGATCGCTGATCAATCCGGCAAGATCAAGGCCTGAAAGTTGGGGCATATCTATATCCAGAAATGTAATATCCGGATGAACAGATGTATTGATCAGTTCAAGAGCCTCCAGAGGGTTGGTTGATGAACCCAGTAATTCCAGTCCGGGAGCTTTTTTAATATAAGATGCCAGAGTTTCAATGGCATGAGGTTCATCGTCGACAATATAACAGGTAAACATCATTTTATTCATTTAAAGTTAATTTAAGGTTTAAAGCATAGGTACTTTCCTCATCTTGTATATCAAGCGAGTAGCGGCCGTGATAATAGATATCCAGTCGCTCTTTAAGATTTGGAATTCCGGTTCCATGGCCATGAATACGCCGGTTAGCCCGCTTTTTATTTTTGATATCCAGCTCTAACTTTCCATCCTGAATATTGATTTTGATTATGGCCGGATGCTGAGCTTCATGTAAATTACCATATTGAAACACATTTTCTACCAGGGTGATCAGGGCCAGGGGAATAATACGTAAACCATCGGGGTTTCCCTGCACAATCAAATCAATATTCAGTTTCTCATCAAAGCGTACCTGATTCAGGCGAAAGTAATTATGAATATGCTCTATTTCTTTATTTAATGAGACTTTATCATCCTTATCGATCGTAGTAAGTGCATACCTCATCATATCAGAAAGATTCATCACCGTTTCAGCCAGTTTTTCTGAAACTTTTGCCGAGGCATTGTACATGAAATTAAGGGTGTTAAAGAGAAGATGCGGATTAACCTGAGCCTGCAGGTAGGCATTGCGGGATTGAAGTAAGTTTTTCTGTAAAGTTATTTTTTCATTTTGTTCAATAAGTTTTTGGGTTTCAAGTTCGCTGATCTTGCGGTTTCGTTTTATCGTTTGCATGGCAAACCAATATGCAGTGCTGAAACCTAAAATATAGAAGGTACGCATGGCATTACTAAAGGCTGCTTTTTTAAATTCATCAGCTGATTTTGGCATGAACTCCTCACCCAGGATCAGCTGATTTATGGGGAATTTAATCATGACGAAGAGAATAATCTCAAGCATTACAAGTAAGATAGTCATAAATGCCGCCCCCTTAAATTTACCCGTAGTGTATTTAAAAAGAACATGTGCATTAAAATAAAAGAGGAGGATATTTAAGGTATAATTCAGTGCGTAATTATTAAGGTCGGCACTCCCTGTCATAAGATATATATAGGTTATCTCATAGGTAATAAAAATTGCCCATCCCAATATATGTTTTAGAGTATTAGACCAAAACCTCTCAGTATTTAGATCTGAATTTTCATCCATTTAGCTGCAATATACAAGTTCATCTACAGCTAATCTACCTTGGTGTAATAAATTTCTTTTTTCAAAATGGTCTTTCTAACTTCTGAAAAACTAAATGGTAAATTATGAAAAAGACGAAAAAATCGACCAAGCTGATCAAATCAAAAATGGTCTTTATGTTTAAGAAGAATGTATCAACTACTCCATGTAGCGGAGGTACGGTAGATACTACTACTATTACTACAACAACCGGTTTCTAAGAGGTTATTCTGGCAGCATCAATTATCGCTGCCAGGCTTTAAATGCTTTTTTTCTGTGTTTATGTTAGTTGAAAGGTATTACCCTTAGTCTGTGTTATTTTTTTAAGTCATTCCTTTTTGCTTTGCTCAGCAGTTTGCCACTCTGAACGCAAAGCGAATGTCCCTCTTTGGTTATTGCTATCACCATGCTGGTCCAATTTATTCTAAAATGCCTGTGCAATAGCAGGTTTTCATGCAGGCTTTAACTTTTTCTATCAGATTCCAAGCGGAAACATGTATTGGATCGGTTCAAATTATTATTTGGGTTTCTGATTTGGTTAAACCCAACGCGTAAATATCTGATAATTATATATTTAAAATCATACATGTAATCATTCCGGATAATCATTCCGATCTTAATTAGAATAATTCTAAATAATTTTTGTTTTTCAATTTGGATTGATAGATTTGTCCAGTATTTAAAATCAGTCTAAATAAAAATAATAAAAATGAAACTCTCCGGAACAATACTTTTACTGGCCTTAATGGTCCTTATGGGCAATTTTGGCTCTCATAAATTAATGGCACAAGCTAATTCTTCGTCTGTGAAGGGCAGGATTATCAGTTCAGACGGACAGGCTGCGGCTTACGTGAATGTTGGAATAAAGGGTTTAAATAAGAGTACAATCTCCGCGGATAACGGAACTTATCTTATCCCTGATATCCGCGCAGGAAAGTATATCATCAAAGTTTCTTTTGTGGGATTAAAAACTCTGGAAAAATCTGTCACTTTAAATGAAGGAGAAACAGCTGAAATCGACTTTATTCTTTCAGAGAGTTCACAGCATCTGGCAGAAGTTGTAATTACGGCAGGAAGAAATAACCTGCAGGTTCCTGCCATTGGAAAATCAGGAATCAAACCGATGGATTTGCCTCAAAGCACAAGCATTGTCAGCAGCCGGGTAATCAGCGACCAACAGGCCTCAAAGCTGAGTGATGTGATCAGGAATGTGAGCGGTGTGGCCATGGGATCAAGCAGGGGTTCAACTTCAGAAAATTTCTTTGCCCGTGGCTACAGTCTTGGAAGTAATAACTATTTTAAAAATGGTTCGAGATTTAACTCCGCTTCACTTCCTGAAGTAAGCACACTGGAACAGGTGGAAGTGCTGAAAGGAAGTGCTGCCATGCTATATGGAAACGTGAGCGGCGGAGCAATCGTTAATCTGGTAACCAAACGTCCTGAATTTGATTTTGGAGGAGAGATTTCTCTCAGGGGAGGCAGCTATCATTCGTATAAACCGGTTGGGGATATTTACGGGGGAATCACAAAAAATCTGGCTTTCAGGATGATCGGAACTTATGAGAATAATGAAAGCTTCAGAAATGGAGTGAAGTCTGATCGCTATTATGTAAATCCTTCTCTTCTTTATAAGCTTGGAGAGAAGACCAATATCCTGCTTCAGGCAGATTATCTGAAATACAGTTTAACCCCTGATTTTGGAATCGGGTCTTTAGACGGAAAGATTCCGACTACAATTTCCCGTTCGAGCTTTTTTAATGCTCCGTGGGCTTTTAACAGGGTAAATCAAAGTACTGTTTCAGCGAATGTGGATCATCAGATCAATAAAAACTGGAAGCTTAATGTGATCGGCTCATTTCAGAATTTTAAACGCGATTATTATTCCACAGAACGTATTCAGGCGGATGCCCTTGGCGACTGGAGCCGTAATTTAACCAGATCAAACACGGCAGAAGATTATTATTCTGCTCAGGCAAATTTAACCGGCAAATTGAATACCGGTAAAATTGCTCATCAGGTACTGGTTGGTACTGATGCCGACAGTTATCTGAATACAAGTCATACCTTTAATTTAAAAACATCATACGATAAGATAAACCTGCTTGATCCGAATAAATATCAGGCACGTGTTGATATGCCCTTTGCAAAGGATTCTTTGAGAACGGAGGTTCCTACTTATCGTCTTGGGTACTATGCTCAGGATCTGATCAGCCTTTCAGAAAAATTTAAAGTGATGGCAGGCCTGAGATGGTCATACCAAAAGGCGATGGTTGCTGATGTTTATAATCTGATTAAAGGCACCAAAGCTAAAAGTGCTACTGCCGCAAAAGCAGATCAGGCTCTTTCGCCTAAATTAGGTATTGTTTATCAGCCATATGCCAGCACAGCCTTATTTGCGAGTTATTCAAACAATTTTACAGTGAATACCGGAATTGACGTGTATGATCAGGCTTTGAGACCATCGATTGTGGATCAGTTTGAACTGGGGATAAAAAATGATTTTCTGGAGGGTAAATTAACTGCCAACTTCTCCCTTTACAAAATCGTCAATAATAATCTGGCTCAGCAGGCACAGTTTCTGGCTGATGGAGTAACCATAAATACCAATACCAATATCAGGGAACTTACCGGCCAGACTACCAGCGACGGTGCTGAGCTTGATCTGGCAGGAACCATTGTTCCGGGATTGTATTTTATGAGCGGTTACAGTTTTAATTATATGCGGTATACCAAAACTTCCGGACGTAAAGGAAGCTATATTGAAGGAGAGCGTTTGGTAAGCAATCCGGCGCATACCGCAAACGGAACTGTGTTCTATACTTTCAATTCTTCTAAACTTAAAGGCCTGAAACTGGGTGCTTCAGCATATTACATTGGCGAGCGGAATGCAGGATGGAATAATACCGTGGGGCAGACGCAGATTGGAACCCGATTGATCCCGGTGTCGGGATTCACCACTTTTGATTTCTCTATGGGATATTCACTGAAAAGATTTTCGTTATTGACAAAGCTCTCAAATATTACCAACGAACTCAACTATTATGTTCACGAGAATTATAGCGTAAACCCTATACCTCCCCGTCAGTTTTTAACTACACTTTCTTATAAATTCTGATCAATAAATATTCCTTCAACTAAATATGAAGCAAAGACAAAACCACTCAGCCTGGCCAAAACTGCGTAAACTTTTTAATGACATTCATCTCTGGCTTGGTTTAGCAAGTGGTATCGTTGTATTACTGATCTGTTTAAGCGGTACGGTTTACGTATTTAACACAGAGATCAAAGAACTTTCTGCACCCGAATTATATCATGTGAGTTATAAAGCCGGAGCAGAGAAACTTTCTGCAGAAAAACTGATTGATGCTGTAAAGCGTGAAACAGGCGGAAAGGTATTATCAGTTAAAATTCCTGCAGATCCTGGCCGGCCTTATGTTTTAACCGTAAAAATGCCTGAAGAAGGTAAGCCTGGTGGGATGAACGATAAGAATAAGCCGGACGGTGGTGGTGGAGCTAAAGATAAGGCTAAAGGAGAAAAGGCTGGTCCTCCTTCCAGAGGAATTCAGTACATGGTAGATCCGTATACCGGAAAAATTCTGGGCAGCGGTAAGGATAAAAATGGACTTACTGATTTTATGCAGATCATGTTCAGCCTTCATCGCTGGCTTCTGCTCGACAGGATTGAAGAACCTCTGATCGGGGAATTGCCCAACAGGAAACTGGGCAGTTATATTACCGGAACAGCCACAATTTTGTTTACACTCGGTGTAATAACAGGGATTGTGATCTGGTTTCCCAGAAGAATACAGTCGTGGAAGCAGGGATTGAAAATTAAATGGGATGCTAACTGGAAAAGAATAAACCATGATCTCCATAACAGTCTTGGATTTTACAGTTGTATCTTTCTTTTCCTGATGGGTATTACCGGACCGCAATGGTCGTTCGAATGGTACAGAAACGGTTTGAGGAAGTCGCTGGGAACTTACCAGTCTGAAGATGCTTTGAAACCAGAAACGCCGAAATCAGATATTGCCTCCATTCAGGGTGTAAAATCAGTATTGCTTGCAGATTATATTCAGTCGGCTGATAAGTTACTTGATTACGAGGGCGATTTGCTGATCAGCCTTCCTGCCGACTCTGCTGATGCGGTTTTGGTGAATAAATCAAAAACTGGCTTTTTTGCTCCTGTTGCATCAGATAAAATTTATCTGGATCAGTATACTTCAGTACTTATAAAAAGCGAGATTTTTTCAGAAAAACCATTGAATGAACGGGTTTCCGCTTCCATCAAGGCTTTGCATGTTGGTGATGTTTACGGTAAGTTATCAAAGATTATTTATTTTCTGGCCTGCCTGATTGCTACCAGTTTGCCCGTAACAGGAACACTCATCTGGATCAACAAGATGAAGAAAAGACCTTAAACCTATGGGGCCCTAACCGATTCCAGGCCATTGAATGGATGCAGCGTAGTGCTTATAGGTTTTGGATTTCTCAACGCTACCTAATTTACAGATAATGCAAGATTTGAGTAGCGTGTTACCCATGACATGTTATTTTCTACTCACTGTTTTATTTTTTTGCTCGCCAAGACGCCAAATCAAAGACTAATTCCAACATTCATTTATTTCATAAATGAAGCGTGCTTATCTATCCCGCTATGTCAATTCCTCTTTCAGAATTTCTTAAATTTTATTACTCGAAATTGAAGCGGTTTAGTATTTGCACTCAGTTCACATATCTCAATACTCATATCTCAATACTCAATTCTCCTTTCTATCTTTGCAGAATGCGCTTTGATATTATTACTGTATTACCTGATCTGCTTGACAGTCCCTTTGCCCATTCTATTTTACAGAGGGCTCAGAAAAAGGGACTTGCAGAAATTCATGTACATAACCTCCGCGATTATTCAACCAATAAGCAGAAATCGGTTGACGATTACCAGTATGGTGGCGGTAGTGGAATGGTTATGGGAATTGAGCCTTTTGCAAATTGCATAGAAAAACTGAAATCGGAACGGGATTATGATGAAGTGATTTTTATGACTCCCGATGGCGAAACCCTGAACCAGACAATGGCTAATGAACTTTCGGATAAGAAGAATGTGATTATTCTGGCAGGGCATTATAAAGGAATTGACCAAAGGATCAGGGATATTTTTGTGACCAGGGAAATTTCTATTGGTGATTATGTGCTTTCTGGAGGTGAATTACCGGCAGCAGTTCTGGTCGACAGTATCGTGAGACTATTGCCGGGGGTGCTAAACGACGAGACCTCAGCATTATCAGATTCATTTCAGGGCGACCTGCTTGATGCACCGGTTTATACCCGTCCGGCCGACTGGAAAGGTCACAGGGTGCCTGATATTCTGTTGAGCGGACATGAGGCAGCTATTAATGAATGGAGGCATGAGCAGGCGCTGGAGCGCACCAGAAAGAGAAGGCCTGATTTGCTGGAATAATTTTAGGTTTTGTTGGTAAGACCTGAGATTATAAGAATGGAATATATTTCGTATTCAATTAAGGTAATAATCCCTTATTTACTTTGGATACAGAGCCTTCTAAATAAATTTATCAGTTAAAATATTCAAACTTACTTTTTTAAGTAAAAAATTATTCCTAATATTGCAGTCCGATTTTTACGGGCTAAAAATCGACTTTAAGAGCTTAAAATCATGGATTTAGTAAAATTTGTTGAAGAGCAGGCAGTAGTTAAAAAGCAAGTTCCTGTATTCAAGGCCGGTGATACGGTAAGTGTTCACTATAAAATTCGCGAAGGAAATAAAGAACGTATCCAGATTTATCAGGGTGTAGTTATCCAGCGTAATAGTGTTGGTGTAAATGAGACTTTTACTGTTCGTAAAATGTCAAACGGAGTTGGTGTAGAGCGTATCTTCCCTGTAAACTCTCCAAATATCGAGAAGATTGAGGTAAACAATCACGGAAAGGTTCGCAGAGCGAAATTATTCTACCTGCGTGAATTAACCGGTAAAGCTGCTCGTATCAAATCTAAAAGAGTGTAATTTATTTATAAGATTGCAGCCTCCCGGATTCTATCCGGGGGGCTTTTTTTTTGCGCTCATTTTTGAAAAGTATGGATTCAGCTCTTTGCGGAATTCAATTATAATTCAGTACTTTATTAACTATCAAACAGAATTTTGTTTATTTCTTTTATGAACACAGAGATTTTTGCACAACAATTTTTAGGGAACAGTCTTCATAACTATATTCTTTTTGCATCTATCCTGATCTTTGGACTTTTGCTGAAGCGGATCTTTTCAAGGCTGCTGAGCAGTCTGATGTTCAGATTGTTTAAGCGTCTGCACCCTGATACTGATCCTAAAATTTTTGTTGATCTTCTGCTGCGTCCGGTCGAATTGCTTATTCTTTTCTCTGTCCTGTATCTTTCAATTAATCAGTTGGATTATCCGCTTCAGGAAGTCATATTTAAACGGACTACCCTTGTTAATAAGCTTCCTTCGGTTTACGAACTGACTCTTATTCAGGTACTTGATAAGCTGTTTTTACTGTTTTTCATTATAGCTTTATTCTGGATTGTTCTGCGGATTATCGATTTTATGGCCTATGTTTTCCTTTACAAGGCTTCATTAACAGAATCTAAATCAGACGATCAGATGGTTCCTTTCATCAAGGAATTATCGAAGATCATAACCATCATTTTTGGAGTTTTTGTAGTTCTCAGGGCTGTATTTAATCTGAATGTAGCTACAATTATTGCCGGTTTGGGTATTGGGGGTATCGCAGTTGCACTTGCTGCTCAGGATACGCTGCAAAACCTTCTGGGCTCATTCACCATATTTGCTGATAAGCCCTTTGTGGTAGGCGATCTGGTGCGGATTGATAAATTTGAAGGCACTATTGAAAAGGTGGGTTTCAGAAGCACGCTCTTACGTACTCTGGATAAAACCCTGGTGATTATTCCCAATAAGAAAATGGTGGATAGTCCGCTTGAAAATTTAAGCCTCAGAAATCTTCGCAGAATGAAGTTCAATATTTCCCTCAAATATGATACTCCGGCTGATGTCATGCTTAAAATATCAAAGCAGATTGAAACCTATGTAAATGAACATGATTCAACCAGTAATGATACACTGGTTACCTTCGATTCTTTTGGCGAGTCAGCCCTGAATATTCAGGTGCTTTATTTTATAGAGATTGTTGATTATAACGATTATATGCGCATCCGTCAGGATATCAATTATAAGATTATGCAGATAGTTGCAGAAAATAAAGCAGAGTTTGCATTCCCGACACAAACTGTTTATCATGAGTATGCAGATGGGAAGCCGGTAAAGGGAGAATAATAAATTGCCTCATTTTCAGTATTTCATATAATTCAGAATCTTGTTGCAATATTTCGTGCAAGACTTTGTCACGGTATTGTAGATGAACATTTTATCTCTTTAGCGTAATCCAAGTATTCTAAGGAATTTTTGGGTAGTAGATTTACCCGGAAGGGTTCAAATGTCTATGATATTTTTCATATACGATACTTTCGACGTCGGGCTATCAAATTTAATTCTGAATAAAATCTACTGTTTTCCGGTTAAATGCAAATGACTAATCATGATGAAAATCTTTCGCTCATGGCCGCTGGGCCTAATTCTTTTCCTTCAGCTGAAAAGAATCAATGCCGAGCTGCCCTTAGCGGCGAGTCCACGAAAGCAATTAAAAGACATAAAAAACTTGAGTAACGCCGCGGCTGTCCGGTATTTGTTGTAAATCCACATTTTATCCTGTTAGCGCACTCCAAGACGTGTTTATGCAAGTGAGGTATGAATGTTTCTGCAACACTTCTCCGGATTGCTTGATGCCTGTGCGGTATGATCGTTAGAAGAAAGGATAAAACGCGCCTTTACTGCCAAATCCCGGAAGGCCATTCTCTGCAAGATTCAATACCTGTAAGTGATGAATGGTTGTCAGCCGAAGCACGATTCCAATAAACGTTCATATCATACATGAGGTACCGAAGGACAATTCAATCCCAAGTGCCAGCAAAATCAAAAAAACAGAGTTAGATTCAATCAAAAAGCAATACCGAGCATTGGGCTTTGGGATCATATGTGGGATGCTTTCATTTGGCAATATCCCCCAAAGACAGCGATCACTGTTTTTTGATGTGCGGTTGGTTTGTGGCCAAAGGCACCTAGGGATTGAAAAAGGCTTTTGGTTACTTTTAGCCTATAAAAGTGACAAGCCCTCCCGGCGATAGAGGGAGGAAAGGTTAAGAAGGGGATTTAATAAAGGCTCAATTTTGCTTTGAAATATAAGCGAATGCAGGTGATTTTGCCTTAAATAATTAGAAATATAAAAAACCCTGACATGAATAACATAACGGGGCTTTTTTATAAACTAATCAGTTCTTTTTTGAAGTGCTGCTATCCTCTTTTTTTTCTTTACCTGAGCAGCAGCTCATTTTGCAGCCCTTACCCATTTTACATTCCATCTTTTCACCTTTTTTCATTTCTTTCTTAGGCTCATTCTGCGCAGATACTGAAAGGCTGCTGGCTAAAAATACAATGCTTAAAATTGCTGTTAATCTTTTCATGATAATTGCTTATTATTTATTTTTTAGGTGTGCCAGAACGGTGATTCCACCTTTTACGGTTTCACCCAATCCTACTTTTATTTCTGTACCTAATGGCAGGAAAACATCCACTCTGGATCCAAACTTGATGAATCCGAATTCTTCCCCCTGAACTGCCTGCTTACCCTCCTGTGCATAACAAACAATCCTTCTGGCAAGTGCGCCTGCAATTTGTCTGAACAGAACAGAAACTCCTGCTTTGTTCTCTATCACTACCGTGGTTCTTTCATTTTCTGTAGATGATTTTGGATGCCAGGCTACCAGAAACTTACCCGGGTGATATTTATAGTATTTGAAGATTCCTGAAACAGGATTTCTGTTGACGTGAACATTAATCGGCGACATGAATACTGATACCTGTATCCTCCTGTCTTTCAGATATTCATTTTCCTCGGTTTCTTCAATTACAACAACCTTTCCATCAGCGGGGCAGATCACATGCTGCTCGTTTTTAATGACAGTAATCGCCGGATTTCTGAAAAACTGAAGTACAATCGCAAACAATGCAAATGATAAAATATAGATGATCCAGGTGAACCAAACTACATCAGGCAGATAGTAATGAACAAGAGCGTTCAGAACAAAAATAAAGAGAATGCATAACGCGATCGAGGTATAGCCTTCCTTGTGAATGGTCATTTTCATTTATTTATTTTTTGTTTTTTAAAGGTGATGAATCTACCTGTCGGTAGACAGGCCTGCCTACCGCAGGTAGGCCTGCCGGCAGGGCAATCATAACTTGATAATCATACCCTGCGGGTTTTAGCAAAATCAAGATGGTTTCTATTTAAATATCCAACAAAAGTACAATTTATGTCTTAAACTGCCTTGTAAATATCCTTAAGATTACGGCCAAGACCATTGTAATCCAATCCGTATCCTACCACGAAATCATCCGGAATCTCAAAACCTATGTAAGTTATTTCATCAAATTTAGTCTTTACAGAGTTGGGTTTTAGCAGTAGGGTACAAACATTTACCGAAGCCGGATCCTCTTTTTTTATCATGTTAAGCAGGTATTCCATGGTATGTCCGCTATCTACAATATCTTCTACAATAATTACATCCCGGTCTTTAAGCGACATTTGTAAACCAATTTCTTCTTTGACTCTTCCGGTACTTTTATCGCCCTTATAGGAAGAAACTTTCACAAAACTGACTTCTGAAGGAATGTCAACTTCTTTTATCAGATCTGCCAGAAAAATAAAACTACCGTTCAGAACTCCGATAAATACGGGAATGCGGTTTTCGTAGTCAACATTTAACTGAATGGCAAGGAGTCTGATCCTTTTTTTGATCTGCTCATATTCGAGCATTATATCAAAAGTTTTATCGTCAATTTCTATCCTCATGATTCAAAATTAGATATTAGATCAATTATTAGCTTTATTATTTCTGGAGTTCCTGGGAGAAGGGCTCTGAGGTCTCCGGTTAGCGGGTATCGTATCTTTTAGAGGGATTTTTGGCCGGTTGATTTCTTTTAACTGAAGTGTATCCTGACGTCTTTTGCTGAAAAGCTGCTGAAGAACGCTCTCATCATCTTCTGTTCCGTTAATCAGCAGGCTGTCGGCTGCAAGCGAATCTACCACCGGCAAGCCTGATCTTAAACTTTCTCTGAGCCTTACGCCATAAAATCCAAAATAATTACTGTCGGGAGGGGTCAGTCCGCGGCGTGCCATGATTCCCCCGATAAAGTTAAAATAGGAAGATAATCCTTCCCTCAGACTGCCATCTCCTTCAAAGCGATAGAGTCCTGATTTGGGTCTTGGTACAATGCTGGTCAGGAAAATACTTTCTCCCAGACTAAGTTCTGAGGGATGCTTGCCGAAATAATATCTGGATGCCTCACCTATCCCATACACATTCCTTCCCCATTCAATCAGGTTCAGATAGGTTTCAAACATGCGTTCTTTAGTCGACAGACGCCCGTTTTCCATGATCCATACAATAAGGATCTCCTCAACTTTCCTGGCCAGTGTTTTCTGCCGGTTCAGATAAACGTTTTTTACGAGCTGCATGGATATGGTACTTCCACCCCGTTTAAAAGCCTTTTCCTTGAAATTGGTAGCAATAGATTTTCTGATCGATTCTTCAACAAATCCCTTATGGCTGTAGAATGAAGGATCTTCTGCGGTAAGCAATGCTCCTTTTAAATAGGGCGAAATCTGATCAATAGGTGTAAAATCCGGATTTTCAGGTCCGATGATTATATCGCGCATAGGTTTACCGTATTCATACGGAGTGTATACAAATGAGCTGTTAATTTTTTGCAGATTAGTTTTACCCCATTTTAATACCTTAAAACCATTGTTTTTAAGATTCGAACTAAAAATAACACTATCCGGACTTTGTGAATCGAGATAAAAGTTCAGGTCATACTGCAATTTTCCTGAAACCTGTATCCCTTCAAGAGATTCAAACAAACCCTGTGGAAAGGATCCTGCAAGCTTTTGGGCATCCAATTGATCTGTATGGAGTTTCAGCTCATAAATTTTAAATGGAGACAGGGTATATTTAATAAACGGATGTAGGTCGATGTTTTTGATATGTATGGTTGAAGTACTATCGATGGATACAAAATTTTTGCCAATAACCATGTCGGCATCAATCGAAGCATCGGGAACGATGATATCATTTCCGGCAATTCGTTTGTGGTTGACTAACAAATTTTTAACCTTCCATGAGCCGTTAACTTCCAGCTGACTTCCGCTAAGCCTGGCACCACGCATTTCAGTGAAAACGGTATCAAAGTTCAGTTTAAGTCCGAATTTCTTCTCCAGATACGGCAGCTCCACCTTTTTGTTATCGGCAAATAACATCAGATTCAGCTCCTTATCCCCGGGATCAACGTTTCCTTCCACATGCCATACAGATTCTTTCCCGTTAACAATGATCGTTGAGTTTACATCACCACCATCTATAGTTGCGGAGCTGGTGTAGAGGTCCACGCTATTGCTGTCATCCTGAAAACTGATCCTGAAATCGCGGATATCCATGTCGTCAGGTATTTTATAAAGCATCTGATTGATCAGGCTATTGGCAAATTTTCCAAGATTCAGCTCTGATTTTTCATCCGGATTTTCAGTTTTCTTTTTTCGGAACAGGAAATCAAAATTACTGACAGAGTCCTTTTTAATCAGATTAATCTTTCCCTTATCCAGATTAATCTCCGAAAGTTTAATGTCGCCGAACAGGATTGGAAAAAGTTTAACGCCTACCCTGAACTTATCTATTTTGGCAAGGCTGTCTTTGCCGCGGGGTACCAGACTGATGTTTTTAAATTGCACACTGCTCAATCCCACAAACTTTGCGCTCTCAATTTTTAGTTCCAGATCGTATTCTCTGTCGGCTTTGCTGATCGCCTTTTTGATTGCAGCTCTGAGCAGTGCCTCTCTTTTGGCATAGGCAATTCCGCCGGCTATCAGTGTAAGTGAAAGCAGACTTATGAGGCTTATTTTAGCTATTTTATAATATTTATCAGGTATATGCATGGGGTATTAATCCAATTAGCAGAAAGATAAGCCATTTAAATTGCTAATCTTTCGGGCAGTGTAAAAATTACAGGTCAGGTCACTGTAAAAAGCTTAAATGTCTAATGAGAAGCCTTTCGCTTTTAGTAGATTTGCGATAAAGTTAGTATAAAATATTGTCTCCATATATTCAAAAATGATAACACAGGAACAGGTTTACAGTGCATTGCGTCATGTTGAGGATCCGGATCTGAAAAAAGATCTGGTTACTTTAAACATGATCGAAGATCTTAAGATCGACGGCAATAAAATAAGTTTTTCGGTGGTTTTAACTACACCTGCATGTCCGATGAAGGAGATGCTCCACAATGCCTGCCGAAATGCGATTCTCCATTTCGTAAGTAAAGATGCTGAACTTTCGATTAATATGATCTCAAGAGTTACCAGCCGGCCGGATAAGGCTTTGCAGGGCATTAAAAATATTATTCTGGTTGCTTCAGGTAAGGGTGGTGTGGGCAAATCTACCGTTGCGGTAAATCTGGCTCTCGGTCTGGCAAAAAAAGGTGCCAGTGTTGGATTGATCGATGCAGATATATACGGGCCTTCTATTCCATTGATGTTTGGTGTTGAGGATGCACGTCCGAAGGCTTCGCAAAATGCTGAGGGCAAAACAAGAATTGAGCCTATTGAAAAATACGGTATAAAACTGTTGTCTATCGGCTTTTTTACGGATCCTAATCAGCCGGTGCCATGGCGCGGACCGATGGTTTCTACTGCGGTGAAGCAATTGTTTAATGATGCCGACTGGGGTGAGCTGGATTATATGGTAGTTGATCTTCCTCCCGGAACCGGCGATATTCATATTACCGTGGCGCAGGGCTTCCCGATAACGGGGGCTGTAATTGTAACTACTCCTCAGAATGTGGCTCTGGCCGATGCCAGAAAAGGTGTGGGGATGTTCCTGATGGAGGGTATCAATATTCCGCTGATTGGTGTGGTAGAAAATATGTCCTATTTTACTCCTGCTGAATTACCGGACAACAAGTACTATATTTTTGGGAAAGATGGAGGAAAGGCGCTTGCTCAGCAGTTTAATGCCCCATTCCTTGGCGAAATACCTTTGGTTAAAAGCATCAGCGATGCAGGAGACGGAGGGAAACCGGTAGTATTGGATGAGGATAATGTGATGGGATTGGCATTTTTACAGATTGCAGAGCGTGTGGCACAGCAGGTGGCAATATTGAATGCGGGCAAATAACATTTTAAAAAATTCATATCTTTATAAAAAGAATATACCATGGATTTGTTGCAAAGAGTTGAAAATGCATTAGACACTATCCGGCCTTATCTTGAAGCTGACGGAGGAAATGTGTCAATTGAGGAAATCACTCCTGAGAACATTGTGAAACTGCGTTTATTAGGTTCATGCGGCTCATGTCCGATGAGTATTATGACTCTGAAAGCAGGGATTGAGCAGGCTATCAAGCGCGCAGTTCCGGAAGTGGAGGGTGTTGAGGCAATAAACCTGACAGATATGGATGATCCTGCTGCTGTTCTTCCTGAGCGGCTTCAGTAATAAATGTTTCGTTCCGGCAATGCTTTTAACACAATTTAACATTGCCCGATTACGATTTTACTAAATTTGCACCATGAGAAACTGGTTATTCCTTATTTTTCTGTTTAGCGCTCTTTCGGGGTTTTCCCAGACAGGAGAAAGGAAACTTGTGCAGTTTTCAGGGATTGTTATGAACCGCGACAGCAATACGGTTGTACCCTATGTAACTATTACAAACCAGACAGGTAAAGACCAGTATTATTCTGCGAACTACAAGGGTTATTTTTCTTTTGTTGCTCATGAGGGCGATACACTTGCTTTCACCGCTGTCGGATATAAAAGGGAAGGAATCATTATTCCAATAAACCTTCCGGATAATAAGTATACCGTTCTGATTAAACTTCAGCAGGAAATCATCAATCTGCCTGCTGTGAGGGTATTCCCATGGGCAAGCACCGATGAGTTCAAAAAGGAATTTATGACAATGAAGTTTGCGGATGATGATCTGGAAATTGCCAAAAAGAATATTTCACGCGAAAGTCTGGCTGCAATGATTGCCAGCCTGCCGAGAGATGGTGCAGAGATGCAGGGTTATAATTTCCAGGCTAACCATAACAGACTGGTTAACCGGAATACCAATCAGCGTTTAGCTAATCCATTATTGAATCCATTTGCCTGGGGTGCTTTGATTCAGCAGATTATGCAGGGTGACAGAAGCAGGGAGCAATAAGTTGTAAGTAATAAGTTATAGGTTGTAAGTCTTAATGTTACTCAAAACGAAATTTATCTTTTTGGCCGAAAGTTAAAAGAAGGAGGATTGAGTTGAGAATGAAGGAAATTTATCGTCAATCGTGAAACTCTGATTCCGGAATGGTTTTGGTCTAAATACTTTGTACTCAATACTCTGTACTCAATACTACCTTCTTCCTTTTTTCAGCGCAGGGAACTTCATTTTATAATCCACTTTCACCATTCCCTTTGAAATGGAACTGAGTTTATTCTGAAGCATGGCTTTGCGCAGCGGACTTAGTTTATCGACGAAGAGTTTGCCTTCGATATGGTCGTATTCATGCTGGATGATGCGGGCCGCCAGTCCCTTGAAGCTTTCTTCATGATGATTGAACTTTTCATCATAATAAGAAATTTTCAGGCTTTCATGCCTGTCGATATCTTCACGGATATCGGGAATACTCAGACATCCTTCATTAAACGACCATTTATTGCCGCCTTCTTCAAGTATCTGAGCATTGATAAATACTTTTTTGAAATCTTTTAATACCGGTTCGTCTTCAGCAAAAGAGGTAGCATCAATTACAAACAGACGTATGGCCAAACCAATCTGAGGAGCTGCCAATCCGACACCGTGGGCCCCATACATTGTTTCGAACATATTATCGATCAGTGTTTTCAGCTCAGGATATTCAGAGGTAATTGTTTCTCCTTTTTTACGTAATACGGTGTCTCCGTAGGCTATGATTGGTAATTTCATAATGCAAAAATAGCCAAATTCCCCCTGCTAACAAATTATCAGGCTTCAGGATGTTTGATAATTACACTTCAAAAACCTTAATCCAGATGAAACACCATCTCCAAAGGCCTGCTTACCGGCGAATTGTCTTTATTTGTATCCATAATATCAGCCATGTAAGCCCACCATTTTTTCACGATTTCATTTTTACTCAGATCCTGGGAACTGTTATTGCCTGAGAGGGTTTGTACAGCAAACAGAATACCGGTTTCTTCATCCAGAAATATGGAATAATTACTGATTCCGGATTCTTTGAGCAAGGCTGCCAGTTCAGGCCAGATCTGGTCATGCCTGCGTTTATACTCTTCTTTAAAACCCGGCTTCAGTTTCATTTTAAAAGATACAATCTTGTCCATTTGAAATGTGTTGTTTTTATTTGGCTGAATAAAATTTGAGTTCGATCAGATCATTCGGGACCGGAAGGGAAGAAATGACCAGGGCAGATCCAAGAGCTGTTGCCTGTGCCATAGAGGCAGCAAATACTTCCATTTCAGGAAATACATGGGACAGCAGATTCATATAAACCGGATTTTTGCTGAAGCCACCATCCACAAAGATTCTTTTTATTGCTGAGCCTCTGATAATCAGCTCCGTTGATTGTTTTTGCTGATTGATGATATCCATCATCAAACGGTGATAGGCCTCTCTGTCGGAGGAACAGGTATTCAAATCTGTTTCTGAAAAACGTTGTTCTTCGTTAAGCATACTCAAATAGCTTTCATCGAAAGCCGTTTCCTGATATTTCGATGCCGATGTTCCGTAATATTCCGTTATCCTCTTTAGCTGCTGCTCATGGTAATGCCCGGCAAAGAGTCTTGATGCCTTCACGGGTTTAGCATTGTATTGCAGATAACAAAGACAATCTGAATTCAGCTCATCACTTGTCAGCTGACTCGAATTGAAGGGGTTCAGACTGATGCACCAGGTGCCGGTCGAGATCAGAATAAAAGGTTCTTTAAAGCTGAGCAGATAGGGTATCAGAGCTGCTGAACTATCGTGTAAACCAATGCCTGCATCGAACTGATGACCCTTAAATTCTGCCTTGAAAATGCTGTTGGAGGGAACTAAGGGAGCCAGTTTGTCCTGGAGATTTTCTTTTACAAGCCATTCATGGTACTCGTTTTTTTCGAAATCCCATAAATTGGTATGGCATCCGATGCTGGTAATGTCTGAATAAAGTTTTCCGGTAATGAGATAACTGAGGTATTGAGGAAGATGCAGCACGGTTTTGATCTTCTCCAGAAGTTCCGGTCTTTCATATTTTATCCGGTAAAGCTGCATACCTGAATTTAAACTACCCAGAACGGGCGATGCAGTCTTTGCTGCGAATGCTTCCCTGCCTCCGTAAACCGAATAAAACTGTTCTGAAAGTTTTTCGGGATAGGGTTTCAGGTAATTATAGAGGGGAGTTAAGGACTGCCCATTTTCGTCGAGATAAACCAGACTTGCCCCATAAGAAGAAAAATTTAGCGTTCTGATCTCCCAATTGGGATTACCAAGAACCTGCTCAAGCGATTTAAACATAAAATCCTGAAGTCTTTCCAGATCTTCACACGGAAATCCATCCTGATCAACAGTTTCCGGAAGGTTTTCGGTATGTTCAAATACTACCCGGTACTGTTCATCAAACAGCAGGAGTTTTTTGTTGGTTTTACCAATGTCAAATACCGCAGTAACCGGTGTTTTCATCTGATTACTATAAACCTGATGCGATCGTTTCGCGACCTCTTTCTCTGATCAGCTCTTCACGAACATTCAGTTTGCGGAATAAAGCGATCGGATCCAATGCTCCGCCGGCTCTTAAACGTGCTTCGGCAACTAAGGGGCGTATATCTGTACGGAAACTGTTTTGCAGAATTTCCTGTGCCCTCACCACATCATTATTCTGCTGAGCCTCTTTTAATGTTTTACGGTCAACAGTCAGTGCCTGTGCATAGGCGATCATAATTGCTTCCACCGATTGAAGGAGGTCCTCCAAGGGATCCTTGATATTGTGAGAAGCATCAATCATCCATGCCAGGCCGGTAGCGTGATTCATCTTTCTTTCATCCATGCCATCGATCAGTTCATTGAAGATCAGGAAGAGCTGATAGGGTTTGATGCTGCCTGCAGTGAGGTCATCATCGCCGTATTTGGAATCGTTGAAATGAAATCCGCCAAGTTTGCCCTCCATTAACAACAGGGAAACGATCTGTTCAATATTTGCATTGGGCAGATGATGGCCCAGATCAACCAGTGTATAAGCTTTCGGCCCTAATTTGCTGGCATATAAAAGCGACTGACCCCAATCGCCAACGGTAGTTGAATAGAAATTGGGTTCATAGGCTTTGTATTCTACAAACATCTTCCAGTCATCCGGTAAGGCAGCATAAATTTCCTTTAAGCTTTCCAGGGTATTCTGAAAGGCCTGTCTGAAATTCAGTTGTCCGGGGAAGCAGGAACCATCGGCAAGCCATACCGTCAGTGATTTTGAACCCAGTTTGATACCATGTCTGATTACCTCGATATTATGGTCAATGGCTTGTTTTCTGACAGCCGGATTAACATGCTGGAGCGAGCCGTATTTATAGCTTTCTTTCTGATCTTTCTGATCCTGAAAGGTATTGGAATTCATGGCATCGAAACGCAGGCCATGGGCTTCTGCATGGCTTTTGATTGCCTGATAATCTTTCGGAATATCCCATGGAATATGCAATGAAATGGCATTCCCTGACCGGTTGAGCTGATGGATCAGTCCTGCATCTTCTATCTTTTCTTCCAGATTCCGGGGTTCTCCGCCACCCGGGAAACGTCCAAAGCGTGTTCCGCCATTGCCTAATGCCCAGCTTGGAATGGCAATCTGAAAATCAATAAGCTTGGATATGATCGTTTCATGATCTGGAATAATCGTTTTTGCAAAACTCAGTTTTGCCTGATGCAGATTGATCAGATCCTGATTATGTTCAATTATTTTACTTTCTTCAAGTTTCATCTGTCTATTTATTGTTTTTTAATGGTGATTAACCTACCTGCCGGTAGGCAGGCCTGCCTGCGGTAGGCAGGGCGATCATGATTTAATAATCATACCCCTGCGGGTTTTGGCTAAATCATGATGGTTTCATATTTATTTCAATTGAATTATCTGACAAATGCCATAGCCACACCACCATCCACATTCAGGACGTTTCCGGTTGATTTGTTCAGCAATCCGCCAACAAAAGCGAAACATGCATTGGCAATATCTTCGGGCAGAATAGTTTCATTCAGGAGAGTACGTTTGGCATAAAATGCAGGAAGTTCAGCTACTGTAATTCCGTAGGCTTTTGCCCTGCCCTCAGCCCATGCGCCTTCCCATATTTTACTGTCGGCAATTACCGCATCGGGATTAACCACATTGACGCGGATCTTATCCGCACCCAGTTCTGCAGCATTCAGGCGGCTCAGATGCAATTGAGCGGCTTTTGCAGAACCGTAACCGGCATTATTCGGACCGGAAACCAATGCATTTTTACTTACGATATTCAGAATGTCACCACCCCTGTTTTGTTTCCTTAATATATTCACTGCTTCCTGTGTAACCTTGAACTGGCCTTTTACCAGCACATCGTAGAGCAGATCCCAGTCTTTATCAGTATGTTCCTCGATGGGTTTAGAGATCGAAAGTCCGGCACAATTTACAATGATATCAACACCTCCAAAAGCAAGAGAGGCCTGTTTGAAGGCATTTTTAATATCTTCATCCAAAGTAACATTCAACTGAACTGTTGTATATGAATCTTTGCCAAATTCTTTCAGGAACTGATTACCTGCATCAGCCAGACGGCTCTGATCCAGGTCATTCAGCACAACCACAGCACCTTCCAGGGCAAATTTTCTGGCTATTGCCTTTCCAATGCCTCCGGCACTTCCTGTTACCAGGGCTATTTTCCCGGAAAGCGGCTTTGCTTTAGGCATACGCTGAAGTTTTGCTTCTTCAAGTAACCAATATTCGATATTAAAGGCTTCCTGTCTGGGTAATGAAGTGTATTCGGATATGGCTTCAGCACCGCGCATGACATTAATGGCATTGGTATAGAACTCGGCGGCAACCCGGGCTGTTTGTTTGTCTTTGGAGAAAGAGAACATACCCACACCCGGATAAAGTATGATTACCGGATTAGGGTCGCGCATTGCCGGAGAGTTGGGATGTTTGCAGCTTTCATAATATGCAGCATACATTTTTCTGTACTCTTCAAAAAGTGGCTCGAGCAGGGCCTTCAGTTCATCTTTATCATCCAGATTAGCATCGGGGGCAAGGTTTAAGAGCAGAGGACTGATCTTTGTGCGTAAAAAATGATCGGGGCAGCTTGTTCCCAACGGGGCAAGCCTGTCCAGATCATTGGAGTTGATAAAGTCCAGTACCCGTTCATCATCTGTAAAATGTCCGATCATGGATCTTTCGGATGAACAAAGACCTCTCAGAACAGGAGCAATTTTTGCGGCCTGTGATCTTCTTGTATTTTCATCAGGACTCTGGATTCTGGCGCCGCCGAAAACAACACCATTCTTTTTGACATTTTCTTCAATGTATTCTGCACATTTCTCGACTACTTCGAGCGTATTTACATAACATTCATAGGCAGTATCTCCCCAGGTAAATAATCCATGTGAGCCCAGCATAATACCCCTGATGCCCGGGTTATTTTTCAGACATTCTTCAAGCTTTAATCCCAGATCAAAGCCGGGTCTTTGCCAGTCAACCCATCCAATACTGTTATTAAAAAGTTCTGCAGTAATCTTTTTTCCGTCTTTTGCCGCTGCAATAGCAATGGCTGCATCCGGATGCAGGTGGTCTATATGCTTGAAAGGCAGTAATCCATGCAGTGGAGTGTCAATGGATGGTGCTTTTGAATCCAGATCATAAATGCAGTGATTGAAGAGCTCAACCATTTCATCTTCATGCTCTATTCCCCGGTAAATATTTTTCAGCTGATGCAGACGATCTGTGTAAAGTGCTGCAAGTCCGCTTCTTTTTAATGTCCCGATATCCCCTCCCGATCCCTTGATCCACATCACTTCAGTTTCTTTTCCGCTCAGCGGATCAGCAGCCAAGGCTTTACATGAAGTATTACCTCCTCCATAGTTAGTCAGCCTGAGGTCGGCACCCAGAATGTTTGATCTGTAGATCAGTAGGCCAACTTCGTCGTGTTTAAGCTTTTCAGCTTCGGCTTCATCCCAGAGATAGCTTACGTGTTTAAATTTTAATGATGACATATTGATATATTAAATGGAATTACCGTATCCTACCAATAGTACTGACACGATAATTGTAATTATTCCTAAAACAAAGGTTAAAAATGTTTTTTTGCTGACTGCTGTCCATTCTTTGAGCAATAGTCCCCACATATTGGCAATCAGAATGATGAATGCCATGTGAAGGATCCATGAACTTGCACCATTGCCAAGTTTGCTTTCGCCCATGCCATAGAAAAAGAACTGAAGAAACCAGGTGGTACCGGCTATTGCTGAGAAAATATAGTTTTTTAAGAGGGGTGTTTTACTGTTGGTATAATCGCCGAAAGTTTTATTGCGTGCATTCAGGATCAGGCACCAGATCAGGTTGGTGGTTAAACCTCCCCATAAAAGTACGACATAGGTCACATTATTCTGATACAGAAATTCTGTAGTTTCTGAGGGATTAGCACTTTTCCATAAGCTATTTGCAGCATCTGCCATAGGTTTTCCGGCTTCAATACCAAAATTAAAGCAGGCACTTAAAATACCGGAAATGATGGCTACGATAAGCCCCTTGACCAGATTGAACTCCTGTACACTCTCTTTTTTAACCTCATCACTCAGCTCATTCTCCTTCATCATACCGGCTCTTCCACACAGAAAAATACCTGTCAGACACACCAGTACTCCCAGCAGAACAATCCTTCCGCCCTCACTGTTGAGCATATAAGTGAAACTTGTTTTACCATCCTGAGGGTATAGATCGTAAAATACAGGAGGCAATAATGATCCGAAAGCAGAGCAGAAGCCCAGAACAACTGAGTTTCCCAGCGACATGCCCAGATAACGAACCCCAAGTCCGTAGGTGAGTCCGCCGATTCCCCAAAGCAATCCCATTATGAAGGTGATTCTCAATATGGAGCTACCGGTGTTTCCGATGATTTCGGTAAATGCAGGTATGGTAAGATAAGCTGCCAGGGGCGGAACAATCAGCCAGGAGAATAAGCCGCCAATGATCCAGTAACTTTCCCAGGACCAGCCTTTAACTTTTTTAAAGGGGAGATAAAAACTGCCGGAAGCTGCCCCGCCGATTAAATGAAAGATAACACCTAAGATTGCTTGCATGAATATGGCTTAATATTAAAAACAGAACACAAATTCACCGATTATCCAATATTACAGGATGATTCTGATCGGGGATAAAAAGATAGGATTAATTTTTATTAATCAGGAAATGTTCGGATAAAAGTCACTACTGTCTGGTTAATTTCAAAAGCAGCATGAAATCTTCAATTAGGTCTTTAAAACAGGAACATTATTTCATGTTTTAAAGGCAAGTCCACCCTCTTAATCTTTCATCCCTCTATCGCCGGGAGGGCTCGTCACTTTTATAGGCTAAAAGTAACCAAAAGCCTTTTTCAATCCCTAGGTGCCTTTGGCCACAAACCAACCGCACATCAAAAAACAGTGATCGCTGTCTTTGGGGGATATTGCCAAATGAAAGCATCCCACATATGATCCCAAAGCCCAATGCTCGGTATTGCTTTTTGATTGAATCTAACTCTGTTTTTTTGATTTTGCTGGCACTTGGGATTGAATTGTCCTTCAGTACCTCATGTATGATATGAACGTTTATTGGAATCGTGCTTCGGCTGAGTTTAAGCTTAATTATTATTCAGCAGGGTAGAATACCAGTGAACTTAAAGTTTTGGGGTCAAACATTTCATTCGCAATTTCGAGCATCTGTGTATCAGTTACTGCATTGATTTTTGCAAAAATCTCGTCCAGAGAATCTACACGGCCGTAATCCAGCAGACTTTTGCTCATCGAAATAATAAGCCCCATTCTGTTTTCTTCGCCCAATGCAATCTGTCCGATGAATTTATTTTTTGCCTGTTTAAGCTGCAGCGGGCCTAATTTCTGATCTCTCAGTTTTTTCAATTCTTTGTGAACCAGCTTTAAAGCTTTCTCAGTCTTTTCAGTATCTGTTCCGAAGTATATCGAGAATATACCGGTATCGCTCATTGGAGTGTAGTTTGACTCAATCGTATAAGCGATGCCATATTTCTCACGGATCTCCATGTTCAAACGCGAACTCATGCCTGTTCCGCCCAGGAGGTTGTTTAACAGTAAGAATCCTGTTTTATGTTTATGATGTATGGAAAAGGAACGGGTACCAATTACGCAGTGCGACTGATTGATTGGTTTGGCAAAGCGTTTACTCAGTACAGTATAATGGCCTGGTTGATGACGGGTTCTTGCCGGAAGATTGGAAGGGATGTGCCCGAAAAGCTTTTCGCTGATGCGGATGACAGTTTTGAAATCGTAGTCTCCGAATATGCCTATGACAATTTCATCAGTGCGGTAATTGGCTTTCATGAAATGCTGAATGTCGCTTTTCCTAAAACTTTGTACAGACTGTGCAGTTCCCAGAATATTACGGCCCAGTGGATGTCCTTCAAAAAGCAGGTCTTCAAAATCGTCATTGATAGCTTCATCAGGCTGATCCTGATAGGATGAAATTTCATCAAGGATAACCTCCTTTTCTTTTTTCATCTCTTGTTCAGGAAATACGGAGTGGAATACGATATCCTCAAATAAGTCCAGCGACCGTTCCAGATGTGGTTTCAGGAAGGAAGCATGAACGCAGGTATATTCTTTGGTGGTGTAGGCATTCAGGTCGGCACCTACAAGCTCAAGTCTGTTCAGAATCTGACTGGTATTTCTTTTTTTGGTTTCCTTGAACAGCAGATGTTCAATGAAATGGGCAAGTCCGTCTTTAGCCTGCTCTTCATCACGTGATCCTGCATTAATGATGATGCAGGCATGTGAAATATTGGAAGGGCTGGGTTTATGCAGTACGCGTATTCCGTTCTGCAATTGATGTACCTGATAATCCATTCTGCAAAGGTAGATAATTCAATGAGCAACTCAATTTGTCAATTGTTTGATTTGTCTATTTGTCAATTGGAATTTGAGTTTGAAGAACAGAATTTTCTTTAGCTTTTAACTTTCTGTTTTCGCCTTTTAGCCCCAAAAGCTAAACTCCATCTTTAACACATTACTTCAGCTTTCCCTTGTAAGTCTTCTTAAACAACTCAAACCTTGGGATAGAAACGGCTCTTACATATCCCTGATTCAGGTTATGTTCTATATAATCCTGATGGTAACCTTCAGCACGGTAGAACCCGGTGAGGGGTTTTAGTTCAGTTACGATTGGTTTTTTAAATCTGCCTGAGGCTGTAGCATCTTTTACAGCCTGCTGGGCAATTGCCTTTTCTGCATTACCGGTATAAAAGAGGATAGAGCGGTAGGATGAACCTCTGTCGGGACCCTGCTGGTTGGGTGTTGTGGGATCGTGGGAGGCAAAAAATACCTTACATAGCTCAGCGTAGGAAATTACTTTAGGGTTATAATAAACTAATACAGTTTCAGCGTGACCGGTAGTTTCGGTATTGACCAGCTCGTAAGTTGGGTTAGGGACCGTACCGCCCGCATATCCCGATACCGCTGAATCCACACCCACCACAGCCTCAAAGATATGCTCAGAACACCAAAAGCAGCCTTCTGCAAAAGCAGCGATCGCCTTACCCTGGGGCGCTGTGAGTTTCACTTTTCTGACGTCTGTCTTTTTCTGGGATATTGCATCGCATGAAAATAAAACCAAAATAAGTGATAGTACGGGTATGATACTCAGATAGCGTTTCATTTTATTGCTTTTCCTAAAGGTACGAAACAATGGCTTGAATAGATTTGCAGTTCCGGAACAATTTGGGTTTTAATAACAGCCTTTTAATCTTCCTCCTTCGTAAATCTTATGTTCTGTTTGAGTGATTCTTTGTGATGCCTGTTTACCTGTTGCTGTAAGCGCTCAAAATCGAAATCCTCAGAGGTGCCGCAATCGAGCATATTAAAATAAACTGAAGGCCTTAAGCTTTCAAAATACTCACCAATATTGCTGCTCCATAACAATTGGCATTTGCCCTTTATCTGTGGTACTATTTCTGCTAAGCCGTCCTGAAATTGTATAGTCCTGATATGACAGCTTTCCAGATTTCCCTGCGGATAAAAGAGCAATAAATTACCGGGTTCACTCAATATTTCAGCTGCATAAGCTAAACTTTCTTTTACTGATAATTTTCCAGGCTCAACCGAAAAGGAACCAAGATACCTGAGCCACCAGTTCATTTCCATTTGCTTTTTCAGGGACATGATATAGAGTTTTTTCATTTTACCCTGTTTAATCAGTACCTGATAGGCCAGATAAAAACCTAAAAAGCCATCACCAAAGCTGAAATGATTGCAGGATAAAATATAGGAATGATTTGATTTTATCTCAACAGGCTTGATAATCAGTTTATTAAAGTGAAATATCCTGAAAAATTTTGTCAGTAAGTAACCTCCTGCTTTTAACCAGAACAGTGGTAAGGGTTTTGATTTGATGATCATACTAACAAATCTCCTAAAACTTTGGCAAAACGTTTATTGATCAATTCGTGTCCCTCATCCAAATTAAATATTTCTGCATTTTTAATTTTGGCCAGGAATGGTTTACCAATCTTAATTGGATAAGCATTATCACGTTTTCCGAAGATAAAGACACTCCTGATAGGATAACGGTTTAATGTATCTATAAGTTTTGCTTCATCTGTTATTAAAAATCGCAGATAGGTTAAATTGGCATAGAGATTAAATCTTAGTTCATGGGTTTCAATTTCTTTTAGCAGAATTCTATAGCCCTCTGCATCTATGATTCGAGCCTTTCTGAACAGGGTTAACATGTTAACCATTGCACTCTCACTTAAAGATACTCTCTCGATGATCTTATTCCCGAATTTACTCCTGCTAAAAAACCTGAGAATATTTCCCGGTTTAATGGACGATGGTGCTGCTACGATATATTCATTAATCATTTCCGGGAGCTCTTCAACGATAGTTGTAGCATAATGAGTACCCATAGAATAGCCTATTACCGAAAAACGCTGAATGTTATGGGCTGTACAAAATTCCATAATCAGATCTGCAAGCACCTTTTTTGTTAATCCGGTTTTGATGGTATCCAAAGTCTGATCTTTCAGTCTGGTTGCTTTATGAAAGAAAAGATCGAAGCCCCAGAATGTATATTTGTTTCCCAAGTTCGGCTCTAAGGTAATGAACTGTTTACCATGCATACCAAAACCATGAAAACAAAGCATGTGCTCCTCACCTGTTCCATATTTATAATAATGGAGGTCAACAAAGTCGGTTTTATAAAAATGTGAGGTCAATTGATTAAACTATTGCATTAATTAATGCCAGTGCCCAGGTATATTCACCATCATGTGATATGGTAAGGCTCACCTCGAAATTTTTGAAATGAGCGGGTAATACCACAGTCGGCATTCCTGCTTTTTGGGCTCTGTTAATTTCTATTTTTTTCCATCCCAGAGTCGAGGTATCGAGCTGTTTAATTGCTTTATAAACGGCCTCTTTAGCTGCCCAGGTTGAGGCATAGCGCTGCAAAGAATCATCGAAGCTTTCGCAGTAAGCTATCTCGGAAGGGGTGTAAACCTTGTTTTTGAAAAGGTCGCTGAGTGAAAGTCTGAAGTTTTCTATGTGCACCAAATCATTACCCACAGCAAATGATCGCTGTGCGATTATTTGGTTTACAGATATTTCCAGTTCACTCTGCATCTATAACAGGTACTGCCATAATGTTAAATCCGCCATCAACAAAATGAATGTTGCCGCTTACCTTTTTTGAAAGATCAGAGAAATAATACAGTGCAGCATCGCCAACATCACCTGCATCAATATTCCCTAATGGTGCCATATACTTGCCTAATTTACGCATTTTGCGCACACCATTGATGCCGCCGGAGGATGTGGTCATAACCAGTCCGGCAGAAATGGCATTTACACGTACCTGTTTGTTACGAAAATAGCTTGCCAGGTAGAGCATGATATTTTCAAGAGCTGCCTTATTGATAGCCATTCCTCCATATTGCGGAATAACTCTGTTAGCCGCGTTATAGGTTAGGGTTAGTATGGATGCGTTTGTTTGTAACAGATTTTCAGCCACCCGGGCTATTCTTAAGAGAGAATAGGCACTGATATTAAATGAATCCATCAGATCCTCGAAAGGAATATCGATGTAAGCCGGTATGGGTTCTGTACTGCCAATGAAGTTTGAACAAAGTACCCTGGTATTCGCATAAGCAACTCCATGTAAAATGTAGTCGATAGGGCCATGGGTTTTGTATACAGCATTTAAAAAGCTGCTGATCTGAGTTTCATCCCTTACGTCAACCTGCATGGCAAGTTGGGTATCAAGGCCCAGTTTTTCAAGCAGGTATATCACTTCATCACGCGTATCTTCAACATAGCTTAAGGCAATTTTGCAGCCCGACTGATGTAGTTTTACTGCAATATTATAAGCGATGGATTCTTCATTCCTGACCCCAAAAATTACCGCAACCTTACCCGAATTATTTATCATATTTTGACAATTTTAAAGCACTGTTGGTACCACCAAAGCCGTAATTAAGGCAAACAATGCTATTAATTGGTTTTGAAAAACTTTCCTGCGGAAGTAAGTGCCGGTAAGCAGCCAGAGGCTTCATCGGACCGGTCCATTCCGGACTTTTCTGGAACGTTTCCAGTTCCGGGTTGAGGTTTTGAGAATTTAAACAAGGCAATACCTTTTGTTCTTTAAGCATCAGTAATGCAGTTATGAATTCTACCGAACCAGCACCTCCCAACATATGTCCAAATTGTGATTTTGGGGCTGATACATGATAGCCTTCTTCACCCAAAGCATCAACCACACTTAACAGTTCAACAGCATCACCTGAGGGTGTAGATGTACCATGCACTTTAACAACATCTGGTCTTTCGTCAGATCCTGCAAGTACTCCTTTCCATAACCTCTGTTGTCCTTCAAATGATGGATAGAACATATCACCATCACCGTCTGAATTATTAAAATACTCGTCAATTACCCCTAAAATATCGGCACCGCGGGCAACTGCCTGTTCATACTCTTCAAGGGCTACAATGCCTGCACCAAATGAGCAAACAAAGCCGTTTCTGTTCATATCAAATGGGCGTGAGCTTTCTTCAGGGCTAAAACCCCGACTTAAAACCATCATTCCATCAAAACCGATAAAGGTTTCAAGAGATGTACTTTCTACTCCGCCGGCTATTGCGCGGTCCTGAAGCCCGTATTTGATTAACCTGTAAGCGTGTCCAATATTACCCAATCCGGTTGCGCATGCAGAACTAATGGTTTCGCAGACCCCTTTGCTTTTTATCAGGACCGATACATTGGCTGCTTCACGATAGGTCATGGTCCGGTCGACTGTATGACCACCGGAATGCCGTGTTTTTCTGCCAAAAACATAAAAATTGTGCCATCCGTTTCTTAGTATCACATTAGCTGAACCGCCCGATCCTATCACCACACCGGTTTGCTCTGACTGAACCAGATCTGTTGACCAGCCCGCCATTTTTATGGCATCCTGTGTTGCCAGCATTGACCAGATGCTGCCTACATCTGCAGTAGCCAAATTCGCATCCGGGATCCGGTTTAATTTATCCACATAGGTTTCCGGATAGAGACCTTCCATAGGGTCCCAAATTACCTCCAGATCCATTTCCGGCTCCGTGATAAAACCCGCAACTGTCGATCTGACCTGCTTCTCATAAGCCATGGCATCATCGAATGTGCGGATCAGACTTTTGTTAGCAAATAACTTGCTGCTAAATTCAGAAAGATTCCTGCAGGTGGGGAAAGCTCCTCCCATACCAACAACTGCCACCTTTCTGCCAGGTATTTTAATCACGTGCTTTTACTTTTAAAATGAGATCGACAACGTCTTTTACTGTTGAGCCTAAACCATCAATATCATCGTCCTCAAATTCAATGTCAAACTTTTGCTCGACCTTTGCTACGATAGCGATCATTTGAGACGATGGTATATTTAGATTGGCTAAAAAATCTGTTTCTTCTGTTACACCTACTAATTTTTCAGGCTCTATCATTCTAACGGTTTTAAGTACTTCGATCAAACCGTCAATAATTTCTTGTCTTTCCATTTATAATTTACTTTTTGTTTATTGCTCTAAAATATTCAATATCAATTTCCCGCCCTGTTATATCATAGAGATCAGATATAAGTTTGAAATCAGGTGAGAGATCATATTTGAGTAAACGCTCTTCGTTAAAATCTTTAAAATATTCGTCAAGGTCTAATCCGGGAGGACATCTGTAGATTCTTCCTTCGCAAACCATTTGTCTGAATTTATAAAATGTTATTTTCCCCAGCATAACATAAGTATCGCCCTTCTCAAGAGCTGACATAAAGTTCACGTTGCCTACACTGATGAAGCTTGGGACAGATTTGTCCCTCAAATCCTCGGGAGCACAATTATGTTTCTGACAGATCAAAAACATGGATAAAGAAGCAGCAGTAGCCTGCACAAAGGATTCGATCTGGTCCACCCCCCTGAAAATGCCAAAATGATCCTCGACATCATAATCTGTAGGAGTATAACTCGCTACAACGCCTGTTTTGGGCGAGTGCCAGTGATATTTATCAACAAGCAGCTTTTTAGGACCGTAGGCAATAAGTATTTCTCTCGGATGTATTGAACACAGGCTTTCTACAAGTTTGCCCTTATCATAATATCCCACCATTTATATTAATATTAGTTCCGTTAATATATGATGCCTTGTCTGATAACAGAAAAGCAACCACTTCAGCAACTTCATTCACCTTGCCAAAACGGTTTGCGGGAATGGCTTTTAAATAATCCTGTCTATAGTTTTCAGGTATTTTATCTGTCATATCTGTTTCAATAAAACCGGGGGCGATACTTAAGATCCTTATGGAGTGTTCTTCGTTCAATGCTGAAACTTCGCGGGCCAGAGATTTTGACAAGGCTGCCAAACCCGCTTTAGTTGCCGAATAAACCGCCTGAAAAGCATTGCCGGTTTCACCTACGCATGAGCTTACATTGATAATTACACCGCTTTTATTCAAAAGAAATTGTTTCATAACAGCCTTACAGATCATGATTGGAGCTTTCAGATTTACTTGCAGCAAGCGGTCAATTTCATTTTCAGGCTGATAAATAAGGGGTTTGTCAAATGTGATGCCGGCGTTGTTGACTACCCCGTAAAGAGTATCTCCGTGCTCTTTTTTCAAACGTTTACAAAATTCATTGAGTTGTCCCGGATCACTAAGGTCAGCGCAAAGTAAATGATGTTTTGGATCAACATTGGTAAAACTTTCCTCACGTGTCGCATGTAATATCAATGTGTATTCCTTTGATAATAAGTTAGATATTGCCAGGCCCAAACCCCTGCTTGCTCCTGTTATCAATATCTTTTTTTCTGACATTTTATGCTATTGGTTTTATTAATAATCTTCTGATTAGGAATTTTACTAGTCCATGTTACCATGTAAAAGTAGATACTTCAAATATAATTTTTAAATTATAGATACTCTGCCGGATAAAAAAATTAAATGCTTATTCATTTAACCTTCCATGCTCTTGTTGGTGTTGCCCCTGTAACTAATGTAAAATACGAGTTCTATACTCTAGCCCTTGTTGGTGAAAACACCAACAAGTCAATTCTAAATTTCATCAAAATGACTAAGAAGATTAAATTCATCGATTCCATTTAAATAAAAATTCGCTGAGGAGAATTTATAGTCCTCAGGATTTGTCGCTAACTTCCATTTTTCCTGAAGGGGATTGTTGTGAATGTATTCGAGTTTTTGTGTAAATACATAATCACTATAAAGAAAAACATAAATAAAAAGAAAGCATATATTGGCGCAACGGTTTCAGAGGCTGCCCCCGATTGTTGGAACCTTAAGTTTTTTGCCTGTGGGGGTTTGTGTGTAATGACTATTGAACTTCCTCCAGCTTTCGCTCTTTGTATGGGATTATGTGTGGTGGAGTACTGCACAGAGCAAACAACATAAATAATTAGAAATTTTTTGTATATTGAAATAAAGTTATGGATTTATTGAAAGGCATTTTGCCCATATTAATTATACTAGTGATTTATTTAATAATGCGCATTCCTGCATTGAAGAAGGGAATGACATCTTCTTTAGGCATAAAAGCACGTATCGTGCTTGGTTGTTTAGGTGCCGGAGTGTTTTTGGGTATCGCTATATTTAGCGGCGACATAAAAGAAATAATCATTGTCAGTATCATAGTATCGTTGGTAATTTATGGAGCGGTTTCCCTGCAAAATAAATTTCTTTACGTGAAAAAGTAGAAAAGAAAGGGGCTCCCTCAAGCTCCTTTCCTATATTAATTTCGTTAAAAGCACTTTATTGTTGTTGTTGGCCCAAGTATGCACTTACGACTCTTGCAGAAGGATGTCCCGTTAGTGATAGGTTAGGCATGATAACAAAAGCATAAACTTTCGACAATAATATTTCTGAATTCATCTTTTGCGAGCAAGTGTTTCCATTTGATGATGGTAGCTGTAAAGAATTGAGTGTGATAAAGTTCCTTCGTTTTCATGGTGATTTAAATTGTGAATAAGGTACTGGTAGGTCAATGGACTTTAGGAGTAGTGTAGGCTTGTTTAGATGGTATCGCATTTTGCGATATCGTTACTTCTACCTCTTCCTCAGATAATTGTATCATGAAATTTTCGGGGAATCTTTCCTTGTTACGTTTTACCTGTTCCCTTAAACGTATAGCCTTAACTCCATACAATTCTGCAAGATCTTTGTCTAACATTACTTTCTGTTCACGAATAACATAGATCTTACTCATCAATATTTCATCCGGAATGGACAGGACGTTGGATTTAGTCATATCATATTTCTTTTGTTAAAGATGGAGCTGCCATATATCTATTTGATACCCTGATTTATAATCACCCTGCCCATCCTTCCCTGTCCAGGCTGCGGAAATGTATCGCTTCAGCAAGGTGTTCCAGCTGTATATCCTCACTTCCGGCCAGATCTGCAATGGTTCTGGAAACTTTCAGGATGCGGTCGTATGCCCTGGCAGATAATCCGAGTTTTTCCATAGCCTGTTTGAGTAATGCTTGCCCGGTATCGTTGATTCTGCAAATTTTTCTTACGGCGTTCGGACTCATTTGTGCGTTACAGAATACTTCGGGACTATCAGAGAAGCGGCTGATCTGTATATTTCTGGCTTCCGTTACCCGTTCACGAATGGCTTCGCTTTTTTCGCTGAGCCGCTCTGAAGAAAGTTCATTGAAGTTTACCGGCGTCACTTCCACATGCAGGTCAATACGGTCAAGCAGCGGACCGGATATTTTACTGAGATATTTCTGTACCACTCCCGGGGCGCAGATACATTCCTTTTCGGGATGATTATAGAAACCGCAGGGGCAGGGGTTCATCGAAGCTACCAGCATAAAACTTGCCGGATAATTGACCGTTGATTTGGCTCTCGAAATGGTTACCCTGCGCTCTTCCAAAGGTTGTCTCATTACTTCCAGAACGGTTCGTTTGAATTCAGGCAGCTCATCCAGAAAAAGTACTCCATTATGGGCAAGTGAAATTTCTCCGGGCTGGGGATTGGTACCTCCGCCAACCAGAGCCACATCGCTGATGGTATGATGAGGAGAACGGAATGGCCTGACGGTCATCAGAGAATCAGATGCAGAGAGTTTTCCGGCTACAGAATGAATTTTGGTGGTGTCAAGAGCTTCATAAAGATCTAATGGCGGAAGAATTGTTGGCAGACGTTTGGCGAGCATGGTCTTTCCGGCTCCCGGCGGGCCAATCAGGATTACATTATGACCACCTGCTGCAGCGATTTCCAATGCCCGTTTGATATTTTCCTGCCCTCTGACATCCGAGAAATCACTTTCGTAATTATTGATATTATAACTGAATTCCGCCTGAGTATTGACAATGGTTCTTTGAAGTTCTAATGTATTGGCAAAGAAGCCGATCACTTCCTTAATATTACCAACCCCATAAACCTCAAAATCATCTACAATTGCTGCTTCTCTGGCATTCTCATTGGGCAAAATGATACCTTTGAAGCCATCTCTTTTACCCTGTATTGCCACAGGAAGAACACCTTTTACTGCTTGTATACCACCATCCAGGGAAAGTTCTCCCAGAATAAGATATTGATCGAGCCTGGTACTGAAAAGTTGCCCCGAAGCGGCAAGGATCCCGATGGCAATAGGAAGATCATAAGCTGAGCCTTCTTTACGGATATCTGCAGGAGCCAGATTGACAACTACTTTTTGCCTTTTCATCTTGTACCCCGAGTTGTTGATTGCACTTTCAACCCGTAACATACTTTCTTTTACGGCATTATCCGGCAGCCCGACTACGAAATATTTCAATCCGCCGGTAATATTAACCTCGACAGTTATGGTAATGGCTTCAATGCCGAAAACGGCACTTCCATAGGTTTTTGCAGGCATAGGCAATTATAAAAGCCTGCAGGTTTTTAGCGGATTATAATTTAGTGTGCGGTATGAAAGATTTAGAGAATGGTAAACCGGTTTGGAGTTTAGAATTTATGGATTTGTTTAGTAAAGGCACTTACCCTTGTTGGTGACAGTTGATTTATTAGTAGCTCGCGATCAGTTACCCAAATGATTAGATTCCACTATAAGACATCTTTTAGTTCTTCTTTTAACTTATTATACATCATAATCTTATGTTCCAGATTACGTTTTTCCATATCTTTTAATGTAATTACGTTTGCCTCATAAGTAAGTCTGTCGCCCTCAAGGATCTTAATAGCGATTTCATCACCTAACTGTAAATGGCTACTGAACCATTCAAGCCTGGACTGTGTCTCTGTATTTAAACCCGATACATCGATCGTAACTTCTTCATCCTGACCTAGTTTTTTATTGGTCATTACAATAACACTCATTACTCCCTGCAACGATTCCATGCCGGCAATCGCAACATTTCTTCCATTCAATTTAACTTCTAAATTTAACATAGTCTTTTTTTTATAATGGACAATTTACCGTATCCCACCATTCACCTGCAGACCTGCATGCATGTAAACAATCGGTACATTGCCAATTTGGTGTTGATGTATTTAAACAACGGTACCACTTCTCGATGCATGCTTCGCGCTCAGCAGGATTTGGTATATTGTAAGTATGAGTTAGATATTGGGCATACTCATATGCAAACACAGTAATTTTAACAGTAACTATCCCAGCAAAAAGTGCCTCACCAATAAATGTGGGTTCAGCCAAGGCAGGCAAAATAAGGGTTGAAAGTGCTGCACCGTCAAAGTTTGGTGGTGTAGAAAATTGCATATCAACTCCCAAATCGAGAATAGCCTGAATACCTGGCAGCATCCAAGCATTAAATTCGGTATTATAGGTGAAAACACCAACAGCACCGCTCGGATAATTATAAATATAAACTTGACCATCGTAAGGTGAGCTAGGGAATCCTCCAAAGGAATCGCCAGGCATGGTTGTGCCACCACCACCACCTGGTGGAGTGCTTCCACCACCACTCTCTTCTTCTGGACTACAATAGGTTCCAAGTACTTCTATTTCCGTACTACCGTCTGTATAAGTGGAAATAAGCACAATTACATAACATTGGCTGACAGTAGGTATTGGAGTTTTTCCTTCCCCTTTTTCATAATCAAAGACAGTTGCGTTTCTGCCAAATGACTTCGTGTTTGCATTTAGCCCATTCTGGACTGAAAGCTTTGCCATTCCATTAACAACGCCTTCTTTAAATGCTTTACTCCACAAAACCGATAGTTGACATCATATGTCATAATGGTTCCGCTGAACCCTCGAATGAAATCTGAGTTGTAGAGATGCGTTAGTTTATCTTTGTTTTCCTTAATATAACTTGTCTCACCAATTATCTCGATGATTTTACCATTTTTGACTTTTGTGCCCACTGGATTTAAAAGGAATACAAACTCTCGTAACATTGAAAGTTTGGAGTTTTTCAGCACATATTCTCCCGAAGGAACAATAGCTGCCGTGGCACCATTATTCAATTTTTAGATCCTGGCTTTTTCCCATTGTGGTTCCAAGGTTCGCGCTTTCTTACCAGTGGCTGAGGTACTGGGGATCAGCTCTTTTTTGTACTTTTCTACAGTGGTTTGATGCCAGGCCATTAGACCTTTTAATAGAGGTAATTGCACCGCCCTAACTTCAGTTCGAAGAAGATCAGGAGTGATTACTTTATCCTTGTCGCACTGAGTAAAACATACCAAAATAAGAAGTAGCAGAGGTATAATTTTATATTTCATAGGGTTATTCTTGCTCGAAGGTAAGTTGCTAACTGTGCAATTCAAATTACTATACCATCAAGAAATCGTATTAATAAAGGGCAAAATCCAGTTTCGTATAGAATATACCGAGGTTCATATAGATATTATAGCTTTGTATCCTAAATTGAAAAAACTTTATTTACGATAAAGTATTGTACAACAAAGTGCTGTACAACCATGATTTTTAATCTGGCTGATAATCGGGTGCTGAAAGGATAATATGTAGAAGATTTGCTCACCACTAAAGATGTTCCGACCGTTGCCGCTTCATCCTATAGCCCGAGTTGTTGATTGCACTTTCAACACGCATCATACTTTCTTTAACGGCATTATCAGGCAGCCCGACTACGAAATATTTTAATCCGCCGGTAATATTAACCTCAACAGTTATGGTAATGGCTTCAATGCCGAAAACAGCACTTCCATAGGTTTTTGCAGGCATGGTTATACAAGTTATGGAAGCACCTGATAGATTGGAATTAAGTATTTAGTTAAAGGCGGAATGGAATGAGGGAACGGTATTTTGCCTGAACGGGGAAAAGCCAAAGCAAGTCGTGATAGTAACTCTGTCACCACACAAAATACATTTAAGGTCATTTATAGACCGACTCTCTTGTCAACTTTTCCACTTCCCGAGGATGGCTTCAGCCTTGAGGTTTCTAATCTAAAGTTTGAAAATGTTAGTATTTCACCCGACTATACAACTTCATATCATGTTTCTGTTTCTGCAACACTATTGTGTGGAACCTATGCAACATTACTGGCTCAGATTAGCAAAAATTGGAGCATTCTCAGCCAAGCCATATATCCGGTATAGCTCTTGAATCGCTGGAATAGATATGTTGAGTCTATTTAAAACTGTAGCCTACCGATATCGCAACATTCCCAAGCGTCAGCTCATGATTCGACTGAATTGGAATATGCTCAAGGAGGGGTGCCCATGCAATTCTTCCAACAAATCCCTCTCTAACAGGTTGAAAACGGTACCCAATACGACCGGTGTACACAGTTCCACTATTACGAAGTCCATCCCGAACATTTTCCAGGGGAATTTGCGGAGTTAGGCCAGTACCAACCTCGAGTCCATGCATTTTTTGTCCAATAATATAATTTATACCTACAGGCAGGGCTAACATTTGCTTATAGGGTGAAGTATTATTGGTCGGGACCTCGGATAAGTAGCCATTGCCTAGTCCGGCGCCGAATGTAAAGCCAACACCATCGTTTCTGTCTTTTTTCAAACGCATATCGAAGGTCGCAGCCAGAAAACCCGGTTTAGTATATGATTCGGCAAAAAAAGATTTTCTAAAGCTTTTGTCATCTTTTTGGGCGCGTAATCGCTTCTCGAAATGAGTGGATGCTTTTTTTGAAAGGCGTTCATATTGTATATTAATGCCCCAAAAACCGGTCCTTGGTCGAAAAGATCCTGGGTAGAGTTTGTCATACATTTGTACTTCAAGTTCCCCGTGAAGGGGGCTGGATATATTGTGCATTAGCCCGAACTTCACTTGGCTTCGCCTTCCAACGCGCACCACATAATCAATGGAGACCGGGAAACTCAAATAAGGGAGATCAAGATCTGTTATCCTTACACGTACATCAGGTGGGCCCGCCGTAGGATCATTCTCGTCGTACGGTACGGCGCGGTTAAATGTGAGTCCAACTTCGCTATAACCATTTTTACGATAATAGTCATAGAATCTTACGCTCGGGCCCACATTGAATTCAAAATATCGTCCTTTAATCGGAACTTTGAATGCCGCCGTCACAGTCAAAGCCTTATAAGAATCTTTACTTGTTCGCAACCATGTGTTGATCTGTTCATCAGTATTACCCCCTTTTCCAAAAGCATTCCTCGGCGCGTCGAACCCAACGAGGTTTGGTATAGCACCAAAATCTAATCCAGCTTTTATACCCCAGCGACTAGATTTAAAATATTTTAATGCATAGACGCCAGCATTAAGATTAAAATGGCTCCAACCAAAAACATTGGAAGGGGATGAGTTTTCCACAGCTACGGTTGGGACCAGAGATGGTGTAAAACGAACGCCGAAGGATGTGCCTTGGCCATATAAAAAAGTGACATTAACCACCATAATGGTAGTTAATGTCACTGCTAGAAAGTATTTAATAAAATTAGGCATGTTTTTCGCACACAAGTATACTCAATTAATGGGTGTAAGTTAAAGTGTATGGCGTGCTACCCGCGTGTTCACTAAGGAGTGCGGATGTCGTAATTTCACCTGATTTAGTCGTCCTGCCTGCTCCTACCGGATATTCTACATATTGCTTATACCTAAAATTATTTGAAGGATTTGTATATCCCGAATCAAAGGTATTTTCATAGGTACATCCATTATAATAGGTACCCGACACTTTAACTTGCTGTTTTTCTAATTTGTCCTTCCAAAGGAAACCTGCTTGCCTTTTCATTGTTCTGGTTCTCCCTGCAAATACTGTTGAAGTATTCCCCTTGGTTGTTACTGGATCAATATAAACGTACATTTTTAGCTTTCTCACAGAGCTCACAGGTCTACCTTCAGCCATGTCTGCTTCACTCATACAGGTGTTGGGGCCTGGGCTGCCTGGAGTTTTCCCTCCTGCAACTGTTGGAAGAGTCAGTGGTCCTTCTCCTACACCTAATACTTCAATCTGTCCTGCAATGGTCATCAACGTTTGCTGTTCGTAAGAATATGGGATGTAATTGTCTTCCGGGTAACCAGTCCCAAATTCATTGCTTTGAGTTTGCCAATATTCTACCTCACCACGGATTTTTGCCCGAAGCGAGCTTAACCCAAAGTGGGCTTCGAACCTTTTGAATGGCAAGAATTCATCGAATCCATCGGAAATTGCTTGTGCTTCGGCATTATCACTAGACATGGAACTATATGAGTCCAAATGAGTTTGGTGATTATCATAAGCTGTTTTGAGTCTAGTTTTCAAAGCATCATAAGCTGCCACATCTGTAAGCGATAAAATTCCGCTGTTAATCGTTACACCACTGTAAGGATCCCCTAGATATTGATAGCCAGTAAAACTCGCACCCCCTGGACCCTCAGCCCACAGACGGTATTGCCCGTAAAGAGACGGTTTTTGAACATTGAAATTAATGGTATTATCGCCGGTTGTACCAATATAAGTATAGACGTTTGTATACCAATCGATCAAATACCAATCATGTGGGAGTCCAGTCGAAGGAACTTCTCCATAACAGGTGTAATATGTGCCTTGGTCGGTTGCCGTGAAGGACACGTTAGATGTCGTCATGCCTTCGGCTTTTTTCTTCTTTTTAGATTCCCGTACTTCGGCGTTTATCTTTTCTTTCGCCTGGAGGTCTGGAAATATCCGTTTTACGGATGGGCTTTTCATAGTAAGAATAAGATCACCGCTCGGACTTACGCGAAGCGCTTCAATTTTGCCTGGAGCCCCTTCTGTACTCATAGTGATATCGGGTTTAGGGACAGCCCCCGATGATGAAATTTCTTTTTTACATCCTCCGACGAAGAGGATCGCCATCACAATGCCCAATACAAACGCAGTCAGTAACTGTTTTTTGATTTTTTTCATGATTTTAAGGTTTAGATGATTATTGGTTTTCAGATATTATTACTCAAATGGAGTGAAAAAAATGCACGATTTTAAATTCTTGTACCAACAGTTAATTGCCCTATATGAACGGGCCTTTCCTCTATTTTAATTGGGGGAAAGATTTAATGTCCAAATCATAACAGCTTTATTTTCCGTATGTCTGATGCTTAACTTCTCACAAAAGATAATAACCAAAACAATGATGATGTGATTGCCTGAGTAAAAGGTGCAAAGGAATGAATGAACGGTATAATTTTCTCTAATTATACCGGTATGGAAAAACACCAGCCGGAGAGAATGAATGAAAAAAGGCTTCCTACCCCCGGGGAAAAAGCCTTTTTAATGTTCCCTGAGGTTGATGGCAACGCCAACCTTAATATTTTACTTCCCAAACGGCATTTTAGGCATGCCCTTCATCATTTTGGCAGCTGCGGCAGGGTTTGAGAACTGCTTCATTACTTTACGCATATCCTCGAACTGTTTGATCAGCTTATTTACCTCAGTAATATTGGTACCAGAACCCTTTGCGATGCGGGTTCTTCTGCTCTGATTAATTGCATCCGGATTTTCACGCTCGAAAGGAGTCATTGAGCGGATGATAGATTCAATTGGAGTGAAGGCATTGTCATCAATCTCAACATCCTTGATGGCTTTTCCTACACCCGGTATCATGCCCATCAGATCCTTCATATTACCCATCTTCTTGATTTGCTGAATCTGACTCAGGAAGTCGTTGAAATCAAATTTATTCTTACGGATTTTTTTCTGAAGTTCTGCTGCTTCTTTCTCGTCGAACTGCATCTGCGCGCGTTCAACCAATGAAACCACATCACCCATTCCGAGAATACGGCTGGCCATCCTGTCGGGATAGAAAACATCCAGCGCCTCCATTTTCTCGCCGGTACCGATGAATTTGATGGGTTTGTTTACAACCGATTTGATTGAAAGTGCCGCACCACCACGGGTATCACCATCTAATTTGGTTAATACCACCCCGGTAAAATCCAGACGATCGTTGAATGCTTTGGCCGTATTGACCGCATCCTGTCCGGTCATGGAATCCACCACAAAAAGGATTTCATGTGGATTGGTACTTGCTTTAACCTCGGCGATCTCCTTCATCAGTCCCTCATCAATTGCCAGACGTCCGGCGGTATCAATGATCACTACATTCTGACCGTTCTTTTTAGCTTCGGCGATAGCCGCTTTTGCAATTCCAACCGGGTCTTTTGATTCGCGGTCTGTATAAACAGGAACTCCCACCTGTGCGCCAAGTACCTCAAGCTGGTCAATCGCTGCAGGACGATAAACGTCGCCTGCTACCAGTAATGGCTTTTTATTCTTTTTAGTAACAAGATAGTTTGCAAGCTTTCCCGAGAAGGTAGTTTTACCCGCACCGTTCAGTCCGGCGATAAGAATTATTGTTGGATTAGCCGATATGTTCAGCTCCTCAACTGTTCCGCCCATCAAGGCAGCCAGCTCATCATTCATGAGCTTGGTCAGCAATTGTCCGGGTGAAATTGCTGTCAGTACATTCTGTCCAAGTGCTTTTTCCTTTACATCATCAGTAAAGGCTTTAGCTGTTTTGTAGTTAACATCGGCGTCCAGAAGGGCTTTACGTATCTCCTTCATGGTTTCAGCCACGTTTATTTCAGTTATGCTTCCCTGTCCCTTTAGAACCTTAAACGCTCTGTCGAGTTTATCCTGTAAATTTTCAAACATGTTATAAATCAGCTTTTAGCTTGTGCAAAGGTATGATTTCTCGGCCATAGGACTAAAATAATTGTTTACATCAGCTAAGATGCGGCTCAAAGCAAAAAAAATGTTAAGAATGAGTAACATTCCCATTGCTTAATCTTAAAGTTCCTGACATTTTAATTCCTTTGCATCGTTGAAATTTTTGAATGAAGTTTAGTTTAATCTTTTTTAGTTTTTTTCTGGTATTTGTCTGTTTCTCTGAGGCACAGGAGAGTAAGACATTCAGTGCAATAAGAACAGAACACTCTCCCAAAATTGATGGTGAATTAGATGACAGGGCCTGGAAAGAGACCATGCCTGCCAGCAGATTTACTGAATTTAAGCCGGTACCCGGTCGTGTCGAGACTGAAGATAAAAGAACAGAGGTAAGAATAGTTTATGATAATACGGCTATTTACATCGGTGCAAGGATGTATGATGAGCCAGACAGCATTTTCCGGGAAGTTATGCCAAGAGATAATCTGGCAAATTCTGACTTTATCGGGATCGTTTTCGATACTTACCTTGATCGCATCAATGCTTTTGGTTTTTATGTAAGCTCAACCGGTACCCAGTTTGATGCCAAATATTCTAATTCGGGAAGTGAAGATAATAACTGGAATGCAGTATGGGATAGTCAGGTAAAAATTGATAGTCTGGGCTGGACTGCTGAATTGAAGATTCCTTATTCTGCTCTGAGGTTCAGTTCAAATGACATTCAGGAATGGGGTTTAAATATGACACGTCGTCGTCATATGAGCAACCGTCAAAGCAGCTGGAATGCCATTGATCCTAAGGTCAGCGGATTTATTAATCAGTCAGGTGAGTTACAGGGAATAAAAGGGATAAAATCACCGGTCAGATTATCTTTCTCGCCATATCTTTCTTCCACAGTTAATCATTATCCTCATAACCAGCCCGAGCTGCAAAATACAAGCAGTAGTTTTAACGGGGGAATGGATATCAAATATGGCATAAATCAGAGTTTCACGCTGGATATGACACTTGTTCCTGATTTTGGCCAGATCCGTTCTGATAATCGGGTGCTTAACCTTAGTCCATTTGAAGTTAGATTTAATGAGAACAGGCAGTTTTTTACTGAAGGAACTGAATTATTCAATAAAGGGAATCTGTTTTATTCCAGAAGGATCGGTTCTAATCCGGCATATATTGCAAACATTAACTCGCGGCTACTGCCCGGCGAAACAGTAAAAGAGCATCCGTCTCAAAGTAAATTGCTCAATGCTACCAAAATTTCCGGACGCTCTCAAAATGGTTTGGGTTTAGGCTTCTTTAATGCGGTTACCAAAAGAGGTTTTTCCAGAGTTCAAAACAGTCTGGGGGAAGAACGGCTTATCGAAACTCATCCGCTTACCAATTATAATATCCTGGTGCTTGATCAGTCGCTTAAAAATAACAGTTCAGTTACTTTTTTGAATACCAATGTATTACGTCAGGGTTCAGCATATGATGCAAATGTAAGTTCATTTTTAACAAACCTGAACGACCGGAATAACAGGTATTATATCTCAGGAGCAGGAAAAATTAGCTATGTGGGTGCAGAAACTCCAGGTAGTTCAAGCAATACCGGGTTTAATTATGAGCTTGATGCCGGTAAGAAAAGCGGTAATTTTACCTGGGGTTACGGGTTTGAGCTGACAGACAATAAGTTTGACCCTACCGATCTTGGGTATTTCAATAATAACAACTTCATTAACAATTCCCTCAATTTAGGCTTTAACAGCTATACTCCCGGCATGGTATTTAATCGTTTTAATACCTATATGGGAATTTTCCAAACTCAGAGGTTTAAACCGCGAGCCTATCAGTCGTCAAGGGCATCCTTGGGAGGATTCTTTGAGTTTAAAAATTTCTGGACCCTCAATCTTGATTTTTACAGGCAGTTTATGGGTAAGGATTTTTATGAGCCGAGGGTTGCAGGTAAAGAGTATAATACCCCTGCCAGCACTTATGCTAATTTCAGACTTCGATCAAACCCGATCAGAAAATATAATGCCGGCGTGTTTTTTTCTGCACGACTCAGGGAACAGTTTCACGGAGTTGGATATGTTGCCGGATTTTATCAGAATTTCAGGGTAAAGAACAGGCTTTCGCTGGGTGTAGATTTCAACACTCAGCCACAGTACGATTACTCAGCATGGCTGGGTATAAGTAAGGCTAAGGAGATTATCTTTTCCCGGTTTGACAGAAATACGATAGAGAGCATGTTTGATGCTACTTATACTTTTAACAGCAATATGGCTATCATGGCTAGAGGAAGGCATTACTGGTCTAACCGTAATAATCTGGCTTTTTACTTTCTCAGGGACGACGGGGAACTACAAAGCCATGATGGTGCTGAATTTAAAGGCACCCACACCAATTATAATGTATTCAATATAGATCTGGTTTATTCGTGGCGCTTTGCTCCGGGAAGTGAGCTGAGTCTTGCTTATAAGAATCTTTCAGAAGATATGGAATCCGATAACAGGATGGGTTATTTGCAAAATTTTGATCATATCATGAGTCAGCCTCAGAACAATAATCTATCGCTTAAGATCTTGTATTATGTTGATTATCTGCAGTTAAAAAGAAGATAAGTCTTAGTTTATTTTGCCAATTTATAGATCAGACCAAAGGCCATTGCCTGGCTGGCCTGTATTTTATTTGCTGTATCATCATCATAAAGAATAATACCCGACAAAGAAACATTGACCATTTTATTCACACTGGCGCTAAGGGTCACATCAAGCCTGTTATCAATACTTGATAATTTTTCATAATTCGCAAACATAGAATAGCGGCTTTTTAGAGTCAGGTTTTTTGCGATCTCCTTATCAAAAGAGCTTACCACCTGAAATGCCAGCTCATTTCTGAATGTATTTCCGTGTGTTACCCCGAAATTTTTAGGATTCGTTTTGTAGAGTTCTTTGTCCAGTACAAATGTCTGACGTGCTGTTCCGGTACCGATACGCAGGAAGAAGTATTTTACAGGTTTATACTCAAATCCGAACGATTCTGTTAAGTATCCCGGTGCCATGAATCTCGATAAAAGAGTTCTTTTTTCATTGCCCTGGGCATCCTTGGAAAAGGAATAACCCATATCAAACTGTGATTCAAAGTTTACAGAACCGAAGAAATACCAGCTTTGAGATAATTTTAACGCAACTTTATTATCCCAGAATATACGGTCAGCTGTTTTTCTGGCCATTTGATTTCTATTCTTAAGTTTTCCGTATTGCAGAATCAATTCGGATACAAAGTTTTTGTCTTCTTTGGTGTAATCAGTTTTGTAAGAGATTTGTCCGCCAAGAGCAAGAGAGTTTACCCCGCCTGCACCCCAGTTATCACTGAATGAGGCCTGATTCACATTAAGACCAAAAGCGGTGAGACTTCTCCAGTAGTTAACCTTCAGATCAAGTGAAGAAGCATCGCTTAATTTTACGATTTCAGGAAATAATACGGGTCTTCTGACAGGCAGTGTGTTTTTGCGGGGGAATTGTTTAAGATTCTGGAGAATAATGCTATCAGACTGACTTACAGTGTTTTGTGAAAAAGATGGATACGCGCATCCAAGCAAAATGAAAATAACTGTCAGAAACCGATTTATCATTCAACAAATAAAAACAAAAATGAACTCTTTTTTGATATGTTTTTTAGCTTTTCTACCGGCTATAAAACGGCATACGGAATTATTGAGTATATGTTTTGAGATATTAATTTTCTTTCAAAGGTTGCAGGCGGTATGCATCAGGATTTTCAAGATAACTTCTGTATGATCTTTGAATGTATTCAATCAGCTCATAATCATTTGCTTCAATAATAAAATAATATCCGGGTTTATATTGCTGCTTGAAGTCTGTTAGTTTTTCTCCGTTTAATCCGGTAACTCTGTTGATCAGCGTTTTTGTAAACCGGTATTCAATCATTGCATCTCTGTAGTCGCGTTCAATGATTTTTTGCAGTAATCGTGCATTCCTGCCTTCTTTACTTAGTAAACTGTAAAGTGCATTGATACTTAATCCGGCACCACCTCCTCCGTTGCTGCCTCCGGTTGTCAGTACATTACCTGTAGAACCCTTTGAGTAAGCCGTGTTGTATTCCTGCTTCGTAGCCTGAAGCTGCTGATTCGGGGTTTTGAGGGTATCTTTTACAATAACTTCCTGTAATTGTATGCTGTTTCTGCGAAGGTAAAAGAGTATGGTATTTTCTTTATTTATGCTTATGGTATCAACCCCGTAACCCTGCAGGGCTGCAAGCAGAATGTCTCCTTCCCGGGCATTTGTTTTGAACTCGCCCTTGGTTGTGTTATAGAACCCATCGCCCGTTCGGGTATTAAATATATAAACTCTGGTAAGCCGTTGTTTGGAATCCTTGTCGAAAACAATTCCTTGTATCGGACGATCCTGAGCCATTAGTCCGACCAGCTGAACGCTTAAAAAGAGAAATATGTAAATGATCTTTTTCAATTCTTAAAACTAAGCGTTTCGCGCAGAAGAAAAATAAATTTTAACAATTTTAACTTATTTCGAAACGATCAGTAGTTGTCCGGGCATAAGATTCGTGCTTGCAAGTCCGTTTATCTTTTTCAGATCATCTATACTGATTGAGAATTGTCTGGATACCGAACTCAGAGTATCGCCTGATCTGGCTTCATAGATTTTCATAGCTACCGGATTTTTTACAATCTCCTGTTTTTGTTCCTGAGGAATGTTAGCTGCTATTTCGGTCAGAACCTTATCCTCCCGTTTGATTTTTTCTCTTTCGTTTTCTTTCCGGTCAAAATGGTTAAGGCCATATCGCTCTATCAGATTGATCAGTAATTCGGCATAACGCGGATTGGTTGCATATCCCGCCTCTTTAAGCCCTGCTGCCCATCCTTTGTAATCATTTTTATCAAGTTCAAATAACGCAGCATAACGTTTGCGTTTTAAAAATTCTGAATGGTCTCTGAACGATTCTTCGGGCGATTTGTAAACTCTGAAACAGTCATCTTTCTGATCATCGTCATGTTTGATCGACTCACCTTTCCAGTCAGGGGTACATTTTATTCCGAAATGATTATTGGCTTCCAGAGCCAGGCGACTGTTGCCGCTTCCTGATTCAAGTATACCCTGAGCCAGTGTAATACTTGCCGGAATCCCGGCGCTGTTCATTTCACTGATGGCAATATTCTTGAAACGGTTAATGTAATTTTCTGCCGGACTACTGCCCAATGTTCCACTCTCAGTTTTTACTCCTTCAGCAGGTTTGGATACCGGAGACTTTGGAGCTGTCTGGGTAAGCGGTGCTGAACGCTCCTTTTTTAACAGGCTGCATGAGCTTGTAAAAATGCTCAAAGTGACAAAAAGGAGAATATATTTCACTGGACAAGGTTTCCTTTTCATTAAAATTATTTCTTTCTGATTAAAAATAAGCCATCCCTGACAGGAAGGATTAGTTTTTCAACTCTTTGGTCAGCACTTACAAACTGATTGAATGTATTAATAAATGATGTTTTTTGATCGGTTTTCTGATCATCAAGCACTTTTCCGCTCCATAATACATTATCTACGAGGATAATTCCGCCCGGCCTTACCTGATCAATGATCATATTGTAATAAGTCTCATTGTTTTTTTTGTCGGCATCTATAAAAACAAGGTCGAAGGTTTCGGCCAATCCGGGGATGATTTTCCCGGCATCACCTATGCTGTATATGATCTTATCTTCAATTCCTGATTTCCTGAATGAGGTCCTGACCATATCCTCCAGCTCTTCATTAATGTCGATAGTATAAATCAGGCCATTTTCTCTCAGGCCTTCAGCCAGACAAAGTGTTGCATAACCGGTAAATGTTCCGATCTCGAGTATTCTTTCCGGACCGATCATTTTACTGATCATGCTCAGGACCCTGCCCTGATAATGACCTGAAAGCATGCGGGGCATAGAAACCTTCAGGTGAGTTTCCCGGTTGATATGCTTTAGCAGATCGTTTTCCGGTTCACAGGAATTTTCAAGGTAGTTTGTCAGTTCTTGGCTTAGTAGGTCCATGGAACAAAGATAGGTATTTAGAGTTTTTGGATTATTTTTCTCTGTATTATCCTCAATTAACTACAAGCCCAGGCTTTTCTTTTCGAGATAGGTCTGAAGAATGATTGTGGCAGAGATTGTATCCAGTCTTGCTTTATCCCGGCGGTCAGATTTTTTTAAACCGCTTTGAGCTACAACCGCTGATGCCATTTTTGAAGTAAAGCGCTCATCAATTCTCTCTACCGGAATTTCAGGGAAGTTCTTTTTTAATGTGGTGATGAAACCCTTAATATGCGGAGCAGACTGAGACTCAGTTCCATCCATTTGTTTCGGTTCGCCTACCACAAAAAGTTCAACCTGCTCTTTTAAAAGATATTTTTTCAGATAATCAATAATGTCTTTGGGATGAATTGTATCCAGTCCGGTTGCAATAATTTGCAGGGGGTCGGTTACCGCAATGCCTATGCGTTTCGTTCCGTAATCAAAAGCAAGAATACGCATGTTTCGTTCGGTTAATTCAGCAAATATATGATTAAGCTTAATTCAACATAGCAATTTACTCTGCTGCGAATTTCTCACACAGGTTCAGAGTGCTTTTTACATCCTCAAGGGTAGTTCGTGGATTTATCAAACACATTCTCAGCACTACCTGACCCTGAAGTATTGTAGTAACTAAAAGTGCTTCCCTCGAATCCATCATTCTGGCAGATATTTTCTGGTTGATCTGATCCAGCTGGTTTTCAGTAAAACTTTCGTTTACCGGATTATACCTAAAGTTTATGATGGCTAATGTGGCCGGCGAGATAACCTCCCATTTTTTACTTTTTCTGAGTTCGGCTTCAACCTGTTCGGCAAGCTCAAGGTTGTAATCAATTGCTTTTCTGAAAGCCTGAAGCCCAAAGGTCTTTACAGACATGTAAAACTTCAAAGCTCTGAAATGTCTGGTCAGCTCAATTCCGTGGTCATAAAAATTGATCTCTGATTCATTACCCTCAATATCTCTCAGGTAAACCGGTTTTTCGGTAAATGTTCCGCTTAACCATTTATGATTTTGTACCAGCAAACAGCCGATCTCGTAAGGCTGGAATAACCATTTATGAGGGTCAACTGTTATTGAATCTGCTTTTTCAATGCCTTTAAGAAGTTTCTTACCCTGTTTGGATAAGATTACAGCAGCGCCGAACGCACCGTCAACATGCAGCCAGATATTTTCTTTTTTGCAGATCGCAGCCAGGTCTTCCAGAGGATCTACCGTTCCTGTATTGGTTGTGCCTGATGATGCAATCAGACAAAAGGGCTGCAGTCCTTCCAGTTTGTCTTTGGCGATGGCATTCTTGAGTTTATTGATGGAGAGCTTAAATTCCATATCGGTAGGAATAATTCTTACCTGTTCTTTTCTGAAACCAAGAATATTGATTGCTTTGATATTTGATGAATGTGCCTGATCTGACAGATAGATCACTGATCTGGAAAAATCCTCACCACATTTTACTTTTCTTGCTGTAGCCAGGGCAGTTAGATTTGCCATAGAGCCACCACTGGTAAATATTCCGCCTCCCTTTTTTACAGGGAAACCAAAAAGTTTCAGCAGCCAGTTCAGGGTACTGATCTCAATTCCTGCCGCTGCAGAAGATCCTATCCAGCCCCCGGCAAAAATATTGAAACCGGTTGCCAGTGCATCAGACATCACGCTGATATAGTTGCTGGGCCCCGGAACGAAAGCATAGGTTTTGGGATGACTCATGATATTACTGTGTGGCATGACATTGTCCAGCACAAATTTCAGAACTTCATTTGCCGGCATTGGGTTTTCGGGGGCTTCTTCTGAGAACAAGCTATCGATTTCCTTTCGGTTGGCAATATTCGATACCGGAAGCTTTCGGTCCTGATTATCAAAATGTTCTACAATTGCATCTACGACTTTATACCCAAAGTCCTGCATTTCCTTTTTGGAAAGATTTAATGGTGACGTAATAAGAGATTTCAAGGGATATATAATTGGTTATCCCAAAATTAGGTTTTTTTAAACCTTAATAACAATAGCCGGCTTTATATCAGCTGAACATCCGGGATATTCCGGGCATCTCCATAATTACACATTCCGGGTAAGCATCTTTTTTCTTATTTTGCACCATGCTGTTTCGTGAGATTATAGGTCAGAGAGCCATCAAAGAACAATTGATACAATCGGTTTTTGAGAACAGGGTAAGTCATGCACAATTATTTCTTGGTCCGGAAGGCTCCGGAAATTTTGCCCTTGCCCTTGCTTATGCTCAATTTATCTCCTGCACTGACCGCCAAACAACAGATAGCTGTGGTGTGTGTGCCTCCTGCAGAAAATACAATAAACTGATTCATCCCGATCTTCATTTTTCATATCCTTTTTTCAGAGGTGGCGAGAAAGAAGATTCTATGCCGGATCTTGAAGAGTGGCGTGATCTGGTGATCAGCAATCCTTATTTTGATATGGAAGAATGGCGTTCGCGCCTGGATGCCCAGAATAAACAGCCTAATATCAATAAGGCCGAATGCCTGAATATTTTGCATAGATTATCGTTAAAAGCATTTGAGTCTGAGTATAAAACGATGATTATCTGGCTTCCTGAATATTTAAAAAATGAAGGGAACAGATTGCTCAAAACTCTTGAAGAGCCGGCTGAAAAGACACTGATTTTGCTTGTTGCAAACCATCAGGATCAGATATTGAATACGATCTTGTCAAGAACTCAGCTGATTAAAATACCGGCACTGACTAATCAGGATATTATTGATTATCTGATGAATACCAAAGATCTTCCTGAAACTCAGGCTTCCAGAATTGCCTATCTTAGTGAAGGTAACCTGCAAACGGCACTTAATTTTCTTAAAGAAGAACAAAGCGATAATTTTCATCATTTTTCATCATGGATGAGAATGACTTTTGCTGATAAAGGAGCGCAAATCGTAACTTTTGTGGATGAAGCTTCAAAGTTAGGTCGTGAAAACCAGAAAAACCTGCTCAGATACGGGATTCACCTTATCCGCGAATGCATTATGGTACTTTCAGGAATGGAGTCGCTGGTACATTTGCAGTCGGCTGAACTCGATTTTGTCAAAAACTTCAGCCGGTACATGGATCTGGCCAAAGCCGAGGCCATAGTAAATGAATTGGAAAAGGCGCATTATCATATTGAGCGTAATGCGAACCCTAAAATTTTATTTTTAGATGTATCTTTACAATTCGTGAAAATTTTAAAGTTTAATACGCTCCCTGCGGGGACTCAATATATACTGAATTAGATATGGGTTGTGGAAGTTGTTCAACAGGCGGATGTGCGCCTGCCGGCTGCAAAAGTAATGGTTCTTGCCTTACCAATGGCTGCAGCAAGTTAGATGTGTATGATTGGCTGTCGCATATGGATATGCCATCCAATTATAAGCCGTTTAATATCATTGAAATAAAATTCAAGGGTTCCAGAAAGGAATTCTTTCTCAATACAGAAAACCTTTACCTCGAGGCCGGAGAGCTTGTTGCGGTTGAAACCACTACCGGAGGCTATGACATTGGTCATGTTTCCCTAACCGGAGAGCTTGTTCGTATGCAGCTTAATAAAAGACACGTACGAACCGATGATGTTGTTAAGAAGATCTATCGTAAAGCTACACCAGCAGATGTTGATAAATGGAAGCTTGCCAAAGAGCTTGAATTTGAGACAATGCACAAAGCCAGGGTTCTTGCCAAAGAACTGGGGCTGGCTATGAAGCTGAGTGATGTGGATTATCAGGGCGACAGAACGAAGGCTACCTTTTATTATACTGCAGAAGGGCGCGTTGATTTCAGGGAGCTGATCAAAAAAATGGCCGAAACGTTCCGTATCCGCATCGAAATGCGTCAGATTGGTATGCGTCAGGAAGCCAGTCGTTTAGGCGGAATTGGTTCCTGTGGGCGCGAACTTTGCTGCTCAACCTGGCTTACAGACTTCAAAACGGTTTCAACTTCAGCCGCAAGATATCAGAATCTTTCATTGAATACACTGAAGCTTGCCGGACAATGCGGTAAACTAAAATGCTGCCTGAATTACGAGCTCGATACCTATATGGATGCATTGAAGGACATTCCGGATAATGTAGAGCGTTTAGAAACTGCAACCGGAACTGTAAGGCATCAGAAAACAGATATTTTCAAGAAATTAATGTGGTTCAGCTATCCGAATGATGAGAACTGGATTGCCGTGGATATTGCACGTGTAAAAGAGGTTCAAAAGCTTAATAAAGAGGGTATCAAGCCTGAATATCTTAAAGAGGAAGTTGCTGAAACAGATAAGGTGGTGGCGCCTAAGGTATTTGATTATGAGAATGTTGTAGGCCAGGATAGTTTAACACGCCTGGATAATAAAGGGGGAAGGAATAAGAAGAATAATCGTAAGAACCGTAATAAACCAAAGGGACAGGGTAATGCCCGGCCTCAGGCAGCTGCAGGTGGAAATACTCAGATAAATGCTGAAAACAGACCCAAACCTGCACCGGTAAATAAGCCTGCCGTAAACCCGGGAGCCCCTGCTGTTGAGCGTTCTGAAAAACCGGCCGGGGCTAACCGCAATAATAACAGACGAAAGAAAAACAACCGTAATAACAACAACCGCGAAAAGCCATCGGCAGAATAGTTTAAATGGAACTTTTAAAAAGGCCCCTTTTGTTAATAGTATTTCTGGCAGGTATTCTTACTTCCTGCGGAGATTCTGTGACGCTTGTTGATTCTAACTTTGAACTCGATAAGCGTAACTGGAGTTATACAGAGAAAGTGCGTGTACCATTGAATATTGAGGAAGCCGGAATTCCGTATAATATTTATCTGAACCTTCGGCATACCTCAGACTATAAGTACTCAAATATTTTCCTGCTGATTCATATTACTGAACCGAATGGGAAAAAAACTACTGAACGTAAGGAGTTTAAGCTGGCCTTACCTGATGGCGAATGGCTGGGAAGTGGTTCGGGGAATATGTACAGTTATCAGCTGATGATTAAAGAGAACTACAAATTCCCGGTAAAGGGTAAGTACATGATCGAACTGGAACAAAATATGCGTGATAATCCTCTGAATCATGTAACAGATGCCGGAATTCGTGTCGAAAAAGCCATTAAATAATGACTGTGTTTAAGCGATTTCTACTCAGTATCTATTTTATCTGGCTGACGATATTTTTGATTGTTTTTTGCCTCTCTTCTGTGATATTACTGAAGCCGGATCATCCGCTCTACATTTTTTCAATGATTTGTGCTCCGCTTCTGTTTTTATTGCAGCGTTACAGGAAAACCCTGAAAGGAAAGACTGAATAGTTCAGGCATCTGCGAGACCATGCTGACGGGCAAATTTAAGGAGGCCTGCAACATTTTTCGAGTTCAGTTTTTTCATGATATTTCTCCTGTGAGTGCTCACAGTAAACTCACTTATAAACAGGCTTTCACCAATTTCTTTACTCGTAAGTTCTTTAGCGATCATTTTTATGATTTCCACCTCACGCTTGGTAAGCTGGTATTTTTTCATAAAATCATCGATAAAATATGGGCTGTTATCTTTTTCAGATAGAACACTGTCATCGAAATAAAGCTCTCCCTTCAGTACTTTGGCAATTGCATCTTTTAAAATGTAGGATGGGCTGTTTTTTAACAGGTAACCATGAGCTCCAAGTTTTTTAATCTCTTCAATCAGCTGCGGCTGATCATAATTTGTTAAGATAACAACTTTCAGATTCGGGAAATCCCTTCTTAATACAGCAAGGGTTTTAATGCCGTCAAGCTTTGGCATGTTCAGGTCGAGTAAAACAATGTTTGCCGGAGTTAAGGTCAAACTGTTGATTAACTGAATACCATTGTTTACCGGATCAAGGATTTCCAGATCATTAAGCTCAGATAGTATTGAAATTAAACCCTCAATCAATAATTGATGATCATCGGCAATAATCAGCTTCGGCATTTTTATTTAGTTTTTACAGGTATTTCTATGATGATCATAAGACCACCCTCTTTCTTTTTGGAGATCTCAATAAAGCCCTGAAAATAGTTAATTTTAGCAGTGATGTTTGCCAGTCCTATGCCATTTTTTATCCCTGCTTCCTCAGGCATTCCAATTCCATTATCTTCCACTATTATTGAAATTCTATCTTCATCCTCAACCAGCTGTAAAAGGCAATGACTGGCTCCGGAGTGTTTTATTATGTTATTGAGTAATTCTTTTATTATTCTGTAAAGGTCATTTTGCATCGGCGAAAATGATTTTTCAATAGCATCGAACCCAATAATTATATATTCAACTTTTATTTTATCCGTTGAATTAATTCCTTTGATCAGATCGGTTATTGAATTCTTAAAACCATATTTTTCTATAGCTAAAGGCGTAAGCGTATGGCTGATATTCCTCACCGTCTGAGATACAGAATCCAGAACTTCTCCGGCCTTTTTTAATTTAAAAACAGATAATTCATTATTGATATTGTCTATTACCGACGACACCTGCAAGCTGGCAAGTGAAAGCATCGAACCGATATCATCATGAAGCTGATCAGCAATTTTTTTTCTTTCCAGCTCCTGAGTTTCTATTATACGCTCAGTTAACTCTTTTTGTTTTCTATTTACCTCCAGTAATAGTATTTCCTTTTCCTTTTTGTAATTATTAAATCTGTTTGCAAGTCCGAAATTCAGAATGATAACTTCAATGATCAGACCTGTTTGTATTCCGTAATTTGATAAATACTTAAGCACAGATCCGTTGCCTCCGCTATGAACTAATATTTCAGCAACCGAAAAGATAATCAAAGCAAATATTGAAAATAAATAATACCAGGCCTGGGGGTTTTTCTGACGGATTTTTTCTGCCAGGCTCAATGCAATTAGTATATGAGTGCTGAGGCCTATAATAATCAGCATTTCCAGAAGTATAAAAAATTTTGGCTGCAGATTACCCGGGAGTAAGAAGAATATAATTGATAAAATCAGGGATACAGCTTTTACCACCCATATTGGTTTGTAAAAGCGACTTTCTTTAGTCTGTCCGATAAACACCTGCATAAATTGTAAAAGCATGATGGTTGCCAGTGTGTTGAAAACCGGTCTGGCCCGGCTTGCAAAGTAGGGAAGATCAGGCCAGAGGTATTGGTAACCATAGCCTTTATCTGCAATGATCCATAAACTTCCGGTTAATATGTAAAGAACATAATAGAGATATAGTTTTTCTCTGACCGTGATAAAAAGGAAACATCCAAAAACAAGTACCAGGGCAATTATTCCCCACAATAATCCGGTAATAAGGTTTTCATTCATGGCTTTCCGGTGGAAAAGCTCATCAGGAAGAACTTCAGCATATAACTGAAGTGATTCACCATGTTTATCAACCCTCAGAAGGTAGGTGTCTCCTGTTTTTCCATCCAGAGGAAAAACGAAGAGATGATGATTAGCCGGTCTTTGCTTAAAAGGAAAGTAATCACCTGTGGTATACTTGAGAACAGAGCCCGAACTATTTGAAATAAAAAAATGGAGCAGGTTAATATGGGCATTTCCAATAAGGAGTTTCTGGTTGAGGTTATTGGTATCTGCTTTGATTGCAAGCCAGAAAGCTGATTTTGTAAATCCCGGATTGAAATGATTTTCTGGGAGAATCCTGAATTTACCATCATTGAATAATTGCTGAACCTGTGTGGGGTTTAACCTGAGGGTTTTGTCTTCCAGGATATAGATATCGGATGCAAGGACACTGTATGAAATTAGAAATAAGAATGTCAGAGATATAAATTTTCTCATCCGTTATTTTTTAAATATCCGGCGACTGAATAATGCAATCTGTACAATATTGTTCCTCCGGGCCTATATGTTTTATCATATTTCAGGAGCAAAATAACCCTTAATTATTAGATCTGATAATGGATTAAAGTAAATCTAACAGACTTTCAAGCTTCATCCCGCGAGATCCCTTTAAAAGTATAGTTGCATTTCTAATGGGATTTTGTTTCATTGAATCAGATGCATCTGTAGTGTTCTTATAAAATTCTGCACCTGAAACCCCATCTGATTTGAAGAATTCTTTTCCGATCAGAATTCTGCGTGAGGCATTTATTTTCATTGCTTTTTCAAGGATCAGCTGATGTTCCTTTCCGGCTTCTTCACCCAGTTCGAACATATCACCAAGAACCAATACTTTGTTATCAGCTTTTGTGGATTCAAGATTGTCAAGTGCGACAATCATACTGCTTGGATTGGCATTATAATAGTCGCAAATAATGGTATTTGATGCTGTTTTTACAATCTGGGAGCGATTGTTTAGAGGTTTATAGGCATTAATTCCTGCATTTACCCTGATTGGATTTATTCCGAAAAAACTGCCTGTACAAATAGCTGCACAAATATTATCCAGATTATAAGTTCCTGGTAAATTTGATACAGCTAAGCGGCTTTCTTCTCCGTTTTTATTCCATTCAACAATTAAAAATGGATTGGCTTCTTTCAGTCTGGCAGAGATATAGTTTTCTTTTGCCTCTCCATAAGTTATCATATTTTTCAATCCCCTTTCACGAGCCATTTCCAGGAGGGTTTGATTGTTTGCATTGATAAATACCTGTCCGCCTGAAGCAGCCAGAAATTCATATAATTCACCTTTTCCTTTTCTTACCCCTTCAACCCCACCAAACCCTTCCAGATGAGCTTTGCCAACATTGGTAATGAGTCCATGGGTTGGTAAAGAAATGCTGCAGAGAAATTCAATCTCTTTCTGATGATTGGCTCCCATTTCTATAATGGCTATTTCGCAATCGTTCTTAATTGAAAGAATGCTGATCGGAACACCGATATGATTATTAAGATTTCCTTCAGTGGCAAAGGTGTTGAATTGCTCTGAAAGTACAGACCTGATCAATTCTTTGGTGGTGGTTTTACCGTTTGTACCTGTGATTCCAATAACAGGAATATTCAGTTTTTTTCTGTGAAAACGTGCCAGATCCTGTAAAGTCTGAAGTACATCATTAACCAGTATAAAACGGTTATCTTCAGCAAATTCCGGATTATCGACAATGGCAAATGCTGCACCCTGTTCAATGGCCTGCATAGCAAATTTATTGCCGTCAAAATTATCTCCTTTGAGAGCAAAGAACAGACAGGCGGGGCTTATTTTTCTGGTATCTGTACAGATTTCCGGATTCCTGAGATAAATCGTATAAAGTTGTTCAATATTCATCGCTTTTGAATTGATACAATATTAAGACTTTTGTGTCTTACCATAGAGTAATTTGGTAATTAGGACATTTGATATGTAGATTAGTAATAAACTAACAGTTATTTGCTGCAGACTAATCAGCATAATTTATTCTACATGAAAATACTAAAGCTGCTTTTCTTATTTTTTATTTTCAGCATATCGAATCTGCTGGCACAAAAAATTCAGTCGCCTGAAGAGTTTCTGGGATACAGGGCAGGAGAGCAGTTTACTCCGCATTACCGGGTGCTTGAATACTATAAATATCTTGCTTCTGCATCAAAAAACATACTTATTCAGGAGTATGGTAAATCTTATGAAGGCAGACCACTTTTTCTTGTTTTTATAGCTTCTGATCAAAATATTGGCAGGCTGGAAGATATCCGAAAAAATAATCTTGCTCTTGCCGGGATAATGGATGGCGTATCTGGTCATAAAAATGCCGATATCCCTGCATCGCAGCCCGTATTAGTCTGGTTAAGTTATAATGTTCACGGTAATGAATCTGTTTCTACCGAGGCATCCATGCATACAGCTTATGCTTTGCTTAATCCCCTGGAGCAGCGCAGTAAAACATGGCTTAAAAATACTATGGTGATTATTGACCCCTGTTTAAATCCGGATGGAAGGGAGCGTTATGTTAATTTTTACAATTCTGTAAAAAATCTTAATCCTGATCCGCATCCTTTTTCACGCGAGCATGTAGAGCCATGGCCGGGGGGCAGAGCAAACCATTATTATTTTGATCTGAACAGAGACTGGGCATGGCAAAGTCAGGTTGAATCGCAGCAGAGGCTTGCAGTCTTTAATAAATGGCTGCCTCAGGTTCATGTCGATTTTCATGAGCAGGGCATTGATGCGCCTTATTATTTTGCTCCTGCTGCTGAGCCATATCATCAGGATATCAGTAAATGGCAGCGGGATTTTCAAACAATTATCGGAAAGAACAATGCAAAGTATTTTGATCAGAACGGGTGGATGTACTTCACAAGAGAACGTTTTGATTTGTTATATCCTTCTTATGGCGACACTTATCCGGTGTACAATGGCTCAGTTGGGATGACTTACGAGCAGGGAGGCTCAGGGAGAGCCGGGCTTGCAGTAATCAATGCCGAGGGCGATACTTTAACGCTGAAAGACAGAATAGAGCATCATTTTACAACGGGTCTTTCAACTGTTGAAGCGGCTTCAAATCATTCAGAAAAGGCTCTCTTTGAGTTTAAATCCTATTTTTTAAATAGCCGATCCAGTCCTTCGGGAGAATATAAATCCTACATAATCAGAGGAGAAAATACAGAGAAGCTAAAGACGCTGGCTGTACTTCTGCGCCGGAACGGAATTGATTTTGGATATGGATCAGCAAAGGGAGGTCAGGGTCTGAATTATTATACCGGCCGAAACGAGAATTTTAAAGTTGAGCGGAATGACATGGTAATCAGTGCCTATCAATCTAAATCAGTGCTGTTGAAAGTGCTTTTTGAGCCGAACACATTTGTTTCAGACTCAGCAACCTATGATATTACGGCATGGTCGCTTCCCTATGCTTTTGGATTGCAGGCTTACGCTTCCAAAGATGCTTTAAAGCCTGAATTTAAAGGTATATCAGAACAGGTTCCGGTGAATTCAAACATAATAAACCCCGTTGCTTTTATTGCTAACTGGAATTCGCTTTCCGATGTCAGATTTCTGGCAGATTTGCTGAACAGTAATATCAGGGTCAGATATTCTGAAATACCGTTTGAAACCGGGGGGAAACGGTTTAACGCCGGTTCTCTTATTATAGCGAGGAGTGGGAATGCCCATCTGGGAGCTGATTTTGAGAAGAAAGTGAATGAACTGGCCAAAAAATCAGGAATAACACTTCAGGCAATACCATCAGCATTTGTTGATAAGGGAGCAGATCTGGGTTCAGATAAGATCAGGTATATTAAGAAGCCTAAAATATTACTTGTTGGAGGTGAATCTGTTTCATCTCTGGCTTTTGGTGAGATCTGGCATTTTTTTGAGCAGCAGATCAATTATCCGCTTACTGTAATCAGGGCGCAGGATCTTATGCGGATCAATTGGGATGAGTTTGATATAATGATTTTACCAGATGGTAATTATAATGATATCGGAAATGATAGAATGCAGCAATGGGTACGCGCAGGGGGTAAATTGATTGCTATGGAAGGTGCTGTATCCAGGCTTTCTGAAATCAAGGGATTTGATATTAAAATTAAAGAGGAAGTTAAGAAAGAGGATAAAGCCGGGAATCCTTATGAGGATATCAGAGCGTATGAAAACAGAGAGAGGGAAAGTGTTCGAACAAATATTCCCGGTGCTATTTATAAGGTAAATCTTGATAATACCCACCCTCTTGGTTTCGGATTCCCTGATTTTTACTATACACTAAAGTTGGATGATAAAATATATCAGTATCTCAGTAAAGGGTGGAATGTTGGTGTTATCAAAAAGGATAATTATGTTACCGGCTTTGTGGGAGCACAGGTAAAGAAAAAATTAGCTGACGGACTCATCTTTGGTGTTCAGGAAATGGGAAACGGATCGGTAGTTTATTTATCGGATAATCCGCTGTTCAGAAGTTTCTGGGAAAACGGGAAGCTTTTCTTCAGTAATGCGGTATTTATGGTAGGGCAATAAAAAAAGCCCTGATTGATGTGTCAGGGCTTTTTTTATTGTGCAGAATCAGTTAATCTTTGTTTCTGTTAAACAGACTGTCATTCTTGCATTTTAATCCTTCTGCTGTCATAATCCACTCTGAAAGGAAATCATTTTTTGCGTTCTGCGGCTGGCATTCCCAGAGACTATAATCTTCCAGATAACGGTTTAAGGTACCTTCTATATGCAGCGTGGTGTTTTCAGGAAGTTTCAGTGTGAGTTGAACACGCTGATCGCGCCAAAGTTCACCTCTTTTAACATGTGTATTTCCATCAAGCAGTAATAGGGAATCAGTTTGAATAAAGCGGTATCTGGCTCCTCTGGCATTTGCAAGTGCAGTTTCAAAATCAGGGCCTTTGGCGCTGAATTCCTGTATTAATACCGGTTTGGAAACATCAGCTTTAAGAATCTTTAAACTCACGTTTCTTGGAAGGTTAAAATCCCCCCTTCTGCTGTTAATGATAATTCTTCCTTTAAAATCACTTGGATTAATATTATACTCAAGACTATCCTCCTTTGTCAGAAATCGAACCGGATTCAGCTTAAGATAATATTCTGATGATGGTTTTAAAACAGCTGTGATGCTGAATTTTGCTTCTTCATTAAATTCAGCTCCAACCTTTGATACATGATATACTCCCACAACCAGCGCGGTGAGCCAGAGAATCAGCATTCCAAAGTATACAGTTTTTGAAACAGCGAATCTTGTAAAGATTACCCGCACTGCAAATACCACCAGAGCGGCAAGCGGAATAAAGATCAGGATGAAAGCACTGATTGTGAAAATCGATTTATAACCCGGATTCACCATATTGAAGGGGAACGCATTCAGCTGGTTGCTGTTCCAGTATCCCAGAAATGTGATTAGTCCGATGCTAAGGACAATCAATGCAATAATTCCTGAGAAAACAATAATTCCACCAATAATTTTAATAACAAGCATACCTGCATTCCCAATAAATCTGGCCAGCTGGTTAATGGCGGGTTTTGCCTCATGATGTGCATTCTTTAGTCCGTGTTTCAGACCCGCAAGTTCTTCATCAAAATTCTTTTTGAAGGATTGAATATTTATCGGCTCTCCTTTCATGGCCATTTTATCTGCCCTTGTTACAGCTTTCGGAATTACCAGCCATAATATCAGGTAAACGGGTATGCCGATACCAAGGAATAGTGATATGATCGCCAATAACCTTATCCAGCGGGGCTCGATACCCAAATAATGTGCAATACCAGCACATGCTCCGCTGATTATCCGGTCATCAGTATCCCTGAAAAGTTTCTTCTCCGCCTTATAAATGGGGTCGGTAAGCCTGACAGGTTGATCATCATCGTCGATATCAAAATCACTGACATTACCCATTCTTTCGGTTATTGATTCTACATCGGCAGTAATAATTACTTGTCTGTTATCTGCATTAAGCCTTTCACTGAACATCTCAGCAAGCCTGTTCTCGATGTCCGTTACAATTTCATCACTGTCTGGTGAATAAGCAAAATGTCTTTTGACCTCAGTCATATAGGTTCTAAGAACCTCGTAGGCATCCTCCTCAATGTGAAAGACAATGCCGTTAATGTTTATTATGATGGTTTTATTCATTTTTCCTGGCTTATTATTTATTCCTGTTTCTGACTTGTCTTTTCAATTACTCTGTCTTCCAGAGACACTTTAACTGCATAAGAAAGTTCCTCCCATGTGCTGTCGAGTCTTCTAAGAACTTCAAGTCCGGCGGGAGAGAGAACGTAATATTTTCTGGGTGGTCCTGACGTGGATTCCTTCCAGTTGTATGACAGGAGACCATTATTTTTAAGTCTTGTCAATAATGGGTACAGCGTTCCTTCCACTACCAGCAGTTTTGCCTTTGTAAGCTCATTAATGATGTCTGAGGCATAAATCTCCCCTCGGGAAATAATTGAAAGAATACAGTATTCAAGTATTCCTTTCCTCATCTGGGTTTGGGTATTCTCTACTATCATATAACAAAGATATGTGTTTTGTTTAGTAATATGCAATACATAGTAGTTGGTGCATCGCCAATGTATATGTAATTGTTACAATTCTAAGAATCTTTAATGAAAATGGCTTGGACTATTTTTCTGTATTTGAAAACTTATCGGCCATGCTTTTGAGGTATTATCACTATAATTTTTATAGTGTATCAATTATTGAATAAATCCAGATGTGGCTGGAAGGTTTGGTTTTTAGTAGTTTTTTCTGATTATTTTAAAATTTATTATAAATATTAAAATGCTGAATAACAGATAATTGCGTATAAATTTTACAAAAACATGACAAAATATTTCCGTGTAACAGAATTGTTAACAATATTTGACTAAGACTATAATTAACCAAATCTTTCACAAGTCAATTATTAAACCCGAATGAAAAAACAATTACAAGTTTTGTTATTGATGCTATTTATTGCCTTTCAGGCGATGGCACAAGAACGTACTGTTACTGGGACAGTAACAGCTAAAGAAGATGGCCTGCCTCTGCCGGGGGTAAGCATTAAAGTAAAAGGAGGTACTGCAGGTACTTCAACCGGTGCCGATGGAAAATTCAGTTTAAGAGTTCCATCGAATGCTGCAACTCTGATATTTACCTATATCGGTTTCAAAACTGCTGAAGGTACAATTCCATCATCCAATGTTTTGAATGTGAGCTTAGCGACAGATGCGACCCTTATTTCTGAGGTAATAGTAACTGCCCTTGGAGAAAGCCGTGAAAAGAAATCATTAGGATATTCTGTTCAGGAAGTAAAAGGGGAAAGCCTGACTGTTGCAAAATCGATGGACATCAGTTCATCTTTGGCCGGTAAGGTTGCGGGTGTGCAGCTTCAGGGCTCACCAAGTTCCACATTTGATAATGCCAACGTTATTATACGTGGTATCAGTGGTCTTGGTGTTGCCAATCCGCTATATGTAGTTGATGGAACTCCAACTCTTCAGGAAAATGTGATCATGGATAATGTGGAATCTATTTCTGTTCTGAAAGGACCTGCTGCAACTGCACTATATGGAAACAGAGCCGGTGCAGGTGTGATTGTAATCACATCTAAAAAAGGTAGCCGTACAGGTAAACCCAGTGTAGATGTGAACCTTAGTTCTTCTCTTGAAAATCTGTATATAATGCCTAAATATCAAAATTCATATGCCGGTGGTTATTCATCCAATTCGGTTTCTCCGGGTTCAACATATGATAATGAGGGATTTTATTTATTTAAATATAAGCCGGGAGTTCATCCAACCAGTTGGTCGGCTTTCAATAATCAGCGGATTATAGATTATGGAGCTGATGAAAGCTGGGGGCCGCTTATGAACGGCCAGGATTATCGTCCATATTATTCCTGGTATCCGGGCGCAGACTTTGGAAAACTGTCTCCTATGACTCCTCAGCCAAATAATATAACAGATTTCTATGATACCGGCAAAACCTATAACAGCAGTGTCGCTTTTTCAGGTGGTTCTGATGCCATGGTATATCGACTGTCCTATAATAATTTAAGCAGAGCCTTAACCATTCCGGGAGCTAAACGCGACCAGCATCAGTTGGCATTGAATACTTCTATGGATATCAGTAAGAGACTAACCATTTCTACAGATATTAACTATACCACCCGTAATACCAAAGGACAGCCTAAAGAAGGTTATACCTTAGATGGCTTGAACGTTACACAGAATTTCAACCAGTGGTTTCAAAGGCAATTGGATATGAAGCGCCTGAAAAATTACAGGAATGCAGATGGTACACTGAATTCCTGGAATATAGGTGATCCTAACTCAACAGGTGATCCAACATTATATCTGCAGCCTCAATATTGGGACAGCCCATATTTTATTGTAAAAGAGAATTATGGAACTGATATCGGAAACAGGATTGTTGGTAACATGGGTTTCAAATATAAGATCAATGATATTTTCAATGTCACCTCTTTTGTTCGTATGGATTATGACAATGGCAAGGGCAATTTTAGAATTGCTTCAGGCGGTTTGCAGCAGCCGGGCTATTCAACCTATCAGTTGGTTAATAATGAAATGAACTATGAAACTAATCTGAATTTCAGAAAAGGATTTGGCAACATCACAGTTGATGGATTTGTTGGGGGAAATATTCGTACCAATAAAAATGATCGTCTGGATAATCAAACTACCGGTGGATTAACATTCCCTAACTATTTTGATATTGCAGCATCAGTTACACGTCCCAATACTATTACTAGATATTCTGCAAAAGAAGTAAGAAGTATTTATGGTAAGGCTTCATTTGGTTATAAAGCATTTTTCTATTTAGATGCTACCTTAAGAAACGACTGGTCTTCTGCATTACCGGCTGCAAATAATTCATACCTGTACCCATCTGTATCAACAAGCATAGTTTTCAGTGAACTGCTGAAAGGCGGAATTTCAAATGTTTTATCATTCGGTAAAATAAGAGGGGGTTTTGCCCAGGTTGGTTCTGATTTAGATCCATACCAGGTTGATGTTGCGATTAATAACGGTTCAATTTATGGCAGTAACCCATCTGCTTCAATTGGTGACCAATTCAGGACAGGAAAGGTATTGCCATCTTTAACCAAATCATTTGAATTAGGTACAGAGATGCGTTTCTTAAAAGACAGAATAGGTTTTGATCTGACTTATTATCTAGATAATAATACTAATCAGATCCTCGGACTAAACGTAGCTCCTGCATCCGGATTTACAACAGCCCAAATCAATGCAGGTAATATCCAGCGTAAAGGTTGGGAATTAAGTATTAGCGGAACACCTGTTACCAAGAACAATTTTACCTGGACTGCGGCTTTGAATTTTGCAAAAGCTAAATCTATTGTTAAAGAACTTGCTGAAGGTCTGAACACTTACTTATATGATACTCAGCGTAACGACTTCCGCATAGAAAACCAGGTTGGCAAACCATGGGGACAAATGGTTGGCCGGATGCATAAGCTGGATGCTAATGGAAAGACTGTTTATACAAGTTCTGCAGGTACTGTTGATTATACGATCAATAATAACCTGGGTTCAATGATGCCTGATTTTACAGGTGGTTTTTACAACAGTTTAAAGTACAAAGGAGTAGATCTTTCATTCTCTTTAGATTTCCAGAAAGGTGGTCAGTTTTATTCACTGACTAAAATGTATGGCGACGGAACAGGTTTAACAGAAGCTACTGTTGGATTAAATGATAAAGGAAATAATGTTCGTACATTTCCTTCTTTAGGTGGCGGTGTTCACATCACTGGTGTAACCTCAGCAGGTGCACCACTTGATACCTATATTGCAGCAAGGAGACATTTCTATACGAACAATCAGCGTGATACCAGAAACTATCTTTTAAGTGCTTCTTATATGAAACTTCGTGAAGTTCGTTTAGGATATACTATACCCAAAAAATACCTGGGGAATATTCCTGTTAGCAGGGTTACTTTAGGGGCAATTGTGAATAATGCATGGTTGATCTCAGCCCCTGCAAAAGAATTCGGATTGGATCCATCAGAGCTGGAAGGCTTCGGTAAGGAAGGTGGCCAGTTGGCTTCAACCAGGTCGATTGGTTTGAATTTGAGAGTTGGATTTTAATTTAGTAGAAAAAGAAAATGAAAAAAATATTTAGTTTAATCATAGGATCCGTCATGCTGTTAACAGCATGTGATCCAAGCGACTTCGGAGATACCAATATTAACCCGACGGCCGTAAGTACTGTTCCGAATAAAGCACTGCTGACTAATGCTTTGCAGTCATTGCCTGGAACTGCTTTTCCCGGAACTGCAGGAAGTCGCCATTCGGCAAATATGTACATACAGCACATTTCTGAAGGCCCGTACCCTGGTGCTTCGTTGTACTCTGTCCGCAATTTTGAATGGGCTCCACATTATACCGGACCTTTGTATAACCTGAAGAGCATCATTAATAATGCCAACTCAGGAAGCCCATTGGCAGAAGTCGGTGTGAATGGATCAAAAGACAATCAGATCGCAGTTGCAAGAATTTTGAAAGCTTATTATTATTGGTGGTTAACAGATCGGTTTGGAGATATTCCTTATTCAGAAGCTTTAAAAGGTGATGGTAATTTTAGTCCGAAGTATGATACTCAACAAAGTATTTATACTGATCTTTTTAAAGAACTTAAGGAGGCTGCAGCCCAGATTAAAACTGCTGAGACAGGAGTAAGGGGTGACCAGTTATTTGAAGGGGATATGGCTGCATGGAAAAAATTTGCTAATACAACGCGACTTTTCATGTCGTTGCGTTTAATGAAGGTAGATAATGCAAAAGGTAAAGCTGAAATGGCTGATGCCATCGCAAGTGGTGTAATTAGCAACAATTCCGAAAACATGTTCTATAAATTCCTGTCCGGTGATCCCAACAATTTTAACCCATGGTTTGATAACTATACCACAAGTTTACGTAATGATTATGCTATCAGTAAGGTGATGACAGACTATATGGAGCCCAAGAATGATCCGCGTTTACCTGTTTATGGTGAAGTATTGGCCGGTAAGGTTATAGGCTTGCCTTATGGATCGAACACAGCCGTTAATATTCCGGGTGCATACAGTCGAATAGGTGATAAATTCCGCGGTGCCGGATCCCCTGCATTAATTTATTCCTATGCTCAGGTATTATTTACCCAGGCAGAAGCAGCTAAACAAGGCTGGATTGCAGGTGGAGAAGTGTTAGCAGCTACCCATTATGCAAATGCTATTAAGGCTTCAATGGAAACCTACGGTGTTTATAATGCGGGTACCTATGCTGCTTATATGGCACAGACAGCTGTTGCTTATGATACAGCCAAAGGTTTGGAGCAGATTATGACCCAAAAATGGGTTCATCTTTATCTGAATGGATATGAATCATGGGCCGATTGGAGGAGGACCGGATTCCCGGTACTGGCAGCAGCTCCAAATGGTAACCAGCCAACCATTCCGCGCAGGCAGGGTTACCCTACCAACGAAGGTTCTATTAATGGAAAGAGTTACGCAGAGGCGGTAACTCGTCAGGGTGCAGATAATCTGACTACCAGAATCTGGTGGGATAAATAATACTTTATTTTTTAAGTTTCTATTAAAAGAGACCGTATCTGATACTTAATCAATGCGGTCTCTTTTGTTTTCATCTTATTTTAAGAAACAAATTTTCGGCACATTGTAATAAAATGGATATGAAAGCGAAATTTTTGAAATTAGTTTTATACCTGCCTGCTTGTAATATTCTTTATTGTACTTGTATTTGCTCAGGAGGTATGCAAAGTATTGGATCCTGCTATTTCAGCCAGATATGAAAGATCCTGTAAAAGGGAGAGACTGAGGAAGAAGGAAAGGCGGATGGACTTCAGCATTATGACAGGGGCATAGCTGCATATTCGTAAATACGCCGGATGGTCACAGGGAACCTCTCAAAAGTAGATGGAAGTTGAATTTTCATTCAAAGCCCTGCTTAAGGTCGAAAATCAGAAAATGGTCTTGAATCCAGAGACAGACAGATTGGTGTTTTCATAAAGAATCAGAGAAATTATTTTTACCTCCTCTCTTCCTTTTTAAGGGTCAGATGCAACATTTCACAATGCATGCATAATATTTTTATCTGCTATGCCGCAGTATAAATTAAAATACTGATCTTCAGTTAGTTATATGGTTTATGTTAAAATAATAATAAATATATTTTGTCGTAACATTTATGTTGCCCAACTTTGATATTAAAGTAACCAAATAATTCAACCCTCTTTTTAAACATTTCAAAATCAATTAAGTATGAAAAAACTTCTACAAAGTTTGTTCCTGCTGCTATTTATAGCTTTTCAGGCTGTAGCACAGGAACGTACTGTGACAGGAACAGTAACTGACAAAACGGATGGTTTACCATTGCCTGGAGTTAGTGTTATAGTAAAAGGTTCTAACCTTGGTACACAAACTTCTGCCAATGGCACGTATTCTATTAATGTTCCCGAAGGCAGAACTCAGCTCGAATTTGCGTTTGTGGGTTATGTCAGGCAAACTATAAACATTGGTTCTTCGAAAACAATTAATGTTACATTAACTTCTGACCAGCAGCAACTGGGCGAAGTTGTTGTTATGGGTTACGGTACACAATCCAGAAAGGATGTAACCGGCTCAGTTGTGAGTGTAAGCGGCGACAAACTTAAAAATCAGCCGGTTCAAAGTTTTGAGCAGGCCCTTGCTGGCAAGGCTGCAGGTGTAAATATTGTGATGCCCAATGGGGTTCTGAACAATCCTCCGGTATTCCGCATTCGAGGGTTTAATTCAATTTCTTTGAGTTCTTATCCTTTGATCGTAGTTGATGGTATTCCTGTTTACACCGGGGATGCATCCGGTACAAATGCTGCGGGAAATGCTTTAGGTGATATCAACCCTTCCGACATTGAGTCAATAGATATTTTAAAAGATGCTGCCGCATCAGCTATCTATGGTTCGAGAGCATCAAACGGAGTAGTGGTTATCACTACAAAAAAAGGTAAACAAGGTTCGACTAAAGTAAATTATGAAGCCTGGGCAGGCTTTAATGAAGCCAGTAATTTGCCTGAATTGCTGGATGCTCAGGGTTATGTAACCATGAAAAACGAGGCCCTGGCTAATATAGGTACACCTGCCAGATTCTTTTTGCAAACACTGGCAGATGGCAGTACAGTAAACACAGATTGGTATAAAGTAGCATATCGTACCGGAGTTTCACAAAATCATGCATTGAATTTTTCAGGTGCAACTGATAAAACATCACACTATGTTTCTGTTGGTTTCAGTGATCAGGAAGGGTTTATCAGAAACAATGATTTTCAGCGTAAAATAGGAAGGGTTAACCTGGATCATAAATTGACAAACAGGATCAAAGTTGGTTCTAATTTCTCATTTACTAATACTTACAATAAAGCGCCAAATACCGGCTCATTACCAGGTCAGGCTTTCTCTACTGTAGGTTTAGGCCGTTTGGCAATTGTATTGCCTCCTAACGTACCTGCTTATAATCCGGATGGAACCTATCATATGAATGGCGGAGCAATTGGTTTTGGTGCCAACAATTCGGCGGTAGCTTCTAATTATCCGAATGCCGAAGTACTGCTAAAAGAAGATAAATTCACTTCTGAGAATAACAGGCTAATAGGAAATGTTTATGCCTCAGTTGATCTTATAAAGGGAATGGTTCTGAAAACCAGTTATGGTATGGATAATTTGCTTACAGAAAACATTGCTTTTGCGAACAAGTACCAGGGTGATGGTTTTTCGCCAAATGGTAGTGCAACAAATACCTATTCAAGAAATAACAGATGGAACTGGGTTAATACACTTAGTTACAATACAACAATAGCCTCTTCACATAATGTATCTGCCCTCGGAGGTTATGAAGAGCAAAGCTCAATTGGCTCATCCTGGGGTGCTACAAGGCAGAATGTTTCAGATCCGTTCATTGAAGTATATCAGGGAGGGTTTGGCACGATCATACCTGCAGGTAATGGACGTGGGATAAATGCATTCAGGTCGGTTTTTGGAAGTGCGAACTATGATTTTAAAAAGAAGTATTTCCTTGCCGGTAGTTTCAGACGGGATGGTTATTCGGGTTTAGCTGCCGGACAGAAGTGGGGTAACTTTGGAGGTGCATCTGTTGGATGGGATATATCTCAGGAGAATTTCTTCCAGAATTCAAAGCTAGCTGATATCATGTCTCAGTTTAAATTAAGAGGCAGTTATGGTGTGGTTGGCAATATCAATATTGGTGATTTCCCTGCATTGTCATTGTATGGTACCGGTCTTTATGGTGCTGTTCCAAGTCTTGGATACAGCCAGGCGGGTAACGCAGATTTAAGATGGGAAACAAGTACAAAAACGGATATTGGTATTAACATGGCGTTCTTAAATGGTCGTATCGAGTTTGATGCCGACTACTTTTATAACGATATCGATCAGTTAATTCAGGCAGCTCCTCAATCGCCTTCAAAAGGTATTCCGGGTAATCAGATCACTACCAATATTGGAAGAATGTTTAACAAAGGATGGGAGTTCTCAATTAATTCAACCAATATTGAAAAAGGTAATTTCCGCTGGTCTTCAAACTTTAATATTTCATTCATCAAAAATGAAGTGACTTCACTGGCAAATAACAATGCAGATCTTCCGGGTGTTACATCTCTTGAAACTGCAAACAGGACCAGAGTCGGCTATTCTTTAGGTCAGATATTTGTGGTAGAAACAGCAGGTGTTGACCCTGCAACCGGCGAGCGTGTTTTTGTAAACAGAAACGGACAAAAGGTCCGCTTTAGTTTCCAGAGGCCGGCTGCAAGCCGTTATTTATACCTCGATGGTGCAAATGCCGGACAAGTTGCTCCTGCAATTGATGCAGTTGCAGATGCAAGGATCTGGGGTAACTCAATTCCTACTTTTTACGGCGGATTTGATAACAACTTTAAATACAAAGCATTTGATCTAAATCTGGGAATTACATACTCTGGTGGAAATTATATCTATTATGGTACTCAGGCAGGTTTGAGAGATCAGCGTTTCTGGAATAATGAAGCCGGAATGTTGAGAAGATGGACCACTGCAGGACAGGTAACCGATATACCCCGTGTAGTTTACGGAGATAATACATCTAATGGTTCTGCTGTTCCAATGTCAGCGAACGTTTACAAGGGAGACTTTTTGAAATTGAGAAATGTTTCTTTAGGTTATACTATTCCTGCAAAATATCTTGGCAGAACCGGTATATCTAACCTGAGAATGTATGCTCAGGCTACTAATCTTCTGGTATTCACAAATTACGCTGGTGCAGACCCTGAAGTATCTGTTAATGGAAACTCTAACCTGGCACCAGGTGTTGACAGGAACTCAGTGCCATTGGGCAGAACAATTACATTTGGTTTAAATGTTGGATTTTAATTATTAATGAATTCGAAATGGAAAATATGAAAATAAATAAAGTGAAGGCACTAAGATTGTTCTTTATTGTCTTACTGTTAAGTACGGTTTCCGTATCGTGTAAGAAAGACTTTTTGGAGACCTTTCCCGAAACCAGTCTTTCTGATGCTACTGCATTTGCCACTCCTGATCGGATCCTCGGACAGGTAAACGGACTTTATGGCGGTTTAAAAAGCGGACAACATTTAGGCGGAAGATTTTTAATTTATCAGGATATCAGAGGGGAAGACTTTATAGTCAATAAACCAAACGGGGTTACCGGTTTGGATACCTGGAGACATAATTTGAATTCTGCTACCAATGAGGTGGTAAACTTTTGGAATACTGCTTACTCTACGATCAATCAGGCAAACGTGTTTCTAAAAGGTATTGATGGAAGCGCAGGCGTAGTGAGTACTGCCCTTGCAGACCAATATCGTGCTGAAGCAAAATTTGTAAGAGCATTCTGTTACTTTAATCTTTTACAATTGTATGCTAAGCCATATACTATGGGTAATGGAGCTAATCCCGGCCTTCCGTTGCGTATACAGGCTGAAACCACTTCGGCTAACAATGATCTGGCCAGAAGTACAGTTGCACAGGTTTATACCCAGATCCTGAAAGATCTTGATGAGGCTGAAACCGGCTTGCCTGCTACTTATTCGAATGCAGCTTTGAACAGTTCAAGGGCTCATAAAAATACCGTAATAGCTTTGAAAACAAGGGTTTATCTTGCAATGGGTAATTATCCTAAAGTTATTGAAGAGTCAAATAAGATCATTAGTGCTACAGCGCCGTTTAAATCAACCTCTGGTGTAACCATGCAGTTAGAGGCAAATATTGCAACCGTATATGGTGGTACCTATACCGGTTCTGAAGCTGTATTTTTCTTACCTATGACTGATCTGAGCCCTCCGGGAACCCAGAATCAATTAGCACATTATTATACTGCACAATCAGTAGGTGGATTTGAAGAATATTACCTGAATCCTGCGGGTATTTTTGCAAATCCTGTTTATGCTGCAGGTTCAACAGATGCCCGTAAAGCCTTTATTATAGCTAATGGAACCAAGAACTTTGTTTCTAAGTTCAAAAAGCCGTCTCCGTATACAGATTATGTACCTGTAATTCGTTACGCGGAAGTATTACTTAATGCGGCTGAAGCACATGCCAGAAGTGGCAATATTGTTCGGGGCCTTGCCTTATTATCTGAAGTTAGAAAAAGGTCTGATGCAAACTATGTTTTCCCATTAGCTGATATTGGTACACAAGCTGCTTTAATAAATACTATTCTGACAGAACGCAGAATAGAATTAATTTGTGAAGGATTCCGCTCAACTGATCTATTGAGATTAGGGGCAACAATTCCTGCAAAGTCAGATGCTACCAATGTTGCCCAGGCAGTGGCATCCAGTTCACCGGCATATATCTGGCCTATTTCAGCTCAGGAGCTTGCTAATAATAAATTGATGACACCAAATTAATTCGGTTTTAATATAAAAGAGCCCCAATGGATATCTATTGGGGCTCTTTTATATTTAAAGGATTTTTACCGCAAAAATATTATGGAATTATTGGCTGTTTATATACTATATTTTAATGAATGATGCTTAACATTCCGGTTTACTTGTCGCAATTCCGGGTATTATTTTAAAATACTACGTTGAATATTTGAATCCAATCAAATTTAATCAATTGATTATCAGGCATTTATATTATTATTTTAAAAATAGTAATAATATAATTTTGTTGTAACATTTATGTTGCTCAACTTTGATATTAAAGTAACCAAATAATTCAACCCTCTTTTTAAACATTTCAAAACCAATTAAGTATGAAAAAACTTCTACAAAGTTTGTTCTTGCTGCTATTTATAGCTTTTCAGGCTATAGCACAGGAACGTACTGTTACAGGAACAGTAACTGACAAAACGGATGGTTTACCATTACCGGGAGTTAGTATTAAAGTTAAAGGAACTAATATCGGAACCTCTACAGGTGGCGACGGTAAATTCAGCCTTCGTGTACCAGGGGCAAATAATACTCTTGTGATTACCTATATAGGCTACTCTTCACAAGAAGTTACAATCAGTGCAAATAATACAGCTAATGTACAACTATCAACTGATGCCAAACAGTTGTCTGAAGTAATTGTTACCGGTGTTGCTGGTGCTACTACCAAAGAAAAGATGACAGTATCTGTAACCAAGGTGGGTGAGGAAAGATTAAACGCTGTAACCGGTACATCACTGGCCGGTGCTCTGTCAGGTAAAGTTGCCGGTATTAAGGCAAGCGCTCCAAGCGGAACTCCGGGTGGCGGTGTTGATATTCAGTTAAGAGCTGATAATAACCTGAATAATGTAGGATCCGGACCTCTTATCCTGATTGATGGAGTTATTTTTACAGGGTCTCTTTCAGATATTAACGCAGATGACGTTTCCTCAATGGAGGTTGTAAAAGGTGCTGCTGCATCAGCTCTTTATGGTTCAAGAGCAGGTAATGGTGTGATTGCAATAGCCACTAAAAGGGGTAACAGCATTGGAATGAATGCTGTAAAAATCAATATAAGAAATGAAGCCGGTGTTCAGGATATTGCAAATACCCTTGATCTTGCTACTCACCATCCATTCGCTCTTGCTGCAGATTATCAGCAGTATGCGGGTACTTTCACCAAGTACCAGGGTGTTACATATCCGGCAGGATATCGCGATGCGGGTCACAGTCCGTTAATTACCGGAAACAGGACTCCCAAAGCCGATCATTATATGGATAATCCTTACGGTGTAACCCGTAATCAGCAAAATGATTTCTTTAATACCGGAGTTAACTATTCGAACTTCGTATCAATGGCTTCCAGAACTGAAAGGACTGGAGTTTATGCTTCATTTGAGAATAATGCTCAGCAGGGTGTAATCGCAATGACTGATGGATACAAAAGACAAAATTTCCGTTTTAACGTAGATCAGCAAATTGCTCCCTGGTTAAAGTTCAGCACTTCCAATTTATTGATCAACACTAAAACTGAATATCCCGGATCAACCGGAGCGGTTTTCTTCAACGTTGCTTTAGCTGAACCAGATGTTAACCTTAACCAGTTCAATCCGGATGGTCAGCCATACTATTTACGTATGAACCACTGGAGTGGTGAAACAGTTAACCCATTGTACACCCTTTATAAAACAGATAGAAATAACAAGAAGTTTAATTGGGTAGGAAACTTTGCATTGAATGCAAGAGTTACTTCATGGGCTAATATTGATCTGTCTCATTCTATTGAAAGAAGTAACTACCGTTACCGTTTATACAATCCAAAAGATACCTGGACTCCAACAGGAGGTACTGCAGCAACTAATGGAATGTCTTACACTAACGGAGGTCTTCAGGATTATTCAGAAGCCGGAAACAGCCAGAATACTCAGGCTACCATTAACATGGCTAAGACCTTTGGTGATCTTACAGTTAAAGGAAAACTTTCTTACCTGTATGAAAACCGCAGATTTGAAAATTATGAGGTATCCTCATCACAGTTTGGTGTAGAGGGCATTCCAACCTATGACAACTTCGCTGTGATCAATGATGCTGAATCATATGATGAAACTGAAAGAGCTCAGAACTACTTTGCAATTTTAGGTCTTGATTATAAAGATAAGTTCTTGTTCGACGGAATGTTCCGTTATGATGGTTCATCCCTATTCGGGTCAGAAGAAAGATGGAACCCATATTTCAGAGCTTCAGGAGCATATCGTATCTCTGAAGATTTTAAGATCAAAGGTATTGATGAATTAAAAATCAGAGCTGCTTATGGAACTGCAGGTATTCGTCCGGGTTTTGCATGGCAATATGAGACCTTTACATTGAGCAATGGTTCTGCTTCAGCTGTTCAGAAAGGTAACGTAAACCTGAAGCCTTCAAAAACTGCAGAAACTGAAATTGGTTTAAATGTTGACTTCCTGAAGAACTTTACTTTCGAAGCTGTTTATGCTCAGTCTACAACAAATGATCAGTTCCTTAATGCTCCATTATTAGGATTTCTGAATAATGGTTTTACAAGTCAGTTCCAGAATGCAGGTTCTGTTGAGAGTAAGACTTTTGAGTTTAGCCTTGGAGCTAACTGGATGAAAAAGAAAGATTTTTCATGGAGTTCTAATCTCGTGTTCTCAAGAATCAGACAAAAAATTACCAGTCTTCCAATTCCGGCCTATACCTTCGGTGATACTGATGGTGGCGGGCAGCAGATGTTCTATGTTAAAGAAAATGAAACCTATGGAGCAATGTATGGTCATACCTGGGTAAAATCACTGGATCAGATGGCGAAGCAGTTACCTGCAGGTAAAACAATTGCAGACTATGAAATAAATTCAAGAGGATTTGTTATAGCTAAGGGTACACAGGGTACAACCGCCGAGAAAGCTATTAAACAATTAGATTCAAAAGGTGCTAACTTATTTACTAAGATTGGCGATGGTAATGCTGATTTCAATATGGGATTATCAAATACCTTCAACTACAAAGGAGCTACCCTTTATTTCCTGCTTGACCTTAAGAAAGGCGGGGACATCTACAATGCAAAAGGCCAGTGGTTAACAAGAGATCTTAGAAACCCTGAAATGGATATGGCTGGTGTGCCTCAGGGAGAAAAGAAAGCATACGATTATTTCCTTAATTTCTATGATGTAAATACCCCGAACAGCTATTGGGTTGAAGACGGTACATATTTGAAATTAAGAGAAGTTGCTTTAGGTTATACATTCCCATTGAAGAGCTTAAATGTATTTGGTGGCGTGGTTAAAAGTATTACAGCAAAAGTTGTTGGACGTAACCTGCTTACATTTACAGACTATAGTGGATATGATCCTGAAGTTGGAAGTTTAAGACAACCATACGATGGAACTTATAAATATCCAAACTTCAGAAATTATGCATTCTCATTATCAATGGATTTCTAAGACATCAGTTAAATAAAAAGAATTATGAAAAAAATTAAATATATATATGCAATCGCACTGACCTTGTTTTTAGTACAGGGTTGTAAAAAAGATTTGCTGCAGGTAGAAAACTTAAATCAGCCCGATTTTGATAAAGTATTCTCCAATGGTATTGCACTTGAAAACTTAACCTCGGGTTTATATAACACTATTTATGTTGGCGAGAATGCATTTAGCGGATCAAAGATGATGCTTGCAACTGCTGCAGATAACGTATCATGTTCATGGGGTAATCAAGCCATGAGGGATATGTCATGGGAGCCCCGCAACAACGCATGGAATAACGCTCCTACTTACAGCTATCAGGTTTCCACGCTTCATTTATGGAATAATATGTATTCTGCCATCAATACAGCTTCTGATGTGTTGAAAGCAATAAATGAAGGTGTGAATATTGGAGCTGCAGGTGCAGGAAATCCAAGAACTAAGGCTATGTGTAAATTTGCACAGGGGCTTGGTTACGGCAACCTTGCAATGGTTTTTGACAGAGCGTTTATTGTAGATGAAAAAACTCCGGCAAAAGGATCAACTGTTGATGCTGCAGATTCTTATACCGCAGTATCTGCACAGGCTTTAATTTATCTTGACGAAGCAATTGCTCTGGCTGGGGCAAATACCTTCACTATTCCAAAAGAATGGTTGGGTACTGATAAAGATTATACAAGTGCTGAATTCAAAAAACTGGCAAGTACATTTGCTGCAAGAATCATGTCTTATACTCCCCGTAACAAAAGCCAGCTGGCGGCTGTAAACTGGGCTAAAGTAAAGACCTATGCTGATGCAGGAATTACATCTGATTTTATTGTAGTGCAGGATGGATATGCTAAGTGGTATGATGAAGCTGGTGACTATCTTGTTTATCAGGGATGGGGTGTAACAGACAATTATGTTGTGAACATGATGGATCCTACCAAGCCTCAGCACTGGACTGACAGTCCAACTTTCCCTTATCCAACTGCATCTACAAATCCGGTTGATCAGCGTTTAAAGACTGATTTTGAATATGTTGGTTCACAATGGTTTCAGGCTGCCAGAGGTTATTATCACTATTCTCCATACAGAAATAAGCGATATGATGATCTGTATGTTGCCGGTGTTGGTCCAAAAGCGCAGGTAATGAAAGCTGAAAATGATATGCTGAAAGCTGAAGCAAGAGCATATACAACTGATCTTGCAGGTGCTGCTGCAATTATCAATGCAAGTACCCGTAAGACCCGTGGTCAGATGGCTGATGTTGCTGCAGTGTCTGCAGACATAGTTCAGGCAATTCATCATGAGCGTCATGTTGAGATGTATACAACCGGTCTTGGCTTGCAGTTCTTTGAAATGAGAAAAAGGGATCTTTTACAGAAAGGTACGCCTTTGCACTTGCCAATTCCTGCTAAAACTCAGCAGACTATGGGCTTAACTGAACCATTCTATACTTTTGGAACTGTTGCAAAAGCAGATGGTACCAATACTTCTAACGGAGGCTGGAGATAATATTCTCTGATCCTTAATTAACAGAAAAAGCGGACATTGTTCGCTTTTTCTGTTTTAAATTGTTCCTGATGGGGTGATTTATTCTCTGGCCTGTATCCAATACCCTTTACTTACCACAGTTACGGATATTACTACAAATGATCGGTTTTATAAATCATTCTTACTGCATAATCTTCTGCCTGAAGTGACACTGTTCTTCCTAAAATTAAGGCCCGGTTATCTGCAATGTGTCCGGCCGGGAAATTGAAACATACCGGATAATCAAACTCTTTAACATGATCCATAATGATTTGTTCGGCATTTTGTCCGAATGGAATATCATTGTCTTTCATTTCTGTGAATGAGCCTGCAATCAGTCCCTTAAGATTATTTAACTTGCCTGAACGCTTTAGATTCCACATCATCCTGTCGAGGGAGTACAAATATTCGCCAACATCCTCAATAAACAGAATCTTATCGGTATAGTCCTGCTCAGATACAGATCCCGACATCATTACCAGAAGTGTAAGGTTACCTCCTGTCAGAATTCCTGTGCTGTTGCCCGGTCTGTTTTTAAGGATGCTTTTATAGCTGTATTCAATTGACTCATCGAATAGCGCCTTTCTCAGGATTTCCAGTGAAAACTTTGATCCTTCAGGAATGCTTATCGGCATTTGCCCGTGAATGCTCTCGGTTTTATACAAAGCCTGAATATGGCTATGCAGTACGGTAATATCACTGAAGCCTATAATCCATTTTGGATGATCTCTGAAGCCGCTAAAATCAAGCCGGTCTATTATCCGGATTGTTCCATAGCCTCCACGCGCAGCAAATATGGCTTTTACATTCTCATCATCCAGAAAACGCTGGAAATCACCAGTCCGGAGTTCATCATTTCCGGCAAATTGATGCCATGAGGCTTCCACAGTATCACCAAGTAATACTCTGAGCCCCCATGATTCGAGTAAACGTACGGCTTCACCGATACCGGAAGGCAATTTTTTTGCCGGGCAGGTAATCGCTACGGTATCTCCCTTTTTCAGGTAAGGGGGCGTTTTGAATGGATGATTTAGCTGATTAGTCAATTTTAGCTGTGTTATTTTGAATTTTGTAATACAGAATGTTTTGCCCGGATGTTATTGATGAACAGACAAATTTACAAAATGCCTGATAAGTAAATTGTCAAACTAACTGATTAGTAATTTAACACATTAGCCCTTATCTTTGCAAAAGGTAAAAACAGGCTCATTCACGCAAATATTAAGATTTTGGGAAACGATAAATTCAAGAGGTATACGGTTACAGCGGCTCTTCCATACACTAACGGACCGGTTCATATTGGCCATTTGGCAGGTGTATACATTCCTGCTGATATCTATGTGAGATTTCTCAGATCGACAGGAAAGGATGTGATCTTTGTTTGCGGATCAGATGAGCACGGAGTTCCAATTACACTGAAGGCGAGAAAAGAAGGTGTAGATCCACAGCAGGTGGTTGATAAATATCATAAGATTATCGGCGATTCTTTCCGCGATTTTGGTGTATCATTTAATATTTATCATAGAACTTCATCGCCAACTCATCATGAAACCGCTTCCGGATTTTTCAGAACACTCTATGATAAGGGGGTATTTGATGAAGAGGAAACTGAACAGTATTATGATGAGAAAGCAGGGCAGTTTTTAGCTGACAGATATATTGTTGGGACATGTCCTAAATGCGGTAATGAAGAAGCGTATGGAGATCAATGCGAAAAGTGCGGTACCTCATTAAGCCCGACAGAACTGATCAATCCTCATTCAACTTTATCGGGAGCACAACCTATTCTGAAGAAAACAAGGAACTGGTTCCTTCCATTGGATAAAATGCAGCCTCAGATTGAAGCTTATATTGATTCACATAAAGAATGGAAGCCAAATGTTTATGGTCAATGTAAATCATGGCTTAGTGGCGGGTTAAATCCACGCGCCATGACGCGTGATCTTGATTGGGGAGTAAAAGTTCCAGTGGAAGGTGCTGATGGTAAAGTTCTTTATGTTTGGTTTGATGCCCCTATCGGCTATATTTCGGGTACAAAAGACCTTTGTAATCAGCAACTTGGTGCTGAAAAAAAGTCGGAATATTATTTAAATGAAGAGCTGAGACCAACTGAGAGCTGGGAGAAGTATTGGTATGACAAGGAAACCAAGCTTGTCCACTTTATCGGTAAGGATAATATTGTTTTTCATTGCATCATATTCCCTGCCATGCTAATGGCTCACGGACAGTTTACTCTTGCAGATAATGTACCGGCAAATGAATTCCTCAATCTTGAGGGTGATAAGATTTCCACTTCAAGAAACTGGGCGGTATGGCTTCATGAATACCTTCATGAATTTCCGGGCAAGCAGGACGTACTCAGATATGTGCTGACATCAACAGCGCCTGAAACCAAAGACAATGATTTTACCTGGAGGGATTTTCAGGCAAGAAATAATAATGAGCTGGTAGCAATCTTCGGAAATTTTGTAAACAGGGTTTTGGTTCTGTCGCACAAGTATTTCGGTGGCAAGGTTATGATGGGTTCTCCGTTTACCGAAACAGATCAAAAAGTAATGGAGGAAATGAAATTATATCCTGCAAAGATTGCTGCTTCTATTGAGCAGTACAGATTCAGGGAAGCACTTTCTGAGTTTATGAATCTGGCTCGCCTTGGAAATAAATATCTTGCTGATGAAGAGCCCTGGAAGCTGATCAAAACAGATGAAGACAGAGTCAAAACAGTACTTAATGTCGGATTGCAGATTGCGGCAAATCTTGCCGTTTTAGCCGGTCCTTTTCTTCCTTTCAGCGCCAAAAAATTAGCAGACATGTTGAATATGGGTACTCAGACCTGGGACAAGGCAGGAAGTACCGATATTCTTTCAGCAGGGCATCAGCTTAATGAGGCAGCGCTCTTATTTGAAAAGATTGAAGATTCACTGATTGAAGAACAGATCAAAAAGCTGACAGACAGTAAGGCGGCAAATGCTCAGGCAGCAATAAAACCTGAAGATGCAAAGCCAAATGTGAATTTTGATCAGTTTGCATCAATGGATATCAGAGTGGGTACAATTCTGGAAGCAGAGAAAGTAGCAAAAACAAAGAAACTACTTAAGTTAAAGATTGATACCGGACTGGATCAGCGTACTATTGTTTCGGGTATTGCAGAATATTTTGAACCTGAACAGATTATTGGGAAGCAGGTTTCTGTTTTGATTAATCTTGAGCCAAGAGAGATCAAAGGTATTTTATCACAGGGAATGATTCTTATGGCTGAAAATTCAGATGGAAATCTTAGTTTTGTTGCGCCTCCCGCTGCTATCAATAATGGCAGCGTGATTAGATAACATCAGGTCTCATAGTTCAACGGATAGAATAGAAGTTTCCTAAACTTTAGATGTGGGTTCGATTCCCGCTGAGACCACTTTTAATTGATTGTTAATATTTTTAGAGTGGCATGTCCCACTTGTAAAAGGGTATTTTATAGCACTATAGATTTGCTTTATTAAAGCAGAATGGGTTTTAAACAGAAAAGCCTCTGATTTGATTTCAGAGGCTTTCCTGTTCATATCCGGAATGATGTTTAATTCTTATCCCACCATAAAGGAGTTAATAAACGGTATTTTTCAGAGTTATCACCTACGGCTTGCGGATTACGGGTCTGCTCATTGCCTTCGTAAACCATTGCTCTGATCCATTGACTGGAATTATTTACATCAAATACAACAGAATTTAAGTTTAACGGACGTACCAGAGACGGGCCATAAATAGCCTGGCTAAAATCAGATCTGCGCATATCAACCCAGGTTTCAGGATTTAAGCACAGTGTAATATATTTTTGTCTCATGATATGACTTAATCCTTGTGTAAGATTGCTAAACTGAGCATTTAAGCCATTAGCCTGAATAGCATCCCAATAAGCATTTATTTCTGCAGGGGCAACGCCAAGTTTACGCATATTTGCTTTTACACCTTCTGTATAGGCAGTAATTGCACCACTAACATCATTACTTCTTAATCTGGCCTCTGCTTCAATTAATTTTACCTCAGAGTAAGTTATAAAAGGCATTGGAGATTTTTCACTTGTATAAAAACCGCTGTTACTGAATCTTCCATAATCATTGCCATTTTTCTTTGTTGCATCTCCTGCTTGTCCGTTTGCAAGAATTCCCTGACCTCCGGCTAAAGCGCCCCCTGATCTTAGACCTCTATATTGTCCATCTGATGCAGCAGGCTTCATAATCTTACTGATCCGTGGATCCTGATAAGCAGCATTTGTAACCGGAAGACTGGTAAGCATATTCACAAAGAATTGGCTCCAGGCAAAATATCTTGGATTATATAAAGCACTATTAGGGTCAGTTATCCCTACCGGAAGCACGAATCCTCCCCAACTGTACCATGGGTTTTGGTCTGTTTCCATACCGCCACCTAAATAAGCAAATTCCGCATCCATACCGTCGCCATTAAATGCATTTCCGCAAGCCTCAATAATTTTTGCGGGATTATAAATGCCTGTCTTTTTCGAGAGGTGGTTCAGATATCTTGCCTTTAATGCCCAGGCAAAACGCTTCCATTTATTAATGTCTCCCTGAAACATAATGTCTCCGCCATTTGCATTTAAAGAGGTTGCATTCGTTGTACTGTTGAATGCCAGAATAGCCTCATCAAGTAGTTGATCAATACGCTTATATGCTGTCTCCTGATCCTGCATTTTAGGCGTCAGGTTCAGTTGCGACTTACCATCATAAAAATCATCTACGATAATTGAACCGTACTGATCGGCTAGCAGACCGAAGTTCATAGCCAGTAAAGTTTTTCCGACACCAACAAAATGAGGGCTCCCTTCTTCCTGACCAAGGACAATCAGATCCACACAGTTAGGCATAGTAAAAACATATGCATTTTGCCAAAGGAAATAGGAGGAGGTAAAACGCCAGGTTTCTGCCGCCATATTACTACCTGTAGTAAGCTTTGTTACTCCATATTGGGTCAGGCCGGCTACTTCCCGGCTCCCTCTCCACATCGCTGAACCGTTAGAGGTAGTTATTGCACCTACTAAACGACTTGCAGCAGAAATTTTTGATGGATTATTCGGATCCTTATTTACATCCAGGTATTTCTCGCATGAGGTACTCAGCAAGAGCATACTTAATAAGACGTAAGTGATTTTTTTATATTTAATTTTCATATTATTTTGTATTTAAACGCAGGAAACTTGTATAGGCCATTGTTTCTGGAACATAAGCTTTGATACATTAGTTATTCCTGCAGATGTCAATCAATTTTCTGTTAAAGCGTTAATCTCAAGCCAAAATCTACACCGCGAGTTGCCGGAATGCCCAGGTTATCGAAACCAAAGGATCCTGAACCACCCACACCGGCACCACTGCCTGAAACCTCAGGATCAACACCTGAATAGTTGGTGATTAATAGCAGGTTTCTTCCTGTTACAGTGAAGTCTAATCCTTTAACCTTGATCTTCTCCAGAAGCTTAGCCGGCATTTTATAGTTTAATGTTGCATAGCGAAGTCTGTACCATCCGCCATCCTCAACAAAATCATATCCATGATTGGCATAGATGGTCTGGTAGTAATTCTGATTCAATGGCACAGCAATAGTGTTCTTAACACCGGTTGATTCGATCACTCCATCAAATACTTTTGTACCTCTGTCGAGTGTTTTGGTACTTAAACCAGACCGCACAAGAGAGTTCTCTGTTGCATTATATACCTTTCCGCCAACACGAACATCAACCATAAAAGCAAAAGATAATTTTTTATAAGTAAATGTATTGGTAATGCCGGTAGTAAAATCAGGATTTCTGTCTCCTATATTTGTTAATGCAGTTTGAACCTGTGGATAGCCGTTGTTTGCTAATAGCAGTTGTCCGCCTGAGTTACGCTTCCAGACATTTCCATTAATTCCGAATAAACTTCCATTTAAGAAAGCTGCGCCCTGAGCTGCATTTGCAGAAACCCATGCATCAGACAACTCGATACGGTCCAATGTTCCCGGAAGGCCTTTTACAATTGAAGTATTCTTTGCGAAGTTAAGATCGACAGACCATTTGAAATTCGGATTAGTAATAGCCTGTGCATTGAAAACAAACTCCACTCCTTCATTTTTTATTGATCCTCCGTTCAGATAGGTAAGGAAAGCACCTGAAGATGGAGGTACTCTTGTAGCAAGTATCTGATTGCTTGATTTGCTGTTATAATAAGTAACATCAATGCCAATACGGTTTTTTAGAAATCTCAGATCAGTACCAATTTCAAATGCCTTTGTAAACTCAGGTACCAGAGTAGGGTTACCGAAAGGATTATTCGCATTGGTGATAAATCCTCTGGGATTGATAGTAAAAGTATTGGTTACGGATGCAAGTGATGTTGTAGTTACGTGTGCAGGTGCATCTTTTCCAACTTCAGAATATGCTGCTCTGATCTTACCATAAGAAAATGTGTTGTCATTAGGCTTCAGGCCCCACTCCCTCAAAATATCAGTAATGATCAGGGCTCCACTAACCGAAGGGTAGAAAAAGGAGTTGTCGGTAACCGGTAGCGTAGATGACCAGTCGTTCCTTGCTCTAAGATTGATATAAGCCATGCCTTTCCAATCTGCGGTAAAATCACCGAATAATCCAAATATTCTTCTTCTGTACAATCTCTCAGAAACTGTACGATCGGCAGCTACAGTATTGTTGATACTTGGGAAAGTAGGATCTATAAAACGGACTGCACTGGATGTGGTGTTTCTATTGCTGGCACTCTCTAGGTTTTGACCCAATGCAAGACTAAGTTTAAAATCCTTTGCAATAGTTTTCTTTCCGGTAACAATAATTGTAGAGGTAGTTATCTGATTGTCTCCGGAAGTTTGTGCAATAGCACCTCTTACTGCAGTTGATTCAAGAGTTCCGGGCATTGTGATGGACTTGAAATTCTCACTGTAGTAGTCTGTTCCTAACCTGTATGAAATATTTAAAAAACTGTAAGGGTTATAGTCAATATTTCCGATAGCAATTACCCTGTTGATATTGTTGATGATCGGCTTATTTTGAATAGTCCAGTATGGATTATCATTGTCGGCAACATTAAACACCCTTTGAGTACCATTTGGATTCAGATAGTTTTTCATATCCTCATTTCGCGGCCAGTATAAAGCACCCATCACTCCGTTGGCGCTGCCTTGTGGAACATAACTCCTGTCAGTACGAACGTAATTTGCAGATCCGCCAACAGTTAGTTTTTCACCTATTTTGGTGTCAGCATTTAACCTGAAAGATTTCCTTTTAAAATCAGAATTATCAACAATTGAACCCTGATCCAATAAAGAAGCTGAAGTAAAATATCGGGTTTGTTCTGAGCTGCCACTTACTGAGATATCATGGTTCTGAGCAAAAGCTGTGCTGAAGAAATTACCAAGATTGTCATAAATTTGTTCGCCGGGAGCAAAGGCTGGTCCCCATGAATCGGAAGCTGTGGTATTATAAACACCTTGATCACCCTGTTTGTATTTATCTTGCAGAGTAGGTAATCTGTTAACATTATCCAATGAAAATGTGTTTTGATAATTAACTCTTGCTGAACCACCGGAACCCTTTTTTGTTGTAACCACAATAGCACCGGATGCGGCCCGTATACCATACAAAGCAGCAGCAGCAGGTCCTTTTAAGATTGTGATACTCTCTATATCGTCCGGATTGATATCTATTGCCCTGTTCGAAGCCGGAGCAGTACCTGCACCCAAACCTCCCTGACTCAGTGGGGTAGTATTATCTACAGGAATACCATCCACAACAAATAATGGTTGATTATTTCCGCTTAAAGAACTTCCACCACGGATCATAATATTTGATGAGGCACCTGCAGAGCCACTGGAATTAGTAATTTGCACACCGGCAACTTTTCCCTGCAGGGCATTTACAAGATTTGGTTGTTTAGAGTCAACAATTTCTTTGGCTTTTACACTTTGTGTAGAAAAGCCCAAACCCCTAACCTCCTGTTTCACACCAAATGCTGTTACCACCACTTCGTTTAAAACCTTAGAGTCTGCTTTAAGTTGAACATTGATTACCCTTAAGGAACCAACTTTTCTTTCTTCCGGAAGCGAACCAATATAATTGAATATCAATACACTTTCCTGACCTGCTTTAATGGAATACATTCCATTCTGATTAGTTAAATCAAAGACATTCGATCCCTTGATTTTAACAGAAACACCCGGAAGCGGCAGACCGTCTTCCGCTGAGGTCACCTGACCTGTTACTGTTACTTCCTGAGCATAAGCATGTGTAGCTAATATCAAAATGCTCAAAAAACACATTAGTAAATTTTTTTTCATGAAAATAATTTGGTTTACTGCTGAATTGCAGATTTGGAATTGATTAAGAATTTATGGTAAAAAAATAAAATCCAGAGATATTTTAACACTTATATAAAGCATATCACTCTATTTGTCAAATATAAAAAAACTACTATACTAAGGGCGGAAAATAATAGTATGAAAAATATTATTAAGAGAGTAAAGGTGTTCGGTTATTTTATGAGGGGCTCTTCTTTAAGCAGTAGAAACCATCATGATTTTGCCAAAACCCGCAGGGGTATGATTTAAAAAACAAAAAAATAAACGGATGAAAATTTTTCTTTTGTGCGGAACCCGGATAGGGAATTAGATTTAAAATTAATTTTTATGAATTTGTCCTGAACATCTGAATTTATGACTCAAACGATATAATTAAGGGGGAAAACCCAATCAATACGATTATACATTCCTTTTAAATTGGGTTATTTTGAAAGATGCAAAACCAGGTCTGAAGCGTTAAAAAAGAGAAGTATTTCAAGATGTCAGTGGGTCGAAGGTATTTAAAAGCAAAAATAAGAAGGCACAGTAATTGTGAATTATCATTTTTTATTGCGTTAAATAGAAGTTTCCTTAACTTAGGCGGTGTTTCCTGCGGCGAACGCAAACTTTTATCTTATGGATTTATGACAATCCTTGTTTCTTTATCAAATATGAAAAAACTACTATTCCTATGCCTGCTTCTGGTTTCCCAGTTAAGCTTTGCTCAAAAAGCAGACAATCGTTATTTTGAACTCAGAGTTTATTATTGTAATCCCGGTAAACTGGATGCCCTGGTTGACAGGTTCAGAGACCATGCCGTGCCTTTGTTTAAGAAACATGGTATTGATGGTCTGGGTTACTGGATTCCTACCAATAATCCCGATAATGCTTTCTATTATTTAATGGCTTATCCAAGCAAGGAAGCGAGAGATGCATCCTGGAAAGAATTCGGTCAAGATCCTCAATGGCAGGCAGCTGCAAAAAAATCAGAAGAAAACGGAAAGATTATTGCCAGAGCCAATATTTATTTCCTGAAAGCTGCAGATTTTTCACCTAAAATTAAGCCTTCAAAAGCAGGTGAAATGCGCACTTTTGAAATGCGTATCTATACTGCAATGCCTGAGAAACTTCATAATCTTGAAAACCGATTCAGAGATCATACCATGAAGATCTTTAAGAATAATGGCATGCAGAATGTGGCTTATTTTACAACTATTGAAAAAGATCCGGCAGAGCAGCCTAAACTTCTGTATTTTCTTGCATACAAAGATGAGGCAGCAGGCAGATTATCCTGGGAAAATTTCCGTAAGGATCCTGATTGGATAAAAGCCAGTACAGCATCTGAAGTAAATGGTAAGCTGGTAGCAAAAGTGGAGTCGGTATATATGAAGCCGGCCGAATTTTCTAAAATAAAATAATATCCATTTAATACAGCAGACCTGCCACTTGCCGGATTTAATTCAGCACTTTGGCAGGTCTTCTGTTTTTTCCCGGATTTCCGGTCAGATCATCACCAAGATCTTCCCGTGCTTCCTTAGCTATTTTAAGCAGTTCGGCTTCAATTTCAGGATAATCTCCTCTTACATTATATCTTTCGCCGGGGTCTCTTCTGAGATCATATAATCCGCCTTCAACAAAATAATTTTCATTAACCTGACCGGGCATACCATCAATTCCCGGCTTAAATCCTTCATAAGTTCTGCTATGATGCGGGAATACCAATTTCCATGTACCTTTTCTGATTGCCTCCAGACTATTCTTTCTGTAATAATATAAAAAGTGATCCCGTGGGTTCTGGCTGAAATCGCCTTTCATCAGTTCGTAAATATTCACCCCGTCAATCTTTCTTCCTGATAATTCTGCACCGGTTATTGCAGCAATTGTAGGCAGGATATCAATGGAAGATGCCAGGTTATTGCATATAGTTCCTCCCTGAATAACTCCTTTCCACACCATTAGACAAGGGACTTTCTGACCACCCTCAAATGATGTTCCTTTGCCCTCCCTCAGTCCGGCGGTGCTTCCAGCGTGATTACCGTAATTAATCCAGGGCCCATTGTCTGAAGTAACTATGAGCAGCGTATTTTCCTCTATTTTAAGTTCCTTCAGCTTATTTCTGATCTGGCCGATGCTCCAGTCGAGTTCCATCATCACATCGCCATAAAGACCCTGTTTTGATTTGCCCTTAAATTTATCAGAAACAAACAGGGGTACATGGGGCATAGGATGAGCCAGATAAAGGAAAAACGGATTTGCCTTATTCTTTTCAATAAAACTTAAACTCTTTTCAGTGAATCGTGTGGTAAACTGAGTCTGGTCAGGATTGGTTTGCACCGTTGTTTCATTTTCGATAAGCGGTAAGGGCGGATAATAGTTTTTGCCGGTTGGATGATTTGGCCACATATCATTTGAGTAAGGAATTCCAAAGAATTCGTCAAATCCATGTTTTAAGGGTAGAAACTCGGGTAAATGCCCAAGGTGCCATTTGCCGTAGGCTGCGGTTTTATAGCCTTTACTCTTTAATAATTCCGGGATCGTTTGTTCATCCGGATTCAATCCCATTTTCGACATATGGTCCAGTGCTCCGGCAAAACCAATTCTGTTTGGATAAGTTCCGGTCAGAACACCTGCACGTGATGCGGTACAAACTGCCTGTGGTGAATAAAATTGGGTAAAAAAAATACCCTCCTTTTGCATCTGATTAAAGTTCGGTGTGTTGTAAGCGTTTGCACCTGCGATTCCAATATCGCCGTAACCCATGTCATCAATGTACACAAGAATAATATTGGGGGTTTTACTTTGAGCGTTAATTGATGCCGTGGCTAACAAGAATAAGCTTAATAAAATCAGTTTAATCTGCATTTGAATAAAGTTTAAATCAATAATTTATTTTTAAAATATGAGTTGTCCGCGATCTTTTCCCTTAATCAGAATCAGGCTTCTCGGATTTTTATCCCGATAGAAATTGATAATATTTTGCTGGCTGTCAAAATGCTTATGAAGAATACTGTTTCTGATTTCTACTTTCTGAGGTAAGGGTATTTGTTTTGCTTCAAGGTAAAACCAGACCGCATCTTCTTCAATTTCGTAACCCAAATAGTTTAATTCTGCTTTTTTTCCGTTCACGAAAATCTCATTATTCAGAAGAACGTATTGCTTTAATTTTCTATCGAGATCGGCTTTATCTTTTGGGTTTAAAAAATCTATTTTGCTTTTATAAAGATCTGTTAATTCAACCTCAAGGTCATCCCGGAAAACTTTTTGAGAGATCTCAAGAGTGCTTTCCCTGGCCTTGTATTTAATTTCAGTCAGGCTTATATAAAAGGGATGAAATAAGCTTTGAATGAGCAGAAATACTGAAAAGATACAATTATAGAGCATAATGTTTGATATTTGCTGCAAATTATAGATTATCTGATTAAGCTCAGAGATTATTTAACAATCTGATTTTTATGGGGCAGTTTGAACTTTATTTCCGGCTTGGAATAAATCATATTCTTGATCTTGCCGGTTTTGATCATATAATATTTGTTGTGGTTCTGTGCAGTTTGTATTCTATTGCAGACTGGAAAAGAATCATCATATTAATTACAGCTTTTACAATAGGGCATTCGGTAACTCTGGCTTTAGCAACGTTTCAATTGGTAAGTGTCAGCTCAGATCTGGTAGAGTTTCTGATTCCTGTAACTATTGCAATTACAGCAGCAGGAAATGTACTGAATCCTAAAACAGCTAAAGGAGTACAGATTAATTATTTTTTTGCAATTTTCTTTGGGCTGATTCACGGGCTTGGGTTTTCCAATTATCTGAAGGCATTGCTGGGGAATGAAGAGTCCGTCTTAAATCCTCTTTTTGCATTTAATGTCGGGCTTGAGGCCGGCCAGTTATTTATAGTTCTGATTTTTCTACTTTCCTCATTGATAGCATTTAAGATCTTCAGGGTAAACCGAAAGCAATGGACAATTGTGGTTTCCGCAATAATTCTTGGAATGGCAGTTATGATGATGATTGAAACGAAATTTTGGTGAGTATTTTTCTTTGAATTCTACTCCTGCTGATTATCTTAGTGAAGATTTTATCCTCTGGATAAAAACGGGTCTATATCCTGACTCAAATTACCAATTGTATTAACTCCCTTTTTAAGACAATGAAAAGAATATCAATTGCTTTAGCAATTTTATTGCTTTGCGGATTTACAGGCATTGCTCAACAAACCGGGCAAAACCATGCTGAAAGATTTGAACAATTAGGAAGCAGTCTTCGCTCTCCAAATGTTTACCGGACGGCATCCGGAGCACCAGGTCATATGTACTGGCAGCAAAAAGCTGACCATGAAATTGTGGTTGAGTTGAATGACGAGAAGCAATCTATAAAAGGATGGCAGAAAGTTACTTATCATAATTATTCTCCTGATCCGCTTTCTTATTTATGGATCCAGCTTGATCAGAATGAAAGGGCTAAGGACTCAAATACCCCTAAAGTTGCCGAGAGTAAAATTTCTCCGAACATGTCAATGACCCAGCTTCAGGGGATTTTATGGCATGATCAGGATCTTGGATACAAGATCATCTCAGTTAAAGACATGTCGGGCAGGGATATTCCTGTGACGATTAATAAAACAATGATGCGGCTTAATCTGCCTGAGCCACTTAAACCGGGAGCTAAAATTGAGTTCACCATGGACTGGACTTTCAATATTCATGACAGAATGAGTTTTATCGGTGGTCGTCCGGGTTACGAGTATTTTGCTAAGGATGGTAACTATTTGTATACCATGGCAGAATGGTTTCCGAGAATGGCAGTTTATTCCGATTTTCAGGGATGGCAGAATAAGCAATTCCTGGGCAAAGGTGAATTTGCACTGACTTTCGGTGATTATAAAGTTAAAATTACTGTTCCGGCAGATCATATGGTTGGTGCCACCGGAGTATTGCAAAATCCTGAGTCGGTTTTAAGTCAGGTTGAGTTGAAAAGATGGGAAGAGGCAAAGAAAAGTTATGACAAACCTGTAATCATCCGTACGCAGGCAGAAGCCGAGAAGCTGGAGAAAGGCAGATCTAAGGATAAGAAAACCTGGATTTATCATGCAGAAAATGTTAGGGATTTTGCCTGGACTTCATCACGCAAATTTATTTGGGATGCGATGGCAGTGAAACAGCAGAATAAGGATGTAATGGCCATGTCTTATTATGCTAAGGAAGGAAATCCACTCTGGGAGCAATACTCTACCAAGGTTGTTGCACATACCATTAAATCTTACGGATCAAAAACCTTTGATTATCCTTATCCGGTTGCTATTTCTGTAGAGGCTTCCAATGGTATGGAATACCCTATGATCTGTTTCAATTACGGTCGCCCGGATTCTGATGGTACTTATACAGATGCCGTCAAATACGGAATGATTTCTGTGATTATACATGAGGTTGGACATAATTTCTTTCCGATGATCGTCAATTCGGATGAGCGTCAGTGGACCTGGATGGATGAGGGCTTAAATACTTTCATGCAGTTTATGGCTGAACAGGAGTGGGATAGAAATTATCCATCAAGAAGGGGTCCTGCACATAAAATAGTGCCATATATGAGAAGTGAGAAGCATTTGCTTGAGCCGATCATGACTAATTCTGAAAATATCATTCAGTTTGGACCGAATGCTTATGCCAAGCCTGCAACTGCATTAAATATTCTCAGAGAAACGGTTATGGGAAGGGAATTGTTTGATTATGCTTTTAAGCAATATGCTCAGCGCTGGATGTTCAAACATCCTACTCCTGACGACTTTTTCAGAACTATGGAAGATGCATCAGCAGTTGATCTTGACTGGTTTTGGAGGGGTTGGTTCTTCAAAACAGAACCTGTTGATATTTCACTCGAGTCAGCCAGCTGGTTTAAACTTGATAATCGCAGCCCGGCAGAAAAGAAAGCTGATGCAAAGAAGGTGTTTGACCGGGAAGAAAGCTATATCAGCAAGAATAATAACCTTAAGGATACTCCGAAAACAATTGTGGAATCAGATCCGGCTACCCGCGATTTTTACAACTCCTATAATCCATTCAGTGTTACTCCTGAAGATGAAAAGGCATATTCTGAGTTTATTGCCGGGTTAAGTGCGCAGGAAAAGGAATTGCTGAACAACAATCTAAACTTTTACGAACTCAGATTCAAAAATGTCGGAGGTCAGGTTATGCCTCTGATCATTCAGTTTAACTTTACTGACGGAACTTCGGAAATTGAAAGGATTCCTGCTGAGATCTGGAGATTGAATGAATCAGAAGTGTCTAAAGTGTTTGCCAGGAAGAAGGAAGTAAAAAGCATTGTACTTGATCCATTACGCGAAACAGCAGATATTGATGAGGAAAATAACTATTGGCCAAGGCAGTTTCTGCCAAGCAGATTTGAGCTTTTTAAAGGTAGCAGAAGTACCAGAGGCGTATCCACAGGTGATAATCCAATGAAAAAAGCCAAAAAGAACTAAAATAGTTAATAAAGAAAGGGCCCCGGTGATTCATCACCGGGGCCCTTTCTTTAATTGTATATTGATTTTATTTCGAAACCGCGTTTTTCTCAATATAATCTGGCAGAACAGAAGGGGTATCTCCAATATAGTGAAATGCTTCTGCCCACTCCAGACCATATTTCTTGCCTACTTCACGATCTGAAGGAGTTCCTCTTTGAGTTAGGGAGTCTTTATCCAGAACGAAGTGTTTAATATAATTTGCATCTGCAGAGGCATCTGTATCACCAAGTATTGGTAATTTTTTACCCTTTTCAGCCAGGCTCTTTTTGATTCTTGATCCTGCATTACCTCCGGGTCCCTGAGTAGTAATTACCGCGTTACTTTCAACTTTGGTATCAATATGCTTCGTGATATCCACAATTCTGTTTACCAACTGCGGGCCTCTTGCAAAATAATAACGCTCCTTTACTGAATGAGGTTTCACTACTTCCAGCTGCTCAGGGTAGTCAACACTTCCCGACATCCATCTGGCTGCTTCAACACATTGTGCAGTTACATAATGATCAGGGTTTTCTTCATAGTGACCCCATGGATCATAACTGAAAATTGTATCAACTTTTAATAGTCTGAATAAAAAGATTAATCTTCCTTTAATTTCCTGCGTATTGTATTCATCCATACGGTGATTACGATATCCCAGATTATATACTTTTTTCAGTCCTAATATTTTGGCAACTTTATCATTGTCTCTTTCATTATTTAGAACCCTGTCACCATCTGTTCCGCCACCAGCGGCATCATCATTGGTAGTTCTTATCAGGTAGCCGGTATAGCCTTCGCTAATCAGTTTGGCGATAGTGCCACCGGCAAATAAGGTCGAATCATCAACATGGGGTTGTATTACTGCAAGTACTTTACCCTCATGCGGTCTGCCGGATACACTTCTTTCGATGATTATCCCATCTTCTTCAGCCAGTTTATTTGCTTCAGCCTCTGATTTTGGAGTAGTTTCAGCTGCCTGAGCCTCTGAACTTAATAGAGTAGCATAGGTTGCAGGCAATATTGCGCCTGCTGCCAATCCTTTGGATATAAATTTTCTTCTTTCCATATTCGAATGTTTTCTCATTCTAATATAGATATTCCTGTCTTTAATAAAAGTGTCTTAACAAAAAAGCTACTCTTCAGGGAGTAGCTTTAAGTGGTTTTAAAATAGTTTATCAGAAGTTTCCCGGCCCATGGCCACCCATTCCGGGTCTCATACCCGGACCCATCATTTGTTGCTGTTGCTGAGGTTGCTTTCCACTGAATTTTTGAATTCTCATGGTGAAGCTCAGCATGAAATATCTTGACAGACGGTTACTCTGACTATCAGTAATTGCATTGGCAGTTACTGAACGGGATACGCTGGTATTCTCATTCAGCAGATCATAGCCCTGTAATCTTAAAGTAGCACGTTTATCTTTGAAAAACTGTTTTTCAAGGTAGGTGTTAATAATAAACGGATTTACCGCAAGTGAACTGCTGTAGCCATTATTAAATGATTTGCCCAAATCTGAACCTATCAGCCAGGTTTTAAGGAAATAGACCTTACTGTTGAAATTCAGGGTATAAGTAGAAACTTTTGTATTATTATTGGTGATAGCATCATTTGAGTTACTGTTGAAGCTATATCTCAGGCCCGGGTTAAGCTCAAGGTTTTTGTTTGGGTTGATTTGCATATTCAGACCCTGTGAAAATATCCAGTTCTTACCTCTGTTTTTGATATTATCAGTATAGGAAATATTATTGATATAGTTTGCCGAACCGTTAAATGAGAATACATATTTCTTCTCCTGAAATGGTTTTGAGAAGTTATAAAAAGCATTTGCAGTATAATATCCATCTGTATTTAAATATCTTGTTTCCTGAACCAACCCGACAGCAGGATCCATTGAACGCACGATATTGGAAACGATCTTATTTTCAGTATAGTTACCCGATAAGTTGAAGAATAAAACATCTCCAGAATTAAAGTTGAAATTATTGTATCTGAAATTCAGGAGATGCATGAATTCTGCACCCAGATTAGGGTTACCATATACCGGATATTGCGGGTTTGAAATATCAGGTGTTGGCTGTAACTGTATGTAAGTCGGCTCATTTGCTCTTCCAAAGTACATGGCATTAAATGCTCTTGTTCTTGAGAAGTTGTAAGAATAGCGTGCAGAAGGAATAATATTAAAGCCTGTATTTTTGTTTCTGGTGCTCACTCCCATTACTACCGAATTACCTTCAAGCAAAGTTGGCTGAGCGCTGATACCCAATGAATAATTGTATTTTTTCTGGTTTACCCTGTAGTTCATTCCGAAGCGGTTTGTAATGAAAGAGTAGTCATAATCATTACTTAAGGTATTATTGTAAGCTGATGCTCCTGTCAGACTGATATCATACGTTTCCCTGGTATTTTTATAATTGGTGGTACTGTGATTATAATTAAATTCCAGATTACTTGTTGCGCTAAGTGGTTCATTATAAGACAGGTTGGTACTTATGTTGTAATTTCTGTTATTATCGTATAACTCCTGATTCCGGTATACGTTTGAAGTGCCACCATTGACAAGATAATTGATATATTGAGTGAGTTGATCATCTTCCTGTTTGGTTTTTGCATTATTGGCTGAAACGTAAAGAGAAATATTCCGACCACGTTTCTGAAGCCGGCGGTTTAAAAGAAGGTTAGCACCAAAGTTTGGATTTTTTGAGTCTGTATAGCTTTTGCTGCTTCCATCAGAGTTAAGACGCCCATTGTCATACTGAATATAATCTGAGCTTGTTGCATCCTGAGTTTTTCCATAACTGAACGAAGGACTAAATTTGATAAAACTTAAACTATCCGGGCGGTATTCCACATTCCAGCTAAAGCGATGATTATCATTAATCAGGTTTCTTAAAGTGTTCTGATCTGTTGATACCATAGAATTTTGAAAGTTGTTTTGCTGAAGCTGATCACTGATCACATCGTTATTTCGGTTAGAATAACTATAGTTTCCGTATGAACTTACTTTTTTACCATAATCTTTACGGTAGTTCATGCCAATGGAGCCAACAGAGGTTAATCCATCATTGTTTCCAAAACCCTGGAAGCCTCCACCTCCAAATCCACCACCACCCATAAATCGCATGCCACCGCCACCGGTTGTTCCGCCGGCCATTTGTACACGGGCAGCACCACCACCGCCTCCGAAGCCGCCCCCACCACCAAAGTTAAATACAGAGCTATTGGTATTGTTCAGGTTTCCGATGAATGAAAATTGTTCTGAGTTATTGTAGGTATTAGTTGTTAATGATGCCTGATATCGTTCTTTATCACCTCCGCCAACAGTTCCGCGTGCAAAATATCCCTTGTTTTTATCTGCCCTGATTGTAAAGTTCAGTATTTTTTCAGGATCACCATTTCTGATTCCGGTCAGATTGGCCTGATCGCCATAGTCGTCGATGATCTGAGCAGATTCAAGGATATCTGCAGGAAGCTGCTGTGTAGCGGTCTTTACATCACCGCCAAAAAAGTCTTTGCCATTAATTCTTACACGTGTTACAGATTTACCCTGAGCTGTTACATTGCCATCTTTATCTACTTCAACGCCAGGAAGCTTTTTCAGCAAATCTTCTGCTAATGCATTCTCCCTTAATGGATAATCGGATGCACGATATACAACAGTGTCTTCCTTGATTGAAACCGCCGGTGTGCCAGAAATAACTACCTCATTGAGCATCCGGTTCATTGATTTCAGGGTTATTGGCTCAAGCTGAATTGGTGTATCCCCATCTCTGTAAAGGAAACGCTTATTCAAACCTTCATACCCCAGACTTGTAACAGTGAGGAGGAATGTGGATGATTTTACCCCTTTGAAAATAAAATTTCCATCTACATTGGTTCTGGTAAAGGAAGTATCCTTACCTGCAATGTATTTTACGGTTGCTGCAATAATACCGGTGCCGGTTGAGTCTTTGACCACCCCGCTTATATCACGACTAGTTTGTGCAAAAGCTCCGAAACTGATCAGAAAGCCGATAACTAAGGGTAAAATTTTTTTCATTTTTGTTAATTTATAATTGGTAGTATTTGAATTAATCTGACCGGCTTATTTTTTTACTGCCAGCGGACTTTTTATAAAAAATTCAATTGCTGTTGATTGTGGCCTCGTGGTATAATTTCCTCCCGGCATTCCGCCGTACATACCTCTGTACATTCCGCCATAGTTTCTGCCATATCTTCCTCCATACATATCATTGTACCTATCGCGTTCCTGTTTTACCGCCGGACCCTGAAATCCATTAATCCGGATACTGTAGCTTACCGGTTCATTATTTCCTGTTTGTAAGCCAAGTAAACTAAGCGGAATGGCAATTTCCTGAACCAGATTATTCTTTGAATCGAAACCGGTGGCTGCCTTAATTCCATAGGTATTGTAAAGGGAAATTCCTCCGTCAATGATCTCTTTGAAGCCACTCACCCGAACTTCTTTAATTCTGGACAGTATTTCCTTCTGCATCTCTTCCGGTTCAGGCTGTTCTGTGGTATTACGTTTTTTACCCGGAGTACGGTCTACTACCGGAAATGTAATTTTTGGTGGATTCTTTTTATTGCTTTCAATATTTGCTGAAAAGCTGATACCTGTGGCCAGTATCGTCATTAAATTTTCTCTGGAATTATTTTTTATAGCCAGATAAATATTTTCGTTGTCATTTGACAGACTGTAATAAAGCCTGGCTGTATTATTATACAGTTCAAGACTATCTTTCCAGTCATTTAACTGACCATCAATTACAGGAGCCTGATCTGCCCATTTGGTCAGGATCATTTCTGCTTTTTTTTGTGCCCAGGCTATTTGACCTGTAAGCAGAAATAATGATGTTAAGAAAACTAAGAATTTACTTTTTTTGGTCATCATACGAGTTTTTAGACTGTGTTTCAGATAAAGGTTTAAAAGGCTGTTTCGTAATGATTTCATTACATAGTATTCTAAATGATTTCATGAGAATTGGTTAGTCTTTATTGATCATTAAATATACCTTGACTGTTTCTGCCTTTTAGTTAAAAAATGTTAAGAGTAATTTTCTGTGAGAGAATTGCTTCAGCTTTTTTCCTCCCAGATCAACGCCAGATTAATGATAGTTTGAACCGCTTTCTGCATATCCTGCACCGATATCCATTCCTGTTTGCTATGAAACGCATGCTCACCTGCAAATATATTCGGGCAGGGAAGACCCATGAAAGAGAGCCTCGATCCATCCGTTCCGCCTCTGATGCGCTGCAGTTTTGCACGCATCCCGGCTCGCCCGATTGCCTCTATTCCAAAAGCGGTGAGTTGGGGATATTGCTCAATAACAGACCTCATATTGCGATATTGTTCTTCAATAATGAATTCATAACGGCTGCTCGGATAGGCTTTAAGAATTTTCGAAACTATCTCCTCCAGAATCTGTTCATGTTCATTGAGCATTCGGGTATCAAAATCGCGGATAATAAATTCGATCGAGGCTTTTTCAACTGTCCCGCTGATGGAGACCGGATGTACAAAACCCTTATCATCAGAGGTACGTTCAGGGGATAGTTCTTTAGGTAGTGCAGCTACAATCTCTGAAGCAATTTTTATAGCGCTTTCCATTTTATCTTTTGCAAAGCCGGGGTGTGCACTTAGTCCATGGATGATTACCTTTACGCCGTCGGCTGAAAATGTTTCGTTTTCAATAGTTCCTGCACTTTCTCCATCAATCGTATACGCAAAATCTGCTGCTAATTTTTTCAGATCAACCTTATCCACTCCTCTCCCGATTTCTTCATCAGGTGTGAAAAGAATCTTTATTTCCCCATGCCTGTACTGAGGATTCGATACCAGGAAATTAACAGCATCCATTATTTCAGCAATTCCGGCTTTATTATCAGCACCTAAAAGTGTTGTTCCACTGGCTGTGATCAGGTCATTGCCAATCTGATTCTTTAAATCAGGATGCTCATTCATTCTGATTACCTGATTCCTGTCGTCGGGAAGGACAATATCCTCGCCCTGATAATTTTTATGAATGATGGCTTTTACGTTCTTACCACTGCAATCGGGAGACGTATCCATGTGAGAGCAAAAGCAAATTACCGGCACTTTTTTGTCTGTATTTCCCGGAATCGTTGCATAAACATATCCGTTATCATCTATATGGGCATCTGTAAGCCCCATCTCAAGTAATTCTGACACGAGCAATCTTCCCAGATCTTTTTGTTTTAGGGTCGAAGGACAGCTATCTGAAGAATCATCAGATTGCGTATCTATTGCTGTGTATCGTAAAAATCGCCCGGTAACGGTATGGCGTATATTTTCGGGATAGGTCATTTTTTTTTAAATTTATTCAGGCTTGCAAAATTACATCAATCCTGTTGCATGACTGATATACTGAACCAATTAGTTTTTCGGATGAATGTTGAAATTTTAAGAGATTATTGTTTGTCCAAAAACCATGTGGACGAATCCTTTCCCTTCGGTGAGGACACTCTTGTATTTAAGCTGATGGGGAAGATCTTTTTGCTTTGCGGACTTGATCAGCCCGATCGTTTTAATGTAAAATGTGATCCGGAAAGAGCCGTTTTACTGAGAGAAGAATATGAAGAGGTGCAGCCGGGTTTTCATATGAATAAAACCCACTGGAATACAGTCTTTATGAATGGCAGATTAAGTGATGCTCAGTTAAAGGAAATGATCGATCATTCTTATGAATTGATCTTTGACAGTTTGCCGAAGAGTAAAAGAGATTTAATTTAAATCATGATATTAAATCAGGATGATTATCGTTGAAGTTGAATAAGGCTTATATATTTGCTGCACTTCTCAGTGTAAAATGAGATTATTGTGAGAGAGTATGCATGTTTTTCATGCGGCCTGCAAAATTAGATTTGAGATATATGGAAAGCTTTATTAACGAAACACCAATTGCCACTATAATTTTTATTTTCACGATAGTTACCAGTATTTATGCCTTCTCAAATGCAGAGGTTTACGGTAAGTTTATGCTTCATCCTTATAGTGTAAGCAGGGGCCGTCGTCTTTACAGCATGATTACCAGTGGTCTGATTCATAAAGACTGGGGCCATTTACTTGTAAATATGCTTTCTTTCTATTTCTTTGCATTTACCCTGGAAAAGACTTTTGTATCATTAAGCAGTTGGGGGCATGTTCAGTTTGGAGTATTGTACATTGCAAGCATTGTTTTAAGTGATCTGACCTCAGTTTTTAAACATAAAGAACATTTTTGGTTTAACAGTTTGGGGGCCTCCGGAGCGGTTTGTGCAGTGGTTTTCAGCTATATTTTGTTCTACCCAATGAATAAAATGATGATTTTCCCAATCCCATTGCCAATTCCAGCCGTACTTTATGGATTTCTTTTTCTGGGTTATTGCTGGTATTCATCCCGTAACTCTCAGGATGGTATCAATCATGATGCTCACTTTTACGGGGCATTGACCGGAATTCTGTTCACAATAATTTATTACCCGGATATTGCGGGGTATTTTGTGAATCAGCTTACAGGAAGATAGAATTTCCGATCAGGAAGGTAATTCAACCGATGATGCCGGAATGAACTCCTGTTCTTTATCCAACAGCCAGCTCATCGGACTCTCAGGGTCTTTGATAATTTCAAACATGAGTATACCCCATGGCTTCCAGAAATTTTCAAGTACTTGTGCATAGGTTTTGTTCTGCCAGAAATCGAAAAGTGGTTTACTGCTCATGCCTCTTAACGGCATTGCTTCAATGTAAACGGCATCTTCAGTCGGCATTACTGTATATTCGGGCAAGCGGTTAAAAAGATAGTTGGAATAGAAAAATTTCGCGCAGATCTCTTCAAACTGAGCCGGATGTAAAGCTTTGCCAATAATTTTGTCAAGAATCTCCTTGTGGTAAATACTATTTGTTCCATTATCCTGAAGACAGGCAACGATCCCGAAATCTTTCATTGCCAGCGAAAAAGTGAGTGTATTGATCTCATCACGATAGTTAAAGAGATCTTTGGTGCCTTCAATCTTAAATACTTTTATTGACCAGGGCATATTCCCGTCAAAGATCAATGGCTTATTCAACGATTGCAGCATCAGATGCAGATTGCCGAATTTATGTACAAGCGATTGTGAAAAACTGAACTCTTCACCTTTAGCTTTTTGCTGAATTATTCCAGTACGGATCTCATTGAACAGAATGCCATAGACCATTTTACTAATCCATTGAAATAGTCTGATCTCAGGCACTTGTTTAACACTCTCGTATCCGCTGAGAAATGCAGCTTTGATCTCTTCTTCAAGCGGCTCGATGTACTGTTCAAAGATATTTCCCGAACAGGGTAATTTCATATCGCTATAGGTTGAAATACTTTCGTCAAGAAGTTTGAATGGCTTATCCTGCAATTCATATTCCTGCATCAGCCATAAGGGGAAAACAGAGATCTCTTCTTCTGCCGACTGTAGTTTTTCTCCGCTCAGGAAACAGAATTGTTTGCTGAAATTCAGCTTTTCGAAGGGTTTGTAAAGTGTAACCGCCATGGGAGGCAAAGGTAGTAAACAGGGATTTCTTATTTCCTGATTTTCGTCGCTGTATCGTAATATTTTCTAAGCTCATAAGACAAGGTTCTTGTCATTTCCTGTTTTGAAAGCAGCAGGATGAAGTCATTTTCCATGGGCTCTATGCCTATTCCCCGCAACATGTTCAGTGAACCGTCAACGGCTCTGGCATCACCCTGAATATTATCGATATAAGTATTTACATAGTTATAGTTTGAATTGAATGCTCTTTGAAATTTCAGGGGTTTTTCGCCCTTAATTGTAATTGAACCGGTAAATCGTGCATTTGATCGTCTTTGCACCTGTACAATATCAACAAGTGCATATACAGTCTGATAGACCGGCTTGCCGTTGCTGTTGTTTCCAACCTGCACATTCCGGCTCACTCTTCTTCTTGACATTCTCTCATCCCTGGGCCAAAGCATAAAATGATCAATCCTGATATTTACAGTTACTTCCGGGTTTTCATCATTTTCGACCAATACAAAGTTCACAGGCTGAAAATTTTCCAGTTCATTCAGTAACTGCAGGCGATAGTAGTCAATACTGATGAAAGCTGTTCCTGTATTGTTTTCGCCTGATATATTGAGCGCCATTGTAACATCTCTTTTGGGAGTTTTTGGCGTATTTCGTGTTTTACATCCAAATGTAAATGATAACAGTATCAATAAAATGCATCCGAAATTTTTCATAATATCCGGCTTTGATCTGTTTGAAATAAGATCTTGATCAGATCTATTTAAATTTAATCATTTAATTGGAAATAATTGAAATTCAGGCTTAAAAACTATTTAATGTTTTCAGATACCGTTGAGCCATTGAAATGGCCCTGATCTGTGCTGTTTAAAAATTGAACACACTGTTTAAGATCAAACCATTATTATATTGAAAAACGTTACTTCCGTTAAGTTCCCGCGAAAATTGCAGGGTTTGATTCAAGAAACCACTTTCGATACGTACTTTGGGAGAAAACCGATAACCCAGCAGTATGGCTAATCTGTTCTGATCGAATACATTTTCATTGACATTTTTGCCAAATCCGATGAGAATTTCATCATAAAGAGCCAGATAAGGGGTTTTATCAGCGATAGTTATTCCTTTTAATGGAATATTGGTTCTGAGCATATACCTCATTCTGTTCCAGAACACAAAATCATCCTCTTTTGTTAATGAAGTGTTTGTGTATCTGCCAATCCATCTTTGCTCGAGCATGAAACGATGGCTAATTTCGAATATTCCGGATTTATCACTGAGAGTTGCCATCTGATAGATCCGGTGTTCAGTAAACTGTTTTCCAAGGTTATTTAAAGGTATGCTGCCGTAGTTAAAGGTTTCTGCCAATGCATAACCGGCTCTTAAACTAAGCTTGTTATTGAGAGTATAGTTGATTCCCGTTCTAAACAGATTTTGCTGCGGGTCAGCAATCAGATTATCCCGTCGAAACTGCAGTTCTGTGTGCAACCCCCATTTTTCATTTAATTTAATAGTTCCGGTATAAGCCATCCAGCCAATTGTATTCCGGTCAGATATTCTGGTATTCTGAGCATTGGAAGTGATCGTAAAAAGACTTAAAAGGGCAATAAAGGTTAATTTGTACATGCGGCTAATTTTAGAAAACTGTTTTTAAAGGAGTCGGTAGTATTTCATGCCCGATTCTAAGGAATATCAAGGGTGTCGGCTAAGCCTCAGCAACCACCCCCGAATTATTTAATGATCATAGCATCATCATAAAATTTAACAATACCGGTAGTAATATCATGAGTTCCGCCAACAATACCAATCTGTCCGGATTCAATCATTTCCTTAAGTATCGGACTTCTTTCCATTATAGCCTTTACCGTACGTTTCACATTAATTACCGATACCTTTTCAACAAAATCAGCATTGGATGAATTTCGATCTGATTTAACAGTGGCTTCATCATCAACAGCCGGCCTGATTTTAGTTAATAATGAGGTTAGATTTCCCATTTCTACATGGTCGCAGGCACCCTTCACCGCCCCGCATTTAGTATGTCCCAATACAACAATGATTTTTGATCCGGCAATTTTACATCCGAATTCCATGCTTCCCAGAATGTCTTCGTTCAGAATATTTCCGGCAATCCGAACGCTGAATATATCTCCAAGTCCCTGGTCAAAAATCAGTTCAGCAGAAGTTCTTGAATCGATGCAGCTCAGAATAACTGCGAAAGGATGCTGTCCGTCTGAAGTCTCGTTGGCCTGCTGCAGCAAATTCCGGTTTATTTTAAGATTGTTTACAAACCGCTTATTTCCTTCTGTTAAGAGATCTAAAGCTAAGGCCGGAGAAATAGCATCCTGTAATTCTTTAGTTAATGTTTTCATCTTTCTTAATTTATAATTTGTGGGTCTGTAAAATTGATTGTTTCTACTTGAATTCCTGTTTAGTTTGATAATACGAAGATAGTTTTATCATATCAAATGATAGTATTACTATCTAATTTAATTGTAAAACTTTTATTTAACTTTACAAACCTGAAATAACAGAAGGCAATTTGTATTTATGGTTCAATAATCAGATTTATGGAATTACAGCTTCAGATAAAGATGAATGAGAAATTGTTTGTTCGTAATCCTGAACAAACAGAACTCGGCAGAAAGATTATTCAATTCAGTATTCAACTGATTTATGAAAATGGCTTTGAAGCATTTACATTTAAGAAGCTGGCAGAAGTGATTGGCTCAACAGAGGCCGGTATTTACAGGTATTTTGAAAATAAACATCGTTTGCTGATCTATCTTACTGCATGGTACTGGAGCTGGCTTGAGTTCAGGGTTACCTTTCATCTGAATAATATTTCTGATCCCTCAATTAAGTTAAAGAAGCTTATTCAGCTGCTTGCCGCAAATGTTATTGATGATGACAGTACAATCTATGTTAATGAAAGTATTTTGCATCAGATAATTATTGCTGAAGGTTCAAAAGCATATCTGACCAAACATGTATCGGATGATAACAAGGACAGGTTATTCAAACCCTATAAAGATCTTTGTTCCTTAATTGCAGGAATTATACTTGAATATAATCCGCATTATACGCACCCACGCTCACTTGCAAGTACAATAATTGAAATGGCACATTTGCAGGTGTTTTTTATGAATCATTTACCTTCTCTTACAGATTTTGGCGAGAGCAGGGACGAACAGTTAGTTGTGGAATATCTTGAGGATCTGGTTTTTTGCAGTATCCGTAAATAACTGGTTAACTATTTTTTTTATTTCCCTGATTAAGCCAGGCCACATTCAGCTCAGACTGATGCTGCTGCCCGATAATCTCTCTATAAAGTTCAGGCCTTCTGGCTTTGGTATAACGGTAACCACCTGCCTGTTTCAATTTTTCAGGTATGAGCGTTGTACTTACAAATGAATCGTCAAACGATCTGCATTCTTCCAGAATATCCCCGAAAGGATCAATAATCATTGAACAACCATTTTTAAGCTGGTCATCGTCCATGCCAATTGGATTGGAAAAAACTGCATAAATACCATTATCGTAGGCTCTTGAAGGAAGCCATTTCATGAGCCAATCCCTTCCTTTCATTCCATCAAATTCGAGACGCAGGGAGGTAGGATCATTCTCGCGATTTTTCCACAAAGCAGGATCCACAAAGCCGGCTCCTGGACGGGTTGAAGGGGTGCACATAGTTACATGAGGCATAAAAATGACATCCGCACCGAGGAGCACCGTCGCTCTTACGTTTTCAATTACATTATTATCATAGCAGATCAGAATTCCGCATTTCCAGCCGTTCAGATCAAAAACAGTGTAAGAATTGCCGGCCTTTATATGGGAATTGATAAAGGGGTGCAGTTTTCTGTGTCGGGCAATCAGGCCATTTTTATCAACACATACATAAGCTTTATAGATATTTTCATCCAAATCTTTTTCAAAAAGCCCGGCTAAGATGCTTATGTTATGTTTAGCTGCGATCTGTATCAGCTGTCTGATGCTGGGGCCATCAGGAATATATTCAGCCAGATCAAGCATTTGTTCTTTTGAAAGATTTCTTGCGAAGGTGTAACCTGTAATGGAACACTCATGAAATGCTATGACTTTTGAACCCTCTGCAGCAGCTTTGGCAGCCAGATTATCGATAACAGATAAATTATACTCCTTATCGCCGCTTTTATTTTCAAACTGCGCTGTTGATATTTTTAGTTTTTCCATATTATACTGTTCGCAAAATCAAGCCATAAATTTAACCATTAGATGCTCTGTTATATAAATTTGCAGACATTTATTCAATTGTTTGGCTTCCGGAATTATTTATTTCGTTATTTCGTATCTCAAATCCACTCAAATGAAGATCAGTTATAAACCCTTTGAACTTAATTTAAGACATCCCTTTACCATTGCTAAATTTTCGCGTACCTCAACTCCGATCATGTTAATGGAGATTAGCCATGAAGGGTTTACGGGTTATGGGGAAGCTTCAATGGTGCCTTATATGGGTGAGAATATTGATACAGCTACAGCTTTCATGAAAAAAGTTGATCTTTCATGGCTGAAAACGCCATTCAATTTTGATGAGCTTGTAGAATATCTGGATAGTATTGCGCCGGGTAACCCGAATATTAAAGCGGCAATAGATATTGCGCTTCATGATCTCCGTGGTAAAATTGAACAGAAAGCCTGCTATAAATATTTTGGATCTGATCCGGATAAAATGCCGCCAACTTCTTATACTCTTGGAATTGATACACCTGAAGTACTTTTACAGAAAATAAGGGAGGGCGAAGATTGCCATATTATTAAGGTTAAACTTGGCCGGGACAATGATAAGGAGCTGATCAATACGATCCGTTCAGTTACTGATAAACCTTTGTATGTGGATGCTAATCAGGGCTGGAATGATAAACAGGAAGGTTTGGATATGGTTTTCTGGTTACATGAACAGGGAGTAGTTCTGATAGAGCAGCCAATGGCAAAAGATGATGTAGACTCTAACGCATGGATAACAGAAAGAAGTCCGATTGCCATAGTTGGAGATGAGTCAGTTCAGCGTTATGCTGATGTTGAAAAGGCTAAAGGGGTTTATCATGGTATCAATATGAAACTGATGAAGAGTGCTGGTATGCATGAAGGATACCGGATGATCATGAAAGCCAAAGAGCTGGGCCTGAAAACATTAATCGGCTGTATGAGTGAAACCAGCTGCGGAACGCTTGCAGCAGCGGCATTGGCGCCACTATGTGACTGGGCAGATCTCGACGGACCATTCCTTACCAGTAATAATCCTTACCGGGATCCTGAGTTCAGGGATGGGAAATGGGTACTTTCTGAAACTCCGGGTCTGGGCCTTATTAAGCCCTGAACTCTTTGAAAGCTTAGAAAGGGATTATCCCTGTTTATTTTTTGTCAGTTCCTTCACACTTTTTACCAGTCTGATCTTCAGATAGATCATCATGGCTAAGGGTGGCAGTCCTGCAAAAATATACAGGTAATATCCATTTTTGTATGACCAGGCTAAACTCATGACAAGCACGATAATGGCCAGGTTCAGTAAAATATTAAATAAGACCTTCTTAATCATCTGGCATTAATAAACCTTCATTCCAGGCTCAAATTCTGCTGCCCAGGCAAGAATACCACCTTTTAAATTGTAAAGATTGGTATAACCAAACTGCTGCTCAAGCTGGTTTAGTGCTGCTGCACTTCTGGCACCGCTGCGGCATTGCATGATTACAGGTTTGTCTCTGCTGATCTTATCTGCCTCCAGTACAACTCCTGCCAATGGAATGTTTAGTCCGTTGATATTTGACATTTCGTATTCAAACGGTTCACGAACATCAATAATCTGAAAATCTTCTTTATTGTCGATCTTTTGTTTTAGCTCCTGTACGGTTATCTCTTTCATGATTTTAATATATTATGTAAAGGTACGCTTTTCCTTAAATAATAGTAAAGTTCTGAAATATGTGAAACATCAGCCTGAACTGTAACATGTCGGATATACGGGCGTTTAATACATAGTTAAATCTCTGTAATCTATTTTAGATGAAGCATCTGAGTGATTTTTTTTGGTTCTGTTCGGGAGCACATACCGGTACTTTAAAGAAATACCCCACAGAACATAATAAATACGTGGGTATAGGTGCTACCATTTTCTTCACTGCATTGTTTGCTGCTTTATCGGGTGGATATGCCATGTATTTTGTCTTTTCAGGCACCGGGGCAGCAGTTTGGTTTGCCATAGCATTTGGTCTAATATGGGGATTGGCCATTTTTAACATGGACCGGTATATTGTTTCCGGGATCAGCAAAAGCGGATCGGGGCTTAAGCAATTTATACAGGCTACTCCAAGGATTGTTCTTGCAGTATTGATTGGTATCGTAATATCCAGACCTCTGGAACTGAAGATATTTGATAAGGAGATCCGTCAGCAGTTAAAAACCACTTACCTGAAAGATCAGCGGGCAAAGATCGATACGCTCAAGAATACATTTGAACTGAAATATTCGGCTGAAATGCAGAAAACTGCGGATCTTAAAAAGGAAAAGGATTCGCTTGAGAAAGATATAAACCGTTCAAGATTTATTCTTAACCAGGAAGTATTTGGTGATAAAACTAACCAGACTTCGGGTATTACCGGATATGGAACTTACGCCAAACAAAAGGAGAGTGTACTCTCGAAAAAGGAGCAAAGACTGGAAACAGTCCGGCAGGAAATGGCTGCTCTGGATACTTTTTTTATAAATCGTAAACTGCATGAAGGCTTACTTGATCAGAAAATGTATAGTGCCGGACAACTCGATAGTCTTGCAAATATGGCCGGATTTGCTGACAGGAATCGTGCATTAGGGCAGTTGACTATTAAAGAAGACGGAACAAGAGACATTGATAACTGGCTGGCCGTATCATTCATCGCTTTTTTATTTATTCTTTTCGAATGTCTGCCGGTTTTAGTGAAGCTGATGAGTAATAAAGGGCCTTACGATGTAGCCTTGCAGAATAGGGATGATACTGCTATTTATCAATCGGGGAAAACCAGAGAAAAGGACTATTCAGTAATTGATGGAGTTCATGAAACCAGGGTCAGCAGAAGTCTGGAGCAGCAAAAACAAATTCTTTCAGAAAACCCTTCTCCCGACTCAGAAAAATACGACTGGGATTAATTAAATGTATTTGAATTTTTAACTTCGCCTCTGCCACTAACCAATCTTAAGATCAGAAACAAATGAAAAAAGTCTTAGCCGGATTTATCACCATATTATTCGTTACTGCCGTTTATGCTCAGAAACCCGGGCAGATTATTAAACAAGCAGATGTTGCCCGAATTATAAAGACACTTTCTTCTGATGAAATGGAAGGCAGAGGAACTTTTAACCCGGGTATTGACAGAGCTGCAAAGTTCATAGAAAATGAATTTAAGCAGATTGGCCTTAAGCCACTCGCCGGTGATAATGATTTCAGACAGGACTTTATGGTCAGGAGAATCAAGCCTGAAGCTATTCAGGCTACGATAAACGGAAAAACAATTGATCAGCAAAATGTACTGCTTATTTCAGATCTGCCATCTTCAGATTTTGATCAAAGCTCAGGGAACAAGGTAATACTTATAGCCTCCGGAGATCAGTTCATTCAGAAATACAGGGAAATAACAGCGATGAAATCACCGGTTCTGGTACTGGTTGATAATCAGCATGCTCAGATGTTTAAACGCCTTAAGGATAACAGTAGCCGGGGTCGTATAGTTGAAAAGCAGAATCAAACTGCAGCTGCAGTATTCATTCTTGGCGAATCAGATGCTGCTTCGTATAAGGTCAGTTTCAGCAATAAGATTGAAGAACTTCCCTTGTTTAACGTAGCAGGGATGCTGCCCGGCAGCTCTAAAGCAAAAGAACTGGTTTTAATTTCAGCACATTACGATCATTTAGGTATAGTCGAAGAAGTTGATGGTGATGCCATTGCAAACGGAGCAGATGATGACGCTTCAGGTACTACCGCCGTAATTTCTCTTGCTAAATACTACAAGAAACTGAATAATAATGAAAGGACTCTGATATTTGTTGCATTCACAGCAGAAGAAGTTGGAGGTTTCGGTGCCCGTCATTTCTCTTCGCTCTTAAATCCGGATGATGTTGCTGCAATGTTCAACATCGAGATGATTGGCAAAGAATCGAAGTTCGGCAAAAATGCGGCTTTTATTACCGGATATGAAAGATCTGATTTTGGAGAGATTCTTCAAAAAAACCTGGTCGGAACGGATTTTAAGTTTCACCCTGATCCCTATCCAACCCAGAATCTATTTTACCGCAGTGATAATGCAACACTGGCAGCTCTGGGAGTTCCGGCTCATACCATATCAACTGATCAGATCGATACAGATAAATTCTATCACACGGTGAATGATGAATTTGAAACACTGGAGGTAGCAAATATTCATGCAACAATTAAAGCTATTGCATTGAGTGCAAGAAGTATTGTTGCAGGGAAAGACACTCCGAAAAGAATACCTAAGCTTAATAGCAGGCCTTAAATTGTCTTCCTCATTACATAATCATTCAGAACAAACTGATGGTAGGGTATATCCACAGTCTGGAAGATGCTGAAACCTGATTTCAGGTAGAAATTCTGTGCATTGTTTCCACGGTTTACATTTAATTCAAGAGTATTTCCGCCCAGTTTTTTTGCTGAAGCTGAAATGTAATTGATTAATTCTTTTCCTGTTCCTCTCCCCTGCTCTGAAGGCAACACATATAATTTGTGGATCTTAAAAACCTGTTTATCGGTATCATTTTGTGAAAAGGCGGCGAAACCGGTGGGGATATTCTCCCTTTCGGTGATTATAAACTCAATACCTGATTCCATTTGTTTTTTCAGACTTTCTTCCGAATACATATCCTCAAGCATAAAATTTATCTGCTCATCCGGAATAACATTGGTATAAGTTGACCACCAGGTTTTTTGGGCAAGTTCCATGATAAGTGGGATATCCCGATCTGTTGCTTTTCTTATCGGCATACTAAATAGTTTCTGCTATGAAAATAAAAGGCTGTTCAAATGTGAGGGAATAAAACCCATCTTTTTCTGTTTCAAGAATATGATCTTCAAGCAGGATCAATCCGCTTGTTTGCAGATGATGTACTTCATGTAGAATCTCCACTTTTTCACCTGCCGGCAACCATTTGCTGAAACCTGATCTGACAGGGAATATTTTTTTATTGCCTATAAACACTACAATATTGATCTCATCAACAAAAAGAGCATAATCTTTAAGCACGAAGGTATTGATGATTACATTTACTGCAGGGTATTGTTCTCCGACCAGAAATTTAAAAGCATCTTCCAGCGGATCGGTGTCTGTGATGATCAGACGTGTGTTTTCCTGTGTCCTGAAATGCGAATTACTTGTAACAACGGCATCAATTTTAAAGGCCATTGAATCGGTTTCTTCATAAATATCTTCATGAACAATCACCGTCGGACTCCATTCCAGAATCTGACCCAGATTCTCATCCTCAAAGCCATCAAGGCTCATGATCAGTAATGCCGGTTCCTGCTTTTCGCGAACGATATGATGTGAAGACATACCTCAAAAATAGGAAAGGCTTTTAATAGTAGAGCCTTAATAGATCTTTTTATAAAAATCTTTAATGGCTTCAGCAGGGTTTTCTGCCAGATTTATGGCTGATGAAACAGCGATTCCATAAATTCCGCTTTGCATTAATGCTTCTGTATCCTCTGATTTTACTCCTCCAATTGCAAGAATCGGCAGGCCAATGTTTAGAGCTTTCATTTTAGTACTGATCTCCCTGTATCCTTCGGTTTCCAGTAACGGGAGATCGTTGGGTTTGGTATCGGTATGGGCAAATGGACCACATCCGGCATAATCTACCACACCTGATTTTGAGATCCTTTCTATGTTTGCTATGGTATTTGCAGAAGCACCAAGTGTTTTTTCATCGCTGATGATCTTCCGGATCTGCACAAAATCAGCTTGCATGTCTTCAATATGAACACCCTGAGCATCAACTTTATCCAGCAAATGATAATGATCGGTCAGAATAAGCGTCGCACCCCAGTCATCACAGATTGAAGCCACCTGATGCAGCTCCTGAATCATTTCCTCATCCGGTTTTGAAAAACAACGGTATTGTACCCAGTTTGCCCCTGCTTTACAGGCAATTTCTGTTTGTTCAATATGACTGCGATGAGGCAGATCCTGAGTCAGGTAATGAAATCTGGAGATATACTTTTTCATATCGTTTATTTAAGGCTGACAGGGTTCAATCCCGGATCAAGTCCGGGACTGTCAGCCTTATGATTAAAATTTCAAACTAAGTGAAAGTAAAAAATTACGTGGTGCCTGCGGGTAATAATAGTTTTCGGTTGTAAATGTACCACCATATAGATAACTGAATGTATACCCGTTGGCTTCATACAGCTCTGAGAAAATATTATTAAACAGAAGGGTCACACCAATATTCTTTACTCCTTTAATCGATGTATTGTACCTGAGACGCAGATCATTTACAAAGAATGCATCGAGCATACGTTCCGAATTGGAAGTATTATCCAGATACTGATCGCTCACGTATTTGCTGATGAGGGCAATCTCAGTTTTTTTGAATGGCAGAAAGCTGAGTTCTGATGATCCGACAAACTTTGGTGAGAATGCAAGATCCGTATTTGTGTAATTATTGACGATCTGGCCACCATTGTCATAATCATCCACATATTCTGTGAAATTTTTGATTTTATTTTTACTGATTGCTGCGGTAAATGCCCATGATAACTGATTGTTAATCTGTAATTTACTATCAATCTCAAGTCCGAGTCGATTACTCTTGTCTACATTCTGACGGATATATTCACCCACATCATTCACTTTTCCGGTTAGAACCAGCTGATCTTTGTAAAACATGGCATAGCCATTCAAACCCGCAGTAAATCTGCCTCTTCTGAGACGGTAGCCGGCTTCAATATCCGTCAGGTTTTCTGATGAAGGGCGGTTTGCAGGATTTGAATTGATATAATCGTCGCGGTTTGGTTCTTTGTTTGCAACTGCGGCCGAAGCATACAGACTGCTACCCTGTTCAAGATCATAACTGAATCCAATTTTCGGATTGAAAAAATTCAGCTTGTCTGACTGATTCAGATCCATTCTGTTTTTATCGGTTCCGCTTATTTTATAGTCAATACTTCTCAATTGCAGGTCAGCGAAAAGATTTAATTTACCAATTCCATACTCAGCTTTAGCATAAGTATTAAAATCTGTTTTAAAACCATTTCCATTATAGTAACGCGGTAAACTGTTGCCGATAGGAATAAACTGGCCTCTGATTACTTCTCCGAAATGATCGCCATCGTATTCATTGTATGCTCCACCTAATGTGAAGTTAAATGCCTTTGAAGGAGTGTAGTTAAGGGAATAAGTCATACCATAAAAATCGTTATCCAGCCAGCGCCGTCTCACCAGATCGCTTCTGCTGATACTTATCCCACCTGAAGTATATGGCGCTATTCCGTAATTAGAAAGATTCTGGTCTTCTTTAAATTCCTCATAATACCCTCTACCATGAGTATAATGCAGAGCAGCGTTTGCAGAAAAAGCAGAAGAGAAAGTGTGCGAATACAAGAGCTGATAGTGATCCTGAATATAATTATCTGTCTGGTCGTCGTAGGTAAAACCGTTAAATGTGCGGTTTGTTTTCAGCAGATTTTCAGGTACGCCATTCCATGCCTGGTAAGTTTTTTCTGAACCTGAAAATACATTGGCACGGAGTAAATCTTTCTTGCCGTACCATGCCGCACTCATGAAATAAGATTTTAGCATTGAGGATGCACGGTCCATGTATCCATCAGATTGTATTCTTGACAAACGGCCGTCTAAGCTGAATTTATTCGCAATCAATCCGGTTCCTATGTTAATAGTATTCTTAGCGGTCTGGTATGAACCGATGGTATTATTAAGTTCTGCATAGGCCGAGTCGTTCCGGGTAGTGGTTTGGATGTTTAAACTTCCCCCGAATGCTCCTGCACCGTTAGTAGAGGAACCTACTCCCCTCTGTATCTGAATATTATCAACCGATGATGCAAAATCAGGCAGATTTACCCAATAGGTTCCCTGACTTTCGGGATCATTGTAGGGAATGCCGTTAATTGTAACATTTAGTCGGGTTGGATCACTTCCGCGGATGCGGATACCCGTATAACCTACACCATTTCCTGCATCTGAGCTTACAACAACTGATGGACTTTGATTCAGAAGAAAAGGCAGATCCTGCCCAAGATTATTCTTTTCCAGATCCTCTTTACTGATATTGCTGTATGTGCTTGCTGAATTTTCAGATGCGCGGGTGGACCTGACTAAAACTTCATCGGCCGGTAAGCTGTTTGTAATAAGCTCCAGATCAAGAGTGATGTTTCCGTTCAGGTTGATATGGTGCTGAACAGAAAGATAACCCAGATAAGTTACCCTGATCAGATAATTACCTGCTTTCAAATTTTTTATAGAATAATTCCCCGAAGCATCAGTCCGGGTAGAAGAAAATGAATTTTCCAGGTTAACAGAGGCTCCTGCCAATGCTGATCCTGTACTTTTGTCCGAGATTTTTCCAGTAATGGAAAACTGAGCCGATACCATAAAAGGCATCAGTATCACCGCAGCAATGAATAATAGCTTTTTCAATTTAAATGTTTAATTCGTTAAAGACCCTGCATAATGGGGTAATATGCAGCCAATTAACTTGTGCCTCCCTACGCCGGCATTATCCGGATCAGGTGCTCTCAGAAGTTTGGGTTTTGAGCATTGATTATTAAGTATTCGCGAAACTTATAACCTAAAAACTTATAACTTACAACTCCATCGATGGGTATATTCTCAGCCTGTTTTTGTGTTTGATATCGCAAACAAGGCACCCCTGTTGATGCAACAAAGATATAGAAAAATTAAACAATTTGAATTAAACAATATTCTCTGGCTAAAGTCTCATGATGAATGAATAAACATAATTTGTTCCGCAGGTTACTAATAAATCTATCTGTTCAGCTCAATAAATGATTATCTCTAAGTCATGTAAGACTTTACTTGTTATTCTTTGTTCTATATATGTAATTCGTATCTGGCACGTATTTTAGTCGTCTGTAATTGTCATAACTACGACCAATATACGACTAACAGACGACCAATAGACGTCCAAAAAGCTCATAGAGTATACAGGTCTTACAAGCTTGATCCCTCCGGGATATGATATTTAATTTGAACGGGATATTGAAAAGGCAAGAAGTTTTCAGATGCGATTCAATGAAATTTATGAGTGTGCTAAGATGGAGGTTTCGATACCTGCAATAATCTCGTACCTGCGATGATCTGGTTAAGATTTTATGTTTTTCTCAAATATTTTAGAAAAAACATCCTGAAATCCATACCTGCAACGATAATTTTAATTGATTTTACAAAAATTCAATAAATTACTTATCGTTTTTCTAAAAACTGTACTTTTGCGGATTAGAACAAAATTATGCTAAGAACACATACTTGCGGCGAATTAACCATAGCTGATTTGAATAAGGAAGTAACTCTAACCGGATGGGTGCAGAAATCGCGCGATCTGGGAGGAATGACTTTTATTGACATGCGCGACCGTTACGGTATCACACAGTTAACATTCAATTCTGATGATAATGCTGAAATGAGAGCACAGGCACGTGAACTGGGAAGAGAGTTTGTGATAAAAGTTAGCGGAAGGGTTATTGAGCGTTCCAATAAAAATCAGAAAATGCCTACCGGAGAGATTGAGATCAAGGTTTCGAAACTTGAACTGCTCAATGCCGCAAAATTGCCTCCTTTCCTGATTGAAGACGAAACCGATGGTGGTGATGATCTGCGTATGAAGTATCGCTATCTTGATCTTCGTCGTAATCCGGTTAGAAGTAATCTGGTTCTTCGCCATAAAATGGCGCAGGAAGTGAGGCGTTATCTTGACGGATTAGATTTTATTGAGGTCGAAACCCCTGTTCTGATTAAGTCAACTCCTGAAGGTGCACGCGATTTCGTTGTTCCAAGTCGTATGAATCCGGGCGAATTTTATGCTTTACCACAGTCACCTCAAACCTTTAAGCAATTGCTTATGGTTTCAGGTTTCGACAGATACTTCCAGATCGTAAAATGTTTCCGTGATGAGGATCTTCGTGCCGACAGACAGCCGGAGTTTACTCAGATTGACTGTGAAATGGCTTTTATTGAGCAGGAAGATATTTTAAATGTTTTTGAAGGCTTGATCCGTACTTTATTCAAAAACATAAAAGGTATTGATCTGGCTGAAGTTCCAAGAATGCAGTATGCTGATGCAATGCGTTTATATGGTTCTGATAAACCGGACACCCGTTTCGACATGAAGTTCGTTGAGCTTAATGATATTGTAAAGGGGAAAGATTTTCCTGTTTTTGATAATGCAGAGCTGGTTGTTGGTATAAATGCAAAAGGTTGTGCAGAATACACCAGAAAGCAGATTGATGAATTGACCGATTTTATAAAACGTCCGCAGATTGGTGCTACCGGACTGATCTATTTGCGTCATGGTGCTGATGGCAGCTTAAAATCTTCTGTAGATAAATTCTACAGTGAAGATGAACTGAAGAAATGGTCTGCAGCATTTAATTCTGAGCCTGGCGATTTGATTCTGATAATGGCAGGTCAAACAGACAAAGTACGCAAGCAGTTAAATGAACTTCGTCTGGAAATGGGTAACCGTCTTGGCTTACGCAATAAAGATACATTTGCTCCACTTTGGGTACTCGATTTTCCTCTCCTGGAGTGGGACGAAGAAAGTGGCAGGTACCATGCAATGCACCACCCGTTTACTTCACCTAAACCCGAAGATATTGCCATGCTTGATACCAATCCGGGACAGGTAAGGGCAAATGCCTATGATATGGTTGTCAATGGTACAGAAATTGGCGGGGGCTCTATTCGTATCCACGACAGAGAATTACAGTCGCTGATGTTCAAACACCTTGGATTTAGTGTTGAAGAAGCACAGAAACAATTCGGATTCTTGCTGGATGCGTTTGAATATGGTGCTCCTCCCCATGGTGGTATCGCCTTTGGATTCGACAGGTTGGTTTCAATTTTCGCCGGGCTGGATTCAATTCGCGATGTGATTGCTTTCCCTAAGAATAATTCAGGAAGAGATGTAATGATCGATTCACCTTCAACAATTGCTGATGAGCAGTTAAAAGAGTTGAGGATCAATACCACAATCTAAGGTTAATAGTCCTTAAAAGATCCTCTTAATTTCACGATTAAGGGGATTTTTTGTTTTAGCTTGTCTGTCTTAAATACTACCTTTAATTATGATCAATCGACGTAAATTCATAGCCGCCACCTCACTTGCCGGCGCTTCAGTACTCAGCGGAAGCAAAGTTATGGCCGAATTTCCGGGTACCCCAATTAAAAATTCTCCAATTGTAATTTCAACCTGGGATTTTGGAATTGCCGCAAATGCAGCAGCATGGCAGGTATTAAAAGATAAGGGCAGGGCATTGGATGCGGTAGAAAAAGGAGTTCATGTTCCTGAAGCTGATCCAAATAATCAATCAGTAGGTTATGGCGGATTGCCTGACCGTGATGGGCGTGTAACTGTTGATGCCTGCATCATGGATGATTTCGGCAATTGTGGAAGCGTTGCAGCTTTAGAGCATATTCTGCATCCCATTTCTGTTGCCAGAAGGGTAATGGAAAAAACCCCGCATGTCATGCTGGTAGGTGCAGGAGCATTGCAGTTTGCTCTTGATCAGGGTTTTAAAAAAGAAAATCTGCTGACTCCCGAATCAGAAAAAGCCTGGAAAGAATGGCTTAAAACTGCAAAATATAATCCCGAGATAAATGTTGAGAACAGACTTTTCAGTCCGGCAAAACTACCCGGGAATCAATATAATCACGATACCATTGGAATGATTGCCCTTGATGCTGCAGGAAACCTTTCAGGAGCCTGCACAACGAGTGGTATGGCTTATAAAATGCATGGGCGTGTTGGCGATTCGCCGATCATTGGAGCCGGACTTTACATTGATAATGAAGTTGGAGGGGCTACTTCAACGGGTGTAGGCGAAGAGGTAATCCGTAATGTAGGAAGCTTTCTGGTTGTTGAACTGATGCGTCAGGGTTATTCTCCGGAGGAAGCTTGTAAAGAGGCGGTGATGCGAATCATCAGAAAAAAACCTGATACGGCAAAGCAGATCCAGGTTGGTTTTCTGGCACTGAATAAAAAGGGGCAGTATGGTGGTTTTGCTATTCAGAAAGGATTCAGTTTTGCTGTTTGCGATCAAAATGACCAGAAACAGCTGGTAAAATCCCCGAGCTATTATTAGGATGCCAAATTATACTCTTGAAATCTGTGCAGGAACATTAAATTCAGCTCTGATTGCACAAGCCAATGGTGCAGATAGGGTGGAACTTTGTGATAATCTTGCTGAAGGTGGGACAACTCCCTCTGCAGGCATGATTTCTCAATGTAAGAAGCTGCTTCATATTCCTTTTTTCCCGATTATCAGACCACGTGGTGGTGATTTCGTCTATTCTCAGGACGAGTTTGAGGTGATGAAGGAAGATGTAATCTTGTGTCGTAAACTGAAATGTGATGGAGTTGTTATCGGAATGCTCAAAAGGGACGGAAGTATTGATACAGAAAGATGTTCAGAGTTGATTTCGCTTGCCGGATCAATGCAGATAACTTTTCATCGGGCTTTTGACCGCTGTAAAGATATGGAAGTTGGCCTGGAAGATATTATTCAGCTGGGCTGCCGCCGTATTCTGACTTCGGGAGGGAAAGTACATGCAATTGATGCATTGGATAAGCTAAAATCGCTTGTTGAACAGGCAGGTTCAAGGATCAGTATTATGCCCGGATCCGGGATTACCAATTTTAATTTAAATGAAATTCTCAGGGAAACAGGTGCGCATGAATTTCATACAACAGCAAAGACGCATTTAGCTGCAATTCCTGATTCCATTTATCCGAACGGTATGGATCCCTGTGCTTACTATGAAACCGATCCCGAAAATGTCAGGCTACTTAAAGAGGTTCTTCAGGGGGCCTGATGAGCACTTGAATTTCCTATTCTTTTCATTACTTTTAGTCTCTAATCATTTATTATGAACAAATTATTTTTTGCAGGCTTATTTCTGTTTTCTGTACCTGCATTCTCACAAACTGTAGCTGTTAAATCAAAACTGAATACTGCAGCCGATAAAATTGAAGCAAAGGTTATAGAATGGCGCCGTGATTTTCATGCGCATCCTGAATTGGGTAATAATGAAGTCAGAACCGCCGGAATTATTGCTAAACATTTGGAAAGCTTAGGCATTGAAGTGAAGACCGGTGTTGCCAGAACAGGTGTAGTAGGATTATTAAAAGGAGGCAAACCCGGACCAGTTGTTGCATTGAGGGCAGATATGGATGGCCTGCCTGTGACAGAGAGAAATGCTCTTCCTTTTGCTTCAAAGGTTAGGACACAATACAATGGTCAGGAAGTAGGTGTTATGCATGCCTGTGGCCACGATTCGCATGTTGCCATACTCATGGGTGTTGCAGAGGTTCTGGCGGGAATGAAAGCTGACCTGAAGGGCAGTGTGAAATTTATATTTCAGCCGGCTGAAGAGGGTTCTGCTCCGGGAGTTGAAGGAGGTGCTGAATTAATGGTTAAGGAAGGAGTACTCGAAAACCCTAAAGTTGATGTGGCTTTCGGCCTGCATATCTGGGCTCAGACCGAAGCCGGAAAGATTACTTACCGTCCGGGTGGAATGATGGCCGGAGTAAATGATATGCAGATTATTGTGAAAGGAAGACAGGCACATGGAGCTGCTCCTTGGGCATCGGTTGATCCGATCGTGATCTCTGCGCAGATCATCAATAATTTACAGACTATTGTGAGCCGTAATCTGAATATTACTGAAAATGCAGGTGTGGTTACCATTGGATCCCTGCATGCGGGTGTACGTTCCAACATTATTCCTGAGCAGGCTGAAATGCTGGGTACAATCAGGGCTCTAAGCGTTGAGGATGAAAAGCTGCTGATCAGCAGAATTAAAACCATAGCAACTAAAACTGCAGAGGCAGGTGGTGCTACCGTAGAAATAAAAATTCCATACAGCAATCATTATCCTGTAACTTTTAACGACCCTGCACTGACTGAAAAAATGCTTCCAAGTTTAGCAAAAGTTGCCGGTGCCGGGAATGTTAAACTGATACCGCCAATTACCGGTGCAGAAGATTTTTCATTCTTTCAGGAAAAGGTACCGGGTTTATTTTTCTTCCTCGGAGGAATGCCGAAAGGAATGGATCCCAAATTAGCTCCTTCACATCATACACCTGATTTTATGATCGATGAAAGTTCATTTAAACTTGGAGTTAAGGCCTTGTCAGGATTGACGCTGGACTATATGGAGATGAAATCCAAATAATTAATTCAAACAAAAAACCCGGCATGTACCGGGTTTTTTGTTTTAGAACGGAAGATCATCATCTGCCGCAGTATCTTTGTCATAGTTCATTGGCAAATCCTCTTTAGCTATTCCATTTTCAGGTTTTGACTGATGTGAACCTTCGCCATTTTCATTTTCGAAATCACTCTTTCGGCCAAGCATCGTAAAGTTTTCGGCCACAACTTCTGTAGTATATTTTTTATGCCCTTCTTTATCTTCAAATGAGCGTGTTCTGAGTTTCCCCTCAATATACACCAGTTTCCCTTTTTGGAGATATTTGGAGGCGATATCGGCTAAACCCCGCCACATGACGATATTATGCCATTCGGTTTGTTCAATTTTCCGACCATCTTTATTGTAAGACTCTGATGTAGCTAAAGGGAAACTGGCAACAGTAACCCCTCCATCAAGGTGCCGGACTTCAGGATCCTTGCCTAAATGTCCAACTAAAATGACTTTGTTAATTCCCGACATAGTGCTGATTTGACATAATTCATTTAGTTAATCTAAGGAAATTTTCGAAGAATTGGAAAATTAGTTTTGGCTGTGCAAATTTTTCCAGATCGTCGGGATTTACATAAAACCATGATTTTATTGAAGTAAAATCTTCACTGAAATTATCGATTTGTATAAACCGGGTATGCAGTCTCTGATGACTTAAAATATGTTTTACCGGTGCAGAAACTGAACATATTTTCGAATTCTTCCCAAAACAGTTTATGAAATGCTTTGATCTGAGTAATTCTTCCGGAGCTGTAGGTTCATTAGTCTCAAACAGAGGTAGATCATGAAGATTCTCCCAGATATCACCTGATAATCGTTTGTTAATTAGTATCTGATCATTTTTGATTGCAATGAAATAATTGAAATAACGGTCTCTGACTTTTAATGTTTTGATTTTTACCGGTAGCTCATTGATTTTTGCGGTCTTTCTGGCAACACAACCCAACTGTAGCGGGCAAATTGAGCAATCCGGACTTTTGGGTTTACATTGAAGTGAGCCAAACTCCATAATAGCCTGATTAAATTCGCCGGCCCGGTCTTTATCCATCAGTTCATTCGCCAGTTCGGTGAATAATTTTTTGCCTTTTCCGGAATTGATGGGTGTTTCAATACCAAAATATCTGGAAAGAAGTCTGAATACATTTCCGTCTACGACAGCCCTTGGTTCATTTGCTGCAAATGATGCTATAGCAGCGGCGGTATATTCACCAATCCCCTTTAGCCGGATCAGTGAATCATAGTCAGATGGAAAATATCCGGCATAGTCTTCCATAACCATGCGGGCAGTATAGTGCATATTCCTTCCTCTGGAATAATAGCCTAATCCCTGCCAGAGTTTCAGTATCTCATCTTCCCCTGCTGAAGCAAAATCTTTTACAGTAGGAAAATTTTCTGCAAAGCGGTTAAAATAAGGTGTACCCTGTTCTACACGGGTTTGCTGCATGATAATTTCTGATAACCATATGATGTAAGGATCTGATGTTTTTCTCCATGGAAGATCCCGTTTATGGGATTTGTACCAATCAATTATTAGTCCGGCAAAATTCATTTAGATCTTTAATATATGCGTATTTATGGATGCAAAAGTATCTTACTATTTGTTTTATAGTTACTTGGTTTAAAAAAAAGCAAATTTATTTCCCCAATTCAATTAAAACCAATACTTTTGCAACCCCAAATAAGTTAAGTATTTAGAGTCAAAAATTAAAGAAAATAGATATGACCAAGGCAGAAATCATTACAGAGATCTCTAATAAAACCGGAATTGAGAAGGTAGATGTACAGGAAGCAGTTGAAGCATTTTTCAAAGTTGTAAAAAATTCAATGGTAAATGGTGAAAACGTTTACGTTAGAGGTTTTGGCAGCTTTGTAGTGAAGAAGAGAGCGAAGAAAACAGCAAGAAATATTTCAAAAAATACGGCTATCATTATTCCTGAGCATTTTGTTCCAAGTTTTAAGCCTGCCAAGGTTTTTGTTGAAAAGGTAAAAACCGGTAATAAATAATATAAAATCTCCCGAATGTTGAACAGAAAGCAAATTGTAGTCATTGGTTCAGTAGTAATACTGATGGGAATACTGCTTTCTTTAGATATCCAGGGTTTGGTTAAGCCTGAAGAAAATGCTTCGGCATCCAGTGCAGTTCCTGCAGCAGCGCCTGTAAAGGCAGTAAGTGTTGAGGAGGTTTCAGAGACGGCAAAGAAAACTTTAAATGCTAGTCTGAAGAAGCAGGTTTCTGATCTGGAGGCAATGCTTAAAAGTGCGTCGGAAGGTGAAAAGCTAAATATTCAAAAGCAACTTGCTCAGCAATGGGATGATGTTAATCAGCCCACTCCTGCAGCGTTTTACTATGAATTAATTGCTGAGAAAGAGCCTGATTTTGATTCATGGTTAAAAGCAGGTGATAAATTTACGGATGCTTATCAGCAAAGTATGGATACTATTGTTCAACCGGCATTGGTTCAAAAGGCTATCAGCTCTTATCAAAAAGCTGATAAGATTAAACCAAATACTCCGGAAGTTAAAACCGGATTGGGTATTGCCTACGTAACAGGAACACCGAATCCAATGCAGGGAATTACTTTATTGCTTGACGTAGTAAAGCAGGACCCGAAAAACTTAAAGGCTAACCTGAATCTGGGCTTGTTTTCGATGAAATCAGGTCAGTTTGATAAGGCTGTTGAGCGTTTTAAAACAGTAATTGCAATAGCACCCAGTGCTGAGGCATGGTTCTATCTGGCGTCCAGCTATGAGAACATGGACATGAAAACTGAAGCTATTGCAGCCTATTTGAAAACAAAAGAGATTGCGGCTGACCCAAATATGAGTCAGTTTGTTGATCGAAAAGTGACTGAATTAAGTAATTAGATTATAAAACATTTTAAAAAACAACATTATGCCAAGCGGTAAAAAAAGAAAAAGACATAAAATGGCTACTCACAAGCGTAAAAAGCGCTTAAGAAAAAACAGACATAAGAAAAAATAGTCTTATACGGATTTGATCCTCCGGATCAGGTTTCTTAAAAGACTTATAAAATAATTTAACCTCCCGCAGTTTTGCGTTGGAGGTTAAATTTATTTCTTTGTTTTTATTTTTCTCTTGTTTTAAACGTATACCGGTTACCCAACCGGTGTCTTAAATTTAGCCATTGGTAAAAGAATTAATTATCAATTCATCCCCCAGCGGGGTTACTATTGCTTTACTGCAAGACAAGCAACTCGTAGAATTAAACACAGAGCAGGTCAGCAACAATTATGCTGTTGGCGATATTTATCTCGGTAAGATTAAGAAGATCATGCCCGGGCTGAATGCTGCCTTTGTTGATGTGGGCTATGAAAAAGATGCTTTTCTGCATTATCTTGACCTTGGGCCTCAGGTTCAATCCCTGTTAAAGCTTACCAAGATTGTAAAAAGTGGCAGTTACAAAGATAAACTGCTCAATAGTTTCAGGCTGGAAACGGATATTAACAAAACCGGTAAGATCTCAGAGATTCTGAACCGGAATATGTTGCTTCCTGTACAGATCGCTAAAGAGCCGATCTCAACAAAAGGTCCGCGTTTAAGCTCAGATATTTCTATTGCAGGCCGCTTTGCTGTGCTTGTTCCTTTTTCGGATGTTATTTCTATATCCAAAAAAATTAAGAGTAATACAGAGCGTAACCGGCTTAAGAAAATAGTAGAAAGCATCAAACCGAAAAACTTTGGTGTGATCATCCGTACAGTTTCTGAAGGTAAGGGTGTTGCAGAGTTACAGAAGGATCTTCTCGACCTGATCGATAAATGGGAAAAATTCACAACCCGTTTACCGCTTACAGAGCCGTCAAAAAAGATTTTAGGTGAAATGGGACGTACTTCAACTATCCTCAGGGATATTTTGAATACCGATTTCACAAACATACATATCGGAGATCCTGCTTTATATGAGGAGATCAGATCCTATGTTCATGAGATCTCGCCTGAAATGGAGAAGATTGTAAAGCTTTACAGAGGCAAAGAACCAATCTTTGAACATTTTGGTATTGAAAAGCAGATTAAAGCTGCTTTCGGACGTACAGTAAACCTTCCGGGTGGTGCTTACCTTGTTATTGAACATACAGAAGCTCTTCATGTTATTGATGTAAATAGTGGTAACCGTACAGCCAATACTGAAAATCAGGAGCAAAATGCGCTGATGATCAATATGGAAGCTGCAAAGGAGATCGCCAGGCAGCTGCGTCTGCGTGATATGGGTGGTATCGTGGTTATCGATTTCATCGATATGCACAAACCTCAGAACCGTAAAGAACTTTTTGATCATCTTAAGGATCTGATGTTGCTTGATCGTGCGAAACACACCATTTTGCCTCCAAGTAAATTCGGACTTGTTCAGCTTACCCGTCAGCGTGTAAGGCCTGAGATGAATATCATAACCAATGAGAAATGCCCGGCCTGTAATGGTACAGGAGAAATAAAGGCCAGTATCATTTTAATGGATGATATCGAAAGTAATCTGAATTACATTCTTAACGAGCAGAATGAGCGCAGCATCACTTTATGTGTTCATCCGTATATTGAAGCCTATATTAAAAAGGGGCTGATATCCATTCAATGGAAATGGTTCTTTAAATTCAGTAAGTGGATCAAGGTTAAGGCGGTTCCGTCCTACTACCTTACAGAATTCCACTTTCTAAATTCAAAGGAAGAAGAAATTAAGCTGTAAAGCTCTTATCAAAATAAGAAATGTGCAAATGATACTAACCCGTTTGCACATTTTTTATTTACGAATATCCTGTTTTGTATTTGATAGCTATCTTTTCGATAAATTAGCAATCTCTAAATCTAAAAAACAATGGCAAAAACACGTTCCGCTTATTTCTGTCAGAGTTGCGGATACGAATCTGCCAAATGGCTTGGTAAATGCCCCTCATGTAATCAATGGAACACATTTGTAGAAGAAATTATTGAGAAGGGAAATCAGTCGGTTCCCGACTGGAAAGCTGCTTCTGCAAGTACTCAGCGTGCCAATAAACCTTCAGCAATTCATGAAATAGTTTACAGTGAAGAGCATCGGCTGATTACTCCTGATAAGGAACTAAACCGTGTTCTTGGGGGGGGTATTGTCAGTGGTTCTATTATTCTGATCGGTGGTGAACCAGGGATTGGTAAATCTACACTGATGCTGCAGGTGGCATTAAATCTTCCGGGCCTCAAAGTATTATATGTATCGGGTGAAGAAAGTGAACAGCAGATTAAAATGCGTGCTGAACGTTTGCTTAATGTGCCGGGAAAGAAGACAGATACCTATATTCTTACTGAAACATCTACCCAGAATATCTTCAAGCAGATTGAAATCTTACAACCCGATCTGCTGGTAGTAGATTCCATTCAAACTTTATATTCTGCACATATTGAATCAACTCCCGGCAGTGTATCGCAGGTCAGGGAATGTACAGCTGAACTACTGCGTTTTGCCAAGGAAAGCGGTACTCCGGTATTTCTTATCGGGCACATCACAAAGGATGGAATGATTGCCGGGCCAAAGATTCTGGAACATATGGTCGACACGGTATTGCAGTTTGAGGGCGACAGGCATCATGTCTACCGTATTTTACGTGCTGTGAAGAACCGTTTTGGTTCGGCATCTGAACTTGGTATTTATGAAATGCAGGGCAGCGGATTAAGAGAAGTTTCCAACCCCTCAGAGATATTGCTGTCGCAAAGGGATGAACCTCTGAGCGGAATTACGATTTCTGCTATGATGGAGGGCCTCAGACCGATGTTAATCGAGTCGCAGGCATTGGTGAGCGTTTCGGCATACGGAACCCCTCAGCGTTCTGCAACGGGCTTTGATACGAAGAGGATGAATATGCTCCTTGCCGTGCTGGAGAAGCGTTGCGGATTTAAACTAAGTGCAAAGGATGTCTTTTTGAATATAGCAGGTGGTTTAAGAGTTGAAGACCCTGCAATTGATCTTGGGGTAGTTGTTGCTATTATTTCTTCTCATGAGGATATGCCGGTTGACAGCAAAACCTGCTTTGCCGCAGAGGTTGGTTTATCGGGCGAGATCAGGGCGGTTAACCGTATTGAACAGCGTATTGCCGAAGCAGAAAAATTGGGTTTTGAACGAATATTTATTTCCAAGTACAATTTGCCTGCTGGTAAAGGAATTAAATCTGCACCTGAATGGCAGAGATTTAATATTGAAATTAATACAGTTGCAAAGGTTGAAGAGGTGTTCAATGCTTTATTTGGCTGATATATGGTTAACTAATTTTTGACGAACTTTGAACAATTAACCAATATAAAATGAAAAGAATTGCGCTTTTACTTATTTCAATTGGATTTTTAGCTGCATGCAACAATCAGTCAAAAACTCAAAATGATACACCGGAAATTATAAAAGGTACGGCCATTTATGGTGATTCAGTAAGGAACGATAATATTATTCAGCTGGCTTCACTTCAGTCAGCAATGAATGGAGAGACCAAAAAAAATCTGAAGATTAAAGGACAGGTAAAGGAAGTATGTCAGAGTAAAGGCTGCTGGATGACTATGGATTTGGGAAACGGTGAAACTGTTCGTGTTACTTTTAAAGATTACAAGATATTTGTTCCAAAGGATCTGGGAGGAAGGCAAGTTATACTGGATGGGTTTGCATATCTGGATACCACATCGGTTGAAAGTCTTCAGCATTATGCTAAAGATGCAGGTAAATCTGAAGTTGAGATAGCGGCAATAACCAGTCCTAAAGTACAGCTTGCTTATGAAGCTAAGGGTGTGGTTGTAATGAACTGATTATTTGATTTTAAAGAGAGAGTTCTGAATTTAGAGTTCTCTCTTTAAAAAGATGTTTAGCATACCTTGATAACATCCAGATTTAACAACTGCCCCAGTTTCTCAATTTTTGAGCCGATATGTCCCACGCCAACAGCACAATGATGTGCCGGGCCATGACTGTTCCACATATTTACAAATTTTCTTGCGCCGGGTTCAAACTTGTAACGACTATTTGTATTTCCAATCTGTAGTACTGTACCCGGAACTGATTCGCCTTCAGCCAGCAGCAGCATTAGTCCGCCGCCCTGTTTTTCAACAACTGAAAGTAATGTAACCGGACCATTCTTAACCATCATCTCTACCGAAACACCCTTGCCAACCTTACCATGATAAACATGCAAAGGCCTTACTTTGGTTTTCCCCTCTGCAATGGCAATATGTCCGGGACCATCATGGCCCATTAAAACAACATCATCTTTAAAATCCATGGCATAATACTCAGTAAAGGATCCTCCTGCGCCAAATGAATCCATAATTTTCATCGCCTGAACATTTTTTATTTCATACTCACCTGCCACCGGAATACCATTGGCAGTGAGTAATGAATTTCCCAGAATGATGGAAGCAATAGCCTCTTCATTTTCAGGATTTCCGGTCCCTTTGTAATAATAAGCCATAGAACCCAACTGATGTTTTTCTACCAGTTTATCAAGGGCAACAGATGTGATTGCTGCTTTTTCCATGTCATTTTCAGGGCAATCAGGTTGTACATCGAATGTTTCATAGAATAATTTCAATCTTTCCTGAGTTTCCTGCTCACTTACTTCTTTTCTTAATTTGGCAAGTTCCTCAACCTCCAGCAGTTCAATGTGTCCGCCGAAGCTTGCATATTGCTGAGTAAGGTCAGTATAGATATCGAGCATGCCGCTGTAATAATGGCCCATGCACCCCAGTCGGTTAAAGGCCATGATATTTGCAACTTTTGCTGCTTCCACCCACTCAGTAACTTCGTTCCAGCATTCAGGATCATCATTTAGCATACCTGTAATCTGCTGGAATCTGATACCGACGCGCTTAAAAACATTTGCTATTTCAGGAACCGGGCATGCAGAACAGTAAGAGAGCCATTCGCCTGTCATTTTGGTTCGATCACTCATTGCATTAAACGAGGCATAATCAATTGCAGCTTCAGGTGCCAGGTTTAAAATAATGACAGGAACCTTTGCCCGTTGCACTACAGGTAGTACGGTTGATGACAGGGCATATGTGGTGACATATAAAAAGATCAGATCGACATCTTCTGTTTTAAATAATTTTCCTGCCAGAAAAGCTTTATCAGGACTGTCTACCAGTCCGGCGTTAACCACAGAGGGATGAATGTCGGAAAGCTTTTGCCCTACCGTATTTAAATAGCCTTCCAGACGTTCTTTCAAACCTTCAAACTGAGGCCAGTACGTATCCAGTCCGATGCCGAAAAGGCCAATCTTCAAACTTGATTTATTGACTGCATCATTGTTCAATTTGTTCATGAAATATTTTATTTAAACGTTAATTAAAGATGCAATAGAAAAATCCAATTTCGAATTTTTATTCATTCAATTCAGTATTAACGGGAAAGAAATAAATCCCTTGAAAAGACAAAAGGCCCGCAGATTAATACGAGGGCACTGAAAAAGCCACTCCTTTTGGGAGTACTTTAATGAAACGATCAAGCAGGAATTATCTTACT
>NZ_JARKMZ010000002.1 GCF_029360775.1 Daejeonella sp. H1SJ63 | reverse complement strand
ATAATTTGCAATATCAACCTAAATAGCTGATAAACAGTAACTTAAATCCTTAACTTAATGACATTGGGCGAAAGCCACGACCTCCTTAAATCAATCAGGATAATACTTCCTCCAGCACTTCCAGTGATTTCACTTTCCCAAAACCTTCTGAATGCAGCGCATAATAATCAAGAACCTTTTCAAGGAGGACCTTTCTTTCAGCGGGTGATATCTTCAGCTCATATAAAGTATCGAAATTGGCATTCAGTACCTGCGTCCACAGCGCAGTGTAAGGAGGCTCAAGTATAAAAGCATGAGGAGGATGTAAATTGGAATAGCCTCCGCTTTTCAAATCAAAATAAGCCGCTGATGAATTGGTATTGTCGGGATAAAAACCCAGAAACCGCGTTAATCTGAGTAAAAAATACAAATGAAAATTCGCCAGTCCCTGACTCATACTATCCAGAATTTCAATAGCATGGAAAAGAAATTCGAATAAGATCTCATCGGCCTCATGCTGCTTCAGCGACTTATAAAGCACCTCATTCAGAAACATGGTGATCGAACTTTTTACAATATCATACGGGATTTGCTGAAACACGGGCTGATGCCTGAGTTCTGATACTCTTTGAATATTTCCGGAGGGTTTATGATAAACCACCATATCCAGTAAATGAAGCGACTGCAGACTGTTCAGCCTGATTTTGGATTTCGGTCGCTTAATTCCGTTAATGAGGTAAGATTGCAGTCCGAACTTCTCTGTAAAGATCTGAACCACCACACTGCTTTCAGAATAATTGGTGGTTTTAAATACAATCCCTCTGGTTTTATGCAGCATCGATAATCTTTGGAAGAAGTATAATGGCCCCGATAATTAAAGCAGTAATCGCCGAAAGCAAAACCATTGCCGCTGCCACATCCTTAGCTATCCCTGCCTTCACATGATATTCGGGTGAAATCAGATCCACAAGGGTCTCAATAGAAGTATTCATCAGCTCGGCAATCAGAACAATAGCCATAGCCGCGATAATCCACAGCCATTCTGATGTGTTCAGATTAAGATAATAAGACAAAACGCTTACTATAACTGCTGCAGCACAGTGTACCCTGAAGTTACGCTGAGTTTTAAAGGCATAGCCGAGTCCGCTGAAGGCAAAATAGAATCCCCTGATAAATTTCTTCATACTTTGATTAACGAAAGAACTTCCTGAAAATCACCCGGATATAATCGCAGATAATTCAAAGTCCAATTTAAGAATTTTTGTAGTTTTGCGCCCTGGCTTTTGCCTGTATCTAAATCCTGCAGCATGTGGAATAACTTTTCCAAATTTATACTTTCCAACCGTATAATAATCCTTGTCGTATTTTTTGTTTTAACCCTGTTCATGGCCTGGAAAGCCAGTTTTGTCAGGTTATCATTTACCGGAAGCAAGATTCTCCCTCTCACAGATTCTGCTTTTATCAAATACAATGAATTTAAAAGCCGCTTTGGCGAAGACGGGAATATGATGGTTTTAGGTGTCAGTTCGCCCGATCTCCTGAAAAAAGAACAGTTTAACGACTGGAAAGCGCTGGCCGAAGAGATTCATAAACTCCAGGGAATTAAGCAGGTTTTATCCATCGGGAACCTGTACGACCTGCAAAAAGATACCACGAATCAAAAATTTGTGATCAAACAGATCAGCGCCAATGCGGTAACAAGCGATGCTGAAATGGACAGCATCAGGCAACACATTTACAGGCTGCCATTTTACGAGGGACTGATCTACAATAAAGAAACACATGCCACCCTGATGGCAGTCAACTTTGATCATAAAATTCTCAATACACCCAAAAGAGGACCGGTAATTAAAAGTATTTTAGAGAAGGCAGATGCTTTTGAGAAGAAACACAATATAAAGGTTCATATTTCCGGCCTTCCTTATATCAGGACTGCTGTCAGTCAGCTGGTTTCCAGAGAGTTTGTCCTTTTCCTTGGCCTATCGATCCTGGTTGCAGCCGTCATACTATTCATTTTCTTCCGCAGAATTTATCCGGTATTATTTCCAATCATTCTGGTTGTTGTGGGGGTGATCTGGAGTCTGGCTACTCTGGTCATGTTTGGCTATGAGATCACCATGCTTACCGGATTGATCCCGCCGCTGATTGTGATTATCGGTATTCCGAACAGTATTCTGCTGCTCAACAAATATCATAATGAGCTCAGAAAACATGGCGATAAAGACAAGGCTTTACACGTTACAATTCTTCGTATTTCAGAAACCACCCTCATTGCCAATGTGACGGCTGCCATTGGGTTTGGTGTACTTTATTTTACCGGAAGTGCTCTTCTGGTAGAGTTTGGCGTGGTTGCTGCCATCAATGTCATGGCTACCTGGTTCATTTGTCTGTGTTTGATCCCTATCATTTTCAGCTATCTTCCGGTGCCGAAGCTGGAAAAACAGGAAGATCATGACAATGGCTTTTTACAAAAACTACTGGTTAAAACTGATCATCTGGTTCATCATCGCAGCAAACTGATTTATACTGCATGTATTGTAATTTCTCTGATTTCATTGATAGGAGTTGCAAAAATTAATGTGAACGGATACGTGGTTGATGACCTGCCGCAGAACTCACCCATCAACCGGGATCTGAAATTCTTTGAAAAGAATTTTGAAGGTATTCTGCCCCTGGAAGTAAGTATTGATACCAAAAAGAAAAATGGCATTCTGAATTTGTCAACCATTAAAAAGGTCGACAGAATGGAAGAAATGATTTCCGGATACCCTGAATTCTCGCGTTCAGTTTCTCTGAATAAGGCCTTAAAATACGCTTCACAGGCTTTTTATAATGGAGATCCGCAGTTCTACCGTATTCCAAATGATATGGAGAAAAACTTCGTGCTGAGCTATTTGGGAAACTCGGGCGGGAACAATAATATGCTGAAAGGATTTGTCGACAGCAATAAACAGGTTGCCCGTGTAAGCTTCCAGATGGCCGATGTAGGTTCGGGCAGAATGAATGAATTACTGGAAGAATTGCAGCCAAGAATAGATTCTATACTGAACCCTGAACGTTACGATGTATTGCTGACAGGCTCCAGTATTATCTTTTCAAAAGGTACAGATTACATGCTCAGAAACCTGATGGAAAGTATCATTATTGCCATTGTTCTGATTTCGCTTTTAAGACTCGGACAATTCAGGGATCTCAGAATTATGTTCATATCGCTGTTGCCGAACGTTATTCCACTAATCATTACTGCCGGACTGATGGGATTTTTTGGTATTCCGCTGAAGCCTTCTACGATTCTGATCTTTACTATTGCATTCGGACTGGCTTCGGACCAAACCATTTACTTCCTGACCAGATATCAGCAGGAACTGGCAACAACGAACTTTACCACATCTAAAGTAATTTCTGATACCATCCGTGAAACAGGTATCAGTATGACCCATATTGCTCTGGTACTTTTCTTTGGATTTGGAATATTTACGGCATCTACCTTCGGTGGAACGATGATTCTGGGGATGTTACTCTCCATTACACTGATTATTGCCCTGATTTCAAATTTGACCCTGCTGCCGGCATTGCTTGTATTGCTTGATAAGAGGAAGAGAAAGAAGATTGCTAAAGCGAAGGGCGAAACCTGGGATATTTAACCGGGGGAGATGTTGGCGCCATTGCTGCCTGCCGCAGGCAAGCTTATCCCCGTCATTCCTGCCGGCCGGCAGGAATGACGTAGTGTTGTGTGTTGTTCAAGCGGAAGGTACGAATGACGGGTTATCTCTTCTTATTCCCAGCCGCCCGTCCTTCCAGAATAGACTTTCTGTCAATTTTACGAATCAGACCATACACAATCAGAATAAAACCAATACCAAATGCTATCGTTCCAATCAGCATAGCCCATCCATATTCAAAACCATCGCCTTCCATCAGGTAATAGCCCAATAAATTCAGAGCAATTCCGAAAAGTAAAAGTCCTATTCCGCGAAATAAATATTTGCCGCTCATCAATTGATTATACAGATAAAGATACGCAAAATTCAGGCTTTGATTTTTCCTGCCTCCAAACCACATGAATCATTATAAAAAACTGAATTATAAGCCTTAAAATTCTTAACTTTGCATCCTTAAATTTTGGGAGTTAAAGCACTGATGTACAAAGAATATAAGCAACTTGATCTATCAAAAACCGGAAAAGAGATTTTAGATTACTGGAAAAAAAACCAGGTGTTTGAAAAAAGTATTTCCAACAGGCCTGCTTCTAAACCTTATATCTTTTATGAGGGTCCGCCATCTGCGAACGGAATGCCGGGAATACATCACGTAATGGCCCGCTCCATCAAAGATATTTTCTGCCGTTATAAAACCCTTAAAGGTTACCGTGTTGAACGTAAAGGCGGATGGGATACCCACGGGCTTCCGATTGAGCTTGCTGTTGAGAAGAAGCTTGGCATCACCAAAGATGATATCGGCAAGAGCATCACAGTTGAAGATTATAATGCAGCCTGCCGTACAGAGGTAATGAAATATACCGATGTATGGAATGACCTGACCGAAAAAATGGGTTATTGGGTTGATCTTGAAAATCCGTACATCACCTATGAAAATGAATACATTGAAACACTTTGGTGGATACTGAAGCAGTTTCATGAAAAAGGCCTTTTATACAAAGGTTATACCGTTCAGCCTTACTCGCCTGCTGCAGGAACCGGATTAAGTTCGCATGAATTGAACCAGCCCGGAACCTACAAAATGCTGAAAGACACCTCCATCGTAGCGCAATTCCGCATCAAAAAAGATCAGTCGCACCCGCTGATGAATGTTCTTTTTGAAAATGCCGATGAAGATACTGTAATACTTGCCTGGACCACTACCCCATGGACACTCCCATCTAACTGTGCCCTGGCTGTTGGTACTGCGATCTCCTATGTAAAAATCAAAACATTTAATCCTTATACCTATGCACCTGTTAGTGTGGTGCTGGCAAAAGATCTGGTTTCAAAATATTTTAAGGAGGATGCAAAAAGCATCGCTTTCGCGGATTACAAAGCCGGCGATAAGCTGATTCCATGGCAGATTGTTACTGAGTTCAAAGGTTCAGACCTTCTGGATCTGCGCTACCATCAGCTGATGCCTTATGTGACTAATGAAAATCTGGAGAAAAATGCTTTCCGCGTAATTCCTGCCGATTTCGTAACCACGGAAGACGGAACAGGTATCGTTCATACAGCCTCTGTATTTGGAGCTGATGACTTCAGAGCCTGCCGCGAAAATAATGTTCCATCGGTGATGATCACGGATGAAAAAGGCAATGAATTTCCGCTGGTTGACAAGCAGGGCCGCTTTGTTAAAGAGGTTACTGATTTCGCTTTAAAATTTGTTAAAGAGGAGTACTATACCGATGAGGAGCGTAAGGATCCTGAGTTCAGGCCAACTGACGTTCTGATTGCAATCAAATTAAAAGAAGAAAACAAGGCCTTTGATGTTAAAAAATACGAGCACAGTTACCCGCATTGCTGGCGTACCGACAAGCCTGTATTGTACTATCCACTCGACAGCTGGTTTGTAAAAACCACTGCTGTTAAGGAACGCCTTGTTGAACTGAATAAAACGATTAACTGGAAACCGGAATCGACCGGAACCGGCCGTTTTGGTAACTGGCTGGAAAACCTGGTCGACTGGAACCTGTCCAGATCAAGATATTGGGGTACTCCCCTGCCTATCTGGCGTACAGAAGACGGTTCAGAAGAAAAATGTATCGGATCAATTGAAGAATTAAGATCGGAGATCAGAAAATCAGTCGCTGCCGGATTCATGGATGCAGCTTTCGAGATCAATGATATGCACCGGCCTTATGTAGATGATGTAATCCTTGTTACTGATTCAGGCAAAAAGATGTTCCGCGAAAGCGACCTGATTGATGTATGGTTCGACTCAGGAGCAATGCCTTATGCACAATGGGGTTTACCTCCAACAGAAGAAGGTAAAAGTGGCAATATCAGTCCGAAATCCTTTCTGGATTACTGGAACAAGAAAACCGGTGCAAACGGCGAAGAGGGATCGATTTATCCGGCTGATTTTATTGCCGAAGGGGTGGATCAAACCCGTGGCTGGTTCTTTACCCTGCATGCAATCGGTGTGATGCTGAATGACAGTGTTGCATTTAAGAATGTGGTATCCAACGGACTGGTGCTCGACAAGAACGGCAATAAAATGTCGAAACGTCTGGGTAATGCCGTTGATCCTTTTGAAACTATTGAGCAATACGGTGCCGACCCAACACGCTGGTACATGATCAGCAATGCTTCACCATGGGATAATCTCAAATTTAACATCGAGGGTATTGATGAAGTACGCCGTAAGTTCTTCGGTACGCTTCACAACACCTATGCTTTCTTTGCTCTTTATGCCAATATCGATGGCTTCAGCTACAAGGAAGAAGATGTGAAGGACCGCCCTGAGATCGACCGCTGGATCATTTCCCTGCTCAACTCACTGAGTCTGGAAGTGGATAAATATTATGCTGATTTTGAGCCAACCCGTGCTACAAGAGCCATTCAGACTTTCGTAGATGAACATCTGAGTAACTGGTACGTACGTTTATGCCGCCGCCGTTTCTGGAAAGGTGAATATACTGAGGACAAGATCTCTGCATATCAGACGCTTTATACCTGTCTGAGCACAATAGCTAAATTAATGTCGCCGGTGGCCCCATTTTTCAGCGATCGTTTATTCATTGATCTGAATAAAACTACAGGGAAAGAGCAATTAGTTTCAGTACACCTTGCCGATTTCCCGGAATATAATAAAGCATTGGTTGATAAAGATCTGGAAGAGCGCATGGCACTTGCACAGGATATTTCATCACTGATCCTTTCGCTGAGAAAGAAAGTGAGCATCAATGTGCGGCAGCCGCTGAATAAAGTGCTGATACCTGTTCTCGACAAGAATTTCAAAGCGAAGGTAGAAAAGGTAAAAGATCTGATTCTTTCTGAGACGAATGTTAAACATATTGAGTACATTACCGACACTTCCGGAATCATCAGCAAAAAGATCAAGCCGAATTTTAAAGCACTCGGGCCAAAGGTTGGCAAGGATATGAAACTGGTTGCTGAAGTGCTCGTTTCATTGTCTCAACAAGATATCAGTCGTTTGGAGTCAGAAGGCCGGATTGAAATTCCCGGAACTTCTTACATCGTCCCTGTTGAAGATGTAGAGATTCTTGCCGAAGATGTTCCGGGCTGGCAGGTTGCAAGCCTTGGAAGGCTTACAGTAGCTCTTGATATTACAATAACTGAAGAGTTAAAACAGGAAGGAATATCAAGAGAATTGATCAATCGTATACAAAATATGAGAAAAGATCAGGGTTTTGAAGTTACTGACAAGATCAAAGTGCAGATCAAAGAGCACCCGTATATTTCGGAAGCCCTGAAAAATAATTTATTATATATTTGCGCCGAAATCCTGGCCGACTCATTAGAGCTTGTAAATGAACTAAGTGAGGGAGAAACAGTGAGTATTGACGACAATAATTTAACGATACTAATTTATAAAGGATAGAAATGGATAAGAACGAGAAAACCAGATATTCTGATACAGAATTGCAGGAATTTAAAGAACTCATTTTAGAAAAACTACGTAGTTCAAGAGAAGAATTAGCTGCCTTAACCCAATCGTTAAGCAATCCAAATATGAATGGCACTGATGATACCGCAGGAACGTATAAGACTCTTGAGGATGGTTCAGCTACTTTGGAGAAAGAATCAATCAATCAACTGGCGGCCCGTCAGAAAAAATTTATTGACAATCTGGAGAGTGCTCTGGTTCGTATTGAAAATAAGACTTATGGAATATGCAGGGAAACAGGTAAACTGATTCAGAAAGAACGTTTACGTGCGGTTCCTCACGCTACCCTAAGTATGGAAGCTAAACTGAAGCAGGCATAAATGAAAGCTTATACTAAGCCATTTTTTGCAATTTTCTTAATACTCCTTGCTGATCAGGTTTTAAAATTCTGGATCAAGCTGAATATGTCTCTTGGACAGGAATATAAAATTTTCGGCAATTGGGCAATCATTCATTTCACTGAAAATAATGGAATGGCATTCGGTATGGAGTTTGGCGGCGAAGCAGGCAAGCTTGCCCTGACCTTATTCCGTATTGCTGCTGTTTTCGGCATTGGTTATGGTTTGGTCTATATGATCAAAAAGAAATATCACAGAGGCCTTATCATGAATCTGGCACTTATTTTCGCCGGAGCCATGGGTAATATTATTGATTCAACATTCTACGGAATGATATTCAGTGAAAGCAGCTATTATGAACCTGCCAAACTATTTCCGGCAGAAGGAGGATATTCCAGCCTGTTTCATGGTAAAGTAGTAGATATGTTCTATATGCCTGTCATTGAGGGAGTATTTCCGCAATGGTTTCCGGTTTGGGGAGGTGAAGATTTTATTTTCTTCCGTCCGGTGTTCAATTTAGCAGACTCCGCTATCTCGATCGGAGTAGTTTTAATACTGATTTATCAGAAAAGATATTTCAAGGAGGAGGAAGAAGAGGAAAATTTTCCTCACAGCGAAACAATAGAAGAATAAAAAGGGCCGATAGCCCTTTTTTTTGTATTAAGACCCAGCTGCTTATTCTGTATGAACTAAAATAATCATCATACAAATCCCTGAGCCTTCATTCATTATAAATTCAGGTATTTTATTATTTTTTACCCATATATTTACTATCCGGTTGTTTACTGACAAATCAATTATGGATTTGGGATGGTTTTTTCATCTTCATCTAAAATCATAAATAGAATTTAACATGAAACCATCATGATTTTACCAAAACCCACAGGGGTATGACTATTAAATCATGATCGCCCTTTAAAAAACAAAAAATAAACGGATGAAAAAGAGCATTATAGTACTGGCAATTTTAAGTTTCTTAGGTTTCAATTCCTTTTCTCAGAATATCGATACCCGAAGAAAAATAGAAGTTCAGGGATCTGCAGAAGCAGAAGTTACACCGGATATTATCTATATCGGAATGTCATTAAAGGAATACTTCAGAGATGGGGCTAACCGCAAAAAAGTAGAGATAGAAGAGCTCGAAAAACAGTTGCAGGCTGCTGTATTAAAGGCAGGCATCCCTCAGGAAGACTTTACTATCAATAATATTTCAGGATATAATAACTGGTGGGAAAAGAAAAGAACCCCTGATTTTTTAGCCAGCAAACAGTACCGTATCAAGGTTTCCGACCTGAGCAAATTTAATGAAATTATGAGTGCGGTTGATCCAAAAGGAATACAGTTCAGTAATATTGAAAGCTATGATTATTCTAAAAAGGAAGCGTTAAGAAAGGAGCTTAAAATAAAAGCATTAATATCTGCCAAAGAAAAAGCTGCTTACCTGGTTAACTCAATAGGCGAAAATCTGGGAGGAGCTCTGGATATTCAGGAAATTAATAATGAATACTATCCACAGCCCATGTACCGTAGCAGCGCAATGCTGAAAGGAACTGTTTCAGGTGTTGCAGAGGAGGCTGCGATGCCTGATATTGATTTCAAAAAAATCAAGCTGAATTATCAGATGAAGGCGGTATTTGAGATAAAATAATATAAACGATAGGTTATATTTAAGAAGGATTCATTCTCAAAGCTTAAATTCAAATAAAGGAATGCATTCTCAGCAAAAAGAACCCAGAACAGACATTGTACCTTCCAAAAAGAAGATACTTTATACGATAAAGAATGATCTGCGTGATTACCTTTTGAAATGGGATCGCGAAGTAAAACTTCCGGTACAATATTCAGACCTGTTACGATTTAATCTGAACACCCCTCTGCGTGATAAAGAAGGGAAAGATACACTCTGGCATACGGTTTATTATGATGAAAGCGAGATGAAGGAACTGTTCCCGAACCTCACTTATATTTATGCCCTGATGAATACTGACGGGGATATGGCAGTTATGGAACATTTGTCTGTTGCCCGGATTGATTACTGCACATTTGCCAATACAAAGCCTTTCCGTGTTCGTATAATCAATAAATTAAATGATAATTACGATCATTTTTATATCAAGATAGCCGATGCTTCACGTGTTTACGGACTTGAGCTGGAGCATATCCTTTCGCCCAACCGTATCAAATACCTGACAGATGGCAATACGCTGATCGAAGAGCATATTCCGGGATTACCCGGAGATGAGTTTATCGCTCGTCGTATCAGCGGATCAAAATTCAATCAGATCAGAATCTGTAAGGAGTTCGTCAAATTCAATGAACGCTGTTTTGTAAGACTCCTGGGCGATATGCGTTCCTATAATTTTGTGGTTGATATCACTCCTGACATTGAAGGGAATCAATATCGTTTCAGGGCAATTGATTTCGATCAGCAATCTTATGAAGGAAGGTTAAAAATGTATTTGCCTCATTACTTCAAAGAAAATCTACCGCTGGTACAGCTTGGGATGCAGCACATGGATGTAACCACCATGCGTCAATACCAGGAGGAGGAACGAAGTCTGATCGCTAACCGATTCAGATCCGGTTATTATCGTCTGCAGGATCTGTTTAAAGTGATGAACAAGGATATCATTGCACCCGATAAAAAAGTCAGACAACTGGCTAAAGAACTTGCATCATATCATAAGAACCCGGCATTCAAAAACTGCTCAACCATGGGGCAGCTCGTTTATGAATGCCTTCACCAGGTAGTGGAGAAAAGGCCTGTCTGAATCTGATTCAAAATCAGTTGATCCATTCAAAACCGGTATAAGGAACAAGTTTTGCCGGGATTCTGATGCCGCTTTCTGTCTGATTATTTTCAAGCAAAGATGCTACGATACGTGGCAAAGCTAATGCACTGCCATTCAGGGTATGTGCCAGCTGAGCTTTACCATCTTTCCCTTTGAAACGAAGCTTTAAACGATTACTCTGGTAAGTTTCGAAATTGGATACTGAAGATACTTCGAGCCATCTTGCCTGTGCCGCACACCACACCTCCATATCATAGGTTTTTGCAGATGTGAAGCCCATATCACCACCGCATAAACTCAAAACACGGTAAGGAAGCTCCAGCGCCTGCAGCAATGACTGAACATAGCTGCTCATCTGCTCCAGAACCTGATATGAATGATCGGGATGAACAACCTGAACGATCTCGACTTTATCAAACTGATGCAAACGGTTCAATCCACGCACATGTGCTCCGTACGATCCTGCTTCTCTGCGGAAACATGGGGTATAAGCACAATTCTTAATTGGAAGTTCTTCTTCTTTAACGATCACATCACGGTAAAGATTTGTTACCGGAACTTCTGCTGTCGGAATAAGATAAAGGTTATCAACAGTAATATGGTACATCTGACCTTCTTTATCAGGGAGCTGACCGGTTCCAAAGCCTGAAGCTTCATTCACCACAATTGGCGGCTGCATTTCCCGGTAACCGGCAGCATCGGCATGATCCAGAAAGAAATTAATCAATGCCCGCTGCAGTTTGGCGCCCTTGCCTTTGTATACAGGAAAGCCTGCTCCGGCTATTTTATTCCCAAGTTCAAAATCTATAATATCGTACTTTGCTGCCAGCTCCCAATGAGGCAGAGCATTCTGAATCAACACCGGAATCTGTCCGTTTTCAAGAACCACCACATTATCATCAGCGCCAATGCCTTTCGGCACTGAACTGTGCGGCAAATTAGGCAGGAGCACAAGTTCATTCTGCAGCAGTATCTCAATAGCTGAAAGTTTTTCTCCAAGAGATTTTATTTGTTCCTTGAACGTGCCTGTCTTCGCTTTGATAGCTTCAGCCTCTTCCTTCTTACCCTGACGCATCAGGTCTCCAATCTGCTTTGCAGCAGCATTCGCTTCAGCAGACACAGAATCAAATTGAGTTTGAGTCTGACGACGGTCATCATCCAGTTTTATGATCTGATCAACCAGCTCAGGCTGCTTAAAATTCCTGACAGATAAACGATTTAAAACTTCCTCCCTATTTTCGCGGATATAACTAACTTGCAGCATCTTTAATAAATTATACACAAAGATATAAACTGTTTGGAGTTTGGGCTTTGGTTTTGGAGTTTTTCCTGGATTATTGCCTTTATTAAATATCAGATATAAAAAATGAGCGGTAAACTCTATCTCGTACCTACCCCTATCGGGAATCTTGAAGACATGAGCTTCAGAGCTGTCCGTATTCTTAAAGAGATGGATATTATTCTTGCTGAAGATACCCGCACCAGCGCTCCCTTACTTAAACATTTCGGGATAGACAAAAAACTGTATTCTCATCATCAGCACAATGAACATAAATCAGTTACTGAGGTTATCCGTTTCCTGAAAGAAGGGAAACAGGTAGCTCTGATCTCAGATGCAGGTACTCCTGCTATATCTGATCCCGGCTTTTTACTGGTCCGTGAAGCGATCAGGAATGATATTGCATTGGAATGTCTGCCGGGTGCAACTGCTTTTGTACCGGCTTTGGTTAATTCAGGCCTTGCAGCTGACAGATTTACATTTGAAGGCTTCCTTCCGGTAAAAAAAGGCCGCCAAACACGAATGAAAGAACTTGCGGATGAAGCCCGAACGATGATTTTTTATGAATCACCTCACCGGCTTCTGAAAACTCTGGAAGAATTTATGCAGTACTTTGGCTCAGACCGTCAGGCCTCCGTCTCGCGCGAACTCAGTAAAATGTTTGAGGAAACAAAGCGGGGAACACTGGAAGAGATTAAAACATATTTTGAAAATAATACCCTGAAGGGTGAAATCGTTATTTGTGTAGCAGGCAAATAAGACCAATTAAATTAAACACCATGTTGATCGAACAATATTTAACAGATGATCAGGATCCGAGAACCGCAGAAAAGGTTCTTGGGAAATTGAGAGATATGCTTACCTCCGGTGAAGCTGTAACTTATTTAGCTATTCAGAAAAAACCGGCAGTTACACTGATACCCGACTGTATTGCTGTAACAAATAAGCGCATCGTTTTCTGCATTCCGGGAAACCTGGGTTTAACTACGAACTACATTACTTTCACCTGGGCTGAGGTGAAAGAGGTATCCTTCAAAGAGGAGTTTTTTGGTTCAAAGTTTATGACCGTGCCACTGAAGGGAGAGAATATGGTTATCGATTATATCCCTAAAGTTCAGGCCCGTAAATTATACCAGTTTTGTAATGAGCAGCTTGAAAAATACAGAGCAGCAACAGGAAGCCAGTCAAACGCCAGTATGCAAAATGAAAATCTGATTGATGATTATGCATCTTATATCGAAGTCAGTGATGTGCAGAACCCTGTGCAGACAATCGATACAAGTCATGAAGATGAGCTGACCCTGAAACTGCAAAAGCTGAAAACACTGTATGAAAAACAGCTGATTAGCCAGGAAGAATATGAAAGCAAAAAAGCAGATATTTTATCTCAATTATAAGTGAAAGCAAATTACCGTCTGGCATTACTCAGTGCATTTTTATTATGGTTCGCCTGGCCGCCGGTTCCATTCACGGCATGGATACTCCTGTTTGCATTCGTTCCACTCCTGCAGGCGGGTGATAACATCATTAATTCTGATGAGCCAAAGAAGGGCAAACAGATCTGGCGAACTGCATTTCTGTGTTTCTTCATCTGGAATACAGCAAGTATTTACTGGGTATTTAATTCATTAAATGCAGTTATGCCATCCTGGATAGCAGTAATCATCTCATTAATCCCATTCGGATTGGGAGCATTACTTATGACCCTTTCCTTCTGGCTGTATTACAGACTACGCTTAATGAGCAGTCGCTTATTAAGCTACACAGGCCTCATTTGTTTTTGGATAGCTTACGAATATTTACATCAGAACTGGGACCTTGCCTTCCCCTGGATGAACCTGGGAAATGGCTTTGCAGAAGCGCATTATCTGATACAGTGGTATGAATATACCGGTGTTTACGGAGGAACTCTCTGGATTCTTCTGTCTAATATTCTGGCGTTTGAGATTTGGAGAGCCATACATTTGGGAGCAGATAAGCGAAAAATTTCAATTCTCTATATTTCGGAAGCAACTCTTGTTCTTATTCCGGTTATAATTTCACTTATTATCTATTTCGGATATACAGAAAAGTCTAATCCGGCCAACGTAGTTGTTGTACAGCCCAACATTGACCCCTACGAAAAATTTGGAAAATTACCCCCCGCAGATCAGATCGAAAAGATGATTGATCTTTCGGATTCAGTGGCTCAGAGCAATACAGAATATATTATCTGGCCTGAGACTGCAATATCAAGAGGAACTGAAGAAAAAAGCTTCCGGGCCGATGAAAACTTCATCAGGATACAAGACTTTATGAACAGGTATAAAAACGGAAACCTGATCACCGGGATTGAAAGTTTTGCCCTTTATGATACCGCTCAAACAGAAACTGCAAGATTCGACAAAAGTACAGGTCTTTATTTTGACGTTTTTAATGCCGCGGTATTAATTGAAAATTCAGGAACATTACAGTTTTATCATAAATCAAAGCTGGTTCCCGGGGTAGAGCAGACACCCTTCTCAAACTCTTTATCTTTTCTTAAACCTGCTTTCGCAGCATTTGGAGGGGCATCGGGCAGTTATGGCAAACAGGATGAGCCTTCTGTCTTTTATTCCCAAAGCGGTATCGGATCGGCACCTGTTATTTGCTATGAGTCGATCTGGGGAGAATATGTTGCCAGATACATCCAACAGGATGCCCAGTTTATTGCCATTATCACCAACGATGGCTGGTGGGGTAATACATCAGGAAAAGATCAGCACCTTCAATATGCCAAACTTAGAGCTGTTGAAACCAGAAGGTGGGTAGCACGTTCTGCAAATACCGGAATATCAGCATTCATAAACCAGAAAGGCGATATTGTTAAACGAAGTGTATGGTGGGAAAGTACTGCCCTAAAACAGGATATTAACCTGAATACAGATCTTACATTTTACGTAAAACATGGCGACTATATCGCAAAAGCAGGCTCGGCGGCCGCTGGTATTTTTGCAGTATTCTTACTGAGCGCATTTTTCAAAAGAAAAAAAGCATAACAAAAAGATCCGCTCTTACTGGAGCGGATCTCAAAACTAAAACCAAACTAAAAACGGAAAAATCCTGCATAAGTACCATCTCTACCTGGCCTCTGCTTTCCATTTCAATCACATAAAATAACGGAATTTAGGCCCGAAAGTTTCGTTTCGGATAGCTTTGTTACATGCATCTGACGATACCATGATAAAGTTGCTTAAAAGCATGTTTACTGCTGCTTAAAAAACTATCCCGGATAATGATGTTATATTTTTGAATAAGGATTAATTCATGTAATTTCAGTATTCAGATTAAAAACAATACTATGTCAAATCATCGTCGTAAATTCATCCATCAACTCACAGGCTTAGCCGGGGTTGCATTAATTCCTTCATCTCTTTATTCATGTGCCGGTGGAATGCAGTTCCATAAAGGCCCGAACGGAGCAGACCTGAAAAACTCTTTTTTTGAGATTTCATTAGCCCAATGGTCTTTGCACAAGGCTCTTTTCAGCAAAAAAATAGACAATCTGGATTTTCCTGTGATCACAAAAAAAGAATTCGGAATTAATGCTGTCGAATATGTTAACGCTTTCTTTAAGGATAAAGCTAAAGACACTGCTTACCTGAATGAACTCCTGAAGCGCTGCAATGACAATGGAGTGAAAAATCATCTGATTATGTGCGATGGTGAAGGATATCTTGGCGATCTCGACAGTAATAAAAGACTAAAAGCTGTAGACAATCACAAGAAATGGGTAGAAGCAGCAAAATATCTGGGATGCGCTACCATAAGGGTTAATGCCCATGGAGTAGGAACCGCCGATGAAGTTCAAAAAGCGGCAGTTGAAGGGCTGAGTCTGCTGGGTGAATATGCGGCCCAGGAAAAAATTAATGTAGTCGTCGAAAATCATGGCGGTTACAGTTCAGATGGAAGCTGGCTGACAACTGTGATGAAAAATGTTGATCACAAGAATGTGGGCACACTGCCTGATTTTAACAACTTCTGCCTGAAACGCGACAGTAAAAATCAATGCATTGAAGAGTATGATAGATACAAGGGCACTTATGAGATGCTTGCATATGCGAAAGCAGTTAGCGCCAAATCCATAGATTTTGATGATAGCGGCAACTGTGTGGAAACAGATTATTTACGGATGCTTAAAATAGTGAAGGATTCAGGCTTCAAGGGCTATGTTGGTATAGAATATGAAGGAGAGAAGCTCGGCGAATATGAAGGAATTAAAAAGACCAAAGCTTTACTCGAACGGGTTAGAGAAACTATCGGATAGTTATTCCTTTACTTCCGGGCTAAAGAAAATTCTTCGCCTGTAAATCAAAAGGCTGCAAAATTGCAGCCTTTTGATTTACATTCAATGGTATAATTTAACCTAAATATTTTGCAACAATTGGTAATCTCCTGCCCATTCCAAAGGCTTTGGGAGAAACCCTCAGTATTGGTGCTGCCTGAAACCTTTTAAACTCTGCAATATTGACCATTCGTAACACTCTCTTTACCAGATTCTCTTCATAACCCAGGGCAATAATTTCTGAAGAGCTCTTTTTAAGCTCTATATACTGAAATAAAACACCATCCAGAATATCGTATTCAGGCAATGAATCTGAGTCTTTCTGACCGGGTCTAAGCTCTGCAGAAGGTGGCTTAATAATACTGTTCTGCGGAATGATCTCATGATCTCTGTTGATATGCTCTGCAAGCTTATAGACCTGGGTTTTATAAACATCCCCAATCACTGCAATCGCTCCGGCCATATCTCCGTAAAGGGTACCATAACCTACTGCACACTCACTTTTATTGGACGTGTTCAATAAAACATACCCAAACTTATTTGACATCGCCATCACCACAACTGCCCTGCTCCTTGCCTGAATATTTTCTTCTGCCACATTGAAAGGCAGATCCCTGAATGCGGGTTTCATCATATTCTCAAATGCAGCTGCTGCTTCCTTTATTGGAATAATCTCATGCCTGCATCCCAGGTTTTTCACCAGATCAAGTGCATCCTGAATTGAATGGTCGCTCGAGTATTCAGACGGCATCAGCACCGCCATCACATTTTCAGCACCCAACGCTTCAGCGGCCAGAGCGCATACCACAGCAGAATCAATCCCGCCTGAAAGCCCTAGTACTGCCTTCTTAAATCCAAGTTTTGAAAAATAATCCCTGATTCCAAGGATCAATGCATCATGAATTTGCTCAATATCGTTCTGTGCATCATGAACAAAGGGCTTAAGGCCCTGGATTTCCCCTTCAGCAAACTCATATATTTTGATACTTTCAGTAAAATAAGACAGTTCATCCAGCAAGCCTCCAGCCTGATCAAAAACCAGCGATCCTCCATCAAAAATAATTTCTGTCTGTGCCCCTACCTGATTTACATAAAGCAAAGGCAGTTTATATTTCCTTGCGTTATCTCCAAGTACAGATACCCTTTCTTCATCATGATTATAAGCAAATGGAGAAGCGGCAATATTGATCATCAGATCAGGCTTTTCTTTGATCAGCTCATCCATCGGACAGATTACGTACATTGGATTATCATTGATATTCCACAGGTCCTCACAAATAGTAAGTGCTATCTTTTGTCCTTTAAAATCAATACATCTAAAATTAACTGCAGGTTCAAAATACCGGTATTCATCAAATACATCATAGGTTGGCAGCAATGCTTTATGCACAATTGCCTTTACCTTCTGATTTTCTATAAAATATGCCGAATTGTACAGATCCTTTCCTTTGAGCTCAGGATTTCTTGTTGGTAATCCAACAATGCAGGCAATATCCTTACATTCATTCATGATTTTCTGAACTGCACTTTCGCAAAGATCGATGAACTCTGAAAATTCCAGAAAATCACGTGGGGCATATCCGCAAACCGAAAGCTCGGCAAAAACTACAAGATCAGCACCCTGTTTCCTTGCACTTCGAATGGCATCAATTATTTTTTGAGTATTCAGATCAAAGTCGCCAATGATATAATTAAGCTGAGCAAGAGCAATTTTCATTTTATGTTTTATTTAAACTGAAGGAACTAAGAATTTCATGAGCATTTTTCTAATTTAGCGGATAATCCGTATTCATGAGACAGTTCCAAATTTACCTGTTTTTTTTCATATGCCTCATTACCCTGGCTTGTAATAATAAAAAGACACCGGATATAAGTAATATCAAACTGCATATACCCATTGAGCGGTTCGACCAGGAAATGGGCAAACTTAATCCTTATGAACTAGCAAGCAAAGTCCCTGAACTCAGAAAAAAGTATACCTGGTTTTATGACGACTATATGGAAAAAATGCTTAGTGCAGGTTCTGCAAGAGATACATTTTACTATGGAAATCTACGTACCGTGTTACAAAATCAGGATTATCTGGAGTTAAAATCAACAACAGATAAGACCTTTCCGGATCTGACTAAACAAGAGAAAGAGCTAAACCTTGCATTCAGGTACATCAAATATTATTACCCTAAACAAAAATTCCCCAGGCTGATCAGCTTTATCTCAGGCTTTGCTGTACAGACACCTATAGGTAATGATTATATAGGTATAGGGCTCGATATGTTTCTGGGCAACAATGGTGCTAAATTCTACCCGGCAATCCGGCAAAGTATTCCTGCATATATTTCAGGGAGATTCAATCCGGAAAACATTACTCCAAGAGTAATCGAAGCATTTATCCGCGAGGAAATGTTCCCTGAACAGGACAGTGATCAAACCCTGCTTGCAAAGATGATCTATAACGGAAAGATTCTGTACTTAATGGACTCCGTACTTCCTGAGTTGAATGATACTCTGAAAATCGGATATACCAATGAGCAAATGGAGTGGTGCAGGGTTAATGAGGCCGGTATATGGGCCTATTTCATGGAAAATGAATTACTTTTCAATTCCGACTATTTAAAAATACAGAAATTTCTTGCTGAAGCTCCCTTTACGCCTGGTATCGGAGAAAACTCATCTTCAGCACCGAAACTTGGAATCTGGACAGGCTGGCAGATCGTAAGAAAGTACATGGAAAAAAATCCGGAGATTAGTTTGCAGCAGCTGATGCAGGAGAGGGACGCACAAAAAATACTTAGCAACTCCAAATATAAACCACGGGGTTAAATAACTCGGGAAGATGAAAATCGGATTGGTATTATCCGGAGGAGGAATACGTGGCATAGCACATTTGGGGGTACTTCAGGCCATGACTGAAGCTGGTATTAAATTTGATAAAATCAGCGGAACCAGTGCAGGCTCAATTGTTGGTTCACTTTTCGCACAGGGTATTGAACCTGCAGAGATTCTTAAAACCTTCATGAAGACCCACCTTTATAAGTACATCAGACCGGCTTTCAAAGCTAAGGGGCTCATGTTATTGGATAAAATCAGGACTCTTCTTCTGGACTATATTCCCCATGATTCATTTGAAGGCCTGAAAACTTCTATGGTGATTACTACTACCAATTTTAATGAATGTAAAGTGGAATATTTCAGTTCCGGTGAATTAATCAATCCCATTTTAGCCTCAAGCTCTATACCCGTCTTTTTTAAACCGATTAAAATAGAAGGGGGAATTTATATAGACGGAGGCATTAAAAATAACTTTCAGGCTGAACCGCTAAGATCAGATTGCGAATTTATTATCGGATCATCCTGTAACCATCTTCCTGATATGTAACCATATATCCAAACGTAAAATGGGTGCATCTGAAAAATGACAATTTGTACCACAGGTAACGTTACTTTTTAATAAATCAGCATGACCCGAAGCCCATCTTATGTCACTTGACACAATTGAATATATCCCTTTTTTCCCAGCCGGGATGAGTATATCTTCAAATGCCTTTCCTCTCTATTTAGTGCTGCGTATCGATGAGAGCTATGGGTACTTCCTTCCCCAGATCTTCTTATTTGATCTCCGATATTTTTTATAGAGCGCATGGGCGATAGAATCCAGATCCCGGCTGGTATAATAATGCAAGGCATTTGCCATATAGTAGTTTTGATTTCCCTTGCATCCTTCACACATTAAAGGAGGAGGCATATTTTTAACAAAAGCTGTGCTTAAAATTTTGGCCTTTGCAAAAGCTTCAGGGCTTAGTGCATCGTACGGATTAAATGCATCTTCTTTTCCAATCAATTTAATAATACTGTCATTTGTATAACTTTCCTTTAAGATTAAAAAAAATGTTCTGTCTTTAAACGCAACAATCCACGGATTTTTAGATGTGTTGTAATCAAATCGTGGATAATGACGGTTTGCACATGACGCGAAAATCATTACCGAAATAAATACAAAAAGTAATTTCATAAAATTTAGTTTAAAATCCATATATCAAGGCGGCCTATTGGCGCATCAGCAAAATGACAGTTATTGCCGCAAGTTGAATTTGGGTTTAACATATCAGCATGGCCGGAAGCCCACGCAAAATTGTTTGAATATATAGAGTAAATTCCTTTTTTACCAACAAGTAAGCCAGGTAAGTTCCTTCCATTTATTCCAGCATCGGTAGCTGTGTAGAGAATGTGATTGGGATTATATGGTGTTGTTTGGTCCCCATCATTAGTGCCAAAAGTTTTTCTCATCCATTTATTCAACTCATATGCAGCTTTAAAATAATATTTATTGTCTGCGCCAATAAAAGTTTGACCGGGTAAATGTGGTATAATGACTCCTGAATAGTTTAAAGCCTTTGATAGTCTAATTGCACAGGTATTAGTTCTTTCATCAACATAATAAGTTGCGATATCTCCTCCTAGTGAACTATACATTTTCTGTGGCGTATCATAAAGTGGATTGCTATCCTTTGGAAATGCAGCAGAGAAATCCGCCCATGTTGGTAAGTTTTGGATTGGAAATGTTAAACCGGGATCATCCCAATATGCACTATTGTATGAGAGTGCATCAACACCTTCAGACTTGCCCAGAAACTGATTTTTGAAAACTTCATAATTATACGAAGGATTTGAAATCAGATAATCTACTGCCCAATTCCCAAAATCAATATTTTGCGCCGTTACCCCATTAACATTCAAATAGGCTAACAAATCCAAAGTCAACGTTTTGCCTTGTAAAGCATCCATATTATGCAGAAATTCCTGCTTTGCCCAATCCAATCCCAGAATACCGGTCAGCTTATTAATATTGGCAATCAAACCTGCAGGGTTGGGATCATCATACGGACAATCATCACCCACAGCCGATGTAATCATGCCAGAACTTTTTAATGAACTGACCCCCGAGTAACCATAATTGCAATCCGGGTTATAATTAAGGGGCAATGTGGGATAAGTTGGTGTCCCACCACCACTTCCGCCGCCGGACCCGTCACCTGTTAATCCGGTAACCCAGGTGTTCCCACTTGCGCTGCAGACTGTGATACTTCTCCCATAAGTATAGTATCCGGGTCCATTACTTTGTCCCGCCCAGGGGCATGATTCCCATGGCCAATGATACTGTCCACCATTATAGCCTTCACATTGATGTGCAACAGTATAATAATAGGTAAAGGTTTCACAACCATCTGCAGATACCTTATTTTCACTCGTTTTTGATTTCTTGCTTTCCAATTTAGAATAGCTAAAATAACCCTCAAATGGCGCTTTCTTATCAATCTTAAGTCGGGATGCCCAGGCTTTTGATGCTCTATAGGTTAACAAGTAAGTTTCAATATTCCCATTCCGTTCAACAAAAGTTACATTCTGAAAGGTTGCCTTTTGTTTTGAATTTTGCTCTACTGCCATGGTATAGCTTGTAACGCCCTTGTTGGAAATCATTGTAATTTTATCCGTAAACAAATTAAGGTCTTCTCTCAACCGAAATTTACCTTCTTTTGATTCATTGTTTGCGAGTACCGAATTGTATGAACCATATTTTGAGAGCCTGATCCTTTTTTGCAATTCATCAAAAGAAATAGATGTCAGACCAGGGGGGGGGGCAATAAGGAATCATCTTTAGCTTCAGTCAGAAGATCTTTTTTACAGGAATTAAAAGAAATGAGCAGAAAAAGACAGAGCAAAAAGCTCAATGGCTGATAAGGTTTAGACATGTTTTCATTGGTTCAGGTATTGTAATTTACATGTTACAAATAAGAAAAACAAATTATCCATTTGTGTATTTAAAGCGTTAAATGCATTGGGTGGTAAAATGATAATATGCATGGCAATCAGCAGATAAATCTGAAACTGAAAATAAAGCCCGGAAAATAAAAAAGCCCATAACCTTACGGATATGAGCCCCTTCCTGTTAAGGAAATATTCTTATTTTAAGATTTTCAATACTGCTCTCAGACAGATTACACTTCCAACGACCCAAAGAACGTTAGAGATAATGCTAATCATACTACTCTCACCGGTAAAGCGTAAAAATATACCGGTTAAACCGATTATAATACCTAAAGTAATTGTAGTATAATGAGAAGGATTATTCGCTTCTGCAGTTGAATTATTATTTAATGAGTCTTCCATTTCCTTTGATTGTGAAAGTATAAATTTACAAATCTATTTAACAGTATAAAACTGATTTTAATCTTAATTATCCGTTAGATAATGCTGCTGCACCACTCACGATCTCAGTTAACTCAGTTGTAATTGCAGCCTGTCTTGCCTGGTTGTAAGAAAGCTTTAATGCTTTCAAAAGATCCCCTGCATTCTCAGTTGCTTTATCCATAGCAGTCATACGTGCACCATGCTCAGATGCATGCGAGTCGAGAACTGCTTTATAAACCTGAGTTTTGACAGATTTAGGAATTAACTGTTCTACAATTTCTTCCTGTGAAGGTTCAAGAACATAATCAATCTGAGAACTGCTTTGAGCAAGATTATCAGCTTTTGGAACCGGAAGCAATTGTTCAGTAGTAAGAATCTGTACTGCGGCATTTCTGAACTGGTTGTAAACAAGCTCTACTCTGTCGTAATCCCCTTTAGCGAAACCAGCCATCACTTCCTCTGTAATCTTCGAAGTATTCTCAAAAGTTAAATCGCTGAATAATTCATTGTTATTCCCGATAACAGTGAATTTACGTTTCTCATAAAAATCCTGAACCTTTTTACCGATAGCCACGATATGAACATTACCCTTACGGTATTGCTCAGAATATTTCTCAGATATCAGATTATTGGTTGTCTTGATTACGTTCATGTTGAAAGCACCTGCAAGACCACGGTTAGAAGAGATAGCAATAATCAATACCTTGTTTGGTTCACGCTCCTGAGTATAAGGTGAGTTTGATCCATCCATACTGGCTGAAAGATTAGCCAGAATATCTCTCATCTTATTAGCATAAGGACGCAACTGAACAATTGCACTGGTAGCCCTCTTCAATTTAGCTGCCGAAACCATTTTCATGGCCTTGGTGATTTGCTGAGTCGAAGTGACTGATGCTATACGATTTCTTACTTCTTTTAAATTCGCCATTTTTTACTAAGTACAAAGTACTTAGTACATAGTATTTAGATTTAAACGATCTAAATACTATGTACTAAATACTAATATCTTTTAATATTTATTCCCCAGCTCCTTAGCTACTGTTTCCAGAGCCGTTGTAATGGTATCATCAAGTTTACCGGCTTTCAGCCCCTGTAAAACTTCAGGATGACGCTGCTCAAGCTGCTGAATAAATTCTGCTTCAAAAGCTTTCACTTTATCAACCGGAACATTTCTCATCAGGTTTTTAGTACCTACATATAGAATTGCAACCTGCTTCTCAACAGTTTCAGGAGAGAACTGTGCCTGCTTCAGCAATTCCACGTTACGTGCACCTTTATCAAGAACTGATTTGGTAGCAGCATCAAGGTCAGAACCGAACTTAGAGAACGCTTCAAGCTCACGATACTGTGCCTGGTCAAGTTTAAGGGTACCTGCAACTTTCTTCATCGACTTGATCTGAGCGTTACCACCCACACGAGATACCGAAATACCTACGTTAATAGCCGGACGAACACCTGCATTGAATAAGTTAGACTCAAGGAAAATCTGACCGTCAGTAATTGAAATTACGTTAGTTGGGATGTATGCAGATACGTCACCAGCCTGAGTTTCAATGATTGGAAGTGCGGTTAATGAACCTCCACCTTTAACGATATGCCTGATAGACTCAGGAAGGTCATTCATTGACTGTGCAATTGCATCGTTCTGGTTAATCTTCGCTGCACGCTCCAGTAAACGGCTGTGCAGGTAGAATACGTCACCAGGATAAGCCTCACGGCCCGGAGGACGACGTAACAACAGAGAAACCTCACGGTAAGAAACCGCCTGCTTTGAAAGATCATCATAAACGATCAATGCCGGACGACCTGTATCACGGAAGAACTCACCAATAGCAGCACCTGCAAAAGGAGCATAGAACTGCATCGGAGCAGGGTCAGATGCTGATGCAGCAACGATCACCGTATATGGCAATGCCCCATTCTCTTCCAATACTTTAAGAATCTGCGCTACAGTTGAGTTTTTCTGACCGATAGCTACATAAATACAATATACAGGCTTTCCTGCTTCGTAAAATTCTTTCTGATTAATAATGGTATCGATACAAACAGCAGTCTTTCCGGTTTGACGGTCACCAATTACAAGCTCACGCTGACCACGACCAATTGGAATCATTGCATCAATAGCTTTGATACCTGTCTGTAATGGCTCAGTTACCGGCTGACGATAAATTACACCCGGAGCTTTACGCTCAAGCGGCATCTCGTAAGTTTCACCTAAGATTGGTCCCTTACCGTCAAGTGGCTGACCTAATGTGTTAACCACACGGCCAAGCATTCCTTCTCCAACCTTAATGGAAGCAATCTTGTTGGTACGTTTTACTGTAGCACCCTCTTTGATCTCATCAAAAGCACCAAGTAATACAACACCCACATTGTCTTCTTCAAGGTTCAATACGATACCCTGTAATCCGTTATCAAATTCAACCAGCTCTCCTGATTGAACCTTAGTTAAACCGTATACGCGGGCAATACCGTCACCCACCTGTAATACGGTACCAACCTCTTCGAGTTCAGCCTCCGACTTAAAGCCTGACAGTTGTTGTCTTAAAATCGCCGAAACTTCATCTGGTCTTACCTCTACCATAGTAGTATTTTTTGAGTTTTATATTGTAAATCTTACGCCTCCCACCCCTATAGGGAAGCAATAAAAAGCCCTTATAAGGGTTTGGGGTAATTAATTTTGTTCAAATTCCTTTTTCAGTTTACTCAGCTTGCCGGATAAACTGGTATCAAACTGCTTATCTCCAACCTTCAGAATAAAACCTCCGATCAGATCAGGATCAACCTGGGCAGTTAATATAACTTCACCTTTTGTTGCCTGCTTAACCACCTCCTCAATCTGACTGATATTGTCCTGACTTAATGGAGAAGCTGATGTTACAGTAGCCTTAACCACATTCTTAAGAATATTATACTGGCTGATAAATTCCTTTCCTGTAGCATACAAAATCTCAGACCGGCCTTTCCTGATTACAATCTGAAAAAATGAAAGAATCATTTTATGCAGCTTACCGGAAAATAAGCCATCAAGAATGCTGGCTTTTTTGTCGAGGCTGATGATCGGATTCTTAAGAACAGCCTGCAACTCATGATTAGCTCTGCAGGTTTCGACAAACACCACAATATCGTTCTTTACTTCCTCCAGAACTTTCTGTTCAGAGGCAAGATCGATTATTGATTTAGCGTAACGCGATGCAACTTGTATTTCTGACATAGTGGTTGTTAGTTGTTGGTTGTTAGTTGTTAGTTACAGAGTTTTTCAAACTGTCAATTCTCAACTATCAATTGTCAACTTAATTAAGTTTAACTTCCTTTAACAGGTCATTTACAAGAGCCTGTTGTTTACCCTGATCTTCAAATTGCTTACGCAATACCTTCTCAGCAATTTCTATTGATAAACTGGAAACCTGATTCTTGATTTCTGCCATAGCAGCAAGCTTCTGATTAGTGATCTCGATCTTAGCTTTATCGATCAACTTTGCTCCTTCAGCCTTAGCCTGATCTTTCGCATCATTGATCATCTGATCTTTGATCTCCTTTGCTTCCTTTAAAATATTATCACGCTCCAAACGGGCTTCTTTCAAAAGATCTTCGTTCTCGCTGATCAGTTTCGCCATCTCAGCTTTTGCCATTTCAGCTTTAGCTAAAGCATCCTCAATCGAACGTTCACGCTCATCAAGGGCCTTAACAATAGGCTTCCATGCAAATTTGCTTAAAAGGAAGAACAGTATAAGAAAAGTTACTGTCGACCAGATAAACAAACCCGGATCCGGAGAAACTAATGGATTTAATGCCAGTAATGTCATTTTGTTATATTATTTAATAAATCAATCAAAACAATAAAATAAGGCCGGTGCCAATCGCACAAGCCTTATTTATTTTTTTTTAGTTTGTTTGTCCTGTTCCCAAGAACGCAACAACCACAGCAAATAATGCTACCGCCTCAACGAATGCTGCTGCGATCAACATAGCTGTTTGAATTTTAGATGCTGCTTCAGGCTGACGAGCCATACCTTCCATAGCTTTTCCACCAATGTTTCCGATACCAATGCCTGCTCCGATAGCAGCTAATCCTGCACCAATACCAGCGATACTTCCAACGATCATAATCTGATTTTTAAATATATATTAAACAAAAAATAAATTCATATTAATGCTCAGCATGCGACTCTTCAACAGCCATTCCGATAAACAGAGCTGACAGAATTGTAAAGATGAATGCCTGAATAAAACCTACTACCAGCTCGATCACACTGATAAACAGCACAAACGGAATGGCAATACCTGCAACAAAAACAGATTTCAGAATAAAGATCAGAGAGATCAAACTCAGAATCAGAATGTGTCCTGCAGTAATGTTCGCAAACAAACGAATCATTAATGCAACAGGCTTAACAAATAATCCAACGATCTCAACCGGGATCATTAATGGATATAACCACCATGGAACATGAGGTGTAAATACGTGACCCCAGTAGTTTTTATTACCATTAACTGTAGTTAAAACAAAAGTACAAAGAGCAAGCATCATGGTTACTGCAATGTTTCCGGTTAAGTTTGCACCACCCGGAAAGAATGGAACTAATCCCATCAGGTTGTTTAACCAAACAAAGAAAAATACAGTTAACAAATACGGCATGAAACCTCTGTATTTATGACCTAACTGCGGTTTGGCAATATCATCGCGAACAAACAGAATAATCGGCTCAAGAATTGACTGCATTCCTTTTGGTGCTTTGCCTTCGCGCTTTTTATAAGCATTGGCAATACCAATAAATACCACAAGAAGTATTACAACTGATATCAGTAAAGAAACCACATTCTTGGTGATTGAAATGTCAAGTGGCTTACCATTTGTAATCTCACCCTTCGAATCATGAGAAATATAAGTCCCGTCTGCACTCTTCGATTCAGCAGGATAATAAAACTTACCGTGATAGTTAACCAAACCGGTTCCATCAGCATCGATAAGCTCAGTACCATGATCATTATGGCCAAACTTATCTGACATAAAAGTAACCAGACCATTATCTGTCCACAAGATTACCGGTAAAGGCAAAGCTACATGACCAAAAAAATGCCACTCATGAGAATCAGCAATGTGATGAAGAATAACCTTCGAAATATCTTCATCTTTTTCTTTCGGCTCAGCATGAACTTCAGTAGCTGCTGCATGCGAAGTATCTGCTGCTGCATGCTCTTCAGAGAAAGCAGCAAAACTCAAAAACGAAAATAAAACTGCATAAAAAGATATGCGGAAGATTTTTTTTGAATTGAAAATATGGCTCAAATCCATTTATTATAAGGAATTTACTTAAATTTTTGGTTGCGCAAGTTACATAACAAACAATATATTTCAAACACTGTATGAAAGAAATATAGATAAAAAAAATTGAGCATAAATTTAAGAGGCTCAACACTGTTTCCATTGAGGTAAATAAAGGCAATAACCATGCAGATTAACAGCTTCACAGACACACTTCCCAATAGTGCCTGACCCGAAGCCTTGTTACTAATCCCCATCCTCCAGTAAGCAATAATGTATATGCTGAATGTAACTATTCCGAATATAGCAAACAATGACCAGAATTTAGGAATAAGAAGCTCACTATCAGCGTAATACGCATAGATAACATAAGGCCCTATGGCAAGCACCAGCATAAATATAATAAAATACGTCAGGAAACGCAATAAACTCATTCTTTTAACTGTCTGATAATCTGATATATAGAAAGACATACGCCCAGTACACAAGCAAGGGCAGTAACCCATTGCACCTTATGCCCGTACCATTCGTCTATCTTATACCCGGCAAAGGCAAATACTGCAATAATTCCCATCATTTGAAAAGCCATACCGGTATATCTGGCATAGCTCTTTAAAGGCTGATTTTCATTCCGGGCTTCGTCCTTCCTGTCTGAATTTTCATCTGACTGATGCATAGACTAAAATTTCGTTGCAAAACTATCAAAATAATAAGGCTTTTATTGAATTAATTATCCCTGCATCTCTTTGAAGCATGAATGAGATCAGAATGGCCAGACCCAAAAAGTATATTATGGCAGAAAGAGTTTATATTTATCGGTACAAATACATTATGATAAAATATCTTTGCAAAGATTCTGTTATAATAATTTCAAGCTCTGAATAATTTGAGATCTAAAAGTCTTTACACTCTCCATTTTCTGCTTATCAGCTTCTGCATGTTTTCCTGCAGTACTCAAAAGGAAAATGTTGCCAGTCGGGGAATGCAGAATCTTACAGCCCATTATAATATACTGTATAATGCAGGCGAGCTGCTTAATGAGAGCGAAAGGAATATTAAACAGGCATACATAGATAATTATGACAGAGTAATATCTGTTTATAGGGAGCCATCGGAAATACTTTCACAGCCGGAATTAAAAAAACTCGATGATGCGATTCTCAAAGCAAATACCATAGCCAATGAGAAGTCACACAGCAAATATGTGGACGATGCTTATTTCCTGATCGGCAAAGCCAATCATTTTAAATCAAACTTCTACAATGCTGTAGAGTTCTTTAACTATGTATACAGCAATTATCCGGCTCAGAAAGAAATCCGTCAGGCATCTCTGGCATGGAAGGCCCGGTCACTTATCGCATCCGACAGATTGGAGGAAGCTGAAGCAACAATAGATTCAGCCTTAAAATATATCCGCACAGAAAAGAAATCAGTATCCGACATCTATGCAGTTAGTGCGCAACTCCATATTTACGCCAAACAGGATATTGAAGCAATAAGATTACTTAAGCTTGCTGTTCAGCATACCAAAGTAAAACAAAACAAAATACGCTGGACTTATCTGACTGCTCAATTACAGGAAATCAGTGAGCAGCACGATGAGGCAATACAGAATTATTCAAAAGTACTGAAGAGCAATGCCCCATTTGAAATGGCATTTAATGCATATCTGAGCCGCATCAATTTAAAGACTGAACTTAGCGGAGATACAAGCGGCAGAACAAAATTAATCAGTGCCTTATTGAAAGATGAAAAGAATAAGGACTTTGCTGACCAGATCTATTATCAGATTGCAAACAGCTTTAAAAATGCACAACAGACTGAAAAAGCAATTGAAAACTATAAAATATCAGTCGTAAAAAGTACAAAAAACCTGAATCAGAAGGCTTTGTCTTACCTTCAGCTGGCAGAGATCTATTTAAAGCAATCAGATTTTCTGAATGCAAAGGCATATTACGACAGTACCCTTACAACATTACCGAAAGTACATCCGGATTACGCATTAATCAAAAAAAAGGCTGATAACCTGGAACTGCTTGCCGACAGGCTTTCAATTATTGCCAGGGAGGACACTCTTCAGATGATTGCCGGACTCTCAGAATCAGAAAGAGAATTAAAAATAGAATCTCTGCTAAAACAGGAAGAATTAAAAGCAAGGCTAAAGCTTACACAGGGAAACAACAGCCCTGCTTCCCAAAACCAGATAAGCGGAATTACCGGCGACAGTAAATTCTATTTCAACAATGAAATGGCAATAAAGCAAGGGATGCTCGACTTCAAAAAACGCTGGGGGAGCCGGAAGCTTGAGGATAACTGGAGGAGAAGTCAGAAATCGGCTGCAGATATTGCAAATATCCCTGTACCCGAACAAAATGGAGGCGCAGACCCTTTCCTCCAATTAAACAGCATCCCTGTAAGTATCAATACAGACAGTCTCAGAAAGTCATTCATGGAGTCTGTTCCTCTGACTGCCCTGAAAAAGAGTATATCTGATCAAAAGATTGCTGCTGCCATGTATGATGTTGCCAGCTATTACAGAGAAGTGGCACTGGATACCGCAGAAGCAGTAAAGACCTACGAGCAGCTCCTGAAACGCTTCCCCGGCAATTCGAATAAACCGGCAGTTTATTACAACCTTTATCGTCTGTATCTTAATGTAAACCAAACAAGATCAGATGAGTATAAAAACATATTGCTGAATCAATACTCTGCTTCACCGTTTGCAAGAACTATTCTTGACCCGGAATACAGTCAAAAAAATGATGAGAAGCAACTGGCATTTAACCGGCTTTACAATGAAACCTACGACAGGTATACGGAAAGAAAATATGTTGAAGTAATCAACTCAATCGACAAATTTATTTCAGGAGGTACAGATAAGCGTTCGTCTGCACAATTAGATTATTTAAGAGCTCTGGCTCTGGGACATACTCAAAAACTTAACATGCTTGAAACCGCATTCAAAGAAATCGTAAAAGCTTATCCTGATGAAAAACTAATTGTACCTTTAGTAAAAGGCCATCTGGTATTTATAGACACTAACAGACCAGAAATGGCAGGAAGGACAACAGCTTTGATCGATCATGATCCCAACAAAGATCGTTTCATCATAGAGCCACAGACAGAGCAGACTATAGCTACTAAAGAAGTATCTGCAATTGCAGAGAAAACAGCAATCGCCCCTGTACCTGAATTGAAAGATCCTATTGTAAAGACCGGACCTGTAATCGCTCAGTCAGGGATGGAGACTCCTGCAATAAATGAATTCTTTTCAGCATCGGAATCCGGTGATTTCTATTTCGTCGTAAACGTCTCTGACCCTTCAGTAAATTTAAGCTCCTCACGTTTTGGAATCGGACAGTTTAACCGCGTAAATTTGCCGGGAATTGTGATCAAGCATCAGTTAAAACAAATCTCTGATCAAAATCAGCTGATATTTGTGGGTCCTGTTGCCGGTAAAGCAGCTGCTGATGATTATTATAACAAGATCAGTCCGATGATGGGAGAGATCATGAAAATACCTGCAACAAAATATGATACGTTCTATATAAGCCAGCAAAATCTGGAAAAGATAAGTGATAAAGAAACACTTGACCGCTATGTTGAGTTTTATAAGAAGCATTACTAATACAAAACAGCTATGAATTCCCCTTTAACAAAGCAAGAATTAAATCGATATACCATCCTTTTCTGGAAATGGATCATCGGAATTATTGCTTTTGGCGCTATACTGATTTTCAGCATCGGACTCGGACTATTTGGAAGACTTCCTGATCTGCGGACTCTAGAAAATCCAAAAAGTAATCAGGCATCTGAAGTTATTTCTGATGACAATGTGGTTTTAGGAACCTATTATGTACAGAACCGTTCCAATGTTCGTTATGATGAAATATCGCCAAACGTAATTAATGCCCTGATCGCCACAGAAGATATTCGCTTTTATAACCATTCGGGCATTGACTTCAAACGTACGTTTACTGTTATTTTTTATAACCTTGCCGGGAACAGGCAGGGAGCAAGTACGATTACCCAGCAGCTTGCACTTAACCTGTTCTCGAAAGAAGGACGTTCCAGAAATTTCATGAAACGATTGATCCAGAAATCGCAGGAACTCATTGTTGCGGTCAAACTGGAGCGCCAGTATACCAAGGAAGAGATTATTACCATGTATCTGAATACCGTAGACTTTGGCTCCTATAATACTTATGGAATCAAATCGGCTGCAAGAACCTATTTCAGCACTACACCCGATAAGCTCAAACCTGAACAGGCTGCCATCCTTATCGGCATGCTGAAAGGGCCATCATTATATAATCCATACAGAAACCCTGAACGGGCATTATTGCGACGGAATACGGTTATAGAGAATATGAACAAGGCCAACTACATCAGTGATGAAGAAAAGGAACGCCTTAAAGAAATTCCGCTTAAACTCGACTTTAATCCATCAGATCATAATGAAGGATCTGCCCCCTATTTCAGAACCGTTTTAAAGAAAGATATCCAGCAAACACTGGAAGAAAATTCTATTTACAAAGCTGACGGAACCCCATACGACCTTGACAGAGATGGATTGAAGATCTATACCACTATAAATTCGCGCATGCAGAAATATGCTGAACAATCTCAGCAGGAATACCTTAAAATACTGCAGGTTCAGTTCAATAATTCATGGAAAGGCAGAGATCCGTTTAACTTTCAGGAAGCCAAGACACTTATTGATCAGGGCATGCGCCGTTCAGACCGTTATCAGCAGCTTAAATCTGAAGGCAAGAGTGAAGAAGAGATTCTGCAAAACTTTAAAACACCTGCCCGTATGAGCATATTCAGCTGGAGAGGTGAGATTGACACATTGATGCGCCCATTGGACTCTATTAAGTATTATAAATTAATGCTCAGAAATGCAGTTATGTCAATGGAACCACAAACCGGATACATACGTGCATGGGTTGGTGGCACTAATTATACCCATTTTAAATACGATCAGGTAAAAATGGGTACCCGGCAGGTTGGTTCTACGGCCAAACCATTTACTTATGCTGTAGCAATCGGAAACGGTGGTTACTCTCCATGTTATACTGTTGCCAATGAGCCTGTAGGAATAGATGCAGGAGATGGAACGGTCTGGACGCCAAAAGCATACAATCCGTTACCGGGAACTCTTACGCTTAAGAAGGCATTGGCCAACTCGCAAAATTATGTGACTGCCTACATGATGAAACAGGTTGGTCCGACTGCCGTAGCAACTCTTACCAAAAACATGGGAATTACCAGCGATGTTCCTGCCGTTCCATCTATCTGTCTGGGTTCATTTGATGCATCAGTTTATGATATGGTTGGAGCATATTCTGTGTTTGTTAATCATGGGGTATGGACAGAGCCGATTTATCTGTTGCGTATAGAGGATAAGAACGGCAATGTGATCTATGAACGCCGGCCTAAAGTAAAAGTAGTTCTGGATGAACAAACAGCCTACGTTATGACCGATATGCTTAAAGCGGTTGTAAAAGAAGGCACCGGAGTGCGATTAGGCTGGAAATACAATCTGACCAATCCAATTGGAGGAAAAACCGGCACAACACAGAATAACTCCGACGGCTGGTTCATGGGTATTACCCCTGAGCTGGTAACCGGAGTATGGACCGGAGCAGAAGACAGAGCCATTCATTTCAGTACAACCTCATTCGGAGAGGGGGCCAACACTGCCCTGCCAATATTTGGCCTTTACATGCAAAAAGTATATGCAGATCCAACATTGAAATACAGTAAAGGTGATTTCCCTTTACCTAAAGGTGGAATTACCACGATCCTGGATTGCGGAGCATATTCCCGGCAGCAACCGGGTCAGACAGAACAGGACAAAAAACTTGGATTCTAGAAAAGATCATCTTCAGGAACAATCCCGGGGTCGGGCATATCATATATTATGAAAGACTTTGATTATCGCTCCGAGTTAAGGAAACTCCCGCAAAAACCAGGTGTTTATCAGTTCTGGTCAGACACTGATGAACTGATCTATATAGGCAAAGCCAAAAATCTTAAAAACAGAGTTTCCTCTTATTTCAATAAGGACAATTACAGGGTAAATGCCAAAACCAGGGTACTGGTCAGTAAGATCCGCAAAATCACCTTTACGATTGTTGATACTGAAATTGATGCCTGGCTGCTCGAAAACAGTCTGATCAAAAAGCATCAGCCAAGGTATAATGTCATGCTTAAAGATGATAAGACTTATCCATGGATCATCATTAAGCATGAAAAATTTCCACGCATCTTCTGGACCAGAAAGATTATCCGCGATGGCTCAACCTATTTTGGTCCATATGCATCGGTAAGTATGATGCATACCATTCTGGGTATGATCAAAGAGATTTATCCGCTCAGAACATGCAGCCTGCCTTTGACAAAGGAAAATATCGATGCCGGGAAGTTCAGAATCTGCCTCGAATATCAGATAGGGAACTGCAAAGGTCCGTGCCAGGCCTTTCAATCAGAAGAAGATTACGATCAGAGCATTGCAGAGATAAAAGACATCCTGAATGGAAAAACCGGTGGTGTAATCAGGAGGCTGAAGAAACAGCTTGACGAATCGGTAGAGGAGCTGAATTTCGAACTTTCCCATCATTTAAAATCAAAATATGATCTTCTTGAGCGCTACCAGAGTAAATCAACCATAGTTAACTCATCAATAAGCGATGTAGACGTTTTCAGTATTGCGACTGATGAAAAACATGCTTTTGTTAATTTCCTGAAAGTAATGAACGGCACAGTAATTCAGACCCAGACACTGGAAATGAAAAAGCGCCTTGACGAAACCGATGAAGAGTTATTAAGCATAGCAATCGCAGAATTCAGAACAAGATTTAAAAGTCATGCTAAAGAAATCATTGTTCCATTTGAGGTCGAACTACCGGATGATTCGGGCATAAAATTCACTATTCCCAAGCTCGGGGAAAAGAAAAAATTACTGGAACTGTCTCAAAAGAATGTTCTCTTTTTCAAACGGGAAAAACTGGAACAATATGAAAAGCTTAACCCCGGACTAAAAACTGACCGTCTGCTAAACCAGATCATGAAAGATCTCCGCCTGAATCAGCTGCCAAGGCATATTGAATGCTTTGATAACTCAAACTTTCACGGAAAGTTTCCGGTATCAGCAATAGTTGTATTTAAAGATGCAAAGCCATCCAAAAAAGATTACAGACATTTCAATGTTAAGACCGTTGAAGGCCCCAACGACTTTGCTACCATGGAAGAGGCCGTTTACAGAAGATACAGAAGGATGCTTGATGAGGGCCAAAGTTTACCCCAGCTTATTGTTATTGACGGTGGTAAAGGACAGTTATCATCAGCAATAAAAAGTCTGAAAACTTTGGGAATTGACAAACAGGTAACTGTTATAGGAATAGCAAAGAGGCTCGAAGAGCTGTATTATCCGGGCGATCAGTATCCATTATATCTTGATAAAAAATCTGAAAGTCTGAAAGTCATTCAGCAGCTAAGGGATGAAGCACACCGGTTCGGGATTACCTTCCACAGAAAAAGAAGGAATAAGGCTACTCTTGCCACAGAACTGGAAAACATTCCCGGAGTGGGAAGAATATCGGCAGAAAATCTGCTGCGCCATTTTAAGTCAGTGAAAAAAATAAAAGAAGCTACTGAAAATGAACTGCTGGAGGTACTAAACAAAAGTCAGGCAGCTGCCCTGCTAAGTTATTTCAAATAAAAATGCCGGAAGAATATCACATTCTGCCGGCATCTTTATATATGAGCTTATCCTGAATGGTCAGAACGACCAGAGATCATGTTCAAAGTCCATCAGGTCTTTCTTCACTCTCTCGGATTCATACAACTTGTCTATGCCAACTGCATAATCTTTAATCCGCAAATCCTCCGGATTTGATTCCTTAACAATATAGCTTGCAAAAACACGCTTCATGAAGATATCGTCATAACTCAATCCTGTCGCGTCGTTATTTCTGTTTACAACAGCCTTGGTAACCAGCAAATGGCGTACTTCAGGAAAATAAATCCAGAATGCAGGCTGCTCATCAAATGCCTGGCCTGCAGCTGAAATACGAATCATTGGAGCAATGCCCACAATACGAGGTTCAAAAACTGAACGCTGCTTATCAAAAATCCAGTCTTCTTTAATACGAAATTTAACAATACTATCGGGATTGAACTCTCCGGCTTTAACCACAGTTCCGGTCTGGTTACCATCTTTATCAAAGATAGGTACAAGTACACTGTCTGCAAATTTAGCCATCGCCTCTTCGGGTTTTAAAACAACCGAAAACTCATCTCCGTTAACATCATCTTTAGTACTGCTTGCATCATAAGCAGTTAATTCACCTGCCTGAATTGCATCAGTAAGAATCGTAATTAATCTTGCCTTGGGAGAAGCAAAAATCATGTTTACCTTTTCGCGAAGGTCAATTTCGCGCCAAACGCGCTTTCTGAACATGACATCAGATTCTCTGAGACTTGCATAAGGACTTACTTTAGCACTCAGGATATTGGTCTTCTGATAATACCCATCCAATGGTCTTTCAGCCGGTTTCGGTTTTGTACCATTATTTAAATTAGGGGCCTGAGCACTCAAACGAAGTGTGGCGGCAATAAGGATCAAGGCAAAAACTATCTTTTTCATACCAATTAATTTGCTTTAAAGGCCATTGGATCTAACTGTCTTTGTGTTCCGTCAGGGCCAACCGCAACAATATCATCAAAAATTACACGGGATCCCGGAGTAACAGCTGCAACGGCAGCACGCATCTGCTGACTGAATGAGTTGCCCGTTCCCTGTAATACAACCACATCAGCACGTGGTCTGGCAATAACAAGACTGAATCTGGTCACTTCAAATTTTGCGTCAAAATCAAACTGATCCAGAATTGCAAATATAGAACTCTGTGATTTGATTACTACAGCACTAAGGTTTCCACCGGTCTTACCGGCAAATTTAGCCTTAGGGTCAGGAATACGTTTTACACGAAAATCGCTTGAACCAATATTCTGGACCTTCCCATTGATATTAGCTGATACATTCACCTTGGCTACACTTCCGGGAGCACTAACATTAACAGTATACTTTCCATTTGAACCGGAAATAGTGCCTCCACTGATAGTAACAGACAAATTTTCTTTCGGAATACCCGGAGCCGAAACAGAAACCGGATTAGGAACACCTACATAAAATACATTCATTTTATCAGGAGAAACCACAACCGAAGGGCGTGCAACCTGATATTTCTGTTCAGGAGTGATATATGTTTTAACAGAACCATCTGTCTGCTTTACCCGAACCGTTCCTGTCCAGCTAAAGATTCCTTCCTTACTTGTATTCACCGTATAAGTTCCTTTTCCATCTTTAATCTGCAGTCTGGCCCCGCCTACTGTAATATCCGGACTTGATTTTGAATCGGATGCAGTAAGAAATACTTCGGCAGAATAAGGCTGGCCAGCAATCAAATAAGATGTTGGAGCCACGGCCACTGCTGAAAACTGATCCAGGTTTACTACCGCTCTATCCATCGTTCCGAGAATTTTTTTAACAACCTCAGATTCTGCATTTTTTGCATCAGCCTGAATCTTTGCAAGGGCCGTGATCGCAGCTGTCAGAGGAATACCATCCCCAAAATTAGATTGTTCCCATGACCTTTTTACCCCACCTCTGTTTGGCGGATCAACAGCAATAAGTGAAAAATTAATATTGCCACGTTCCTTTTCATCAAGAAGTGAAATCAGCTTTTCACGTGTTTCATTGATCTTTTTCTTTAATTCTACAGCGCGCTTCTGATTGATCATTAAACGGGAAGAAATATCTAAATTATCTCTTGCACTTATATCTCCGGTAGACTCATTGTATCCACCGCCTTCCTGCTCCATCAGCTTTTTCAGACTGGCAACGTAAGTTTCAAGCTCAGCAGTATATGAGCTGGCTTTTTTTGCTTTTTCATAGATTGGACGAGCCCGTTCAGGTTCATCCTTTAACTTTGTAGCCTCAAATGAAGCATATGTTGCATCTACCCCACTCTGAACATTTTGGGTAGAAGCGTTCAAGCTATCTGTTAAATTTTTGAAGGCTTCAAGGATTGAATCACTTACATTAAGCGCTACCAAACCCAGTAGAACCAGATACAGTATTCCAATCATTTTCTGCCTTGGGGTTTCTTTACCTCCAGCCATGCAATTCTTCTGTTTAAAATTTTAAATCTATACCAATAAAAACACTTAGCCGCGTGGCTGATTCATAGCAGAAAGCATGTTGCCATAAATAGCATTCAGAGAAGAAAGATTCTTCGCAAGCTTACCTACCTCATCTTTGAATTGTTTTGAATCCTCCATCGATTCATTAAAGTTTTGCATAGTTTGAGACAGGTTCTGATAAAACTTATTCATTGACTTCAGATGATCACTGGACTCCTTTAACTCAAGATCATAAACAGCATTAAGCGCTGCAATATTTTTGGTCAGCGAATTAACCTGATCATGGTAAGACTTGGAGTCAATATTTGAATCAGCCATCTCCTTCAAATTAACGGTTGCCTTTTCAAAGGCAGAGCTAAGCGCATCAAAACTTCCGGAAGCTGATTTCACTTTTGCAGTAAGTTCAGTTGTTGCACTTGCTGTATCAGCAATTCCTGAAATTGCAGAAACCTTATCACCGAAAGTTCTTAAACCTGATCCCAGACTTTCAATCAGCTCCGGACCGATTTTTGCATCTGACAACATCTTATCAAGAGCTTGGGTAGATGATTGTCCGGTATTAACTGCAGAAGACTTTGGACGTTCACCACTAAAATCATCATCCAGTTCAGGATACACTCTTGTCCAGTCAGGATCTTTATGATCTGCCTGAAAGCCCATAACAAAAAATAAAAGAGCTTCGGTAATCAAACCGGCAGCGATCATGAGTTCACCTCCTTTCCAGTGAAGGATTTTAAACATCAGACCAACAATTACAACAGATGCACCCCATGAAATCAGGGTATTCAGACCAAGTTTGAATTTTTTCTTTTGAGCCATAGTATTGTGATATACAAATTATTAAGTAGGGGTAAATTGCTGAGTTATATTTTGTCTTTAATATCGCGTCCCTGATACTTAGTGATGCAACGGAATCCGATATAAGACTTTGCAGTATCCTGATATTCAAAACTGCTTGCAGAGTTCTGAAGGAAGAAACCAATATCTTTCCATGAACCCCCGCGAATAACTTTACGCTTCAAAACTTCAGGATCATCAGGACGGGCTTCATAGCTGAAAGTAGGGTTCATATCATGTGTAAAAGTAGAAGCTGACTCATCAAATGCTGAAGAAGTCCACTCTGAAACATTTCCAGCCATATTATACAAACCGTAATCGTTAGGATAATAGGCTCTGACATTTACAGTAAATGGTCCGCCATCATCAATATAGTTACCTCTGCCCGGCTTGAAGTTAGCCATCAGACATCCTTTGGCATTTCTGATATAAGGGCCACCCCATGGATAGCTTGTTCCAACCCTTCCGCCGCGTGCTGCATATTCAAATTCGGCTTCTGTGGGTAAATCATAATCTGCTCTTTTCGGCAAACGACGGCTGTCTTTGTATGCCTCATTAAACCTGGTTCTCCAAACAGTAAATGCACGGGCCTGTCTCCATGTAACACCTACTACCGGATAATTAGCAAAGGCAGGATGTGAAAAATACCCCTTCACCATTGGCTCGTTCTGAGCGTATGCAAAGTCAGCTAACCAAACCAGGGTATCGGGATAAATCCCAACCGTATCCCTCAGAATAAAATCTGAACGCTTTGCATTCTTATTCATTCTGTTATTGGCTGCTTCCCTTAATTTCATGATCGCGAAGTTGTACTTGAGCAGGCGGACATCAATTTCATTTCGGTCAAACACTCTGTCTTCACCCTGATAGTACATTCCCTGAAGTTTAGCAGCATTCGCTGCTGCTCCTTTTTTACTGCTCCAGATAGCACTGCCGTTACCTACCTTCTTCCAGTTAATATATTTTTTACCTGCATCGTTTGGATCAGCCTGACCTTTAGGTTTCAGGTAATATTGTTCATCCTGCAAATAAGTAGTAATTGCTATTGAATCACGAACCCAGTTTACGAACTGACGGTACTCGCTATTGGTGATCTCAGTTTCATCCATATAAAATGCCTGAACTGTTACCTGCTTATTCTGAGAGATCTGAGCAAAGGTTATATCCTGATCAGTCTGTCCCATCACAAAAGTTCCGGCCGGAATATAAACCATGCCGTAAGGAACTTCAGTATTCTTAAACTTCTTCGTTGTTACCCCTACCAACTCACCATTGGTACCACCTTTACCACAGCTGGATCCCAAAATGGCAAGAGCTGCAAGAGCGATAAAGTATATTTTTCTCATTTTATATGATTCGAGTTTTGCAAAAACCTCAATTAAATTAATTTCGAATATAGTAAAAAACATATATTATATACGACAAAACTATTCCTCCTGTGTTTAAACACAATATTTCACGACAAGCCTATTCTCCTGTAAAATGAAATTTTTGCCATCTAATAGAACGCTGAAATAACGCATCTATTTTACTTAGCACAAAATATTTCATTAGTACGTAGCCCGACGAAGAAAAGTTGCTGAAATAAAAAAAAGATTTGAAATAAGCCCAATTTAAGGCTAAAATTACTTATTGACCTGCTTAATATATTGTTCAAGCGCCATCGTCATGCTTGGTGCAGCAGGTGTTGGAGCTGGAATATTAAGCACTAAATCATGTTCAAGAACCGCCTTGTGGGTACTTGCTCCAAAAGCAGCAATTCTTGTGTAATTCTGCTTAAAGTCAGGAAAATTAATAAACAGAGAGTTAATACTGCTCGGACTGAAGAAGGCAATCACATCATAATAAACTTCTGCAAGGTCTGATAAATCGCTGCATACTGTGTGGAACAATACAGCGGGCTTAAAATCATACCCGTTCTCATGCAGAAATCTCTGGGTTTCTTCTGCTGCCACATCTGAGCAGGGATAAAGGAATTTCTCAGTGGCATGTTTCTTCAAAATATCTGCAAGATCCGCAGCGGTTTGCTTGCCAAAAAATATCTTTCTCTTTCTGTACTGGATATATTTCTGAAGATAAAGGGCAATAGTTTCAGAAATACAGAAATATTTCATTTCAGCAGGAACGTCAAACCGCATCTCCTCACAAATCCTGAAGTAGTGATCAACAGCATTACGACTGGTAAATATTACCGCCGAAAAATCTGCAATGTTAACCTTCTCTTTTCTAAACTCTTTAGCAGGTACCCCTTCCACATGAATAAACGATCTGAAATCAATTTTCAGGTTATACTTCTTGGCCAGATCAAAATATGGTGACTTGTCCGAATCTGGCTTTGGTAAGGTTACCAGAATACTTTTTACTTTCCTGGGTTTCTCTGTTGAAGGTACTTGCATATTTCTTTTAAGGGTTTAATACCCAAGTGCTTTAAAAAGGATTATTAAAGGGCAAAATTCGAGGGCACAAAGGTAAATAATTAAATAAACTTTAGGAAACTTGTAATTCGATAAAATATTTGCTCCTGCCCGCAAAAACTGAATAATAAAGATTATAATTAATCCTGCTATACCGATATAACTGTAAATTCCCGCAAACCGATAGGAAGTAAGGCTAAAAGCAAGCACCACCGGCAGAAACAAAATTGCCGCATTAAAATAGCTCAGATAAAGCACAGAAACGTACTCTCTGACCATTCGGTTCACATCAAAAAAGAATCCCAGAACCCGAAGAACAATAATCTTAGCTGTAAACAATCCGATTACAGTTGCAGACAGGAAAATAAATAACTCAAACCCCTCATTACTATAAGAAAGTTCAAGATATTTCCCCGATAAATAAAGGTAGAGACCGATAACCAGTCCGAACAAAAGATACAGAAATACAAAAGGCCAGGAGCTGAAAAGGGTATCCTCCTTATTGATACGGCTAAGGGTTTGATTGCTGTAAAATGCATGAACTATAGTTGAGAGTTCTGCAGGAAAAAAGTAACGTATAAGTGCAAAAAACAGAACAAGTAACAGAATAACAATCATTACCCAGGTTTCACGATATGGCCTCGGCTTGCCCTCATCGTACCTGGTATCTTTCTTTTTAAATTTGGCTGCCCAGGAAACAAAATCTAATTTTTCAACTTTATAAAGGTTGATCAAACTATCCAGAAAACGATTGGGACGTTGCGGATCGGGTGCTTTGATCCATGCCGTCGAAAGGGAATCTCTTACTGCCTGAACAGAGTCTTTATAAGCTTTCCATCTCACAAATGATGCAGAGTCAGTATAAGAGTAAGCTTGCTTAAAGCCAGGCTTTCCTGCATCTGTAAGTGATGAGTCAACCTGCCCGAAAGCCTGTGGATTAATCAGAAATAATATCAGTATTACACCTAATACCCGCTCAATCATCCTTTTCAGTAATCAAATATCCGGAAAAAGCTCCGGCAACTCAAATTTCCGTATTTTTTATGATTGTTTTAAAAATATCTTTCGGAATTGGAAAATACCTCTGCATTAAAGCCCTTTCTGAGGAAATACAAATGCTTAAATCATTAGAAATGTTAAATTAAAAATCTAAAAAGACAGAATTTTAAACTAAAAAATGTTAATTTTTTAAATTTCATTCTATTTGTAGATAAATTTGCAGAACGATGCATCAAAAAGAGTACAATACTGACCAAATAAACCGTGAAATACTTGGTCTGATGCAGAATAATGCCAGAATCGCAAATGCCGGTATAGCCAGAAAACTTAATATGGCTCCTTCGGCGGTACTGGAAAGGATTAAAAAGCTTGAACAAAAGAATGTCATTCTGCAGTATATTGCACGCTTAAATCCAATTGCGCTGCAACAAAATCAGCCGGCTTATGTATTTATTAAATCAGCTGACGGATCTGGCTGCAGCAGCAAGGCTTCAGAGCTTTCAAAAGTTCCTGAGGTTCAGGAAGTCCATCGTTTTGCCGGAGATAACTGTTATCTTGTCAGGATCAGCAAAGCAGACTCAGCATCGTTTATGGAACTGATGCGCAACAAGCTCAGTAAAATATCTAATGTTCTTTCTACCAAAACAACAATTGTACCTGAAACCGTAAAAGAACAACAACAATTGGTTATACCAGCCCTGTAATATGACTGCCAGCAAAACGAATTCTGCCTCACCACTTATGGTTATCCTTGCCTTTGCGATAGTTTATATTGTCTGGGGATCCACATATTTCTTTATTCAGATCGCTGTAAAGGGATTCCCTCCCTTTATTCTAGGAGCCCTGAGATTCGTTCTTGCCGGTGCGATAATGATGGCATGGTGCATCGTAAGAGGAGAAAGACTTTTCGGGGTAAAGGGTGTTCAGCACGCTGCAATCAGTGGAATATTATTACTGTTTTTCGGGAATGGAATTATTATATGGGTAGAACAAAGTTTACCAAGTGGAATGGTTGCCATAATGGTTTCTTCCGCTCCTTTATGGTTCGTCCTTCTGGATAAACCAAAATGGTCAGAAAATTTCAGAAGTAAATCAATTATTGCAGGAATGCTGATCGGACTGGCTGGAGTAATCCTTTTATTCAGTGACCAGCTCTCAGAAGCGCTGGCAGCAAATGAAAGTGCACATGTCAGTATGGGAAGTATGGCCCTTCTGCTTTTAGCTTCCATTTCATGGTCGGGAGGCTCTCTCTATTCAAAATACAGATCAACCGAGGGATCCATCACTGTAACAAGCGCCTGGCAAATGATGGCTGCCGGAATAGCTTTTATACCCGGAATTGTCTACCGCAATGAACTCGGCGGATTTAACTGGTCTGATGTTCCTGCGGATGCATGGTTAGCGGTAGCATATCTGGTCATTTTCGGGTCGATTGCAGGATTCAGTGCATACGTTTGGCTGCTGCAGGTGCGCCCTGCAATGCAGGTCAGCACCTATGCTTATGTAAACCCGGTGGTAGCGGTATTATTGGCTGTATTTTTTGCAGGAGAAAAGATCTCGGCCATTCAGATTGCCGGACTGGTAATTATTCTGGGCAGTGTTTTGCTGATCAACCTGGCTAAATACCGAAGGGAGAAGCTGGCTGAGAGAACCAATTCCTGAGCACTTTCTGATTTCACTCAGCCATGCCTGTATTTATCGTAGATTTGCAAAATGGCCGGAATATATCTGCATATCCCTTTCTGTAAAAAAGCTTGCCACTATTGCGATTTTCACTTCAGCACCTCGCCTCAGTACAAAAACGAAATGCTGAACGCGCTGCGAAATGAAATCAGACTGAGAAAGCAATACCTGAGCACTGAGAAGATAGAAACCATTTATTTTGGTGGTGGAACGCCCTCTGTTTTAAGTGCTGATGAAATACACAGCCTGATTGGTGATATCACTTCAGAATTTGAAGTTTCCGGCGATGCCGAAATCACTCTGGAAGCCAATCCGGATGATTTGAACGCACAAAAAGTGAAAGAACTTCGCCAGACTCCGGTTAACCGGTTCAGCATCGGAATACAGTCTTTTTTTGAAGAGGATCTTAAGTGGATGAACCGGGCACACAGCTCAAAAGAAGCAGAAAGCTCTGTTAAAAGAGTTCAGGATGCAGGATTTGAAAATATTACTGCCGATCTGATCTATGGATTTCCGCTGCTGAGCGATATAAAATGGGAGCAAAATATTCAAAAGCTGATTGATTTTCAGATCCCGCATATTTCTTCATATTCAATGACGATAGAGCCGAAAACAGCACTGGCATCATTTATTAAGAAAGGGAAAGAGCTCCCAATGAATGACAGCCAGAGCTCCGGTCAGTTTTTAACCCTGATTAGTCGTTTAACTGAAGCCGGGTTTGAACATTATGAAATCTCAAATTTTGCAAAGCCCGGTATGTATTCGAGGCATAACTCAAACTATTGGGAAGGTATAAACTATCTGGGTATTGGCCCCTCTGCTCACTCTTTTAATGGAGAAAGCCGGCAATGGAATATTGCAAACAATCATCGTTACATACAGGAAATCCAACAAAATAAAATCCCTGCTGAAACTGAGTTTTTGACCAAAGTAAACCGCATTAATGAGTATATCATGACTTCGCTGCGTACCAGCAAGGGCATAGACCTTGATTTCATAGCAAAAAAATTCGGCTCTGATTACAGCGATTCAATCCGAAAGGAAATAGAAGTATTTTTAGATAAGAACTGGCTGAAGATTAATGACCCAAAAGTTAATCTTAGTCTTGAGGGAAAACTTTTCGCAGATCATATTGCATCAGAACTATTCATCATTGAAGAATAAAAAGCCATAGATATTAAAAACAAGATCGTATGGCTTACCGGCGCATCGGGCGGAATTGGGGAAGCTTTATGCTATGAACTCAATAAAATGGGTGCCAGACTGATTATTTCTTCAAGAAATACTGAATTGCTTTATCAGGTAAAGCGCAAATGCATTAAGAATCAACTGGATGTACATGTTCTTCGCTTGATCTGGAAAAGACCGCTACACTTCAGGAAATTGCAGAAGCAGCACTGAAAATCTATGGCTGGATTAACATGATTATTTAAAATTAGCCTTAATTGCAGAATTCATTCAAATAATAACCTGAATACACTCAATTTATTCATTTTGACCTCTCCTTATTTGACATATCAATAACATTATTGGCTCTTTAATACCTTAACTTTGCGTTTCACACAATTATCTGCAAAAGCTTGTATGCGGGGACATTCTTTTTCCAAATATATTCCCAATGAACTCCCGAAAGGTGGTTTTGAAGAATTATTGAAGCTGTTCCTGGAACTACTTAACTACACCTCCGGCGATGCTGATGAAGCCATTGCCTGGATGAATGAACTGGATAAGCAGTACAAACTTACCAGCGATGAGTATGGGATGGGTGATTTTATTGAAGACCTTAAGAAAAAGGGGTATCTGAAAGATGATGACCGGGAACCCGGAAGTTTCAATATTACATCCAAGACTGAACAAAGTATCAGAAAATCGGCACTCGATGAAATATTTGGGAAGCTAAAGAAGTCAGGAAAAGGCAGCCATAACACGAATATTTCCGGACTGGGTGAAGAGAAAAATGCTGACCGCAGGGAATATCAGTTTGGCGACAGTCTTGATCAGATTGACATGACAGCATCTATTCATAATGCTCAGGTCAGTCATGGTATTGGCGATTTTTCAATGACCGAACGAGATCTGGAGGTAGAAGAAAAAGATTATAAAACGCTTACTTCCACCGTACTGATGATTGATATATCGCATTCCATGATCCTTTATGGTGAAGACAGAATTACGCCTGCTAAAAAAGTTGCTATGGCACTGGCAGAACTTATAAAAACAAAATACCCTAAAGACACTCTCGATATTGTAGTTTTTGGAAATGATGCCTGGCCAATCTCTGTGAAAGATCTCCCATACCTGCAGGTGGGCCCGTATCATACCAATACTTACGCCGGACTGGAGCTCGCCGTAGACCTCCTGAGGAGAAGAAAAACACACAACAAGCAGATCTTCATGATTACCGACGGTAAACCCACCTGTCTTAAAGAAGGTAATAAATACTATAAGAACAGTATTGGCTTAGACCGGAAGGTGGTTAACAAAACACTGAACATGGCTGCGCAATGTAAACGACTTGGAATTCCAATCACCACATTTATGATTGCCCGGGACCCATACTTACAGCAGTTTGTCAGGCAATTTACCGAGATTAATGGAGGAAGGGCCTTCTACAGCTCTCTCAAAGGTCTGGGTGAATATATTTTTGAAGATTATATTAAAAACAGAAGAAGGACGATACGTTAGACATTCGATATATGGATATGCTGCACATAAAGACTCTGAAAGAGTTAAAAGAATCCGGTTACAAATCCCGTACGGTGAAAGAAGAGCTACGCGAAAACCTGATACGTGAATTGAAAGGCAAAAACACAGTCATGGAAGGGATTATTGGTTATGAAGATACAGTCATTCCGGATCTGCAGACTGCTATCTTATCGCAGCATAATATTTTGTTGCTTGGTTTACGCGGACAGGCAAAAACACGTATTGCACGATTGATGATTAATTTACTGGATGAGTATGTGCCCTATATTGAAGGATCTGAATTATTTGAAGATCCGCTGAATCCAATTTCATGGTTCGGACATCATATCCTTGAAATTAAAGGAGAAGATACGCCCATTGCCTGGCTGCACCGTTCAGACCGCTATACCGAAAAACTGGCTACCCCTGATGTTACCGTAGCCGACCTGATCGGAGATGTTGATCCGATCAAAGCTGCAACCATGAAGTTAACGTACTCAGATGAAAGAGTAATCCATTTCGGATTAATCCCCCGCGCGCACAGAGGTATTTTTGTAATCAATGAATTACCTGACCTTCAGGCGAGAATTCAGGTAGCACTTTTCAATATACTTCAGGAAAAAGACATTCAGATCAGAGGATTTAAATTACGTTTACCTCTGGATATCCAGTTTGTGTTTACTGCGAATCCGGAAGATTATACGAACCGCGGATCGATTGTAACCCCACTGAAAGACAGGATTGAAAGTCAGATCCTGACCCATTACCCGCGCAGCATCGAAATTTCAAGAAAGATCACTCAGCAGGAAGCAAGGTTAACAAAGTCGCAAAGAGAACAGATCGAAGCAGATGGACTTGTAAAGGATCTGGTTGAACAAATCGCATTTGAAGCCAGGGAGTCTGAATATATTGATAAAAAATCAGGAGTATCGGCCAGACTTACCATATCAGCATATGAAAATCTGATCAGTAATGCCGAGAGAAGAATGCTTCTGAATGATGAAGAAAATACGTTTGTCAGAATCTCAGACTTTCTGGGTCTGATCCCTGCAATAACAGGTAAAATCGAATTGGTCTATGAAGGCGAACTCGAAGGTCCGGCAAAAGTGGCAAACATCTTATTGGGAAAAGCTATAAAAAGTCTGATGATCACCTATTTCCCTGATCCCGAAAAATTAAAAAAGGCAAAAGCCGTTAATCCTTATGCTGAAATTATCAATTGGTTTGGTGCAGGACATACCATTAATTTAGAAGATAGCCTTTCTCTTGAGGAGTACAAAAGTGCACTTGAATCAATTCCGGGATTGAAAAGTGTAATAAAACAGTTCCACCCGAGTCTTAGTAATAACCAGCAGCTCTTACTAATGGAGTTTTTACTTCACGGACTTGCTGAATTTTCGCTGATCAGCAAATCCTTTCTGGATAATGGATTCAGTTTTGCAGATATGTTCAACAGTTTGTTTAATGCAGAATTTGAAGATGATGAAGACGAGGATTATGATGATAACAGCCGCTACTAAACACAAAGAAAAAAATAAACTCAAAAGAATTAATGACTGACAGAATAATCGGCTTGATAGTTATCAGCATTCTGCTTTTAATTGTTGACATATACATTTATAAGGCTGTACGGTCTGTAAGTTGGAAATGGAAAGATAACAAATACCTTTCGTTCGCCTATATCTGGTGGGGTTACTCCTTCCTCCTGATTCTGGGTGTATTCATCAGCATATTTTTCAATATTAAATTTATGCTTCGCTCGGTCATTCTGGTAGTCTTCTTCCTGACCTTTGTATCCAAAATATTTATTTTACCATTCTTGTTTGCAGACGATATCCGAAGAGGGATAATCTGGATAAAAAGAAAACTGAAAGGCAACAAACCTGTTGTTTCCGGCGAAATTTCGGGGGCTGAAAATCCTATCCCCAGATCAGAATTTCTTATTAAAGCAGGGACACTGGTTGCAGCTCTTCCACTGGCCTCTCTAACTTATGGTGTAGTATCAAGCGCTTATGATTACCGTGTAAAGAGAAGAACATTATATCTTCCGAACCTTCCAAAAGTATTTGACGGCATAACAATCGGGCAAATATCAGATATACATTCAGGCAGCTTTTACGATAGAAAAGCAGTACTCGGTGGCGTGGAAATGTTGTTAAAGGAAAAACCGGAAATAATATTCTTTACGGGCGACCTTGTAAACAATGTGGCATCAGAAATGAGAGATTATCAGGATATCTTTACAAAACTGAATGCCCCTCTTGGTGTTTATTCCGTACTGGGTAATCACGACTATGGCGATTATTTTTATGGCAAAGGCTCATCACCGGCCAAAACAAAGAATCTTGCAGACGTAAAGCTTACCCACAAGAATATGGGCTGGGATCTTTTATTAAATGAGAACAGAAGAATCAGTGTTGATGGAGAGGAGATTGCGGTTCTTGGTATTGAGAACTGGGGAGCAGGCCGCTTTGCCAAATACGGACAAATGGAAAAAGCCATAATTAATACAGATGATGTTCCGGTAAAACTATTGCTTTCTCATGATCCCTCACACTGGAGGGCTCAGGTTATTCCTGAATACCCACAGATAGATGCCATGTTCAGCGGACATACCCATGGCATGCAATTTGGCATTGTGACAGAGAAATTCCAGTGGAGCCCATCTCAGTATGTTTATAAAGAGTGGGCAGGCCATTATAAGGAAGGACAGCAACAATTGTATGTTAATGTTGGTTATGGTTTTCTGGGTTATCCGGGCAGGGTTGGAGTTTTACCTGAAATTACGATATTTGAATTGCGCAGTGGGATGGCATAAATAACCATTGCATAATTTATGAATAGATACATAAGGCAATCTCTTGACCTTCTGTTATTCAGCAATATTTTTATTGCTCTTTGTGCTGTTGCGCAGGGTATGGTTACATACCAGCTTCTGCAAGTAAAACCTGATAAATATATTCTGGCCTTGCTGTTTTGTTCAACTTTAGCACTTTACAATTTCAGCATACTCCTGTCAAAGCCTCAGAAACCTGAAAATTCACCATTCAGGAGAGTCAGATGGATCTTTTCACATTACCGTCTGACGATTACACTAACGATAATTTCGATCCTTTCCATTATCCCTCTGAGTTTTTTTCTGAGTAGCTCATCTATAATCTTACTCGCCGGACTTGCATTGGTGTCTGTAAGCTATAGCCTCCCATTATTCTCATTTCAGGAAAAAAGATATAGTTTGCGAAACATTCCCGGAGTAAAGTTATTTCTGATAGCCTCAATCTGGTCATTAAGCTGTGTATTATTGCCAATTCTCGAAATGGAGAGTAATAATGAAACGGCAATCACCCTGAATGACACCATCATACTGATTGCAAAGCGCTTCCTGTTCATCGCTGCTATAACAGTACCATTTGATATCAGAGATCTTTTTCAGGATAAAAGCAATGATTTAAGAACAATTCCTGTAGTGCTTGGAGAAAAAAAAGCGCTCATGTTCTGTCAGTCATTGCTGGCAGCTTATCTGATTCTTCTGTTCATGTTTACCGATAAACCAGACGCCAATTATTTCGCTTTAACTTTATCCACGATTATAACAGGCTGGCTTATCTTCAAATCAGAATGGGAGAAAGACGAATACTATTATTTCCTGTTCCTTGACGGAACCATGATTCTGCAGTTCTTTATTTTATTCATTTTCAGTACAATACATCTATGAAAGATATCACCATTCTTTCTTTGAATATCCTTGGTGAGCCTGAACTATTGGTAGCTGACCATCAGAAAGGAATGACAGCATTCTGTAAACGACCAATTAAGACAGATTTAATTGATCTGGGGATGACAGGCTTCGCCGGAGATATTATAGCAGATACCAAACATCACGGAGGTAACGATAAGGCAATATGTTGTTATAATGCAGATCATTTCCCAAAATGGAAAAATGAACTGGGCTTTGACCTTGAGTTTGCAGCCTTTGGCGAAAATCTTACTTTATCTGGAATAAATGCTGATGAACGTAATGTTTATATAGGTGATCGTTATCAATTAGGCGAGGCAATTGTGGAAGTATCAGAGCCCAGAGGTCCCTGCTATATGATTGGAATAAGATATAATTATAAAAAATTTCCTGTTCATTTACAGGAAAGCGGCTTAACCGGTTACTACCTGAGAACTATAAAACCAGGTATTGTCAGGAAAACAGATAAACTTATTCATATCTGTTCCCATCCGGAAAAGATCTCTGTTATGGATGTTAATCATATCAGATATCATGATTCGGATAATAAAGAATGGCTGCATCGTCTGGCAAACCTGCAGGAACTTACTGCCGAATGGCGTGCCCTCTTTGAAAAAAAGCTGATTAAGCAATAGCATTAAGGAACTGCTTCTGTCAAAGAAATCTGCTAAATAATAAACTTATAGCCAACTCCCCGTACAGTCTGCATAAAGTGTGGCCTGTCAGGATTACTTTCAATTTTCTTACGAAGTCTGACAATATGCATATCCAGGGTTCTTGTGTTCACATCTGAGTTATATCCCCAAACTACCATCATTAATTCGTCGCGGTTTATAACAGTATTGGCATTTTTAAGAAAATAAAGCAGAATCCGGTTCTCCAGAATAGTAAGTTCTATCTTCTTTCCGTCGCGCATTAATGAATGGGTATTAGGATGATGCTCCATATTACCAAACCTGTAAACTTCAGATTTTTCGCTATTAATTACATATTTTACCTTGTTTTCGATAAGGGCAACAAGAACATCCATATTAAATGGCTTTGCAACATAGTCAGACACACCAAAGTTGTAGGCATCAATCTTATCTACATCCTGAGCTTTGGCTGTCATCATAATGATGATATTATCGAAACCAAGCTTCCTTGCATTCTGACATACTTCTGAACCCTGCTTTCCGGGAAGCATCCAGTCAAGCAACACTATATCGGGCTGTTCTGTCATAATCAGTTCTTCTGCAACTATTCCATCAGAAGCCTCAACAACATTATACCCTTCTGTCTTAAGACGATGAACAACTAAAAACCTCAGGTTTTCATCATCCTCAACTACTGCTATTTTTATCTCCTTTTGCATATTTATATTTCGAGTGGCAATTCAATTTTAAATTCAGATCCCTTACCTTCAATACTCTCAACTGTAATAGTTCCGTTCATAAATTTAACCAGTTCTTTACAGAATGCCAAACCGAGACCAACACTCCCCTGCTGATTGTATTCATTCTGAACTCTGAAGAACTTTTTAAATATATTTTCAATATCATCTTCCGGAATCCCGATTCCCTGATCAATAAATCTGAAAATGACCTGCTTCTTTACTTTTGAAATATCAATTACCAATATTTTCTTATCCGGTCTGGAATATTTATAAGCATTGTCAATCAGATTTTGAAAGATACTGCCTAAAAGCACTGGATCTGATTTAAGATAATCTATATCCCTGATATTACAACTAATGTCAAATAACGGATATTTTAGCTGATAACTGTCTATCAGATTCTGACAAAACACTTCCAGATTAATATTCTCAGGTTTGATTTTAATAGCCTTGTTCTCAATCTGAGTAAAAGACAAAAGTTTATTCAAAAGATCATTGAGTTTTTCTGCCTCTTCATCCAGAATCTTGCCGTAATGAAGTCGTTCATGATCTGTAAGTTTTGTTGCACTTCTGATGTTATTTCCGGCAATCTTTATTACACTGACAGGGGTTTTGAATTCATGGGTCAGGTTATTGATAAAGTCATATTGAAGTTTAAACAGTTTGCTGTTGATATTTAAATTCCGGTATATCAGATAAGCAATAAATACCAGTATGGTGTAAGTAAGAAACAGCCCTCCTGCAATCGGCCTGAATCTGGAATTTATCTCTTTTCTTAAATAATCCTTACTTGAACTGAAATACAGTTTATAGCCTGAAAATGGTCCGGATAAAGGCAAATCATTACTGATCAGATCAGGGTTATTCTCCAGATATTCGTATACCAATGGCTTAATACTGATATACTCATAAAGCTCAGGATTTGTATTAATGATGTGCAAATGCAGGGGGTTGAGATAAAATGTCATCATATCAGACTGATAAACAGGAGAATATGAAGAATTTTTATCCATCAGGTCTTTATATATTCTGATTTCTTCGTTTCTGGGAATGTTCATAAAAGTGATCCTTCCCGAATTAATACTGTAAAATACATTAAAACGGTCAGCATCGCTCAGTACTTTGGTTGTATCTGCTGAAGTAATAAAACCACTGAACTTCAAGGCCATTTTATTGAATTCATCTCCGGCTTTTGTCGAGAAAGCATTATTGTATTGATTCTCTTTATAAAGTACTATTGAATCAGGATGAATATTTCTGGAAAACTGGTAAACTGATTTTGGAGCCATTGTAAAGTTCCCAACTCTGATTCCATCAGGGAGATTATGATTACTGATTCCGGCATCATAAAATAACACACGATCCACAAACCGGAATTTGTTAAATATTGTATCAATGAACTTAGTTGCCTGTGCAGAATCCAGATATCCCTGATAAAAAGAAATTTCAGGGATGGTATTCTGAAAAAAATCATTGTAAGGTTTTACTGTTTCTTCGAGGACTTCAATTTTCTGTGAAACAAATTCATTTTCAACATACTTTGAGGTAAGATTGAAAGCAAGAAAAAAAGCACCTCCCATTGAGGTAGTAATCAGGATCAAAAAAAGAATAACCAGAGAAAAATTCTTGCGATAATTTTGCTGATACTCTTTCATTTCAAACTATCGTCCAAGGTTCTTTGCAAGAAATATTTCAAGTTCCTTATAAAGTTCCAGCCTATTCCCGCTATTCCTGAAGATCTGCCCCTCACCGTCCTTTAATAAATATGTAACAGGTACATTTCGCTTTCTCAATTCTTTAACAAACTGATTAGTCTCATTCATATTCACCCTTGGATCTCTGGTACCCTGTGCAATTAGTACCGGTGACTTTATTTTGTCAGTTTGAAACACCGGTGAAATGGCCCTGAAATAATCGGCATCAGTTTCAGGATTACCTACCGTTTCATAATACATCTGAAGATATGGTCTGAAATATGGTGGAATATCCTTCAGGTAAGCAAACAAATTTGTAAATCCTGAATAAGAAGCACCGCATTTATAGAGATCCGGCCTTGTAAATAACCCATGCAGTGCAGAAAATCCACCAAATCCTGATCCGTAAATAGCAATACGCTTTGGATCAGCAAGCCCCTCCGAAATCAGCCATCTTACTCCATCCGTAATATCGTCCTGCATTTTTCCACCCCATTCTTTAAATCCTGCGATCCAGAATTTTTTCCCATAACCTTTTGATCCTCTGAAGTTGACTTGAAATACAGCATAACCTCTGTTAGCCAAAAACTGAACTTCCGAATTATAACCCCAGCTGTTTCTTGAATCAGGGCCGCCATGAGGTATCACTACCACCGGAAGTTTCTTCTTTTTACTCCCCTTAGGCAGGGTCAGATATCCATTTACCAGCAATCCATCTCTGGCAATAAAACTTACAGGCTTCATTTCTGCAAGTTCATCCACATCCAGAGTAGCATTTACATCACTCAACTTTACCAGCTTATTATCATCCGGAGTGTACAGATAGAAAGAACCCGGATTACGGTCGGTATAGCTACGGATTATGAATTTCTTTTCATCAAAATCAGAACTGCCGACTCTGATTTCTGTATTTGGAAGCAATTTGTCGAGCTGTTTAAATATGTTCTTCACAGTATCATCCAGGTAATGTCTGTCTTTTTTCCATGTCTCAAAATCGGCAAAAACAAGCTTGCCTTTTTTCACAGAATAAGTTGCATCAGTAACATCTACCTCAGGATTACTGTAAATAATACGGTGTTCACTACCGGTAATGCAGTCAAGCTCAACCAAAGCCATTCTGTCTCTGTTTTGATTAGACAATGCATAAATACAGCTATTGTCAGCGCTAAATGCAACCGGTAATACACTGGTTTTAAAATTGTTGGTTAATACCGCCCGGAATTTCTGATTCTCTGAATCCCGGTATAATATCGTTTCATTTACACCATCGCTGGCTACTGCCATTCTCAGCTTACCAGCCGGATCCGAGAACCATTTGGTTATATTTCCAGGATTCTTCAATAGTAATGAAAGTTGCCCGGTTTGGATATTTAATCGGTAGGCATCAAAAACTGTAGAATCACGTTTATTCAGGGCTAGCAGAACATGATCATCGTGAACCTGACCTGTAGTTATTAACTTGATCTTAGTATTTTTAAAAGTAACAAGCTCCCTTTTATTCGTGCCATCAAATCTTACTGCAAACAGGCTGGGATCCTTTTCTTCTGAACCATCCTTCAAATAAACAATCTCCTGATTATTTGCCCAGAAATAACCAGAGATACTCCTGTTGGTATCGCAGGTAAGCTGTGTTGTATTTTTCCCATCCCAGGTCTCTACATAAATATGAATACGATTATTGTCAGGTTTGAGATAAGAAATAAATTTTCCATCCGGTGATACCAGATAATTATTCTTAATGGGCACGCTAAAGAAATTCTCTATTGGTATTCTTTTCGCAGCCTTTTCACCTGAGCAGGAAATCAGTATCAGAATAAATAAAAAGAAAAAATAATTTTTATTAAATGACATTCTCCGGTTCTATATAAAATCAAGCCCAAAATTTTACAATCAACATCATTAATTGATGCTGCAACTACATATACTTACCTAAAAAGAAGTAAAATGAGACCTTGGTTAATACTAAGAACTCAAGGTAATAAATTCATTTAAAATCATACCGATCTTATCGTAACATTTAAACTACACGTTCATTCGGCAAAATCAACAACAATTTTGAAACCAGACAATATATCCATCAGCTGTATAGTTTTCAATGTATTAGCATTAACTTTATGGATATGGCAACTTTAATAAACGCATACTTATGAAAAAAACTCTTTTATTTCTTTTCATAGTTATGACATCACTAAGCACAAAAGCTCAGTTAAGTACAGAAGAAGCTCTGGCCGTTCAGTACTATCAGACCGGTGATTTCGAAAAAGCTGCTGTCATTTATGAGAAATTATTCAACAGTACTAAAAATTTAAGTTTTTACGATCCATACTTCAATAGCCTGCTAAAAACAAGGCAATACAATGAGGCCGAAAAGCTGGCCCGGACTCAGATGAAAAGCCATCCTGAAGTGTTTACCTATAGTGTTGATATAGGACGGGTTTATCTGGAAAAGGGTGAAGAATCTAAATCTTCAGAATGGTTTAACAATTTGATTCGAAACCTGCCTGCAAATGAATTCGCTGTCAAAGATCTGGCAATTACTTTTTACCGTGCTGAAGCCTATGATTTTTCAATAAAGACCCTGATTACCGGCAGAAAACTGGTTAATAATGAAAATGCCTTTATCTACGATCTTCTGAGCCTGTACAGGTTCAGGAAAGATAAAACCATGCTGATTCAGGAGTACATTCTGCTTTTAGGTATCAATCCTCAGACGCTACAACAGGCTCAAAATGTGCTTGGCGGCATCCTTGAAGACAGAAATGATTATGACATCCTGAAATCTGCTATTTTAAGAAAGCTTCAGAAAGATCCGCAGAATGTGGTTATGACTGAGTTTTTAACCTGGCAATATGTACAGCAAAAAGATTTTGATATGGCTGTACGGCAAAGCCTGGCTCTTGATCGCAGATTAAAAGAAGACGGGGGGAGAATCTATGAATTATCCAGACTTCTGATTGCAAATCAGGCTTATGAGCAGGCCATTGAGGTTCTGAACTATCTAAAGGCTAAAGGGCAACAGGGCAGATACTACATCCCTGCAAGAGTTGACCTCCTAAATGTCAGAGCTCAGCAGCTTAAATCAGTAAAATTAAGTAAACCCGATCTGGAAAAACTTGAGGGCGATTATCTGTCATTATTAAATGAATTTGGACGAAATGCAGGAACTACCTTCGCAATCAGACAGCTTGCAAAGCTGCAGGCTTATTATCTGAATAAGCCCAAAGAAGCAGCAGAACAGCTCCAAAAACTAATTGAACTGAATGGCATCCCTCCACTCGTTATTGGCGAAGCCAAAACAGAACTTGCTGATATCTACCTGATTAGCGAAGAAATGTGGGAGGCCGCTTTATTGTATAGTCAGGTTGAAAAAGCTTTTACAAATGACATACTTGGTCAGGAAGCTCGCTTTAAAAATGCGAAACTTGCTTACTTCCAGGGCGACTTTACATGGTCGAAGGCTCAGCTGGATGTCTTAAAAAGCTCAACATCGCAACTGATTGCAAATGATGCACTCGATCTCAGTCTGCTTATTTCTGATAACCTGCAAAATGAAACAGACACTGCAGCACTTATAAAATATGCAAAGGCTGATCTGTTCATCTTAAAAAATGAATCCGAGGCCGCAATAAAATCACTGGATAGTCTGCATATAATATTCCCTAATAACTCTCTTGCAGACGATGTATTAATGGCCAAAGCAAGAATATTCATTAAAAATAATGAACTGCAAAAGGCAGTTGCTGAACTTCAGGAGATTCTTGATAATTACAGCACTGAACTTTGGGGAGATGATGCAATATTCATGCTTGCGGATATTTATGAGACCCGGCTGGAGCAGCCTGAAAAGGCCCGCGAACTTTTTCAGAAAATTATAAGTGATTATCCCGGCAGCATTTTTGTGATTGAGGCCAGAAAAAGATTCCGGCAACTGCGCGGCGACAAATTAGGCTAAACCGCAGATATTAAAAGCTATTCCTATATTCGCAGCATGATTTTATATAATGTCACCATAATTCTGGACGAAAGTATTCATAATGAATGGTTGAACTGGATGAGATCTGAGCATATCCCCAATGTGATGAACACCGGATACTTTATCTCAAACCGTTTGCTTAAGGTTCTTGATTCTCCAAATGAAGGAGTGACCTATTGTGTTCAGTACATTGCAGATACCTTAGAACAGATAAATGAATATCAGCAAAAACACGCTGATGCTATACAATCAGATTTTCCGGAACAATTTCTGAATAAGTTTGTTCTGTTTGCTACCAGCATGGAATTTATAGACAAGCCATGAACTTTATAGAAACCAAAATAAAAGATCTTTACATTGTTGAACCAAAGATCTGGAAGGATGAGCGCGGATACTTCTATGAAAGTTACAGCAAGCGATCATTTGACGAAGCAGGCATTCAGGCCAGCTTCGTTCAGGACAATCAATCCCTGTCACAGAAAGGAACCTTAAGAGGATTGCATGCCCAAACCCCACCATTTGCGCAGGGAAAGCTTGTAAGGGTTATTAACGGAAAAGTTATTGACGTTGCTGTTGATTTCCGAAAAGATTCTGACACATACGGCGAGCATGTTGCCATCGAATTAAGTGGCGAAAATCATCGAATGCTTTGGGTCCCTCCCGGCTTCTTACATGGCTTCGTTACTCTTGAAGACAATACGATATTTACCTACAAGGTATCCGGAGGACTATATAACAAAACATCCGAGATAGGAGTAATGTGGAACGATCCTGAGCTGAATATTAACTGGGGTATCAGTCCTGATGAGGTTATCCTATCAGAAAAAGACAAAGTTTTACCTTTATTCAGCGAGGTTAAAAGTCCTTTCTGACCGGCCTCTTATTTGATCAGATTGTAAAGCTCATCAAGTTTAGGAGAAAGAACGATCTCAATCCTCCGGTTACGGCTTCTGACTTCGGGGCTTGTCCCTTCTTCAACAGGCTGGAACTCCCCTTTTCCCGTTGCCGTAAGACGACTGTTCTCTATTTTCTCAGTTTCAGTAAGATATCTTACAACCGAGGTTGCACGTAAAACACTCAGGTCCCAGTTATCCTTTATCTGTCCAAGGTTTACCACTTTCTGATTATCAGTATGTCCTTCAACAGAAATATTAATTTCAGGTTGTGTCTTAAGCACTTTGGCAAGTTCCTGTAGCGCGAGTTTCCCTTTATCATCAATTATAATGCTGCCACTGCTGAACAATAATTTATCAGTCAGAGAAACATATACTTTCCCGTTTCTGATATCCACACTAAGTCCGCTTTGCTGAAAGCCAAGCAGTGCCTTTTGCAATTTATTCTTAAGTGCATTGGTTGCTTCATCTCTCTTTTTCAAAATATCCTCTACCTCTTTCAAGCGCGCTTCTCTTCTTTGCAGGTCTGCAGATAATTTAGTGATTTCTGATGATGTGTTTGAACGCAGTGAAGTATAGCTGTCATCCAGTTTCTTTATCATGGAACTGAGATCAGAAATTCGGGCGCTTAGTACTGAAGTATCAGTCTTCAGTTTTGCAATTTCCTGTTCCAGAGATTCTATCTTCACTCTGGCAGCTTCCCAGCCAAGTGAAAGTGAATCTTTTTGTGCCAGCAGGGCATTATACTTCTTAGGTGAAGTAATTACACATGAACTGAAACTGGTAATTAAAACAATAAATACAGGCGCAAAAAGGCTCTTCATAGAAATCAGTTTAGGAAACAGCATTTCTCAAAAATGCAATAAACGGATGTAATATCTGAAAGCCATTTACAACTTCTTTAATGGCATCCGGACTCATCAAAATCTTATCACTTAACTTATGGCTGAACGTAAAACTTTTCAGTTTCAGTAATTCAACATCAGGATGATCAGCGTCATATCCTTTTGGAGCTGTTTTGAGTTTATAATCGCTTTCGGGTACACCATAATATCCTTTAAAAGCTGAATTATCAATAATTGTATGAAGATCTGCTCCATTATAGTCGATCTCCTGCCTGATTGAACGAAGTAATTCAGGCTCAGGCATCCAGCAACCTCCGGCTATAAAACATTTATCCGGCTGAATGTGCAGGTAATATCCCGGGCCAATAAAATTTTTACCATTGGGACTGATACCGGCGCCAAAATTCTCTTTATAGGGCGTTTTATCCTTACTGAAGCGTATATCACGATAAATTCTCATGACACAGTTTCCGGGATCAAGACTCTCTGGAATTAAGGGATCTATTTGGGAAAGATGCTGTATCAGCTCAGCAGTAAAATTCAGTACATCTTTACGTGCAGCATCATGTCTTGCTTTATTCAGATGAAACCAGTTACGCTCATTATTACAAGCAAGGTCATTTAAAAAATCAAATGTTTCTACCTTTATCATCTGTATCGTATTCCGGATTATATTTCACTTTAGGTGTCAGAAAATGAAGAAGCAACACTCTGGAATAACGATAATTAATAGGGCTGAGTATTAATACTGCTGACAAAATTACTCCAATATAGAGCCATGGCGAGGTATCATTACCTGTTATGAGATATGTTAAAAGACCTATAGTAAGCATTTCGCCAACTACAAAGGCATAACTAACATACATTGCTCCGTAAAAATAGCCCGGCTCAATCTCAAATTTCATATTACAATGTGAGCAGTTATCATTAGTATTCTGGAAATTAAACCCGTAAAGTGAGCCAGAAAAAATTTTGCCCCTTCTGCATCTTGGGCATTTGGATTGCAGAACAGCGGATAGCACGGAAGTCTTAGCCATTGATAATTTTTTTAATAACAGGAACGAAAAACTTCTGAAATAGAAATTCTAATTCAGATTAATCTTACCACCTCTGACATTCATATTGACATTCTTACGTCTGTACTTCTTATACCAAAGAAAGCCAACACCTGCTATTGCCAGATAAGGAGCTGCCAAAAGATAAAGTATACCATTATTTAATCCATTCCCTTCAGTATTGCCATTCTGAACAGAATTTTCAGCATTTAATGTACACATTGAACATTGAGCAGCTACTTCCGGGTAGCTCAGAGAGAAAAAGATCAATAATAAACTTACAAAAAAGACTTTAAGAGATCTCATGGCACAAAGATACGCTATTTACGATAATTAAACATATCAATAACGGGCAATCGGAATTTCATTCTGCTCTTCCGGCTTAAAACTCTGATCAAAAACTATAATAGGGCGAGATCATCACATAGACAATCACACCGGTAATGGTAACATACAACCATATCGGATAAGTCCAGCGTACAAGCTTCTTATGACTCTCAACCTGCATCTGAATTCCTTTTTGAAAACTGAACAATACTAATGGAAGCACTATAGCTGCAAGTATGATGTGAGTGATCAGGATGAAATAATAGACTATACGAATGCTACCCTCACCACCATAAGTAGTTTTTATACCGGTAGCGTGAAAAATGATATAGGATACAAGAAAAAGTGAAGAGAGTATAAATGTTAAAATATTTACCTTTTTATGTGCCTGAATATTCTTCTTCTTTATAAAATAGAGAGAGAGCAAAAGCAAAACGCTGCAAGTTCCATTAAGAATTGCATTCAATTTTGGAAGCGAAAATACCCAGGATGGAATGGATCCTTTATCAGGAAAAACATTCAGAATTTTAGATTGTAATACTACTACAACAATTAATACTACTATTGAAATTATTGTGATAATGCGTGAAGTAAGTTTATCGTTCATAAAAAATAATAACGCAGAGAAATCAGAATTTATTTTAACGGTCTTTTACGTTCCTAAGCTCCTCTGTTATAAGAACCTTTATTTCATCAATCAGAAGTGCAGTTTGCTCATTCCCTCTGCTGGAATCATAATACCCTCTTATCCTTTTTTGAGGGTCAACGAGGATAAGCATAGGGCTATGAATAATATTAAGCTTTTGAGACGTATCAGCTATAGCATCAACCAGGAAGTCTTCTCTTGCCATTGAAAACACTAAGTCCTTATCAGCACTAACAAAATCCCACTTTTTGTTGATTGCAGTAAACTGTTTACTGTATTTAGACAGCACTTCAGGATTGTCGTATTCAGGATCAACACTAATGGAAATAAATCTCATTAACCTGTTATTGGCATATTGTCCCGCTACCTTTTCCATTTCCCTGTTCATTGCTGTACATGCCGAAGGACAACGTGTGTAAAAGAAATTAAAAACAGTGATCTGATTACTATCAGCAGGAAACTTTACCGAATCGGCATTTTGATTAAGAGATTTAAAATCCCTTATTACATGATAAATAGTATCAGGAATCTTTTTACCAAATCGGGTATGAAAAGTATTAGCAACTTGCTTATTCCCATAAATAGGGAGAGGTCTGTAGCGATTCTGACCTTTTTCTTTGAGGAGGTAATATAAAGTTCCCGGTACTGCAAGTAATATCAACAGTACCAGGATCTTTTTTATCTTGAATGAGGTTGAACTCATTAATTTACATGAAGGAACTGATAAGATCCTTCAGTTAACATTAAGATGATAAAATAAACGATGAAAATCAGAGATAAAACTATACCTGTTTTAAACGCATATTTTTCAAATTTCAGGTGCATAAAATATGCAACAATATAATAAGCTTTAACAAGTGTTAAAATGATGTACGCAAAATTACCAATTCCATGCCCAATCAATCCTTTCGGAATCATATAAAGAGCTATGAAAAATTCTACAGTGGTAATTCCTAAAAGGTAAAAGAAAACCTGCCAGATCTTTGATTTGGTCATTCCTTCATGCTCATGAGCATGTTCTTCGTGTGTGTGTTCTGCTGACATTTTATGAGATAATCAGAATATTAAACTAAATAGAAAAATGTGAAAACGAATACCCAAACAAGGTCAACGAAGTGCCAGTAAAGGCCAACTTTTTCAACCATCAGGTAAGATCCGCTTTTCTGGAAAACATTACTAATAACCATTAATAAGATGATTATATTGATCAGTACTCCCGTAAATACGTGGAATCCGTGAAATCCTGTAATTGTAAAGAAAAGGTTGGAAAACTGTAAGGCACCAACGGTATCAACACCGGTATATGAAGCCGGGAAACTTCCCCACCAGTATCCTTCATGATGAAGGTGAGACCACTCAAGAGCCTGGCAACCAAGGAACATAAATCCTCCGACAATCGTAGCGATCATCCACCATACAACTTCTTTTTTAGAATTACGGTGACCAGCCTCAACAGCAAGTACCATAGTTACAGAACTCATGATCAGAATAAAGGTCATGATACCCACAAAAACAAGAGGGAATCCATGATCAGCAATCCCGGGGATTGACTGGAATACTACATCCGGATCAGGCCAGCTGATTTTACTGAAACGCTGAGCTCCGTAATAAATCAGAAATGCAGAGAATGTGAATGCATCAGATAATAAGAAAAACCACATCATGATTTTTCCATATTCTACAGCAAAAGGTGACTTTCCGCCACTCCAGGCGTCAGTTTTTATTTCATCAAGTTTTGATACAGTAGTACTCATTTAAATGACAGTATTATGATTTGTTATTGATTCAAAAGTAAGAAAACATATAGATAAATCCATAGGATATCTATAAAATGCCAAAAAATGGAAGCAACTTCCATCCTGAACAGATTACGCGCCTGAGAAATATTCCTCAGTTTACCTAAAAATGCATAAATCAGGAAAAATACCCCCATTAAAATATGTAGCAAATGGGCTCCAGTAAATACATAAATAAATGACTGTGAGGCATTATAGTTTACAAAATATGCCCCCGACTCATAAAGAACTTTCCATGCAGTAATCTGGCTGTAGAAGAAACCCGCAGCCAACAATATTGTTACAAGTATGTACAGCTTTTGCTTATCGAATTGCAACTTTCTGGCAGAATCCTGAGCCAGATGAACAGTGATACTGCTTAATATAATAAGCATTGTACTGTACATAAATGCTTTGGGCAGTAATACCTTGATCCCACGTTCAACATTCCCCTCAGTATAAACAATAAAACCACTGGTTAATGCTGCAAACATCATAAATGATGAAATGATAAAAAGCCACATTAAAAACTTTTTAGCTTTTAAATTCTGTTTGTCTTCAGTAAGAATATTTTCAGTTTCCATAGCTGTTTATTATGCAATAAAATCAAACAATAGGGTTAGCTGTAATACCGGAAGGTAGAAAAATGATGCATACATTAAGCGCTTTGCTGATGGCACATCCCGCGATTTCAATAATTTATAGGCTTGCAAAGCAAAATATAAACCCATTCCTGATACTACAATCATATAAATAGTTCCTCCAAAAGCTTGTCCTGAAGGATTAAACAGATAAGTAGGCATCAAACTTACCGGTATTAAAATTATGGTTGAGACAAAGGTAAGAACTGCACTTGTTTTGTCCTGAAAGGTTGTTGGGAGCAAGCGAAAACCTGCGCGCTTATAATCCTCATCCAATACCCAGGCAATTGCCCAGAAATGCGGAAACTGCCAGACAAACTGAATCAAAAACAATATGACAGGAATCCATGAAATCCTTGGCTCATTGAATGCCGCAAAATAACCAATTAGTGGTGGCAAAGCACCTGGAAAAGCCCCTATAAAGACAGCTATAGGTGATTTACGCTTCATTGGTGTATATACAAAAGCATATAAGAATATCGAGAATACAGCCAGAACACCGGTAGGGAAATTAAGCCTTACTAAAAGCATTGTACCCGAAATACCCATAATCAGACTAAGAACAAGGGCTTGTCCGGTTGTCATCTTACCTGAAGGTATTGGCCTGTCCATTGTGCGTTTCATTAATCTGTCGAGATCCTTTTCAATGATCTCATTAAAACCATTTGCAGCACCGGTTACGAGGAAGCCTCCAACTGTAAGTATAATCCAGTTAATCCAGTTAATATCCCCCTGTATCCTGCTTCCCATTAAAAAACAGATAGAAGCCGAAAAAACTACTGTAAGGGTTAGTCTTAACTTGATTAATTTATTGAAGTCGGATATGAAATTCCTCACCTTTATTCTATATCAATAAATGCCTGATTACTTGTTTAGCAAAAGCATTTTGTTTATTTCTTTAGCTCAGGCAAAACATCTTAAGTTGAAATGCACAAGAAGGTGCAAAATTACAATGAAAAATGTTTTAAGCAGTATCTAATGTCTTATATCTCAGCGATTGAGTCACAAATGATATTCTATAAACAATTCCTTAAACATATTAAGGATAACAATTAAAATGTTTAAGCTAAAAAATTCCCAATCCTAAAATTGTACCATTCAATTCAAAACTCCCAGAACATCAAAAGAGAAAAGAATGGATCACTGTAAGAATATTTAAAGAGTTCTTCCGAACATTATATCCGGCTACAGAGATCAGGTACCTCTATTAATCAAGCAGGCAGTACTTTTAATACTGCCTGCCTGTTATTTATATTTTAATTAAACATGCTCTGAAGCTCTGGTCTGGGATGGATTTGCTTTCTCCCATTCCTCCTGAATTCTAACAGCTTCAGGATTGTCTTCAAAATCATGATGGAGATTTGAACTCATTGTCTCAGAGAACGGAGTTGTCTGAGGAATAAAGTCTGTATGATGACCAGGCTTACTGTAATCATATGGCCAACGATAAACCGAAGGAATCTCTCCCGGCCAGTTACCATGAATATGCTCAACAGGCGCTGTCCATTCCAGAGTGTTCGAATGCCAAGGATTCTGAGTAGCCTTTTTCCCGTAGAAAATAGAATAAAAGAAGTTCCAAAGGAATGCTACCTGAGCAAGTGCAGAAATAATAGCTGCCCAGGTTACAAATACGTTAACTGTTAACCACTCTTGCATAAATGCAAATTCAGTGAATGCATAGTAACGACGTGGCACACCATCAATACCCATAAAGTGCATTGGGAAGAATACCAGATAAGCTCCGATAAATGTTAACCAGAAGTGAAGATAACCTAAACGCTCATCCAACATACGTCCAAACATCTTAGGATACCAGTGATAAACACCACATAACATCCCAAAAATAGCTGCACAACCCATTACAAGGTGGAAGTGAGCAACAACAAAGTATGTATCATGCAGGTTAATGTCCAAAGCAGCATTTCCAAGGAATAAACCTGTTAGACCTCCAGAGATGAAGAAAGAAACTAAACCTATTGCAAACAACATAGCAGGAGTAAAGCGAAGATTACCACGCCAGATAGTTGCCAGATAGTTGAATGTCTTTACGGCAGAAGGTACTGCAATAATCAAGGTAGTGATCATAAATACACCACCAAGGAAAGGATTCATTCCTGTCACAAACATATGGTGTCCCCATACGATAAATGACAATACTGTAATACCAATCAGCGAGTAAACCATTGCATGGTAACCGAAAATTGGTTTCCTTGAATTAGTAGCAATAACTTCAGAAGTAATACCCAAAGCAGGCATAATTACAATGTAAACCTCAGGGTGACCAAGGAACCAGAATAAGTGCTGCCATAATACCGGGCTACCTCCCTGATTTGGAAGAATCTGTCCGGCAACAACAATATCTGATAAGTAGAAACTGGTTCCAAAGCTACGATCGAAGATCAGAAGTACTACTGCAGAAACCAGTACAGGGAATGACAACACACCCACGATAGCTGTTAAGAAGAATGCCCAGATTGTTAAAGGCATTTTCCACATGTCCATTCCATTGGTACGCATATTAAGAATGGTAGAAATATAGTTCAGGGCACCAATCAGAGAAGATGCAACGAATAATACCATACTGATTAACCATAATGTCATACCTGTTCCTGAACCGCTGATTGCTTTAGGTAAGGCAGATAACGGAGGATAAACCGTCCAGCCTGAACTTGCAGGTCCGCTCTCAACAAAGAAAGAGCACATCATAATTACACAGGAAGTAAGGAACAACCAGTATGAAATCATGTTCAGAAATGGTGAAGCCATATCCCTTGCGCCTAACTGCAAAGGAATCAGCAGGTTACTAAAAGTACCGCTAAGTCCGGCAGTCAATACAAAGAATACCATCATTGTACCGTGTATTGTTACGATAGCAAGATAAAAATCAGGTTTAATCCGGCCACCTTCTGCCCATTTAGGGCCTAAAAAAGTCTCTAAAAGCGGGAAACTTTTATCCGGCCAGGCTAATTGTAACCTGAACAGGATAGATAATATCATAGCAACAACAGCCATAATAATCCCTGTAATCAGGAATTGCTTTGCGATCATTTTATGATCCTGGCTAAAGATATATTTAGTTAAAAATGTTTCTTTATGATGTCCGTGATCATGACCGTGATCGTCGTGGTGAAGTACGGCTGTATCGTGTAATGCAGTGCTTGCCATAATTATTTTATGATAGTATTAGAATTTAAAGCAATAGTATTATTCTCTCCGGTCTTGCTGTTATCTGCAAGCTGAAGCTCTTTCTTTACATCGTCGTTGTAGTAAAGTGGCTGTTTAGCCAACCATGCGGTATATTCAGCTTCTGAAACTACAGTAACTTTAACCTGCATGTTGTAGTGTCCGGCTCCACAAATTTTAGCACAAAGAAGTACATAATCATATTCAGGATTATTACGTTCTTCCCTTGCCTGTGCAGTAGTTAAACGAGGAGTAAACTGGAAATGAGTTGGCATACCAGGAACAGCGTTCATCTGAGCCCTGAAATCAGGAAGATAGAAACTGTGCAATACATCTTTTGAGTTAATGGTAAACCTTACCGGTCTGTTAACCGGAAGTACTATCTCACTCACCAATTTATCATCCCAGCTTTTTTGATCTTTGAAATCAATACCAAGACCATTAGTTGGAGTAGTTAATTTATAATTACGCTTACCAACCTGATTATCAGCACCGGCATAACGCAGAGTCCATTTAAACTGCTCTGCAGTTACTTCAACACTGATTGCTTTCTTCTGATCCTCAGGAGAAACATTGGTAATACCTCTCCAGGTAAAGAATCCTAACAATACCAGAATTGTTAAAGCTATAGCAGGAATAATAGTCCAGATTCTTTCCAAAGCATTGTTGTGCGGATAGAAGTATGCCTTTCTGTTTTCAGAACCTCTGTACTTGAAAGTAAATCCGAACAAGGCAATGTGTGTTAGAACAAAAACAATTGTTGTCAGAATCAGGGTAACTTTAAACATAAAGTCAATATCAAGTCCGTGAACTGATGCTGATTCGTGCATACTCATCGGGCCCTGAACAGAGTAAGACCAGTAAACTCCGTAAAGACCAAAAAGAAGGAATATTCCAAACAGAACACCATGGATTCTTCTTCCATCTGAGCCGGTCTTTTTACCCTGCATTTCCTTACTTAACTCATACACCTTCAGTATCTTGCCGATAACTGCAATGAATATGCAAATAAGAATGAACATAAGCAGGTAATAAGTACCTGATTTGTAAGCAGCGGCAAAGTCTGTTGTTACTGCTTCAAGCGGCTGTCTGTTCTTATAGTACTCTACAGTATCAACTGCAGTGCTGATCAGTGGTGAAGACGATGGAGCAAGGGCTTCGGAAGCTTTAATAGCTGTATCAATTACAGCTGTTGTAGAGCTAACTGTAGAATCCTGCGTCTGGGCAAACAATTTACCTGCCTGTGCAGTCAGCGTGCATATAGTAAGCAGTGCAGCTACAGTTCTGATATTAAAAATTTCTCTTAACCTCATTTTATTCGTAGTATTTTCTTTTTGCTATTAAGAACTGTGATTAAATCTGGTGGTTAATACTCTCTTCCAGGAACGGATGATTTTTAGACACCAAAGATCTTTTACTTAGCTGGTTAAGTGTTAAGTAGGTAAACAATCCTACAAAACCTACCGCTACTCCTATTTCAATTATTCCAAAACCTCTGTGTGACTCAACTGTACCCGGCATGATCATCATATAGTAATCAAGCCAGTGTCCACATAGAAGAATGATACAAACTACCATTAATCTGTTCATCTGGCGTTTTGAATCTCTTGCCATCAGAATAAGCAATGGTGCAACAAAGTTGATGATGATATTCAACCAAAACCATGGAAGATATTCAGGCTCCCAGCGCTTGTAGAAATAAACTGTTTCTTCAGGCATGTTTGCATAATAAATTAACAGAAACTGAGAGAACCAAACATAAGTCCAGAATATTGAGAAAGCGAAAATGAATTTTCCCAAATCGTGAAGGTGGTTTTCATTAACCCATGAAAGGTATCCTGCTTTTTTCATAAGGATAACGATCAGTGTGATTGTACAAATTCCGCTCACCCACATTGCAGCAAAGTTATACCATCCAAACATGGTAGAGAACCAATGCGCCTCAAGCGACATGATTGTATCAAAAGCCCAGATTGGAGTAGTGAATCCAAAAATCACCAGAAATAGAGATGACCATTTAAAACTCTTATCGTAGAATACCAATCCGCCTTCCATCTCTTCACGCTCTGCGTATTTTGCAAATAAGGAGGCAAAGTAAGAGTAAACTCCAAGGAATATTACCAATCTGGCTAAAAAGAAAGGAACATTCAGAAAACCTGACTTGCCTGCAATGATTTTATCATAGTGCGGGCTTGCGGGATCTGACAAACCTTCAGCATTCCAGTGATGATATAAGTTATGAGTTAATAAACCTGAAGCACTAACGATTACAAGAACCAGCGCTGCAATTGGCAAAACTCTTGACATAGCTTGAGGTATTCTAATCAGACCTATGGCCCAACCAGCCTGTGCAACATACTGCAGTGCTATAAAGAACAAAGCCGCTGCACATACACAAGTAAAATAATAAGCCATTAAAAGCAGATTGGCGTAAGTACGCTCCTGCTGACCTGTAAGTAAACCGAAGGCTATAGCAAGAATTCCAACCACCATTGCTATTAAAGTCCAGGTTTTTAATTTTCCCGAAAATTCGAATTGTTCAGTGAAATTATGAGTATGATTATGATTTCCCATCTGGTTTTAGCAATTGACTATTGTAATTTTTGTAATTCGTGAACGTACATAACAATTTTCCACCTTTGAGCAGGAGATAATTGAGATTTATGCGAACCCATTAAGTTAACACCATAAGTGATTGTATGGTAAATCTTACCATCTGTAAGATCCTTCATTAATCCACCTCTTGAAGAGTTACCTGTTCCATAAGATGGAGGAGCCGGGAACTTACCAAGTTTTACTATAGAACCATCACCCTTTCCTTCAAGTCCGTGGCAATGAGAACACATTGTTAAATAAAGAGACTTACCTTCTTCCAATGTTTTAACACTTACAGGAAGCGGATTGCTTAAAGATGCTCCTGCAGACTGATAACCTTCAGGAGTATTCGGATAAGCATCAATTTTATCAAATCCTACAGGCATAGTTCCGGCAGGAGGAGTTTGAGCTGTTTTACCGTCTTTAAAGTTTTTATTGGCCTGATCCGGGTTATAAGCAATCGGATCATACATATTACGGGCAAACTCTAACCCGGTACTTCTGTTATCTGAACAGGATGAAATAACTGAAGCAGCTGCAACAGTTAAGAAAACGGTACAAATTATTAGGAGCTTATTCATAACTAACATATTTCCTTTCGTTGTGCTTTACTTCAACAGCACCGGCTTCTTTTAAAATGTTGTCAATTTGGTCATGTGCTGTATTGGTCTTTGCATCAATTGCAATAACAAACCTGTCATTTGTAGCTCTCAGGTCCATCACTCTGGGAGCACGCCCCGGAGCTAAATGGTTAGCAAAGAAATAGGTCCCTACCATTCCAAAGGCAGCGAAAAGGACAGTTAACTCGAACATGATCGGAATAAAATCAGGGAATGCAAAATGAGGCTTTCCTCCGATATTCATAGGCCAGTCTATAACCAGCATATAGGTAATCATCGAGATGGCTGTTATTGTACCGGTCATACCGAAGCCAAAAGCTACTTTACCCAAACGCGAACGTTTGATACCTAATTTATCTTCAATACCGTGAATAGGCATAGGAGTATAGACATCATAAATATCTACATTATTCTCCTGAAGCTTATCTATTCCATGCATCAGATCGTCCGGATCTTCAAAATGGCCTAAAATATATTTTATATTACTCATCTTTAAACTTTTTGGAATTCAGCAACTTTAGGTGAAACACTATCATATTTTTCCAGAGATTCCAGATAATATTCAGCATGAACTTGATCTACTGCTTTTTCGCGGATCAGTTTTTGCTTAGCCTGATCACTTGAGCTCTTCAGCAATAATTTAACCTCAGCCATTGCAATAGCAGGTAAGAATCGCAGGAACAGAAGGAATAAGGTAAAGAATACACCTATTGATCCAATGAATATAGCCACATCAACCCAGGTTGGGTAGAACATAACCCAGCTTGAAGTAAGATAATCACGGTGAAGTGAGGTAACGATAATTACGAAACGCTCAAACCACATACCGATGTTTACTACAATAGATAATATCCATGAAATAGCAATGCTTGTACGGATCTTCTTGAACCAGAATAACTGGGGAGAGATCACGTTACAGGTCATCATGATCCAGTAAGCCCAGGCATACGGACCACTCACCCTGTTTAAGAATGCATATTGCTCGTATTCAACACCAGAATACCAGGCAATGAATAACTCAGTAAGGTAAGCCACACCCACGATAGAACCGGTAACGATGATAATCTTATTCATCGACTCAATATGGAACATCGTAATGTAGTTTTCGAAATTCATTACTTTACGTGTTACCAGCAATAAAGTCTGAACCATTGCAAATCCTGAGAAGATCGCACCTGCAACAAAGTATGGAGGGAAAATGGTTGTATGCCATCCCGGAATAACTGAAGTTGCAAAGTCCATAGATACGATCGTGTGTACAGAAAGTACCAGAGGGGTAGAAACACCTGCAAGGATTAACGAAACCAATTCAAAACGCTGCCAGGTTTTAACAGATCCATTCCATCCGAAAGATAAAATAGAATAAACACGGCGGCGGGTACCTTTTGCACGGTCGCGGATAGTTGCGATATCAGGAAGTAAACCTGTATACCAGAATACTAAAGAAACCGAGAAATAAGTTGAGATCGCGAATACGTCCCATACCAATGGTGAGTTAAAGTTCACCCATAATGACCCGAACTGATTTGGCAGGGGAAGCGCCCAGGTAAATAACCATGGACGACCCATGTGAGAAATAATATAAGTGGCAGCACAGATAACGGCAAAAATGGTCATTGCTTCTGCCGAACGGTTAATGGAATTCCGCCAGTTTTGTCTGAACAGTAATAATACCGCTGAGATAAGAGTTCCGGCATGACCGATACCTACCCACCATACGAAACCGGTAATATCCCATGCCCAGCCAACAGTTTTATTTAATCCCCATTCACCGATACCGAACCAGAAGGTCCAGCTAACAGCAAATACCCAAAGTCCCGCACCAAGTACAGATACAATGAAGCCTATCCACCAGGCTTTATTTGGTTTATTTTCTACAGGAACCAATATTTCTTCGGTGACCCTGGAGTAGGTAATATTTTCACCGGTTACTAAGGGTTCTCTAAGTATAGACTCGTGATGAGATGACATATCTTTATTAAATTTCTTGTATTAAACCTCTACAGTATTTCTAACTTTTGTTTGATATCCAACACCTGGTTTTACATTGATCTCTTCCAGTACATAGAATGTACGCTCACTCTTCAGTGCTTTAGACACTGCTGATTCCGGATCATTTGCATCACCAAAGATGATAGCATTTGTTGGACATGTTTGCTGACAGGCAACTTTAACATCACCGTCTTTCAATGTACGTTTCTCTAATTTAGCCTGGAGTTTTCCAGCCTGAATCCGCTGAACACACATTGAACATTTTTCCATTACCCCTCTTGAACGGGTTGTAACATCAGGGTTTAGAACCAGCTGAGTAAACTCGTTGTTCAGGTAATTATCAAAACGAGAATCATTCCAGTAGTTAAACCAATTGAAGCGACGCACTTTATACGGACAGTTATTTGCACAATAACGTGTTCCTATACAACGGTTGTATGCCATTTGGTTTAAACCTTCGGATGAGTGAACAGTTGCCAGAACAGGACAAACAGTTTCACAAGGAGCATGGTCGCAGTGCTGACACATCATTGGCTGATGTATTACAGACACATTATCCATATTCTCAAGCTTCTCGATTTCTTTCTCTTTGGTTACAGAGTTCCCTTTATCATTGATTGAATAATAACGGTCAATTCTGATCCAGTGCATTTCACGACGACGGCGAACCTCATCGCGTCCTACTACCGGAATATTATTTTCTGCATTACAAGCTACCACACAAGCACCACATCCGGTACATGCATTCAGATCAATAGCCATAACCCAATTGTGACCAGGCCTTTCATATTCATTCCACAAATCATATTTGTTAACATGAGCATGGCCTGTTCCTGAATTAGGATCCTTCAGATAGTTCTTAAGAGTTGTTTCGCGAACAATATTTCTGCCTTCAATTGAGTGGTGAGTTTGAGTTTGGGCAAGCTCATAAGTACCTGAGGCCTTACTGATGCTTGCAGCAGAAGTATTTTGTAATGTAGCATTTACCAGACGAAGGAATGGATAAGCATTCTTACCTACTTCAGAACCTGCTTTACCTGCCTTGGTCCTGCCATATCCAAGAGCAACAGAAACAGTTCCGAATGCCTGACCAGGCTGAAGTAATACCGGTAAAATAACACTGTATTTATCAGCCTTAATTTCTACCATATCTCTTTCAGAAATTCCAAGTTTTTCGGCATATTTCGGACTGATAGCAGCGAAGTTATCCCAGGTTACCTTTGATACCGGATCAGGTAGCTCCTGCAACCATGGGTTATTGGCTGATTTACCATCACCAATAGCTACATTCTGATAAACATGAAGTTCCACAGCATTATCACCAGCTTTTGCAAGATTATTGCTCTCAGCGATAATAGTCTGTACTACCGAATTTAATTCACGGGAAAAAGTATATGCTCCGGCAGAACGCTCAGGTAATGTAACTGAACCTTTCTGAAGTAATTCTTTCCAGCTGATACCGGCCTGAGGCAAAATTGATTTTGCCCAAGTATTCTGAACATACTGATAATAATCGGTAACCGGATTCTCAGACCAGATTAATAATCCCTGTTCTGCACTTCGTGAATTATAAACAGGATTAATGGTTGGCTGTGCAATGGTATAATAACCTTCTACAGGATTTGAATCACCCCATGACTCCAGAAAATGAAGATTTGGAGCAATAACCTGACATAATGATGAAGTTTCATCCTTACGGTCAGCAAAGGAAACACGCAGTTTCACTTTTGCCAGCGCATCTGTAAATGCTTTTGAATCAGCATACTCGTAAGCCGGATTTGTATTCAGGAAGAATACCGCATCAACTTCGCCACGATTCATTTCATTAATTAATGAAACAAAGTCAGCATCATTTCCCTGGTATTGGTAAGAAGGATTATCAAGATCAATTGTAGTACCATAACTTCCGATAAGTGAGTTGATGGCATTTACAAGGATCTGAACTGAAACATCGTTAGAACCACTAACAACTAAAGAACGTCCTTTTGCAGCAAGAAGCTCTTTTGCAGCAATTGCGATAGCTTTATCAGCATTCGGATTATTTGCAAGAGGTTTATTACCAGTTACAACACCACCCAATGCCGCATATAAGTTTAATAATGCAATACCCTCTTCAGATGGTTTCAAAGGAAGACGGGTATCAGCGTTGGTACCGGTAACACTCATTCCGGCCTCAAACTGAATATGGCGCGACATCTTCTTGCTTTCCAGAGCAGCATTATTTCTTTTCGAAACATAAGCGCGACTGAATTCAAGTGGTGAAATCCAGGTACCCAGAAAATCTGCACCAAAACTTACAATCAGATCAGCTCTGTCAAAACGATATCTTGGAAGTACTGCCTTCCCGAAACTGTTTTCATTAGCTTTAATTATACCTGTATAGGAAACAGCATCTACCTGAACAAGTCTGGCAGACGGATACTGAGCAGTAAAATCAGCAATAGCTGCTTTTGCAGAAGGACTGTTAATAGTAGAAGATACGATACGGATACCCTTTCCCCCTGCTTTAACTTTCTGTAGTTCTCCTTTTACAAATTCATCAACCTTATCCCAGCTAACTTCTGAATCATTCAGCACAGGTGATTTCAGTTTGGAAACATCATAAAGATCAAGGACTGAAGCCTGACCCTTTGCATCCATACTTCCTTTACTGATAATACAGTTTGGATTTCCTTCAATCTTAATCGGACGACCTTCGCGGGTTTTAACTAATATGCTGTTACCGTTATAAGTTGAAGTATAATAGTTAGGAATACCCGGAACTATTTCTTCAGGTTTAATCAGGTAAGGAATTGATTTGTGAACAGGGGTTTTCTGACAAGCAGCGAGAGTTACTGCACCTAAACCAAAACCAAGCGCTTTTAAAAAGTCGCGGCGAGGGGCTACGGTACTTAAACCTGCCTCATTCAGAACTTCTTCCATTGGAATTGGTTCAGCGAACTCGTTTTTGTTCTTTTCAACAAAATCTTTGGTGTTCTGCAGCTCTTCTAAACCTTTCCAGTATTTTTTATTGCTTTCCATTTAAGCTATATAACTGTATACGTATGTTATCTTAAAATTATTCTAATTAATAGTGGCACTTCGCACACTCCAAACCACCTAAAACGGCAGCTGTAACTTTCTCACCCTTTTTCAGCTTATCATGTGCTGCGATAAGTTTGTCATAGTAAGGGTTATCCTTATGATTAACTTCAGTTTGTTTATGGCAATTAATACACCATTTCATGGTAAGTGGTGAATATTGGTATACCTCTTCCATGGTCTGAATCGGACCGTGACATTTCTGACATTCGATACCTGCAACTGAAACGTGCTGTGAGTGGTTGAAATAAGCCAGATCAGGAAGATTATGGATTCTGATCCATTCTACCGGCTTAGTATTGTTTCCATACTGCTTGGTTTCTTCATTGTAATCAAGAGCAGAATAAATTTTCATGATCTCAGGAGAGGTCTTTCCATCATATTTTTCAGAAGCCGTAACATAGTTATGGCAGTTCATACAAACATTTAAAGATGGAATTGAAGCATTCTTAGAGGTAGCTGCACCTGAATGGCAGTACTGACAGTCAATTTTGTTAACCCCTGCGTGTAACTGGTGCGAAAACTTGATTGGCTGAACCGGCTGATAGCCAGTGTGAACGCCTGTTTCCCACATACCTTTCCATCCGGCAGAGCCAAGGAAAATGATACATAGAAGTACAATAAACAGAATGAACTTTTTGTTCTTGGATAACTTCTTTAATCCTGCAAAACGATCTGCGCTTTCAGCCTCCTCATCTTCAACAGCGATTCCTTTTTTCTGCAGCATTACACGCTCCAGAGTTGAGATCACACGGTTTAAAACAAGAATTACAATGAAAGCAATAATGATAACAGCAAGCAAGCCAAAAAGCATGAAGTTACTAACCCCCTGCTCTGAAGCGGCCGCTCCTTCTGCTGCAGCTCCGGCTGCACCTGCTGCTGCCGCAGGCTTCACATCACCAACCTTTACATAAGCAATAATGTTTTTTACATCATCGTCTGAAAGCTCAGGGAAAGCTGACATCATCGCAGGAGAAAACCCGGCTGCTTTAACTGCCTGAGCATCGCCTGAAGCAATTAAAGACGGAGCATTTTTGACCCATTTGACCAACCAGGCTTCATCATACTTTGTGTCTACGCCTTTAAGGGCCGGACCAACTACCGCTTTATCAATGGCATGGCAAGCGGTACATTTTTGCTTAAAAATCGCCGCACCGGCTTTAGCATCCTGAGCACTGGCCGATGAAACAGCTGCCGAACTCAGGAAAGAAACCAGTATCAGTGATTTTGCAACATTTCTAAAAAACAATGAGATGCTTCTCATATTGAGTATTTAATTCTTAAAATTTGAAACGTATAATTAAAAACTTGACAGAATCTGCCCATCAATATTTTCAGTTGACAAAAGTATGCTTTATAAAATTATACATGACATTAACATGACCTATTTTATCAATTTATAATCATTCTAAATTAAGCCGTAACCCTCTGTATCTGAATTCTTTTCAGCTTTTTGACACTTTGTATTGATTTTTCGGCAATTCAGACATTTCCATCAGTCAAAAGATTTACTATTGCTTCAACACCCATGCAAAGATGAGCGGTGCAACAATTGTAGCATCTGATTCGACAATAAACTTCGGTGTATGAATATCCAGTTTGCCCCAGGTAATTTTCTCATTCGGAACAGCTCCTGAATAAGAACCATAGGAAGTTGTAGAATCTGAAATCTGACAGAAATAGCTCCAGAAAGGAATATTTTCCATTTCCATATCCTGGTAAAGCATTGGCACAACACAAATAGGGAAATCTCCGGCAATACCTCCGCCAATCTGGAAAAAGCCAACTCCTTTACCGCCTGAATTCGCAATATACCAATCAGCGAGCCAGCCCATATATTCAATTCCACTCTTCATAGTAGTTGCTTTCAGCTCCTGCTTCATCACATAAGAAGCAAAAATATTACCCATGGTTGAGTCTTCCCATCCCGGAACAACAATAGGCAGGTTTTTCTCTGCAGCTGCCAGCATCCAGGAATTTTTCGGATCAATTTCATAATACTGCTCAAGTACACCACTTAGAAGCATCTTATACATAAACTCATGAGGAAAATAACGCTCTCCTACATTATCGGCATCCTTCCAGAGCTTATGGATATGTTTCTGCAATCTCCTGAAAGCTTCCTCTTCGGGAATGCAGGTATCAGTAACACGGTTATAATGATTCTCGAGCAGATCCCACTCATCCTGCGGACTAAGATCGCGGTAATGAGGGACGCGCTTATAATGCGAATGAGCTACAAGGTTCATGATGTCCTCCTCAAGGTTTGCACCTGTACAGGAAATGATAGAAACTTTATCCTGTCTGATCATTTCTGCCAGGGAAATGCCCAGTTCAGCAGTACTCATAGCGCCTGCAAGGGTGATCATCATTTTACCCCCTTCATCCAGATGGGTTTCGTATCCTTTTGCTGCATCTACCAGAGCGGCAGAATTAAAATGCAGGTAATTTTTTTCAATAAATTGAGAAATCGGTCCTCTTTCAATACTCATAATTCTATATTAAGCCGCAAAACTACCCTTCTTTAGGGTATGAAGCAAATTGCTTTGAATTGGGAAGGGAAATTTATTTAGAAAACGGAGTGTTGAAGCATGATGCAGTATTCCTCTATTTCTAAATTATGGTTGATTTAACAGGGTTATAAATAGTCAGATAATACTCAGAAATCATAATCATTTGCTTTTGAAAAGCAATACCTGTGTTCTATAGGATGGTTCAGCCCTTTCCTCCGGAGTAGTTCCGGCAAAAAATATCGTTCAGATTCAAATTAATTATAGCCGGAAGCTACCTCCTCCGGCAAGGTTTATTTTACCCGGAGCTGTATTTCATGTTGACGGGCAACCCAATCATAAATAGTTTTCTGCATCTCTGTGCTGAACCTGTTAAAATCATCGGGGGTATTCAGTATAAGCTGATCAGAAGCTCCTGACAATTTGTACGTTTTTCCGGCTTCAGCAACAGATGTTCTGATATCCTGAAGATTAGCAGTATGATCCAGTTGGGGAGCAATCAGCAATACCGGTCGCGGAGCGATAGCTCCTATAATTTCATCATAATCATAAGGAATACGGTCCTCATGACCAACAAAGAAACCAAGTCGCGGGATCAAACCATGCAAATGAGAAAATGCTTTTATACCTTCCAGGCCCTTGTCAAAGCTTGCGGAGCGCAGTGGACTAAACCCGTTCACAGAAATCACTCCGGCAATTCTTTCATCCAATGCAGCAGTATACAGACTGACCGTGGCTCCTAAGGCATAACCTCCCGCAAAGATCTTTGTCTGATCCACAAAATCCATTCGGGTGAGTGCATCCACTGCTCCCCTGACATCTGCCACCATTTTTCCCATTTTCGACCAATGCGGATAGCGTTCATAAAAGTGTGTTCCTTCTTCAATACGATTGCCGAAACCGATCATATCATAGGAAAAAACGACATAGCCCAGATCCGTCATTCCCTCAAAGAAGGATTGCAGATTATGGTAGGATGAAAGACCCTTTGAATAATCATATTCATGCAGATAAATCAAAGCCGGCAGTTTACCGGACTTTATATTTCCTGATTTATCCTTAGGATAGTACACATAGCCATACAGGTAATCGCCAAACTCTTTATAAGGGGTAATCGCCATGCGCCCCATTCTTGGAGTTACCGTCGGTCGTTTCAGAACAGTCCCAAAATAATCCTCCCCTGCACCGCCGTTCTCCAGACTTTGCGGACCGGGGTTAGTTAAGCCGGGAGGCTCATCACCCAGTATCCATTTCAATTGCTTTCTTAATGCCAACTTCCCTGACTCCAAATTTTGCTTTGAAGGATCTTTCCCACTGAACAAGGCCCCTACATTCGCCAATTTAGAAGGATAATCCAATGGATTGATATGCTCCTTAACCTGCTCCTTCCAGCGTTCAAAGGAATAATTGTACAACAGTTTGTTTTCCGGCTTATGCTTGCTGCGCTTAAACACATAATCAAAGAAATCGATATAGGCTTCAATGTCTTCTGCATGTGTACCATGTTCTCCTTCCCGGATTCGTATGGCCAGATTATTTGGTGCATTAAGGAACTTATAAACCTTTTGTGCAGAACTGTATGCCTGCTCAATGCCCCATGGATTGCTTGCTCCCTCATTCTTTGCAGTACTCAGCATCAGTGCCCTGGGTGCTATCAGTGCCATAAAATGGTTCTGATCCACCGGAAGCTTATTTTCCCTTCCAATAAAAAACCGTAAACGTGGATGCAGCCAGGCCGGTTGTGCAGCAGATAAGAGGGCGATATCCTCCACATCGTATTGCTGAGTGGCATATCGCCAGGGAACTTCTGCTCCCGAACCCCCACTACTGGGAATAACCGCCTTAATACGCTCATCAAATGCAGCAGCCATCAGCGCCAGCTTGCCGTTTCTGGAATGACCGGTCAAAGCAATTTTTTCTTTGTCCACCATCGGAAGGCTGTACAAATAATCGACAGCTCTGAAAGTTCCAAAAGCCCTCCGCATCAGACGGGTGAAATCATACTTCTCAGACCATATTTCAGCATATTTCTCAGTATCGTCCTTCGCATCCGATGCTGCATAAACACAGGCCATATAACCCCTTCTTACTGCAATTTGTGCCCAGCCTCTGTGATTCCACTGAGCCATAAACACCGGAAAAGGGCCTTTGCCCTGTGGAATCATTAATTCAATAGTCAGTTTAGCCTGTTCCTGCGGACCGAATGAAAGCTCGACTGTACGCAGAGTTGTTGATCCTTCAATTTTTTCGCTGAGAACCTTTACCTTAAAAGGACCCGGAGATTTCGGATAGGTTCCGGTAATGTAATATTCCAACTGCTCCTTCATCCACTGACGTTTCTTATTCCACTGTCCAGCCGAGCTAATCGGAATATTTTTGCCACCCTCGTCTTCCATAAGAGGATCCGGAAGAAAAGGTATGGATGGCATCCGATCAAAATCAGGTGGCAGCTCTCCGGTTCTTTTTAACCAGTCTTTAAATGTTTCATCCTGAAAAGAAAGTCTGCCATTAGAGATACGATCTTCCGGCAAGACCTTCAAAATCCTGTTCAGATCAGCCTTTCGTTTTGCAGTGTCTGATTGTATAGTTGTATTGAGGATTCTATGATTTACTTTCCTTTCGGCAAAGGCTATTGCCGTACTACCTAAAAGTAGCATCAGACAAATGATTTTGAATGAATATATCCTCAAAAAAATAGGTTTTTGACTTTTCATTATCAGATCCGGTAGTTCATTAGAGTTATGAAGATATAAAATCCATATGATGTTGAAGGCAGGATTGTTCTCTTTGCAGGATTATGTTGCTTGCGGTAGGGTGTAAGAATAGGTAAAGGAGGTTCCAAAATCCGCTGGATCCAATTGAATCAACGTGCTGGTAGATATGTTGAGTAAGAAAACTAAATTATGCGCCATCCACCCTCTTTGATTCTCCCGCCGGCGGGAGACAGCATAACGCCTAGGAACCTGAAGTAAAAATGAAATCTGTATTAAGCAGGAAAATAGGCGACATACCGTCCCCCTCTCAGAGGGGGTTAGGGGGAGGATAGTATCCTCTAAATAGAATTTATTCGGCTTTTCAAGCTAATCTTCATACAGATCATTCACATCCGCCTTCGACAATTCGACAAGGAACTTCGAAATTTTTGCAGTTACCGCCTTAAAATACTTCTCTCCTTTTTCCTTCGTGGCTAATTCGGGGTTTCCTACTCCTGTATCTTTCGTAATCTGCGACCATTTGCGTTCTGCCCATGCCCAACCTTCTGAAAACTCTTTAATTTTATGCTTTTTTTCTTTCCCATCTCCTGCCTCATCTAAAGGACGCATTAAATCCGGAGCCAGGTGTAAAATCAGGCTTGTTTCCATTTCGTCTGCATGGTCTCCATCATGTTCAAAGAATTCCATTTTGTCTACGGCCTGAAACCAATTGCAGGTGCTAAGAAACATCTTTGGGTATTTTAGTCCCAACTCTCTGATCATTGTTCTAAAATCATTTCCCCCATGACCATTCAAAATCAAAAGCTTAAAAATATTCGACCTTTGAAGCACCTCAATGAGGTCACATAAAATTGCCAGCTGGGTACTTGGATAAATATTTAAATCCAATTTTATATCCGCCTGACCAGTATTAACTCCAAAAGGGATGGTAGGCAAAACAATGATCTTCGCACCACTTTCCCAGGCAATCCTGGCAGATTCAGCAGCGATATGGTCTGCCTCAATCACATCCGTCGAATAGGGTAAATGATAATTATGCGCTTCTGTAGCCCCCCAGGGAAGGATTGCCAGGTCATAATTTGAATCTTTTACAGATTTCCAGTTTGTTTCTGCTAAAATGTAGGGTCTGATCATTTTGTTTGGGATTTATGAGAGAAGGGGGTTAAGAGGTTTTTGATTTAGGTTGAGTTAGTAGAGCAAGTAACTGTTGGCGACTATAATCAGTTGTTGCTCAAATTGGACAAATTTCTCTCACCCAAGATAATTGTTTTCATGAAAATAAAAGTTCCGGTAATCTAAAATAAACAATCTCGTAATTGGCCGATTAGTTGTTAGCGTATTGATAAAAAAACAGGCTTCAACCAAATCAAATTTAGTCCAAGGGCTTGAGATATTTTCGCCAGGATCCTAGCTTTGCCATGTTCAGGTGTCGGTTATTGCAAACCCCTTGTTAGCGTTTTGTGCTTTCATTTTAAAATTTCAAGATTCGAGAACTTTCTTTTGGATGTATGGAGAGTTTGTCTCATTTTATTCCCAAACTTGTCCTCGAATGTAAATATGAAATTTCTGTCTCCATGTATTGAATAATTTATTGCCCTTTTTGTTGATGAAGAAAAAAAATTGTCCATTTTTTCAAATGGATTTCCATGTTTACCAAATGTTTCTTCTTCTGAGGTAATTTGTAAATTGTAACAGTCCCCTCCAATATTAACTATGTCCATATAGTCACTCGATCTCATTTCTGTTGTAAATCGAGGTTGGATTTGATATAACAATAGATCTTCTAGATGCTTGGTCTGTGTCCTAAGCTCATTAATGGCTATTGTCTTTTGTTGGTCTTTTTGGGATAAATAAAATGTTTTCCACGCGAGCCAAGTCGCAATTAATGTCAAGATGATAGTAAATGTCCCGGAAACTATTGTCACCCAATGATCAGTTATTTGTAAATAGTTTTCCATTTGTAGATCATTTGTTTTTTGTCTTTTAGCATAAACACTAACGTTTTGCAGCTACAAGAAGTTGGCGATTTCGAAGACGAAAACTGTCTGCCACAACTGAACTTGATACGAAGCACAAAGCTTCATTTAACCACTGAACCGCCAATTTCTTGTAGCTGCTGTTACCTGCTGGCGTTATTGACTTCTGAATCATTATATGCTTTTTCCTTTTCACTTATGGCTGAATTTGTTCGTCCATCATTAATTCATAATGTTCCTTGCCAATTGACTTAAATATTTCTACAAACACGTCAAATAAAATTTGGGGCTGTTCATTAATTATTTTTTGATAATAGACACTGTCCAATGCTGTAATTTTGTGACTTTCATCATTTATAGTAGAAATGAAAGCACACTTAATATAATAGGAAGGATCATTTTGATTATAATTAAAAAGAGAAGCCCAAGAGTCTTTACCATAACCTATAAAGTTAACATAGCTCTCAATAACTCGTCTCATTGAATTTGCAATTACAATGTTCAAAGAAGTAGTGGTTGGAATGTTTGCCTTCAATTCTTTAATCGTGTTCCAAAGCAATGAATAGTCGTCATAAATAGTTTTGTTGTATTCGCCCTTTATTGATGTTTTGTTGTTTATCTTAATTATTCTAAGATGCCAATAGTCCGCACAAATGGGTCTTTTATCAAATGATACCTCTTTATAGAAATAAAGGTTATGAGTGAAAATAAAGACCTGCGAAATTTTATCATTTTTCAGAAGCTTTTTGTCTGCTTTCGGATTATCTCCTTTTCTTAAAATCAAATTGTGAATCAAAGTTGAAACAACAAACAAAGCCTGACTATCTAAACTTGAAACAGGGTCGTCAATAACTATTATTTTTTTCTTGTTGCCATTGTTCTGAATGTCATCTGTTCCAATACAGAGTTGAAAAAAATACAAGAACGAAATAAAATTCTTTTCTCCTTCGCTCAAACTTTTAAAAATCGGATTGCCGTCCGCAGTGTTTTGTCGTTTCAGATAATACTGTGAAATATTATTTACTGTATCTTTTTCGCCAATTTCAAAACCGTCAAAACCAGCGTTTCTTAAAATAAGGTTGATGTTGTCTACAGCTTCTTTCGTATTTACAGTTTGGCTTCTGAGTATTTCAATGGATTGTTTTGATGCATTAATTTTTACTTTGTAGTCTGCAATTAAAACATTTGCCAAGTTGGTTATGCTCTGATACTTTAATTCCTTTGATGCCAGTTCATCAATTTCTGATTTGCACTTTGAAGCCATAAAATGCCATATATCAGAAGTCAAATTTGTTCTATTAGTATTTAGTTCTGAAAATGTTTTATTGTTTTCTTTAATCTCCTTTACAATACTTGAAAGGTCATTTTGGAAAGAATTAAGGGGAACTAGGCTTTTCCTCTCGTTAGGTTTTTCAATTTTATTTGCAACTGTTATAAAGTTATTATTAAAATGACTTTGCAGATTGAGATAAATATTTGACACCAAATTATTAGGGTTGAATTCATTCTGGACGCTAATAATATTTGATAAAAATGCTTCTGATTTTTGTTTGTAATCTGTTTGTAATGCGACCAATTCACCAATTTTTTCTTTGTAGGTCAAATCAAAATACTTATTGAATTGCTCCTTCAAATTATCATCTATTGTATCCTGTTGGCAAAATGGACAAATACCATCGGTTTTGTCTACATACTGAACACCTGTTTCAACCCAACTTCTTGCATTTATTTTCACAATCAAAGCGGCAATATCTACATCTTCATTACCGACAATAACTTCTTGCAGTAACTTCTGTAACTTTATTTCAATTAGTCTTAACTCTTTGTAAAGATTAGAATTGACACTTTGATTAATTTGTTTTAATTCTGTTTCGTAAAGTAATTGATAGCGTTCAGATAGTTGTGTAATTGTTGGAACTGTAGCAGGAGGATTAGTCAGTTTGTTTTTTATTTCCTGTAAGTTGTTTGGTTTGCTTCCTGAATGAATCAGATTGATTTTTGTAAACGTTGCAAATAAGTTTCTTTGTCTCCAGCAGTGTTCTAATAATGCATTTTGGTTTTGCCGTTTATCAGTGGCTACATTTTCAATAATGATGGATTTCTTTCGGATTAATTCATTGTATTCATTTATTGAAGTTTCCTCGGTTGCAATTTGTCCATCAATAATAGCATTCGTTTGGTTTAATGAGAATACTCCCTTTAATACAGGGTTTCTATTGAAATTAACTTCAGTAAAGTTCTCATCAAAAACTATTATTTGATGAGTAGTCTCATCATAACCAATTTGTGAGCAGTCATTGTATTGCTGGGCTTTAAGATTTTCTTCAAGGCTTAGATTATATAGATATTTAACAATTGTTGATTTACCTGAACCATTATATCCAAAGAAAAAATTCACCTTCTTTAAATCTGGAACTTGAACTCCATCTACTGGGTCGTAAGTAGCAATATTTTTTATGGTAAGTGATTCAATCATGTTTCAGTTGTGTCGTTTTACGCTTGCAGGTAACTCATATATAAGGATTACAAAAGTTCCACAAGCTCACCAAATCCCCGTAGCTTGGGTATTCTGTCACCCTTTATAAAAATGCTTATTCCCAGATATTTACCCTAATCTAAAAAATAAAATAATTATAAATTGATTTTGGCATTAAGCTATTCAAAGATGCTTCTGATAGACCGCAGAAAAATAGCGCCCCATTTCAAAGCAAGAATCAAATTTTTTAAACACCCTATAATTTTATCAGTATTTTAGCAAAACCTAACCATACTAACCATATGAACTTAAAAATTAAATTCCTCGCATTTTCTGCATTGATCTGCCTTGCTGCCTGCAATCAGAATAGACCAAAAATTTCGGATGAAGACGGACTTGCTGCTTTCAATGCAGATAGTTTAAAACTGCATGTAGCTGAGCTTTCACACGACTCACTTCAGGGCCGTAAACCATTTACCGAAGGAGAAACAAAAACCATTGCCTACCTGCAAAAACAATTCAAAGCTGCCGGATTGGAGCCTGGAAATGGCGAAAGTTATATTCAGGAAGTCCCGATGGTCAATATTCAGACTTCAGCGGCTCCGGATATGCAGGTAAGCACATCAAAAGGAAGCTTTAAACTCAAAGGTTTTGATGATTATGTAATCTGGACGGATAAAATTGCCGATAAAGTTAGCTTCGATAACAATGAAGTAATCTTTGCAGGATACGGAGTGGTTGCGCCCGAGTATAACTGGAACGATTATGCCGGATTAGATGTCAAAGGAAAGATCGTCATGGTGATGGTGAACGACCCGGGCTTTGCTGCCGGAGATTCCAGCTTATTTAAAGGCAAGACCATGACCTATTACGGTCGCTGGACCTATAAATTTGAAGAAGCTGCACGCCAGGGGGCAAAAGGTTGTCTGATTGTACATACAACCGAGGGGGCAAGTTACCCCTTTACTGTAGTTCAGAATAACTGGAACGCATCCAAGCTAAGACTTGACGACCGCGGAAAAAGCAATGTTTATACCGATATCAATGGATGGCTTTCGCTACCGGCTGCCAAGAGATTAGTAGCTGCTGCCGGACAAGATTCGACTAATTTCTTCGCACAGGCCGACAAAAAAGGATTCAAACCCCTGGCTTTAGATCTGAAACTGAGTACCAGCGTCGCCGTTAAGACCATATTCAACAAATCACATAATGTTATCGGTAAAATAACGGGTACCAAACGTCCTGATGAAGTGATTATCTACACTTCACACTGGGATCACCTTGGAATTGGCAAACCTGATGAAACTGCAGATTCGATTTATAATGGTGCATTTGATAATGCGAGCGGCACTGCCGGACTGATTGAACTGGCCAGGGCATTTAAAAGCTTGAAAGTTCAGCCGGAAAGAACCATAGTCATATTAGCCGTAACGGCTGAAGAACAAGGCCTGTGGGGATCGGCATATTACGCACAAAACCCCATTTACCCCGCTGCAAAAACCGTAGCAAACATTAATATCGATGGATTAAATCAGTTTGAAAAAACCAAAGACATCATCATTGTAGGACAAGGACAATCAGAACTTGAAGAGTATCTGAAAGAAGCCGCAGAAAAAGCAGGACGTGTAATTGCATTTGAAAACCATCCCGAAGCCGGATACTATTATCGTTCAGATCATTTTAATTTTGCAAAGGTTGGCATACCTGCGCTATATACTTCAAACGGCATTGATGTGATTGGCAAGGGGCCTGCCTATGGCGAAAAAAGAGAAGCAGAATACACTGAAAAGCATTACCACCGTCCTTCGGACGAATATGACCCCGCTACATGGACATTTGAAGGAGGTTTAGAAGATCTGAAGCTGTTTTTTCAGGTTGGAAAACGCTTAGCCTTTGAAGAAAAGATGGCTCAATGGAAAGATGGTTCAGAATTTAAGTCTATCCGCGAAAAGAAATAATTACGGAATCACGCATATCAGGATAAAGAATAAACGTATTCCGGGATTTGTAATAAATCCCGGAATACAAACGCCTGCAGGCTGCATCAATTATTTTTCTTCCTGATTAAAGTGTCACATCCTGAAATAGCTATAAAGATGGTCTTGTCCGGAATTTAACCGGACAATTGCAATTGCGATAATGCGAATAATAAAAACAGTATCTGTCAAACAATAATTAACTTAGCAGTCTGTATGAATAAATACCTGCTGAGAAGACTTCTCACCTTCAGCATAATCCTGCTGATCAATACTAATGGCTTCAGTCAGATGAAGCTGATCAAAAAACTATTTTCTGATGAAGCCGATACAACCCGGTCGAGCAGCTTTTTACCTCTTCCGGCCATCGGATATGCACAGGAAACCGGTGCAGAGCTGGGAGCTGTAAGTCTTTATTCGTTTTACACAGACCGCAAAGACACCTTAACCAGAACTTCAAGACTAATTGGTATAGCAACACTTACAACCAAACGACAAAGTAATCTGCAGCTAAAATCAGATATCTGGACACCTCAGAACAAATATCACATTACCAGTGAAATACGTTATAAAAATTTCCCTTTCAACTTTTACGGAATCGGAAACTCTACACTGGAATTGAATGAAGACCCTATTACACAAAAATTATTCAAGCTCAATGCCGGTATTGAAAAAAAACTGGGAAAAATAAGTTTTAGCGGCTTTAGTCTGGCCTATGAATCCTATCGTTTCAATGATAAAGATCCCGGAGGAATTTATAGCACAGATCCAGGTATCTATGACAAGGATGGAGGAAAAGTTTTATACTTCGGGATTACCCAGATTATTGATAACCGGAATTCCAATACCTATACCACCAAAGGAACTTATCTGAAACTGAATTACTCCTATGCTCCTGATTTTTGGGGAGGCAGCAATTACAGCGGAAGTCTGATCAAACTGGATTTACGTAATTTTAACAGTCTGAGCAAAAAAACAGTTTTTGGAATTAATGCACACTTCCAATCCATAGGAGGGAATAATACTCCTTTCTATCTTCTGCCACAAATGGGCAACGACGAAATGATGCGCGGCTATTACTCTGGCCGGTACAGAGATTATAATTTAATGGCTCTGCAAAGTGAGATCCGTTTAAGACTCCATCCCCGTATCGGAATGGCTGCTTTTGCAGCTGCAGGCAATGTTTATTCAAACGGGAACCTGAAGCTGGCTCATTTCAAACCAAGTGTAGGCGGCGGATTCAGGTATTTCTATGATATTGAGCGCGGGCTCAGCGTAAGAATGGATTATGCCATTGCTGAGCAAAATCCGGGCGAAAAAAGACAAAGCGGCTTTTATTTAAGTTTGGGTGAAGCATTTTAAGGTCGTAATTTTTTCTATTTTGCATGTTGTTCTCAATAACTAAGCCACAAGAAGTTTGAAAATTCCCGCTGCTTCAGAAGTTATATCTGCATTAAAATGAAAAAAATACTCTTACTGCTGCTTTTCCCTCTTTTTGTATCGGCACAAGACAAGGAATTCGCGGATAAATCGTCAAAAATAGATCTTTATGTCGATCAACTGCTTGCTGATTGGAATATTCCTGGTCTTGCTCTGGTTATTGTTCATAAAGACAGGGTAATTTATTCAAAGGGTTATGGCTACAGAGATCTCGAAAATAAGTTGCCGGTTACTGAAAGCACTTTATTCCCGATTGCCTCCAATACCAAACTGTTTACGGCAACATTAGCTGCAGAACTTGCTGCAGAAGGCAAATTAAGTCTGGATGTGCCGGTAAAACAATATTTACCCGGGATTAATTTCAGCAATCCGGAATTAAATTTTAAAGTTACCCTCCGGGATATGCTAAGTCACCGCACCGGGCTTCCGGCTTATGATGGCATCTGGCTCAATGCACCTTTTAAAAGGAAAGAACTGATCAGTAAAATATACTATATGAAACCTGCTCTCGGGTTCAGGGAAGGATACATTTATAATAATAACATGTATACTACCGCAGGAATTGCAATAGAAGAAGTAAGTCAAAAAAGCTGGGAGCAAAATATTCAGGAGCGTATTTTCGATCCTTTGGAAATGAATTCCAGCGGATTTACCGGAATAGGTGCAAAGCCGGATAACCACTCACTTTCCTACTTTGAGTCAGAAGACAACAAAAAACTAAAGGCCCGCACTTTCCTTGCTCAGTCAGAATCACTTGCACCAGCCGGTAATATCTATTCAAACATGGCTGATATGAGTAAATGGCTGATACTACAGGTAAATGGAGGAAAATACAAAGGGAAACAGGTTATTTCGGCAGCAGCTATTGAGGAGACCAAAATTCCGAATGCCATATCCGACAAAAGAGGGAGATATGACGAACTTTCGAATTCGCTTTACGCTATGGGCCGTATCCTTCAAACCTATAAAGGGACAAAATTCATAAGTCATACCGGTTCAATCGATGGATTTTATTCCAATCTGAGCTATCTGCCAAAAGACAGCCTTGCTTTGTTTATCGTTCATAATGCAGTATCTGCAGGTTCTCTGAGATCTGTAATGAACCTGCCCATAATAGATATATTACAGAGCAGGGAAATAACAGATTGGAGTTCGAGGTACAGAAAAGATTATCTGGATGCTCAGGAAAGGAATAAAAAGAGTGTGGATGAAATTAATGCATCACAAGTAAAAAACACCTATCCATCGCACCCGGCATTGGCATATACCGGAAAATTCACTCATCCGGTTTACGGAGATATTCTTATTGATTTTAAAAATAATAATCTGCAACTGCAATACAGAAGTTTGAATGCAACCCTTCATCACTGGCATTATGATCAGTTCATTACTATGGATGATGGAAAAGGCTTCCCTGATATGCGGATCAGTTTTTTAACGAACGACAAGGGAGAAATTGACAAAATCGTTACCCGTCCGTTTGGTGATCCTCAGACAGAATTTATCAGAGCGAAATAAAATTATTAAACACTAAAATTTGAGATTTAAATGCCGGCTTTGTTTAATGTGCTGTAATTCATAATTTACAAATCTGAAATCTGTCAATAAAAATTATATTTAGTACTTAAAAACTTATAAGCAATACAGCATTATGAAAAAAAATCTTATCCTGCTTCTGATCTTCGCAGCAAGTTTGCAGAGTTTTGCACAAACTGTCATAAACGCCAGCCCGGAATCTGCAGGTTTTTCTTCAGAAAGGTTAAAGAAGTTAGACAATTCCATGAATGAATGGGTGGAAAATGGATATATGAACGGAGGCGCTGCACTCATCATCCGAAATGGGAAAATAGCCTATCATAAAGCCTTCGGGTTCAATGACCTCGATACGAAAGAACCATTACAAAAAGATGGCATTTTCAGGATTGCATCTCAAACTAAAGCAATAACCAGTGTTGCGATCATGATCCTCTTTGATGAAGGGAAATTATTGCTGACTGATCCTGTTTCATTATACATTCCATCTTACAGGAACCAGAGTGTAATGACTAACTTCAATCCGGCAGATACAACTTACACTACGGTTCCGGCAAAAAGAGAAATTACCATTAAAGACCTGCTGACACATACCTCCGGACTTGGTTATGCACAAATCGGATCAAAAGAAGCAAATGCAATCTATGCAAAACATAATATCACTTCAGGCTTAGGTGTTAAAGACAGAACTTTACTGTCTGCAATGACTGAAATGGGCAAATTACCTTTAATGCATCAGCCGGGAGAAAAATTTACTTATGGCATGAATACAGATCTTTTGGGATGTCTTGTTGAAGTGATCTCAGGAATGAGTCTGGATCAGTTTTTCAGAACAAGAATATTTGAACCACTTGGAATGAAAGATACTTATTTCAACATTCCTGCAGGCAAGGCAAACCGTTTGGTAAATATCTACAAGGAAACACCTGATGGTAAATTAATAAAGGCAAATGCCGGTATGCTGAATAGTATTGCCAATGCAAACTATCCTTTAGTACCTCATACTTATTATTCAGGTGGTGCAGGCCTTAGTTCTACCCTGTACGATTATGCAATTTTTCTGCAAATGCTGCTGAATGACGGCGTTTACAATGGCAAAAGGATATTGGGCAGAAACACCGTAAGAATGATGGTTGATAATCAGATTGAGGATGTGCCTTATGCAGCCGGAACATTCGGTCTGGGATTTCAGGTTGCCACAGAAAAGAATAGCGGAAGCGCTCCTGCACAGATTGGAACATTTGGCTGGGGTGGTGCGTATGGCACTTCATACTGGGTTGATCCCAAAGAAAAAATGGTCTATTTATTCTATCGCCAATTACAGGTAAGAACACATAATGAGGTTGTAGAAAAATTCAGGGCATTAACCTATCAGGCTATAAACGATTAAACGGGCAAATTGCACCCAATATAAATTATATGAAAACTATTTTATCCTTTGCTTCAATATTGCTTTGCTCAATTGTAGTAAAAGCGCAAAACAATGCTGATCTGCTTATCAGGAACGGAAAGATCATTGACGGTACCGGAAATTCATGGTACTATGGAGATCTGGCCGTTAAAGACGGTAAGATCATTAAAACCGGTCGCATCGGTGACATGAAAGCAACGAAAGTTATTGATGCAAAAGGATTTATAGTTGCTCCCGGATTTATTGATGTGCACGGGCATATCGAGGGAGGGATCATAACTACACCAACTGCCAATAACTACATTTTTGATGGTGTAACCACCGTAATTACAGGCAATTGCGGAGGATCAGCCGAGAATATCGGGTCCTTCCTTCAGGAAATCAATAAAGTTCGTCCCTCAATAAATGTGGCGAGTCTGATCGGGCATAATACTGTGCGTGCGCAGGTAATGAACAGGGATAATCGTACTCCTACCAGTCAGGAGCAACAGAAAATGGAAGGACTTGTAGAGCAGGCAATGAAAGATGGTGCTGTGGGTCTGTCAACCGGACTTATTTATATTCCCGGAACCTTTGCCAAAACAGAGGAAGTTATAGGGCTTGCCAAAGCTGCAGCCAAAAATAACGGAGTTTATGCCTCCCATATCCGGAATGAAGAAAGCAAGGCTGTTAATGCAGTTAATGAGGCAATTAATATCGGTAAAGAGGCTCATATACCTGTTCAGATTTCACATTTTAAGATCGGTGGAAAAGCGAATTGGGGCAAATCAGATATTACGCTTGGATTGGTTAAAGAAGCCCGCGAACAGGGCTGGGATGTAACAATTGACCAGTACCCATACACTGCGAGCAGTACCAATCTTGGCATTCGGTTACCCGACTGGACATTTGCCGGGGGAAATGATTCTATGAAAGTCAGGCTGAATGATCCGGCTACCCGAGCAAGGATTAAAAAAGAAATGCTTGCTCAGCTGGCAGGATATAAATTTCCGAATTACAGTTATGCGGTAGTTGCGAACTACCCATCAGATACTACACTGAATGGAAAGAACATTTCTGAAATCAATAAGTTGATGGGCAGAAAAGCTAAAACGAAATACGAAGCTGAAACGATCATGGACATGGTTGAAAAAGGCGGGGCCCAGATGGTTTATAACAGCATGAACGAAGCAGATGTAAAGAACATCATGAAATATCCGTTCAGTATGTTTGGAGCAGATGCCGGCGTGCCGGTACCCGGCAGAGGAATGCCTCACCCAAGGGGCTATGGTACTAACGCCCGCGTACTGGGAAAATATGTGCGCGATGAAAAGGTGATTTCAATGGAAGATGCAATACGAAGAATGACCTCTCTGGCAGCTCAGAAATTCGGATTGAATGACCGTGGGCTTTTACTTCCGAATTATGCTGCAGATATTGTTATTTTCAGTGAAGCTGAAGTAAATGATATGGCAACTTTTCAGAAACCACACGCTTATTCAAAAGGATTCAAATATGTTCTGGTCAATGGAGAACTCGTGGTGGAAAATGAAAAACATCTGGGAACAAGAAGCGGAAAGGCTCTTTACGGACCGGCATTCGAAGGCAATTGATCATAAAATGGAGAGTTGAAAGAAGTTATCAACTCTCCATTTCTTCTATTATTAAAATCTGATTTTAAAATCTTCTTTTGTCTGGGCTTTTCTGACATAAACCAACCCGATCCAGAAAAGGTCAAGGGTAACAGTTACTTCAGGGTGTGCCTTTATCTCGTTCCAGGCTTCTTTAATACCCTTGCTCCTATAAATATCATCAAATATCATCACTGAATTTTCACCAAGTTTAGGCAAACACCACTTAAAGTAATTCAGCATGGCTTCCTTTCTGTGATTACCCCCAATAAATACAAAATCGAGCCTGGGAATATCCCGAATGAGCTCAGGAAGTAATTCATCGAAATTACCAACCAGCAGTTCAACGTTTTGGATATTCAGCTTCTTCAGGTTTTCGGCTGCTATAGCAGCTGTTTCCGGGCAGCCTGCTATACTGATTACCTTTGCACCCGGGACTGCTTTTGCAAGATAGGCAGTTGTGATTCCGGGGCAGGTTCCCAGTTCAATAATATTCTCCGGTTTCTGATCTTCGGCAAGACGATAAATGAGCTGAGCCAGGGATGCGGATCTCAATGCATTTCTGGCAAGCGATTTAACCTGCTTCGATATATTATTTACAAGTGATCCGGCTCCCGGATCTGTAATACGGATTGTCCGTTCATCACACAAAAGTTCTGCCCTTAATTTTTCAATGTCATGGTAAACGCTTTTGGCACGAAAATCGTAAATAACTTTATCAAGCAAACGATAGACAAAGGGAGAATGGATCCCATGGCGGGTCTTCGCTTTAAAGCGATGTTTAAGGTAATCTATCGCCAGTTGCGGGTTTATCATGCCGTAAAGATAATCTTAGAAAGGCTCATTAGAAAGCTGAAAGGTCGAAGCAAAAATAGAATTTCCTGCTAATAGCTTTGTACTTTTAAATATGAGCTTTTCATTAAATTTGACAAGATGATGAACGAAAAAGAAGTAGAATCCCTGATAAAATTACTGGATGACCCTGACGCAGAAATTTCAAAACATGTGGAGGAGAAGCTTTTGTCATACGGTAATGATGTGATCAGCTATCTGGAAGATGCGTGGTCGCAATCACTGGATGTGATCTTACAGGAGCGTATAGAAAACCTTGTTCATAAAATACAGTTCAGTAATGTAAAGCGTGATCTGGAACTATGGTATATCAGCGGGGCATTTGATCTGCTTCAGGGCATGCTGATCATCAACAAATATCAGTATCCGGACCTGGATGAACAAAAGATTATCAACCAATTGGAAGATATTAAAAGAGATATCTGGATGCAGATGCTCTATGAAATGAGCCCGGTTGAAAAGGTAAAACTCATTAATCATATTTTATACGAAACTCATGGTTTTAGCGGCAATACAACAAATCACCAGGATCCGCAGAACTCCTATCTGAGTCAGGTACTGGAAAGCAGAAAGGGCAATCAGATCCTGCTGGCAGTAATTTACTCAATCATTGCACAAAAACTTGACATACCTATTTATGGAGTAAACTTACCTCAGCATTTTATTCTGGCGTATGTTGAAGAAAGTTCAGAAGATGGATATTCAGATTTTGGAAGTGGTATTTTATTTTATATCAATGCCTTTAATAAGGGATTTTTGTTCGGCAGGAAAGATGTTGATTCATTCCTGAAGCAGCTTAACCTTAAGCCTGCCAATCATTTCTATGAACCATGTTCTAACGTTGAAATTGTGCAGCGGGTCATAAGAAATCTGATCAGCTCGTATGATAAACTCTCTGCCCTTGACAAAGTGGCAGAACTTGAAGAGCTGCTGGCTATTTTCCCCGAACCAAAATAAGATGCAAAAAATCAGAATTGAAAGTGTTTACAGGTAAATTAAAAAGGCTCTAAAATTAAAAACCTCCGGAGTACAAAATCCGGAGGAGTATATATTCTTTGTTCCCTGTTCTGATTAAAATTCCATCAAATAAGCTTTCAGAAAATCATCCAGATCACCATCAAGGACTGCCTGAGCATTTGAAGTTTCGTGATTAGTACGAAGATCCTTAACCAGCTTATAAGGGTGCAGAACGTAATTTCGTATCTGCGATCCCCATTCTATTTTCTTCTTATTGCCTTCAATAGAGGCAGTTAATTCCTGACGTTTACGCATCTCTATTTCGTAAAGCTGAGACTTCAGTAAACGGATTGCATTATCCTTATTCTGCAGCTGAGAGCGCGATTCCTGATTCTTAATGATAATTCCGGATGGCTTGTGATATAAACGTACTGCTGTTTCAACCTTGTTTACATTCTGCCCTCCTGCACCACCTGAACGGAAGGTTTCAAATTCAATATCCGCAGGGTTAACATAAATCTCAATGGTATCATCTACCAATGGATATACGTATACCGATGCGAATGAAGTATGACGCTTGGCATTTGAATCAAAAGGTGAAATTCTTACCAAACGGTGAACCCCGTTTTCGCCTTTCAGATAGCCGTACGCAAAATTACCCTCAAACTGAATGGTAACTGTCTTAATACCGGCCACATCACCTTCCTGTATATCCTGTTCAGTAACCTTGAAACCATGCTTCTCGCCCCACATCACATACATCCTGAGCAGCATTGAAGCCCAGTCGCAACTTTCAGTACCCCCTGCTCCGGCAGTGATCTGCATAACTGCATTAAGCTGATCTTCTTCAGAGCTGAGCATATTCTTAAACTCGAGTTCCTCAACCTTCTTAACAGCAATTCCGTATTGTTCTTTCAATTCAGCTTCAGTAGCATCGCCCGACTGAAAGAAATCAAGCATTACTGCCGCATCTTCAACAGAAGCTTCAGCAGCCTGAAACTCATCTGTCCATTTTTTCTTATTATTGATTGATTGTAATGCTTTTTCGGCTTCCTTCGGGTCATCCCAGAAATCAGGCCTCAGGGCAATATCCTGTTCATTTTTGAGGTCATCTAACTTCCTGTCGATGTCAAAGATGCCTCCTCAGAGACGTTATTCTATCTCTTAAATCTGTAAGATTTTCTTTGGTCATAATACAAAAATAGGAAAAATATAGATTATAAGGTTGACAGAGTTGTAAAACCCTGTCAGCCTTAAAGTCTAAAAACCGTCGGCTTTTATTTCTTTCTCAGTTACTTTACCGTATTTCGCGGCAATGCTTCTGATATCTTCAATTGTCAATCCATCAACATTAGCCTGAAAATTATTAATGAACCCAACATGATTAAAATAATCATTAAGCACACAGGGCAATGTCCCGGTTTTTAGTTTTTGCTTTTGTGGTCATGAGCCCTACGGAGTTTAATCATCAACGAAACTGTTTTCAGACTCCCGCTCAATGAATTAGCATCAACATGATTTCGGAAAATAAGCTTGTCCCGGTAAGAACTCATAACATTGCCCGGGATCAGCTTCATTTGATCAGGATTTGAAAGTACCCGCTTTCTTTTACGCCCAGCAAATTCTTCATAATTTTAGTCTGGTTAGTATAGAAATACATTCAAATTAAATCTATTTTTACAATATCAGAGATATTATCCTTAATAAATAAGCACATATGCTGTCAGCAAGCCACTTCAAGTCTACAAATGCATTTAAATCACTGAATCTTCATTTTGAAGAAATTAAAAATGAGCATATCCGTGAGTTTTTTAGCGATTCCGAAAGATTTGAACGATTTTCCATTCGCTTTGGGGATATTCTGCTCGATTATTCAAAAAACAGAATTAATGCAGAAACCAAAGGCTTATTGATTCAGCTTGCAGAGGAATGCGGGCTAAGGGACGCTATTGATGCTATGTTCAGCGGAGAGAAGATTAACCAAACTGAAGACAGAGCTGTACTCCATACCGCTTTACGCAATCCTGCAAAAAGCGGATTCATTCTTGAGGGAAGGGATATTTTGCCTGACATCCACAGGGTATTGGATAAAATGGGAAAATTCTCTGATCAGCTTATTTCAGGAAACTGGAAGGGATATACCGGAAAAGCGATCACTGATATAGTGAATATCGGAATTGGTGGTTCAGATTTGGGTCCGGTAATGGTAACTGAGGCTTTAAAAGCATACAGCAATCATTTAAAACTGCATTTTGTTTCGAATGTTGACGGCACTCATATTGCAGAAACCCTGAAAAAGCTTGATCCGGAGACTACACTATTCATGATTGCCTCTAAAACTTTTACCACGCAGGAAACCATGGCAAATGCATTTTCGGCAAGAAGCTGGTTTCTTAAAAGTGATGCTCATGAAGCAGATGTTGCAAAACATTTTGTGGCCATCTCAACCAATGGGCAGGGTGTATCCAAATTCGGGATTGACACCGCAAATATGTTTGAATTCTGGGATTGGGTTGGAGGACGTTATTCCTTATGGAGTGGCATCGGGCTGAGCATTGCATGCGGAATTGGTTTTAAAAACTTCAGGGCATTACTTGAGGGGGCACATGAAGCGGATGAGCATTTTAAAAACACACCATTTGGAGAAAACATTCCGGTAATTCTGGCTCTGCTGGGTATCTGGTATACCAATTTCTTTGATGCTGAAAGTCATGCAATACTCCCCTACGATCAGTACATGCACCGTTTTGCTGCATATTTTCAACAGGGAGATATGGAAAGCAATGGTAAATCGACAGACAGAAATGGAAAAGCGGTTGACTATCAGACCGGCCCGGTGATATGGGGAGAGCCGGGAACTAACGGACAGCACGCATTTTATCAATTAATTCATCAGGGAACCCGATTAATTCCCTGCGACTTCATTGCACCGGCTCAGAGTCATAATCCAATTGGGAATCATCATCAGCTTTTGCTCTCCAATTTCTTTGCCCAAACAGAGGCATTGATGAACGGAAAGAGCAAAGAGGAAGTTGAAAATGAACTGAAATCAGCGGGGAAAACTGCTGAAGAAATATCAAAATTAGCCCCTTTCAAGGTTTTCGAAGGCAACAAACCAAGCAATTCCATATTGGTTAAAAAAATTGATCCCAAAACATTGGGATCACTCATCGCGTTTTATGAGCATAAAATATTTGTACAGGGTGTGATCTGGAATATCTTCAGTTTCGATCAATGGGGAGTTGAATTAGGTAAGCAACTTGCCGGACGAATACTGCCGGAGCTGGAAAATGAGCAGGAAGTGAAAGGGCACGATTCTTCAACCAATGGGCTGATTAATCAGTATAAAATCTGGAGACAAGACAAATCATGATAACAGATTCCGCGGCTGTGTATCTTTTTGAAAGACCATCATGTTTGTACAGATTGAGACTCTTTAAGAATTATTACTGAGGACTCAGTTTAATCTGAAACAATTTATCCCATTTCTTTCCGGTAACAAATAAACGTTTGCCTTTACTATCCCAGGCAATTCCATTCAACACAAAACCGTCAAAATCTTTCATGGATCTTGACTCATCGGGATAAAGCCGGGTAAGATCAACTTCAGCGGTAACCTGACCATTAGCGGGATTGATTACAACAATTCTGTTTGAGTTATAGATATTTGCATAGATCTGTCCATCAACAAACTCCAGCTCATTTAATGAATCCACAGGTCCGTTCTGGTCATAAACCTCTATGGAGTTTTCCTGCATGTAAGTATCCTTATTCAGGATATAAATCATATTTGAACCATCGGTATTATAAATTACCTTCCCATCATTACAAAGGCCCCAGCCCTCTCTGCGGTACTGGCTTGGAAATTCACGAATCATTTTCAATGAATTAAGTTCAAATTCCATATTCACAAAATTCTGATAGGTAAGCATGAATATCTTATCTCCCACTATTGTAATTCCCTCAGCAAAAATATCATCCCTGATCTTTGTTGCCTGAAGAACCCTACCGCTTGCTAAATCAGTTTTTCGGATACTCGACTCGGCTAACAGACCATCACTCTCATACAAAAAGCCTTTATGAAATTCGAGCCCCTGAGTGTAAGAACTGGTATCATGCGGGAATACATTCTGTACCGTAAAAGTATACTTCTGCGGGATCAAAGTGGATTTCACAACAATATTAGTTGTCAGCTCTTCCGGATCGGTACCGGCACGATAGATCTTTGCGGTGATCGCTTTCATACCCAGAGAAAGATCTTTGGTAGCAAGCCCTACCGGCTTTAAATCTGTTGACTTTTGAAGTTTAACTCCATCGGCATAGTAAACAACAGAATCTGCTTTATCCTTTAAATTCAGTTCCAGACTGATTGTATCTCCAAGATTAACTGACATTCCGGCCTCGGGTTTCAGCCAGGCAGCAGAAGTATCAGCACTTTCTTTAGATTCATTAGAACACTTTGAGAATAAGAACAGCATTCCCAGGGAGAAGAACAATAATTTAAACCGCATATTTTTCATTTCAAATCAGGGCCAAAAGGCATCTTCTATATGTCTGATCTCGGGTTCATTGCACCTATCGATCAGGACTGTAATAATATCAAACCTAACTTCATGCTGATGATCCATTAAATGTATGTACTCATCAGCTGCAAAAGCCAGAAGTCTTTGTTTTTCATCGCTGACAAAATCCTCAGGCTCAGCAAAAGTATTATTTCTTCTGGTTTTAACCTCTGCAAAAACTATGGTCGAATCTTTGTAGGCAATCAAATCAATTTCTGCCTTTCCGAAAGTCCAGTTTTGATCCAGTATTTCATAGCCAGATTCTTCCAGATATCTTCGCGCAATTTGTTCACCATTCGCTCCGAAATCATTGTGCCTGGCCATTATTTTACAATTACAGAACCCAGAAAAATAGAGATCCCCTTCTCAACTTCTTTTACCTGCATATATCTGCGCATCAGAATTTCCTGATTAACTGCATCAGGTTCTGATTGAATTTCTTCTCTGATCTTTTTCAGAATACCGTCGACCTTACGTTTCTTCAGATGAAAAATTCCACCCAAAATCGTCGACTTGAGATTCTCGCTTTCATTTTTCACATAGATTTTGCGCTTAGCATACCAGTTTTCGCTCAAAATATATGGAGAAGAAACCATGGAAATAGCCAGATCGGCAATTTCATGATCAGAATGTTTGATAAAATCCTGTTCAGACGGGAGTTTTCCATCTTCCAGCAAACTCTTATACTCGTCAATTACTCTCACGCAAAGTGGGTTATCAAAAGTAACATCGCTCAGATTTCCAATAATATAAGGCGCAATATAAGTATCAGTGATATCATCCCAGTGAACAAGTTCATGACCATAATTCAGCAGCAATCTGACAATCTCTTTCTCCTGAGCATCATCACTGTCTGTGACAGCATTCAGCTCTGAAGAATCGGGCTGCGGAATAAACTCAGGTTCGGGCTGCGGAGTAAAGCTGTTCGACTCCTTTTTGACTCTGCCAAGCCTGATTTTATTCAGTTCGGAAATAAGAACCCGCTCCTCAATCTGAAGAAGTGAACTACATTCGCGTACAAAAACCGAAGCCTTGATACCATCAGGAATCTTCGCAATACTCTCTACTACTTCACGGATAATTCCCGCACGTTTAATCGGATCAGTACCTGCATCCTTTAAAAGTATGCTGGTTTTATAAAGTATAAAATCCTTTTTATTCTGCTCAATATGAGTCTTAAAGGCCGAACTACCGAATTTCTGAACATAGGAATCCGGGTCGTGACCATCCGGAAAAAGAACAACTTTTACATTCAATCCCTCTTCCAGAATCATATCCAGACCTCTGAGCGAAGCTTTAATACCGGCTTCATCTCCATCATACAGAATGGTTATATTTTTGGTAAACCGCCCGATCAGGCGGATCTGTTCGATAGTTAATGAAGTTCCCGATGATGCAACCACATTCTCAACACCTGCCTGATGTACTGAGAGCACATCTGCATAACCTTCTACCAGATAACAATTATCCTCGTCGCGCATGGATTTCTTCGCGAAAAACAAGCCGTAGAGTACATTCGATTTATGGTAGATATCACTTTCGGGAGAGTTGACATATTTCGGAACCGCTTTATCTGTTTTTAAGGTACGACCACCAAAACCAATAACCCGGCCTGTAAAACTATGAATTGGGAACATAACCCTGCCCCGGAAGCGGTCATAGAATTTCTCATTGTCTTTCCTGATCGTTAGTCCGGTCTCTTCCAGAAACTGGATATTATATCCTTCCTTTATTCCCTGCTGTGTCAAAGCATCCCAAACATCCGGAGAGTATCCCAGTTCAAACTTTTTGATAATGTCATCCCTGAAACCGCGCTCTTTGAAATAACTCAGACCAATACTTTTCCCCTCATCGGTTTCAAGCATCTGCCCCTGAAAGAATTTAGCTGCCCAGGCCGATACAATGTATAAACTTTCACGGCGATCATTTATAGCCTGCTCTTCAGGCGTATTTTCAACTTCCGCAATTTCAATTCCGTACTTGTTTGCAAGATACCGCAGGGCCTCAGGATAGGTTGCTTTCTCATGATCCATGATAAAACGAACTGAGTCGCCACCCTTCCCGCAACCAAAGCATTTATAAATGCCTTTGCCAACAGAAACATGAAATGAAGGGGTTTTTTCATTATGGAAAGGACAAAGTCCGATCATGCTCGTACCGCGCCTTTTCAGGGATACAAAATCTCCAACCACCTCCTCAATACGGGAAGTTTCAATGATCTTGTCTACGGTATCTTTAGGAATCAAATTTTTTTAGCTGGGATTTAAAAATAAGGAATTTTTCGTTCTGAAAAATCGAATTCAGATTAATTCCCCGGAAATTCTAAAGCCCACCGGGCCTTTATCAGTACATCTGCAGATTACTTATATCCTTTATGCAGAATCAGAAAACTTGCCCTCTCCTGTCGCTTAAAGGGGATATCCCAATTACCCTGATAAGTGATCTTGGTTGGAAGCAGAGTCTGATCATTCCCAAAGTAACCCAGCTCAATATTCATCTGCACATCGAAATCAAAGGCGAAATTATCGTACTTCATATCTACATAGCGGCCAAGTATCTGAAAGTTTCGCATATCAAAAATGGTAGTCAGCTCCTTGATCATCAGCCCGTCTTTAGTCCAGTTCGAAAGCTCGGGCTTCATAACTACTTTAAAACGATATACCGGAATAGAATCAAGATAAGTGCCACGAAAGAATGAGTAGTCATAATACTGCCGCATGTTGGCAGTAAATATTTCAGTTTTCTTTCCGATAAAGGGGACACCTTTTATAGGCCTTCCGGGGCTAAAAATCAGGGTTTTTAATTTATCCTTGTACGATTCGTTGCTCTCGCCTTTGGCTCCGGTTATAGGTGCAGAGGGGACAAAATCAGAATTATAGGCATTCATAAAGATGTAATCAAACATCTCTACAGTGTACAAAGAATACTTTCCATTCCGCTTATAAACATTGCCTTCATCCTTCTTTTCGAGGAACTGCATTTTATACGGACCTTCATTATTATGATAGATCTTACGATAAACCTTACCCTCTACAGAGTTCTTCTTATCATAAGTGAAAATACGGTTCTCAGCATTGAAGCTGTATTTCTTCATATTGCGGAAGGCAGCATAGAAACTGGTGTCGTTTATGATCTCATTGATAAACGACTCTACCGTTAAACGCGTTGATGAAACCGTGATGGCCGAGTCAATAGTTACTGTAAGAACTGTGTCGGGATTAAATCTTGGTATTTGCTGAGCAAAGCCTAATCCGCAAATACTCATCAGGCTCAGGAGCAGGTATATTCTCTTCATCATATTTTTTAACTCCCAGAGGGAATCTTTAGTTACCCAATTGCTTTAAAGCAATATAAGTCATCAAACCGGTACTTAATCTGAGTGAATCCTCATCCACATCAAAGGTAGGAGTGTGTACAGATGATGTAATGCCTCTGGCCACATTTCCTGTTCCAAGTCTGTAGAAGCAGGCATCAGACACCTGTGAATAATAGGCAAAATCTTCTGCAGCCATCCAGATATCCAGATCAAGAACGTTTTCTTTGCCCAGATAGTCTTCGGCATAGGCACGAACATCTGCAGTTAATTTTTCTTCATTGATCAGGAAAGGATATCCGCGCATGATTTTAAACTCACAGCTTCCGCCCATTGCTTCTGCAATACCTTCGGCCATTTTCTTCATTTTTTCGTGAGCCTTAGCCCTCCACTCTTCATCCATTGTTCTGAAGGTACCTTCAAGGTATACTTCATTAGGAATTACATTAGTGGCACCGTTGGCAATAACTTTTCCGAATGAAAGTACTGAAGGTGTTTTCGGATCAGCAATACGGCTTACAATCTGCTGCAGGGCAACGATAATATGCGATGTAATCAGGACCGGATCAATATTCTGCTGAGGCTGCGCACCATGACCTCCTTTACCATGCACTGTTACATAAATTTCGTCTGTTGAAGCCATGTACTTACCTGCACGGAAACCAACCTTGCCCGATTCAATCAATGGCATCACATGCTGACCAACTACTGCATCGGGTTTGGGATTTTCAAGCACCCCTTCCTGAATCATCAGATTGGCACCACCAGGGAGTTTCTCTTCCGCAGGCTGGAAAATCAGTTTTACAGTACCGGCAAACTCATCCTTTAGCTCAGTAAGAATCTTTGCAGTACCTAAAAGCGACGAAGTATGTACATCATGTCCGCAGGCATGCATCACACCCGGATTTTTAGACTTGTAAATCACATCATTTGCTTCCACAATCGGAAGAGCATCCATATCTGCACGCAGAGCAACTACTGCATCAGAAGGCTTTGCCCCTTTAATCAAAGCGACCAATCCCGTATTTGCCATTTTTTCATAGCCGATTCCCAGTTCATCCAGTTTTTTAGCTACAAAGGCCGAAGTTTCATACTCATGAAATGAAAGTTCGGGGTTAGCATGTAAATGCCGGCGGTTCTCTACCACATTACCATGAATCTGTTCTGCAAGTTGGGTGATCTTATCTTTTAACATTAGCGTAGAATTATCAGTTCAGAAAAAATAAACATCGAAGAATAGTATTTTTTCAGTTCATTCATAAATTTTTCGGCTTCCAGTCTGGTACGAAAATCACCAACCCTTAACCTGTAGTTGGGCTGGGTATAAGTGATATAAGTACCGGTTCCGGGGAACCGTGATTTAAATTTAGTTTGCTCAGCATAAACCTGCTGGCGGTCCAAGCCCGAAAATACCTGAACACGGAAACCGGATACCATAATACTTTTACCGGGGACGGTACTCTTATTCAATTCGAGTCTTTTGGCTATCAGACTATCGATCTTAGGATCCTTAACTACCACAACCCTGCCCTTTTCCTGAGCTGCAGCATTTAAAAATGAGGCAGCAAAAAGCAAAAGACCTATGATAATTTTCCGGAACATGATCAATCAAGACCTACACCATGACAGTTTTTGTACTTCTTACCACTTCCGCAAGGACATGGATCATTTCTGCCAACTCTAACCTCAGCACGAATAGGCTGTGTTTTCTGAATCTCGCGCGTGTCATCTACCGGCATACCATTTGCAGTCTGGGCAAGTTCAGGTTTTGAAATCTTGAGTTTGCTCATATCCTGACGGGGCTGAGGGCGGGCCTCACGCACTTCATCAGGCTCCTGACTTGGAATATTCCCCTTGAACAGGAAGCTTACAATATCTTTATTTACGGTAGCCAGCATCTGCTTAAACATGCTGAAAGCTTCCATTTTATACACAATCAATGGATCTTTCTGCTCGTAAACAGCATTCTGTACCGACTGTTTCAGCTCATCCATTTCACGAAGATGTTCTTTCCAGGCATCATCAATAAGGGCAAGTACCACAGTCTTTTCAAAAGCTTTAAACACTTCGTACCCTTTAGTTTCAACCGCTTTTTTAAGATTTGCAGCTACCTGTACCGAACGGATACCATCTGAGAAGGGAACAACAATGTTTTCGATCATATCTCCACGCTCTCTCAAAACACCCTCCAGAACCGGGAAGGTCTGGTGAGCAATAGCCTCAAGTTTACGGTGATAAAAATCATTGATCTTTTCAAAGATCTTGTCGGTCAGGTTATAAATATTCGTTTCAGCAAATTGCTTTTCTGTCATTTCCGGATCTACAGAGAATATGCGGATGATCTCCATCTGGAAACCTTCATAATTACTCTGATCCTTGTATTCAGAAACGATATCTTCAACAACATCAAATATGGTATTATTCAGATCCACATCCAGACGCTCACCAAACAATGCATTTTTACGCTTTGCATAAACTACTGAGCGCTGAGAGTTCATCACGTCATCATATTCAAGCAAACGCTTACGAACTCCAAAGTTGTTTTCTTCCACTTTACGCTGTGCACGCTCAATGGATTTTGTAATCATTGAATGCTGAATAACCTCACCCTCTTCAATACCCATTCTGAGCATGATATTAGAAATCCGCTCAGATCCGAATAAACGCATCAGGTTATCCTCAAGGGAAACAAAGAACTGACTTGATCCCGGATCACCCTGACGACCCGCACGACCGCGCAGCTGTCTGTCGACACGACGTGATTCATGGCGCTCGGTACCCACAATGGCCAAACCTCCGGCCTCTTTAACACCTGGGCCAAGCTTTATATCTGTACCACGACCCGCCATGTTGGTTGCAATGGTTACCGTTCCTGCCTGACCTGCTTCAGCAACGATATCTGCCTCTTTCTGGTGCAGTTTCGCATTCAGTACGTTATGCTTAATACCTCTCAACTTCAGCATTCGGCTAAGCAATTCAGAGATCTCAACTGATGTTGTACCCACAAGTACCGGACGGCCCGCCTGTGTTAATTTTGTTATTTCATCTGCTACCGCATTATATTTTTCACGAACGGTACGGTAAACCATATCCTCATGATCTTTACGCTTTGCAGTGATATTTGTCGGAATTTCAACTACATCCAGCTTATAGATCTGCCATAATTCGCCTGCTTCTGTAACCGCTGTACCGGTCATACCACATAGTTTGTGGTACATTCTGAAGAAATTCTGTAAAGTAATGGTAGCATAGGTCTGAGTTGCATCTTCAACCTTCACATTTTCTTTAGCCTCTATCGCCTGATGTAATCCGTCAGAATAACGGCGTCCGTCCATAATACGGCCGGTTTGCTCATCTACCAGTTTAATTTTACCCTCATCAACGATATATTCCACATCAATCTCGAAGAGTGTATAAGCTTTTAATAATTGGTTAACCGAGTGGATACGCTCCGATTTTATTGAAAAATCGCGCATGAGCTGATCCTTTTTATCTATTTTCTCTTCGGTAGAGAGACTCGATTTCTCCAGTTCAGCGATCTCAGTACCCACATCAGGCATCACGAAGAAATGCGGATCTTCGCCAGCTGAGGTGATCAGTTCGATACCCTTTTCAGTTAATTCAACCTGGTTATTTTTTTCATCAATCACAAAGAAAAGCTCGGCATCGACCTTAGGCATTTCCTTATTCTGATTTTCCATGTAGTGATGCTCAGATTTGGTCAGCACCTGTTTCATGCCCGGCTCACTCAGAAATTTGATCAGCGCTTTACTCTTTGGCAATCCTCGGTATGCCCGTAATAAAGCCAATCCACCTTCCTGCGGACCGGTATGACCCTCGGCAATCAGCTTTTTAGCCTCATTCAATACTCCGTTAATGAAATTCTTCTGAGCCGTAACCAAACGCTCAATACGTGGTTTTAACTCATAGAATTCATGCTCATCACCGCGGGGAATAGGCCCTGAAATAATTAGGGGGGTTCTGGCATCATCAATCAGTACCGAGTCAACCTCATCAACCATTGCGAAATGCAATTTACGCTGAACCAGACTCTCCGGATTCAATGTCATATTGTCACGCAGATAGTCGAAACCAAATTCATTATTGGTACCAAAAGTGATGTCTGCCAGATAAGCCTTACGACGCTCCTCAGAATTCGGCATGTGCTTGTCGATGCAATCAACTGTTAATCCGTGGAATTCGAATATTGGGCCATTCCATTCAGAGTCACGACGGGCAAGATAATCGTTCACAGTTACGATATGAACTCCTTGTCCGGATAACGCATTAAGATATGCAGGCAGGGTTCCAACAAGTGTTTTACCCTCTCCGGTAGCCATTTCGGCAATTTTACCCTGATGCAATACGATACCACCAATCAGCTGTACATCGTAATGGATCATATTCCAGGTAACTTCCGTACCGGCAGCGATCCAGGTATTATGGTGAATAGCTTTATCACCCTGTATCAATACGTTCTTCTTACGTGCTGCCAGCTCTCTGTCGGCCTGGGTAGCAGTAACTTCAATGGTTTTATGCTCAGTGAAACGACGAGCCGTTTCTTTCATAACCGCAAAAGCTTCCGGAAGAATATCCATCAATACTTTCTCAAGTTCACTGTCGCGGTCTTTCAGGAGTTTGTCAAGCTGGTCATAAAGCTCAGTCTTCTCATTCATCGGAAGATCCTCTGACTCTGCCTTTGCTCTTACTACTGCAGTTTCTTTATCAATATCGGCCAGATATTCCTGAATACGAGCCTTGAAATCAAGAGTTTTCTGTCTTAGATCGTCATTACTGATAGAAGATAATTTAGAATACTCTTCTTTTATTTTTTCAACCAGGGGCTGAATCTGCTTTATATCACGATTTGATTTACTGCCGAAAAGTTTGCTTAAAAGTCCTAACATGTATATGAAATATTTTGAATCAAATTAACAAGAATTACGCCATTGCCCAATAATAGTCATAATGGCATAAATCAGGGCGCAAAATTACGATTATTATTAGAAATCAGGAGATAAGTGATCTATGTAACAGTATTTATAATCAAATCGGTGTGCGTTGTATCTCACAGGTAAAGACAGATTGTATGCTTAATTTATGCAGCTCATACGACTCAGGCTGTAAGGTCCGGGCAGGATAGGCCTATAAATCAACAATTGACTAAGCCACAAATTTGATGATTAGCTAATTCGCCCTATCTTTACAGCATGAATATCCTATTACTTGGTTCAGGCGGACGCGAAAGCGCTTTCGCCTCAAAATTGGCTCAAAGTCCGAAATTAACCCAGTTATACGTTGCTCCGGGGAATGCCGGCACTCCAGCATACGGTAAAAATGTGAACCTCAGAGTAACAGACTTTGAGGGAATTGCTGATTTCGTCCTGAAGAATGATATCAACATGCTTATCGTCGGGCCGGAGGAACCATTGGTAAAGGGAATTCATGATTTTTTTCTGAATCATCCGGATCTGAAAGATATTCCGGTGATCGGTCCGCAAAAAGAGGGTGCCCAGCTCGAAGGAAGCAAGGATTTCTCAAAACAGTTCATGATCAGGCACAAAATTCCAACTGCTGCCTTCCGCTCCTTTACCAAATCAGAACTGGAGGAAGGGCTAAAATACCTGGAAACCCAAAAGCTGCCTATCGTTCTTAAAGCCGATGGCTTAGCTGCCGGAAAAGGCGTGCTGATCTGTGAGACACTGGAGGATGCAAGGAAAGAACTAAAGGCTATGCTTGCCGATGCAAAATTCGGCGAAGCGAGCAGCACAGTCGTTATCGAAGAATTCCTTACCGGAATTGAACTTTCTGTATTTGTGCTAACCGATGGAAAATCATACAAGATCCTTCCTGAAGCGAAAGATTATAAGCGTATAGGTGAAGGTGATACCGGCTTAAACACCGGAGGTATGGGTTCTATCTCGCCTGTTCCATTTGCTGATGCAACATTTATGAAAAAAGTGGAAGACCGCATCATCATCCCTACCATTGAGGGCTTAAAAAAGGATAACATCCCCTACAAAGGCTTTATTTTTATCGGTTTGATGGCTTCTGAAAGTCCGCAGGGTAAAGAACCGCATGTAATCGAGTATAATGTACGCATGGGCGACCCGGAGACCGAGAGTGTAATACCGAGAATTGAAAGCGACCTGATTGATCTTTTTGAGGGAGTTGCAAACCAGACTTTGTCTGAAAAGAAATTGAAGATCTCAGGCAAAACTGCTGCAACAGTAATGATTGTTGCGGGTGGTTATCCGGGAGAATATCTGAAAGGAAAACCAATTACAGGTATCGAAAATCTGAAGCATTCAACTGCATTTCATGCAGGTACAGAATTAGACAATGGGGTAGTGAAAAGCAACGGGGGACGGGTAATTGCCATCACCTCACTACAGGATAACCTGTTTGATGCCGTTCAGTGTGCTACAGCAGATGCGGGCAGAATCTATTTTGATGCCAGGTATTTCCGTACCGATATCGGAACAGATCTGATGAATTTATAATAGCAGATCAGTTCTTTTTCGGAAAAAGCTCATTCAGTTTATCGATCAGATCCTCTCCGCGAAGATCCCTGCCAATTATTTTTCCACCGGGATCAAGCAGGAAATTACGGGGAATACTGCTTATTCCATACAGAGCGGCTGCCTCACTGTTCCAGTATTTTAAATCAGACACATGCTGCCAGTTGAGTTTGTCCTGTCTGATTGCATTGAGCCAGCTTTTTCTATCCCTGTCGAGCGAAACACCGAATACAGTAAATCCTTTATCCTGAAAGGTTTCAAAGGCTTTAACAACATTAGGATTTTCCTGACGGCAGGGTCCGCACCATGCTGCCCAGAAATCCAGCAATACATATTTCCCTTTTAATGATGAAAGAGGAACAGCCTTCCCTGATGTATCTGCCAATGCAAAATCAGGAGCTAAAGCTCCTAAAGATGTTTTCTTCTGACTTTTTATATGCTCCTCGATCAGCTTGCCGGTTGAACTTGCCTGCAATGAAGGACTCATATTTCTGAACAAACTTTCCGACTCAAGATAATCTCCGGTACTTTCAGCAAGTGAAGGAATCAGAAGCATAGAAAAAAACATACCCCTGTGCTCATTGATATATCTTCTTCTAAAATCCTGCATTTCCTTTGATGCATTTTTGAAAGGGATGCGATAAAGTGCAAAGACTGAATCCTGAGATAGTCCATTATTAACTTTTTTCCCTGCCTCCTCTTCAATTGCAGCTAATTTAGCTATAAACGGAGCCTGAGCCTCAGAATAATCAATAAACTGGTCGAAAGCTTTTGAACCCCTGACTTCTGCACTTTCAAATGCATCTTTAATATCTATACTAAGATTACCTTTATCAATAAAAAATTGCTTTTTTTCTGCCGTTTCATTTCTGAAATCTTCTTTATCGGAGATGAACGCCAGCATCGGATCATCAATACTCCCACTTGCACTAAATTTTCCGTTTTCCACCAAAAGGCGTTCTACTTTTGGCTTTGCATTGCCTAAAAAGGCCATTTGCGTTAAATAAAGAGCTTTGACACTCTTATTTCCAATCGTACCGCTAATTGTATAATTATTTTGCTGAGCAAAGCCTGTGAAAAAAGACAAAGCCAGGAAAGTAAAAAAGTAAAATCTTAAGTATCGCATATGTTTAAATAAGTAGAAAACGAATAAAACTACTATTTAATGCTTTCTTGTTAAAAATTATTTGATTGATATTGAAATTTCCTTCTACCGCACTTAGAAATGAATCATAAATAATTCTTTAAACTATTAAAAATGAAGATAAATCAGGAAGTTTGGACTATGATGATTATACCACCGGCAGACTACCCTAACACTATCAAAACTAAATTCAAAGAACTTTTCGGTCAGGAAGCACTGATCATCCGTTCACCGGGAAGGATTAATCTGATTGGTGAACATCTGGATTATAATATGGGTTATGTACTGCCTGCAGCGATCAATAAAGCCATCTGGCTGGGTATACAGAAACGTGACGATCAGGCAATCAGCATTTACTCACTGGATTATGATGCACATTATCAGACGGGCATGCATAACATCTTTCCTTCCGGAAAACTATGGCCTGATTATATTCTGGGGGTAGTTGAACAGATTCAGAAGAAACACAAGCTAAAAAATGGATTCAATATCGTTTTTGGAGGCGATATACCTCCCGGTGCCGGACTTTCATCATCAGCAGCTCTGGAATGTGCCGCAGCTTTTGCTTTGAATGAGCTCTTCAGACTTGGTTATGAAAAAATGGATCTTGTTGCAATAGGACAGGCTGCAGAAAATGAATTTGTTGGGGTAAAATGCGGAATTATGGATCAGTTTGCCAGTGTTTTCGGAAAAAGGGAACATCTGATCCGTCTGGATTGCCGTAATTTAAACTATGTCCATGTCCCTTTTCATGCCAATGGAATTAGGGTCATTCTGTTTGATACCAGGGTAAAACATTCACTTGCCGACTCTGCCTATAATGAACGCCGGGAACAATGCGAAAAGGGTGTAGATCTGATACAGGAATTCTATCCCGAAGTAAGAAGTTTGCGCGATGCAAATCAGGAAATGCTCGACACTTTTGTTAAGCCGGTTGACGAAATAGTTTACCGGAGATGCACCTATGTAGTTCAGGAAATTCAAAGACTCTTAAAAGGCTGTGCTGACCTGGAAAAAGATGATCTGATCAGCTTCGGCAAGCGAATGTTTGAAACGCATGCCGGTTTGAAAGATCTCTATGAAGTAAGCTGTGATGAGCTGGATCTGCTGGTTGATCTTGTAAAGGATAATCCTGCGGTAATCGGTGCCCGTATGATGGGCGGAGGTTTTGGAGGCTGCACGATCAATCTGGTAAAGACAGAAGCAGCTGAGGACCTTATAAAAAAGGTTTCGGATGCTTACCTATCCAAAACGGGAACAGAAATGTTTGTTTATGAGGTAGCGATTGAAGATGGGACAGGGATTGTGTGATTCTGGCGTCTGTCGTGAGTTGTGGAGATGTCATTGCGATCCGCTTTGGGCGGAGAAGCAATCTCCATACTTTTAATACTAGTTATCCTAAGATTGCTTCGTCGTACCTCCTTGCAATGACACTGAAAATACCAGCCGTTTGACGTGTTCCAAAAGGCATGTCAAATACTCAGATAATCTGAATTTACAAGCCAATTAAGTGATTTAATCACCGTATTTATAGCCCGAATCACAAAGTACAGTGACAATGTTCAATGGCTTTCCCTGTTCTATCAAAAATTTCTTTGCTGCCAGAACGTTCGCTCCCGCTGAATATCCCACGTAAAGCCCCTGATCAGCTGATAAACATTTTTTCATATCCATTACTTCCTGATCACTAACTGTAATAAAATCATCAGCAAGTTTTTCATCCCAATGCGGAGGGATTAAGCCATAGGCCGTACCCTGAATAATATGTTTTGGCTCATCCACCTTCCCTGTTTTCAGGATAGCTGCCTTTTCGGGTTCTACGGCAATGCATTTAATGCCTGGATTAATCGATTTCAGGTACTTAGAAGTCCCGAGGAATGCTCCGCCACTACCTACAGATGCCATAAACACATCAATATCCGGCAGCTCCTGCAAAATTTCAGGCCCGGTATGGTTAAAATGTGCACGGATACATGATGGATTATTGAACTGATCTGCATAGAATGCATTCCTGTTCTGAGCAATATCTTTTGCAAATGCTATGGCAAAGGCAATGTCTGCACCGGTAACCATGCCCGGCAAACCATCCACCTGCTTAGTAAGTATAACTTCTGCCCCGAATGCCTGAAGAATTTTTAACCGTTCAGGACTGTTCCCTTCCGACATCACGGCAACAAAAGGATTACCAAACTGCCGGCATACCAAAGCCAGGCCGGCACCCATATTCCCGCTGGTCATTTCCACAACCGTTTGCCCTCTTTTCAAACTCCCATTCTCATAGGCATCCAGAATAATCTGATAGGCTGCCCGGTCTTTGACACTTCCTCCCGGCTGCATATGTTCTGCCTTGGCATAGATCTTTCCGGACAGGCCGGCGCTGATCTTATCGAGAAAGATTAATGGGGTGTTATGGATTAGGTTTAAGGTACTCAAGGTTTATTTGACTCATTGGACCGATTATCATCAGTCCATATTTCAAAAACTTCATCCTCAAATACATCCTGAATCAGCAATTCGTCATCACCACGATCATGCATAACCTTAAATGATTTCTCCCAATCGGCCCTGGGTTTTGGGCCTATTTTAAACTTATCCGGCTGCGAATCTTTCATTTTGACAATATTAATTGTTCATTTCCACGCTAAAGCTAATTTTCGCATTTAGTGCTTTGAAACCTTTCAGGATTGTCTCTACCCGGGCATCGGTCAGGCTGTTTTCAAGTTTGGAGATTTTAGCCTTTTGAACCCCAACCAGCTTACCCAATTCTTCCTGTGTTAATTTACGGTCTAAACGTGCCTGTTTGATCGCTTCTCCCAGCAGGTCGAGACACAATTCATTTTCAAAAGCTTCACGCCTGGGTGTTCCGGTCTGACCGATATGTTTATCAGTGATTTCTTCGAGAGTAAAAATTTTCAAGCTTTGCTTACTCATTTTTGGGTGTCAGTCGATGGTTTGGAAAGGAATGTGACACATTTTAGCACCTCCGCCCCCTCTTAAATATACCTGTTCACCAAATTCTCCAGGTACTCCTGCTTTCCACTTCTAACATCAGGCTCGCCCATTTCAACTGCAAGGTTTCTAAGATCTTCCAGGCTCAGCTTTCCCGCTTCAAAATCTTTGCCTTTCCCTGAATCAAATGAAGCATAACGATCTTCCCTGACCTTACGGTAATCAGATTTATTCAAAATATTATCAGCAACAATCAGGGCACGGGCAAAGGTGTCCATACCACCAATATGAGCATAAAATAAATCGGCGGGATCAGTTGAATTTCTGCGAATCTTGGCATCAAAATTAATACCTCCGCCGTCAAAACCTCCGGCTTCGAGAATTACAAGCATCGCTTCTGCAAGCTCATTGATATTATTTGGAAACTGGTCAGTATCCCATCCGTTCTGGTAATCGCCACGGTTGGCATCAATTGATCCAAGTAAGCCAGCATCGGCACTTACCTGAAGTTCATGCTGGAAAGTATGTCCGGCAAGCGTGGCATGATTTACTTCAATATTCAGTTTAAAATCGCCCATCAAATCATACTGACGCAGGAAACTGATCACAGTAGCGGCATCATAATCATACTGATGCTTGCTTGGTTCACAGGGTTTGGGTTCAATAAAGAAAGTACCCTTAAATCCATTTTTACGGGCATAATCCCTCGCCATGTGCAGGAATTTTGCAAGATGCTCCTGCTCACGTTTCATATCGGTATTCAGCAGACTCATGTATCCTTCACGACCACCCCAGAATACATAGTTTTCACCGTTCAGGGCAATGGTAGCATCCAGGGCTGCTTTTACCTGTGCTCCGGCATGTGTCAGCACATGAAAATCAGGATTGGTTGATGCTCCGTTCATATAACGGCGATGCGAAAAGAGGTTGGCTGTACCCCATAATAATTTCACTCCGCTGGCCTGCTGCTTTTGTTTTGCATAGGCTGTGATTGCCTGCAATCTTCTTTCGTTCACGGTGATATCGTTTCCATAATCTACCACATCCACATCGTGGAAACAGTAATACGGGAGGTTCATTTTAGTAATGAATTCAAAGGCCGCATCCATTTTATCTTTTGCACGGTCAACCGCATCGCTTTTCGCATCCCACGGAAAAATATGGGTTGGTTCACCGAAAGGGTCAGATCCGTTTCCTACAAATGAATGCCAGTAGGCACAGGCGAAACGCAAAATTTCTTTCATCGTTTTGCCTCCAATAAGCCTGTTCTCATCGTACCAGCGAAATGCCAGTGGATTATCTGATTCAGGGCCCTCAAATTTGATCTGTCCTATGCCCTTAAAAAACTCTTTCTCTCCGGTTATAATGTTTGCCATAATGAAATTTTATATTTTCTAATTTAGAGATTTTAATGAGAATGGCTAATTCATAATTATATTTATTAATCAAATATTCAAATCCTATGAAATCATTGCTTAGCATTTTCTTCATCGTTATTTCGGCCCTCAGTATTAAAGCCCAGCGTCCGGCCACAACAAATTACGATGAAGCTAAAGTTCCGGTTTATACCCTGCCGGAAGTGCTTAAAACAGGTTCCGGGAAAGCAATAAAGTCAGCAAAAGCCTGGGAAAAACTAAGAAGACCGGAAGTGCTTGAGCTCTTTGCCGAAAACATTTACGGACCAATACCAAAGGATTTTGACGAGATCAAATTTTCGCTGAAAAATGAAGACCGGAACAGCATGAATGGCAAGGCACATCTCAAAGAAGTGCTGATTGAGGTATTCCGTAATCATAAACGCATCGCCATAAACCTCACCCTGTTTATCCCGAATAATGCAAAATCACCTTCTCCTGCATTTCTTCTGATCAATAACCGGGGCAAGGAAAATACTGATCCAACCCGCTTAGTTAAAAGTGAATTCTGGCCTGCAGAGGTGCTCATTGAAAGTGGTTATGCTATTGCAGCCATACATGTAAGCGATATGGCTCCCGATGATAAAAATGAGTTTATGAACGGGGTGCTTCAGTTGTACCCTGAGCAACTGAATGCCAATAATGGCATGCGGGCGATTGCTGCCTGGGGATGGGGCGCCAGCCGGGTAATGGATTATTTTGAAACAGATCCACAAATCGATGCAAAGAGAGTTGCCATTACCGGCCATTCACGTGGTGGCAAGGCCTCCTTATGGGCTGCTGCCAATGATCAGCGTTTTGCACTGTGTATCAGCAATTGCTCAGGAAATACCGGAGCAGCATTGGCCCGCAGGCAATTCGGAGAGCGTGTGAAAGTGATCAATACCACTTTCCCGCATTGGTTTAATACGAATTATAAGAAATACAATGATCATGAAGAGCTTCTTCCTGTTGATCAGCACATGCTGATTTCATTGATCGCACCAAGGCCGGTTTATGCAACCAATGCTTCCGAAGATCTTTGGGCTGATCCCAAAGGCACTTTCTTATCCCTGAAAAACGCTGAAAATGTTTATGGCCTGTATGGTAAAAAATCAAAATTGCCCGAAGTAGCTCCGGGATTAAACACACCCATCACAGAACCACCCCTGGCTTATCATAACCGGGAAGGGAAGCATGACCTGAGGGTTTATGACTGGAAGCAATTTATACGCTTTGCAGATAATTATTACAGGAAAAAGTAATGTGGCTTGATTATAAGTGCTCCTCCAAAATCCCTTTCCATTCCTGATAAATCGCCTCGTATTCTGCTGATTTTTGAGGTTCGATCTTACTCAGTGGTTTCAGATTTGAGTATGCATTTTCAGTACTCAGCTCTCCAAGGCCAATGCCTGCACCGATAGCTGCACCGATACTTCCTTCATTACTGTATAATTCGAGCGGAACTCCGCAGGCATTCACAAAGGTTTCCATAAAAAGCTCGCTGGAAAACAGATTGGTTTTCCCGGCACGTATAATGGCGGGATGCATCCCATTTTCACGCATAATATCTAATCCGTAGCGAAAAGCAAAGGCAATTCCCTCCTGTACTGCCCTGAAAATATGGGCGGAGCTATGTTTATTCAAATCGATATGATGAAAATGAGCACCAACATTCCTGTTATTCAGCATACGCTCGGCACCATTTCCAAAAGGAATGATCCTGAGCCCGGCACTACCGATGCTGACCTCTTTAGCCTTAGCATTCATTGTATCATAGCTGATCCCGGCGCCGATTACATCTTTAGCCCAGCGGTTCATTATTCCTGTACCGTTGATACATAAAAGTACGCCTATCCGCTTTTGTTCATTGCTGTAATTTACATGAGCAAAACTATTGATTCTGGACTGCTGATCATAGGTCAGCTGGTCTGAAATTCCATAAATCACTCCCGAAGTACCTCCATTGGCAGCAACCTCTCCCGGCTTAAGTACATTCAGCGAAAGTGCATTATTGGGCTGGTCTCCGGCTTTATATGTAACCGGAATACCACTTCGCAAATTTAAACTATCCGCTTGCTTTACCCCCAAACTACCATGCTCTGCAAATACCGGTTTAATCTCCGGAATTATATCCCTGCTAAACCCGAAATAAGCGAGTACATCCTCCGAAAGGTCGTTCTTTTGAAAATCCCAAAACACTCCCTCAGACAGGGCTGATATAGTGGTGGTAATATTACCGGTCAGTTTCATAGCAATAAAATCGCCGGGAAGCGTCACTTTATCAATTCTCTCAAAAATTCCGGGCTCATTCTGCTTAACCCAGGCCAGTTTGGAAGCGGTAAAATTTCCCGGAGAATTCAGCAGATGTGAAAGACATTTCTGTTCTCCTATTGCATTTAAAGCCTCGTTTCCAATGCCTACAGCACGACTGTCGCACCAGATAATTGAATTTCTGAGTACTTTCTGATCCTTATCAACCAGTACCAGTCCGTGCATCTGGTAAGCAATACCAATTGCAGCAATATCAGAAGGATCATAAAACCCTGATGCATTTGCTTTCAAAATAGCTTTCTGAACATGCTCCCACCATATTTCCGGCGATTGCTCGGCCCATCCGGCCTGCTCAGCAATGATCCCTGTTTCCGTTTCGGGATACTGAACGGTACAAAGACTCTTTTGTGTCTGAGAATCTGCAACTGAAACTTTAATAGATGAAGTGCCGAGGTCGATACCGAGAAGTAGCATTTGGAAAGTTCTGAATTAGAGTGAAGATATAAAAATATTATCAGTCGTCTGTTACCTGTTATGAGGCTTGCACACATGGAAAATATAAATTATCAGTATTTACATTTTCGCTTTGTCTGAAAACAGATAACCTGTAACAGGCAACACATCAAATCAGTTTCTGATAAGTCCTCCACCACAAATCAGGCATTTCTCCGTTATTGGCAGACAGATAATCCTCATAAGTACATGGAACCAGATGGTGTCTTTCATTTTTAGACCCTCCGGAAGGGTAAGGAACCTGCATCCACCATCTGTCAGACTTCTTGCTTTTGATAAATACCAGTTCGTGCGAACCATCTTTCAAACTTGTACGGTAAGTTAAGTACTGAGATTTCGGCAGCATCGGGAATTCCTTTTTGCGGTTGTAAAAACCATCAACAAAGTACCAGACCATTTGCGAAAGAAGCATTGCAGTTTGCCCGTTCCTGTCAAACTCAGGATTAAACTCATAAAACCCGATGGATGAAAGTTTATCATTCATACCGGCATAACGCGAAATCTGACAAGCCTGCTCCCCATAAAATCCATTTGGAGTGGCATGCGCATTTCCGCATGCATCCGAAGAGCGAATGGCTGAAATATCAAAGCTGACCATGTTCGCATTCCGGATAATCGGCTCGGAAACATTCATACTTTCTGCAAAATCTCCCAGTCTGTGAGCATCAAAATATAATTTTTCCATCACTTTCAAACTTTCCTGATTCACAAAAAAGGTTTGATAGCCTATATTGCTGAAATTGAAAAGAAAGTTCGGTTCGTGTAAAAAAATCTTATTCAGATAGGATGAAGATGTTGTTTCAATAGTCCCTTCGGCATTTTCTTCCAGATCAAAACGAGAATCCACAACCAGCAAATCTACCTTCTGTTCCAGTTCTTCGTAAGCCATGAACTGAGGATAGGTCAGATCCTGACTTCCTCCGATAATGACAGGAAGAATATTCTTCTTCATTAGTTCGGCAGTAAGAAGTTTCAATGCCACATAGGTATCAGAGACCTTGTGTCCGGTCTTGATATTACCCATATCCACAATGCGGGTGGTATAATTCCCCTCATTCAGCGCATAAAAATGCTTCCTGAAAATATCTGCGGCTTCTGCTGTACCCTCATTGCCTTCAGAATTCCGGCCTTCCTGAACTCCTATGATTGCAATGTCAAATTTGTTTTCATCCAAATCCGGAAAATCAGAATGATAGACTTCAATTTTAGATCCTAAATGGCTGGTATAAAACCCATTTTCGGGAGTCAGTTCATTGAAATCAACAGGACTAAGGAAATCGGATAATGACATAGTTTAATTTTTCAGGTAATTGTGTAAGATAGGCATCTGTTGGCTTCCTGCCTGATTATGTCTAAAACAAAATTGAAATTATGTGAATTAAGGAACAGAACAAAGCAAATATCAGTTTATTCAGTTACTTTTGAAAGCATTTAAAAAAATTCATCCGGATGATTTTAGTTACCGGCGGAACCGGTTTTTTAGGGTCTGAACTCATCAGACAGTTATTGCTCAGCGAAGAAAAAGTGAGGGCAATTAAACGCGCAGAATCCCGGATACCGGCTCTCCTTGAGAATGAAAAAAATATCGAATGGGTCAATGCCGATATCCTTGATTATTTCTCTTTGAAAGAAGCCATGGAAAAAGTAAGCCGGGTATACCACTGCGCTGCGATGATATCTTTCGACTCTGCCGGCAAGAAAAAAATGCATAAAATAAATGTTGAGGGAACGGTTAACCTTCTTAACATTTCCATGGAAAACAATATCAGCCGGTTTTTGCATGTAAGTTCAATAGCGGCGCTGGGAAACAGTAAAAAAAGCGAACTGATCACAGAAAATGATCAATGGGAGTTCAGTCCGGAGCACAGTAATTATTCCATCAGCAAATACGAAAGTGAAATGGAAGTTTTCAGGGCAGCAGCTGAAGGCCTGAATGCTGTAATTGTAAACCCATCAATCATTATAGGGAAAAATGCGGGCAAGAAAGGCAGCGGACAGCTTTTCGAGAAGATCCGTACCGGCCTTAATTACTATCCGGGAGGAAGTTCAGGATATGTGGATGTTGAAGATGTGGCCAGGGCAATGATTCTGTTAATGAATTCAGATATTACTGATGAACGTTTCATTATTAATTCTGAAAATCGCACTTACAAAGAGATTTTCACGGAAGCGGCCATAAATCTGGGGAAAACACCTCCTTCTGTAGCATTAAAACCCTGGATGATGCATTTCGCTTTATTGGGAACACGCCTGATATCGATGCTCAGCGGTAAAAAATTCAACCTTACCCGGGAAACAGCAATAAGTGCTTTCAAAAAACGAAAGTATTCAAACGAGAAAATTAAAAAGACCTTAAATTTGGACTTTAAACCTATATCGGATTCTATCCGCGAAATTTGTATCGAACTCAACACTAAATAAATCTCAGGCATTGAAGCAGTTTTTTATCATCGATTTCGACAGCACCTTTACTCAGGTCGAGGCACTGGACGAACTGGCACGTATTTCTTTAAAAAATCACCCTAAGCGTGAAGCTATTTATCAGAAAATTGAAGACCTGACAAATGCAGCCATGGAGGGAAAAATGTCATTCCGGGAAAGTCTGACCGGAAGGGTACAATTACTTGAAGCTAACCGCGATCATCTGAAAGAGCTGATCAGTGTGCTGAAGACGAAAGTATCAGCTTCCTTCTCGCGCAATAAAACATTTTTCAAAAAACATGCTGATTCAGTACTGATTGTTTCAGGTGGATTTAAAGAATTTATCACTCCGGTTGTAACTCCTTACCATATCCCGAAGGAGAATATTTATGCCAATACTTTCATTTTTGATAAAAATGATAAGATTATCGGTTATGATGAAAGCAATCCTTTATCAAATGAGGGTGGAAAAGTTACCTTACTGAAAGAGCTCGATCTAAAGGGAGATATTTATGGTATAGGCGATGGGCATTCGGATTTTCAGTTAAAGGAATACGGAATGATCAAAAAATTCTTTGCCTTTACCGAAAATATCGAACGTAAGACAGTAGCTGCCAAAGCAGATCATGTTACTCCAAGTTTCGATGAGTTTTTATATGTAAACAAACTCCCGCGGGCAATTTCATATCCTAAAAACAGAATACTTTGCCTGGTTATAGGAGATGTACCTCCCATTGCTATTCAAGCCCTTAAAAAGGACGGATTCTCAATACGCCACAAAACAAGCTTTGAAGAGAAATATGTTGCGGATGTGGGCATGATGCTTCTTGCTAACGGCGAGATACTGGAAAGAGAAAAGCTGGAAAGAGCTGTAAAACTGAAAACCGTTGGCTATCTGGGTAACAGTAAAACCAGACTTTCTGAAGGTTTATGTACAGATATGGGTATTGTGTTATTTGATGATCCCAAAATGGGAGTTCGCGGTCCGGAACTCATAGCTAAAAGAATGGCTGATTTTATTAATAAAGGTCATACCTTCAGAAGTACTAATTTCCCTAACCTTCAGCTGCCACGGATACCGGATGCTCACCGTCTGATCCATATTCATAAAAACATGCCGGGCATTATGGCTCAGATCAACAAAGTATTCGCTGATCATCATATCAATATTGTAGGGCAATACCTGATGACCAATCCAAGCATAGGTTATGTGATTACCGATGTGAGTGATGAATACGATAAAAAGGTATTGAAAGCCCTGAAGCAGATCGACCATACCATCAAGTTCAGGATACTCTATTAAGATGAAAACAGAAAGCTAAAAGCCTAATACTTAATAATTACAACAGATAAAAACTGATTTGACGGGCAGGTAATCTTCGGATTTTCGAACAAAATCATTAAATTGCGCTCTTCACTAAAAAATACCAAGGTGTCTCAAAAAGTAAATATTGCTATTATCAAAACGGCTAAATCCCGTTTACCGGAAACTGATTTCGATAATTTGCCATTCGGAAAGACTTTTTCCGATCATATGTTCATTGCCGACTACAGCGAAGGCGAGTGGAAAAACTTCCAGATCGTCCCTTACGGAAATATTGAATTCAGCCCGGCAATTTCTGCCCTTCATTACGGACAGGCATTCTTTGAAGGAATTAAAGCTTATAAGCATGCTGATGGTAAGGTTACGATCTTCCGTCCTGAGAAAAATGCAGAGCGTTTTAACCTTTCGGCTCAGCGTTTATGTATGCCGGAACTACCTGTAGAGATCTTTTTACAGAGTCTGGCTGAGCTTGTGGATATTGACAGAGACTGGGTACCTGCCAAAGAGAATCATACCCTTTACATCAGGCCATTCATGTTTGCAACCGACCCCTACCTGGGTGTAACACCATCATCTTCTTACAGATACATGGTACTTACCGGACCGGTAGGGCCATATTTCTCAAAAAACCTGAAAGTTAAAGTTGAGACTCACTATTCCAGAGCATGTGATGGTGGTTTCGGTTTTGCTAAAGCTGCAGGAAATTATGGCGGCTCTATGCTTCCGGCATTGAAGGCTACTCAGGAAGGATATGATCAGCTGATCTGGACTGATTCAAAGGAACATGCGTATATCGAGGAACTGGGTGCGGCCAATGTTATGTTTATGATCGGCGGAAAACTACTGACACCATCTACCAGAGATACCATTTTAAAGGGTGTAACCCGCGATACAGTGCTTACTCTTGCCAGAAAATGGGGTGTGGAGATTGAAGAACGCAGAGTTTCTGTTGAAGAAGTAATTACCGCTATCAAAGAAGGCAGAGTTTCTGATGCTTTTGGTGTAGGAACTGCTGCTACAATTGCACACATTGCAGAAATCGGACATGACGGAGAGCTTTATACTCTTCCTGATCCTGCGCAGCGTGAATTCTCAAATAAGCTGTTATATACGCTAAACGAGATGAGATACGGGCGTTCTGCTGATGAATTCGGATGGAATTATCCGGTAGGAAAATAATCCGTAATTTAAATACGAAACAAAAAAAGACTGTATATGAGCAGTCTTTTTTTGTTTGTGAACTCTATTTTATCGGTTAGCTTCCCTGTTACCTCTCCTGAGATCCCTCTTTTTCAAACGGTCATCACGACGATCATCTTTTTGAATCCTTTCAGCTTCCATTCTTCTTAAACGAGCCTTAATTACATTTTGTGTTTCTGAATCAAAACCAATTGTTTCAAGCAGTGCCTGGGCAAATCCTTTCCATATCATATTGAAAAAAGAAGAATGCTGTGGTCTTAAAAACTGAAAATCTACAGTCCTTACCGGCTGTCCGTTTAATGGGTTATCATCTTTTATGATCAATGTATTTGCAAAAATTGAAGCAAGACCTTTTCGCTTAAACCAGGAGCTTTCCTCGCTTCTTTCAAGCAACATAATTTTAAGATTATTGTAGTAACAGGTCATATTGCCCCTAATCCCGCTGATGCTTCCTGAACCATCAAAAAGCATCATTTCAATAAATCCTGATTTGATTTCGATGAGTGAGAGCGGTCTGATTGCAGAATTGAGAACATCTGCATCTATTTTCCCCAAAGCTCCTTTGAAGCTAAATGCTCCCCGGGGATCTGAAAGGTTAAATTTCATATTCACATCCATCCTGCCCCTGTCCATCAGCAAACTGGTTAACTTCACATTGCAGAATTTATTATTGCTCAAAGCAAGTGAATCATTGGTCACATTCGAGATTGTTCCATTGACCTTACTGAAAGTTACCGTCCCTTTTTTCAGGGAATTTGGATTAAACTCTGAATAATCTACCCTGGAATCCTGAAGAAGGATGGTATCAATGCTGGTATTCAGTTTAAAACGCTGCAGAGCCAGCTGCGGGAAATTCTTTCCCTTGTTACGAATCGAATCAGGCTTCTGTCGGTTTAAAAAGATCGCAAAATTCCCCTTTTTCAGGAGCAATGCAGACGCCACCAAACGTCTGTCGCTGTTTAACAATTCATAATTAACTTTATTCAGCTGTACTTCTTCAAAATCTATAGAATAGCGGTCTTTTTGATATTTAAACCTCCGGGAAAATTCCATCTCCCTGAATCTGGGTTTAATACTTAGTCCCCTGATACGCGCATAGCCTCCTGCAGTAGATGCCCTGAACTCGTTCAGTTTAACCACATAATTACTGTCTAAAGTGATCGTATTATATCCCAGCAGCTCTGCATAAATATCCCTGGTATAATACAATCTCGAATGATCAAACTGAGACGCAGAATCAATTAAAATATCGGAAACTTTAATGTAGAGATCCTTCAGAGAGGTTGTCCTGTTACCTTCAAGACTATTATCCATATATTTAAAATCTGCATCTCTAAAAACCACACTGCCTATCTTAACAGATTTCAGATATGGTACCAGATGCTGATAAGCTGTCCGACGCTTATACTGTTTTGTCGCCTCTCTTTTCTTGATATCGGAAAAAGTAACCTGCAGAACAGGTCTTGAAATTTCAACAGAATTAATTTCAAGCTTATTATCAAAGTAAACTTTCCACGGTTGGATCCTTCTCAGTATCAATTCAGCTACCTCAACCTTGTAAATATGCCCTGGTGCAGTACCTTCCCTCTTCATAAGTTCATATACTGCAGTATCCGGTTTAAAATGAATGTTACTGATCGTAACCTTTCCGGAAAGAAAATTTACACGGATATTATCAAAGTCAACACGATATAGTTTATCTGTAGAATTATAAATAGCAATCTTTATTCTTTGATTAAGAATAGGCCTCCAATAATAGTTCAGATATACAGCCGCCGCCGATATCAGAACAAACAGAACCAGAATTACCGAAGCAATTAATTTCCAGCGATGGTTTTTACTCCTGTGTTCAGGCATATAAAGTCTCAGATTTTTACAGGTAAGTTACCTGTTCTAAACGTATTTAATAATTACCGGATATAATCAACAAAATAAAAATATTCTGCTGATACATGAAAAAGTATGTCTGCCAAATTGTCATTGCATAGAAAATTACGTACTTTTGTAAGCTAATTATTTTAACAAATGTTTGAGCGCCCAATTAATTCAAAGGATTCGACAGGGACCGAAATGCACGACGAATCACGTCAGGGTGAAGCCTTATTACTTGAAAGGCCAAAACAATATACAGGACGTAAACTTTATATCGAGAGTTACGGCTGTGCAATGAATTTTGCCGACAGTGAGATCGTTGCATCACTAATGCTCGATATGGGCTTTGAAACAACCGATCAGTACAAGCAGGCTGACGTGATTTTTATCAATACCTGTTCCATTCGCGATAATGCTGAACAAAGAGTAAGAAACAGACTGCGTGAGTTCAGTGCAGCAAAAAATAAACGCCCGGGAATGACAATCGGCGTACTCGGCTGTATGGCCGAACGTCTTAAATCCAAATTTCTGGAAGAAGAAAAACTGGTCGACCTGGTTGTAGGGCCTGATTCTTACCGCGATCTTCCAAATTTACTTTCAAAAGCAGACGAGGGTATGCGCGCAGTTAATGTATTGCTTTCGCGCGAAGAAACCTATGCAGATATCAGTCCGGTACGCCTCAACAGCAATGGCATTTCAGCCTTTGTTTCCATCATGCGTGGCTGCGACAACATGTGTTCTTTCTGTGTTGTGCCATTTACGCGTGGCCGTGAGAGAAGCCGTGACCCCCAGTCCATCATTCAGGAATCGAAAGAGCTTTTTGAGCAGGGCTATCGCGAAGTAACTCTACTTGGTCAGAACGTAGATTCTTATAAATGGAATGCAGAAGGTGATGATCATGCAGAAAACAATGTGAATTTTGCGCGCCTTCTTGAGCTGGTTGCATTAATCAACCCGCAACTAAGGGTTCGGTTCTCAACTTCGCATCCTAAAGATATTACCGACGAGGTATTGTATATCATGAAGAGGTATGACAATATCTGCAATCATATACACCTCCCTGTGCAATCAGGAAACAGCAGGGTACTCGAGCTGATGAACCGTACTTATACCCGTGAGTGGTATATTGAACGGGTAGATTCGATCAGAAGAATACTACCCGATTGTGCCATTTCAACCGATGTGATCAGTGGTTTCTGTACCGAAACTGATGAAGAACATCAGGATACGCTAAGCATGATGGATTATGTGCAGTATGATTTCGCATATATGTATACCTATTCAGAGCGCCCCGGCACACTGGCGGCAAAACGCTTTGAAGATGATGTTCCGGAAGAAGTTAAAACCCGCCGTTTTAATGAGATCCTTGCCAAACAGCAGGAATGTTCATTTAACAGACTTCAGCAGCATATCGGTAAAACTCACAGAGTGCTGATTGATGGATTTTCAAAAAAATCAGACAAAGACTTTTCAGGCAAAAGCGAACAGAATATTACCATTGTTTTCCCTGCTTCTGAAAAATACCAGGCCGGAGATTATGTCAATGTAAAAGTTGAACGCTGTACACCTGCTACCCTGATAGGTCAGATTGTTAATTAGTATTAATTATATACTGTCAATGTATTGGACAGTATATTGAATGAAAAGATTATGGATGTTCAGGATATAAAAAACCGTTTTGGGATAATTGGCAATTCGCCGTTACTAAACCGTGCAATTGATATTGCCCGTCAGGTTGCTCCAACTGATATATCAGTATTGATTACCGGTGAGAGCGGGAGCGGCAAGGAGGTTTTTTCACATATTATTCATTCCCTGAGTGCACGCAAACATGGACCATTCATTGCCGTGAATTGCGGTGCAATACCTGAGGGAACTATAGATTCAGAACTATTCGGTCACGAAAAAGGTTCATTTACCGGGGCCCACGATGCCAGAAAAGGCTATTTTGAGGTAGTTGATGGTGGAACGATCTTCCTTGATGAAGTTGCCGAATTACCTCTTGGCACCCAGGCACGCCTGCTCAGGGTTCTTGAAACCGGAGAGTACATCCGTGTTGGCTCATCCAAGGTACAGAAAACCAATGTCCGTGTAGTGGCTGCAACCAATAAGGATGTTTTTGATGCAGTAAGTGCCGGAAAATTCAGAGAGGATTTATACTATCGTTTGAATACAGTGCCTTTGAAGATACCGGCATTAAGAGAGCGTAAAGAAGATATCAATCTCCTCTTCAGAAAATTCATTGCCGACTTTACAGATAAATACAGAAGCCCGTCTGTACAGCTTGACCAGAGTGCACAGCAGGTACTGATGAACTACAGCTGGCCGGGTAATGTACGCCAGCTTAAAAATATTGCCGAGCAGATTGCGGTTCTGGAAAAAGACAGGAATTTATCCGCCGAACATCTTTTGAACTATATTCCTGCCGAAGCCGGAAGCACTCTGCCAATGAGGGTTCAGAATCAGAGTAAAGAAGATTTTTCTGAAAGGGATATCCTTTACAAAGTGCTCTTCGACATGAAGAAGGATATGACAGATCTGAAGAAACTGGTTGCCGAGATCATTCAGAATGGAGGCAATACCGCAAATATTCAGGCAAATCCCAATATAATTAATCAGCTTTACCGCGATATTGAGATTCCGGGAGGGAATACCATTACACAGGCCGATCCGCATCAGATTATTATTCATCAGCCGGGTTCGGATAAATCCTTTTCCATGATGGATGAAGCTGAGGAGGTTGAAGAATCCCTTTCGCTGGTAGATAAGGAGTCAGACCTGATCAAAAAAGCGCTTAAAAAACATAAGGGTAAACGAAAGCTTGCCGCTCAGGAATTGGGGATTTCTGAACGTACACTTTACCGCAAAATCAAAGAACTTGAATTATAAGATATGACCTGCTATGTTTAAGCCTCTTTCAAAGATTAAAATTTTGGTAATCCCTGCTATGATGTTGCTATTGCAATCGTGCGGGACTTATTCTTTTTCAGGTGCATCCATTCCACCGGAGATGAAAACCGTATCGATACAGTTCTTCGAAAATAATTCACAACTGGTAGTGCCTTATTTAAGTCAGCAGTTTACCGAAGCTTTAAAAGAACGGGTTCGAAATCAGTCGCGTTTAAGTATTGTAAGAAGTGATGCAGATGCTAATTTTGAAGGGAGGATCACTGATTACAGCATAAGGCCGGTTGCCATCCAGGGGAACGAACGGGCAGGCTTAAACAGGCTCACAATTACTGTAAATGTTAAATATTCTAATACCCTGAATCCCGAATTAAATTTTGAACAAGCATTTCAGGCATTTCAGGAATTTAGTTTGAGCCAGAGCTCGATACAATCACAGGAACAGAAATTAATCGAATTAATTAACAAACAGCTCACTGAGCTAATTTTCAATAAGGCTTTTGCCAATTGGTAAAATTTTTTTTAGTTTTCAAAAAAGGAGTTTATAGTGAAAGAGGTAAATTCAGGGGTTCAGTTGTTCTCTAATTATGTTGCAGATCCGGCGCAGGCAGGTTCCTGCGATCCGGCAGAACTAAAAATGCTCCTTGATCAATTTCCCTATTGCCAGCTTTTACATCTTTTCTATACTCATAATTTATGGGCAGCAGGAGATGCCGGCTACAAAAAGCAGTTAGAAAAAGCTGCCCTCTTCATTCCGGAAAGATCAAAACTTGCTGCCATTCTCAAAATTTCCGAAAAGACCGGTGAATTACCTGAAACAGCCATTACAGAAACTGTAAATCAGGAAATATATGCAGAGTCAGAAAGCACTGACCCTGAAAGCAATATAGAAGAATATACTGTTGAAGAAGAACCGGAGCTTATAGAGGTTGAAACCTCAGATGAAGAAGAGCCGGAGGAACAAATACAGGAACAGGATTCTGAGCATAGCTGGGATGCCCAAAAAGCTGAGGAGCCTGTTGAAGAGATCAGGGAAGAGAAAAAAGAAGAAACTGTTCAGAAGAAACCTGCTGAAAGCCGTGAAGATCTCATCGAAAATATTTTCAATCAGATTATCGGAGCAATACCTCCGCCTGAAGATCCTGAACCTGTAGTCAGGACAGCTGAGGTACCAAAAGCAGAAGAAAACAAAGCGGCAGAAAAAGTTCAGAAAGACGAAAGGCCAAAAGCACCGGAAGCAGGGATTGAGAATGCACCTGCAATTGAAATTTCTGTACAAAAAGCAGGGCCGGCAGCTGCTGCCACCGAACAGCTCAAACCTGCTGCCGAAGAGGCGATTCAACCTGCAGGAACTGATCAAAAAGTATCAAAATATGACGACGATAAAATGCCTTATTCATTCCTGTGGTGGTTAAACAAAACCCGTAAAGAGCATTCTGATACTTACCAGCCATATGTTGAATTCAAACTTGACACCAGTCAGAAGATAAAGAAAGCGTCAGTTGATCAGTTAAGCAGCCAGATCATTGAAAATATTTTCCATCTTCAATCCCCATTGGATGATTTGGAGAATGCACCAAGGACAGTACCATTTCAGGTCAGACACAAGGAAGACTCCATTCTGGAAAAATTCATCAAAGAAGAGCCGCAGATCAAACCGCCCGATTCGCATAAATTAGACACAGAAAACAAAGCCCGGAAGAGTGCCGAGGATCCGAACGATCTGGTCTCTGAAACTCTGGCTCAGATATATACCGATCAGATGCTCTTTCAAAAAGCAATTGATACATACAAAAAATTAAGTTTGAAATTTCCGGAAAAAAGCACTTACTTTGCCGTCCAAATTCGTGAATTAGAAAAGAAAGTAAATTAAAAGATATGTTATATACAGTTGTTATTCTGGCAATCCTTGTTTGTGTATTGTTAGTACTGATCATTTTGATCCAAAATCCTAAGGGTGGTGGTTTATCTTCAGGTTTTGCCGGATCCAACAATATTATGGGTGTTCAGAGAACAGGGGATTTTCTTGAAAAGGGCACATGGGTTCTTGCTGTTTCCCTGATGGTTTTAGCCCTGATGATAAATGTTGTTATCCCGAGAGGCGGAGTAGTTAATCAGGAACAAAATGATATCCAGAACCAGATTAATAAGCCTGCTGCAGCTCCTGTTGCTGCACCTTCAGGACTTTCAACACCTGTTGCAGATACAACTAAAAAGTAATTAAAGATAAAATGAGTACAGGCTACCTCTGAGAGGTGGCCTTTTTTTTTGAATACCTGCTGACATTTAACTGACAGCTTGACACCGGATTATGTATAAAATTGCAGTACACAAGTTCATGTAAATGAAAATTTGACAAGAAAAGATAGCAAAAGACATTTGGCATAATTCATGACGATAAATACACGAAAAATTCAATTAATTAAATACATAATAATATGGCATTAAATATCAAACCTAGCGCAGACCGGGTAGTTATAGAAGCTGCTCCGGCTGAAGAAAAAACAGCTTCAGGACTTTATATTCCTGATACGGCAAAAGAAAAACCTCAAAAAGGCACTGTTGTAGCTGTAGGGCCGGGCAAATATGCAGAGCAAACCGGAACTTTAATCCCTATGGCCTATAAGGTAGGAGATGTAGTATTATACGGCAAGTATGCCGGTACTGAAATCACTCATGAAGGTAAAGAGTATCTGATCATGCGTGAGTCAGATATTTTTGCAACATTATAATGAAGACGGATGTCAGATCTCAGACATCAAATTCCGAAATTAAATTTAAACCCGGGAGTTTGACACAAACATCAGTTTGAATTAACTCCAGCATCTAAAATCTTAAAAAATGTCAAAACAAGTTAAATACAATGTTGAAGCACGTGATGCTCTGAAAAGAGGCGTGGATATTCTTGCCAATGCAGTAAAAGTAACTCTTGGACCAAAAGGACGTAACGTAATTATTGATAAGAAATTTGGTTCACCTGCAATCACTAAAGACGGTGTTACGGTTGCCAAAGAAATTGAATTAAAAGACGCCCTTGAGAACATGGGTGCTCAAATGGTTAAGGAAGTTGCATCAAAAACAGCTGATCAGGCCGGAGACGGTACTACAACTGCAACGGTTTTAGCGCAGGCTATCGTTACTGCAGGTATTAAGAATGTGGCAGCGGGTGCAAACCCAATGGATCTTAAGCGTGGTATCGACAAGGCAGTTTCTGCTGTTGTTGCTAACTTAAAAACTCAGTCGCAGTCTGTTGGCGAAGACAATAATAAAATCAAACAGGTAGCTTCTATCTCTGCCAACAATGATGAAGTGATCGGTACATTGATCGCTGATGCTATGGCTAAAGTTGGAAAAGATGGGGTAATCACTGTTGAAGAAGCAAAAGGTACTGAAACTGAAATGAAAACAGTGGAAGGTATGCAGTTTGATCGTGGATATTTATCTCCATACTTCGTAACCAATGCTGATAAAATGGAAGTTGAGCTGGATAATCCTTACATCCTGATCTATGACAAGAAGATTTCTTCAATGAAAGAATTACTTCCGGTTCTTGAGAAGCAGGTTCAAACCGGAAAGCCATTATTGATCATTGCCGAAGATCTTGACGGTGAAGCATTAGCTACTTTGGTAGTTAACAAGATTCGCGGTTCTCTGAAAGTTGCAGCAGTTAAGGCTCCCGGATTCGGCGATCGCCGTAAAGCAATGCTTGAAGATATTGCGATCCTGACAGGTGGTACTGTTATCTCTGAAGAAAGAGGTTACAAACTGGAAAATGCAGACCTTACTTACTTAGGTCAGGCAGAGAAAGTTGTTGTTGATAAAGATAATACTATCGTAATCAATGGCGCTGGTAAATCAGACGATATCAAAGCACGTGTAAACCAGATCAAATCTCAAATCGAGACTACTACATCTGATTATGATAAAGAAAAATTACAGGAACGTTTAGCTAAGCTTTCAGGTGGTGTTGCAGTACTTTATGTTGGTGCAGCTACTGAAGTTGAGATGAAAGAAAAGAAAGACCGCGTTGATGATGCTTTACATGCAACCCGTGCGGCTGTTGAAGAAGGTATCGTTGCCGGTGGTGGTGTTGCTTTCATTCGCTCTATTGAAGCTTTAGCTAACCTTAAAGGATCAAACGAAGACGAAAATACAGGTATCCAGATCATCAGACGTGCTATCGAAGAGCCTCTTCGTCAGATCTGCCAGAATGCAGGTATCGAAGGTTCGATCATTGTTCAGAAGGTGAAAGAAGGTAAAGCTGATTTCGGATATAATGCACGTACTGATGTGTTTGAAAACATGATTGGTGCTGGGGTTATTGATCCTACTAAAGTTAGCCGTATAGCATTGGAAAATGCGGCTTCTATCGCAGCTATGCTTTTAACTACTGAGGTAGTATTAGCTGATGATCCTGAAGATGAAAAAGGTGCTGCTATGCCTCCGATGGGTGGCGGTGGCATGGGCGGAATGATGTAATAACATTCTCTCCTTACATAAAAAAGGCTTCTCTGATTATCAGAGAAGCCTTTTTTATTGCCCTCATAGAGGAAGCGCTGAATACCCCGGTTGCCCGGATCTCAGCAAAGTTCCATCTCAAACAGATTTGAAATATGCTTCTTAAGTTTCTGTCTAACTTCTTCAATGTCAGGTTTATACCCAAGTTCACGCTCCAATGATGTAACGTCTTTGTCGTCAATTCCGCAGGGAACAATATTTTTAAAATAGTTCAGATCGGTGTTCACATTAAAGGCAAACCCATGCATGGTTACCCAGCGACTGCATCTCACTCCCATTGCGCATATCTTTCTGGCTTTATCATTATCTGCATCCAGCCATACCCCTGTATAACCTTCATAACGGCCGCTTTTTATACCATAATCGGCCAGCGTAAGAATAACAGCCTCTTCAAGAGTACGCAAATACAGGTGTATGTCAGTGAAGAAATTATCCAGATCAAGGATAGGGTAGCCAACAATTTGTCCCGGGCCATGGTAAGTAATATCCCCTCCACGATTAATCTTATAATAAGCTGCCTCCTTCGCTTTCAAACCCTCCTCATCAAGGAGCAGATTTTCAGGCTTTCCGCTCTTACCCAAAGTATACACATGAGGATGTTCCACAAAAATCAGATAATTTGTAACAGGATTATCTGTCCCATTTGTCCGGTTGAGTGATTTTTCAGCCAGAGTTTCCGCAAAGACCGCTTCCTGCCTGTCCCAGGCCTGCTGATAATCAAGCAAACCCCAGTCCTGAAAAATTACTTTCTTATTTTTCATTTCCAAAATCCGCTACATATCCAATCATATAACCATCAAATTTCTCATAGTGCACCCTGAACTCCTTTTGCCTGGCACCAAGATCAAGTATTCCATCAAATAAACCTCTGCCTTCATATTGAAATGGCTTTAGTTTAATATTATCCAGAAAACTGACATTCTTCTTTCCATGAAGCTTATAGATAGCCTCCTTGGCACACCAGCATGCATATAAATGTTCAATACGATCTTTGCTGCCTATAAAATCAAGCTCTTCCCGGCTCATGAACTTCCCGGCAATCCGCTCAATTTTATCCTTAATCAGTTCTATATCGATTCCAACTGCCTTATTCTTACTCACCATTACCGCGGCATAGTCATAAGAATGACTCAGGGAGATAAAATGGGGAAAATTGCTCAGATATGGTTTACCATTGGAATCAACTCTGCAATCAATATAATCATCTGTATCCATCATTCTTCTCAGAAGAACTCTTGTACTCAGCCAGTGAATATTTCTTTTACCATTACTCAGGGTTTCAAGGTAAGCACGTTCGTGTTCCTTTAACTGTAACTGTTTGATTAAATCCTCAGCTGTTTCTTCTATCTTCCAGATTGCAAAAGAGGTATATTGGTCAATTTCCTTGTGATAAGCCAGAGCCATTTTTAAAAATAAAATACCTGCAAAACTATCTCAAATTAATCATATTTTAGACCAAATCTTATGCTTATTTATGATACTTTCTGATAAACTCATACTGGAAGAAATAGAAAAAGGGAATATTATTATTGAGCCCTTCAAAAAGGAGTGTTTGGGTACCAATTCCTATGATGTACATCTGGGAAAATATCTGGCAACATACAGAAACAGAGTGCTTGATGCAAAAGCTCATAATGAGATTGATCATTTCGAGATCCCTAAAGATGGTTTTGTTCTGCAACCCAATACCCTGTATCTGGGAGTAACCCTCGAGTATACAGAAACTCACAGGCATGTTCCCTTTCTTGAAGGAAAATCAAGCACCGGTCGTCTGGGTATCGACATCCATGCGACGGCAGGAAAAGGAGATGTAGGGTTCTGCAATACATGGACACTTGAAATTTCATGTGCACAGCCTGTAAAAATTTATGCAGGAATGCCAATCGGACAATTGATCTATTTTGTGGTTGATGGTGAAGTAAATACCATGTACAACACCAAAAGCAATGCTAAATACAATAATAAAACAACCCGGCCTGTGGAAAGTATGATGTGGAAGAATTCCTTCTGAGACTAAAGCACTAAATAAATCGTATATTATACATAACTAAGCCTCAATTTCTTTAAATTGAGGCTTAGTATTTTGTACTGGCTGAGTGAGAAGATCAGGGGTAAAGCTATAGATCCCTCTCAAGCACTGCTCTTATTAACTAACCATGAAAAAGAGTTTTTTATTTATATTGTTTGTCTTTGCTTCGATGCTGGTAACCGGATTCATCAGAGATGATGAACCCCTGAAAAAGATCCTTCGGCAGATTGAAAAATACAGACTGGGATATCCTCAGGAAAAAGTTCATCTTCATCTCGACAAGCCCTACTATGCAATCGGAGATAATATCTGGTTTAAAGCTTATGTAGTTAATGCTGAGAAAAATGAATTATCCAACCTGAGTAAAGTTCTTTACGTTGAGCTGATCAATGATAAAGACTCCGTCAAAAAATCGCTTAAAATACCGCTCAATATGGGTTTGTGCTCTGGCGATTTTAACCTGACAGATTCCCTTCGTGAAGGCAATTACCGAATCAGAGCCTATACTACCTGGATGAGAAATTTTGGTGAAGAATATTTCTTCGACAAGACAATCAGCATTGGCAATTCCATATCTAACACAGTACTCACACAGGTTGATTATTCCTACAGTAAAGAACCAAGGGGCCAGAAGGTTACTGCGGTGATAAATTATACCGATATGGCCGGAGAACCATTGGCCGGAAAAGAGGTAAACTATCAGATTGAACTTGATTTCAGAAGCATCCTGAAGGGAAAAGGGCTTACCGATGCAAAAGGAAATCTGCAGATCACTTTCGTAAATAATCAGCCATTTGTTTTGAAATCTGGCAGGATCATGACCACTATCCGTCTGGATGAGAAAAAAGTCCTCAGCAAAAACTTCCCTGTAAAATCGACCTCCAGCGAATCAGATATTCAGTTTTTTCCTGAAAGCGGTGATCTTGTCAACGGAATTAGTACGCAAGTTGCCTTCAAAGCTGTAAGATCAGATGGTCTGGGTATTGCCATTAGCGGATACATCAGCAATCAGAATAATGAACGCCTGGCTGAATTCAAGTCAGAGCACGCGGGTATGGGGGCTTTCAATCTGCGTCCGAACGGGAATGACATCTACACTGCAACCGTTCGCTTTGAAGATGGATCTGAAAAAACTTTTAAATTACCGCGAATTAAATCACAGGGTTATGTTTTAAGTGCCGATAACTCCAACCCTGCTGAACTTAAGATCAGAGTTTCCACTTCTGTATCTGCCAGAGAAGAGGATGAACTTACACTGGTAGCTCAAACCAACGGACAGGTGCATTTTGTTTCCAGAAATAAACTTGTATCCAAAACCTTCAATGCAAGTATCCCAAAATCCCGATTCCCAACCGGCATTCTTCAGCTTACCTTATTTTCTCCTCAAAATGAGCCTGTTGCTGAACGCCTGGTTTTTATAAACCACTCAGATTTTCTGCAGATCGGTATTGCAAGTGATAAAGCAGAGTATAAAAAACGTGAAAAAACAAAGCTTGAATTTAATGTCGGCAGCCCTGAAGGAATAGCAACAACAGGAAGCTTATCAGTAGCTGTTATTGATGAAAGTAAAGTTCCTTCAGATGAAGAATCGGAAACTACGATCATTTCAAATCTTTTGCTCAGTTCTGATCTGAAAGGCTTTATTGAAAGACCAAATTACTATTTTACAGATATTGATCAGAACAAAGTCAGGCAGCTCGACCATCTGATGCTTACACAGGGCTGGAGGCGCTTTGAATGGAAAAATATGATGGCAGATTCTTACCCTGCCCTGATTTATCGTCCTGAAACCAATATGCAGATCAGTGGTAAGGTAATTGCATTAAGCGGCAAACCGGTTGCAGGCGGTAAAGTAACCCTGTTCTCATCGTCGGGTAATGTTTTCCTGATCGATACCCTTACCAATGCAAATGGAGAATTCGTATTTGACAACCTTTACTTTAATGACAGTACCAAGTTCATTGTACAGGCAAGAAATGAGCGCGACAAGAAAAATGTAGAGATCCGGCTTGACAGGATTCCCCCGCAGCTGGTTACAAAAAACAAAAATGAAGCAATGCTGGAGGTAAATGTCAATAAATCTATCCTGCCCTATCTCAAAAACAGCCGTACACAATATGACGAACTCAGAAAATATGGTCTGATCAGCCGTAATATCATGCTGGATGAGGTTAAAATAGTAGAGAAAAAACAGGAAGTTAAAAATTCATCTAACCTGAATGGTGCCGGCAGAGCCGATGCCGTGATTACTTCTGCGCAGCTCGAGAACTGTTATGACATTGCCATTTGCATACAGGGCAGAGTACCCGGTATTATCGTAATGAACGGCATGGTTTATTCAATGCGCAGTATGAACTCACTGACGGGTCCGGTACCTATGCAGTTGGTTATTGATGGATCATACATGGATCCTACTTTCCTCTCAGCTATAAATCCAAGGGATGTGGAAAGCATTGAAGTACTGAAAAGCGGATCAATGACCGGCATTTACGGGATGAGAGGATCTGGCGGTGTTCTGGTCATTAATACCAAACGCGGGGAAGTAAACAAAGATTACAGGAGCTTTGCACCCGGGATAGTCAGCTTTAATCCGCAGGGATTTTTTAAAGGGCGTGAGTTCTATGCTCCGAACTATGCAGATCAGGCGATTAACCCTGCCATACCGGATTTACGCACAACCATTTACTGGAATCCGAATGTGCTCAGCGATTCTACAGGCAGGGCGAATGTTGAATTCTATAATGCTGATGGAACAGGAAATTATAAAGTTGTGGTAGAAGGCATCAATATTCAGGGAAATATAGGCAGACAGATTTACAGATATAGTGTTAAATAAGAAATGAATACAATCAAAGTCAGAATTAAGGATAAAATAGCAGTGCTCTCGTTAGACCGTGGCCGATCGAATGCTATAAACTCAGAAATGATTTCAGAGCTTTCACGTACAATCAGAAATGTTGAAAATGATGATTCTATTGCCGGACTTATCCTGACAGGAAAGGATGGTTTTTTTTCTGCCGGGCTTGACCTGATTGAGCTATACGATTATGATGAAGATCAGATCAGAACTTTCTGGCTGGATTTTCTGACTTTAGTGACCGAACTGGCCTCCTTTAAAAAGCCGTTAATTGCAGCAATCAGCGGCCACAGCCCGGCGGGAGGGTGCGTTTTAGCGATTTGCTGCGATTACCGGATCATGACTGAAGGCAAATTCATAATTGGTTTGAATGAGGTTCCTGTGGGCATCATCGTACCTGCAAATATTTTCCATTTATATGCTTTCTGGCTGGGAACAGCCAATGCCTCCCGATTTTTACTGGAAGGCAAATTAATGAGCACAACCGAGGCCCTTCAATTCGGATTAGTAGATGAAGTGGTTAATCCTGAAAGCATATTACATGCTGCAGAACGAAAGATGCTGACATACATACAACTCGAAAAAAACACCTGGCAGCAGAGTAAAATGAATATCCGGCATGAACTTTTGAAAAAAGTCAGCGCCGACCCAACTGAAATGCTGAACCATATGCTTGAACAATGGTGGTCGCCTTCAACACGCTCCATACTAAAAACGATTATTCAAAACCTTCAGCAAAAATCTAAATCTGCCTGATATGTATAATCAACCCATGTTAAGAGATCATGCCCTGCAGGGCAAAACCATCATTGTAACTGGTGGCGGAACCGGACTGGGAAGAGCCATGAGTACCTATTTTCTTAAACTGGGTGCCAATGTGGTAATTACAAGCCGGAAAATCAATGTGCTCACACAAACGGCTCAGGAAATGGAATCTGAAGCGCTTTCTGCGGATAAAAATAATCATGCAAAAGTTCTGGCTGTGCAGTGCGATGTACGCAAACCTGAGGAAGTAGATGAAGTTCTGAAACAAACTCTGGAAACATTTGGTCAGGTTAATGGCCTCCTGAATAATGCCGCTGGAAATTTCATCTCACCTACTGAACGTTTGTCTGCCAACGCATTTTCAACCATCATTGATATTGTATTGAAAGGCAGTGCCAATTGTACTATGGCAGTTGGGAAACACTGGATAAAGGAAAAACAAGCCGGAACAGTCTTAAATATTATAACCACCTACGCATTTACAGGTTCGGGATATGTTGTTCCATCTGCATGTGCAAAAGGCGGAGTACTTGCCATGACCCGCTCACTCGCCGCGGAATGGGGCAAATATGGAATCAGAAATAATGCTATTGCACCCGGTCCTTTTCCTACAAAAGGGGCATGGGACAGATTGCTTCCGGGGGAAATGGCAAAGAAATTTGATTTCAAAAATCGCGTACCGCTAAAACGTGTTGGCGAGCATCAGGAACTGGCAAATCTTGCGGCATTTCTGATGTCTGATTTCTCATCCTATATCAATGGAGAAGTGATTACTATTGATGGTGGGGAGTGGCTTCAGGGTGCCGGACAGTTCAATGGATTGGAAGCTATCAGCCCTGAAATGTGGGACATGCTCGAAATGATGACCAGATCAGCTAAAGGAAGCTGATTAAATTCTAAATACCATGGAAAAACGTATTAATATCGCTTCGGGATCTGTCTGGGAGGATCGGGTTGGCTATAGCCGTGCAGTAAGGGTTGGGAAACAGGTCGAAGTTTCAGGAACAACATCCGTTGAAGGTGATACCCTGATCGGCAAAAACGATCTTTATGAACAGACCATGTTCATCTTACAGAAAATAGAGCGATCACTGCATCAGGCCGGGGCATCTATCAAAGATGTGGTCAGAACCAGAATGTATGTAACTGATATCAGTCAGTGGGAAGAGGCAGGCAAAGCACATGCTGAGTTTTTCAGAGATATTAAGCCGGCAACAAGCATGGTGGAGGTGAGCAAACTGATCCATCCCGATTTACTGATTGAAATAGAAGCCACCGCAATCATCAGCAATAATCATATTTAATAATTCATTACATAATCTGTATCCATTCTGTATTTTTGCAGGATGGGAACACAGGTACAGGAAGAGACACTCACTCTCGAAGAAGTCTTATCCGCTTTGAAAGTAAATCATCGTCTGATCTTATGGAATGATGACACCAATACCTTCGAACATGTTATCCATTGCCTTATCAAATATCTGGATTATACAGAGAAGCAGGCAGAACGTATTGCATGGACTGTACACAACGACGGGAAATGTATTATTCTTGAAGGTTCTTACACCGAAGTTGAAGTATACCGAAAAATTCTACAGCAGGAAGGTTTGACTGTCAGCGTTGAATAAAACTACTTAAAAATAACATTTAGGCAGGGTGCTTGACTTTCCTCTGTTACTTAAACGAAAGTTCAATACAATCTCGTGCGAGCCTTTTTCTACTGCAGCAAGTCTTGATGTAGTAAAGTCGTAGGAATATCCCAGCTGAATGTTCGGAGTAACCTGCATTTCTGCAAGCAGATCAAGCGAATCCATTGAACGCAAAGAAGCACCGATCCAGATAGTTTCCTTAAATAGGAAATTAGCATTCAAATCAATCTGCATCGGAGAGCCGTTCACATATTTAATCAACACATTAGGCTTAAATTTGATATCATCAGACAGATCTGTCAGATATCCTCCCTGCAAAATATAATGTGGCTTATAGGAAGCGGAAGTGGAAGACGCATTTTCTAAGTCGCGGTAATAAAAATAGGGAGATGAAAACCCTGCATAAAACTGCTTGGAAAAAAACATCATACCGAAACCAAGGTTCATTCTCATAGAATTCTGATCCGCAAATACAGGATCCTGAGCGGCAGAGGCACTTCCGGACTGGCTATACATCCCCACATATTTACTTAAACCTCCGCTTAAGCCCAGTGCGAAATAAGTATTATCACCAACCTCAACCCGGTGAGCCAGGGTACCTGAAGCACCGTTCTCGGTAATTACCTCACCGATCTGATCTCTCATAAAAATAAAGCCTGCAGATGTATTAGACTCCTTAATCGGACTATGGACAGAAAAGGTTTGGGTATTGGGTGCTCCTTCAAATCCAACCCATTGCTTTCTGGCTAATGCGGTAATATTCAGTGCATCGTCAACAGAAGAATATGCGGGGTTGATCACAAGTCCGTTAAACATATACTGACTAAACATTGCCTTTTGCTGGGCAAAAGACCGGTTTGATCCCAGAATTATCTGCAGTCCTGCTAGAACGAGAAAAATATAACTCTGAAGGATGCTTTTCATGATATGCTTATCAGTCCATTTATTTAGAAATGGCTAAATATCCTGGCAGCTTTTTTCTTTGATTTAAACTGACCAGAACTTCACTCAAGTACTGTCTACGCTTCTAATCTCAATTTGTTTCATTTCAAATACCTACGCATCGATAGTGAATTTGGTTTCTTCCTGATTATTATAATTTAATTGACTTAATTTGGATAACTATATGCCTTTAGATCAACACAGATTATATGTTTTTCATCCTTTCAAAGCTTCTGGATTTCCTGATATCGCCAACAGTTTTACTACTTTTATTATCAATTACTGCTCTTCTGGTAAAAAAGCAGGCAACCCGAAAAAAAATTATTGCCGCTTTTGCGGGACTGCTGCTATTCTTTACCAATCCACTTATTATCAATCAGTTATATGGAATTTGGGAGATTAGAAACCGAACGGAGGCTCAAAAGACCTATGATGCAGGAATCATCCTCAGCGGGTTTATGGGAAAAGATGATATCTATAACACTCTTAGCTTTGGAACGGGAGCAGACAGATTGACTGAGGGACTGATGCTCTATAAAAAGGGTCGGATCAAGAAGATTATCATTAGCGGTGGAAGCGGCAGTCTGATCGATGATACCAGAGAATCTGCTCTGGCAAAGGATTTTCTGGTGAGATATTGTGCCGTGCCGGATTCAGCAGTACTAATTGACAGCATATCCAGAAATACTTACGAAAACGCTGTTGAAAGTAAAAAAATTGTAGAATCTGAAGGAATAAAGAGCTCGGTCATGATCACTTCTGCATGGCATATGAGAAGAGCGCAAGCCTGCTTTAAAAAAGTGGGATTGAATGTTGCAGTACATCCTATCGATGGGATGTACAGGGAACAAAGCTATAACCCGGCAAACACGATAATTCCTGATACTGAAAATATCAACCGCTGGGAAGTATTATTGCATGAAATAGCCGGTATATTGGTCTATAAATTAAAGGGATATAACTAAATACACGCACTACTTTCCATTCAGTATATGCTGAACAAGTCCCTCGTCATTCACACTGTAAACATGCTCATCACTGCTGATATAAACCATAAACTGTCTGCTGGTGGCTTCCATCCATAGTTTATTTTGTTTACCATTTATGTTAAAGCTTAAATCTTTAACCCCTAATTTACTCAGATCAGATGCGTAGGTCTGATGCTTCTGTAAATAATCCTTCTGCAGGTAATAGATATGCCAAATGTATTTCTTTTGTTCCTCACTGTATGGAATGATAAATGAATTTAAATGATCACCTGAGCTTTGTTTGCTAAAATGAAGATAGGCCCATCTTTCAGGAAAATGCATATTTATCACCCCCTGTGGCGACCAAACCCAGTTATGCTCAGGCAAATTCCTGCCATCGGGACCTTTCTTTTTTACATACTTATCGTCTTTAATTTCCGTATCCCATTCCACACGCGAAAAATTAATTCTCCAGAAATCACCATCAGCCGGAACTTTCGGTGAATTAGCTATGCTTACAGCCCAGAACGGAATGAATATTTCAACAGTCCAGCCTTTATCGGTATCTGAAGGATTATTTAATGTCCCCTGAATATCTACTGCCCATTTCATGCCCGGAGCATTATAAGGAATCATTGCACCGCTGCCATTACGGTATGGCTTTGACATAAAAAGGTCAAACATGGTATTCAATGCATTTACTTCATACTCATAATATCGATGCGTATCATTATCCGGATCTATGAAGACTTCGAAATCATTATCATGAAAAACGATATCATCATAATTCTTCAATGTTCCCCATATATGAGGTTCAAGAAGCTCGGCAGCAATATAAAGTCCCTGGTCATTCCATGTCATCTTTGCCCGGGTATTCCAGGTTGGAACAGGCCTTTTATTCCCTTCTATATCCTTAAAATGTTCTGTCCAGCCAACATTCTTCCAGACAGTATCGTCCAGCTTTCCATCAACAAGCGGGGCATCTTTGGTATAAAAGGCGGTATATTTCCGGGGAGTTGACAATAATTCTTCTTTACCGGCAAATCGGGATTGAGCATTTGAATTATTCAATACGCATAAAGAAACTATACTGCAAAATAATATTGAATAAAGCCTTTTGGGTGTTTTCATCAGATCATGTTTAACAGGTTTGAAAATTAAGAAGAATATCCGGGTGCATGATAAGCCTGAAAGATAACGTGAAAATTCCTGACAAACCACTAAGCTTCAGACTGTTCATTTTCAATCAATTTAATATCTTCGTAACCCGAAATCTTTTATACATCAAATATTTCAATTTAATGAGAAAATCTATACTTCTGTTATCGGCTTCCATATTGTTTTCAGGAAGTTTAACATTTGGCCAAAACAAAGAGGCTGTAGTTGAAAAAATCATCAAAGAGGCTACCGAAAACTCACAATTAAAAAAACTGGCACATGAGCTTACCGATGGTATCGGTCCGAGGCTTGTAGGTACCCCACAAATGAAAAAGGCTCATGACTGGGCAGTTGAAAAATACGAAAGCTGGGGTATACCGGCTAAAAATGAAAAATGGGGAGAATGGCGCGGATGGGAAAGGGGTATCACTCATATTGATATGGTGCACCCACGTACAGAGTCGCTGGAAGGAATGCAGCTAGCCTGGAGTCCATCAACCCATGGAAAAACAATTACTGCTGAAACAATCATTCTGGCTGATGCAGCCGATTCAATCGCCTTTCAGAACTGGTTACCAAATGTAAAGGGTAAGTTCGTTATGATCTCTATGCAGCAGCCAACAGGAAGAGATGACAGAAACTGGGAAGAGTTTGCCACCAAAGAATCTCTTGAGAAAATGAAGGCCGAGCGTACTGCAGCTACAAATGCATGGCGTAAGCGTATCAGCAAAACCGGACTAACTCCAAAAACACTGGCAATCGCTATTGAAGAAGCAGGAGCGGCCGGCATTATAGCTTCCAACTGGTCGGCAGGATTTGGTGTAAATAAAATTTTCGGTGCCCAAACTACAAAGATTCCAACTATTGATATTGCTCTGGAAGATTACGGAATGCTTTACCGTCTAACTGAATCAGGCATTAACCCTCAGATCAGCCTTCGCGCAGATTCCAAACAACTGGGAATGGTACCAACTTTCAATACCATTGCAGAAATTAAGGGAGCTGAAAAGCCTGAAGAATATGTCATGCTATCTGCACATTTTGATTCATGGGATGGAGGAACCGGTGCTACTGATAATGCTACCGGAACAATCACTATGCTTGAAGCCATGAGGATCCTGAAAAAAGTTTACCCAAGTCCAAAAAGAACTATTCTGGTTGGTCACTGGGGTAACGAAGAGCAGGGACTAAACGGCTCAAGAGCATTTGTTGAAGATCATCCTGAAATTGTAAGAAATATTCAGGCCCTTTTCAATCAGGATAACGGAACCGGCAGAGTGATCGACATTTCAGGACAAGGGTTTTTACATGCCTACAGCTATATTAACAGATGGTTACAGCCGGTGCCGGCAGAAATAAGATCAGAGATAAAACATAATTTTCCCGGCACTCCCGGAAACGGAGGTTCTGATTATGCATCCTTTGTTGCAGCCGGAGTACCTGCATTTTCATTGAGTTCATTAAACTGGGCTTACGGAACGTATACCTGGCATACCAACCGCGATACTTATGATAAGATCGTATTTGATGATGTACAGAAAAATGCCATCCTGACCGCAATTATGGCATATATGGCAAGTGAAGATCCAACTCCTGCATCACGCGAAAAAAGTATTTTGCCAATCAATCCGGATACCGGATCGCCAATATCATGGCCTGTAAAACGCGGCCCAAACCGTAAAGGGGGTGTAAATTAAAAACAGATCAAACCCTGAAAACAGGCTGGCATAATTTTCACTCTGCCGGCCTGTTTTTTTTGATACTATTTAAGAAAAACGTGTTTAATGGCTTGGAGGAAGACTTAGCCCCCGGGGTATATATTAAAGTACCAGCAAATTATTCTGCCTTAAAGTATTTATAGCCTTAGCATACCAGAAAGGCTCAAAATCCTCTCCCAAAGAGTTTTCAAAATCTTCCCTGACCCTGCGATAGGTCATCAGCTCCTTATTTTCCGGACTTGCATTCTGCAAAACCTTTATCAGCCAATTGGCTTGTTCTTCGCTCATCTGCACACTGAAATTTCCTTTCTTATCATAAAACTTCAGTTCCGATACCTGCCATTGTCTGCCTTTTTTGTTTTTTGTAAAGCTGCTGAGTTCAGGCTGGGTACCTAACCAAACTATTTTCGCATCCGGTTTGATTATGAATGAATCATCTTTCATCAGTGAGCGTTCAATAAATTGCGGATCAACCTTCGTCTTCGGTACTTTATGCTCAAACCATTCCTGAAGAGGGTAATCAAAACAGATGCCATGCATGTAATTAAACAGGGATTTCTTCAGTCCATAGCTGAATAATTCATGATCAGCGCCGCTTTTATCAAGATGAACCAGATCGTTATTAGCGAAAGTTCCAATGGTACTGCAAGCTCTTTGGACATTAAACTTTTCAGGGTACATCCCAACCGGACTATGTGCAGTCATCGCAAACTGATGCCAGAATGCCGACTGCAGTACACCCGCTTCAAACATCTGCCTGACCATCTCCAATGAATCAATAGTCTCCTGAGCAGTCTGTGTTGGGAAGCCATACATCAGATAAGCATGAACCATGATACCGGCCTCTGTAAAATGATGACATACTCTTGCAACCTGCTCAACAGTAACACCTTTCTGAATCAGTTCAAGTAAGCGGTCTGATGCAACCTCAAGTCCGCCGGAAATAGCGATACATCCTGATGCCTTAAGCAGCATACAGAGATCTTTCGTAAAGCTCTTCTCAAACCTGATATTGGTCCACCAGGTAACTGTCATTTTTCGTCTGATGATCTCGAGTGCCAGAGATCGCATCAAGGCAGGTGGTGCCGCCTCATCAACAAAATGGAACCCCCGCTGTCCGGTTTGTTCGATCAGTTGCTCCATCCGGTCGCAAAGTAATCCGGCCGCAATAGGTTCATAAACCTTTATATAGTCAAGTGAAATATCGCAAAATGTACATTTCCCCCAGTAGCAGCCATGTGCCATGGTTAGTTTGTTCCATCTGCCATCGCTCCACATTCGATGCATAGGATTGGCTACCTCAATAACTGAGATATACCGTTCGAGCGGAAGATCGCTGTAATCGGGAGTTCCGGTTTCGAATTGTTTATAATCAGCTGAAGTACTTCCATTGCAGTAAGTCACAGCCCCTTCAATCAGGGCAAATGTTCGTTTCAGCTCCTTCAGATTCCGCTTTCCGTCCAGATACTCGCATAGATGTTCAATCGGAGCTTCCCCGTCATCCAAACATATAAAGTCAAGGAACTCAAATACACGTGCATCTGAAACAGAACGCAGCTCTGTATTGGGGAAGCCCCCTCCCATTACAATTTTAATTTCCGGATAATGTTTCTTCAGCCATTGAGCAATACGAAATCCGGCGTACAAATTTCCCGGAAATGGCACAGATAAAGAAAGCAATTCGGGCTTAATCTTCTCAATTTTACTTTTCAGTATTCTGATCAAAAGCTTGTCGGTAAAGGTCAGATCAAGCTTCAGTGCCTCATATATTTCATCAAAGCTTGATGCTGAACGTCCCAGTCTCTCTGCATATCTGCTAAAGCCAAAATTAGGGTCGATGCATTCCACAATAAGGTCAGAAATATCTTCCAGATAAAGTGTTGCCAGATGCTTCGCTTTATCCTGGGTACCCATAGTTCCAAATGCCCAGTCCAGCTCTTCAAGCTGCGCGAAGCGCGATGCTTCAGGTAAAAAATCATCCTGACAGATAAGGTGGGACAAAGTTGGATTATGCCCTTGTAAAAAAGATATTACCGCATCTATGGTATTGATATAGTGCTCTTTTAAAGCAATTATCCGCTTTGCATTTTCAGAAAAAGTATCGGAACAGCCTATCTGCCCGAACAAGTTGTTAAGCCCGCTTGCAGAAAAAAGCTCAAGAATGACCTCTATACCAAGATCTGCCTGACAGGCTGAAATGTTTCTGGTATTCAGAAAGCCCTTTAAATATGCCGTAGCAGGGTATGGCGTATTTAACTGAGTAAATGGAGGGGTTATTAAAAATACCTTCTTTGCCAAATCATGAATGTTAAACCGGTAATAAATTGCGGGAGCACTAGTGATATAATTTTACACTATGACTGATCGCTAAACTTGCAATATTACGATTTAAATATTCTAACCGGGAAATAGAAATACGTTGCTGATAGAGATTGATATACCCCACTTCAACAGTCAGATTTTTTAGCAGCTGATAATTAAGTCCGGCATAAAAACGATTCTGGTCAAAAGTATTATGTGCCATTCCCTTCCCTGCATTAACAAAGATCCCATCACTCAGTTTAAAATAAAGATCATGATGCTTTGACTCCCTCAATTTATAATTAAGCGAAAGCAAATAAGATATACGTTCTACAAACCTGGTGCCGCTTAGCAGTGAATCGCCCAAGCGTTTTTTGATAAATCGCTCCTCCATTCTGATGCGATGCCCCAGCTCAAGAGATCTTAAATCATGGCTGTATTTAAAATCATGATTAAGCCTGATTTCGGGCACTTTAAATGATTTTGACAAGCCCTGATCGATGGGAGTATTCAGATAATAGGCAAATCCGTTTGCAAAAGTAAAATCCTTAAAGGCCTCAAAACTGATCTGAGATTTTACGAACATTTGAGACTGCCTGTATGGATCAAAACTGATACGCTCCTGAATCTCGGCACTTAATGACAATTTGGGAGAGAATTCAAAGTCTGATGAATAACCCACAACAGCCATTTTCTGTTTAATAACAGTTTTAGTCAGATCCTGACCCTCAGCGTGGAAGGAATACAGACCCATAAACAAAAAAACAAGCAGTAATCTTCCGAATCTCAGGGACATATATAAAAATTGGACGAAAATAAATAAAGAGTATTGAAAATGAGCAGGATCTCAAATAATAACAAAATATTTACCAACAGGATACCCGAAATTGATCAGGTACCAATAGAATCCTGTTTAGTATCTTTGCATGACATAGAGTACATAAACATGATAGAGATCGGAAAATTCAATGAATTAAGGTTTATTAAAAAGACTGAAAACGGTCTCATTCTTACTGATGGGGAGAGGGAAGTTCAGCTTCCATATGTATATGCTCCTGAGGGTGCAGAAATTGGCGACAACCTACATGTTTTTGTCTATATACACAGTGATGGTCGTTTAATGGCTACCACAGAAACACCTCTTGCTCAGGTTGATGAATTTGCCTATCTGGAAGTTGTTGACGAGAATGAAAACGGGGTTTTTATGGATATGGGGATCGGCAAAGATGTATTTGTTCCAAGCCGCGAGCAGAAGCGTCCGATGAAGATTGGTCAGAAATATGTAGTTTACCTTTATAATGATGAAAAAACTGAACGCATAACCGCTTCCTCACTTTTAAGTGATTTTGTAGATCAGGATGCTCATGATCTGGAAGAGGGGGATGAGGTGAGACTTCTGATAACTGAGGAAAGCGATCTGGGATACAGCGCAATCATCAATCAGCAGTTCATGGGCTTGCTCTACCGGAATGAGGTGTTTGAAGACCTGAAACCGGGCGACAAAAGGAGAGGTTTCGTCAAAAAGATAAGGGAAGGCAACAAGATAGATCTGAGTTTACAGGTTATCGGATTCAGACATATTCTGGATCTTAAAGATGTTCTTCTGGCAAAGCTGGAAGAAAATAAGGGGTCCATTTTACTTGGAGATAAAAGTTCTCCCGAAGACATCTATAATCAACTTAAAATCAGCAAAAAAGCTTTCAAAAAGGCTGCAGGAAGCCTTTATAAAGAGCGGTTGATTGAAGTTTCTGACCATGAAATCAAGCTGGCGCCAAAAGCAAAATCATGATCTTCGATTTTTTTGAATTTTAAACTGAATTAACTATATTCATAAAACAAAATTCAGGTACTTTAAAGGCAAATATCATGAAAACAGGCATTTTATCCCTATTACTCATTAGTATGGGTTTAGGAGTTTCCGCACAGATCAAAATTCCATCTGCTGATATCCAGATCAAAACTGCATTACTCTCTGCCCCCGCTGATAAGCGTGAAGGAGCACATATTCTGGGCTATAACGAAAAAGGAGAATTGATAGAGTTGAGAAAAGGAAGCAATGAAATGATTTGTCTTGCCGATGATCCTAAAGTTCCGGGACTTAATGTAGCTTGTTATCACAAGGATCTGGAACCTTTCATGAAAAGAGGAAGAGACTTGAAATCTATTGGAAAAACTCCTAAAGAAGTCATGGAAATACGTGATCAGGAAGCTAAAAGTGGCAAACTCATGCTGCCTAAAAATCCTTCTTCACTTTTTGTTTATACGGCCAAGCCTGAGAATTTTGATCCTATGACAGGCTCGGTAAAAGATGGTTATCTGAGATATGTGGTATACATTCCTTATGCTACTGCTGAGAGTACAGGATTACCGCTCAAACCCGATGCTCCCGGAATGCCATGGCTTATGGATCCCGGAACGCACAGAGCCCATATTATGATTAGTCCTCCGCAGAAAAACTAATCCCGGATTAAATCCGGAGATTGTAACGGAGACTCATCAGGAGGGTTTGTCTTTCTGTTCAGGAATGTTTCCTTTTTCATTGTTCTTGCAGCAAGAACTGCGCTGATTCCCATTAAAATTGCTCCGGCAAAGAATGGGGCACCGGCAAATTTTATTTCAGATTCAGGCCTGGTGAACCATGCAAATAAATTAGTCATAAGAAGCGGACCAACAATAGAGGTTGCACTCATCAGACTGGTTAATGCACCCTGAAGTTCGCCCTGTTCGTTCTTTGGGACATTTCCTGATATAATTGACTGCAAGGCCGGACCGGCAATCCCCCCAAGACAATATGGAACCAGAAAAGCAAACATCATCCAGCTTTCGGTAGCAAATGAAAATAAAATAAGGCCGATGGCATATAATGAAAGACCAAAATAAATACTCTTCTCATCTCCCAATTTCGGATTTGTATAACGGATCAGTCCGCCCTGCACTATAGCTACAAGCAAGCCTATAACTGTTAAAGACAGGCCCATTAAGGAATTACTCCAGTGAAACTTTTCTATATTAAAGAAGGTCCATGTACTGTGTACCGCGTGACTTGCGATATAAACAAAGGTCAGAGAAACGATAAGACCACCAACTCCTTTATACTTTTTTAGCTGAATTAAAGAACCAAGTGGATTTGCTCTCTTCCATTCGAATGGACGGCGGTGTTCTTTTGCAAGTGATTCGGGAAGAACAAAATAACCATAAAGTACATTAATGAAGGTCAGAACTGCCGCGAAAACAAAGGGCACTCTTGGACCAAGTTCACCCAATAAACCGCCCAGCCCCGGACCAATAACAAACCCAAGACCGAAAGCAGCACCTATCATTCCAAAATTTTTGGAGCGGTCTTCGGAGGTACTTATATCACCAATATAAGCAGCCGCAGTAGTAAAACTTGCACCGAATAGTCCTGCAATTACCCTCCCCGCAAAAAGCCACCAGATTGTTGGAGCAAGTGAAAGAAAAATATAATCTATCCCAAAACCCAGTAAGGACAGGAGCAAAACAGGCCTTCTGCCATACTGATCGCTCAGATTCCCTATTATGGGCGCACAAATAAACTGTGTAATGGCATATGCAAAAGTGAGCAAACCACTCCATTGAGATGCCTCACTTATATTTCCATGAATTAATTCCTCAATCAATTGCGGAAATACAGGAATAATCAATCCTATACCGATAACATCCAGCAATAAGGTAATGAAAATAAAACTGATTGCAGCTTTGCGCGACCCGGCCATATTTGTCTGTTCAGATATTCAGGCGGCTAAAATCATAAGTAAAGGCTTACTCATTAAAATGATATAAGAATATTGTTTCACCCTTAAATGCAGGTTTACTTTGATCTGAAATCTCCAGTTCAACCCCAAGAGTAGCTTTAGTTACACCCCTAAGATTAGCAATTGAAACTAATTTTACTTTCAATCTTACCTCGCTGTCAACCACAACCGCCTGGCCAAATTTGAGACTTTCAATACCATAGTTGATCTCCATTTTCAAATTTCTGATATCAACAATCTGCTTCCAGAGATAAGGAATCAGTGATAAAGTTAAATATCCATGTGCAATAGTTGCCTGAAAAGGTCCTTCTTTAGCAGCACGTTCAGCATCAATATGAATCCACTGATGATCCAATGTGGCATCAGCAAATTTTGAGATCTGTTCCTGAGTTATTTTATGCCAGGCCGAAACACCAAGATCTTTCCCCAAAAAAGATTCAAACTCAGGGTAATTATTAATAACAAGCATAATTTCTTTTGTAATTAGGTAAATTCAGTAATTAGTAATTTAATTCAGCGAATTTAGGGGTTTAATTCATAAATGATACCTGCTATTACATCCGAAAACTAAACCTAAATATTTCACATGATACGGAAAATCCGGGATAATAGTTCAAAGTTAAAGTTGGTATTAATCTTTGCACTATGCTGTCTGATCCTGCTGATTTTCAGAGCTAAAAACCACCCTGATCTTGTTGAATTATATTATTCGGGAAGCATTTATCCCACTATACGCAATGGACTTCAATTCATATTTAACAAAATACCATTCAGTGCCGGCGATATATTCTATATCCTTGCAATTCTGGCTATAATGGTCCTGATTTATGAGCTTTTAAAGCCCAGTTTCCTTAAAGTGGCCCGCAAAGGCATACGAAGAAAAATTATCATAAATATGATACTGAGCTTTGAAATAGCTTTAGTGCTTTTCTATCTATTCTGGGCTTTAAACTATTTCAGAATACCTGCTTCAGAAAGGCTGGGGTTATCACGTTTTAATTACTCAAATACAGAATTATTTCAGCTTACCTCAGCCTTCATCGATTCTGCCAATACTTTACGTGCAGAAATTAAACCGGCACAATGGGAGCAAGGCCGTGATAAAATTTATGCGGAATCTGCCAGATCAATCAGAGCACTTCCTGAGATTTACAATCCGGATAATCAATCTGTACCTGAGATTAAATCATCAGCTTTCAGCTGGCTGATAAATTATTTTGGAACTGCAGGATATTTCAACCCTTTCACCGGTGAGGCACAGGTGAATTCAGAAATCCCCGTTTATCTTAAGCCTTTCGTAGCCTGTCATGAAATGGCTCATGCCATAGGTTATGGCAGAGAGGATGAAGCCAACTTTATCGGATTTATCAGTGCCAGTAAATCACAAAACCAATTTGTAAGATATTCTGCTTATTATCTTGCTGCTCAGGAGTTTATGCAAGAGACCGCAAGACTGGATACCATCATGTTTAAAAAGCTCAAAAGCAAAATTTCTGCACCATTTATGGCTGACCTTAAACATGAACAGGCTTTTTGGGAACAATACCGGGGTACTTTAAGAAATTTCAGCAATATATTCTATGACAATTATCTCAAAGCAAACAAGCAGCCTGAGGGACTTCAAAGCTATAACCGTATGATTATTCTGACGATGGCTTATTACAAAAAAAGGGGGCTTTTAAAGACCCCCTGATCAATTATTTTCCTAAGGCCACTTCCCGGGCTTTGGTTGTAGTATAATATTTAGCAATCATATTCGGAACCTCCCAATCCGGAAGCTTCCCATCTTTCAGACACTGAAGATATTTTTGAGTTACCTGCGCGAAATGATCCTCGTGGCCTACTTTATACTTTTCGGGAATAATCACTTCCCAGCCTGTTTCATTTTTCTTTAGCTCAACTCCCGGATATTTCGCATTAATCTGTTTCAAATCTGCCAGAAGATCTTTTTCATAAGCAGCAAGATCTGTGCCTTTGACAGGTTCAATATACAATACCGGTTTAAAACTTTGCTCCTTACCCTGCTTAATAACTACGCTTGATCGGGTACCACGCATCACAGAAAAATGAGTGTCACCGGTTCCTTCAGGTGCCTGAAAATCCCATGTAACCGAGATCTTTGCATGTATACCTTTTAAACGATAGTTGATTTCCCCATTCGAATAAGTACTGAGAATTCCATCTTTTACATCAGCCTTTAAATAATCAGGATATTCCTTTTTAAGAGTAACCTTCCCGAATTGCTCTGCAGTTATAGTTGTTGGCCAGCGCTTTGCTGAAACAATCTCAACATCTTTTTTATAGTCCAGAATCTGATCCGGAAATACTTCCCACTGAACCAGATCAACAAGATGGGTTGTAATATCTGTAATACCTTCACCCTGCTGCTTCACATCAAAAAACCATGCCGGTCTGACCAGAGGTTTACCAGAAACATTCTTAAAGAAGTGGTGTACACTTACCTTGGTTACAGAAGGGTTTTCAGGTGTACCCTTTTCAAGCTCACCAAATGCCGGAAGATGTGCAAACTCTTTTTGAAGAATGCTATTAATCTCAAAGCGCTCAGTCATTACATCATATAAAAGCACCTTATTCTTTTCTGCAGTTTCAAAAGCTTTCACCAGTTTCTGAAATCCCTCTGTATCTATTGCCATAGGTTTATCTGCCAGAACATTCAGGCCGGCTTCAACCGAACGGCTGATATAATCAGTTTTCAGTTTATTGTTTCCGGCAATGACAACTACATTTCCGGCTTTATCCTGGATCATTTTATCCAGATAGTCGGTACCGGTATAAACATTCTCCTTCCATGAAGTAGGATTTTCTGCACGTGTATTATAACTCTCAACCAGATTCAGATGAGAAGTCAACTCCTGACCTTCGGGTGCATAAACATGTACTACCGGATCAATCTCATCATACATGGATTTCTGAATCAGGGCTGAATGAAAATGGCCCGGATCCAGGGTGATTAACTTTATTCTGTTATCCTTTTCCTGAACTTTTTCCTTACTACTGTTACAGGACGTTGCCGCAATAATGACCATGCAGTTTGCTAATAATAATTGTTTGAAATTTTTGATTATCATAATGTTCAACCCGATTCTGCTTTAATTTAAATGGAAGTACAAATTATATTATTTTCTCTAAAGTTATTGACTTTAATTTTGGAGCCAACAACTGAACACCCGTGAAGGCAATAAGATAGGCACAGCCGGCAAATATGAACAATGAAACATAACTACCGGTTGTTTGAAGCAAAAATCCCCCAATGGTGGCACCGAACATTCCTCCAATGGCCCCCAGCATACTGCCAATACCTACCACTGAAGCTACCACCTGCCTTGGAAACATATCAGTTGTAAGCGTGAACAAATTAGCAGACCATGCAGAATGCGCAGCTAAGGCCAGACCGATTAATCCGACAGAAACCCATAATTCTGTTGTTTGTGCAGCAAAATAAACAGGAACTACGCATAAAGCTGATGCCAGCATCGTCGTTTTACGACTCTTGTTGATTGTCCAGCCGCGTTTGATCAGTGCTGATGAGGCCCATCCTCCAATAATACTTCCAAAATCAGACATCAGGTATACAACAATAAGGATCGGACCAATTTTATCTATACCCACACCATAATTGGAGTAAAAAAATTTAGGAAGAAAAAACAGGAAGAACGAAAATATGGGATGGGTCATAAATGCACCGAAAGCAAATGCCCAGGTTTGGCGGTACTTCAGGAGCTGAATCCATGGAATTTTAATCTTAGGCTCAGGAGGATCACTGCTAATGTATTCCAATTCTGTGGCTGACAGGCGGGGATGTTCCTGCGGAGATCTGTACATCCACATCCAGAATGCAATCCAGACAAAACCAATTGCTCCGGTTATAACAAAAGTCACCTGCCATCCATAATGAATAGCAATAAATGGAACAGTCAGAGGTGCAACAATTGCTCCTACACTTGCTCCCGACACAAAAATGCCTGTTGCCAAAGCTCTTTCCTTTCTTGGAAACCATTCTGATACGGCTTTCAAAGCGGAAGGAAAATTCCCTGCCTCACCCAATCCCAAAAGGAAGCGTACAGCTGCAAAACCAAACAAAGAGCCCACAATTGCATGCAGCATGGTAGCAATACTCCAGAAGCCTATAGCAATCATTGAACCCATACGGGTACCTATCTTATCAAGCAGATGTCCCATAAAAAGGAAACCGATGGCATAAGCTGCCTGGAAGGATGAAACGATAAATCCGTATTCTGAATCGGTCCAGCTAAATTCTTTTTGAAGCTGCGGGGCAAGAATTCCCAGTACCTGGCGATCGACGAAGTTAATTGTCGTTGCCATAAAAAGCATTGCACAAATTTTCCAGCGATAAAAGCCGGGTGATCCGGTTGGAGTTTTGATCATTTATCCTCAGTTTAATTCATAGATCATTATAATTGCCTTAATAGAGGCAGATATTCTAAAAAAATCATGCTTCGTCAATTAAAATGAGGAAATAAGACCTGCAATTTCAGACAGATGTTAAAAAATAAGAACCTTACCAAATCGGCAAGGTTCTTATTTATCACTTAAACTTTAGGTTCCCAACCTTTTTGATATTCTCTGGACCAAAGTTTCATAGCACCCGGATCATTTTTGATATGACCATTCGCAGGGTCAATATTCAATGTTCTTCCGGTACGCTGAGCAATATTTCCAAGCTGACAAAGAAGAGTACTCTTATGTCCTCCATCAATGTCTGAAGCCAAAGCTGTTCCGTTCTTTATTGCACTAAAGAAGTTCTGCAAATGGAAAGCATCCAAAGCCTGTGAAGGACTGGTCAAACTACCTGTATCAACTTTAACCTCATTCTTAGCTTCTTTGATAAGATTGTTTTTTAAATCAAAAGCTTTATAAGCATTTCCACCACCGATTACCAGGGTACCATTCTCGCCATAGAAAATAACTCCTACAGTACTTCCTTCAATAGGGAATGGATTACAGCTTCTGCCTTCCCAGGATATAGTTGATTTATTGGCAAATTCGATACTGATATTCTGAGTATCAGGAGTTTCCCAATCGTCCTGATATCTGTATCTGCCACCTGCTGAAGTTACTTTTGTTGGGTAGTCTACCTGTAGTCCCCAACGGGCAAGATCGATCATGTGCGTACCATTATTTAAAGCTTCTCCGGTACCCCAGTGCCAGAACCAGTGCCAGTTATAATGAATCAGGTTATCTTTCAAATCACGGCGCGGAGCTGGTCCCTGCCAAAGGTCATAATCAAGCCATTCAGGAACAGCAATTTTCTTCCCAACGCCAATCGCAGCGCGATTATTGGTATACCATGTTTTTGCAAAATACGGACGGCCAATAATCCCTCCATGCAATTCAGCAATACCAGCAGCAACATTTGGCCATGAACGACGCTGATTACCCATCTGAATTACATTTTTATACTTTTTAGCTGCTGCAAGAAGCAATTCACCTTCGTTCGGGTTATGACTGCATGGCTTTTCAAGATAAACATGCTTGCCGGCGGCTGAAGCAAGTAAAGCTGCAGGAGCATGCCAATGGTCAGGAGCAGCAATCACAAGGGCATCGAGATCTTTTACTTCCAAAGCCTTCCTGAAGTCAGGCTGAGCCATTGGTTCCTTATTCTGAATTTTGCTTACCTCACTGATACATTTATCTGCAGCTCTTTTATCTACATCGCAGATAAAACGAACTTCGCAATTCTTCTGAGCTGCAAAATTAGATGCGAGTGCAAATCCGCGGCTGTTTACGCCCATCATTGCAACCTGAACACGCTCATTGGCTCCCAGAATACGTCCATAGCTTTTTGCGCTGAACCCCGGTAAAACACCTCCAATAGAAAGTGCAGCGGCACCGGTAACTGTCTTTTTAATAAAATCCCTGCGGGAATCTGATTTTTTCATACGTCTGAATTTGCGGACAAATAGTCCTAATTATTTCTTTTATGGTTTAATGATTAAATGGAGTACTCTTCTTTCCAGTATTGGGTTTTTTCTGTTTCAGCTGCAGCATTTCCCATATGCACAGCAATTGCCACATCTCTTCCGGTTTTTACGCTGGAGGCGGGTTTTTTCCCGGTACGGATACATTCAGCAAAATCAATAAGAGCAAAAGTTGTAGGTTCCTGCTGCTTCTCAAATTCAATAGGTTTACCTTTTCCACCCGGAAGAACCTCAACTGTTGCACCGGTCACACCGTCAACAGTTCCCAAAGTTTTCTTAGCTGCTTCAGGATAAATATATGCCTGATCCCTGAGTATCTCAATTGTTCCTTTAGATCCGAGGATACGCATGGAATATCCTTTATACTCATTGGATAATATTGAGGTAACACTTGCTTTTACACCATTCGGATACTCATAAACCAAACGGATATTATCAAATGTCTCCCTGCCATCTTTCCAGTAATCTATCCCGCCGAACCCGGCAACCTTTAGTGGATGGCTGTCTGTCATCCAGTTCACAATATCAATTTCATGAGCACTTAATTCAGACAATACACCCCCGCAATACTCTTTATACATTCTCCAGTTAATTGCCCGTTCCATTTTAGGATCGCTCACCGGCTTACGCCAGTTGGAATTACGGTTATACTGACATTCGTAATGAGTAACCTGACCTATCCATCCTTTAGAAAGTATCTCTTTTACTTTCATATACATGGAATAATACCGGTATTGATGACCTACCTGAAACACCAGATTGGACTTTTCAACCTTCTTTACCAGATCAAGTGCCTGCGGGATATTGTAAGCCATGGTTTTTTCCATGTAGATATGCTTACCGGCGGCTAACGAATCAACAGCCATTGGATGATGCAGATAAAGCGGAGTAGCGATAACTACCGCCTGCACCTCTTTGTCACTCAATAGTTTTTTATAATCAGTATATCCCCTTGCCCCTTTCACTGCCAGCTTTAATCCACCCTGAAGATTTTCAGGAATAATATCGCAACAGGCAACAAGTTCCAATCCGGGAATCTTTGATATCAGACTTGCTAAACCCTGACCACGACTTCCCGAGCCGATCAGGCCAATCCGAATCTTATCCTGATTAAAAGATAAATTATCTATGCCAAGACCCTGATATCCAAAAGCTGTAAGCCCGCTTAGAACCATCGCTCCTGTGCTTAAGAACTTTCTCCTTGATTGATCTGTATTTTTCATCCGTTTATTTTTTGTTTTTTAAAGGTGATGAATCTACCTGTCGGTAGACAGGCCTGCCTGCGGCAAGCAGGCCTACCTGCCGGTAGGCAGGCCTGCCGGCGGGTTTTGGCAAAATCATGATGGTTTCATCTTTTAAAAAAATCTGTTATTTACTTTTAGGCACTTTAGCATACACAGAAGCAAGGGTTACCGGAGTTCCTCCTTTGCGTTTACTTTCATCAGCAGCTTCCATAAATGCACAGATATCAAGAGTATCTACTGAATTAACCGGAACAACTCCGCTTGTAAAGAAATCAGTGATTTGCTTTAATAAAGGATTGTACCCTCCGTATTCACCAATCTGAACAGTTCCCTTTTCAGCGAATACTGTACCCCCATACCCCAGCTTACCTGAACGCACACCCCGGAACGTTCCTATCCTGCCATCATTCCAGGTACCCACAACAACATCTGCATCAGGAGTGCTGATTCTGACAACCTGTTTACAACCGGGACCCATTACTGTAAAAAGCGACTCCACACCATGGATGCCATACCAGAACAGATCTGGATGTGAACTCTCAAGGTGGCATGGGCTATATGTTTCTGCTCCAAGAACCTTCCCGTGTTTACCTCCTGCAATCTCCTGCGCACCTACTGAATACCTCAGGGATGAAGCAGAGAAAACACCAACATTGGCCTTTTTAGCAGCATCAAAAATCGCAGAAGCATCTGCCAGCGAAGCAGCGATTGGTTTATCAATAAAGAATCTCTTACCTGCCTTAATTACCTGCATAGCCTGCTCGCGATGAAGGCGGCCGTCATTTGTTTCAAGAAGAACAAAATCTACTTTACTTAAAAGATCAGCAATTGAGTCAGTAATCTCAACTCCCAGTTTCTTTACATCTTCAATGTATCCCGGAATACGGTCTGTACTGCTTTTTATGGTTTTAGTACCATAAGGATAGGCTGCAACTACTTTATATCCTCCAAACTCAGGGTTTGGGTTCGGGCCGTTTAATGCCTTTGTAAATGCAATACTATGTGAGGTATCCAATCCGATGATACCTATTCTGTTTCCGGCGAGATTAGCCGGTGAATTAAAGATTTTCGCAAAGCTTTCCGCTCCTATTCCTATTCCAGCAGCTGTAAGTGCTGTAGCCTTAATGAATGATCTGCGATTTTGTTCTGATTTCATATTTTAGATAATTTATACATGACTTTATCAAACTCTTCGGACTAAATCATGCCTTAGAATCTGCATATTGAAAAGTAGGATAAAGCTGTCAATTATGCAAATATTACGCAACAGTAATTGAGCCCGACTAAACAGCCTATTTAATTTCAGCCTGAATCAGTGTCATTTTTGGGACCAAAATCCTGAACATTTAGAACCAGGCAATCAGGTATGCTGCGTCGCAGAACATGAAAAACAAATAATAGCCTGTTTAAACATGGCCTGATACCTTATTATAACAAGCAATGTTCAGACAGTTTTTGCAACTGTAATGTTACCCAAACCACCGCACATTCCTCCGGTACAGATCACCTCCCAGGTTGAAATTTCAGGGAACATATCAGAAACCGCAGTCAAAATGTTTGCCTGCCATACCTGATAAGCAGACCTTCCAATTCCTGTAATGATCCGGCCCATTGAAAAAGATCCGCATCAAGGTGAAGATCAGTAATGCAAGGGAATGCCCCGACTATCCCAAAGTGGTCTTAACAAATGCGTGTAAAATTGTCGCTATACTCCAAAATAAGCGAAACTGCATAGCCAAAAACAATCTTCTCAGCCAAGATTGAAATACTTTTTAGCGTTATGGTAAGAAATATTTGCAACCATATTACCTAACCATTCGATATCATTTGGTAATTCACCCTTCTCAACATCATTTCCGATCAGGTTGCATAGAATTCTCCTGAAATATTCATGTCGCGGATAAGACATAAAACTTCTCGAATCAGTAAGCATGCCTACAAACTGACTTAATAAACCCATACTTGATAAAGCATTCATCTGATCGATCATTCCCTGTTTCTGATCAAGAAACCACCATGCAGACCCAAACTGTACCTTTCCGGCAACTGTTCCATCCTGAAAATTGCCGCACATGGCTGCAATCATTTCATTATCTGCGGGGTTCAGATTATAGATAATTGTCTTTGCCAGCTGATTTCCTGAGTCCAGCTTATTAAGGAAGCGGGAAAGGCTTGCAGCCTGCGAAAAATCTCCGATCGAATCGAAACCCGTATCAGGGCCAAGCTCAGAAAGCAGTCTTGAATTATTATTTCTTAAAGCACCAAGGTGATACTGCTGTACCCAGCCTTTCTCATGATCCCAAAGTGCCAGGGTAAACAACATACATGACTTGAACTTCAGTCGTTCTGCATAAGTCAAATCCTGTTGAGCGAGTATTTTGGAGAAGATCTGATCAATTTCAGCATTTGTATATTCCTCACAATAAATCTGCTCTAAACCATGATCTGAAACGATACAACCTCTTGCAGCAAAATGATCGTGCCTGCTTTTTAAGGCTGAAAGGTATTCTCTGAATGTTGAAATCTGCTGACCACTAATGCCTGCCAGCTGAAGGATATATTTGTTTAATTCAGCAATATTATCCGCATTCATAGCCTTATCCGGACGGAAAGAAGGCAAAACTTTTACTGAAAAGCCATCTGAACTGATTTTATGATGATGAGAAAGATCATCCAGGGGATCGTCAGTAGTTCCTATACTGTGTACATTCATCTTTTTTATCAGATTCCTTACTGAATACTCAGGGGTTCTCAGTTTTTCAGAACATTCATCATAAATCTTTCTGGCTGTTGCCGGAGAAAGAATCTCATGAATATCAAAATAACGCTGAAGTTCAAGATGAGTCCAGTGGTAGAGTGGATTTCTGAAGGTATAAGGAACAGTTTCAGCCCATTTTTCAAACTTTTCCCAATCACTGGCATCTCCCGTAATATACTTTTCGGATATGCCATTTGCACGCATGGCACGCCATTTATAATGATCACCATACAGCCAGATTTGAGTTAGATTCTGAAAATTAGAATCCATAGCAATCTGATCAGGAGGCAAATGACAGTGATAATCTACAATCGGTAAGCCTGCGGCATATTCATGATAAAGGGTCTGAGCTGTAACAGTCTCAAGTAAAAAGTTCTCGTCTAAAAATTTCTTCATTGCTGTAAATCGATTCCCGGATTATTACAGGTTCGAAAAGCAATATCGCAAATTTTTTAAATAGAACTATTTAGCTCCACAATTAGAATAGTTATAATTCAGTCTGTCTTCAGTAAGGTGAGATTATTGTTTATGATCTGAAAACAATAATTATTAAGAGAAGGAGGCCAGTAATTTTATCTCGTTTCTGTAAAGAATAATCTTCTTATCATTCTCCAGCTGTTTCAGTAAACGGGATATAACCACTCTCGAAGTGGCCAATTCATCCGCTATAAGCCCATGGGATGCCTTGATTACACTTGAGCCGGTATGACGTTGTTTCTCTTTCAAATAAGAGATCAGGCGCTCATCAAGTTTATGGAAAGCAATACTTTCTATTGATTTAAGCAATTCAATAAAACGCTCATTGAAACTGCGCATAATATAATTCTTCCAGCTAGGATAGGTACAGAGCCAATCATCAAGCTTAACATGAGGGATTGCAATAAGTTCAACCTGATCTTCTGCAACCGCTTTCACTTCACTCTTTTTTGCTTCGAGACAACAACTGTAAGCCATTGAGCAACTTTCACTATCTGACAGGTAATATAGCAGGATCTCATTCTGCTTCTCATCCAAACGGTAAACTTTTACTGTACCTTTCAGCACAATAGGCATCATACGGACATATTTACCGTAATCCATAATCAGATCACCATCATTAAAGGTCTGAAAGATCCCAAACTGTTGAATTTCCTGAATTAATTGAGGTTCAAAAATCGTTTTTAGCCTGTCAAGATTTGTTGTCATCAGAAATGAAAATTTAATACAAGATTAGATTGCCACATGTTTACTTTGTTGATCAGCATCCTGTTATTACCATAGGTTTCGCCATTTTTCAGTTTGGCAATCAGCAATAACTGAGCTTCAAGTCCCTTAAGCCCTTTAGCAAAGGTATATCTAAAATCTGTATTTATCTGTGTGTATGCAGGCATACCATATTTATTCAATTTGTAATTTTTTACATCCGGCAAATCATAATATCCGGCAGCCAGAGATGTCTTCAGTCTTGATGCCGGAATTTTATAATCAATCTTCGCCATAATGGCATGCACATCCCCAAATCCCTCATTCCTTTCCCGTGGGAGGAATGTAAAGAAGGGATCTCTGCCCCATTCCCGTGGGATCAGATAACGCCCCCCGGCTGTGATCCGGGTATAATTCAGTGAAGTTTCCCAGTCCTTTTTTTTCAAGGCCAGCTTCGCCCCAAAACTTAGTGAACCTGTTCCTTCCTGGAAATAGGTATGCTGCTGATCATGATTACCTCCCTGATTTATTGCATCCTGCCTGATAAGCTGAGCTGCAAACAATAGTTTAGAATTATTTTTTAGTGGCAGACTCAGATCGGCCTGAAGCATTGCCGAGTTGAAAACATTTTCGGTATACATATTCCAGACCTGAAGCTTAAAATCCCTGCTCAGATTATAATGAACACCAGCCAGTGCAATACCCTTGCTGTCAATATGCTCTGCATAATCTGACGGAGTTCCATCCGGATTAAGGCCGGAAGGATAAATGCCCATAGTCTCTCCGATATTAAACCATTTGGTAGTACTTCTCGGAGAAATGTAATACAACCATCCTCCTTCAATCCTGACATTCTTAACTTCGCGGATCTCAGTCCACAGGCCCCCAACTCCTGTTGGACGCATACGGCCATCCTGAAGGTTAATAAAGGGGGTATTCAGTAACTGGCGTCCGAGTTTGATTGAAGATTTTTTATAATTATATTTCAGGTAAAACTCCTCAAGCCGGTCAATATCCTTTTTATTGGAAGCGTTTTCAATATCAAATAATCCGATCTCATACCTGTTGAGCTGTCCGCTTTGAGGATCGGGCTTAGTCAAATCTGATGATCCGATATTAAATATGTAAAAACCACTGATCGCAAACTGAAAATTATGAAACTGTGCTGTTTCAAAGCGTAAACCACCGCCTGCAGCATTGGCATAATAATCAGTCAAATCTTTCTGATTATCTGTATACATATTGAAATATCTGAAGTGTCCCTGTACTGTTCCACCTTTGAAAGCCCCAAGGACAGTAGTACTATCTGCATCAACCGGTTCCTTGCCCTTATACATTTCCGGGCGTTCAGATATGTCCTGATGTTGGGCCATTACCATCCCTGGAAGTGCAAAAATTAAGGATAATAGAATCCCATATATGAAGTTTTTCATATTCAAAATCGATATTAAGATTTGGTTTTAGGGTTTTAGAGCTTGATGTAGCTCCAGCCATCCTGCTGTTTTTTAGCAATTTCAAGTACTCCTGAAATTACCGTTCCGGCACCATCAATGAGTTGATCTTTACCTACATTACGCTTTTTCATTGCAAATTCACAGGCCACGAAATCTACACCTTTGTCTGCATAAGCTTTGATCTCTTTTTGAACTACTGAACTATTTTTCAACAGCATATTCAGTCCACCACCATGACAAACTACTTCTACCTTAAGATCAGGGGTAACACTGAAGTAATTTTTTAGCTGAGACATTAATGTTTGGTGAATCACCGTATCTGCAGATGTAAGCTGAAAAACTATTTTTAATGATTTATATGCTGCGGCACGGGGATCAGGAGTGTTCTGACTTTGTACACTTTGCGCCTGGATATTAACTGCGAATACTGATAATATCACAAAAAAGATAATTCTTTTCATAATTAAAGCAAGTTTTAGGTAAACTGATAATCCACCCCTGTAACCTGAGTCAGTAATGACTGCGGAGCATCCAATACTTTTGCTGACACCGGTGGTGTTGGAGTTACAGGTGAATATACACTTAAATATTCTTTTAAAACAGAGTGTAGCGTAAATGGCGTGTTACGGGCATCTTTTACTCCACGCATACGGCATAACATATCTGCAGGGTCTCCATCGCGTTCACAGGCACATATCCTGTACATTTTTTCAGGATCAAGCGCCTTTCCATTCACTTCGGCACTTTGTACCCTTTTGCCATTTTCACCATAAGCGTTAAAACTGATGTTCATCCCCTTGAACTTAATCACCCATCCACCAAATCTTTGAGATGCATCTTTTGCAAAAACATTATTCAACTCTTTTTCAAGCCATTCGAAAATTTGTTTTCCGGTAACAGAACCTGTTCTGACCGTACTATCTACAGGAAGCATGTCGAAAATATAGCCATTTGTGATCGGAATGTTACCGGTTGAATCAGGAGTAGCCTTGGGAGGGCAAAATCTGAAACCATTTGAAAGCACAATATCCGCTTCAGAAACTTTCCATTTCAGAGCATCAAGAATCATGGTATCAATGGTATTTTCGATAACGAAGTATCTGTAGAGCGGCAGGGTGCTGTATCCTGCAATCTTGTTGATATCTTCTTCAAAAGGCAGTTCGGAGTTTTTGATCAGTTCAGAAACTTCTTTATCTGCTTTATGCTGATCAACACCTATTTCCACGAGTGAATAAGTATCCTTTATCACCTGACCACCTTTAATGGTCAGATCAAGTTTACCAACAAATGAACCAAATGCCCCGGGCTCTACAACCTTCGAATATTTGCACTGAACAGGCTTTCTTACACGCTCATGAGTGTCTCCGCCAAGTATATAATCAACTCCCTCACATTCAGGAAGGTTTGCCAGATGAATCTGCTGCGAAAGTCCCAGATGCGAAAGCAATAATACGTATGCACACTGCTCCTGATTACGCAAAACATCCACATAGTGAGCCAGATTATCCTCAGGCCTGGTATAAATGATCCCCTTACTATAATTTGGCGATTGTCTTAAAGGAACTAAAGGATCGGTATAGCCCAAAAATCCAATCTTTACACCTCCAACTGTCCAGATATGGTAGGGCTGAAAAATTAACTCCCCCTTTTTACCATTACCAAGATCATGATACATATTAGCACAAACCTTTGGAGCAGTTAAAGATCCCAGAAGAGTCTGCATCGCTTTTTTATAATAGATTACCTCCCAGTTGCCGGGAAGATAAAGATCATAGCCCAACTTATTCAAAACAGGAACCATCGCTTTGCCGGTAGTTTTAACCGATAGCTCGCTTCCCTGAAACATATCACCGGTATCTACTATAAAAGTATTGGGGTTCTTCTTTTTTTCCTTCTTCAAATAAGAAGCAAGGTGTGCATAACCACCGGTTTTGCGAAAAACAGCCTTTTCGTTTTCCCAGAACAGTTCATCATGGGGATGAACCTGACAATGTACATCAGTAGTTTGCAGAATTGATATGGTAAACTCTTTATTTTCAGACAAATTTGATTGGTCTGACTCTGCTTCTTCTGCAAATGAAATCAATGGACTGGCAGAAACCAGAGCAGCCCCTGCACCCATAGTGCTTACCTTCTTTATAAAATCTCTCCGGTTGTTTTCCATTTATTATTGTCGTTAAATCTCTTTGATCTTATACTTTTGAATTGCCGGCAGCCTCAGATTTTTTCTTCTGCTCTTCTACAATTGGTTTGAACGGCCCAAACTTATGCTGCTTTTCAGTAAACTTATCTGAATAAGGCCCAAAAGGATGATCGACAGGCTTTTTTGATTTATCAGGCCAGTCTTTCGGAACATTAATATGCGGGCGCGGCTGAGAATTGATATAGGCAGCTACATCCCATGCTTCCTCGTCAGTGAGAACCGTACTTTCATGAGTTACCCCCATTGGCATATTGTTTTTCACATATTTGGCAAAGTTTGAAACACGGTATAAACCCGCTCCATCATTATAGCTGTTCTTTCCCCATAAAGGAGGAAAGGTATATTCTGATTTATCAGGATTCAGTACTCCGGATCCATCAGGCTGATGACAGCTCTGACATTTACCGGTATAAACTGCTTTTCCAAGAACCGGGTCTGCTGCCCTGTCGAGATAAGCCAGATCCTTAAATCCGGACCCCGCAGCCTTTTCCCCTTTAGGCACATTTGTCCCAAGGAAATTGATATAAGCAACAATTGCTTTCATCTCTTTGCTTTCAGGAGCCAGTGCTTTCCCATTCAAACTTCTTTCAAAGCAATCGTTAACTCGTTTTTCAATGCTTTCTTTTGTTCCGCTTCTGGCTCTGAACTTAGGATACTGAGAAGCTACGGATCCATAGTTGTTGCCAAATACTGCAGTTCCTGCCTGAAGATGACAATTCTGGCAATTCATACCATTACTGATCTGCATAACTGAACCCTGCGGACCAAGATATCTGGAAGTATGGGCAATCAGTTCCTTGCCATACTCAACCTCTTCCTTTTGCACTGCATCAGCAATTGTACTCACATCCGGAGCAATCCAATATTCAACAACAGCTTTCTTAAGTTCGGAAACAATTACCGGAGCATCCTCCAGTTTCACAACAGGCCTTTTAGGCATTTTACCAATATAATAGCCTACAGGAATGGCAATTATGATTAAAATCAACAAAGCCATCGCCAGAATCAGTTTATTAATAACTGAAAAAAGCTCCTTCAATACATCTTGCTTCTCAGACATTTGAATTAATTTTAATGAGGTAATTTATCCTTAATCAACCCGTAGAAATATGTTCCAACTATGGCAAAGAAAAATACGATAGCCATTGCCCAGTAACCATAACCGATATTCACTACCATCGGACCCGGGCATGCACCGCTTAATGCCCAGCCCAATCCAAAAATTGACCCACCAATAAGATAGCGCGCTACTGACTTGTCTTTAGGGTTAAATACAATCGGATTCCCATGATAATCTCTGATATTAAATTTTTTGATCAAAGCTACTCCTGTTACACCAAGGGTAACTGCTGTACCAATAATGCCGTACATATGAAATGCCTGAAAACGAAACATCTCCTGAATTCTAAACCACGAAACGGCCTCAGATTTCGTCATCACAATGCCGAAGAAAATACCCAGTAATAAAAACTTTATAAACTTCATATCTTAAAATATTAGAGGAAGAATTAAATAGGTCATCACTAAACCGCCTATAAAAAAGCCCATTACGGCAATCAAAGATGGAATTTGCAAATCTGACAAACCACTGATAGCATGACCGGAAGTACATCCACCGGCATAGCGTGAACCAAAGCCAACCATTAAACCACCAAATGCAAGCACTAAAAATCCTTTTAAGGACAAGACCGCATCAAGGCCAAAAAGTTCAGCAGGCTGTAAAGATTCGGGTGCTGAGAAACCTAATTTGGATAAATCCTCTATGGTTGCCTCAGAGATCAGCACCGGAGCATCTGTAGACAGAAATTCTCTGGCAATAAAACCACCTAAAATTGCTCCTACAAGAAATACCAGATTCCAGGTCTGTGCTTTCCAGTTGAAATCGAAAAATTTAGCCGATTTACCAAGACCGGCAGCTGCACATATAGTTCTTAAGTTCGAAGAGAATCCAAATGATTGCCCGAAAAACAAAAGGAAAAACATGATAGCCGCTATCATTGTCCCAGAGAACCACCAGGACCATGGTTGTAATATAAATTCCATTATCTTTTTTAGTTGTTTAAGTGAAAAGAAATAATCGGCTTGAAGAGATGATTAATCAATTTCTCTGTTGCACTTTGATGGAAAAATCCACCCTTTTTACCATGTGTACCAATGCACACAATATCCATATTAATCATTTGATTAAAATGCACTACCCCATTCTCTACATCCTTATCATTAATCAAATGACAATCGAAATTGCTTATCCCGTTTAATTCAGCAAAGCGGGTCATATCAGCTTCAACTTTTGCTTTCTCAAACTCCACTTTTCCGGAAGTGATCTGAAGCATATGAATCTTTGGATCAAATGCATTAATCAATTTTTTCATCAATACAAGATTCTCCTGAAGAGGATTACTGAAATTATGCACAAGTAGAATGTTCTGAATCTGAAGATCTGAACGGTCGCACATCAGGGATAGTAAAGGAGTTTTTGATTTGCGGGCAATGATCTGAGTTTCTGAACCCGAAAGTTTCTCCTTCAAACCACTTGCACCTTTGGTACCCATCACTATCAAATCAAAATGATTTGATCCTGTGAAAGAAAGAATAGCATCTGTGGTTTTACCAAGCACCAGATGTGTCTGAATATGGTCGCCATATAATACCTTAAGGTTTGCAAGTTTTCGGTCAGCTATATCTTTTTGCTGATTAACGAAATTCACATCGATCTCACCACAGGTTTGAATAGTACCATCCGAAGCCATGGTAACTGTATCCGGAACATTCAGAACATGCAAAAAGTGAATGTCAATTGCAGTTTTCTCCTGCAAACGCTTCACCATCAGATAAGCATATTCTGCCTGAACAGAAAAATCAGTAGGAATTAAAATTTTCAAATTTTCCATATCAATATTTTAGGAATTAATTACATGAAACATTCTGCCAGGCACCCAGATTCTCAATATTTGAAATACCTGATTGCAGAAGAATGCTTCTGGCAATATTAGCTCTGTTGCCACTTCTGCAAACCAACACGATCTTTTCAAATTGACGTAAGTTATCCACGTAGCTTTCAATCTTATCTAAAGGATAATTTACACTACATTCTGCATGTCCGTCAAAATTAAATTCATCTTCAGTTCTGACATCAACAATTATTGTTTTCATTTTTTAGTTTTTTATTGATCTTTCAATATACAGATCTGTAAAATTGATATACAGATCCTGATTTATGTTAGATATTTTAATTAACCCACAAAACTCTTCACATCCTGCCATGTACCACCATTCACAACATTAGTAAATCCCTGTTGATCAAGGTACATTTTAGCTTGTGAGCTGCGGTTACCGCTACGGCAAAAAACGATAATATTCTTTTTACCTTTAAACTTTGCCAGTTGTGAGGGTATCGTATCCAAAGGAATATTTACTGAGCCTTTAGCATGGCCACCTGCAAATTCCATCGCAGATCTTACATCCACCAAAAAAGCTCCCTCTTTGATCAGTAAGCTAAGATCCTGCTTAGGCGCAGAACCAAATATCTTCTTTAACAAGTTAAACATATTTATACCGTAAATTTCTTTATAACTCCAACCAATCCACTCTTTGGAACAACACCACTTTGCCTCCAAAGTACTTTGCCTTCTTTAAACAGAATCAAGGTAGGAACACCCTGAACCTGATAAGCTGCTGCAGCCTGAGGATTTTTATCCACATCTACTTTCAGAATACTGGCTGAATCACCAATCTCCTGCTTAACATCCTTTAATATTGGCGCCATTACTTTACATGGGCCGCACCATTCTGCGAAAAAATCGACCAGAACCGGTTTTTCAGATTGTATTAATTCATTAAATGTCATTTCTGTAGGTTTTAATGTTAAAAGATTAATTATTTAACCTCCTCATAGGTAATGTCTTTGGCAGTATTTACTTTACTTACCGGGGTGGCACATCCCGAGGTTCCGCAACAACCTGCATTAAACACGGCCATTCCGGTAAACAACAACCCGGCAAGTGCTATCATAACATCTGAAGCCATTATCGCCTGAACAACAATTGCCATTCCTATTCCCAAACGAAGAAATCTGATAATGTTCCAGTTCTTAAAAATTATATCTTTCATACTATACAATTAAGGCAATTTTATAAAACAAATGTAAAGTAAGTACCAGGCTACCTGAGTAACAAAGGTTACAATTGAAAATTATTACCTCTGAAGTTCTGTAAGATGAATTCTCTGAAACTTATTTCTGTTCCGGAGTCATTTTATAGCTGCCGATATGCCTTCTGCTATTCCGAAGTTTTCTCTTTTGATGATAATATTTATAGAATCCGATTGATAAAATAAACAAAGCAGTTATCCAGAATGCAAGCTCGATATACAAGCCATACCTTAACTTTAGTAAGCTGTTAATCGTCATACCGGCAATTGCGAAATACAAGGCTGTTCTGACAAAAGACAGTAATGTTCTGTCAATTGCCATGTCAGTTCTTTCAATAGCCAGATTCTCGCGCAGAATCAGATCTCTGTTTATTAATGAATCTGTTTTCACGATACAATTTATTAGTATGCGGGTACACAAGACTCGCTCTTCCAGAATATTTTATTTGAACAGCACATCCTCTTGTTTGCAATCATACCAGCAACTGCTGTTATCAATGCCACAATGAACAGGGCGTTTGTAATACCAAACAGATCAGCAAGAATCCCACTGAGTACAGCTCCGAAAACATAGCCGCTATCTCTCCATAACCTGAAGATACTCAGACTTTCAGCCCTTTGTGCCGGATGGGTCCATTCGGCAATAACCGACAGGAAATTTGGATAAACCAATGCAGTACCCAAGCCAAGTAAAACCGATGCCAGAATGAGTAAAGACATTGACCCGGCAATAGCCATTACAATAATTGCCAAAGCCTGCAGCAGCATGCCGGAAGTAATAATCTGTTTCTTACAATAACTATCCCCCAGCTTACCGGTAATCAATTGTGAAATACCCCAAACGGCAGGGTAAATACCGGCAATTATTCCAATCTGTGCGATACCGAAGCCCTTCTGCATAAGTAATACAGGCATAAGACCCCATACTACTCCGTCGTTCAGGTTATTTACTAATCCGTTTAATGATACCGAACCCAGGTTCCTATGCTTCCATGTAGTTTCTTTCCAGATATTACTCAGCATTGGGACTTTACTTGTAAGGCTTTCTGCATGAACAAAATGGGAGGTATCTTTTACAAGAAAGATGGTCGTTAATAAACCGATTACAGAAAAGATAATTCCCGGAATGAAGGGAAAATAAGCATAACCATAATCCATTGCAATTGAACTGGCAAGCCAGGCAGCAAGTCCAACAGACAGGTATCCGGCAAACTCATTAATACCCATAGCAAGCCCGCGATCTTTTGAGCCAACCAGATCAATTTTCATGATCACGGTAGAACTCCATGCAAGACCCTGGTTTATTCCCAGCAAAATATTTGCTGCAATTACCCAGTTCCAGTTTGGTGCATACATTAATAAAAAAGGTACCGGAAGCGCTGCTATCCAGCCAGTAATTAATATTGTTTTACGGCTAAATTTTTTAGAAAGCTCAGCAACGGCATAATTGCTTAAAGATTTACTCAGGCCAAACGCAATAATGAAAGACATTAAAGCAGTATTGGCATTGATCCCAAATTCAACTTTACCAAAATTTGGCATAATGGAACGCTCCAGACCCACCATCGCTCCTACAAAAGCGTTGACCAGAACCAGTAAGGCAAATTGATACCTGTTTTTATTTAAACCCTGCATAATTTGTTAATTAAATTGGTGAGCTGCTAATTAAAATCAGGCAGGCATTACCTTACTCTGGCAAACGAAGTCTGTCTTTGGCACATTCGTACCACTTATCGATCCGAAACCGCCGGCTATTTCAGTAAAATTTCTGTATCCTCTTGCCTGCAATATTGAAGCAGCCATCATACTACGGTAACCACCGGCACAATGCAGGAAAAAATGCTGTTTAGGATCAACATCCTTAATCCAATCGTTGATATATGCCAAAGGTCTGTTATATGCATCTTCAACATGCTCTGCAGCATATTCACTTTCTCTCCTTACATCAACAACCTTATCCTGTCCCGGTCTGAATTCCCTGGCAAACTGCTCTGCTGTAATTCTGTCTACAACATCAGCCTGTTTACCGGAAATTAACCAGGCTTTAAAACCACCCTTCAGATGTCCGAGAATATTATCAAAACCCACACGGCTTAATCTGGTAACGGCTTCTTCCTCTTTTCCTTCTTCAGTTACCAGTAATATCGTCTGTTTAACATCTACTATCAAGGCTCCTACCCATGGTGCAAAATCGCCTCCAAGACCAATGTTCACTGATTGGGGAATAAATCCTTTGTAGAATATCGTATTATCTCTTGTATCAAGTATCAGTGCATCTGTAGATTCTGCAACAGCTTCGAATTCATCTGGACTTAATGCTTTCATTCCATTATTTAAAACAGTATCAAAGTCTTCATATCCTTTCTTATTCATTGCTACATTATATCCGAAATATGCAGGAGGAGGAAGCAGCCCGTCAGTAACTGCCTTGATAAACGACTCTTTATCAGGTTGATTCAGGGCATAATTTACTCTTTTCTGATTACCAAGAGTATCTACGGTTTCCTTCATCATATTTTTACCACAAGCACTGCCGGCGCCGTGAGCAGGGTATACAATCACATCGTCTGCCAACGGCATTATTTTATTGTTCAAACTCTCATATAATAAGCCGGCCAGCTCTTCCTGAGTCATATGTGCTGCTTTCTGAGCAAGGTCCGGGCGACCAACATCGCCAAGGAAAAGTGTATCACCGCTGAAAATACAATAGTCCTTACCACTTTCATCCTTCATTAGAAAGGTTGTACTCTCCAATGTGTGCCCCGGAGTATGTAATACCTTAATGGTCACAGCGCCAACTTTAAACTCTTCACCATCCTTTGCCGAGATACAGTCAAATTCGCAAGCTGCATTTGGTCCGTAAACTATAGGAGCACCGGTCTTTTTACTCAGATCCACATGCCCGCTAACAAAGTCGGCATGAAAATGAGTTTCAAAAATGTACTTCAACTTAACCCCATCTTTGCTAAGCCTGCTTAAATACGGCTCCACTTCACGAAGAGGATCTATTATGGCAGCTTCGCCATTACTGGTGATGTAATATGCACCTTGTGCTAAACATCCGGTGTAAATTTGCTCTACATTCATCATATTAAATTTGATATAACAAAAATCGCTAATATTCTGTAACACAATGGTAACATTTGTTGCAAAAAAAAACTGCCGGAATTTATCCGGCAGTTTCCCTTAAAAAAACCCGACCGGATTATGAAACCAGTGGTTCTCCTTTATTCACCCACTCATTAATACCACCTGAGTAATTTGAAATATTATCAAAGCCATCCTTAGCAAGAATTGAGTAAGCAATGGCTGCCCTGTCTCCACCCTGACAGTGAATCAGAACCTTTTTATCTTTACTGATCTTATCCAGATTTTGAGGCAATGTTCCAACAAATACATTATCAGCATTAGCGATATGGCCTGAATTATATTCAGCAACACCTCTCAGATCCACAACCTGTACATCTTCCTGCATCAATTTTTTAGCCTCTTCCAGAGAGATCACATTAGCTTTTTCAAGTGTGCCTCCTGCTTCAGTCCAGGTTGAGGTTGATGGAACATATCCGTAGATATTATCCAAACCAATACGCATTAGTTTTCTGGTCAGGTCATCAAGCTTTGACTCATCAGCCAGAATGATAAACTGCTCATCATATTTAAGGAACCAGCCTGCCCATGTAGCAAAGGAATTATTTCCCTGGACATTTAAAGTTCCCGGGATGAATCCTGCGGCAAACTCAACTTTATCTCTTGTATCAAGTACTTTGATGCCTTTTCCCATTGCATCTTTCAATTCGGCAGAAGATAGTTTCTTTAATGCGGGTACTTCAGTTAACAATGGACGATCAACTTTATTAAGTTTCTTCATCATTGCAAAATACTTTGGTGGCTCAGGCTGATCTGCTAATAAGTACTGAACGAATCCTTTCTCATCATTATCATACTGCAATGCCCAGTTTCTTACTTTCTCATATCCAACAGTTGTACTTGGAACTGCTCCCAATGCTTTACCACAAGCAGAGCCTGCACCATGTCCGGGCCATACCTGAATAAAATCAGGCAGTGCTGAGAACTTATTGATCGACTTATACATTTGCTTTGCACCTGCATCCATCGTTCCGGTCATGCCGGCCGCTTTTTCAAGTAAATCAGGACGGCCGATATCACCTACAAAAACAAAATCTCCTGTAAATAACATTACCGGTTCTTTAGATGCCGGAGTATCAGTCAGAAGGAAGCTGATACTTTCAGGAGTGTGTCCCGGAGTATGCATCACTTCAAATATCAGGTTACCCAGTTTTACAATCTGGCCATCTTTTAATCCAATATGATCAAATTCATATTCCCAACCCTCACCACCTTCATCTGAGAGGTACATATCAGCACCTGTTAGCTTTGCCAGTTCGCGTGAACCTGAGAGGAAATCAGCATGAATATGTGTTTCGAAAATATGGGTAATTTGCATGTTATTGGCCTTAGCTATTTCGAGGTAAGTATCTACATCGCGCTTCGGATCAATCACTGCAGCTACCCCGGCTCTTTGACAGCCAATGAAATAACTTGCCTGTGCAAGGCTCTTATCATAAATGTGTTGAAAAAACATATTTTTAAATTTTAAGATTTGAATTAATTGGATCTATATTTTTTATTTATTTTTCTCCGAATTACTTATACAAATGTCGACACTAATCTTACCACAGTTGGTAACATTGGTTACAATCAAAAAGAGATAATCAGACTTATTTTTTTCCCAGAATTATAAATACTTCTGACTCTGCACGCTTTGGAAAAGAATTATAACATGGCTCAAAAGTTTTGAACTCAAACCCTTCTCCAAAAAGTAGCCTGTACTCTGCATCTGTTCCTCCAAATGGAGGTCTCTGCAGCCCGAACTGCTTATTAAATAAGACACCAACAAGTTTACCGCCTTTAACAAGAAGGCTTTTCATGGCCTCCACATAATTTTCACGCAGTTTAGGATCAAGGGCACAAAAAAAAGTTTGTTCCAGAATCAGGTCGTATTCAGCTTTATGAGTAAAAAAATCTCCCAACAGGATTTTGATATTGGGATCAGATTGAAATTTAGTTCTCAGTCTGTTTACAGGCTCCGGAGCAATATCTATCACTGTAATGTTTTTAAAACCCTTCTCCAGCAAATATTCAGCTTCATAAGAATTACCGCATCCGGGTATCAGAATTCTCAGATCTTTATTCTCCAGCTGATCGATATATGCCTTCAGGGGTGGAGAAACCTGACCCAGGTCCCATCCGGTTTCATTTGCTTTATAGCGCTCATTCCAGAAATTTTCATCAAGTTTCAGGTCAGGATTCATTTGAGCAGAGTTATGAATCTGATTGTTTTCCATCTTAATGACCTCCTCCTGCGGATGGGAAAAATAATTCTTTTACGAAAATGTATATACCCATAACCAGAACGAACCAACCGAAAGATTTTTTAAGCTTTTCGCCACTGATCTTCTTAGCCAGGTAAATTCCAATAAATATCCCCACTACTGCCAGACCGGTGAATGTTCCGAGTAATGTCCAGTCGATCAGCTGACCACCCTGAATATCTCCGATAAAACCAATTAATGATTTTGCGGCAATGATAAACAGAGAAGTTCCTACTGCCAGTTTCATTGGCATGCGAGCCAGAAGAACCAATGCAGGAATGATCAAAAATCCACCACCTGCACCTACCAGACCCGTCAATAAACCAACAAGGGCTCCTTCGAGAAGAATCATCGGATAGTTATATTGCATGGGCTTGTCTTCGTTTCCGTCTTCACAATCCTTACATGGTCTGATCATACTGATAGATGCCAGAATCATTACGATTGCAAAAAGCACCATAATACCAATAGACTTGGTAATAACTAATGATCCGATAGAAAATAACTCAGACGGGATCAATGGAACCAGCCACATTCTGGTAAGATAAACTGCTGCGATGGATGGAATTCCAAAAATCAGAACAGTTTTAAAATCAGCTTTTTTCTGAAGTGCACTTTGAACACCTCCGACAAGAGCCGTTGAACCGACTATAAATAACGAGTAGGCTGTTGCCAGAATAGGATTAACTCCCATAATATAAACCAGTATCGGTACAGTTAGAATTGAGCCACCGCTACCAATCAACCCCAAAGAAACTCCTACAAGTACAGCAAGTATATAACCTAATATTTCCATAATGTCTTTTTATTTGCATACAAAGGTCTCATTAGCAAAAAGGAAATAAGGTTACAAAAGTTACAATTCAATATTAATGGTCTTTAAGTTCTGCAGGTTTGGGAATTTGATCATCTTTGGGTTATCCTCCAAGAGAAACTCCGATCAGACTGCCGATTCCATAAGTTACAGCGGCAGCAGCCAAACCGAAGAATACCTGTCTTAATCCGGAAAACCAAACACTTTTACCGGTAAACAGTGTGATGGCAGCACCGATAATAAATAAACCTGCTGCACTAAAACCGGCGCTTACTAATACAGCATTGATGCCACTTAAAAAGAAAAACGGAATAACCGGAATGATTGCTCCAAGTGCAAAAAGCAAAAATGAGGTTATTGCAGCTTCCATTGCCGAACCTTCCAGATCTTCAGCATTTATTCCCAGCTCCTCTTTGACCAGCATTTCATGTGCCCTCTCTTTATCTCCTATAATCTCTGCAGCCATTTGTCTGGCCTGAACTTCCGGAATTCCTTTCGAAATATAGATCAAAGCCAGCTCTTTTTCTTCCCCCTCCGGATTAGTTTCAAGCTCTTCCAGCTCCAGCTGCATTTGATTTTCGTAAAGTTCCTGTGAACTTTTAACCGATATCCATTCACCCAGAGCCATAGAAAGTGCTCCGGCAAGTAAGCCCGCTAATCCAGTGAGAAGTACCTCACTTTGCCCGCTGCTGGCTCCGGCAATACCCATTACCAGACTGAAATTTGAAACCAGTCCGTCATTCCCTCCCAACACAGCCGCACGCAAAGCATTTCCACCTACAGAGCGATGCCTCTTCTCAAACCTTGCCAGGGCAGAACCTGAGATCTCTTTATGATTATTCAGAATATTGCGCAGAATCTGAACATGAGCCGTATCTGAAACAGAAGACTCTGTACCGGTCTTCTTTCTGGCACCAGCAATTGCGGTTGAAATACTCTTTTCAGTATCCAGTAATACCCCTAAAACATACTCGTAACCAATAATTTTACCTATGAATTCGAGTGCTTTAGCCCTTCCTGATGGCTTCGGCATCTGAGATTCAGGAAGACCGTGCTTTTTCATGAAAGCCAATGCATGGCTATACTCGATCCCGCTCATGTCATTAAATACCTTCGCTACATGAGGATCAGCTTCATGGGCTGCCAGCACTTTATACAGATACCCTGTATCAACCTCTGTCTGAATATTTTTTAAGGTTATCATATAGTTCGGATATTTGGCAAATACTTCTTCAGAACTTCAGCCCCTGCAACATAATTGAGCTTACCTATCTTACACATCTGATACACATTGATTCTGAAATCAGGACAGGTACTTACAAAACAATACGCATCTACCTGACTGAAGCCATAAGTACTTACCAGCCAGTCCATCATAAAAACAGTAGCCTGATGCACCGCTTCTTCCAAAGGACGGTAAGCATGAAGGGTAATGATTGAATCTGGTGTTTCAATTCTAATCCCCTGGGGGCGTTTACCTTTTATAATCTCAAATGAGATTCTTACCCTTGCCTGTGTCTCGGCGGCGGTACCGGTATATTCAGTATCTCCCTGACTGGCATGAACATCTCCAAGATAGAACAATCCGCCTTCATGATATACCGGTAAAAAAATCTTATTCCCGGGCTTAAAATCACGAACATCCAGATTACCGCCCCAATCACCCTGACCTTCCAGACTATTACACACATCCCTGTCGGGAGCTACACCAAGGGTACCGACAAAAGGAGTGATTGGCCAGGAAATCTGATCATTGAAATGCAGGGTGCCGTCCATAGTGGTACCTCCCGGACCCGGACTATGCTTAAATATTTTAGTGCTGTATTCGCCTGCAATGTCTGACCAGCGATAAGAATCACCAAGCGGCCCGCGGTTTGGCCCTACTGCAATCCAGGAAGTTTGTGCAACCTCTATCTCCTGAATGTTTACAACCAGGGTATCTCCCCGCTCAAGCCCTTCAATGAAGACCGGTCCGGCGATAGGATTTGCCAATGGAGGATAGCGGTCAAACCCCGGACGATTTGCTGGAATAGCTTTATCCTCTTCTGTTTTAAAGAACCCACTGGCAGCATCCCAGGTTTCAATTTCAAATAACTCGCCCGGCTTTACCCAGAGCTGAGGTTCATCCATAAAATTAAAGGCAAACTTCCTCGCCTGTTCTCTGAGTATCTTCTTCATGGCAGATTTATCAATTGCATTCAGTATATCCCGTAGAGTTAAATCTATTCAAAATTCAGGATTTTGGATTCTCCTTTACTCAGTTTGAGTGGTAATTCCCGCCCATTCACATGCAAAACAGTATTAACATCTTGTCCGGATATGATATTTAATGTCTTTATCTTTCCATTATCCCAGTTAAAATTCAGGCTATGACCTCCTCTGGCCCGAATTCCACTAATACTTCCCTTAGCCCAGGCTTTTGGTAATGCCGGCAGCAAACGAATGATACCATCTTCGTGCGATTGTAAAAGCATTTCAGCCACTCCGGCAGTATACCCAAAATTACCATCGATCTGAAATGGCGGATGTGCATCAAAAAGATTGCTATACAGTGATTGTGAAAGAAGCTTCCGGATGTGATCATGGGCCATTTCTCCATCCAGGAGACGGGCAGAAAAATTAATCAGCCAGGCTCTTGACCAGCCTGTACCTGCTCCGCCATTTGCAAGACGATAATCCAGAGTTTTTCTAACTGCTTCAAAGAATTCGGGGGTTTTGGTTCTGCTGATTGATGCCCCGGGATGAAACGCATACAAATGCGACATGTGACGGTGCCCTTTTTCAGTTTCTTCGTAAGGTCGGTCCCATTCCAGAATACGGCCATCCTCTCCCAATATTACTCCCGGTCTTAATCTCTGAAGCTGCATTTTAACTTTGGAGAGCAGCGGCGAATTATCTTTCAGAACCTCGCTTGCTGCAACAAAAATTTCAAAAGCATCCCCGATGATCTGCTGATCCATGGCAGCACCCATCGTGCTGGCAGCCTTAATTCCTTTGGCAGTGATAAACTGATTTTCGGGTGAAGTAGATGGTGATGAAACCAGCTTACCATCCTTTTGATCTGTGATCAGCCAGTCGGAATAAAAAGCTGCAATTTCGCGGATAGCGGGAAGGGCACGTGATCTTAAGAAGTTCTCATCACCGCTAAACAGGTAATGTTCCCAGTAATGACGTGCAATCCAGCCTCCGGATCCTATCCATCCACCCCAGTATGCGGTTTCAGCCTGAAGATAAGCAGACATCCAGAGATCCGTTGAATGGGGCAATGCAGAACCTGACATTCCAAAATTCTTGCTCGCAGCTTCCTTCCCTTTTGCAATTAATTTATCAGTAAAATCAAAAAAAGGCAGATGCAATTCAGACAAATTACATACTTCGGCAGGCCAGTAATTCATCTGCATATTGATATTGATATGATAATCTGCATTCCATGGAGCGGTAATATGCTGATTCCATAAACCCTGCAAATTCGCCGGATTTGCACCCGGTCTGCTGGAAGATATGAGCAAATAACGGCCGAAATCAAATAATAGTTTCTCAAGATGGAGATCGGTTTTGCCTTCCTTAACCGCTTTTATACGTTGATCTGTTGGAATATTATCCGGTTCTCCGGTATTAAGATCCAGCTTCATACGGTCATACCACGAAGAATATTCTTTGTAGTGAGAAGCGTATAACTGATCCCATTTCTTTGCCGTGATCTGATTCAGCTGCTGATCGGCTTTAAACTGGTAATCTTTATGGTAATAAGATGTTGTGGTAATCAATTTCAGCACAATTTCTTTGGCACCGTTCACCTGTAGTTCAGATCCGCTTACTTTGATCTGATCATCATTACTTTCAGCTGAAAGTAATGTTCTGAATTTTACTCCATGTAATAAAGGGTAAGGTTTGGAATCAATTTTCCCTTTACGCTGAGTGACCATTCCCGACATATCCAGGGTACGATTATTCAAGGCTTTAACCTCTACAGTAGGAAAGCCTTCATCCTCAGGCCTCGAAAGCATGATTTTTCCACGAAAACCCTGCGGATGCGTAGTTTTTAAACGGATCAGCAAAACATCGTCAGCCGCTGAGGCTATTACTTCCTGTATTACCTGATGACCTTCTGTCATAAAAGCAGTGCTTGCAAGGGCTGTCTCCAGATCCAGGCTACGCTTGTAATTCTTCACATCCTTCCACTGAAAATCCAGCCATAGGTCGCCAAGAGTCTGATGCGAACGAACAATGCCCTTTCTGGAGAATTTCAAAACGTACAGGGAATCTGCTTTATGGTTATCTCCATTTTTCAGGTATTCCCTGATCTGTTTCAGATCTTCGGGTTTGCCTTCAGCAAGGCCCCATTCATCCTCCATTCCGGGCCATAATGAATCCTCGTTGAGTTGTATCCTTTCCTTTCCGGGAATACCAAACACCATGGCACCCAAACGGCCATTACCCAGAGGAATTGCATCTTCCCAAATGCCGGCAGGGGCATTGTACCAGAGTACAGATTTCTGGGCAATTGCTGTATGACTCAGGTTAAGTATGATCAAACAGATTAGCAGGTATCTCTTCATCAGGGAATGGTTAAGATGTATAAATATAGAATAATCAGGCAAGAGTTTAAATGTTCAATTGAGACCGAATAATTGATTTCTCAAATAATAATCTTTAGGTTTAGATCAGAATACAAGCAAAAGAATAAGAATAATGAGCAGAAGAAAATTTTTAAGTACTGCAGCAGCCCTGACAGCAGGAACTGCTGTATCCGGAATGCCATTGGAAGGTTCCGCTAACAAACCAGGCATCGCACATCAGGTTTATTTCTGGTTAAAACGACCTGATTCTGAAGAAGACAGAAAAAAGCTGATAGAAGGTATCAACTCTTTAAAAAAGATTGAAACCGTCAGGGAAATGCATATTGGTATAGTTGCCGCAACAGAAAAGCGAAGTGTGATAGACGCTACCTGGAGTGTATCAGAGCTGATCTATTTTGATGATCTTGCCGGACAAGCAGTTTATCAGGTACACCCCCTGCATCAGGATTTTGTAAAAAATTACAGCCATCTTTGGTCAAAGGTAATGGTATTTGATTCAGCACTAATTTAAAACTGTATTATTTCATTGCGCTTTGGACAGGCCGGCCTGTCCAAACCTGAGGTCTGCTAAGCTTTAAAAGCTCTGCAATTGTTGCTGCTGTATCAAAAGTCATAATACTTTCAGAGATCTCCCGGTTTTGATGTATACCGGGACCTCTGATTATCCAGGGAATCTGCATTTCATTCATGGATATCAGGCCATGCCCCTTGTTCACACCCCCATGATCTGCGGTAAATAAAACTACCGTATTTTTCTCTATACCGGCTTCTTTGATGCTGTTCAGGATTGTTCCGATATGAGCATCCGTACGTTCAATTGCTGCAAAATATTCAGGAGTACCATGACCAATTTTATGTCCTGCACTATCCACATCATGCAGATGAACAAACAAAAAATTCGGCTTCTTTTCTTTAATGTATTTTGAAGCCGCACTGGCAATGGCAATATCACCATCTGCATTCTGATCATGATTGACTGCAGCTTTCGGGAAAAGATAACCAATGCCTTCCCATTCATAGATTACACCAATTTCGCTGTCAGGTTTTTCTTTACGGAGCTGTGCATATACACTCGGAAACATTCCATATTCATCCAGAACCCTTGCCGGCATATCCGGCTTTTTACTGCCCCAGGTGGTATAGCCATGCAGCTCAGGCCCTGCACCCATTACCATCGAAGCCCAGTTTGCAGCACTCGAGGATGGTAAAACTGTTCTTGCCTGCAATGACCAGGAACCTTCCTGCATCATGGCCCGCAGATTTGGAATTTTTGCCTTTTCAAAAGCATAGGCACCAAAGCCATCTGAGCCGATCAGAATTACATGCTTTACTTTTTGAGGGTAAACCACAACAGAAAACAATGAAAGCAAATTGAAAAGCAGGAGAAATTTCAGGATCTTTTTCATGGAATCAGGATAGCAAAAGCTAAAATAAACAAAAAGCGATTTGTTAGTTACTCTCTTTAATATAATTACAATGCTCAGCAAAACTTAAGCTATATTTAGCCGCAACAGAGTCAACAGTATAAAGTTTCAGCTCTGCTGTCCTGCAAAATAAAGCCCCGATGTGTTATGAAGAGTGTGATTATTTATCTGATATCTTTTCTTTTAAGTTTTTCGGCATACAGCCAACACATTCTTAGCGGTAAGGTTATTGCTGTTGCCGATGGCGATACTTTTACCATGCTGACCGGAGGCAATACACAGGTTAAAATCAGACTTCACGGAATTGATTGTCCAGAGAAAAAGCAGGATTTCGGAAATGTTGCTAAGCAATATACCTCGGCACAGGTTTTCGGAAAAACCGTACAGGCTAAAGTGCTCAAACAAGATCGCTATAAAAGATCCATCGCAATTGTGATGCTTCCTAATGGAAAGAATCTCAATCATGAACTTTTGAAAGCCGGAATGGCCTGGCATTATAAACAGTACGATAAATCGAGGGAATTTGACTTACTTGAAAAACAGGCCAGAGCAATTAAAACCGGACTTTGGAAAGGAAAAAACCCAATAGCACCATGGGAGTTCAGGAAAATGATCCGGCAGCGCAAACCTGCAGCTCATGCTTTTACTCTAAACTAACCATTTGATAAATAATTAAGCAATGAGCAGGAGACTCCTCATTATTTGAAAATCCATAGAGGTACTGCACTAAAACTGTAGAAAAAAAGAACCGGGTAGAAAAAAATGGCTCCAACCAAGAGGTTAAGAGCTATTTTTAATATTTATGCAAAGATGATGTCAATCTTAACTGCAAACAGGCTTAAAACTTATTATAAAAGTACTACCGTCTTAAAATTGAGTTAATCTTCGGCCCCCTTAGGTTTGACCTTCCTCAAATTGCCTGTTCTCAAAAATCTGTGGAGAGATAAGGATAATTATTAAACCCTGTGCTTCAAAAAATCACTGTACCAATGACCTGATTCTTTAATGGTCCTTTTCTGCGTTTCGTAATTTACATGCACAAGTCCAAACCGGGGACGATATCCCTCTGCCCACTCAAAATTATCAGTCAGGCTCCACACAAAATATCCCTGAACATTTACCCCCTCATTTTTGGCTTTTAAGATTTCGGCGATATTCGACTGCAGGTAATTCTTCCGCTTTACATCATAGATCTTTCCTTCATGAATAGTATCAGGGAAGGCAGCGCCATTTTCAGTCACATAAATTTTCTTGAAATTATATCTCGAAAAAGCATGCAGCATTTCATGCATGGCCTGAGGGTAAATTTCCCAATCCATCTCAGTTACTTCCGGCACCCTTTTTTTTGCATGAACCAAAGTAGAATTGATATAGGGAGTAAAATAAGAATGTTTGACAACCTCCCTTGTATAATTCTGAATACCTATAAAATCAGGCTGGGCAAATAAGTCATTTTCATCATGCTGAAGCATGAACTTTTCGATACGCTTTAAAAAAGGAAGGCTTTCAACCGGATAACCTAAACCGTTAAGCGGCTCAACAAACATGCGGTTAACCAAAGCATTTACTCTTGCGGCAGCTTTAATGTCTTTCTCACTGCTTGTATGCGGATGAATAGCAGAACATGAAAAAGTAGTTCCAACCTCCAGGTCGCTCCTCAACTCTTTGGAAATTTTAATTCCTTTTGCCTGCGATAATGCAGAATGATGAATTGCCGGTAAAAAATTATCCATTCCGCGCTTTCCGGGGGCATGTATACCCAAAAAATAGCCGGCTCCGGTATAAACCATGGGTTCATTAAGTATCATCCAGTGCTTTACCCGGTCGCCATAGCGGTTTATACAATAGGCTGTATAATCAGAAAAATGATCAACTATATCCCGGTTTACCCAGCCTTTTTTATGTTCCAGAGCCAAAGGCAAATCCCAGTGATACAGGGTTACCCATGGCCGGATGCCCATCTCAAGACAAAGATCAATTACACGATCATAAAAATCGGCACCTTTGGGATTAAGAAGTCCGTTTCCTTGCGGGAAAATTCTTGACCATGACAGGGAAAATCGAAAGTTATCAATATGCATTGACTTCATCAATGCGATATCCCGGGTATACAGGTTATAAAAGTCGCTGCTGATATCGGCAGCATGACCCTTAAATATTTTACCCTTCTTCCTGGAAAAATCATCCCATATCGACAAACCTTTACCATCGGCAATGGGCGAACCTTCAGTTTGAAAGGCAGATGCAGCCACTCCCCAAACAAAGTTCTCATCAAAATCTGCACGTCTGACCATCAGAACATTCGCGAAGTTACCCTCTCAATTTTTTTAAAAAAATAATTGTTTCGAATTGGGCGGAAGTCTATTTTCTTTATGCCCAACAGGCTTTTGTGAAATTCCATTGCCGATTCCTTTTCAATAATATCAGCTAAAATTTCAGCTGTTTTATCAGGGTAATTTACGGGAATAATTTTACCATCTGATACCCATTCTGATATTTTTGAGATATGCTTTTTCTTTAAGCTCTTTATGACTGGCACCCCCAGATCCTTTAATGCAGCAGCATTACATTGCTGTTCATACTGACCTTTCATTGGAATTACCATTAATTTCTTCTTCAGAAATAGTGCCTCTGCAGGAGTCTCAAAACCGGCACCACAAAAAACACCATCGGCAGTAACCATACTTTCAATAAATTCATCATTATTGATTGGCCTGATCCAGATGTTATCCTTCCGGAAAGGTTCTTTATTATGCTTAGAAAATACCTGCCATTCAACATTTGGGATCATAGACAATACCTTAACAATCCGTCCATCATCGTATGAAGGCAAATAAACTGTATAATGTCCCTTATTAACCGGTTTTTTACGTCTTACCTCTTTTCGTATTACCGGCGTGAATATATTTTTATCGTATTGCTGAAAATGAAATCCATACTGACTTATTGCCGGTGCATAAGAACGCAAAATGGCTTTCCCAAGAGGGTCAATTTTAGGAGATTTTGGAGATTTCTTATTTATTACCGCAGCCTGATGACTTACTGAAACACATGATTTTCCGGCAAAATAACATGCCCAGGCAGATACCGGCTCAAAATCATTGATCACAAGATCATACTTGTTAACAGGAAGCGATTTTATGTCCCTCACCAATTGTCTTAAACGGGATTTTTTATAGGTTTCAGGGATATCAACATTACCCTTCTTTCCAAAAATGAAGCTTAACCCATGAAAACGATAATTAACTTCAAATGGTAATTCAACATCAGCCTGAATACCGCTGATCAGAATATCCACCTCATGATCTTTCTTTAGTAAAGGCACTATCTCCCTTGCACGGGTTACGTGCCCATTTCCCGTCCCCTGAATGGCATATAATATCTTCATGAACTTCTTAGATTGAACTCGGCAAGCATTTGATTAAACAATTGCCTGATATTCATTTCATCAGTTTCATCTTCAGGCACATTCAACATTGCAGCTCTCTCAAGATCACTGAATCGAAACAGACTCCATGCACCTTTATGATATTCGAGCGCAGAAAGATTTTCAATCCAGTCGCCGGAGTTTAAATACATAATACTACCATGTTCCTGTTCAATTCTGCGCATTTCGGGATGATGGATATGTCCGCAAACAACATACTGATATTGATTGCTGATACCAATATCTGCAGCTGTCTCTTCAAAGTTATTAATGAATTTGACAGCACCCTTCACACTGTTCTTGATTTTTTTGGAAAATGACATTTTGCCCTTATTGAACACTTTCTCCGAAACCCAGTTCGCAATACTATTAATTACAATCAGTGAATCATAGCCAATTGCTCCCATTTTAGCCAGCCACTTAGAATGCTGCATGGTTACATCAAAAACATCTCCGTGAAAGATCCAGGCTTTTTCATTATTCTCAAGTTCAAAAACAACCTTATTTACAATCTGAAATGAGCCCATTTTAAACCCTTCAAACTTTCTCAGCATTTCATCATGATTGCCGGTTATGTAATAAACTTTAACACCCTTACTCAGGCAGTTCATTAAATACTTGATGACTTTCATGTGAGATTTTGGCCAGTAATTTTTACTGAACTGCCATATATCTATGATATCACCATTCAATACAATTGTTTTGGGTTTTACCGACTTTAAATAGTGTAAGAGCTCTTTTGCCCTGCAGCCATAGGTGCCAAGATGTACATCTGAGATTACGATCAAATCTACCTGCCTCTTCTCTTTTATCATTCTAATGCCTGAAGATTGAGGAAAAACGAACAAAGAATATGCTGAACAGCAGATCGGATAATAATGAATTAAGTTGATTCAATTTTTATCAAATTAGTACAATCTAAAGTACAGAGTACATGTTATCCGATTATTAACTTAATAACAGCAAATTGTTATAAATCAGGCAGTCATGGAATGATATCTTCTCAGATCAGCAGAGAATAAAGTCCTGATACTTGATCAGCAAAATGGCTCAGCTTTCCTGAACAGTTATCCGATCAGGCCTCGCGAATCAATAATTCCGATCAGCTCATAGATATTATCAATAATATAATCAGGATGAGCCTCACTTAATTGCTCATGGGTATGCGCACCTGTAGTAATTCCTACACTTAATAAACATTCTGCATTTTGCCCTTCCCGGATATCAACCGTAGAGTCGCCAATTTTAATGACTTTTTTAGGGTCAGAAATGCTCAACTTTGACATAGCTAAAAGAATCATATCGGGCTGGGGTCTGTTATTCTTAACATCGGAGGCAGTAATTAAAAGATCAAATTGATCAAACATTTTCCAGCCAAGTTTTACGATTAACGATTCTGCAGTTTTACGATTATACCCGGTATTCAGAACAACTTTTACATTTCTTTCCTTCAACTCTTTAAATGTACGTTCAACATCAGGGAGAGGTTTAACATTCAGGGTTTCATAATTTTTAGCCAGTCTTTCATTGAAATAAGCAAAAATCAAATCGATATTTTCAGAATTGACTGCATAACCGGTATTTTCCAAAATATCAATAATGGCCTGTAACTTTTCTTTACCGGCCCCGAATTCCAATACCTGGGCTAAGGTTACAGGGAAAGAATAATGTACGATTGCGTCCTGCAATGTTTTATACACCACATTGTCTTCGTCGACAGTGGTTCCAGCCATATCAAATACAACCATTAATACGCTCATACTATTTTTTTAAAGTTAATTCTAAAGAGGATATAAAATCAGATAAATCAGGGGTAATAAAATCAGGGTCTTTTGCTAAGTCGTCCCATTTTCTCAAAGCTATTGCATCGCTGAAATAAGGGTTAGCAGTAAACCTCTCTACTTCTGCGGCGTTCATAATGCCTCCCTGAAATTCAAGGCTGGTTTTTGAGGGTTGTGACAAACGCTCATAATAACCCTCTTCAGTTGCACATAAATATCGCTTTGCCTGTACATGTAACTTTACGGGCTCAACTACCTCATCGGTAAAATATCTGGTCAAAAAATTTGCAGCTAATTCCTCATGAATGTCATCTATTCCATCTTCACTTGCCATTTCTGGTAAATCATGCAGCAAATGCCCGATATCATGTAATAAAGAGGCCGCTATAAGGCTATCATTCGCATGCTCTAATTTTGCCAGATAAGCCGCCTGAAGTGCATGCTCTAATTGAGTTACAGCTTCACCTCCATACATAGAATCGCCTTTGCTCTCAAACAATTGAATAATCTGCTGTATTGCCGGATGTACCATAATTTTAAATTTTATTTATAATTTCTTCTGCAAAACCAAAGGATAAAGTCATTCCGTTTCCTCCAATTCCATTTACAATATGAACGCCCTTATCTGCTTCAAGATGCAGCTCTGTTTTACCATTGGTCATTTTTGGATAAATACCATTCCAGGTTTCAATTAATTTCCACTGATCAATTTTTATTAAGTTCTTTAAATAGTCCATAATCAATTGATTTATATAATGTTTGTCGAACGGATCAAAATCTAATCCATATTCGTGAGAGTCGCCTACCGTTAACTCTCCCTGCATATTTTGCGAGACCATTACATGAATACCCCATTTTATGTATTCAGGTAATTCGTCATGTAGCTTAACCTTTAACTTATCAAGTGCTTTTGATGCTGTGAAACTTTTATAATGCAACAGAGATAAGCCGCCGCAGATTGAAGTTCCTAATTTATAATTGGGCTTATCTGAAACAAAGCGCATCATCTGCAATTTGCATTTTGTAATTTGCTGTTGTTTAAAAACTTCCGGATAAAGCACTTCAAAATCTGCTCCTGAACAAATAAAAATCAGATCTGCATCAAATCTTTTTGATCCTGAATAAACAGATCCTGAATCCACTCTTGAAATTGCGGTACCCCAGATAAATTCAACTCCATAATTCTGAGACAAATACAGGGGCAGATTACGGATACCTTCTCTGGGATCGACAATAACTTCATCATTACTAAATAAACCTCCTTTTAGATCAGTCTGATTTATCCCATCAAATTTATCGCCAATCTGCTCAGGACTGATAAGGTTGACCGGTCTTCCGCTTTCCCTGAAAATATCAGACAGCTCTTCTAAAACATCCCATTCCTCCTTAGAGTAAGCTAAGTGCAAACTTCCGCATGAATTAAATGGAATGGAAACAGCATTTAAATATTCCTTCCAGATTTCTCTGGATCTGATTGCCCTTTCATAGAGTTGGCCATCAGGTTGACCAATTGGCCAGAGCATTCCAAAATTTCTAATGGATGCTCCAATTGAGAATTGAGACCTTTCAATTACCTTAACCTTAAACCCTTTTAAAGCCAGAGCTCTTGCAGTTGCCATACCTAAAATTCCGGCTCCAACTATAATTGCTGATCTGTTGTTCATAATACATTATTATAAAATTTGAGATGTTGTTTTTTAAAATAGAAAAAGGTTAGTAACGACAATATGATTATCAGAAGAGAAGTAATTAATCCGCTTATTTTAAAGAAATCTATCCAGCTGATCTGATACGGATTAAAATTTTTAAACAATAAAATCAAAGTACTTCCTAAATAGCCTGCCGCATCAGAAATATACATCAGAAAACCAATATTACTTTTGATTTTAAAATAAGCTATCCAACGTTCAAAATAAACAGTATGAAAAATAATATAGGGTAAATACATTGCAAATCCTGCCAGAATCATCCAGTATACGGGATCAAATTTATTGAGCATTAACAATACCGTAATTACCAATAAAAATATGCCGCTGAACAGGTTGACAGTAAGGTTTATGAAGAAGGCATATTTATTGTCTTTGATAAAAATCATTAATGCAATTATTATCAATACAACAATTGCAATCGGAATTTCAGAAAAAATCAATAAAGCCGGCGTATTTGAATATCCATATCCGGTCCAGAACTCAATAGCAAAATTATCCCTCAGATCTCTGAAAATAGTGAGCCCCACATAAATCAATACTGAGAAAATGATACCGGGCATAAAACGTTGAAAGAACAGTTTCCTGTCGGTATAATTCATTGGTACTCTTTCGGTGCGCAATATGATATCCTCCTTACCTGGAGGGGGCAATCTGTGTAAAAGTTTAGCCCCGAATATAAGTGCCGGTAAAAAAATCAGGCCGGTAAAAAATGGCATCCACAATTCAGACACAGCCCATTGATCTATCAAAAATCTTCCGACGCCTTTAACCAATCCTGAAGCAACAATAAAACTCGAAGCCATTACAGCACCCAACAGTTCGGTAAATCTTCTTCCCTCAAGATAGCTAAAGACTACTCCCCAGATCATCCCCAATGGCAGTCCGTTTAAAAACATAAAGGGGAAATTAAATGGATATGGTATTATAGCAAACAGGAACAAAGAAATCCAGGCAAATAACATCAGATAAATTAATGTCTTTGTCCTGTTTTCCTGCTTTAATTCAGCAATTATTTTAATCCCAATATATTTTGATAAGGTATATCCTACCAGCTGGGAGATAATTAACAAAATTTTATAATTAACTCCCCAGAGGGACAATTGATCAAAAGTGGCTGCCGTGAACGGCTTTCTGAAAGCATACATACTCAAATAGGTAATAAATGCTGCGAAAGATGCTGTTACTAAAAAATTAAAATCCTCCCTGCTAATCTTATTCTGCAATACTTTCATAAATTCTCTAAATCTAATGGGGGGAATGTGATCAAATCAGAAATTTCAGGGTATAAAAACACCTACCCGATATGGCTTTTGATTGACGGCAAAATCAAAAGCCTGATTGACGTTTTGTAAATCGAAGTCGGCAGTTATAAGCTTTCTGAAATCAAAAACATCAATATTTTTTTCAATAAAATCAACTGCTGATATTAAATCAAAATCATTGTAATTGTGCAGACCTTTTATGGTAATCAGATTTCTGACGATAAACTCAGCATTTATTTTAAGATCATTTTGCGGAAAAACTGCTCCAACCCAAACTGCCACCCCTCCAATTTCAAGCTGCTGAAGCGTATCAGTCATCACTTCGGGAACACCGCTTGTTTCTATAATAATGTCAAACTTTCTTTTAAACTCATTAACATTATTCCCTGTATACTTTGAACCGAATAATTTTGAAATCTTTAGCCTGTTATTATCGATGTCAAGTGAGGAAACAGTCTTTGCTGAAGATGTAGATGCCATTGCGCTACCAATAATCCCTAACATTCCCGCGCCACAAATTAAAACATGCTTATCTCTCAAATCGCCGGCTAAGCGGACTGTTGCAGCCATGGTAGCAACAGAGCAATTAATTAAGGCTGCAACCTGATCTGAAACTATTTTTTTTAAGATTACAATTGGGGTATGCTTCCTGATTATAGTAAACTGAGATAAGCCGCCATGAAAATTACTTTCTCCGGTTATCTGTTCGTGTCCGTATTTAAAAATATTTTTTGCCTTTTGAGGAAAGCCCTTTCTTGAATTTGGGTCTTCAGGATCGCTGGCATAGATTGCCCATGTGATCCGGTCTCCTGGCTTCAGCTTTTCACCTCTGTTGTCGAACTTTGGACAATCGGGGCCAAAGGCTACAATATATCCTGTTATTTCATGCCCAAGAATTGTAGGAGTCTTTTCTTTTCTGATCCCCTGATAGGTATACAGATCACTTCTGCAAAGTGTTGTAAAAGTATTTTTTACTAAAATCTCGCCCTCTTTTAATTCAGGTAATTCATCCTGCATTAATTCCAATTTATTTCCGGAACCTTCAAACCTGGCATAAGTAGATTTATTCATTCAGAGATATGTTTAGCATTAAATACTAAATGACTTTAAGATCAAATGAAACTTTAATTTATCAGGCTGTATAACTCAAGACAGAACTCAAAATAAACCTGTTTACAGAGCGAAGAAACAAAAGGCATATTAAGCCATTATTAGGGTCATATAAACAAAAAAGACGGAATATGATATCCCGTCTTTTTTATCTTAGCAAAGGCTTACTATTTCAGCAGCCAAATCAGATCATTGATGTCATCCTTACCAGCGAATTGAGCATCTATTGCAGTTTTATAATTTGCTGAGTTAGTGGTACGTTCTGAAAGCGGGTATATCCACCTTAAGGCGATTCTGCCTGAATTTCCTGTACCTACACCTGTATAGAATGTAGGATAACCGGTTCTTCTCCAGTTAAAATAAGCCTCCATACCTGAATTCATAAAGAAAGCAAGGTATTTCTGAGTTAAGATTTTCTCCAGACCTGCATTCCCGGCCTCGTATTTAACATTTGCCTGAGCTAAATAATCATTCAGATTAAAATCAATGTTAAACGTTCTTGCATCTGAAGCTTCTTTACTACCGTTTCTTGAATAGGTCATTGTATTGGAGCCATTCTTAATGCCATAAAAATCCATAGATGCTTTTATACCATTTTCATACCATTGAGAGGCACTACCACTTGCCCAGTTTCTATGAAGGCCTTCTGCAATATTGAAGCACATTTCAGGATAACCAACTAAAAAAGTAGGTTCTCCAACATAATTTGTATAATATCTTTTTCTGTTTTGAAATGAATATTGTCCCGGAGCAAAATCAGCACCATTTGATGTTCCTGCCTTAGAAGACATATCTGCTAAATCTTCTCCCGAACTTGCACCAACATAACTTGAAAAATCTGAAGGTAGTTTCCCTGCTTTAAGTTGAGATCCTGCCGGTTCGCAGGTTACCATTACTCTGGGGTCATTACGCTCTGTTAATCTTTCTATATAAGCCCTCGACATATTTTGTCTGGTTGCATCAAACCCGAAATTATCAGGGTTAGATGGAAACTTATTATATTGATTTGAAATGAACTGAAGACTCTCCCCTAAGCTTGAAATTAATGGATATTTTACGGGATTTGAAATAATTGCGGCAAACTTCGATTTAACAGCTAAATCTGCATCAGCTTCTTTTTTACTCAACTGAATAAGCATTCGTAAATGAAAAACATTTACAGCCTTTTGCCATTTTTTCAAATCGCCTCCGTAATAAATATCGCCTGTTAGTGTTTGGTTGCCCTTTGTTATTAATGAACTTAAATCTGCATTAGACTCTTCTAGCCATTTCAAAATCTGAATATAAACCTGTTTCTGGGTATCATATTTAGGGTTAAGCACAGTTATACCCTGCAAACCTTCAGATAAAGGCAGATCTCCAACACGTTTGGTCATCTGATCATAAAGGAAAGCTTTATAAAATTTAGCTACTGCAGAATATGGATTAACAGCCTCCAAACCTGCTTTTCTCGCCTCCTCTTCCATTTTAATCACATTCTTCAGGCTAAAGAAATGATTAGGCATTTCTGACCACTGATATTCATTTGTTGCATAATAATTGTAATTGGAACAATAAAATTGATTCCAACGCATTTCTGCACTAAAGGCACGTCCGGTATTATTATACATGTCGTACTGAACCGACTGAAGCACCAGTGAAGCCGGAACGCTTACCGGTCGGTTAGAATCCACTTCTAATTCTTCAAAAGATTTTTCACAACCCATGAAGGTGATCATTAGCATTAGGATTAAGCTATATTTTAAACTTTTCATGATATATTTTTTAAAAAAAATTAGAATGTGATGTTAAGATTCACGCCATATCTTCTTGTTGATGGTGTCTGTAAACCTGAACCCCCATCACCTATGTATTGGTTCAAATCGATATCTTTCTTCTCAGCGAAATACAGAAGATTTCTTCCAACAAGAGATACACTAAAAGCCTGAACTTTATGATTGAACCATTTTGCCGGGAAGTTATATCCAACTACCACTTCTCTTAACATTCCAAATGTTCTGTTCATGAGGTTGCCTTCATCAGAATTATAATAACGGCTTACATAATCCTGTACAAACTGTTTGGTATCATTTTTCTTATAGGTCAGTTCAGAAAAATTAGTCACCCGGCCATCAGCATCATACTTAATAGCTGCGCCATTAGCAATTTGAACTCCTTCTCCAACCCATGCTTTTACACCAAGATAATCCTGATATCTGGCCGCACCCATTTCACCTGTTACAGTACCTATATGACGACCGCCCCTGTAAGTTTGTCTCTGGATATAATTGGATATAACACCTCCGAATCTTCCATCAAACTGAAAGCTCATTGAGACATTTTTGTAGGAAAACCTGTTATTTACCCCTAAAACAAAATCAGGGTTGATATATCCTAAAAATTGGTTTACAGGATTATAAATAGGACGTCCGGATGCGTCATTAACAATTTCTCCATCCGGATTCCTTACAAATGCTCTTCCATAAAATTTATCTAATCGATCGCCCACCTTAAAGAAGGTATTTAAGTTGCTTACACCCGGATAGATTTCTTTCAGGGTTTCTTTGAAAGTAGAATAGTTAGCAGTTACATCCCACGACAAGCCATTTGGATTTTTGAACGGAGATGCATTTAATGCAATTTCAAATCCATTTTTCTGAGTTTTAATACCATTTACAAGTGCAGATGAATAACCAGTTGTTGTAGAAATTGGGAGATTGAAAATTCTAGGCCCTTCATCCGATTTGAAATAACTAAAATCTAAACCGATCCTGTTTTTCAGAACTCTTAAATCACCCCCAAATTCAAACTGCGAAGTACTGCTTGGTTGCAACTCCGGATTATTTAACACATTGGTATATCTTGCAGAAGGTTGGTTATTATAGGTAAACGGAGTACTATAATAAGCAGAGTTTTGGTAAGTAGGGCCATCATAAGGCGAGTAATACTGATCGCCATAACCCAAAGGATAACTATCTGCCGGAGTGGTTCCAATTGTTGATTGGGTTAACCCGTCTTTAACGTTCGCCAAAGATCCTCTCAGCTTAAAAAATGAAATAAAAGAAGGCAATTTTAAATAGTCAGAAACTACGGTAGATAACGCTACAGAGGGATAGAAGAATGTATTATTGCCTTGTGGCAATGTCGACAATTTGTCAACTCTACCTGTAGTGGAAACCGTTAACCAATCCTTATAAGTAAAATCTGCTGAGTAATAGGCAGATACCACTCGCATATTTGAGTTAAAATTGTAGACTTTTACCGGATTTGCTGAGTTAGAAAAATTGTACAATCCCGGAACATTTAGATAATCAGTGGTTCCAAACTGAGAGTTATAATTAAACGTCCTGATATTGGCTCCGGTCCATATTTTCGCATTCAAATCCTTAACCAGATCCTTATCAAAACGAACCAGAAGATCTGTATTGTTTTCGAATAAACTACGTCTATCCTCCCGGTAATCTCCTCTTCTTTCATCCCTACCATAGGCTCCCGCACTATAAGGCATTTTCTCATTTCTCATTAAATCCCATGTTGTTACCTGAGTACGTAATAATAAATCTAAAAATGGAGTAAACTTATAGGTCATTGAGGCCTGGCCAATCACATCTGATTTATTATGCCCTCTTAACCATTCATAGCTCATAAAGTAAGGATTATTATAGCGTTGATATTCAGCATAGATCTGCTGAATTCCTTCCTTACCTTTCTGCCAGTAATTTCTCATGTCGTCAACATTCCAGTCAGCTCCGGCCCATAAAGTCATGTTATAGATAATAGAGTTTGGACCATAATTGACATCCGGAATATTCGGAGTATACTGACGATTGTATTGTAAACTACTTTCAAATTTTAATTTATCTGAAAATTGATAATCAGATGTAATGTTAAAATTTGTCATATTCAGTTTAGTATTTGGAACAATACCTTTCTGGTAAATATGAGAACCAGAAAATCTCAGATTATATTTCTCTCCGCTTGAAGAAACAGAGATATTATTCGTTGAAAGAATACCCGGATCTAAAAATCTTTTAAGATTGTCTTTACCTCGTGCAATCCATGGTGTTCCCTGTCTGATTCCGGTTACAGGATCTACCGGTGAGTCATATTGAGGAATTAACTGTCCTTCAAATCTTGGACCCCAACCACCATCATAGTCACCGTCATTTAAGCCCCCGCCACGGCCATCACCAAAGGCGTATTTCCCATGATCACCGGGGCCATACTCATCCTGAGTTTCCGGAATTGCATAGAATCCATTATCCATCATATTTGATGAATTAAAATCTACCTGGAATCCTCGTTTATCTTTTGAGCCACGTTTGGTTGTAATTAAAATCGCTCCGCTTTTTCCTCTTGAACCATAAAGTGCAACAGCTGAAGCACCTTTTAATACAGAATAACTTTCGATATCATCTGCACTAACATTCCAGGTATCGGAATTAATTGGCACCCCGTCTACAACAAACAATACATCCCTGTTACCTCTCAGAGAGATATTGGGTCTTCTTAGTAATTCAGGCTGTGTTCCAATTGTTAAACCTGCTACCTTTCCTACCAAAGCATTTACAGCATTAGGCTCTCTTGCCTTAACTAAGGCAGCTCCATCCACGGTTTGGATGGCAACGCCCAAACGCCGGATATCTTTCTTAATACCTAATGCTGTAACTACTACCTCATTCAGGGCAGTAGCATCTTCCATTAACGTGATTTCATAATTTGACCTTCCGTCAATTGAAACCTCTTGTGTCAAAAACCCTATGTAAGAAAAAAGCAATGTTCCCTGCTTTACTTCAGACCTGATTGTAAAAGAACCCTCAGCATCGGTAACGACACCAGTGGAGGTCCCTTTAATTTTCACACTTACTCCCGGAAGACCCAGTTTATTTGAATCTCTGACAATTCCTTTTAGCTGGTTTTGTGCAAAAACATCAGATTGGGCACAAAAAGCTAAAATTAATACCAGAAGAATGAATTTTTTTAAAAAAATCATTGAGTTCTGTTTCATTTTCATCGTGTATTAGTTTGGATTATTTAAGAACAAAGTTTGCCCGACAGTATAACCTTTTGATTAACTAATCATTTTATTTTTATGACTAAAAGGCCTCATTAATTTTTTTTTACACTTCTTTTACACTCTATTTTAATAAAATCATAATAGTTTCCTAATCATGAATTCATTAATAAAACAGTGAAAAAAATTGTACCCGAAATGTTCATAATTACTTAACAGGTCGGAAATATCCACTTTGATTTTGTTTACTACCTATGCTAAAACTTAACAAATGAAAACATATCAATCTGGCCTTGTATTTACTTTATTGTTTTATTTCTGTAGTATTTCAGGGTTAAAATCGCAGGAACAAGAAAATTATTACCTTTCGGTTCCGGGTCTTAAAGAGTATGCATCAATTAAACCTGATGGAAAATCAGTACTACCCAGTGGCAGGTATGTAAGTCCGGCTGGCCAAACAATCCAAATTACTCATGATCCTTTTGGCCTTCGAATTTCTCCGGATGGGAAAACTGCAATCGCTTTACACAATGGGGTAATAAGTATTATTTCATTATCAGACATGCATTCAACACGTATTCCTGATTATGAAAATAAATATGACCCCGCTTTAAAAAAGGGCTCCTTTTTGGGTTTAGCTTTTCATCCCAACTCAAACATCGTATATCTGAGCGGAGGTGATGAAGGAACTGTTATAGTTTATGATTATAAAAATTTCAAAGTTCTGGATAAAATTAATTTGAATGGAACATTTGGAAATACTTCTTATGAGGATAGTTTTACCAGCGATTTAGTTTACAATCCCGGAAAGGAAGAATTATTAGTATTAGACAGAGGCAATTTCAGATTAGTCAGAATTAATTTAAAAAAGAAAGCAATTACAGCGTCTATTCCAACCGGGAGACAGCCATTTGGATTAGCACTTTCGCCTGATTTTAAAACGGCATTGGTAGCCAATGTGGGTATGTATTCCTATCCTTTAGTTGATGGAACAACTCCGGAAAATATTAATCGGCAAATGATCAATTGGCATCCTTTCCCTAATAATACCAAAGAATCAATCGAAGGAACAGTAATTGACGGAAAGAAAATTCCCGGTTTGGGAGATCCGAATTCGGAAGAAGCAATGAGTGTATTCGTTATTGATTTAATAAAGAACAAAACTATCAAAAAGCTTAAAACGGGTTATTTGTTAGGAGAATGGATTGAGGATGCGGAGGTTGTGGGAGGATCAAGTCCAAACTCTATTGCAGTTGGAAATAAATATGCCTATGTAAGTAATGCAAGCAATGATAATATCTCAGTTATTGATTATAAAAGTGGTGAAATAATAAAACATATAGCCATAAAAGTTGATACAAACCTTAATAAATACCGCGGTTTGGTACCCTTTGGCTTAACGCTAAGCAAGGATCAGAGAACACTGTATGTTTCATTATTGGGGTTCAATGCAGTGGCTGTTATCGATACCCACTCTGGGGCTACCAGAGGACTAATTCCAACAGGCTGGGGACCAACAAGAGTGGAACTTTCTGCCACAGAATCAGATATATATATCATTTCCTGCAGAGGTTATGGTGCCGGTCCGAATGGAGGAAAGAATTTTATTAAGCCTCCACAGGGTACTTATATCGGAGACATTCAATTAGGGACCTTTCAAAAAGTAAAGAATCCGAACGAAAAAGAACTGGAAATTTACACCAGAGAGGTTATCGGCAATACCTATATCAAGCTAAAAAACACAAGTACAGGCGTGTTACCAACAACACCCGGAAGTTCAACATCACCCATTAAGCATATTGTATATATCACCAAAGAAAACAGAACTTTTGATGAAGTTTTAAGTCAGGTTAAAAATGTGAGAGGAGACACTAGTCTGGCCAGATACGGGAATAATGTTTTGGTTAAGCTCGATAGTGCAAATACCAAACGTGTTAGCATCAGTCCAAATCACATTAAAATTGCAACTCAGTTTGCCGTAAGTGATAATTTTTATTGCGACAGTGATGCATCAATCCATGGCCATCATTGGATGTTGGGGGTTATTCCGAATGAATGGGTAGAAAGTAACTCAAGCGTAAGCAAAACAGCAAAACTATTTTCTTCCGCACCAGGAAGAAGATTTCCCGGATCTACAGGAAGTATGGATCCCGAAGATTATGCAGAAACAGGTGGTTTATGGGAGGCCCTGGAAAGAAAAAATATATCCTATTATAACTTCGGACAGGCAAATGAAACTGCCCACGTTCGGGAAGCGTGGACGGATACTTTAACAGGAGCGGCACATATTGTAATGGTTCCTATGCAAAAAGCATTATGGAGAAAGACATCTCATAATTTTGCCGGATATAATACCAATATTCCGGATCAATACAGGGTTAAGCAATTTGAGGAAGAATTCGCTAAACTGTGGCTAAATGGGAAAGATACCTTACCTCAACTCATTACTATGATGTTACCCAATGATCATGGTGCAGGCATCAGGCCGGAAGATGGATATCCATACCCTCAATCATTTATGGCCGATAATGATTTAGCCCTCGGCAGGACTTTAAATTTTTTAAGCAAAACACCTTATTGGAAAAATATGCTTGTAATTGTTACTGAAGATGACCCACAGGGCGGTGTTGATCATCTGGATGCACATAGAAGTATTTTAATGATGGCCGGTCCGTATGTAAAGAGAAATTTTGTTTCAAAAACGCATGCCAATTTCGGATCCATCCTGAAAGTGATTTATAATGTTTTAGGGGTTCCGTATGTCAATCAATATGATGTAACCGCAAGCTTATTAGACGATTTTTTTACCTCAAAACCAGATTTAAGCCCCTATGAATTTGAATTCCCTGACAAGCTAATTTTTGACTGGGATAAAGCAATGAAAAAATATAATTATAAGATAGATTGGAGAAAAATAATTCAGGGTCCGGCGATGGATAATGAAAATGACCTAAGGGAAAAACATTATAAAGGAAATTAATCGCAGTTTAAAAGGACATTCTGCCCGGAATATCTAATCCACATTAATTAAAAACCTATAAGGTTTTGGGGGGCGTATTTTAGTACCGGACAAGGAACGAAAGTCGTGAAGTTTTGCGCCGGCTACTCAACAAATAAATATGAACACATTATTCCAACATGTCCATAATATTTAAATAATTGGACATGTTGGAAGGATTGTAAATCAGGATAATTTTTTTGTGATTAATTATATTACTAAAAACCCTACACAAGAAAAAATTGGGGCTAATCGAAAGTGCCAATTTTTGAAATGGGTTTGGTAAATGATCACAAAAACCAGAACTAATCCGATTCCGCAACGAGTCGGGTTTTTCTCTCTCTTCAGACTAACTAAAATATATGCTTAGTCCACACTTTTTGCGTCAGATCCGTTTTGTCCGGTTTTTGTCCGGTTTTTCTAAAACGCAAAAAACCGCCATTTCTGACGGTTTTAAGGCATTTATTGAGCGGACCGGACGGGACTCGAACCCGCGACCTCCGCCGTGACAGGGCGGCATTCTAACCAGCTGAACTACCGGTCCGTTTTTCTTTATCATATCTGCTTTCAGGGCTATTTCCTGATTTCTCAGGAAAGATACAATTTTTTTGTGATCCCGCTGGGATTCCCTGATTTTCATCAGGATAAACTTCTCATCCCAGAGAAATTATTTTACTCGTGCTACGCACGTTACTATGTGATCCCGCTGGGATTCGAACCCAGGACCACTACATTAAAAGTGTAATGCTCTACCAGCTGAGCTACGGAATCATCCTTTTTTAATCAACGGCTAACCGTTTTTCTTAAAAGTGAGGCAAATATACGGCAATAACCTATATAGTGCAAATAATAAAATTCTTAATTTTCAATATTAGTGTAAGTTGCTTATTTTCAATAAAAAACATTCAAATCTGATTGAAATTAAGACCCGATTACACCAGAATCTATCAGGCAAATGAACCCTCTTTCATCTTTTCAGCGTTCTCTGCAAGCTGTAACTGATCAATAATTTCCTGAATATCTCCATTCATAACATTCGGAAGATTGTAAATTGTCAGTCCGATACGGTGCTCAGTTACCCTTCCCTGCGGATAATTATAGGTCCGGATCTTAGCCGATCGGTCGCCGGTTGCAACCATTGTTTTACGCTTTTTAGAAGTCTCCTCCAGCATTTTAGCATGCTCCATCTCATAAATCCTGCTACGCAAAACCGCAAAAGCCTTATCAAAGTTCTTTAACTGTGACTTCTGATCCTGGCATTGCGCTACAATTCCGGTAGGTATATGCGTTAAACGAACTGCTGAATACGTTGTATTTACCGACTGCCCGCCCGGCCCTGAAGAACAAAACAGATCCTTTCTTACATCATTCATATTGACCTGTACATCAAACTCATCCGCCTCCGGCAAAACCACCACAGAAGCCGCAGAAGTATGTACCCTGCCGGCAGTTTCGGTATCAGGAACACGCTGTACACGGTGAACACCCGATTCATATTTCAACTGACCATAAGCATCTTCACCATTTACATTGAAAATAACTTCTTTATATCCACCCGCAGTACCTTCAGTTACATCTACAACCTCCATCTTCCAGCCTTTACGCTCACAGAAACGGGTATACATACGGTATAAATCTCCGGCAAAAAGTGCAGCCTCGTCTCCACCGGTTCCACCACGGATCTCAACAATTGCGTTCTTACTGTCATCCGGATCCTGCGGAATCAGCATTATTCTGATCTTTTCTTCAAGCTCCTGCTGACGTGGAAGCAATTCATCCAGGTCCATCTTCGCCATTTCACGCAGCTCATCATCCTTCTCATTGGCAAGAATTTCCTTATTCGCTTCAATATTACTGATTACATTGCTGTAGATCTTGTATTCATCTACAATCTTTGTAAGGTCTTTGTATTCTTTGTTTAACTGGGCAAAACGCTTCATATCACTCATGGTAGCCGGATTACTCAGCTCCCGCTCAACTTCCTGCCAGCGCTCTTTTATTAATTCTAATTTGTCTAACATAATTTTCTTTCAAAACCTCGATTAAAAGCCTCTGAAAAAGGATTTTAAAATCAAGGATGCAAAAATACGCCTTTTTTGGATAATAATTATGGAATGAGCTAATGCCTAAGAGAATAACATTAGCCAGTTATTAATGCTGAGAGTTTTCAAAATACTTCAACTCCATATTCACGCCATCAAACACCGCATAAGAATTGAAATTGATCCACTCTCCAAGATTAATGTAGCGGCTTCGTCCCAGCTGAATATCAAGCGGAAGATGTCTGTGACCGAATATTAAATAATCATAATACTCCCTTTGCAGCAAATCTTCTGAATAACTGACCAGCCACTCATCAGAGATATCCCTAAACTCTTCCTTTTTATTATTCTGAAGCCTGCTGCTCATTGACCATTTACTAGCGATACCTATACCCAGATTGGGATGAATACGTGCAAAAAGCCATTGACAAAAGTCGCTGCGAAATATTTTCTTCAGTAGTTTATATTTAGAATCTCCCGGACCTAATCCATCGCCATGATGCAGATAAAATTTCTTGCCTCCCCTCTCCAGAATCAGTTCATCAGAAATTATTTCAATGCCCAATTCCTTTTTGAAATAATCGAACATCCACATATCATGGTTGCCCTTGAAAAAAGTGATCTTAATTCCTGAATCCACCAGCTCTGCAAGTTTTCCCTGAAAGCGGATAAACCCTTTGGGGATTACCGCCCCATACTCAAACCAGAAATCAAACACATCACCTAAAAAGTAGATCTCAGCAGCTTCAGATTTAATCTGATCCAACCATCTCACTACCCGGTCTTCACGCTCACGGCTGGATTGATAATCTGGAACTCCGAAATGAAAATCGGAAGCAAAAAATATTTTACCTGCTGACATGGTCTCAAAAGTACATAAATTTTAGATTCAGGCCGGCGGTCATTCAGCCTGTAAACTAAAAAACAATTGACTTGTATCTGATAGAAAATAAATCTTCTTCTTTTATTTTTGCACCCAAGCTACCCCCAATATTATGTATCCGATTCAAAAACTTATCATTGCAGCAAGCCTGTTGGCATGTCCTTTTTTCGGAATAGCCCAACATACAAGCCCAAACACAAATTCGATGAGATACCCCAAAACCAATAAAATTGAAGTTGCCGACATCTATTTTGGAACTACTGTTAAAGATCCTTATCGCTGGCTTGAAGACGATCGTTCATCTGAAACAAAAGCATGGGTAGAAGCTGAAAATAAAGTCACTCAGAATTTTCTGTCTGGAATACCATTCAGAACAGCAATAAAAACCCGGCTGGAAAAATTATGGAACTACGAGAAATATACTGCGCCTTTTAAAGAGGGAGCCTATACCTATTTCTATAAAAATGACGGATTGCAAAATCAGTATGTACTCTACAGGCAAAAAGATAAAGGCAAAACGGAGATGTTTCTTAACCCGAATACCTTTTCGAAGGATGGCACCACCTCTCTTGCAGGGATTGAATTTACGAAAGATGGAAGTATGGCTGCCTATCAGATATCTGAGGGTGGTTCTGATTGGAGAAAAGTGCTCGTAATTAAAACCGCCGATCGTTCAATCGTAGGCGATACACTTATTGATGTTAAATTTTCGGGATTAGCCTGGAAAGGAAATGAAGGCTTTTATTACAGCAGTTATGATAAACCAAAAGAGGGCAGTCAGCTTTCCGGTCTTACCCAGCATCATAAATTATACTTCCACAAGATCGGAACCCAACAAAAAGACGATAAACTGATCTTTGGCGGCGAGGAAAACAAACGAAGATACATTGGTGCAGATTTAACAGAAGATCAGCGATTTCTGGTTATTACTGCGGCAGAATCAACCACCGGAAATGAACTTTATATTCAGGATCTTTCCAAAACTGGAAGCCCAATTGTAAAAGTAGTAAACAATTTTAAGGCTGATCACACCGTAATTGCCAGTGAAGACAATAAACTTTATATCCATACCAATCTGAATGCCCCAAATTATAAGATAGTTACGGTTGATGCCTCAAACCCGGCACCCGAAAACTGGAAAGATCTGATTCCGGAAACTGAAAACGTACTTACTGCAGGCACCGGAGGGGGCAGAATATTTGCTGATTATCTGAAAGATGCAACTTCCATGGTGATGCAATATGATATGGAAGGGAATCTTGAGCGAACTGTTACTCTGCCGGGTATTGGCTCGGCAAGTGGATTTAATGCAAAAAAGACTGAAAAAGAATTATACTATACTTTTACTTCATATATCTACCCTCCAACAATTTACAGATACATTATTGCAAGTGGTCAGTCTGTAGAGTACAAAAAAGCAGGTGTTGAATTTGATCCGTCACGGTTTGAGTCAAAGCAGATTTTCTATACCTCAAAAGACGGAACCAAAGTACCTATGATCATCACTTATAAAAAAGGTATAGAGCTGAACGGCAAAAATCCGACGCTTTTATATGGCTATGGCGGATTCAGTGTCAGCCTTAGTCCTGTATTCAGCACATCAAACATAGTATTACTGGAGCAGGGCGGAATTTATGCTGTACCCAACCTGCGTGGCGGAGGAGAATACGGTGAGAAATGGCATATTGCAGGGACAAAAATGAATAAGCAAAATGTATTTGACGATTTCATTGCTGCTGCCGAATATCTGATCAGCAATAAATATACCTCCAAAGACTATCTGGCCATTTCAGGAGGATCAAACGGAGGGCTACTGGTTGCTGCGGTAATGAGCCAGAGACCGGAACTTTTTAAAGTGGCACTTCCGGCAGTTGGTGTTCTGGACATGCTCAGATACAATAAATTTACAGCCGGAGCAGGATGGGCCTTTGATTACGGAACGGCAGAAGAGTCGAAAGAGATGTTCGAATACCTGCTTAAATACTCCCCTTATCACGCATTAAAACCCGGAGTATCTTATCCTGCAACAATGATCACTACTGCAGACCATGATGATCGTGTGGTTCCCGCACATTCTTTCAAATTTGCAGCAAGATTACAGGAATATCATACGGGCAGTAGTCCGGCATTGATCAGAATTGAAACTAATGCGGGCCATGGTGCAGGAAAACCTACAGCTAAAATCATTGAGGAACAGGCAGATAAATGGGCATTTATGCTTTATAATATGGGACTGACTTCCAGGCAGTAGCGGTATCTGTTGTCTGTTATCTGTTAACTGGCAACCGGTAGCAGATATTATTTTCCGACACTGGCTGAATAATCCTCACCAGGTTTACCTATAGATTTATAAGTTCCTTCTCCGCTAAGGATAGATGCGAGAACAGATTTATTGGAAATAACTTTCAGTGATTCACTCAGCTCATTATCATATTTGAAATTTTGCTTTAGCCTCCCTTTCCCGAAATAATAACGTGAAACGATCTCACCTTCAAGAACCTTACTGATTTCTTCTTTAAACAAAATAAGATCATTCTTTTTACTGTAAGTTACTTTTGCCTTCAGGGCATCAAACTCCTGCTTAATATCTGTATACTTATTTTCCTTATCGGCCTCATCACGTAAATCATTCAACAGGCGTTCAGTCCGGGTATTGTAATTATAATCGCGTTTAGAAAGAAAGGCAATAAACTTATCGTAATCGGCATCAGAAAGCTTAAAGTTTTTAGGATCAGGAATGCTTGCATGTTCAATACGGTATTGAGTAGCAAAATCAAATATGTGATATTGGGATGCCAGCGTCTGAGTAATGAGACTGTATTTTAAGGGTTTGACAAAAATATCCGGGTAAATTCCGCTACCATCATATACAGATCTTCCTGTTTTGGTTTTGTATTCGGTGATCAATGAATCAGCTACTTTCAAAACAATTCCGTCTGAATCACGATGTGTATAATCCAATGCCTGAATACAGCGGCCTGATGGCGTGTAATACTTTGCAACAGTAACCTTTACCAGACTGTTATAAGGCAAATTAAATGTTTGCTGAACCAAACCCTTACCGAAGCTTCGTTGTCCGATTACTACGGCTCTGTCCAGATCCTGAAGTGAACCGGCAACAATCTCAGAAGCTGAAGCTGAACGATTATTAACCAATACTACAAGGGGAAGATCAGGCTCTTCAGGACTATTAAAGGTTTTATAGCTAAGGGTCTTTTCATTATTTCTGCCTTTTTGAATCACCACAGTAACGTCTTTGTCGACAAAAAGATTTACAATCTTTACAGCTTCCTGCAAAATGCCCCCGCCATTAAAACGAAGGTCGAGGACCAGTCCGTTAAGATTATTTTTTCTAAGTTCAAAAAGTGCATCCTTAACTTCTTTTGCAGAATTTTCCAGAAACTTATCCAGCTTGATATACCCTACATTATTGTCGAGCATACCATAATATGGCACATTAGCCTGCCTTATCTCTTCACGGATAATATTGATTTCTTTTGGTTTGGCAATCCCGGGTCTTTGAATCAGCAGTTTAACGGCAGTGCCCTTCGAGCCTTTAAGCATTGAGCTTACCTGTTCATTATTTTTGCCTTTAAGTTCAATGCCATTTATTGCGAGCAATTCATCTCCCGCGCGAAGATCTGCCTTTTGAGCAGAAAAGCCTTCATAAGGCTCAGCTACAATAACTTTACCACCTCTGTTTGAAATTGTGGCTCCAATCCCTCCGTATTGAGTGCTTACATACTTTAGCTTATAATCTTCAATATCAGATTCGGGAATGTATTCGGTATAGGGATCGAGTTCTTCCAGCATCGCATCTATACCTGTCTTCATCACCTCAGAGGGGTTCACCTCATCTACATAATTGATACTAAGCTGCTTATAAACTGCAGAGAATATTGCAAGGTTCTTTGAAACCTGAAAAAGGTCTTCAACAAATGAAAAAGAGAATATCGAAATCAGTACCGCCCCGACTATAATTCCCTTTCTGATTTTAGTCTTGACGGGCTTTAAACCGGAAGGATTATTCATACTTTAAAATTATGATAATTAAAAGTACGAAAAAGCTATGCTTTAATGAAGAAGAAATGAAAATCTGCCTGTCTAATGAAAGACAACAGCTAAATCAGAGACGGTTAGTTTCGAGATGAAGCATCCCCTTTTTCAGGGTAAAAACCACATACTCTCTTTTACGCTTCAATCTTGCCATCAAACGGGTAATCAACTCCTCCTCCTGACCCTGCTGATAAGCAAGATCTTCATCATTAAGATGATTATACTTACGTTTTACTTTTACCTTCAAACGATCCCACTCTGAATTGCTAATGCTGATCTCTGCCATGGTTCAAATTTGCACAAAATTAAATTTTATCCCGACAAATTTCAAGCTATTTCGTATTAATGAATAATTCAAGGATTTTGGAATAAAAATTGCTTAATAAAACTGAGATTTACACAAAACCATAAGATCATGAAAAAATTATTAATGGCCGGATGCCTGCTGCTAATCACAGGTTTGTCGGCATATGCACAAAAATTTTCATTAGGAATTAAGGGAGGCGTTAACTATTCTTCTTTGAAAACCAAAGACAACCTCACTGATGAAAACAATATTATGGGCTATCAGGCCGGAATTTTTGCACGTGCAGGCGCTACCGGCATCTATTTTCAACCCGAATTGTATCTTGGAACCAAGGGCACTGAATACACAATGATTCAAACTACCGCTGAAACTGTTGAACAAAAAGCCAAGGTAAAATTTACCACGCTTGATCTTCCTCTGCTTCTTGGAACAAAGATCGGTGTAGATAAATTAAACCTTCGCTTTATGGCCGGACCTGTTATTTCATTTAAGATAGATGATAAAACAACCTTTCCTTCTGCATACAGCCAGGTATCTGATTTTGGCAATTATAAAAATCAGGCTCTGGGTATTCAGGCCGGTGGAGGAGTAGATCTGGGCAATTTAACCGTGGATCTTCGCTATGAAGCAGGCATGAGTAATATCAGCGAAAGTGAGAAATACAACCAGAAACAAAACCTGTTTCACTTAAGTGTAGGATTTAAGCTGTTTTAATATCCGGCACAATAATCTGTTTAAAGTAAAAAATCTTTGCAGAACGCAAAGATTTTTTACTTTAAATGAATTCATATTTCATTAAATTAAGATTTAAAACCTATATTAATGCTTTAAAACAGGCATAAGTAATAAATTAGAATGAAGGATGTAATTGTTGGCGGGATGTTAAAAAAAGAACGTCATGCATACATAATAAAGCAACTGAATTTACACAACAAGGTTCTATCTTCCGATCTCAGTTTCCAGTTGAAAGTTTCTGAAGATACCATAAGACGGGACCTGAATGAATTAGCTGAAAATGGAAAAATCCTGAAGGTACATGGCGGGGCTTTATCAAAATCATTCCATTCTCCATTTAAAGAAATTGAGATTTATGCTCAGGAATCAAAAAGAGAAATAGCCAAAAAAGCTATAAGCCTGATATCAGAGGGCATGATAGTTCTTACAGGAGGCGGAACCACGATGCTTGAAATGGCACGATTAATTCCTGATACACTGGAAGCAACATTTTTTACAATAAGCCCACTGGTAGCCCTTGAATTAGCTGAAAAGAAATTATTAACTGTAATTCTTATCGGAGGTGAATTAAATAAGGGTTCTCAGGTCAGCATGGGTTCTAAAGCAATAAGCGAACTGTCTGAATTACGTGTAGATATTTGCTTCCTAGGTGCAAATGGTATAAATGTAAAAGAAGGTATCAGCGATTCTGACTGGGAAGTTGTTCAGGTTAAAAAAGCAATGATCAAATGCTCCTCAATATCTGCAATTATGTGCATCAGTGAAAAACTTAATTCTGTTCAAAAAATGAAAGTCTGCGGACTCAACTCCATTGATTATTTAATTACTGATATTAAACCCAATGATACAAGAGTGCAGGCCTATCAAAAACGCACTAAAGTAATTTAAAACATATCTGAAAATTCCATAAAAAAAATCCACAGACTGCTCTGCGGATTTTTTTTATCAGCAAATTCCGGCTTTTATTTCATCGGGTATACCTCTTTTTTCGCACTTTCATTCCCGGTACGATCTACCCCTGAAACCAGAACCCGCTTTAATTGTACTGTTTTCTGTACAGTTCCAGCCGGCTGCTGACCGGTAGTTATTGGCTCTTCCAAATGAAGAGCCAATTCGAATGAACTATCCTTGCTGTTCAAAATCTGGTAATCCCATCTGTCTGCATACTGGTAATATACTACCCAGCGAAATATATCTCTCTCAGAAGCAGGATTCCGGAGCAGCTTTATCCTGTCTGCATCATTCTGAATGCTGACCAACGGAGATTCAGGTGCTACATTATCAAGCCATGGACTGGCAGGAACAAGAGCAGGTTTTTTGTATGGACCATTCAGAATTGCACCTGTAAGCCCCGGATTCTTAACTAACTGTGAAATGTTCCAGTGAATAATACCCTTGCTCTTCGGAAGTATTCCACGTGAGATCATTATTTCATTTACGATCTCATCATTATTTTTATCACCCCCGCCTTTATTAACACTAATACCCGGCCATAGATGACGTTCTTTCAGATTTTCACCAGCCCACCATCCCAGTAATACCGGAAAGCTCTGCGGAATTTTATTGATTTCCCAGTACAGTTGAGGTGCAAAATAATCTATCCAACCTTTATTCAGCCAAAGACGTGCATCTGCGTAAAGCTGTTCATGCTGATCAAAGCCCGCAATAGATTCAGGAAACCCTGGTCGCCAGATCCCAAAGGGACTAAGTCCGAACTTAACATATTTCTTCTCTGCCTTAATCTCTTTGTACAGTCTTTGAATCAAATTATTAACACTCTCTCTTCTCCAGTCACTGCGTGAAAGTTTACCTCCCTTTACCTGATAAGCTTTCCAGCTTTCATCATCAGGAAAATCTTCATTGTGATTATAAGACGGATAAGGATAAAAGTAATCGTCAAAATGAACTCCATCAATATCATAACGCTTGACAATATCCATTACCACAGCAGTAGTATGATCCTGAGTTTCCTTTTTCGCAGGATCCATCCACCAGTATCCCTCTTTCAGATAAACTGATAGTCCCGGATTGGTTTTGACTAATGACTTTTCGCTGACCGGCCCGGCACTTTTGTGATGTGATCTATATGGGTTAAGCCATACATGCAACTCTAAACCCCGTTCATGAGCAGCCTCTACCCAAAATTCGAGGGGGTCATAATATGGAGATGGCGCTTTTCCAACCTCTGCATTCAAATAATAAGACCACGGTTCAAGATCACTTTTATACATAGCATCTGCCTGCGGGCGCACCTGGAAAACCACCGCATTGAAATTATTTAATTTCAAAAAATCCAGCAATGCAATTGCTTCTTCTTTCTGTTTCTCTGTGCTGAGTCCGGGTTTACTGGGCCAATCAATATTAGCGACCGTTGCTACCCATGCTGCACGAAATTCTGCAGGTGCCTTAGGGCCGGAATCTGATACAGAACTACGCGGCTTTTGTGAAATGCAGGCATTAAATATCAGAAGGAGACTAAGACCTGCGAGAAATGTTTGTGATTGCCTAAACATAAATGTCTGATTAATTAAGGTTAAAAATTATTAATATAACGTGAGTTCGGTTTAAGCAGCTAAAAGTAGTTGTTTATCATCTTTTTCAAAAACGATGTTTAGGGA
>NZ_JARKMZ010000019.1 GCF_029360775.1 Daejeonella sp. H1SJ63 | reverse complement strand
GAAGAAGCAAACACAGAACCTTCTCTAACTATAAACCAGCATGTTAATCCTTAACTTAATGACATTGCCCTTCAGGGTCAGGCATGTTTATATTTTTATCCAGAGCACCTCAATTAAATGCTGACCAGATTATTTTGAAACCTCATTTTATTGAGTCCAGATACCGGTGAATATTTACATTTATCAGTTCATTAAAATGACAACCCTGGAATACTATCGGGTCGGCCCATTTGCTAATCACTAGTGTCCGGGGAAAGTATTTATTAAGGTTTAGCCCGGCAGCAGAATTGAAACTCTTGCCATATTTAGGAAATAGGGTATTTTATTAATGATTGAATTATTTTAATCTGGGGTATAGACGTATCGCTCAATAGGGCCTGCCTTTAGGCGGGTTGTAATCGGCGTGATTCAATTCGGGCTTCAGCCCCACATATAGCAGGTTAGAAAATAACGTAAACCGGTGCTTCAGCGCCGACAACATTTAATCGTGCTGAAGCCCGATGCGGGTGTTCCGGTATAAACGGATTATTTTGGGCTGAAGCCCGGAATATCCCACTTGTATACCCCGCTTAAAAGCGGGGCCTATTGAGCGAGTGCGCTAATAGTGGGGCTTGCTTTTTGAAATCGGGAAATAAAATCGTTCACGATACTTTTAAAAAGGATATTTTTAAACATTTTATTTTTACCGGACAACAATAATTTGCTAATTCGCTAACTCCCCGTCACCTCCCTAATCACCCTCAGCCAGTTCAATCCCAGGATCTTTTTGATCCGCTGATCACTGTAACCAAGCCTTTGCATGGCCATGGTAATCTGAGGAAAATCGCTGATATCTTTGATTTCGCGGGGCAGTTCCGGACCGCCGTCTAAATCGGAACCCAGGGCCATATGATCCTCACCCACTAATTGTACACCATAATCAATCACTTTAGCAAGCTGATCTACATGCATCCAATACTCTTCGGGGATGGTACCTCTGAAACTTAACGGAACTTCTTTAAGTACTTCCCTGTCTACTTCCTCAATTGTTTTCAGAGGAGCAGCCTGTACAGTGCCCGGCTTTGTCTCATTGGATTTTTTCTGTCCCTGCTGCCATTTCCAGTATACAGGATTATTAAACAGGCTTCCGAAGTGAATACCGATCACTCCACCTTTGGCTGCGACAGCTTTTGCCGCTTCGTCGGTAATACAGCGCGGATGTGGTACAATGCCGTAAAAGCCTCCGTGACTATAAATCACCGGATGTTTACTGGCCTCAGCGCTTTGCAGAATGGCCTCATTTGAGGCGTGGGCGATATTGATCACCATTCCAAGGTCATTCATCTCTCTGATAATCTTTCTTCCGTGATCATTGATACCACCCCAACGGCGCACATCATTGCAGGTATCAATAAAAGCATTTGTGGTATTATGTGCCGTAAGCTGTGCGGATCTGAGTCCTAAACGATGCAATGCCCTGAGCAGATTGATATCGCCATCCATATCCCATGGGCCTTCCAGATCGAGGAATGCTGCCATTTTGCCTTTTTTATTGATGCGCTGAATATCGCTGGCATTCAATGCCAGCTCGATCATCGAATGATTCTTCTCAATCTGTTCTAAAGCGAGGTTCACTACACGGAAAGTGTTTTTCACCTCAAACCTTCCCGGATAATAATGTTCAGGAGTATAGACAGAAAAGAACATCGCATCCACACCACCTTCTTTAGCTCTTGGCAGATCGACATTTCCATCCAGATAACGCTGGCCGATATCGGTTCCCTTCAATAACTCACGGGTCATGACATGGGTATGTCCATCCATCACAAATGCCTTGCGGTGCAGATCAGGCATCGGTTTATTCTGAAAATTAAATGGCGCATTATTCACTGCCGCAGGAGCAGCAAAAAGTGAATCTATTGGAAAACTTCCGGCTAAGGGAAGGAGTGTTAAGCTTTTTATAAGGTCTCGGCGTTTCATTAATCTGTTGTCTGTTGTCTGAATGAATTAAGCTGATTTGAAATAGCAATTATCATTCCATATTATGATTTATTTTCTATTGGCTGAACCCTCTGATGTAAGGACGTGCCGGTGGGCGTTGTCCTTTGTTAAATTGCGCTCCACGGGTCGGGCGATAAGTCATATTCAGGAAAGGAGTTTCAATCCGGCGTCCAACCGGAGAGTACTTGCTGCCTTCCCAGTTTGATTCCATATACTGATTGGTAATACCGGTGGTCAGCAGGAGGCGTTCAGCATTGAATGGTTCCTTTTTAGTCAGCATCATTTCTACGATCCAGTGTGGCTGGGCGTTCGAAGCATGGTACTGATCGAACGGACCCGGGAAATTCAGTAAAGATACGATTGTTGGCTCATTTTGTCCTTCAATCTCTCCGGCATAGGTCCATCCTGCCCCCTGACTGCCAATGATAGCTGCCTGCGTTCCATCATTATATTCGATAATACAAATGTTTGTCCGCGGGGCCGACTGGAAATGTCCCGGCTTAAAATCTAAACTTTTAGCTACCGCATCCAGCAGTTTACCTGCCCAGCTGTTGCTTTCCACCCACTTCCATGCTTCCGGTCCACGGATGGACTGAATCGATTTCACCCCTGTTTCTCCACCCTTACGACGCTCATTGAAAGCCTGCAGCAATTCAATGCAATGGAATATGGCACCCTCATCCGGAGTGGCACCTACAACAATGGAATGCTTTATGGGTGTATCATTTTTCAGTTCAATTTCCGGCTTTCGGTAATATACCGGAAGCAAGGACCCACCGGTCAAAGGAAATCCTAATTCACGTGATTTGTCAAACATCCACTTCGCATCATCCCAGTTATAAGAAAGATGCTTATCATTAAATACCGGTACTGAACGCTTACTTTGTTCGAATACACGGATAACCTGATTGTAAAGCCACCAGCGTGGCAGAAGCCAGTGCCCCTTCATATCTGTGGCATAATCACCATGCTCTCCCACGATTACCACACCATCCACAGCAAGTTCCTTTCCCCCAAGTGTTACGGCTTCAGCTACCGACCTGTAAACAGGGATACCTTTTGCTTTGGCAACCTTCTGGCCAAGCTGACTTGCATCGTGCTGATGCAGATAAACCGATACAATTTCTATTCCCGAATCAAGATGAGCTCCCTGCCACCAGTAACCATCAATCAGTTTATTTACCAGCCAGTCGGCATGCGATCTGGTAGCAGCCCAATAGGTTGCCAGAACAGCTACACGTGGCTTTCGCTGCTGAGTTCGTCCCAGAGCATCAGTTGAAAATCCCGTTAAGGCAGTTAAACCTGCTATACCTCCTATTCCCAGCATTTCACGACGGGTAAAGCTTGGATTTGATTCTATAATTTCATTTATTGGAAATGAATCAGCCTCCCCGACTATCATTTCAGTTTTTTTCTTTGACATATATTAAATTTCTAACAAAACAGCGTTCGCCGTTCAACCAACCGTCTAACTACTAACTACTAAATACTAAATACTAACATCTAACATCTACTGATCAAATCCCCGTATATAAGGACGTGCCGGTGGGCGCTCTCCTTTACTGAACTGCGCTCCGCGTGTAGAGCGGTACCTGATATTCAGGGCCGGTGTTTCGAGGCGGCGTCCAACAGCAGAATACTTGCTGCCTTGCCAGTTTGATTCCATATAGTGGTTTGTAATACCGGTCGAAAGAAGTAATCGCTCGGCATTAAACGGTTCCTTTTTAGTCAGCATCATCTCGGTAATCCAGTGTGGCTGAGCATTGGAGGCATGATATTGGTCGTAAGGACCGGCCCATCCAAGCATAGAGATGATCGTCGGCTCTTTACGTCCTTCAATCTCACCGGCATAGGTCCATCCCACTCCTCTGCCACCAATTACAGCTGCTTTTGTTCCGTCATTGTATTCGATGACACATATATTTGTTTCAGGCGTCTGCTGAAAATATCCGGGTTTGAAGTCAAAACTTTTCGCCACTGAATCCAGCAGCTTGCTTGCCCATGTATTTCGCTCAACCCACTTCCAGGCTTCCGGTCCGCGGATGGACTGAACTGATTTAACACCCGACTCACCACCTTTGCGACGTTCTACGAAGGCTTGAAGCACATCAATGGCATGGAAAATAGCGCCCTCATCTCCGGTGCCTCCAACCACAATTGAATTTTTTATAGGCGTATCGATATCGATTTCAATCTCAGGTTTACGGTAGTAGATCGGTATTGATGAACCTCCGGTCAGAGGAAAGCCTAACTCACGGGATTTATCAAACATCCACTTCGCATCATCCCAGTTATAAGAAAGGTGTTTATCGTTAAATACCGGCACTGAGCGTTTGCTTTGCTCGAAAACCTTCACCACCTGCTGATAGATCCACCAGCGCGGCAATAGCCAGTGTCCCTTGAGGTCAGTTGCATATTCCCCGTGCTCTGCTACGATGACCACGCCATCCACAGCCAGTTCTTTACCTCCAAGTGTCACTGCTTCAGCTACTGATTTAAACACCGGAATACCTTTTGCTTCAGCCACTTTCTGACCCAACAGACTTGCATCATGCTGGTGAATATAAATAGAGGCTACATCCACCCGCGAAGGAGTGTATGCACCATCCCACCAATAACCATCAATCAGCTTGTTCACAATCCAGTCGGCATGCGATCTTGTAAAAGCCCAATAGCTGACAAGAACAGCTATACGAGGCCTTGCCTGCCTGTTATCGGGAAATGCAGCAGCTGCAGCGCTGCCGGTCAATGCGGTTAAGCCTGCCATACCCGTTATACCAAGCATCTGGCGCCGGGTAAAGAATGGATTGGCATCCATAATTTCATTAATTGGAAAGGAATCTGCTGCCCCTGTTGCAATTTCGGGTTGTTTTTTTGCCATAAATTTTTCTTATTAGGAATGAATATGCTGACCGGTCATTTTATCTGTATCCGGAAACTAATTTAACAATACTATTAATGATTCAGGAATGAATAAATGCCCCGGCATGTAACAAATAAATTGACAGACATTTGAAAATCCAATCAGATCCCTGGCCTGTAAGGCGCAGCGGATCGTCATTTTTCTTATCTTCTCCTGGCTCAGACACCAAACCTAAGAATCAAAGCCACGTATATAGGGGCGGTTTGGAGGTCGTTCTCCCTTTTGAAAGAGTGCACCCCGCGTAGAACGGTAGGATATATTCAGGAATGGCGTCTCGATTCTTCGTCCGACGTTTGAATAGCTGCCGTTATCCCAGTTTGATTCATTAAACTGATTCGTAATTCCGGTCGAAAGAAGCAGCCTTTCGGCATTGAACGGTTCCTTTTTAGTCACCATCATCTCAGTAATCCAGTGCGGCAGGCAGTTGGCGGCATGGTACTGCGAAAAGGGACCAGGCATTCCAAGCATAGATACAATTACCGGTTCACTGCGTCCTTCGATTTCGCCGGCATAAGTCCAGCCCACATTCAGACCGGAAATTACAGCACCTTTTGTTCCATCATTATACTCCACAATCAGGACGCTTGGTCTGGCATTCTCCTGAAAGTAACCCGGCTTCAGATCCAAACTTGTCCGCACCGCTTCAAGCAGCTTAGCGGCCCATGGATTGCGTTCAAGCCACTTCCATGTTTCCGGTCCTCTGATGTTCTGCACCGACTTTACGCCGGTCTCGCCTCCCCTGCGGCGTTCTACAAAACACTGAAGCGTATCGATACAATGGAAAATAGCACCCTCATCCTGAGCAACTCCGACCACTATTGAGTTCTTTATCGGTGTATCAATATCCAGGTCGATCTCCGGCTTGCGAAAATAGGTGGGTATGGAAGATCCTCCGGTCAGCGGGAAATTCAACTCCCGTGACTTATTAAACATCCACTTTGCCTCATCCCAGTTATAAGAAAGGTGCTTATCGTTGAAGACCGGTACCGAGCGCTTACTTTGTTCAAAAACCCGGATTACCTGATTATAAATCCACCAGCGCGGCAGGAGCCAGTGTCCCTTAAGATCTGTTGGGTAATTTCCGTGCTCACCGACAATAACCACACCGTCTACAGCAAGCTCCGTCCCACCCAGAGTAACCGCTTCAGCCACCGTCTTAAAGATTGGAACATTCTTCGCTTTGCAAACTTTCTGTCCCAGTCCGCTGACATCAAACTGATGAATATAAACAGACACCACGTCCACCCGCGAAGGAGTATGAGCACCCTGCCACCAGTAACCGTCCATTAGCTTGCAAATGATCCAGTCTGCATGAGATCTGGTTGCAGCCCAGTAACTGACAAGACAGGCGATACGGGGCCTGTGTTGTGGAGTCTGAGCAACAGCAGCGGCTGAAATGCCGGTCAAAGCCGTCAATCCGGCCATACCACTTACGCCGATCATTTCACGCCGGGTCAAGGTCGGGTTCGACTCCATACTTGCACTGAATGGATCTGCCGCCCAGCTTATATTTTCGGTTGGTTTCTTTGCCATATATTCTAATTTACCTGATCAGGAAGGAATCTGCCGCCCCTGTTATCCAATATAAATCTATAAAGCATTTAATGGTAATAATAAATGATTCGTAATTGTTACACTTTTTTCATTCCTCAATTGAGTGTGTAAAGGACAGCGGAGTGGCTTATTTCGGATATAAATTTCAGAAATTATCGTAAAGCTGAATAATTATCACGCTAAGGCGCAAATAGGTATGAAATAAACGACTGTTCGGAGTTCAGCTTTGATTTAGCGTCCTGGCGACTGACATTCAGATCACCTCTTCCCTGCAACCCATTTCAAAGCATTCAATACCAGTTTTTCCTGTTCAGGGTTAGCATAAGTATACGACAGGTTTTTTACATCCTTTCCATATTTATGCTCATAATCCATATCATTATGACCCATATTGAAATAGACCATTTTATAATTCCTGTTGGTCCATACCACCGGATAATAGCCACTATGCCAGATTTCGTGAGCTTTGGGTCCGGTTCCAAGCGGAAAGCTTTTAGGGTCGATGGCATAAAGAATCTCGATATCAGGATTTTTACTCAGATCATTTTTCCAGCGGTACCACTCATTGGGAGAAGCGGTGATTGTTTTATTCAGATGCCGGTAAACCGGATGCCTGGCCTGTTCGGCATGTAAATAAGCCCTGGTTGGTCTCCAAGTATTACTGAGGTATTCACCAGAACCTAAAAATTGCTGATGATACCAGTCCCAATCCTGCCTGAAAGCCGAAGGTGTTAGTGCAAATGCCGCAAAGTGAAATCCCAGCCATCCTCCCCCATGCTCCATATACTTCTGAAATGCTGCGCGCTGTTCCGGTTTTTCGGGGCGGGTATCCAGGAAAATCACTGCCTCATAACTGGACAGGTATTCATCATTCATCTTAGCCCAGTCATTGGTTGTCTCATATACAAAATTGTGCCGGGATGCCATACGCGAAAACCATTCATTGGCTTCCTGTACATAACTGATATGTGCCATATCGTTCTTTCCGGTATAAAAAGCGATTACCCTGAAGGCCGGCTTCCTGATTTTGCTCTGAGCCATAGTCGCCAACCCGGGAATGTAAATGAGCAGTAAAACCCAGATGGTTATCAGGATGTTTTTAATTTTAAGCATGATGTTTGATGAAGACCTGATTTCAAATTATTCAGCAATATAAGTATCCATGGTGTCCGGACAAAACGGTAAAAGGAGCACGGGATGCAAGACGGAGAAAGTGAAAAACGGAATATGAACCTGCTCCAGTAGAATTTTCACATTATACCAATTAATTGCCGTATAGTGTCTATTTTTAGTAGCTATGAAAGTTCCATTCGAAACCCTGAAAAAAGAGTTTAAACGTGTCCTGCTCCAACTGTCGTTCACAGAGGAAAAAGCAGAACTCTGTGCACATACTTTTGCAGCAAACAGTCGCGACGGGGTATATTCTCATGGCTTAAACCGCTTTCCTGCCTTTGTCAATACAGTCAGAGAAAAACAGGTTGATATCCATGCAGAACCCAAATTTCTTGAAAAGAATGGTTTAATCGAGATTTGGGATGGAGAATTCGGCATCGGAATCCATAATGCAAGTCTGGCTATGAACCGGGCAATTGAGCTCGCTAAAGCCAATGGAATCGGATGTGTAGCCATGCGGCATACCAACCACTGGATGCGCGGCGGAACCTATGGATGGCAGGCAGCTGATGCCGGATGCATTGGCATCTGTTTTACCAATACAATGGCCAATATGCCTCCCTGGGGCGGCAAAGAGCCCCGATTGGGGAATAATCCGCTGATCATAGCAGTACCCAGAGCTGAAGGCCACCTCGTTCTGGACATGGCCATGTCGCAATTCTCTTATGGTAAATTGCAGGATACCGATCTGAAAGGCATGGAACTTCCTGAGTACGGAGGTTATGATGTGGAAGGAAATTTAACACGGAATCCATCGGCTATCATTGAATCAAGAAGAGCCTTGCCAATAGGCTACTGGAAAGGATCTGGATTATCTTTTATGCTGGATGTATTGCTAACTGCAATTACAGGAGGCAGATCAACGGCAGGAATTGGCTCTACTGTTCGGGAATCGGGAGTTTCTCAGTTTTTCCTTTGCCTTTATCAGAGTGATATGCATCATCAGCTCATCGAAGAAATTATTCAGTACACTAAATCAAGTGCTCCGGTTGAACCCGGTGGACAAATCTTATATCCGGGAGAAAACACCCTTGAAACACGTAAAGAAAATGAGCTGCATGGGATTTCAGTGAATGAGAAGATCTGGGCTGAAGTGTTGAAAATGTAAATGAGTTAGATTTTATTCCTGTAGAACAATAATCTCACACCTTAGTTGTGGTCACAATCAGGAGTCAGTAATAAAGAAAATCCTGTAAATATTTCGGCACAAGTTTAAGTTCAGACGATATGATTCTACATATTTCAAGACTAATGAAAATATCGAATATTAAGAATTTAATAACAGAAACACCTTAAAACAGAAGAATTGTTAAAAATTCAATCAACTCATAAAAATATTTTCATTTTATTTTGACAGAATAAAATTTTGTGCTACATTTGAAAAACACAAAGATGAAAAATTCAACTACATATTACTTCGCTTATTTTTACTATCACGGTAAGAGCGGGGAAAATATGCAATAGATCTTAATATAGAAATTAGCAAAAAGTCCCTGCCATAAGCAGGGACTTTTTTATTTAACAGCAAAATGCAGAAAAAGCGAGTAGCAATTCAGGGTATCAAAGCTTCCTTCCATGAAGAGGCCGCGTTTAAGTTTTTCGGAACCGATATTGAAACCATAGAATGTGAGTCATTCAAAAAAACCTGCGAGGTTTTGAAAAACAAGCAGGCAGATTATGTGGTAATGGCTATTGAAAATTCAATTGCCGGAAGTTTACTGCCTAACTACAGCTTGCTGAGAGAATACAACTTTTCAATTGTAGGCGAAGTTTATCTGGCTATACAACTGCATCTGATGGCATTGCCTGGTGTAAAATTTGAGGATATTAAATATGTGCAGTCGCATCCGATAGCAATTCGTCAGTGCAGCGATTTTTTTGATGAATTCCCTCAATTACAGGTTGTGGAAAGCAGCGATACTGCGGCATGCGCAAAAAAGATCCGCGAAGAAAACCTGACAGATACAGCAGCCATTGCAAATAGTCTTGCGGCAAAGCTTTATGATCTTCAGATCATGGAAAGAAGAATAGAATCGAACAAGAAAAATTATACCCGTTTTCTGATTCTGGCAAATAAACCGCTTGAAAATACCGAGATCAACAAAGCTTCATTAAGCTTCCAGGTTGGAAATGCGGTTGGGGCATTGGCTGAAGTACTGAATATCTTCGCTGAGAATAAGATTAACCTGAGCAAAATCCAGTCTATGCCTGTACTTGGAAAACGTAATGAATACAATTTCTATGTAGATATCGAATGGAAAAACCAGGCCAACTATGATACCGCAATACGTAAAGTTCTAAAGCATACAGTGAATTTTACGATCATGGGTGAGTATCTGAAAAACGACAAAGTCTGATATATAAACTGAAAAATTACTATTTAAAATAATCCCGGTTAAAGGCCGGACCCAAAAACTACAACGATGAAATTAAATTTAAAATTACAGCCAATGAACACCTGGCTGGAGACTAAGAAAGAACCCCTGTTAATTGCAGGTCCTTGCAGCGCCGAAACTGAAGATCAGTTGATGGCTACAGCTCATTTACTTGCAAAAACAGGAAAAGTTTCTGTATTGAGAGCCGGTATATGGAAGCCGCGTACCCGTCCCGGAGAATTTGAAGGCATCGGAAGCATCGGATTAACCTGGTTAAAAAGAGCTAAAGAAGAAACAGGCTTACCTACAGCCGTTGAAGTTGCAACCGGAAAGCACGTTGAAGAAGCGCTGGCAGCAGGTGTTGATATCCTGTGGGTTGGTGCCCGTTCAACGGTAAACCCGTTCACCGTACAGGAAATTGCCGATTCACTGAGAGGTGTTGATGTTCCGGTACTGGTAAAAAACCCTGTAAACCCTGATCTGCAATTATGGGTTGGTGCTTTAGAGCGTATAAATAATGCAGGTATCACAAAACTTGGAGCAATTCACAGAGGTTTTTCATCATTTGAAAAAACCGCATTCAGAAATGAACCAATGTGGGAACTTGCTATTCAGCTAAAAACTATTGCTCCGGAACTTCCGATCATCAATGACCCAAGCCATATCTGCGGTAACCGCGAACTGATTCAGTATGTAGCTCAGAAAGCTCTGGATCTGGATATGCAGGGATTAATGATCGAATCGCACCTTGATCCTTCTGTAGCATGGACTGATGCCAAGCAGCAGCTTACTCCTGCAGCTCTTTCTGAACTGATGGATCTGCTGACGCTTCGTAAGCCTGAGATAAAAGACAAAGAATTTACTGATAAACTTGCCGATCTTCGTGCAGCGATCGATAAAATTGATGATCAGATCATTCAGAAAATTGCGGAAAGAATGCAGGTTGTTCAGAAGATTGGTGAATACAAGCGCGATAACGGAGTAACCATTCTTCAGGTAAACCGCTGGGATCAGATCATGCACAAACGCAGCGCATTCGCCAGTGCCCTGAAACTGGATCAAAACTTTACCGGTAAATTATTAGAATTGATCCATAGCGAGTCGATCCGTAAGCAAACTGAGATCATGAATGAAAAACTTGCCCTTGAAGAATAATGAGTTCCGCAAGTATAAAGATCTCAACAAAGCATAAACAGCTGAATTGTACCATCCCTCTGACCGGGTCGAAGAGCGAAAGTAATCGCGCTTTGATTATGCAGGCTCTGAGTGAGGGTGCAGTTCAGGTGAAAAATATTTCTGAAGCTGCTGATACGGTTACTCTGAACAATATCCTTCAGGCGGGTAAGCAAGCTGTAGTTGATATTGGTCCTGCTGGAACAGCCATGCGTTTTTTAACTGCCTTCTTTACTATTCAGGACGGAGAAGTAATCCTGACCGGATCAGAACGCATGAAACAAAGACCCATCGGCGTTCTGATTGATGCACTCAGAAGCCTGGGAGCAGATATCAGCTATACCGAAAATGAAGGCTACCCTCCGCTCAGAATCAGGGGGCCATTTAAACCTGAAAGTGATCAGGTTAAGATTAGGGGCAATATCAGCAGTCAGTATATTTCAGCTTTACTTCTGATTGCTCCCAGACTTGAAAAGGGTTTAAAGCTGATTATTGAAGGAGAACTGACTTCCAGACCTTATGTTGAAATGACATTGGCGATGATGGAACAGGCAGGGATCAAACATCAGTGGAATGAAAATGTAATCAGTATTGCTCATCAGCCTTTTACAAAATCGGAAATCAGTATTGAACCCGACTGGAGTGCCGCATCTTACTGGTATTCTATTGCAGCATTGGCAGAGGAAGCAGAAATTTTTCTGAGAGGTTTGACCAAATACAGCCTTCAGGGTGATAGTAAGATCACTGAGATTATGGCGAATTTCGGTATTAGCTCAGAGTTCAGAGATGGCGGAGTCTATCTGAAAAAAGAACCTAAGAAACTGGAACGTAAGATTTTTGACTTTAAGGAATGTCCGGATCTGGCTCAGACCGTTATTGTTTGCTGTGCTGCATTGAAGCATGATGCTACTTTCACCGGACTGGAAACTTTAAAAATCAAGGAAACTGACCGTGTAAATGCACTGCAAGTTGAACTGGCCAAAATCGGTGTAAAACTGATAGAGAAAAATCAGACTTACAAACTGGATTGTTCAGAACTTGATCTGAATAAAAATATCACTGTGGCTACCTATGATGATCATCGTATGGCAATGGCATTTGCACCTCTTGCATTAGTAATGCCCGGACTTGAGATCGAAGATCATCTGGTAGTAGAAAAATCATATCCTGATTTCTGGAAGCATCTGGGAATAGCGGGATTTGAATTAAATAGTATCTAGTAGTTAGTATTTAGTAGTTAGATACATCCTACTTAGAAAAGACGCACTACCTAATACTTAGAACTTAGAACTTAATACTTACAACTTAATACTTACAACTTACAACTCAAAATGGCAGGAAACTCATTCGGACAATTATTCCGCATCAGTACATTCGGAGAATCACATGGAGCAGCAATCGGTGTAATCATTGATGGCTGTCCTTCGAATCTGGAGGTAGATATGGACTTTATTCAGTCAGAACTGGATAAGCGCAAGCCCGGTCAGTCTAAGATTACCACACAGCGTAAGGAAAGTGATACGGTTCAGGTACTTTCAGGAATATTTGAGGGCAAAACTACCGGAACTCCGATTGCCATGATTATTCCGAATGAGGATCAGCGTTCAAAAGACTATTCCCATATCAAGGATGCCTACAGACCATCCCATGCGGATTATACCTATGACGCCAAGTATGGTCACAGGGATCACCGCGGAGGCGGAAGATCATCTGCCCGCGAAACTGCTGCAAGGGTAGCTGCCGGAGCCATTGCCAAACTGCTTTTAAAAGCTTCGGGTATCGAGATCTTTGCACATGTTTCTGCCGTTGGCACCATTGAATCTCCGAATATTGAAATTAATTCCATCGCAGAGCTGACCGAAATCAGAGAGAATAATATAGTCAGATGTGCAGATCCGGCCACTGCAAATCAAATGATTGACCTGATTGATGGAATCCGAAAGGATGGTGATACCATTGGCGGTAAAATTTCATGCGTGATCAGAAATTGTCCGGTTGGCCTGGGTGAGCCTGTATTCGATAAACTGCATGCCGATTTGGGTAAAGCAATGTTAAGTATTAATGCAGTACATGGCTTTGATTACGGTTCCGGATTTGCGGGATCAGAGATGAAAGGATCTGAGCATAATGATTTGTTCGTTCAGCCATCTGCAGACAGTGATGAAAAAAGCTTCCGTACACTTACCAATTTCTCAGGGGGGATTCAGGGCGGAATTTCCAATGGAATGGATATCACCTTCCGTGTGGCTTTCAAACCGGTTGCTACAATCATGCAGAATCAGGCCAGTCTTGATTCAGCCGGAAATGCAGCAAATGTTCAGGGAAAAGGAAGGCATGATCCATGTGTAGTACCCCGGGCTGTTGCAATTGTTGAGTCTATGGCCGCTCTGGTGCTGGCTGATCATTTACTGAGAAACAGGGTAACTAGATTGTAATACATTAAATACCATCACTCCGTCCTTTCGACGAGCGAACGAAATTCATCCGTACAAGAATAATTTTAAGCGAGGAGAAATCTGTTGATTATGGGTTCTGGCTTCAGTCATGAGATTTCTCTTCATTCTTCCTTCGACCTACCTGCCGGTAGCTACCCTGTATACACAAATATTGAGATTAAACGAGCAAAAGATGGATTAAAATCGAGTTCTATAACATCAT
>NZ_JARKMZ010000018.1 GCF_029360775.1 Daejeonella sp. H1SJ63 | reverse complement strand
GCGGTATCGTATTTGGTAACCGCAAATCAACTCTTTTTTTTTCTAACCCCCAAGAATTATGCTTGATCCCAAAAGTCCTTATCTGGAACCGTATTTATCGGAAAACTTTTTATAAAGCTGCTTATGCAGATTATCCAGATTAATTGATCTGCCCTGAATGAAAGCGGTCTCTACTTTATTGCCGAGCATGTCAAGTGCATCACCATCAGAGATGAATAATGTTGCATCTTTTCCCATTTCAAGACTTCCTGTTGTTTTATCAATACCCAGGATTTTTGCAGTGTTCAGACTGATCATCGATACCGCTTGTTCTTTACTTAGTCCGTATGCGGCGGCAGTGCCCGCCTCAAATGGAAGGTTACGTTGTCTCCAGTATCCGGTGCCCGACAGCGAATAAAGAACTCCTCCATCATGGAGCAGCTTAGGAAGTTTATAGGGCAGATAAACATCATCTTCGGTTTTGTCAGGTAAAGTCTGTGTTTCAATCAGAATTACCGGAACCTGATTATCTCTGAGCAGATCAGTTACCAGATAAGATTCGGTGCCACCAACGATCACCGGACTAACATGATGCTTTTTTGAAAAATTAACTGCCTGTATAATATCTTTTGCACTATTTACATGAATAAACAATTTTTTGCTACCGTTGAATAGCCCTTTCATTGCTTCAAACCTTCCGTTAATTTCATCAGGTTTAGTAAGCTCTGAATAGGCTTTGGCTTCAGTTAAATAGCTATCAAGACTGGCAATTGTCTTTTGCTGAGCTTCTTTCTGGTCTGTTGCGGGTGCAGAGGCCACTTGCCCGAAAAACCCGCCGCCGCTTCTTACCACCGGCCAGTTCAGATGTATACCAATATCATTTTTATACAGAGCATCTTCCCAGTTCCATCCGTCGAGCATAACAACTGATGATTGTCCGGAAAATAATCCTCTTTCAGGAGTAGGTTGCGCCATCAATACTCCATTTGAGCGCAGAGTCGGAATTACTTTTGAATCTGTATTGTAGGCAATTATTGAACGGATATGTGGGTTCATCTCACCAACATCGCTCTGATCGTCGGTTCCTTTCGCCCCCATCTCAACCTCTATAAGTCCGAGTGAAGTTACAGGCGCAATAAATCCGGGATAAACATGCTTACCGTTGGCCTGGATAATTGTGGTGCTTTCTGAATTGAAACGTACGCTTCCTGCATCGCCAATACCTGTAATTTTTCCATTTTCAAATGAAATGTATCCGTTATTTATAAGCTGCCCGGTGCCGGTATGTATGATAGCTCCTGTAATGGCTACAGGTTTAGCCTGTTTCTTTGCAGGTACAATGTTTGCCTGTCCGAATGCGAGTGTAGTACAAAGCAATAAACCCGCAATACTTAAATATTTTTTCATGTTGTTTTTCATGTTTAGATTAATGACTTAGTGAAGAATGGTGAGTATCCTCCATTGTTTCGCATTCATAAAGGCGCAGACGCTGTAACGCTGGTCTTACTGTTGCGCTTCCGTTTCCTTTTGCTTCCATCATTTTCTGAATAATCCTGCCCTGATCAGCTTTCAATGCTTTCTGTTTTTCTGCATCCTGATCCATATCCCAGTAGGCAATGCCATCCACAAATGTTTTTTCGGCCTTAGCATAGATGGATAAAGGATTATCAGACCATAAAACCAGATCCGCATCCTTACCAACCTTCACACTTCCAACCTTATTGTCAATATGTAACATCTTTGCGGGGTTAAGAGTGACAAGTTTTAATGCATCTTCTTCACTCATTCCACCATAGGTAATTGCTTTTGCGGCTTCCTGATTCAGCCTTCTTGCCATTTCAGCATCGTCAGAGTTGAAGCCTGTAAGTACACCAACTTCATGCATGATCTTGCCATTATAAGGAATAGCCTCTGCAACTTCATTTTTGTATGCCCACCAGTCAGAGAATGTAGATCCGGCGATTCCCCGTTTTGCCATTCCATCGGCAACTTTATAGCCCTCCAGGATATGGGTAAATGTATTGATCTTAAAACCCATCGAGTCTGCCACATGCATCAGCATATTAATCTCCGACTGGACATAGGAGTGACAGGTGATAAATCGCTTATTGTCAAGGATTTCTACCAAAGCATCCAGTTCCAGGTCGCGTCTGACGGTATTCCCTTTCACCGCTCTGGCAGCTTTGTACTCCTTTGCACGGGTAAAGGCATCGATAAACACCTGTTCAACCCCCATTCTCGATTGAGGGAAGCGCAGGTTTCCTCCGGGTATCTGGAAATTACTTTGCTTCACATTCTCGCCCAAAGCAAATTTGATAAAGCCATCGCTGCCTTCAAATTTCATCTGCTCAGGGTTTTTACCCCAGCGAAGCTTGATCAGCTGGGTTTGTCCGCCAATGGCATTAGCTGAACCGTGCAGAATATGAGAAGAGGTTACGCCACCAGCCAGCTGACGGTAAATATTGATATCCTCAGAGGTGATAATATCAGCGATTCTCACTTCCGAACTTACCGATTGTGCTCCTTCATTAATTCCTCCGGTGCCGGCGATATGCGAATGTTCATCAATAATTCCGGGAGTAAGGTGTTTGCCGCTAGCGTCGATGACTTTAGCGGATGCTGCCCTCAGATTTTTGCCGATTGCTTTAATCTTTCCGTCTTCGATAAGGACATCGGTATTGCTTAACCTGCCCTCTTTTTCATTGGTCCAGACAGTAGCATTTCTGAACAGCACCTGTTCACTTTTCGGTGCTTCGGTATAACCATAGGCCATGAAAGGGTAAATAACTTTTCCGATGGATGGTATTGGTTCAGGGCTTTCTTTTTTTGTGGCTTCTTTAAATGATTCACTGAAAGTTGCAGTCCATTTTGAGCTGCTTCCGTCAGGTTTAACAGCCTCTCCTTTGAGATTCAGCGGTGAATCGGAACTGATATATCCGCTCAGACGAATGGTTCCTGCAGGATTTTTTTTCAGATCAAAATTCATGCTCAGCAGGTCTCCGGTTCTGTTGATACTGCCTTTAGTTTTAACACTATCCGGTCCGCTGCGTCCTATGTTCAGGTCGTAAGCTGATATGCTGCCTCCAATTTTTATTTCGAGTGCAGGCAAACCTTCAATTTGGAGTGCGTAAGTGCCTCTCAGATCACTGACATCCATTTTTGAAACAATGTATTGATTTCCCTGAACCCAGTTCTCATGAATAATGTTATCTTTTTTGAAGATATTGTCTGAGCAGATAATGAAGTTAGCCAGTTTGCCTTTGCTGAGGGTACCAAGCATATCTGTAATTCCGAGGAGCTCAGCAGGTACTTCAGTAAGTGATTTTAAAGCCTGCTTTTCAGACAATCCATATCTTATTGCTGTACGAAGATTGTTCCAGAAATCTTTGGGATTAGCTTCAAGTCCGAAGCTGGTAATTGCAAACTTAATTCCTGCTTTTTCCAGAGCAGATGGATTTGAGGGTGCCATCTCCCAGTCTTTCAGTTGAGTATAGCTGATATTTCTGGCATCCGCTGGATCTTCAATATCGAAAGGTTTTGGAAAGCTTAGTGGAATAATGAAACTTCCTCTGGTGGCTGTTGCTTCTGCAATTCGCTGGTATTCTTTTCCATCGGTTTTAAAAATGTACTGTTTCCCGAACTCATCTCCGATTTTGTCTGCCCTGAGTATACTGAGTGCGTCGCTTACCTCAAAAATCTGACTGAGTGACTGAGATTTGTTGAATTCATCCAATGAGATATTGTATTCACTTTTTTGATTTTTATACCAGGCGGCATCGAGGTAGGTTTGGCGCAATAAGGCAATTGAACCCATCAGCGATGTAGGATAGCTATTGGCAGAGCTTCCTTTACTGAATGAGTAATGAGCTGCTGCCTGATCTTTTAAAATTACACCGGTTTCATCACTGTTATTGAGTGTGCTTACGATGGATACACCTCTGGCAATTCCATCCCGGCTGATGGTCTGGACAGTACCGAATCCGAGTTTCTTATACTCTTCAGCTTTTTTGGAATCAATGGCAAACATTGATTTAACCGCAGTTTCCGGTCTTATTGCCTCATTCCATGAATATGCACCCGCTTTGGTTGAGATGAACGACTGTGTCCGGCCAAAACCTCCGCCCTGACGTTGTGCAGTTCCCGAAGGGAGTCCGTAAGTTGTAAATGCATCCACAAAAGATGGATAGATGTATTTGCCCTTTAAGTCAATTCTGATATAACCTTTAGGAATGCTCAGGCCTTGCCCAACTGCCTCTATCTTATCATTTTTTATAAGCAGTATTCCATTTGTTATCGTTTGCTCTGAACTGACGACAATGTTTGCATTGGTAAAGGCATATAATCCGGGTCTTTTATCATGTGATCCATTGACCGGATAAGTTTGTTGTGCAGATACAGTGATGGCCTGTATGGCCATCAGGCACAGCAGAATTATTTTTTTCATAATAGCTAATTGGTTTTTAGGACTTCGAAAGTAGTAGTTATTCGGTATGAGCATGAAGCTGCAATATAATATTTCTGTTACACAACGACCCCTGGTTCCCAACGCAAATGCAGTAAATTAAAAATGAAGCGTATTTATGCATTTCAACTCTTAACTTTGGGCAAACGTTATGAAACAGAGATTTATTCTGCAGCTGATTTGTCTGCTTCCTTTAATCCTGCCTGTGGCCTGTACCAAGGATGATAATAAGCCTATGCCTCAGAGTACCGTTTCCAGATTGTATGTTTCAAATGCGGATACTGATGCATCGGTAGTAAATACATTGATCTTTGACAGGGCCGATGAAAGCAAATTTCCCGAGCCGTATAAGTTCAGTTCCCAGTTACCTGATGCAAACGGAATATTATTTGATCCTTTTTCAGGTATTGTGTTTCAGGTAAGCAGAAGGAATAAAAATATCAGGACATTCAAGGTCAATACAGACGGAAGCCTGATTAAAAAGGATTCATTTATTGATGAAGGCTTGTTAAGTGCCCGCGATATAGCATTTGACAGGAGCAGGGATTTGCTGTATGTTTCAAGTGATATTGATAGTGCTGTTTATGTGTACAATACCGTTAGCAAGCTCACCGGTACGGCTATTGCATCCAAAAAACTAAAACTGAATGGTAAGCCATGGGGTATGTTTCTGGATGGTAACCGGCTTTTTATTGTTATCGATCAGGATCGTACCGAGGTGCAATTGTTTGAGGATGCATCAGAGCTTGAGGTTGGTACCATTACCCCTGAGAAGAAATTAACCCTTAGCGGAGCTGTTCGTTTGCATGGCATTAGCTATTCTGCACAGCGCGATATTCTGCTGTTGACCGATATTGCCGAGGCGACAAATACAGGCTATGATACTGATGGCGCAGTTCATTTTATCATCGGGGCATTGGCGAAATTTACACCTTCAGGAGCTGCTGTTGTTCCAACTAAAACGATTAAGGGCCCCAGCACCCTTTTGGGAAACCCTACAGATATTGCCTGGGATGAGCGTTCGGATAAGGATCTGGTTTACGTTGCCGAGAAAGCGGGGAAGAAAATTCTTGTATTCAAATATACTGATACAGGGAATACCGCACCTTTGGTAAAAGCAGATTTGAGCTCCAGTCCTGAGGCAATCTATCTTGATGCGCGCTAGAGTTTTATAAGATTGTATTTAATGAGGGTTTTTTCTTTACTTTGGATATAAATTAAAAAGATATGTACAATACATTATTAGGCCTGCATTCCGGACTTCGCTATATAGTCCTTATTTTATTAGTCCTTGCCCTGTTAACAGCGCTTATCGGCTTATTTGGTAAGAAACCATACAGTGAAGGCAATCGTAAGATCAATTTGTTTGCTATGATCTTTACGCATACTCAGTTTCTTGTAGGATTGATTTTATATTTTTTCAGTCCGATGGTCAATTATTCGAACATGGGCGAAGCCATGAAAGACGCTATGAGCCGTTACTGGACAGTTGAGCACTCAGTGATGATGTTATTTGCAATTATTCTGATTACTGTAGGGCACTCACGCTCAAAGAAGGCTGCCGAAGCATTTAACAAGCACAGATCTATTGCTTTATATTACGGCTTGGCGGTACTCGTTATTGTAGTGGCAATCTATCAGAGCGGACGTCCTCTTTTAGGAATGTCATAAACAAATCCTCAAAAAATTTGTAATCTCAATTTTCTTTATATTTTTGTGATCGATGAACAATAAACAAAATACAGGCAATTGGTGGTGCACTTCAGGTGAGTGGCGCGCGGTTCAGGTATTTTGAATGAATTTATAATCAACCAAAACCTAAACAATATGAAACCCGACGCTTCAACCCGTCGGGTTTTTTTGTGGTTGGCAACATTCTGAATGCTGTCAGGCCTATTTAAATAATGAATATGAAAAATTATAAGTTATATACTTCTCACAGAAGGCTGCTTGCCGATACAACAACACCGGTAAGTATTTATCTGCGTTTACGCGATGTTTTCCCGAACAGTATTTTGCTGGAGAGCTCAGATTATCACAGCAGGGAGGATAGTTTAAGTTATGTGTGCTGTGACCCGATTGCAGGAATTGTTTTGAACAATGAAAAACTTGAAACGTATTATCCTGATGGTGAAAGAGATCAGTACCCTTTAACCGATCTGAATCTTAAGAAACAGGTTTCTGATTTCAGAAAGCAGTTCGAATCTGTATCTGAGGAGGATTTTAAATTCGTTATCAACGGGATGTTCGGATATTTTGCCTACGAAACTGTTGAACATTTCGAGGATATTAAGTTTCATTCACAGCCGGCCGGGGGGCGCGAAATTCCTCTGATGCAGTATCATATTTACCGCTACATCATTGTGATCGATCACTTTAAAAATGAGTTGTTTTTACTTGAACATCGCACAGACAAGAATGCTCCTGACGGACTCGATAAGATCCAGTATCTTATTCAGAATAAGAATTTTCCGGAATATAAGTTCAGTTTGAACGGAGAAGAAAAATCAAATTTTACAGATGCAGAATTCATAGAGCTGGTTGAAAATGTAAAGAAACATATATATCGGGGAGACGTTTTTCAGATCGTACCTTCCAGAGCATTTTCCAAGCCTTTCCTAGGTGATGAGTTCAATGTTTACCGTTCATTGCGCTCAATAAATCCATCGCCATATTTGTTCTATTTTGATTATGGAGATTTTAAAATATTTGGTTCCTCTCCTGAAGCACAGCTGACCATTAAAAATAATGAGGCAACGATCTATCCGATTGCAGGAACTTTCAAAAGAACAGGTAATGATCTTCTGGACGCAGAACTTGCAGAGAATCTGAAAAAAGATGCGAAGGAAAATGCCGAACATGTGATGCTTGTTGATCTTGCAAGAAATGATTTGAGCCGGCATTGCGATCGGGTGGAAGTACGATCCTTTAAAGAGATTCAATACTACTCTCACCTGATTCACATGGTTTCTAAGGTTACCGGTCAGCTTCAGTCTGATGTGGATTCTTTCGATGTTGTTGGTGATACTTACCCTGCAGGAACTCTGAGTGGTGCGCCGAAATATATGGCTATGCAGCTGATTGATAGATTTGAGAAACAACAAAGAGGGTTTTATAGTGGAGCAATCGGGTTTATGGGGTTTAACGGCGACTTTAACCATGCCATCATGATCCGTTCATTCCTGAGCCAGAATAATGTGCTGCACTATCAGGCGGGTGCCGGAATTGTGGCAGATTCTGATCCTCAGAGTGAATTGAATGAAGTAAATAATAAGATTATGGCTTTGAGAAAAGCTTTGGAAATGGCCGGTGAATTATAACTGATAGCCATAATCACAGAGGTGGGGAGATCAAAATCCGGCTTCGATAATATAAACTGATAAAAAAATATACTGATGAACATATTAGTAATAGATAATTACGACTCCTTTACCTTCAATCTGGTTCATTTGCTGAACGAAACCGGTCATGAAGCAACAGTATGGAGAAATGATAAATTCAAGCTGGAAGATGTAAATGAATTTGACAAGATCCTGCTTTCTCCCGGCCCGGGAATACCATCAGAGTCAGGGCTATTGCTGGATGTGATCCGCACTTATTCTGCTACAAAGAGCATTCTGGGTATTTGCCTTGGTCTTCAGGCAATTGCTGAAGTTTTTGGAGGCGAGCTTTATAATCTTGCCAGGCCTGTTCATGGCAGGGCAACTGAGATTACCGTACTTGACGAAAATGAGAAACTTTTTCAGAACTGTCCCAAGAATTTCAATGTTGGCCGTTACCATTCATGGGCGGTAAGAAATGATATGGTTCCTGATGCGATCAGGGTTACTGCAACAGATCCTGATGGGGTAATCATGGCTTTGAGCCATCGCACTCTTGATGTAAGGGGTGTGCAGTTCCATCCCGAGTCTGTACTGACTGAATATGGTAAATTAATGATTACTAACTGGCTTAGCTGATTCTGAACAGATATGAATAATACAGAAAATAGTCCTGCACAGGGAAATATTCTTGATAAGATCGTAGTAAAGAAATGGCAGGAGATAGAAATTGCCAAAACTGAGATCAGTATAAAATCATTGGAAGAGTCTGAGTTCTTTTCACGGAACTGTTACTCCATGAGAGATTTTATTTTAAATCCTTCACTCACCGGTATCATCGCAGAGTTTAAGCGTAAATCTCCTTCAAAAGGGATTATTAATGATAGAAACACTGTTGAGGAAGTAACCACCGCTTATGTTGCTGCAGGAGCCTCAGCACTTTCGGTACTGACGGATGAGAGTTTTTTTGGCGGTCATAAAAAGGATCTGATCGCAGCCCGAAGGGCAAATGATATTCCGATTCTGAGAAAAGATTTTATGCTGGATGAGTTCCAGATCATTGAAGCCAAATCGCTGGGAGCCGATATCATTTTATTAATTGCAGCAATTTTAAGTTCGGCTAAAGTTCAGAAACTTGCCAGATGTGCAAAGAACCTGGGCCTGAATGTATTGCTGGAGGTTCATAATCTGGAAGAGTTAAACAGAAGTTTATGTGATGACCTGGATGCGGTAGGAGTAAACAACCGTAATCTGGGAAATTTCTCGGTATCGGTACAGCATTCTTATGATCTTGCAGACCATATTCCTTCGCAGTTTCTGAAAATCTCTGAAAGTGGCATAAGCGATCCAAAAACAATAAGGGAGCTGAAGCAGGCGGGCTTCGATGGGTTTTTAATCGGCGAGAACTTCATGAAGGAGAGCAATCCGGGCGGAGCCATGAAGGATTTTGTGTCGAAGATCTGATTTACAGCAGATAATCTGACAGGCGATTGATCGATTTGACCGTATCAACACCTATCTTTGCATCGTTAATACATTTAAATGCCAAGACAAAAATTTTTTGATACCACTGTCAAGCCGGAAAGAGCCGTATTGGTTGGTATAATTACTCCGGGCGAAACCGAAGAACAAACTCAGGAATATCTGGATGAGTTAAAGTTTCTGGTGGATACTGCCGGTGGTCAGACGCAAAAATCATTTACACAAAGAATGCAGCGCCCCGACAGGGCCACATTTGTTGGAACAGGGAAGCTTGAAGAGATCAATGCCTATGTGAAGGCTGAGGAGATAGATATGGTCATTTTTGATGATGAACTATCACCTTCACAGCTTAGGAATATTGAAAATGAATTACAGGTAAAGATTCTGGATCGAAGTAATCTGATACTCGATATTTTTGCCAAAAGGGCCCAGACCTCTCAGGCTAAGACTCAGGTTGAGCTGGCCCAGCTTCAGTATCTTCTTCCGAGATTAACCCGTTTATGGACTCACCTTGAACGTCAAAAAGGGGGAATCGGGATGCGTGGTCCGGGTGAAAGTCAGATTGAGACAGACCGCCGTTTGATTCTGAATAAGATTTCACTTCTGAAGGAACGGCTAAAAGAAATAGACAAGCAGAACGAAACTCAGCGGAAGAACAGACATCAGCTGATCAGGGTTTCTCTTGTTGGATATACGAATGTTGGTAAATCTACCATCATGAATATGGTCTCCAAATCAGAGGTCTTTGCAGAGAATAAGCTTTTCGCTACTCTGGATACCACCGTAAGAAAGGTCGTTATTGAGAATTTGCCCTTTCTTTTATCTGATACTGTAGGATTCATCCGAAAGCTGCCGCACCACCTGATAGAGTGTTTCAAATCAACGCTTGATGAAGTGCGCGAAGCAGATATTCTGATTCATGTTGTTGATATATCGCATCCGAATTTTGAAGATCAGATTAATACAGTAAATGAAACGCTGAAGGATATGGGTGCAATTGACAAAGAGGTGATTACGGTATTCAATAAGATCGATGCGTATAAACCCGCTGATTTTGATCCGCAGGATGAACACCCTCCTCTGACGCTTGAAGATTTTAAAAGAAGCTGGATGGGTAAGGACAAAAGCCCGGCAATATTTATATCGGCTTTAAATAAAGAGAATGTAGAAGAATTCAGGTCTGTTTTATATGAGAAGGTGAAAGCTATTCATACAAAACGTTACCCATATGATAAACTGCTCTATTGATTTTTGCAGAACTCTACGGCTTTTTGATATATAATTTATTAGTAATTCACGCTTTCAATTCCCCATCTTATGGAATCTAAACGACAACAGAAGTTTGCAGGTGTTATTCAGAAGGATCTGGCTGAAATCTTTCAGCGGGAAGGAATGAACCTTCTGCCTAATATAATGGTTACCATTACCAAGGTAAGAGTAACCCCGGATCTGGCTATAGCCAGAGTGTTTCTGAGTTTCTTCAACAGCGGTAATAATACACTTGCCCTGAATACGATCAAAGCGCACTCTAACGAGATCCGTTATAAGCTTGGAAGTCGTATCAAGGATCAGGTAAGAATTGTACCTCATCTTGAATTTTTTATCGATGATACCAGTGAATATGTAGAGCGTATGGACAAGTTATTTGATAAAATCAGCAAGGAGCCACGGCAGGCTGAAGAACCAGAACAGGAAGATTAAGTTGAATGAGGACTATTCGCGAGCCTGTTAATTTTTATACCCATATAATTCCTGCAATTCTGGCAATTCCGGGCACTTATTTTTTGATTGAACGGGCGAATACTGGAATTGAGCATACAGCAGCATGGGTCTATGGGATATGCACCCTTGTGCTTTTTGGAATTAGTTCAACTTATCATAGTTATCCTTCCACTGAAAAGGAAATAAGATTCTGGCAGAAGTTTGACCACTGTTGTATTTATCTGATGATTGCTGGCTCGTATACGCCAACCGCACTCTTGGTTTTTGAGGGATGGATCCGCTGGACACTGTTCGGAATGATATGGGCTATTGCGCTGGCAGGGTGCCTTCTCAAGATATTTAACAGATTACAGCATACCGGGCTTTCATTGGCTGTTTACATTTCAATGGGTGCATTGATTGTACCATTGATGGAGCAAATGGCAGAGAAACTTCCTTTTTCTGCTATTGGGTGGATGCTGCTTGGGGGAGTATTCTATATTGGAGGCACCTATTTTTATTATAAAGACAAGCCAATGGGGCGTTATATTCACAGCCACGAAGTATGGCACCTGTTCGTAGTTGCAGGTGCAATGTCTCACTATGTTTACAACTATTATTATTTGTTCTCATAGCATCCCGGCATGTTTTAGATAATTTTATTTCGGTAATATTCGTTAAATTGGGATATGTTGTTTCAGCTCCTTTTTGTTTTCCTATTTAACCCGGCTATGTTACCTGCTGAGGATGAGCCCGTTTTTAAAGGGGGACAAAAAAGCCTGTTCACTTTCATTTATAATAACCTCATTTATCCCGAATATTCACGTGAGAACTGCCTTCAGGGGACAGTTCAGATCAGCTTTAAGCTTAATAAACAGGGCAAGATCTGGTATTCTGAAGTAAAAAAGGGATTTGGAACCGATCTTGATGCTGAGGCATTACGGGTAGTCCGTTTAACTTCCGGAAAATGGACAATGCCTTTTGAACATGATACACTCACTTCTATGGTTCTTCCTGTAAATTTTGCTTTGAAGGATTTTAAATGTGAAGAGCGTTCAAAGGACGAGATTAATGCAGCCATAAATGCATATCATGCCCGTATGGGGATTAGCAATGTCATATTCAATTATTATGATAAGAAGGTTGAAGGGAACGCTGATGCTGCAGATGAATTGAGAATTCAGACATTAAAAGCCCAACTTGGCTATGATGATAAATTTATAGATCGTTTGCTGAAGCAGGCACAGCGTAAGCTGAAGCAGGAAGACAGGCAGGGAGCATGCGAAGATTTTCAAATCATCCGTAGACTGGGGAGTGATAAATCGGCCCCGTTTATTGATCAGTATTGCAAATAATTAAATGCTTTTACATGAAAAATAAACCCTCTGTTCCTCAAAATAGTGCGTTTGAGAATCCTCAAAGAAACAGGATTGTGTTAATACTTAGCATTCTTGCTTCTCTGTATTGGTTTATTGGCAAAAATACCGATGTCTATCATTTTGCAATTACAGGGGCAATATTTGAATTACTGTGGTTACCCATGCTGGTATTGATATTATTGTTGCCCCTGTTATCAATTTTGTTCCTGATTCAGGATAAATTCAACTTCCGTTCCATGGCTTTGTATTCTATTTTGCTGTTGATTCCGGCTATTTTGCAGTTTATTATTGATCAAAAGTGATATTTCGCCTGCCAGAAGATAAGCTTTGGTTCCCTGAAACAGAATTTGCCGGGTCCGATGGTCTGCTTGCCATTGGAGGCGATCTATCTTCCGAAAGATTACTATTGGCCTATAAAAGCGGAATCTTCCCCTGGTACTCAGATGATAGCCCGATTTTATGGTATGCACCACATCGTCGATTTGTGCTATTTCCTGAGAATTTGAAGATATCAGTCAGTATGAGGAAAATTATTAATTCTGATAAGTTCCAAATTACATTCGATCAGGCGTTTCCGGAGGTAATCAGAGCATGTGCTGAAATCAGAAGATCTGACCAGGACGGAACCTGGATTACTGCAGATATGCAAAAAGCATATATTAATTTGTTTGAAATGGGGCATGCCCATTCAGTTGAAGTATGGGAAAACGGCATTTTGGTTGGCGGACTGTATGGCGTGCAGATCGGTTCTGTGTTCTGCGGAGAAAGCATGTTCAGTAAGGTGAGTAATGCTTCAAAAGCTGCCCTGATATGGCTGTGTCGGAATAAAAGCTATACTCTGATCGATTGTCAGGTTCATACCGCTCATCTTGAAAGCATGGGTACGGATTTTATCAGTATGGATGATTACCGTAAGTATTTACTCAACCATTAAGATCCCTTTCCTGATTCATATATAATTTTCTTATTTTAGGATTAGATCATGCAGTTACCATATTATATTGATTTATTGGGCACTCTTGTGTTTGCTACTTCCGGAGCTCTGGCGGCATCGGATAAAAATATGTACCGTGATATTTTCGGAGTTACATTTACCGGTTTCGTAACGGCAGTAGGCGGAGGAACATTGAGAGATATGATTCTCGGTACACGGCCGGTATGGGTAGCAGATGGTAATTATCTTATCGCCATTACCATTGGGGTATTAATTGCAATTTTTTTCAAATATTATATTCTTAAATATAGACGTACGTTCTTTTTGTTTGATACTCTGGGGATTGCCCTTTATACTGTTGTTGGCGTTCAAAAATCTCTGGAACATGATGTATCACCTCTGGCAGCGATTATTATGGGAATGTTTTCGGCAGTAATGGGTGGCGTAATCCGTGATACACTGATTAATGAGATTCCCCTTATTTTCCGAAAAGAGATTTATGCCACAGCATGTTTATTTGGTGCAGCAGTATTTGTGTTGCTCAAGATTTTTAATGTTGATGATAATATTAATTCCTTTATCAGTGTGCTTGCTATCATCCTGATTCGAACACTTGCCGTAAAATACAGGTATACACTGCCTAAGGTCGACTATAAATAATCAGCTGAGGATCTCTTTAATATCAGAAGCAGTTAATGATTTTACGAAACTTTCTTCGGTGGTAATCAATGATTCGGCAACCTTACGCTTACGGTTTTGTAAAGCGAGAATCTTTTCTTCCACAGTATCTTTGGTGATAAACTTATAGATAAATACATTTTTGTTTTGTCCGATGCGGTGCGTACGGTCAATTGCCTGTTGTTCAACAGCCGGGTTCCACCAGGGATCAAGAATGAAAACATAATCGGCTTCGGTAAGGTTCAGGCCAACGCCACCGGCTTTAATGGAGATCAGGAAAAGTTTGATGTCTTTGTTTGCCTGAAACTCCCTGACTACCTCACCACGGTTGCCGGTTGCACCATCCAGGTAAGTGAAAGGCGTATCCTGTGCTTTAAAATACCTTTTGTAGATTTCGAGATGTTTAACAAACTGCGAAAATACCAATACCTTATGTCCTCTTGAAAGTACATTTTCAAGTGTATGAATTACGTTTTCAAATTTGCCTGAATCGCCCTCATAACCCTCATCAATCATTTCAGGATGATTGGCAATCTGACGTAATTTAGTCAGGCCCTGTAATACCTGAATCTGAGATTTTTTGAATGTCCCTTCCTCAAGGTTCTGAAGAAGTGCATTCCGGTATTCAGACTTTACTTTTTCATAATATTCCTTCTGATCCTCGCTCATTTCACAATAGAACAGATTTTCTGTTTTAGGTGGCAGTTCGGTGGCAACCTGGGTTTTGGTTCTTCTGAGTACAAAAGGTTTTATTAATGCCTGTAGTTTAGCTGCCTTTTCCTCGTCTTTTTTCTTTTCAATAGGAACCACGAATTCAGAATAGAATAAACTCTGACTTCCTAATAAACCCGGATTGATGAATGACATCTGTGTCCAGAGGTCGTTGACCGTATTTTCTACCGGTGTTCCGCTAAGGATTAATTTTTGTTTAGACTTTAGCGATTTTACAGCCCTGAATGATTTCGACGCAGGATTCTTGATGTTCTGGCTTTCATCCAGAATGATATAATCGAAATAGAAAGTCTTCAATATTTCGATATCCACTCTGCTGATTCCGTAGGTGGTGAATACTACATCATATTTTGAAAAAATCTCAACGTCTTTATTCCTGAAACTACCTGTATGCGGATGAATTTTAAGACCCGGTGCAAATTTTTTAGCTTCATTCATCCAGTTATAAACCAGTGAGGTGGGCATGATGATGAGCGAAGTAGTATGAATGCCCGCAGCTTCGTTTTCTTCTTTAATTTTTTGAAGTAATGCAATGGTTTGTACAGTTTTGCCTAAACCCATGTCATCAGCCAGGCATCCTCCGAAATTGTATTTACGTAAAAAGTGAAACCAGTTATAGCCGGCTTTCTGGTATGGTCTCAGGGTTCCTTTGAATGCCCTGGGAATATCGGTGTCTTCAATTTCTTCAAAGTCGGCAAGCTTTTGAAGTTTTCTGTCCATACTTACTGTTGCCAGTTCACTGTTACTGAAATCATTCACCAGACCGATATGATGCTTCTTCAGTTTGAGGTTCTTTGTACCTTCCGAAAACTGAAGAAGGTTACTGTATTGAGAGAACCATTGCTCAGGAATAACTGCAATTTCTCCGTTTGGCAGTTTAAATTCCCTGATCTTATTCAGAATATGATTTTTCAGTTCGATAAAAGGAATCTGATACGGGCCAAAGTGTACAACAGCATGAATATCGAACCAGTCATTGTTTTCACGAATCTCCAGGTCAATTTTGCTTTTGCCAATCACATATCTTTTACTGCCTTCGCTTTGTTCAAAAGTAAATCCCCTGGATTCGAGTTCATCGTGATTTTCATTCAGCCAGTTAATGATACTAAATTCAGCACCCCCTGTATCCTGATCTGTGCTAACCGGATTGTAAACATCTGAGAATAAAGAACCGGAGGATTTCAGCCCAAGTTCCTGCAGGGTATTAATCTTGTTTTTCTCCCAGCTTAGCGAACGTTTGATGCGATGGAAGATATAATCATTGTCGCGTTTTTCAGTTCTGACAGTTACTCTGCGGTCGCTTCCCGCCGGGAAAATATAATCGCCATACCTGAAATATAGCTGGAGCTGAGGTGCTTCGCTATTACTGTGCAGTAATTTTAACACAGGAATTGCCTCAAATTTTTCAGTTTTGATTTCAAAACCTTCGGCATATACGGCATGTTTTTCAATCAATGGTGCAACAAACTTCTCAAAATATGTTTTCTCTGATGATTTAGGGATTGAAATAAAACGTTTATTCAGGAAGGGCTGAAGTTTTTTACCTTCAACATCTTCCTCAAAATAATACAGCACATCATCAAGAAGCATCCATGCCGGATGGTTACAAATTATCTGTGCATCCTTAAACATAAATTCAATCCGAAGTCCCTGAAATTTAATAGTCGGGAAATAACGTGTTTCTGTATCAGATCTTCTGAAGTGAAATAATACGGACGCCGGCTCAGATGCAATTTTTAGTTTTCTTTCAACCGGCCATCCTTCCTTGCTCATCAGATAAAGCTCCTTGTCTTCCAGCAGACTTAATGCTTCTACCAGTCTCTTTTCGATTTTTGGTCTTATGAAATCATATATCTTTTCATCAAAGATGGTACTGAAATACTCCAGCGGCCTAATGGATTTCTTATGATAGCGTTTGATGATATGCCCCTGTTCAATTTCTTCAAGTAGCTTTATCAGTTTCAGATCTTTTTCGTCCAGGATAGATGAAAACTCTGCTGCGGTAGTACTGAACAGGCGCTGGTAAGTAAGAGAGAAGCCTTCATTTGGGTTTAGCTGAACAACATGAGGCTCAATCAGATATCCCAGGAAATCGTGTTTACAAATAGAATATACGATCTTGCAGGGCTTCGCGCTGTCAACTCTTAACATAGGGATTCGAAAAAAATATTGGCAAGCTCACCAATAAAAAATTCTAAATCTAAACAGAATTTCCCTGTAATCTAAAAAGTATTGAATTAATGCCACCTTTTTGCAGAAGGCATTATAATTATGTAAAAATCGCAATAAAAGAGCCCTGAATGAAGGTCTTTTTGTTGAAATTGAAATCAGGAAGAAGCCCGGTTCCCCAAAAATGGTTTATATAGATTTTATATCTATGCTCCCCTGAAATACAAAAGTTGCCGGGCCTTCTAAAAATACATGATTGTAATTTTTCCCGTCATACTGAAAATCAACATTGAGATCTCCGCCGGGTACTTTGATTGAGGTGTGTACTTTGCCCTTGAGTCCCTTTTTTGCTGCCATAACCATTGCCACTGCAGTGACTCCGGTCCCACAAGCATAGGTTTCATCTTCAACACCCCTTTCATAGGTTCTGACAAACAGGTGATCGCCCTGATCTTCTACAAAATTTACATTAATACCTGCACTTTTATAGGTATCGTTATAACGTATATTTTTCCCCTCAGTATATACATCTTTATGTTCAAGATCAACAACGGGAAGTACATAGTGAGGCGATCCTGTATTCAGCACAAATGCATCACCATCGTTCATGACGCTTTGAACATCAATCATTTGCAGACTGACACGATCTCCGTTTTCTGAAATTCTGGCATAATGCGGACCATCAACTGCCAAAAAGTTAGTCTCGTTCTTTATCAATCCAAGGCGGTTCGCAAATGCAACTATACATCTTCCGCCATTACCGCACATACTGCCCTCGCGACCATCTGCATTAAAGTAGATCATCTCGAAGTCGTAACCTTCTTTTAGCTGCAAAACCATTAATCCATCAGCTCCGATACCAAAATGGCGGTTGCATAATTTTTTAATTACTTCAGGCTTCTCTAATAATGGAAATGTGTTATTCCTGTTATCAACAAGTATAAAGTCGTTCCCCGCGCCTTCGTATTTGAAAAAATTAAGTTGCATAGCCATGATATAATGTACTTCCGGATGATCCAGCCACATCCGCTAAAGAAAGATTTTATAAATTTCGGAATTATAATTTGAAATACCTGATAATTATTGAGCCTTATAATTCTGATTTCAGAATTGTGTATTTAACATTTTTTAACACAAAATGAATATACTTATTCTTCAAATAACGTTTAAGTGGTATTAATTTTGATCAGGATTTAAACAAATTGAAAAAAGATAAATTACACATATGAGAAAGATTGGAATAACTTTTTTGACAGCCTGCCTGGGCGGGGCGGTTGCAATCGGGTCCTATAAGTTAATAGAAAGCAGATTTGAGAATTCATTGTCTTTAGAGGATAAGCAGAAAGTCTATTTTACCAATAACCCTGCTGCTCCTGTAATCAATTCATCAACCGGTTCACTGGATTTTACTCAGGCCGCAGCTGCTGTAACGCCTGCAGTAGTTCATATTAAAACAACCTATAATGCAAATGACAGGGGTTATTCAGGCCGTGATCAGATGCAGGATCTGTTTGAAGATTTCTTCGGAGGCCGCCGCCGTCAGCAGGGTCCGGCCATGGGGTCTGGTTCAGGGGTGATTATTTCTGATGATGGTTATATTGTAACTAATAATCACGTGGTGGATGATGCCGATAAAATTGATGTGGTACTTCCTGATAAGCGTTCTTTATCTGCAAAAGTTATTGGTTCTGATGCAAATACAGACCTTGCGCTTCTGAAAATTGAAGGTTCAGGGTTTCCTGTTGTGAAATTGGGTAATTCAGATGATGTCCGTGTTGGAGAATGGGTTCTTGCCGTAGGTTATCCTTTTGCATTGAACACTACAGTTACTGCAGGTATTGTAAGTGCAAAGGGCAGACAGATTGGAATCCTTGATCAGGGTACCGAACCCGGAGATGATGGCCGACCTCAGGCAAGAACGGCTATTGAGTCATTTATTCAGACTGATGCTGCAATTAACCGCGGTAACAGCGGCGGAGCACTGGTAAATACCAAAGGCGAACTGATTGGTGTAAATGCGGCTATTGCTTCCCAAAGCGGAAGTTATGAAGGCTATGGTTTTGCTATTCCAATCAATCTGGCTAAGAAAGTATTGAACGATTTTAAGCAGTTTGGCTCTGTTCGCCGTGGATATATTGGAATCAACTTTACAGGTCTGGATGCTGAACAGTCAAAACGACTTGGGGTTAAAGAGATTAACGGACTCTATGTTAATGAAGTAATTCCGGGTGGTGGTGCTGCTCAGGCCGGATTAAAGGAAGGAGATATCATCACAAAAGTAGAAGGGAATACCATTCTTTCTCCAGCCGATCTTCAGGAGCGTATCGGCCGTCTTGGTCCGGGCGATAAGGTCCAGTTATCTTATTTAAGAGATGGAAAGACCCTGTCAGCAAATGTGACACTGAAGGGTGAAGAGTCATTACGCACTGCAAACAATACTTCCGGTACTGCCGTAGAAAATTTGGGTGCAAGCTTTGCCCCGGCATCAGAAAGTATCAAGAAGAAATTTAAGATCAGTTCAGGGGTGGTTGTAAGCAATGTGAAACCCGGTGGTTATTTCGATCAGCTGGATCTGCCTAAGGGAACAGTAATTACAACAGTTAACGGAACCTCTGTCTACAATTCTGCGGATGTAGAAAAAGCAATCGCGTCAGGCAGAAATAATATGGCTACTATAAGCGGTATTACTCCTGACGGAATGCAGATCAGATACCAGTTTCAGGTGAGGTAAGACGCTGATTCATAATATTTATACAGGCCTTCCCGATTAACAGGAAGGCCTTTTTATTTTCCATACTTTAGGTAATCTTCTGAGTGTTTTGAAAAGACAGTGAATTGTGCTTAAACCCTGCCGGGTTTATGCGTGTACGGGTTCTTGATTTTGCCGGGAAAAATTTAGATTGGTTCTAAATAGATAAATTCTTTGTCCTGCACGCAGATATCTGTACGATTTTTACCATATAATGATAAATTTGCTCCCTGAATAATAAAAATAACACAAGGTAATGAGCAATTTCGCAAAAACGTTCTCATCCTCATTGGGAAAAAAACTGGTAATGGCCCTGACAGGAATCTTCCTGTGTACATTCCTGATTGTGCATCTGGTAGGTAACCTTCAGTTGTTTAAGGATGATGCAGGACAGGCATTCAATGCCTACGCCTATTTCATGACCCATTTCACACCGATCAAGGTCGTATCTTATTTATTGTATGCCTCAATTATTGTCCATGCACTCTATGCATTGATGATCACTGCAGGAAACAAAAAAGCCCGCCCGGTTGCTTATGCTATGCAGGCAGGTAATCAGAACAGTGCATGGACATCCCGTAATATGGGTATTCTTGGTACTATTCTTTTAATCTTTATTGTAGTGCATATGGGTGATTTCTGGTGGAAATATCACAATGCTGAATTACCTTATGCTAAGTATGAGATCAGTCTGGATAACCCGAATGATATTCAGGTTTCAGAAGTTCCATACGATGCAAACCGATTGGTGCATTCAGAAGTTGTTGACATTCAGGCAGGAAAGAAGATCGTTATTTCAAAAGATCTTTACAAGGTAGTTCAGAATGCATTCCAGACATGGTGGTACGTTGCTTTGTACGTAATTGCGATGGCTGCACTTGCATTCCATTTGATTCATGGTTTTAAAAGTGCTTTTCAAACCATCGGATGGAATAATAACAGGTATTTGCCTTTGGTACGGTTTATCAGCGTATGGATCTTCGGATTATTAGTTCCGATAGCATTTGCAGCTATGCCGGTATATTTTTTCCTATTTAAATAAGATTATCACATTTTCTGAGCAATCAGGATTATAAATAAATTTCTGAGATGAAATTAGATGCTAAAATTCCAGCAGGCCCTTTAGCCGAGAAATGGTCCAAACATAAATTTAACCTTAAACTGGTTAACCCTGCCAATAAACGTAAATATACGGTTATTGTAGTAGGTACAGGTTTGGCCGGAGCTTCTGCAGCTGCTTCTCTGGCAGAATTGGGTTATAATGTTAAAGCTTTTTGCTATCAGGACAGTCCGCGCCGTGCACACTCAATTGCTGCTCAGGGCGGTATTAATGCTGCAAAAAATTATCAGAATGACGGCGACAGTGTTTACCGCCTGTTCTACGATACTATTAAAGGTGGCGACTATCGTGCCCGTGAAGCTAACGTTTATCGTTTGGCCGAAGTTTCTGTAAATATTATTGACCAGTGTGTGGCTCAGGGTGTTCCGTTTGCACGTGAGTACGGGGGTTTACTTGATAACCGTTCATTCGGTGGCTCTCAGGTATCACGTACTTTCTACGCCAGAGGTCAGACCGGACAGCAATTATTACTGGGGGCATATTCAGCATTGAACCGTCAGATCAATCTGGGGAAAGTAAAAATGTACACCCGTCATGAAATGATGGATGTGGTAACTGTTGATGGTCAGGCAAAGGGTATCGTAACCCGCGATCTGATCAATGGTAAGATTGAAACTCATTCGGCGCATGCAGTATTGCTTTGTACCGGTGGATACGGTAACGTATTTTATCTTTCAACCAATGCCATGGGATGTAATGTTACCGCTGCATGGAAAGCTCATAAGCGTGGTGCATTGTTCGCAAATCCTTGCTTTACCCAGATTCACCCTACCTGTATTCCGGTTACGGGTGATCACCAGTCGAAGCTGACACTAATGTCTGAGTCATTGAGAAATGATGGACGTGTATGGGTTCCAAAAACGGTTGAATTAGCTCAAAAATTACGTAAAGGCGAATTGAAAGTAACTGACCTCAAAGAAGAGGATCGTGATTATTTCCTTGAACGTAAATATCCTTCTTTTGGTAACCTGGTTCCGCGCGACGTGGCATCACGTAATGCGAAGGAAATGGTAGACGAGGGTCGTGGAGTTGGGGCTTCAGGTGTTGCAGTATTCCTTGATTTTGCTGAAGCAATCTCCCGTCTGGGCGAAGATGCAGTTCGTGCGAAATATGGAAACCTGTTTGATATGTACATGCAGATCACAGACGAGAATCCTTATAAGCAGCCAATGCGTATTTATCCTGCTGTTCATTATACTATGGGTGGACTTTGGGTAGATTATAATCTGCAGACCACAGTTCCGGGACTATATTGTTTAGGAGAGGCAAACTTCTCGGATCACGGTGCTAACCGTTTAGGGGCTTCTGCATTGATGCAGGGACTTGCTGATGGATATTTCGTGGTTCCTTACACTTTGGGCGATTATCTGGCTACGATCGGACCAAAAGCAGTTGACAATTCGCATCCTGCATTTGAAGAAACTAAGAAAAGTGTTCAGGAAAGGATCAACAAACTATTATCCTTAACAGGCACTAAGACTGTTAATGAATATCATCGTGAATTGGGTCATATTATGTGGGAATATTGCGGAATGGCAAGAACTGAAGAAGGACTTACTAAAGCTAAAGGACTTATCCGCCAGCTTCGTGAAGATTTCTGGAAGAATGCACAGGTAACAGGAACCAACGAAGAATTTAATCAGAATCTTGAAAATGCAGGCCGTGTGGCTGATTTCCTTGAGCTTGGAGAATTAATGGTAGATGATGCGTTGAACAGAAAAGAATCATGTGGTGGTCATTTCCGTTTGGAAAGCCAGACAGAAGAGGGAGAAGCTTTACGCGACGACGATCAGTTTGCATATGCAGCTGCCTGGGAGTATAAAGGAGATAATGAGCCGGAAGTACTTCACAAGGAAGAGTTGGTGTTTGAGAATGTTAAACTAACACAGAGAAGTTATAAATAGTACGGAAGTATGGGAGTAAATAATATTTAATAATATGAATATTATCTGCTAAGCCCAAAGAGTTAAATACTGAGTACTTATTGCTAAATACTAAATACTTATAATAATGAGTGGAAATATGAATTTGACATTAAAGGTTTGGCGCCAGAAAAATGCTGAATCACAAGGTAAATTCGTTACTTATAAAGCTGAGCAGGTTTCTCCGGATATGTCATTTCTGGAGATGCTTGATGTGGTAAACGAGGGCCTGATCAAAAAGGGAGAAGATCCTATTCACTTTGACCATGATTGCCGTGAAGGTATCTGCGGAGCCTGCTCGCTTCACATTAATGGCCGGCCTCATGGTCCGAAACATGGTATCACAACCTGTCAGTTACATATGAGAAGCTTTAATGACAATGAGATCGTTGTTATTGAGCCTTGGCGTGCTTCTGCCTTCCCGGTTATCAGGGATCTTGCCGTTGACCGTACTTCATTTGATCGTATTCAGGCTGCAGGAGGATTCATTTCAGTAAATACTGGTGGTGTTCCTGATGCCAACTCGATTCCGATTCCGAAAGTTGTAGCCGATGAGGCATTTAACTCAGCAACCTGTATTGGTTGCGGAGCCTGTGTCGCAGCATGTAAAAATGCTTCTGCAATGCTGTTCGTTTCGGCTAAAGTATCACAGATGGCTTTATTACCTCAGGGACAACCTGAGCGTTATCGTCGTGTTCAGGCTATGGTTGCGCAGATGGACGCAGAAGGTTTCGGTAGTTGTACAAATACTGGAGCCTGCGAAGCTGAATGTCCTAAAGAAATATCAATCACCAATATTGCAAGAATGAACCGCGATTATTTCAATGCAACATTGATTAAGAACGAAGAATAATTTTCTGTATTTCCTGCAGGGATAAAAAACTCAGACGTATAAAACATGTCTGAGTTTTTTGTTTTCACTAAAGTTTTTCGGTTTGTTTATTTTCCTCACGCAATTCTTATTAGAGGAAACCACCGGGTAAGCTGTTCACGTATTCTTTCGGTTCTTCTTAGCACAATTCCGTTTATTCGCGTAATTTTACCATATCTCAAAACCAGAATATCATGCGCATTAATTTTCATGGAGCTGCCAGAAATGTAACCGGGAGCAAGCATTTAATAACATTAGAAAATGGTACTCAAATACTACTCGACTGCGGAATGTATCAGGGCATGGGAGAGGATACAGATAAACTTAACGAGCATTTCGGATTTAATCCGGCAGAAGTAAATTACCTTATATTAAGTCATGCACATATCGATCATAGTGGTCTGATACCCCGCCTGGTTGCGCAAGGCTTTAAGGGTGAAGTATTCTGTACGGCAGCAACAATGGATCTTGCCAGAATATTGCTTATGGATTCAGCCAATATCCAGCAAAAGGATTGCGAATTCAGCAATAAGCGAAGGGAACGTAAGGGGATGCCATTACTCAAGCCTTTATATACCGAAGATGATGCAATAGAATGTTTGCGTCAGTTTAGAATTGTGAAGTACAATACAGTTCATCAAATCTCAGATGACATTCAATTTTTGCTCACTGACGTAGGCCATATTATTGGCAGTTCTGCAGTTCATCTCAGTATCACAGAGAATGGAAAGACAACCCGCATAACCTATAGTGGTGATGTTGGACGTTATGGTGATCTTATCCTTAAGTCACCTGAGAACTTTCCTCAGTCAGATTATATTTTCCTCGAATCAACTTATGGCGACAGTTTGCACGATGATGCAGAACCGGCCGAAGAGCTTTTGAAAGAAATTATTCATCAGACCTGTATTTTGCGTGGGGGTAAGGTTATTATTCCGGCATTTAGTGTAGGCCGTACGCAGGAGATACTTTATTCACTGAATCATCTGGAAGAAAGGGGAGTGCTTCCTGATGTAAGATATTATGTAGACAGCCCTCTTTCAATTAAGGCTACCGATGTAGTGAGAAGTCACCCTGAAAATTTCAATAAACATGTACAGGATGTGATGCTGCACGATGATGATCCGTTTAGTTTTAAGAACCTGACTTTTATTCAGGATGTCAGTGAATCAAAAGCTCTCAATACTCAGCATGATCCCTGTGTAATCATTTCTGCTTCCGGAATGGCAGAGGCGGGACGGGTAAAGCATCATATCAGGAACAATATTGGCGATGAGAAGAACACTATTCTGATGGTGGGCTATTGTGAACCAAATTCACTGGGTGGCCGTTTGATGGCCGGATATACTACTGTAAGTATTTACGGAGAGGAGTACAATGTGAAGGCAGAAGTGAGGTCCATTCGTTCAATGAGTGCCCATGGCGACTATGACGATCTGCTGCAGTTTATATCTTGTCAGGATCCTTCGAAGGTTAAAAAGCTTTTTATAATTCATGGTGAATATGATGTTCAGCAAAATTTTAAAGAGAAAATAATTGCCAAAGGGTACGCCAGTGTTGAGATTCCTGAAGTGCATCAGGAATATATTCTTGATTAAAACTTAGGGGCTAAGCAAATTCAAATGATAATCTTTTATAAATGAGAAATATATTAATAATGCTGCTTTTGGCAGTTTCAATCAATAGTCAATCGCAGACAAGCATTGTTCGTCAGGATCAGCAGATCAAAAGTATGGTCGATGAGGTTTCCTCAAAGAATATTGAATCCATAGTCAGAAAACTGGTTTCTTTTGAAACGCGGCATAGTATGAGCGATACCCTTAGTTCTAAGACCGGTATTGGTGCAGCCCGTAACTGGATAAGATCTGAGCTCGAATCTTATTCTAAGTCTTCCGGTGGTCGTCTCAAAGTGGAGTTTGATACCTTTACCCAGCCTGCTGATGGCAGAAGAGTGGCAGTTCCGACAGTCATGAAGAATGTATTGGGCATATTGCCGGGAACTGATCCGGCGGATGATCGTATTTTTATTGTTTCAGGCCATTATGATTCGCGGGCAACTGATGTAAATGATTCAAAGATATTTGCTCCCGGTGCTAATGATGATGCTTCGGGTACCGCAGCGGCCATGGAGCTTGCCAGAGTAATGAGTAAGCATAAGTTCAATGCTACAATCATTTTTGTGGCTATGGTAGCCGAAGAGCAGGGATTATATGGCGCAGCGAATCTTGCTAAAAGAGCGAAAGCTGAAAAATGGAATGTTGCAGGAATGATCACCAATGATATTATTGGAAATACCTACGCCATGGAGACCGGTATAAAGGATAACAGGTCGGTAAGGGTGTTCAGTGAGGGAGTTTCGGCTGCTGAAACTTCAGAAGAAGCTGCCCGTCGAGCAAGTACAGGTGCAGAAAATGATGGGAAGGCCAGGCAGTTTGCACGCTATGTGAAGGAAGTTGCTGAAAGATATGTTGATCAGCTAGATGTGAAATTGATCTATCGTCGCGACAGATATCTTCGTGGCGGTGATCATACTCCATTCTCGCAGCAGGGCTTTGCCGGCATACGAATTACCGAGATGAATGAAAACTTTGAAAGGCAACACCAGACTGTCCGTAACGAAAATGGAATAAGCTTTGGCGATTTACCTGATTTTGTTGATTATGAATATGCTCAGAAGGTAACCCGAATGAATCTTGCAGCTTTGGCAAATCTTGCCCTTGCCCCCCGCGAACCTGTAAATGTTGGAATAATAACCAGCGGACTGACCAACAGGACTGAATTGAAATGGCAGGCTCCGCAGGGCGAAAAACCTTCAGGATATTATGTTGTAATGAGAGAAACCAGCAGTCCGGTTTGGGAAAAGAAGTTTTTTGTAATGGATACCAAAGCAATTTTAAATTACTCTAAGGATAATTATTACTTCGGTGTTCAATCTGTCGATGCAGACGGACATGAAAGTCTGGTAGTTATACCGGCATCTGTTCGTTAACATAAACAAAGAATTCATCATAAGAAAAAGCTGATTAAGGCTGATTTATGATGATCGGGACTAATTGCTGCTATCAGATTCTATCAACTATTTGATAGCAGCAAGGATAATCATTTTTATAGACGGAATTTGTAATCTTAATCCTGCATTCAGCCTGTCTGCCGGAAGTTCTTTGTTCATATTTGTGGCCAATATTCCGATTAAAAGGAAAAGAGGCACAAGCAGCATGATGAACGGAGATATACAGTTGCTAAGCTTTTTCATAATTCTGAGTTTTGATAGAACAAAGAAATATTTTATTGAAATCTCCCTGAAATCTATTAGACCAAGCCCCTTTTTTTGAAGACAAACGGTATTTTTTCCGGGTCTGACGATTAATAGCTTATATTGGCTTGTTGGCAGATTGCTTTCGCCTGTTCGTCGAAACCGATGTGCTCAGATTATCACAAACATTACTTTTAAAGGATGAATAAATTAAGACAGATAGCTCTTCATACTTTTATCTGGGCTATCATTTTGTTTCTTTTTATGTACATGGGAACCAATGGCAAAATTGTGTATAGAACCATTGTTGTTTTTGTTTATTTCGGACTGATTAATATCGTCCTTTTCTACATCAATTATCTGCTTATACTGCCGGCATTTCTGGATAAAAAGAAATATTTATGGTGTGCAACTGCCATGCTTATTCTGGTCATTATTTCTGCATTTATTAAATGCGGACTTGCCTACTATTTCTATGATATTGTAATCAGGAGAGAGGGAGGCAAGCATATTATGGACTTTTGGGACTATTGTTTCAGTGCAGCATTTGTAAGTTGTTTCTTTATTTTTCTGAGTACGGCTTTGAAATTTATGCAGGACTGGTTTAATAATGAAAAAATTAAAAGTCAGCTTGAAAATGAAAAGCTTATTGCTGAACTGGCCTTTCTGAAATCTCAGATCAACCCTCATTTTTTATTCAATTCCCTGAATAATATTTATTCTCTGGCATATCAGAAAGCTGAGAAAACTCCGGAGGCAATCCTAAAGCTCTCAGAAATAATGCGGTATATGCTTTATGAAAGTAATGTCGATAAGGTTCCGCTTTCTGATGAGATCAGGTATCTTGAAAATTATATCGAACTTCAGAAACTACGTTTTAAAGATAAGCCATGTGTTAAATTTGAGATCAATGGCGATCCCGAAGGTCAGAAAGTTACTCCATTGGTATTAATCTCTTTCGTTGAGAATGCATTCAAACACGGATTGGCTACTGATACCGATAATCCTATAACGATTATCCTCAATATTACATCTGACAAATTATTCTTTCAGGTAGTTAATAAAAAAAGCAATCTGAATAAAGATGACACTGGTGGTATCGGATTGAAAAATGTGCAAAGACGATTGGATCTGATTTATAAGAACCACTATCGTTTAAACATTGACGATACTAATGATATTTATAATTGTGAATTATATCTAAATTTATAAAATGATACGTTGTCTTGTGGTAGATGATGAGCCATTGGCTCTGGATATATTGGAAGATTATATCAGCAAGGTCCCTTTTCTGACTTTGGTGAAAACTACAACCAGTGCAATTGAAGGCTTATCTCTGGTACAAAGTGATGCTATTGACCTTGTTTTTCTTGATGTTCAGATGCCCGAACTTACAGGAATTCAGTTTCTGAAAATTATCAATGGTAAATGTGATGTTATTCTTACTACAGCCTACTCACAATATGCTCTTGATGGATATGAATTGGATGTGGTTGATTACCTGCTTAAACCTATTGCTTTCGATCGTTTCTACAAGGCTGCCCAGAAAGTACTGCAGAATTCGGGGAATAATCAGCTGACAGCTCCTGAACCTGCCCAGGTTCAAAACAGCCATGACTTTATCTTTGTAAAGACCGAACATAAGATTCAGAAGATATACCTTAATGATATTTTATACATTGAGGGGCTAAAGGATTATATTTCAATTTTCACCAGAACCGAACGGATTATCACCCTTCAGAATATGAAAAAGATGGAGGAGTCTTTGCCTTCAAAGTCCTTCATCCGGGTTCATAAATCTTATATTATAGCTTTGGGTAAAATTGAAAGTATCGAAAGAAGCCGAATTCAGATTGGTGATAAAATCATTCCAATCGGTGATACTTACCGCGAGTATTTCTTCAAGCAGATTGAGGATAAAAATATAGGTTAAGCCTCAATCAATAGCTTTTTTAATAGCCTGCTCAGCAATTGAAACCAAATCTTCAATAGACTTTCCCGGGGGTTCAATGGGTTCCAGCACTTCCCAGCTCATTTTTTCGCCAAAACTTAGGGGGAAAGAGCCGTATTGTACAAATTTCCAGGAGCCTTTGATGGCAATCGGTACAATTAATGCGTGCGGTACTTTTTTAAGGATGGTCGCAATTCCACCTATTGCAAATGGCTTAAGCTTTCCGTTTCTGGAGCGTGTTCCTTCCGGAAAAATTACTGCCGACCAATTGTTGACCTTCATCCGCTCGGACAGTCTTAATATTTCTGCAACTGCCTGCTTACTGTCCTTCCTGTCAATATTAGCTCCGCCGCCATATTTCAAATTGAATGATACGCTTGGTATTCCTTTTGTAAGCTCTATTTTTGAGATAAACTTTGCATGATTCCTTCTCAAAAACCAGATCAGCGGAGGTATATCGTACATACTCTGATGATTGGATATGAAAATTATCGGCCGGTTCTCGGGCAACTGAAAAGGGTTTTTGAAACTGATCCTGCTACCCATAGCGTAATAAGTACTCAGGAGAAGTAAATTCATTAAATCAACAGACTTCTTATGTGCTTTATATCCGCCAAGTTTTAAAGAGAGCCATTGAACCGGATGGAAAACACATAATATCAAACCAAATAATAAGTAGTGTAGCGGACTGAAAATATAGCCTAAAATTTTATTCATTGATTCTTTGTTGAATAGGTTCAAAATTAAAGTTTAACCTTTAATTAGCATCAGCTTAAGTTTCAAAATTGCAGCAACACTTATTGAGTCTGTAATTTCACCATTCATGACCATTTGAAACGCTGTTTCGAAAGGCATTTTTCTAACTGAAAGTTCCTCACTTTCTTCAGGGCTTGATTCGCCGAAGCTGAGCTCCCGGGCGAGATAGATAATCCCCAGTTCATCACTTACTGAATTGGAGAGATGGATTCTTTGAATTTCAGTCCAGGAATTTGCAGTAATTCCTGTTTCTTCAAGTAGTTCTCTCCTTGCTGATTCAAGCGGATCGGTTCCTTCCGGACAGCCTCCTTCCGGTATTTCCCAGCTATATTTTTTAAGAGGAAACCTGTATTGCCCAACAAGCCAGGTATTGTTATTCTCATCGAGCGCAATGATGCCTATCGCAAGGTTTTTAAAATGCACTTCTCCGTAAATACCTTTGCCTCCCCCGGGATTGATTACCTGATGTTCAGTGAGACTGATCCATGGATTTTCATAGATTTTTTCACTTGAAAGTATTTGCCATGGATTAATATCGAATTCATTCATCAATACAATGTTAAATAAAAAAGCCTTCTCTCCGGTAAAGGAAACAAGGCTCTTTTGATATTTTTTGGCAGATTAAGCCAGATTGAACGCTTTTTTCACCTGATCTGTATAATCTAATTTTTCCCAGGTAAACAATTCAACTTCAACAGTTTTGCTTTCGCCGTTTGTTCCTGCGAAAGTTTTGCTTACCACTTCACTCTGACGGCCCATGTGTCCATAAGCAGCAGTTTCAGAATAAATCGGATTACGCAGTTTTAAGCGGGTCTCAATTCCGTAAGGAGTCATGTCAAAAATTGCAGAGATCTTTTGAGCAATCTCTCCGTCATTTAAACCAACTTTAGCAGTTCCGTAAGTATCTACAAAAATTCCCATCGGATCTTTTACACCAATAGCATATGAAACCTGTACAAGAATTTCATCGCATACTCCGGCAGCAACAAGGTTTTTGGCAATGTGACGGGTTGCATAAGCAGCTGAACGATCCACTTTGGAAGGATCTTTACCTGAAAATGCTCCACCTCCATGCGCACCTTTACCCCCATAAGTATCAACTATGATCTTACGGCCGGTTAATCCTGTGTCGCCATGCGGTCCGCCAATAACGAATTTACCGGTTGGATTGATATGATATTTGATAGCATCTGTAAATAATGCCTGAAGTTCAGGTTTTAACTGAGCCTTAACTCTTGGAATCAGAATTGAGATGATATCATCCTGAATCTTCTTTTGCATGTTTGCTTCAGTATCGAAGTCGTCGTGCTGGGTCGATACTACAATTGCATCAATACGAACCGGCTTATGGTCATCACTGTATTCAATAGTTACCTGTGATTTAGCATCCGGACGAAGATATTTGATTGATGAGTTTTCTCTGCGAAGTGCAGCAAGCTCAACTAAGATCTTATGGGCAAGATCAAGAGCCAGCGGCATATAATTCTCAGTTTCGTTTGTTGCATAACCAAACATCATACCCTGGTCACCTGCACCCTGATCCTGCTTCTTAACACGGTCAACACCCTGATTAATATCTGCAGACTGCTCGTGAATTGCTGAGATAACACCGCATGAATCGGCTTCAAACATATATTCAGACTTGGTGTAACCAATTTTACGGATTACATCACGGGCAATTCTCTGAACATCAAGATAAGTCTGCGACTTTACCTCACCAGCTAAAACTGCAAGTCCTGTTGTTACTAAAGTTTCGCAGGCAACTTTGGAATCGGGATCCCAGGCTAAGAAATTATCAATTAATGCGTCCGAAATTTGATCAGCCACCTTATCCGGGTGTCCTTCTGATACTGATTCTGATGTGAATAAATATGGCATAGTGATTTAATTAATTATTTAAAAAAGTAATGACCAGTAATTTAAAGCAGAATGAAGTGGAAAGAAGATTGATCGGAGTAAAAATCGGCAAATTGTTTTAGCACTTTTTTTTACGTGGTTGCAATCAACGCAAATCGATCCACTTTTTTGCATGGCAAAAGTAGGATAAATTTTAAGTTCTAAAAAAAAATAAGAGTATTTTTGGAGCCAAAATCTAAATTTAGTTGAAAAGAAAAATTTTATTCGTTATCAATCCAATTTCAGGCGGGAAGACCAAATATAATTTCCCGGAAAAGGTTAATAAATATCTGGATAACAGCAAATTTGACTCTGAATGTGTCTTTACAGAATATCATGGTCACGGATCTGTTATTGCAAATGAGGCGCTCAGAAATGGGGTCGATATTCTTGTTGCAGTAGGAGGCGATGGAACAATAAATGAAGTGGCATCTGTAGTGGAAGGAACCGATAAAATAATGGGGATAATACCATTTGGATCAGGGAATGGGCTGGCCAGATCTTTAGGGATCCCGCTTGGCGATGTGCAGGCTATAAAAAGAATAAATGAGCTTCATACCAGTAAAATTGATTCAGGCACATTTAACGGCAGGAAATTCTTTAATATGGCTGGTATCGGATTTGATGCACAGATCAGTGCACGTTTTGCTGAAAATGTTAAGCGCGGTCTCAGTAGCTACGTTAAAATAGCTTTCTCAGAAGTTTCCAATTATCGTTCCCAGCATTATCGTCTTTTGATAGACGGGAAAGAATATAAGCATCAGGCCTTTATGATTAGTGTTGCCAACTCATCGCAATACGGTAATAATGCACATATTTCTCCTTTCGCCTCCCTGAATGATGGAATGCTGGATATTTGCATCTTAAAACCATTCCCTCTGTATAAATTTCCTGCATTAGCGCTTAGAATGTTCAGAAAGAATACACATAGATCAAACTATCTGGAGATCATTCAGGGCAGTAAAATTACTATTATCAGAGAGATTGCTGCAGCAGTTCACCTTGATGGTGATCCCTTTAATATGGGAACCGAGTTGAGTATTGGAATCAACCCTAATTCATTAACTATACTTAATTAATTCTATGTCTAAAAAAAACAAGGGCCTTCAGGGAGTTGTATATTCTACAGATCCTGATTTTGAATATATCTCTGATGATTCCGCAACAATGGAAACTTTGGAGCCCCGTTTTCAGGATTTGAGGGTGCAGCTTGACAGAAAACAACGGGGCGGTAAAGCTGTGACTCTGGTTACCGGATTTATAGGTACTTCAGATGACCTTGAAATTCTGGGAAAAAAATTGAAACAAAAATGTGGTGTAGGTGGATCGGCAAAAGATGCTGAGATTATTATACAGGGGGACTTTCGTGAGAAGGTTATGAATATACTCATCGCAGACGGGTACAAAGTAAAAAAAATTGGTTCCTGAATATTTAACAATTTATCATTATACCCCTATAATATGGCTTAAACTACATTTTCTATCAAAAATGTAGTCTTTTTACCTGTTAGTTATTAAGCCTTTTTCTTTGACTTATGTTAGAAATTCTGATTCTGAAATTTTAAGCAATCAATTAAAATCAGGAAAAATTCTGATACCTGATCTCTGGCATTGCAATTGTATCAAATTTTAAACATTATGTAAAAAGTACTGATAATTAATTAGTTATGAATAAAATTGACAATGCTTCGGCTGATTAAACATTAAAATAACATTGGAAATTTGCAATTGCAATAAAAAATAGTTTTCATTGTAAAATGATTGCCTGGTTTGAGAGCAATCTTCTTTTAGAACAGCATGTTTCTTGCTTAATTCTAGGGATGGCTTTGACAGGATTGAATTAATAGAATTAATAAATTCACAAATAATTTTTTATTAAGTCGAAAATTTTATTTTTGTTATCCCGATTAAATCGGGAGACACAAAATTGTATTTAAATTAATTTAGAGTAATATTTACTAACAATACCAAACAAAATCAATTAACTTATATTTTTCAACAACTAAAAACTAAAATTTAAAAAAATGGCGAACGCACCAAAACCAACAACAGCTAAAAAGGAAAGCTCTGGTTCAAGCATTTTTGCAAGTATGTCTATCGTGATGTGTATTCTTGTTGGAATACTATTATGGAAATTCGTAATGGGAGATCCTGCAAACTTTGAAGGTGGAGATCCTGAGAATGGTCACCCGCTACCTGGTAACTATTTCGGAATGGTTTACAAAGGAGGATATATCGTTCCTCTTCTGATGGGATTATTATTAATGGTTGTTGTGTTTTCTTTCGAGCGTTTCTTTGTTATTGGAAAAGCTACCGGAAAAGGAAACGTAGACACTTTTGTTAAGAAGATTCAGTCTCTTATCGGAGCTGGTAATGTTGATTCAGCAATTGCAGAATGCGATAAGCAGGAAGGTTCAGTTGCTAACGTAATCAAGTCTGGCCTTAAGAAATACAAGGAAATGGAAGTTGAGGCTAAAATGGATACTGAGCAAAAATGTTTGGCTATTCAGAAAGACATCGAAGAAGCAACTGCTTTGGAAATGCCGATGTTAGAGCAAAACTTAACAGTAATTGCAACTTTGGTATCAATTGGTACATTGATGGGTCTGTTAGGTACAGTAACAGGTATGATCAAGGCATTCGCGGCATTGTCAAGTGCAGGTTCTCCTGACCAGGCAGCTCTTGCAAACGGTATCTCTGAAGCGCTGATCAATACTGCAACAGGTATTGCTACTTCAGCTATTGCAATCGTTATGTATAACGTATTTACTTCTAAAATTGATAAATTGACGTATGCTATCGATGAGGCAGGTTTCTCAATCGTTCAAACATACGCAAGTACTCATAAATAATAGGTTTTGAAAAATATATTCCGGGTTTATGGAAAACCCGGTTTTTTTTCATCTCTATAGTAAATAGTTTATAATTTAAAAAGAAGCAATGCCTAGAATTAAAGTTGCCAGAAAAAGTACAGCTATCGACATGACAGCTATGTGTGATGTGGCGTTTTTGTTGCTTACCTTCTTTATCCTGACAGCAACAGCTCGTCAGCCAGAAGCACTCCCTGTTGATACTCCGGCATCAACAGTAAAGTTCAAGCTGCCTGATTTGGATATAGCAACACTGACTGTTGGTCAGAAAAAGGTGTTTTTTGGAGTACCGGGTCAACCGATCCGTATCCGCACCCTGGAATTGATGGGCGAAAAATACCAGATTCAGTTCTCTGACGAAGAGAAAAAGCGTTTCTCACTAATTGAGAGTTTCGGAGTACCAATTGGTAATCTGAAGCAGATCATCATGATGAAAGGTGATGAGCGTAATAAAGCCGGATTACAGCCAGGTATTCCTACTGATTCTGTAGGCCAGCGTCCATCTGAATTGCACGATTGGTTGTTATCAGCCCGTTATGCCACTAAAGAGCTTAACAATGTTGATATGCGTGTCAGTATTAAGGGTGATGCAAGGGAAGAATACCCTTCAATCAAGAAAATATTGGGAATCCTTCAGGATCAGAATATTAACAAATTTAGTCTGATTACCTCTCTGAGGGCAGGCGAAGAATAAATCGTATAATTAATATAAAACACGATGGCAGAATTAGACACCTCCGGCGGGGGTAAGGGTAAAGGCGGGAAAGTTAGAAGTAAGAAGCAATCAACACGTGTGGATTTAACCGCAATGGTGGATTTGGCTTTCCTTTTGATTACCTTCTTCATGCTTACCACTACACTGGCTAAACCTCAGGCAATGGATTTGGCCATGCCTGATAAGGAAAAACAAGATCAGCAGGAATTGACGATTGCTGATAACAGAACAATGACCATTTTACTCGGTGCGAATAATCGTATTGAGTGGTATATGGGACTTGTTGATAAACCCCTAACTCCTCCCCAGGTTGATAATTATGGAAGGAATGGAATCAGAAAGGCTTTAATTGAAAATGCTAAGAAAGTTATAGCTACTACTGGTGATCCAAGTAAAGGATTAATCGTTTTGATCAAACCGAGTGATCAGTCAAATTACAGAAATTTTGTGGATATCCTTGATGAAATGAAGGTTACCAATATTGACAGATATGCGATCGTTGAGATCTCTGATCCGGATATTGCTTTGTTGAAGCGTGATGGAATCTACAAGTAATAGTTTAAAACAAGTATTAACCCTTTAAAAAAGTATAGTATGTTAGGGTCTAAAATAGATTTATTCAACCCGCAATGGCTGGATGTTGTATTCGCAGGGAGAAATAAAAGCTATGGGGCGTATGAGTTGAGGAAATCAAATTCCAAAACTACAAGCCGCGCAGTGATTATTGGTTCTATACTCTTTATTTTAGTGGTTTCATTACCGCTGATTATAAGATATATCTCCGGAATCATGCCAGAAGAAGAAAAGGTGAAAATCACCGAAGTGGTTCTTCAACCTCCACCTCCAATTAACAAAGAAGAGTTGCCTCCGCCTCCACCGGAGCCACCAAAGCCTAAAATTGATCAGATTAAGTTCCCTCCTCCTGTAGTTGTTCCGGCAGCTGAAGTTAGGGATGAAGAGCCTCCTACAGTTGAAGAGCTGAAAGTTGCTGACCCTGGTCAGAAAACTATTGAAGGTGATCCAAACGCTGATATCGTAATTGATGAGCCTGTTGGTGAAGCTCCGAAAGAAGCTGAAGTTGTTGAGGATAACAATATCCGCGATTTTGCGAGTGTTGAGGTTCTTCCTGAATTCCAGGGTGGAATGGCAGGATGGGGTAAGTATCTTCAGAAAAACCTGAAATATCCTCCAATGGCTCGTGAAAATAATATCACAGGTCGTGTTATTATGAGTTTCGTTGTAGAGAAAAATGGCCAGTTAACTGATATCAAAGTTCTAAGAGGTATCGGTGGTGGTTGCGACGAAGAAGCTATCCGTGTATTGAAAAATGCACCAGCATGGAAACCAGGTATACAAAATGGTCGCCCGGTAAGGGTTGCCTATACAATGCCTATATTCTTCCAGTTGGCAGGACAATAGTATTGATGTCATCTTTTAATAAAGAGCAGAAAAAACAGAAATCGCCCGCAAAGCGATTTCTGTTTATTTTAGGGCTGGGGATGTTCTCCCTTTACTTTGCATTAGGGATTGCGATTATTTTTTGGAAAGATTTTCCATTAAATCTTGAATTTAAGTACAGAATTGCTTTTGCAGTTCTTCTGGTAGTTTATTCTTTTATCAGATTTGTAAGATTACTTCGTTCTAATACCTGATATGAAAAATTTAAAGCCAATATTTTTTACGGTATTAACCCTTATACTTCTTTCGTGCAGAAATGAAAAAGAAGTAAAAGAGCAATCTTATACCAGCGGTAAGGAAAGCATTCTTGTTGATGAATCTTTTGCTCCTATACTCGAAGATGAAGAATATATATTTGAAAGTGCTTATCCCGATGCCAGTCTTGATCTGATCATGAAATCTGAAAATGAATTATTAAATTTGTTTTTAAGCGATAGTGCTCAGGTTGCGGTGTTGTCAAGGCTGCTTACAAAGGAAGAAAGTAAATATTTTGAGTCTAAGAACATTAAAATCCGGATTAATCGTTTTGCGATCGACGGAATAGCACTTATTTCGCATAAGTCATCCATTGATTCTACTGTTGATGTAGCTGATATTATCAGTAGACTGAAGGGACAAAACTCAGCAATTAAAAGTCTGGTTTTTGATAATGCGAATTCAAGTACAATCAGATATTTTAAAGATCTGGCAGGAGTTAAGGAAATACCTTCAACAGGTATTTATGCTCTTAAATCCAATAGTGATGTACTTAAGTATATCAATGATAACCCGGGGGCTATTGGAGTGGTTGGTGTCAACTGGATAGTACAGCCACCGGTTGAACTTGAAGGTATAGTTGAGAATTTAAAAATATTAAGTGTTAGGAATGTAAAGGGTAAACCGGGATCGGATGCTTATTATAAACCTAATCAAAATGACATTGCTTTGGGACTTTATCCATTGACACGGTCATTATATATTATTAATTGCGAGGGAGGAGCTGGTTTAGGCACAGGTTTTGCTTCGTTTCTTGCAGGAGATCGCGGACAGAGAATTGTACTTAAATCAGGATTGTTGCCTGATAGTATTCCTTCCCGTGAAATAAATATTGTAAATTAAACTAAAAATTGAATAAGATGAACAAGGCAGTTAAGATAACCCTGGGTTTGATATTAGTTGGTTCAGCAGTTTTTGCTCAGAGTTTAACTGATGCCAGGAAGGCTATTGATGCAGAACAGTATCAAAAAGGTAAGGCTATTTTAAATTCATTAACCAGTTCTCAGCCAACAAATGCTGAAAACTTTTTCTATTTAGGTAACCTTTACCTCACTACATCATCAATATATATCAGACCTGATTATATTGATTCAGCTAAAACCGCATTCAGCAAAGGGATTACAGCTAATGCAGAATATGCATTAAACTATGTTGGATTGGGTGCAGTTGAGCTTGCTAAAAAAGGAAGCCCAAAGGCAAACTTTGATAAGGCTATTTCTCTGACAAAGAAAAAGGATCACATGACTGACCTTTACATTGGAAGAGCTTATGTTAATGCCCCAACTCCTATGATTTCAGAGGGTTTGGTGCATCTTGAAAAAGCCAAAGCTTTAAATGACAAAGACGCTCAGCTATATTTAGTGCTTGGTGATGCATACCGCACGCTGCAAAAAAATGGTGAAGCATTCAGTGCATACAGAAGTGCATTTGATCTGGATAAGACTTTCCTGAGATCTAAGGTAGAGTTAGGAAAGATTAATAAAATGTCTAAAGCATTCCCTGAAGCAAATGAGGAGTTTAACAGTGTAATAGCACTTGATGCTAATTATGCTCCGGCATATCGCGAATTGGCTGAGACTTATTATTTATGGGCATGGGAGTCTAAAAAGGAATATGCTGATCGTATGCAGAAAGCATTACAGTTTTATGAGAAGTATATGGATCTTACTGACCGTTCATTAGATTCCCGCTTACGTCATGCAGACTTCCTTTTCTTAGCGAAGGATTTTAAATCTCTGGAAAGAGAAGCTAATGAAATGGCAAAACTTGATAAAGTAAATCCAAGAGTATTACGTTATCTGGCTTATTCTGCTTTTGAAAATGGAAATTTTGCTTCAACTGCACAGGCCCTGAAAGAATTCATTTCTAAAGTAGAGCCTTCACGTATAATTCCTCAGGATTATCTTTACCTGGGAAGAGCCCAGATGAAAGATACTACCATGTTTACAGAAGGTATGGCTAATATTACTAAGGCGGTTGAACTTGATTCAAGTAATGCAGTTGTAATGAGTGAGATTGGTCAGAGCTTATATAAAGCCAAAAAATATGTTGAAGCTGCTAAGGCTTACGAAATAGCTATTAAGAATCCTGAAAGAGCGCTTCTTGACTACTATTGGTTAGGTATGTCATACTACTTTACCTACGGTGCTCAGAAAGCAGCTAACCTTAATCCTCCTAAAGATCTTCTTGTAAAGGCAGATACAGCTTTCAGTTATCTTGTTCAGCGTTCTCCAACAACTCAGGCTGGCTGGCAGTATCGTGGCCGCATTAATCGCTTAATGGACGATGAGAACGATAGTCAGGGTTTGGCAGTGCCATTCTATGAAAGATATGTAAATCTTGTTACTGTTGAAAAACCTGAACTTGCAGCTAAGAGTTCGGTTGGTCTGATTGAAGCATATAATTATTTGGGCTCTGTTGCCGCAAGAAAGGATGGCAATAATGTTAAGGCTAAAGAATACTTTGATAAAGTTCTTGCATTAGATCCTGCCAACGTTACTGCTACACAGGCTGTAAAGGCGATTGACGGAAGTAAATAAAATTAAAAAATATAAATAAGAGAAGCCTCTGAACATTGTTTAGGGGCTTCTTTTTTTTATATTTGCGTCGTAAAACTTAAAAATGGAAGCACAAAGTACCTCCCTTAATTATTTGCCTATAATTTTTCAGATTCTCGTGGCATTAGGTTTTGTTGTTATGACGATGTCTATTACGCACTTAATCGGGCCTAAACGTAAGACTTCTGATAAACTTGTTGCTTTTGAATCAGGAATTAAGTCAGTTGGTAATGCACGTCAGCCATTTTCTATTAAGTATTTCTTAGTAGCCATTTTATTTGTCCTTTTTGATATTGAGGTAATTTTCATGTATCCATGGGCCGTCAATTTCAGGGAATTTGGTGTAAATGGGTTGATTGAGATGTTTGTATTTATGGGAACGCTTCTCCTGGGCTTTATTTACATCATTAAGAAGAAAGCACTGGACTGGGAATAGCATTTAGACTGTTTCTAAATAATGGTTTAAGGAATTGAAAGCATTTAAATTCATAAATTTGGGCTCATTTCAGACTAGTTTGAATTGGGCTTTTTCTTTAGAGAGACTATGAGTGAAGTAAAATTAGTAGAAGCGCCTCCGGGTATTGAAGGATCGGGTTTCTTTGCAACATCTTTGGATAAGGTAGTGGGGCTGGCAAGATCACATTCCATGTGGCCTTTGCCTTTTGCAACTTCCTGCTGTGGAATTGAATTCATGGCAACCATGGGATCGCACTATGATTTTGCTCGTTTTGGTTCTGAAAGACCAAGCTTCTCGCCCCGTCAGGCAGATCTTTTGATGGTTATGGGAACCATTGCCAAGAAAATGGGACCAGTATTGAAGCAGGTTTATCTTCAAATGGCCGAACCCCGTTGGGTTATAGCTGTTGGTGCCTGTGCAAGCAGCGGTGGTATATTTGATACATATTCAGTAATGCAGGGGATAGACGAAATTATTCCTGTTGATGTTTATGTGCCGGGTTGCCCTCCACGTCCTGAAGCAATTATTGATGGCTTCAATAAAATACAGGAACTCGTAAAGAATGAATCACTTCGCAGAAGGGATTCTCCTGAATATAAAGAATTACTAAGTAGATACGGAATCCAGTAATGGGCAAGCTCAGCAATCAACAGGTCATACAAAGTATAACTTCAGCATTTGGAGACAGAATTTCTGTTCCTGCTGAACCTTTTGGCTTACTTACATTTGAAACAAGTGCTGAGAATATCAGCGAAGTGCTCCGTTTCCTCAAAGAGGATAAGGACCTGAAGTTTAATTATCTGACCGATATTACAGGAATTCATTTTCCTGAGCAGGAACTGTCAATTGGTGTAATTTATCACCTTCACAGCCTTTATAATAATGTTCGTGTCAGAGTTAAAGTGTTTATTGACGGTAAGAACCCGCATATACCAAGTGCCACCCCTTTATGGAATGGCGCTAACTGGATGGAACGTGAGACCTATGATTTCTTCGGAATTATGTTTGACGGACATCCGGATTTGAAAAGAATATTAAATGTAGATGAGATGGAGGTTTTTCCAATGCGCAGAGAGCATCCGCTTGAAGACCCGAATCGTGTTGATAAAAAGGATTATTTCTTCGGAAGATGACGAATCACCCTATATTCACAGATAACGACCCTCAGAAGGAAACAATCACTCTGAATCTTGGTCCTACTCACCCTGCAACTCATGGTGTATTCCAGAACGTACTGGAAATGGATGGCGAGCGGATTGTAAGTGGTGTTTCTACTATCGGTTATATTCACCGTGCATTTGAAAAAATTGCAGAGCACCGTCCTTTTTACCAGATTACTCCTCTTACTGATCGTCTGAATTATTGTTCGTCTCCTATCAACAATATGGGATGGCATATGACGGTTGAAAAGCTATTGGGCATTGAAACACCAAAGCGTGTAGATTACCTGAGGGTGATAGTAATGGAACTTGCCCGTATTTCTGATCATCTGATCTGTAATGGTATTTTGGGTGTAGATACCGGTGCATACTCTGGCTTCCTTTATCTGATGGAAGAAAGAGAACATATCTATGAGATTTATGAAGAAATCTGTGGTGCACGTCTGACAACAAATATCGGACGTATTGGCGGATTTGAACGTGATTTCAACGACATTGCCTTTGCCAAGATCAACAGATTTCTGGAAAAATTCCCTCCGATTCTGAAGGAGTTTGAAACATTGTTTAACCGAAACAGAATCTTCATTGAACGTACCTCAGGTGTAGCTACTGTAGATCCTGAAACCGCTTTGAATTACAGCTGGAGCGGACCGATTCTGCGCGCAACCGGTGTTGATTATGATGTCAGGGTCAATGAACCTTATTCTTCCTATCAGGATTTTGATTTTGAAATTCCGGTAGGCACCAGCGGTGATGTTTATGATCGTTTTATTGTTAGAAACGAGGAAATGTGGCAGAGTCTGAGTATTATCAGACAGGCTATGCAAAAACTTCAGAACGAGCCTAAGGGTGTTTTTCATGCGGATGTTCCTGAGTTTTACCTGCCTCCGAAAGAACAGGTATATAATAATATGGAAGCCCTGATCTACCATTTTAAAATTGTAATGGGCGAGATCGATACTCCCAAAACTGAAGTTTATCATGCAGTGGAGGGTGGTAACGGTGAATTAGGTTTTTACCTTGTAAATGACGGGGGCAGATCGCCGTATCGTTTGCATTTCAGAAGACCAAGTTTCATCAACTACCAGATGTATGCCCCGATGAGCGCAGGTATGTTATTATCTGATGCCATCATCAATATGAGTAGCTTGAACGTAATTGCAGGAGAATTAGATGCTTAGTGTAACTGAACATAAGGAAATTGAATTTTCATCAGACCTGATTAAACAGTTTGATGAGATTGTAAGTCGTTATCCTCAGGGAAAACAAAAATCAGCATTACTGCCGGTACTTCATTTGGTGCAGGCTGAATACGGCTGGGTTAGTCCCGAGGCCATGGATAAAGTTGCTGCTTACCTTCAGATCAACCCGATCGAAGTTTATGAGGTGGCTACTTTTTATACCATGTTCTTTCTTCGTCCGCAGGGTAAATATGTACTCGAAGTCTGCCGTACAGGCCCGTGTTGTCTGGTAGGTGCAGAAAAGATCATGAACCATATTGAAAAAACTCTGGGTGTAAAAGAGGGAGAGGTTACTCCTGATGGTAAATTTAGCTGGAGAGGTGTTGAATGTCTTGCTGCCTGTGGAATGGCTCCTGTATTGCAAATCGGTCCGGAATACACTTTTTATGAGAATCTTACCGAAGAGAGCGTTGATAAACTGATAGAAAATTTAAAAAATAAGATATGAGATATCAGATGAGGGAAATGATTTTATATCAAATCTGTTCCCCAATCTTAAATCTCAGTTTCATATCTAAATAAGCATGGCGCGCAAGTTATTATTTGAGAATATTAATGTACCGGGTATCCATACTCTGGAGGTTTATCGTCAGCATGGCGGATACCGGTCGGTAGAGAAGGCTTTAAAGACCATGACCCCCGAGGCTGTGGTTGAGGAGGTTAAGACCTCGGGCTTACGCGGTCGCGGAGGTGCGGGTTTTCCTACCGGCATGAAGTGGAGCTTTCTGGCAAAGCCTGAAGGGAAAGAGCGTTACCTGGTATGTAATGGTGATGAGTCTGAACCGGGAACGTTTAAAGATCGTTATCTGATGACCCATATTCCTCACTTACTGATTGAGGGAATGATTGTTGCCAGCTATGCACTTGGGGCTAAAACATCTTATATCTATGTGCGGGGCGAGATGATGCCACAGATCCGTATTCTTGAAAGAGCAATTGCTGAAGCAAAGAATGCAGGATTATTAGGAAAAAATATACTGGGATCGGGTTACGACCTTGAGTTATATGTACAGCCGGGTGGTGGAGCTTATATCTGCGGTGAGGAAACTGCATTAATTGAATCTCTGGAAGGTAAGCGTGGTAATCCAAGGATTAAACCACCATTTCCTGCTATTTCAGGTTTATATGCATGTCCTACAGTAGTAAATAACGTGGAAACCATCGCAGCAGTTGTTCCGATCATTAATGACGGTGGTGAAGAATACGCCAAGTTTGGTGTTGGAAGAAGTACAGGTACTAAACTGATTTCTGCTTCAGGTAATCTGAAGAAGCCCGGAGTATATGAGATTGAACTCGGACTTCCTGTTGAAGAATTTATTTACTCAGAAGAATATTGTGGTGGTATTGCAAATGGCAAAAGATTAAAGGCGGTTGTTGCGGGGGGATCTTCTGTACCAATTCTTCCGGCTAATCTGATCCTCAATACCATTAATGGCCAGCCGCGTTTAATGACGTATGAATCACTATCCGATGGCGGATTCCAAACCGGAACTATGCTTGGTTCAGGTGGTTTTATTGCTTTTGATGAAGATCAGTGTATTGTAAGAAATACCTGGAACTTCTCAAGATTTTATCACCATGAGAGCTGTGGTCAGTGTTCTCCATGTCGTGAGGGTACCGGATGGATGGAGAAAGTGCTTCACCGCCTGGAATATGGTCATGGCAAAATGAGCGATATCGACCTGCTGGTTGATGTATCGAAAAAGATTGAAGGAAATACAATTTGCCCTTTGGGTGACGCAGCTGCCTGGCCTGTTGCCAGTGCAATCCGTCATTTCAGGGATGAATTTGAATGGCATGTAAACAATCCAAAGGAAGCGATGGAGCGGAATTATGGATTGGCAAAGTATGCAGATCCATTGCCAAAACTGGAAGAGGTTGCAAGTCAAAATTAAAAATTAAAAAGTCAAAAATTTGGACGGAAAGCCCTTTGATATTAAGCACAGGTGTTATCATTTTTCAAAAGATATCATTTCAATTATATCTGAGGCACAAATAGAAAAAATACATTTTTCAATATTTGACCAGCTTTTAAGGAGAGGAGTGCTACATCAATTGGAGCCGATGTTGTTGAAGGAAAGTCCGGTAGTTCAAGAAAGGATTTTAAGAATTTTTATACAATAGCCTTAAAATCTGCAAATGAAACAAAATATTGGATTTGTCTTATTAGAGATATAGGATTATCAAAGGTTGATAAAGAAGAATTAGATAGTTTATTAAAAGAAGCTGACGAGATTTCAAAAATTATAGCTGCAATTATTATTAATCTTAATAAGTAGTTTTGACTTTTTGAATTTTGACTTTTGAATTTTAAACAATGAGCGAAAAAGTTAAAGTTACAATAGATGGAATAACGGTCGAAGTAGAACCGGGAACAAGTATTCTCAATGCTGCACGTCAGATTGGAGGAGATATTGTTCCTCCAGCTATGTGCTATTATTCTAAACTTGAAGGAAGCGGTGGTAAGTGCCGTACCTGTCTGGTGAAAGTGAGTAAGGGGTCTGAAAAAGACCCGCGTCCCATGCCAAAATTGGTTGCATCCTGCCGTACAGGTGTAATGGACGGCATGGAGGTGCAAAATATTACTTCGCCTGAAGTGATTGAGGCAAGAAAGGGTGTTGTCGAGATTCTTTTGATCAATCATCCCCTGGATTGCCCTGTTTGCGATCAGGCCGGTGAATGTCATTTACAGGATCTTTCCTTTGAACATGGTGTTGCTGATACCCGTTATGAGTTTGAACGCCGTACTTTTGAAAGAATTGATATTGGCGACAAGATCCAGCTTCACATGAACCGCTGTATTTTATGTTACAGATGTGTTTACACTGCAGATCAGATCACGGAAGGACGCGTGCATGGAGTTTTAGGCCGTGGTGACGCTTCTGAAATTTCAACCTATATCGAAAAGGCAATTGATAATGACTTCTCCGGAAACGTAATTGATGTTTGTCCGGTGGGAGCTTTAACAGATAAAACTTTCCGCTTTAAGAACCGTGTTTGGTTTACAAAGCCGGTAGATGCACACAGAGATTGTCCGAAATGTAAAGGAAAAGTAACCTTATGGTATAAAGGAGAAGAGGTTTTGCGTGTTACCGGCCGTAAGGATCAGTTTGGCGAGGTTGAAGATTTTATCTGCAATACCTGCCGTTTTGAAACAAAAAATACAAGTGATTGGGTAATTGAGGGGCCGCGTCATATTGCGCATACTTCTGTAATTTCCGCTAATCATTATGAAATAGCTCCGACTCCTGTGATCAAAAAGAATCAGGTATTGATCGAAGCCAATAAAATAGAATTTGACAGAGCAACTAAGGTCTGATGGAACTAGCATTTATAATAGAAAAATTTATTTTAATTACGGTCATATTTTTGATCACCCTGACTATTGCAGCCTATTCAACACTTGCTGAGAGGAAAATTGCAGGGTTCCTTCAGGACAGGGTTGGACCTAACAGAGCTGGACCGGGGGGGATGTTTCAGCCGCTTGCCGATGGTTTAAAGATGTTTTTTAAGGAAGAAATTATTCCGGCAGAGTCAAGTACTACTCTGTTTATTCTCGGACCTTCTCTTGCTTTGTTAACGGCATTAATTGGTAGTGCGGTTATTCCATGGGGAGAAAGTGTTCAGATTGCCGGTACTCTGGTTAGTTTGCAGGTAACGGATATCAATGTGGGGATTCTTTATATTTTTGGTGTTGTATCCCTTGGTGTTTACGGTATTATGATTGGTGGATGGGCATCTAATAATAAATTCTCTTTGATGGGTGCAATACGTGCAGCATCTCAGAGTATCAGTTATGAGATTCCGATGGGCTTATCTATAATTGCATTGCTGATGACCACAAATACCTTAAGTATGAAGGAAATTGCTGAGCAGCAGCATGGCATCAACTGGAATATTTTCTATCAGCCGCTTGGATTTCTGATTTTCCTGGTTTGTTCATTTGCAGAAACTAACCGTACTCCGTTTGACCTTCCGGAATGTGAAACTGAGCTGGTTGGAGGGTATCATACCGAATATTCCGGATTCAAAATGGGAGCATTCATGTTTTCAGAATACATCAATATGTTTGTTTCATCAGCGGTAATGTCTACTCTTTATTTCGGCGGTTATAATTATCCCGGAATGGATTGGGTAAACAGTATGGCTGGTCCATTGTTCGGCCCGCTTGTTGGAATGGCTGTACTGATTCTGAAAATATTTGCATTTATATTCTTCTTTATGTGGGTGAGGTGGACTGTTCCGCGTTTCAGATATGATCAGTTGATGAATCTTGGATGGAAAGTACTGATCCCTCTGGCAATTGCTAATATTGTAATTACCGGTATTGTGATCACGATTATTGATAAACTATAAAAGCTTGTCCTGAAGAGGAAAGAAAAAAATTATAAATAAAAACCCCTTTTAGGAGGATTTAGGGTCTATGGAACCATTAAGTAACAGGAAAAAAGTTTTAGAACAGAAACCGATGAATTTCTGGGAGCGTTTATATCTCCCTGCAATTTTTCAGGGTATGGGAATTACTTTCAGGCATATGTTCAAGAAAAAAGAAACTGTTTTTTATCCTGAAGTTCAGCGTGAGTTTTCCGAGAATTGGAGAGGCATGCATTCGCTGAAAAGGGATGAGCAGGGTCGCGAGCGTTGTACTGCCTGCGGATTATGTGCACTTTCATGTCCGGCTGAAGCTATTACCATGATAGCCGCTGAAAGGCAAAAAGGTGAAGAACAGCTGTACCGCGAAGAGAAATATGCAGCAGTATATGAGATCAACATGCTGAGGTGTATTTTCTGCGGACTTTGTGAGGAGGCATGTCCTAAGGAGGCTATTTATCTGGATGGACCTATTGTTCCTGCTGATTACTTAAGAAAAGACTTTATTTACGGTAAGGATAAATTGGTTGAAGAACCAATGAAGTTATCATAAGCATTTTCTGACCTGATAAAATAATATTTGGGAAAGCCGGATCCTGTTAAAATTTCGGCAGAAATTATACCTTTGCCCCGATTCGGAGTGAAGATTAAAATATAGTATAAATGAGTATATCTCTTTTTTATTTAGTTGCTTTATTATCCATATTCTTCGCCCTTATGGTGATTTTTTCGAAGAATCCGGTACATAGCGTGCTTTATCTTATTGTCACATTCTTCACCTTTACCATTCATTATATTTTATTGAATGCACAGTTTCTGGCAATAGTTAACTTCATAGTTTATATGGGTGCGATCATGGTTCTTTTCCTGTTTGTGCTCATGTTGCTTAATCTCAATGAATCTTCTACTGAATACAGATCCAACATCATGAAAATGGTTGGATTAATAGCCGGGATGTGTCTGGTGATTACACTGGTTGGATCTGTTAAGGCATTAAATGCTTCTGATCCATTGGTGCTTCAGACTCAGGATCTCGGATTGGTTAAAAATCTTGGTAAAGTTTTGTTCAGCAAATTCTTATTGCCATTTGAAATTTCATCTATACTCCTGCTTTCAGCAATGGTTGGAGCGGTTTTATTAGCTAAAAAGGATATTAAACAGGTATAATAATGGAAAATTTAACTCAGACACTTCAGGGCGTTCCTTTAAATCATTATATCCTGCTTAGTTCAATCATCTTTACCATAGGGGTTATTGGTGTTTTGATCCGTCGTAATGCGATCGTAATTTTCATGTCAGTTGAGCTGATGCTTAATGCAGTTAATTTATTGCTTACAGCATTTTCAGTTCATCATAATGATCCTTCAGGACAGGTATTTGTATTTTTTATTATGGCATTGGCCGCAGCAGAGGTGGCGGTAGGTTTGGCGATCATTGTGATGATCTACAGAAATACTAATTCTACTGATGTAAATATTTTGAATAAACTTAAGTGGTAATAGCGAATTCTGAGTCAGGCGAAGATTTTTTGAATCTAAATCTGATCAGGACAAATAGAATATAAGAATGATAAATTTAGTCTGGTTAGTTCCATTATTTCCACTTTTAGGATTCCTTATTAACGGTTTAGGGCGTAATACGCTTTCGAAAACCATTATTGGTTTTACGGGATGTCTTGCAGTACTTGCTTCATTTGCTGTGAGTCTGGGGATATTCTTTGAACTGAACTCTTCAGAGGCAAAATCTTTTCTGATCCCGGTATTTGACTGGATCAGTGCGGGTAATGTAAAAGTACCGTTTTCATTTCTGGTAGACCCTCTGAGCGCATTAATGTTGCTTATTGTAACAGGTATAGGCTTTTTGATCCATGTTTATTCAACCGGGTATATGCATCATGACGCAGGTTTCGGGAAGTTTTTCTCATACCTGAATCTGTTTATATTCTTTATGCTTCTTCTGGTACTTGGATCTAACTACGTTGTTATGTTCATAGGCTGGGAAGGCGTAGGACTATGCTCTTATCTTCTTATTGGATTTTGGTTTACCAATTCATCTTATGCAAGTGCTGCAAAAAAGGCATTTGTGATGAACCGTATCGGAGATCTTGGATTCCTTATTGCAGTATTCCTGATTTTTACAACGTTTAACAGTGTAGAATTCGCTAATGTATTTCCGCAGGCAGCTGCCATGGCTTCCGGCGATTCAATGTTGATTCTGATTACCACCCTGCTCTTTGTTGGAGCAGTAGGTAAATCTGCACAAATTCCATTATTCACCTGGTTGCCTGATGCAATGGCAGGACCAACTCCTGTTTCAGCTCTTATTCACGCTGCAACCATGGTAACTGCGGGTATTTATATGATCGCCCGTTCAAACATTCTGTTTACTCTTGCACCTTCAACATTGGGGTTAATCTCAGTTATTGGTTTGGCTACTTTATTCCTTGCAGCTTCAATTGCGCTTTCTCAAACTGATATTAAAAAGGTTCTGGCTTATTCAACAGTGTCTCAGCTGGGGTATATGTTTTTAGGTTTGGGTGTAGGCGCTTATACAGGAGCTTTCTTCCATGTAATTACTCATGCATTTTTTAAAGCATTATTGTTCCTTGGAGCAGGTTCTGTTATTCATGCAATGAGCAATGAGCAGGATATGAGAAATATGGGCGGACTAAAAAAGAAACTTCCGGTCACTTTCCTGACTATGATGATCGGCACGATCGCTATTGCAGGTTTGCCGCCTTTCTCAGGCTTCTTTTCAAAAGATGAGATTCTTGCGCATGTTTACGAGCATAACAAAGTATTCTGGGTAATAGCGGTTGTTGGTGCCATGTTCACCTCGTTCTATATGTTCAGAATGATGTATCTGACTTTTAACGGCAGTTTCCGTGGTACCTCAGATCAGGAACACCATTTACATGAATCACCTTCCTCAATGACTATCCCTCTGATTGTTCTGGCAGTTTTATCTGCAGCAGGAGGTTTAATTGGTATTCCTGCCGTTTTAGGTGGTGGTCACTGGCTGGCTTCATTTCTGGCTCCGGTATTTGAAGCTTCGAATGCCAAAGCCGGTCACCTTACTTTAGATCATACAACTGAATATATCCTGATGGCTGTTTCAGTTACTGCCGCACTTATTTCTATGCTTTATGCTTACAGCCGTTACGTAAAGCAGGGGCATGTTCCTGCTGATGACAGAACAGAACGTGGTACGCTTTCCCGTTTATCATACCATAAATTTTATATCGATGAGATTTATGATTCATTAATCAGCCGCCCTTTGGATTCATTATCTGCCTTCTTCTACAGAACAGTGGATAAGCTGGGTATCGATGGAATAGTAAACGGCTTTGGTAAGGGTGCGGTTGAGGCTAGTAAGGGTTTCAGACTGCTTCAATCGGGTATGGTAGGCTTCTATATTTTGATGATGGTTGCCGGAATTATAGCATTACTGGTTTATAGTATGTACAAACTTTAATATTAAGGAGTAGAACGAATTAAATGGAAATTTTACTATTACAGCTTTTTATTCCGCTGATTGCTGCACTAATCATACTTGTGGCGGGTAAATCCGCAGCAAGAGGTCTTGCTGGTGCCTTCTCTTTAGTATCACTGCTTATCACGGTTTATCTTTATCTGAATTTTATTCCCGATGCAAGTACTCAGTTTCTTGTAAATATGGCATGGATACCTCAGTTCGGCATACACTTTAAAGCCGGAGTTGATGGTATCAGTATGGTGCTGCTGCTGTTAACTAATATTCTTATTCCGCTGATAATTTTATCGAGCTATAAACAGGATATCAAAGATCAGAGTGCATTTTATGCATTGATATTATTCATGCAAAGTGGCTTATTGCTTGTATTTACCGCTCTGGATGCATTTCTTTTCTATGTTGGATGGGAAATTGCCCTGATCCCGGTTTACTTTATTTGCGCATTATGGGGTGGAGAAAATCGTATACGTGTAAACCTTAAGTTCTTTGTCTATACTATAGCAGGTAGTCTTTTGATGCTGCTTGCAATTATCTATCTGCATTTACAGACTCCGGGTAACAGCTACGATATAGCTGAATTCTACAAACTGGAGCTTGATGCTGCTACGCAGTCATGGATATTCTGGGCTTTCTTTATTGCCTTTGCAATAAAGATGCCTGTCTTTCCTTTCCATACCTGGCAGCCTGATACGTATACTGAAGCACCTACCGCCGGTACGATGCTGCTTTCAGGTATCATGCTTAAAATGGGTATTTACGGAGTAATCCGCTGGTTAATTCCGGTTGCACCGCTTGGTTTCAATGCCTGGGGCGAAACAGCATTAATTCTTTCCATTATCGGTGTTGTTTATGCTTCAATAATTGCCTTTACCCAGAATGATATTAAGCGTTTAATAGCTTATTCCTCAATAGCGCACGTTGGACTCATTTCAGCGGGTATTTTTGCCTGGAATGTTCAGGGTGTTCAGGGAGCAATGATACAGATGCTCAATCACGGGATCAACGTAGTTGGTATGTTTTTCATCGCTGATATTATTATACGCAGAATGAACACCAGAGAACTCAGTGATATGGGTGGTATTGCCAAACCCGCACCTGTACTAGCGATTACATTTCTGATTGTACTTCTGGGAACAGTAGCATTGCCATTAACCAATGGTTTTGTTGGCGAGTTTCTCCTGCTGATGGGGATATTTAATTATAATATCGGATACTCTGCCATAGCCGGTTTAACCATTATACTTGGTGCGGTATATATGCTCAGAATGTATCAAAAAGTAATGCTTGGCGGGGTAAACATCAGAACTTCTGCCTTCAGCGATCTCGACACGACTGAAAAGTCAGTGCTGATCATCATTTCAATTCTTATCCTATTCATCGGGGTTTACCCCCAGCCGGTTCTGAATATTTCAGAATCAGCTGTTATTAACCTGTTAGATCAGGTCAACCAAAAGATTTTAGTTAAATAAAAGCATGAACGCATTAATAACCCTATCTGTTTTAGCCATTCTGGTTCTTTACTTAGGCTTGTATAAGGCAAAAAATGCTTTGTTACCGGTTACTTTGCTCGGACTGGCAGCTGCACTGGCATTCAGTGTCATTGAATGGAATTCAGGATCTGCCCCAATTTTTAGTGGAATGATGTTGTTTGATAATTTTGCTGTCGCATTTACTTCGATTTGCATTATTTCAACAATGTTGATCCTTCTTATCTCTAAAGATTACTTTGAACATATTTCAGAGCATGTAGCTGAATATTATACAATTATATTGTTTGCCCTGATTGGTATACTGGTTATGGTTTCGTTCCATAATCTTTCAATGCTGTTCATCGGTATAGAGATTATGTCTGTGAGTTTATATATTCTTGCGGGCATCCGTAAAAATGATTTTAAGTCGAATGAAGCCGCCCTTAAATATTTTCTGATGGGTGCTTTCTCAACAGGTTTTTTATTGCTGGGCATTGCCTTCCTGTATGGTGCAACAGCCAGCTTTGACCTTGCAGCAATTAAAGAATACGTAGTAGCCAATCCATCGGGTATTTCTCCTTTGTTTTATAGCGGACTGGTACTGATGATTATCGGACTCAGCTTCAAGATTGGTGCAGCTCCTTTTCATTTCTGGACTCCCGATGTGTATGAAGGCTCGCCAACACTTATTACTGCTTTTATGAGCACTGTTGTCAAAACTGCAGGTTTTGCTGCATTTCTCAGACTGTTCATGATGTGTTTTGCGCCATTGCATGATTACTGGATGCCAGTGCTTTTAGTGATTTCAGTTCTTACGCTTTTCATCGGAAACGTAACTGCGTTATATCAGCAAAGCTTTAAGAGAATGCTTGCATTCAGCAGTATCTCACATGCAGGCTATATGCTTTTTGCATTGGTGGCTTTAGGCCCTCTTTCAGGCAATGCCGTCTTTGTTTATGCCAGTGCATATTCCATAGCTTCAATTATTGCTTTTGCAGTGCTTATCCTTGTTAAACGTCAGACCGGATCTGATACATTTGACAGTTTTAATGGTTTGGCACGGAAAAATCCATTTATTGCATTTACTCTTACCGTTTCGATGCTTTCACTGGCTGGTATTCCTTTAACTGCCGGATTTATCGGAAAATTCATGATGTTCTCTACAGCACTTACTGAATATCATATCGTTTTGGTTGTTCTAGCAGTTGTTAATGCCGTAATTGGTATTTTCTATTATCTGAGAGTAATTGTAGCGATGTATTTTAAATCTGCTGAGCGTAACGAGGTTCAATCATCCTCTTATTTCAACTTTGTACTTGGTTTGTCGGCAGTGCTTACAATTCTTGCAGGAGTATATCCTGCTCTGATATCCAACCTTTTCTAAGTTATTTCAGCTTAAAATATTGTAGCTTTACGCATATATAAATTATGCACGAGATCTGGGATTACCTTCAACATCTTATTGATCCGGTAAAACTACTGCGGGAAGGAGGATTTTACCTTCTCCTTTTTGTTGTTTTTGCTGAGACGGGGTTGTTTTTCGGCTTTTTTCTTCCCGGAGATTATTTGCTGTTTCTGGCGGGGATGTTCGTAGCTACAGATAAGCTGGATGTTTCTATCTATGTGCTGTTAGCCGGTTTGATGACTGCTGCAATATGTGGTAATTTTGTCGGATATTGGTTTGGAAAGAAGACTGGTCCGGTACTTTATCAGAGGAAGGATACCTTGTTTTTCAAAAAAAAATATCTAAGGTCAGCCGAAATCTATTATAAAAAGCAGGGAGCTTTTGCATTAATCATGGGTAGATTTATACCTATTGTCAGAACTTTTGCGCCAATTATTGCAGGAATCGTTAGGCTTGATTTTAATAAATTTGCATTTTATAATGTAACAGGTGCTTTTCTGTGGGTTACATCCTTAACTTTGCTTGGGTTCTTTCTTGGCAGAAGTTTTGAAAAGGAGATCAATGATTATCTGCTTTACATTATCGTAGGTTTTATATTGATTACTGCAATCCCGCTTATTGTAACCTATTTAAAGCGAAAGATAGGAAAAGATTCAGGTGAAGAAGAAGAGTTAAATCCTTAATAAAATGAATAAAGATCACCCCTGGCATAGTGTTTCTCCCGGAGATAATATCCCCTCCATCGTTAATGCGATTATAGAAATCCCTAAAGGTTCTAAAGCAAAGTATGAGATAGATAAAGATTCAGGACTTATTCGTCTTGACCGTGTGTTGTTCTCTTCTGTAATGTATCCTGCAAATTATGGGTTTATACCACAAACTTATTGTGATGATAAAGATCCATTGGATATATTAGTTTTATGTTCAGTTGATGTGTATCCGATGGCAATTGTTGAGGCAAAAGTTGTAGGTGTAATGCACATGGTAGATAATGGTGAGCAGGATGATAAGATCATTGCTGTTGCCAAAAATGATATGTCTGTGAATTATATTGAAGATCTGAAGGAACTACCTCCGCATACCATGACGGAAATCGTCAGATTTTTTCAGGACTATAAAGCACTTGAACACAAGAACGTCAGTATTGAGCATTTGCTGGGTAAGAACTATGCATATAAGGTTATCAAAGAAAGTCTTGAATTGTATAAGTCTACTTTTGTAAATTTATAATCACTATGGGCCTCGCACTGTTTTTTACATTTTTCCTTGTTTTTTTAAACGGTTTTTTTGTTGCTGCAGAATTTGCTTTGGTGAAGGTTCGTGCCTCACAGATTGAGATTAAGGCAAAATCAGGTAGTCGTGTAGCTAAAATTGCTAAACACATGACCCAGCATCTTGATGGGTATCTGGCCGCCACTCAGCTGGGAATTACCTTGGCATCTCTTGGCTTAGGTTGGGTAGGTGAAGCCGTAATGACAGACATTGTTACACGTTTCTTTCATCTGCTGAATGTAGATATGTCGACAGGGGTAGCCACTAATATAGGTCATGTACTTGCATTTGCCACAATAACAGTGATGCATATTGTATTTGGAGAACTTGCACCAAAATCACTTGCCATTCAGAGACCGATAGGAACAACAATGAGTATTGCCCTGCCACTTCATTTTTTCTATTTGATATTCAGACCATTCATCTGGTTGCTTAACGGATTTGCCAATTTTATCCTTCGCTTATTGGGTATCAGCACAATCGGTGGGCATGAAGCGCATCATAGTTCCGAAGAATTGCAATACCTGTTGGATCAGGGTAAAGAAAGCGGCGCTCTTGAAACTAATGAGCATGAACTGATTAAAAATGTATTTGACTTTAATGAGCGAGTGGTTAAGAATATCATGGTTCCCCGAACCAAAATTTCAGGAATTGAAATTGGGACACCACATAAAGAATTATTGGATGTCATTATTCGCGAAGGTTATTCCAGAATCCCTGTCTATGATGAAACAATAGACAAAATTGTAGGTATTGTTCATGCAAAGGATATTCTTCCATTGCTGGCAGAAAATAAGGAATGTATTCTTAAGGATATTATCCGTAAGCCATATTTTATTCCTGAAACCAAAAAGATTAATGATCTGTTAAGTGAGCTTCAGCTGAAGCGCATTCAAATTGCTATTGTTCTTGATGAATTTGGAGGAACGGCAGGTATGGTTACTCTTGAGGATATTGTTGAAGAGCTGGTAGGTGAAATTCAGGATGAATATGACGAAGAAAAACCTATCGTAGAGAAAGTTTCAGATACTGAATTTATTATTGATGCTACTGCCTCAATTTACGATGTAAATGAATACCTGCCTCATGATCTTCCGGAAGATGGTGATTATGATACAGTAGCAGGTTTGGTAAGTGAAATTTTCGGAAAGATTCCTGAGGTTGGTGAAGCGAGCGATTTTAACGGGTATATCATTACTATTCTTAAGAAAGCAGATCAGAATGTTGAATCTGTTAAGCTTGAGATGGTCATTAATAGTTCAGACGCTGTAGATATTCATTAACACTGACCCCGGCTTATGCATATTTTCTATACGCCAGATATTCAGTCGGAAAAATATACTCTGAGCGAAGAAGAAAGCAAGCATTGCATCAAAGTACTCAGACTTGATACCGGATCAAAGTTGAATCTGGTAGACGGTAAAGGGGGTTTCTATGAAGCTGTAATTGTGGATCCTCATCCCAAAAGAACAGGTCTGAAAGTAATTTCTCATTTGAAAAATTATGGGAAGCGAAATCATTATCTGCATATCGCAGTTGCCCCCACTAAAAATATTGAACGGATTGAGTGGTTTCTTGAAAAAGCAACTGAGATTGGGATTGATGAAATCACCCTGGTCATTTGCGATCGTTCTGAACGCCGGGATGTTAAAACTGAACGTTTGAATAAGGTAATTGTTTCGGCAGTTAAACAATCTATTAAAGCCTATTGTCCTAAATTAAATGAGCCTGTTCGTTTTTCAGAATTAGTTTCGAAGAACCCCTCATCACAGAAGTTCATTGCACATTGTATCCCTGCTAAGAAAAACTCATTGAAAGAGGAGATCAGCTTAAATTCTGATTATCTTGTATTGATCGGGCCGGAAGGTGATTTTAGTCAGGAAGAAATTAATCTGGCATTAAAGAATAATTTTATTCCGGTCAGCCTTGGAGATTCAAGGCTTCGAACTGAAACCGCAGCCCTTGAAGCTTGTTTTGAGATCAATTTTTTAAACCGATGAAACTATCATGATTTTGCCAAAACCCGCAGAGGGTATGATTATTAAATCATGATCGCCATGCCTGCCGGTAGGCAGGCCTGCATACCGGCAGGTAGGTTCATCACCTTTTAAAAACAAAAAATAAACGGATGAAAAGTCTGAAGAGTAGTTACTTTTTTCTTTCTGTGTTTGTTCTCTCAGGGATATTCCTTTCATTTTATGCCCCATCTTATAAGATTGCCAAGTTAAAATACAATGGAGGTGGCGACTGGTATGCAAACAGGACGGCATTGCCAAATCTGATAAGCTTTTGCAATTCAAATCTCGGGACTAATTTTGATAAGGAGGAAGCAGTTGTTGAGGCAGGAAGTGCAGAACTATTCAATTATCCTTTTATTTATCTTACGGGGCATGGGAATATTGTTTTTTCTGATGCAGAAGCACAGAATTTGAGGAAATACCTGATCGGGGGTGGATTTTTGCATATTGATGATAACTATGGGCTGGATAAATTTATCCGTCCTCAGATGAAACGCGTTTTTCCGGAGCTTGACTTTGTTGAACTTCCGGTAAATCACCTCCTCTACAATCAAAAATTCAAATTTCCGAACGGCCTTCCCAAAATTCATGAGCATGATGCCAGGAGGCCGCAAGGTTTTGCTTTAATATATCAAGGCCGGATTGTTTGTTATTATACATTTGAATCGGATCTTGGAAATGGCTGGGAGGATGCCGGTACTTATCCCGGTGATTCGGCTGAGACAAGGCAAAAAGCACTTAGAATGGGTGCAAATTTAATTCAGTATGCATTAACACAGTAAATTATGTATAAGGTAAAGGTTAACGATAAATACAACTTTGAGATTACTTCTGAGAAGGAGCATCATTATATTAATGGTATTTCTGTTGAAGCAGATTTCTTGAAAGTGAATTCAGGAACCTTTCATATACTTCATAACAATAAGTCGTATAATGCCGAACTTATTGAAATCGACAGATCTGAAAAGACCTGTTCGATAAAAGTAGGTTCATCTGTTTACACAATGAAACTTACTGACAGTCACGATGAACTTTTACATCAGTTGGGGATGGATAATCTGAGTTCGGCTAAGGTATCTGAGCTCAGGGCGCCTATGCCCGGGCTTGTTCTAAGGGTTCTGACTACTGATGGAGAATCTGTACCTAAAGGAGGAAATCTTCTGGTTCTGGAAGCCATGAAAATGGAAAATATCATTAAGGCACCGGCAGATGTTGTGGTTAAAATGATAAAGGTTAAAGCAGGTGATAAGGTTGAAAAGAATCAGGTGATGATGATCTTTTCCTGAGTTTTTGCAGTTAGAATTCAAGCTGCAGTTTTTTCATTAAATTATATTTCTTCAGGCAATTAAATATTGTTTATTTTCAAGAAAATTTGTTGGAAAGTAACGCAATATTTATCTGATGGCAATAGAAATTAAAACTAAGGGCGAGTTATACGATGTATGTATTGTTGGGTCAGGTGCAGGTGGGGGTATGGCTGCGAAAGTACTTACAGAGGCAGGTCTTAAGGTGGCTCTGCTTGAGGCAGGTCCTGATTATGATCCAGCAAATCCGGAGCAACAAACGCAACTTAAATGGTCTTATGAATCGCCGCGAAGAGGTGCTTCAACAAACCGTGCATTTGGCGACTTTGATGCCGCTTATGGCGGTTGGGAGATTGATGGTGAACCTTATACGAGGAAGAATGGTACAGAATTCGACTGGTTCCGTTCGCGTATGCTTGGTGGCCGTACTAATCATTGGGGCAGGATATCGTTAAGATTTGGCCCAAATGATTTTAAGCGCAGGGATTTTGATGGTTTAGGCGATAACTGGCCAATTGGCTATGATGATGTAAAGCCATATTACGACCGGATCGATAAAATGATAGGGATTTTTGGAACCAAAGAGGGCATCTATAATGAACCGGATGGACATTTTCTTCCTCCTCCAAAGCCCAGATTGCATGAGCTGATGGTCAAGCAGGCAGCAAACAAAATTGGAATCCCGGTTATACCTTCAAGGCTTTCCATTTTAACCAGACCGGTTAATAAAGATCGCGGATCCTGTTTTTTCTGTAATCAGTGTAATCGTGGGTGTTCTGTACATGCCGATTTTTCTTCATCGACCTGTCTTGTAAAACCTGCAAGAAAAACGGGGAATGCTGATGTATATGTAAATGCAATGGCAAGAGAGGTGCTGACCAATAGTGAAGGCCTTGCTACCGGTGTTTCTTATGTTGATAAGACAGATATGCAGGAATATCAGGTAAATGCAAAAGTGGTTGTTCTGGCAGCAAGTGCTTGTGAGTCTGCCCGTTTATTGCTAAACTCCAGGTCTTCAGCTCATCCAAACGGTCTCGCTAATTCAAGCGGAATGGTTGGCAAATATCTTCATGACTCAACTGGCTCTTCACGCGGTGCATTTATTCCACAGTTGATGGACAGAAAGCGCTATAATGAAGATGGTGTTGGAGGACTACACCTGTATATTCCCTGGTGGCTTGATAATAAAAAACTTGATTTTGCCCGTGGTTATCATATTGAATTCTGGGGTGGACTGGGAATGCCGGCATATGGATTCGGTTTCGGTATGGAAAATAACAATGGAAAATTCCCGGGGAAAGATGGCAAGATGAAAGCAGCAGGCGGCTATGGCGCTTCACTGAAAGACGATTACCGGAGATACTATGGCTCTACGGTAGGTTTTGCCGGTCGCGGTGAGAGTATTCCACGTATTGATAATTACTGCGAAATAGATCCCGGTGTTGTTGATAAATATGGAATTCCTGTTTTAAGATTTAATTATAACTGGACAGATCAGGAGATCAAACAGGCCAAACATATGCAGGATACCTTTGAAGAGATTATTCATTCAATGGGTGGAATTGCAAATGGCGAAAAACCGGGTGAAGACAGGAAATATGGATTGGAAGCGCCGGGAAGGATTATTCATGAGGTTGGAACTACCCGTATGGGGAATGACCGTAACAAATCGGTTTTAAATAAATACAATCAGGCACATGATGTTAAAAATCTTTTTGTGGTTGATGGCGGATCATTTGTATCTCAGGCAGATAAAAATCCTACCTGGACTATTCTTGCCCTGTCATTGAGAGCATCAGAGTATATTGTAGATCAGTTAAAAAAGCGTAATATTTAACAGATGAATAGAAGAGATTCACTAAAGGCACTGGCAGTAGGAACTGTAAGCGTCGGAACTATATTAACTTCATGTGATAAAAAAGATGGAAGCAAATCTGCCGGAAGCGGGAAGGCCGGGGTCTATGGCCGTACTCCTGAAGAAAAGCTGATCGATGAAAAACTGATGTCGGAAACTTTTTTTACGGCAGCCGAGATGGGAACCATTACAATCCTTGCAGATATCATTATTCCGAAGGATGACCATTCAGGAAGTGCCAGCGATGCTAAAGTTCCTGAGTTTATTGAATTTATAGCAAAAGATCAGCCCAGATATCAATTACCCCTTAGGGGTGGCCTGAAATGGCTGGATGTAAAATCTTTAAAACTGTTTAAAAAATCTTTTGCTGAGGCATCCAAAGCGCAGCAAATCGAGCTTGTAGATCTGATCGCATATCCCCAAAAGGCTGCTCCGGAGAATGCCGCTGGTGTAAGCTTTTTCAATACTATGCGTAACCTGACAGCAACTGGATTTTTTACCAGTAAAATAGGAATTGAAGATATGGGATATAAGGGAAATCAGCCAAATGAGTGGGATGGGGTGCCGGATGATGTACTGAAGCAGTACGGACTTGAATATGATCAGAAAACCCTTGATCAGTGTTTGAAAAAGGAAGACAGAGGAAAGATGATGACCTGGGAAAGCTGAGTCTTGCCGTAAACACAGATCTGAATTTGTACCATATTGAATAGATAGGTACAAATAGTATATTCTGTTTATTGATATTTTATTAATGAAGAATTAATATGGAAAGGCCTCTTTTGTATAAAGCAGAGCCTTTCTTGCTTTTAGTATTTATAATCTTAATTAATTTTCTTCAATGAATTTTTTTAAAAGCTTAAGGATTGCCGGATCCATTGTTCCGCTAATTGCATTTGTACTGGCAACGATAAGTACATCAGCTCAGAATATTTCTAATAATACTAAACCTGCCAGATTAACGCTGCCCAATGGCTGGTCATTAAATCCGGCCGGCCGCTCATTGCCACTGGGAGATTTGCCTTTGAATATTCAGATCTCCGGATCGCAAAAGCTATTGGCCGTTACAAATAACGGGCAGAGCAAGCATAGCATTCAGCTGATAGACCCTCAGTCTGAAAAGGTATTGCATGAGCAGCCCATCGCAAAGGCATGGTATGGTTTAAAATTTAGTGCTGATGAGAAGAAGTTATATGCTTCAGGTGCGAATGATAATATTATTCTGGCTTATCCTATAGTCAATAAAAAGCTTGGGAAGGCTGATACCCTGGTTCTTGGAAAAGCCTGGCCAACAGAAAAGATCGGTCCGACGGGTATTGAGCTCGACGATGCAGCAAACCGTTTATATACTGTAACAAAGGAGAATAATTCCCTGTATGTTTTTGATCTGCTCAGTAAGAAAATTCTGAATAAAGTTGATCTGAGTGCTGAGGCTTATGACTGCCTTCTCTCAGCAGATAAAAGTAAACTATATATCTCTTTATGGGGAGCAGATAAGGTTGCTGTTTATGATATAAAGGCAAATCGTATCACATCAGAGATAGCCACTGAAAGTCATCCGAATGAGCTTATTCAGAATAAAAGTGGAAAATATCTGTTTGTAGCAAATGCCAATGATAATTCAGTATCTGTCATTGATACAAAGTCTCATAAAGTAATTGAAGTTATTTCTACCTCTCTCTACCCGACCAGATTAACCGGTTCAACCACTAACGGATTGGCATTGTCTGAAGATGAAAAGACACTTTTTGTGGCAAATGCAGATAATAATTGTCTGGCTGTTTTCAATGTTTTAACTCCGGGAAAGAGCAGTTCAAAGGGTTTTATCCCTACCGGATGGTATCCTACCAATGTACGTGTAGCAGGTAAAAAGATATTTGTTTCTAACGGAAAGGGCTTTACTTCTCTGGCTAATCCCAATGGACCGCAGCCGGTTAAGAAGACAGATAACAGTGGGGTGCATCAGGGAATCACTGAGCAGAAAGAAGTTCAGTATATCGGAGGATTATTTAAGGGCTCATTATCTATCATTGATCAGCCCGGCGATGCGCAGCTTGAGGTTTTCTCAAAGCAGGTTTATGCCAACACTCCCTACAATAAGGAAAAAGAGACCAAATCCAAAGGCGCAGTTAATAATCCCGTCCCCAATATCCAGGGAGGGAAATCACCAATTAAATATGTGTTCTATGTGATCAAGGAAAACCGTACTTATGATCAGGTCTTTGGAGATATTAAAGAAGGCAATGGTGATCCGAATTTATGTATTTTCCCTGAAAAGGTAACACCGAACCATCATGCTCTGGCAAGAGAGTTTGTTCTGCTTGATAATTTTTATGTAGATGCTGAGGTAAGTGCTGATGGGCATAACTGGAGTATGGCTGCATATGCCAATGATTATGTAGAAAAGTCATGGCCTACCAGTTATGGGAGCCGTGGTGGTACTTATGATTATGAAGGAAGCAGAAAGATTGCTTATCCGCGCGATGGGTTTATCTGGGATTATTGCAAACGTGCTGGTATAAGCTATCGCAGCTATGGTGAATTTACAACCAAAGACGGAGCAACATTGAAATCACTCGTCGGGCATATTGCTCCGAAGTTCCCGAGTTATAATCTGGATATTAAGGACATAGACAGAATAGCGGCATTTAAGGAAGATTTTGACTCATTACTTTCTAAAAATGCGGTTCCGCGCTTTAATACGATCAGGATTGGGAATGACCATACCAGCGGACAAAGGATTGGTAAAATAACACCAACCGCTGCAGTTGCTGATAATGATCTGGCTCTCGGGCAGTTGGTAGAAATAATTTCCAATAGCAGTATCTGGAAGGAATCTGCAATTTTTGTACTTGAGGATGATGCTCAGAACGGTCCGGATCATATTGATGCCCACCGTTCGCCGGCCTTTGTAATTAGTCCTTATGTAAAAAGGAATTCAGTGAACAGTAATATGTATTCAACCTCAGGGATGCTCAGAACCATTGAACTGATACTTGGATTACCTCCAATGAGTCAGTATGATGCTGCAGCTATTCCGATGTCTGATTGTTTCACCTCAAACCCTGATTTCAAACCGTATAAAGTTAAACCTGCAAACATTGATCTTGAACAGCGTAACACTGCATGGAATAAGAGTGCTGAACGTTCACAGGAATGGAATTTTGCAAGAGAGGACGCAGCACCCGACCTTGATCTGAATGAAGTGGTCTGGAAATCTGTCAGGGGTGAAGGTTCTGTTATGCCTGCTCCGCGCAGAAGCGCATTTTTGAAGCTTGAACAAAAGAGGAAAGACGATGACGATTAAATTCGTTCCGGTTTTTGATTTTTAATATTAATATGAAAAGGTATTTTATTCTACTCTCTGCTATTTTACTTTCTGTAACTCTGTCCGCTCAGACTATAAAAGGAACTGTTTATAATCAGCTGAACAGGAATGTAATCAGGGGAGTGAGTATCAGTCTGGAGGGCCCTGTATCGGCAAGTTCGGGTACCGGGATTAATGGAGATTTTAGTTTTAAGAATATTCAGCCCGGAGTCTATCAGTTAAAAGTTAGCCACCTTAGTTTTGAATCCTATCAAACCACTGTTGAGCTGGGGCAGAAGGATCTTGATCTGGAGATATTTTTAGTACCTCAGGCAGGCTCACTTCCTGAGGTAGAGGTGATTTCAGCTTCCCGCAGAAACAGCCCATCACTTAATTTACCCTTTGCTTCGGGCGTTTTGAATTTGCCTGCACAGTCAGAGAATATTCCCCGTACAACACCAGAATCTTTAAGCATCATTCCCGGAGTTTTTGTTCAAAAAACCAATCATGGCGGAGGATCGCCATTTATCAGGGGCCTGACCGGTAATCAGACGCTGATCCTGATTGATGGGATCAGATTGAACAACTCTACTTTCAGGTATGGGCCCAATCAGTATATGAACACCGTAGACCCCTTTTCAGTCAGTAAAATCGAGGTCTTGAGAGGAAGCGGTTCAGTCCAGTATGGTTCTGATGCCATGGGAGGTGTGATACAGGTATTTACTAAAGAGCCTTCTTATTCATCTGCCAAGACTTTTAAAGGGAGTTTAAGCGGAAGATATGGTAGCGGTAATATGGAACGCTCAGGAAGTACTGAATTTGAATATTCAACCTCAAAAATGGCTTTTTCAGGAATTTTGGGAATGAAGGATTTCGGTGATCTGATAGGTGGAGATACTACCGGAAGGCAATCGCCTTCCGGATATACTGAATCAGATGCCAGCTTAAAATTAAAATTGAAGATCTCCGGTAAATCGGAATTGATTATTGCAAACCAGTTTGTTCAGCAAAAGGATGTAGATGTTTTTCATAAAGTAAGGCTTGAGAATTTTAAAGTCAATAAGATGGGGGTTCAGGGCAGAAATCTCAGTTATCTGAAGTATAGTATTGATCAAAATTCTGCTGTTTTAAACAGGATTCAATTTACAGGCTCATTGAATTCTACTATTGAAGAGAGAAATAGTCAGAAGAACAGCAGTCAGGTTCGCGGACTTGAGCGGGACAAGATACAAACCTCAAATTTAGCAGTAGAAGTGTTCTCTGATCTGAGCCGCTTCTGGACTGCGAACAGTGGTATTGAGTATTATAAAGATGAGGTAAGCAGTATCCGGAATAATATCAATATTCAGGATGGATCTGTAACAGTACTTCGGGGATTGTATCCTGACAAGTCGAGCTATTTGAATACTTCGGTTTATTCGCTTCAGCATATTCGTTTTGGTTCATTTAATGCAGAGGCTGGTTTAAGATACAACTGGCTGCAGGCATCCATAAAAGATACGAATCTGGGACAGCTTAAAATATCGCCTAATGCTTTTGTATGGAATGCGGGGATAAACTATTCTATTGATCAGCATCATTTTTATACCTCATTCAACAGCGGGTACCGTGCTCCTAATATTGATGATATGGGAACACTTGGAATAGTTGATTTCCGGTATGAACTGCCATCCTATGACCTCAGACCTGAGAAAAGTAATAATTCTGAACTTGGCTATAAGTTTGCTTCACACAGATGGAGCTTTGGTACTGCAGTATATCAAAACAGGATGAATGATCTGATCAACAGAGTTCAGACCGGTCAGATGATCAGCGGGTATAAAGTTTACAGGAAAGAAAATACGGAGGAGGCTGTTATTAAAGGAGTGGAAGGATTTGTTGAGTGGCAAGCCTCAGAAAACTTCTTCTTTGATATGTTTGCTTCATTCAATCACGGGCAGAATATTTCAAAGGCAGAGCCATTGAGAAGAGTGCCTCCTTTTAATGGTAATTTCTCACTTAAATATAAGCTGAATAAGTTTTATGTAAAGAGTGAGCTTTCCTGGGCTGATAAACAAAGTCGTTTGGCTCAGGGCGACAAGGATGATAACAGGATACCTTTAAACGGTACTCCCGGATGGAAAGTGTTGAATATTTATACGGGTTATTCTCTTGGATCTGTTCAGTTACGTATTAGTGCTCAGAATTTATTTAATGAAGATTACAGAACACATGGAAGCGGAATTAATGCGGTTGGAAGAAGTTTGTGGATGAGTCTTCATTATAATCTATAACATTCCTGTTTCTCGTTAGGGGGCATAAACAGAGAAGGCCTTTATATCACTGATATAAAGGCCTTCTCTGTTTATGGAATTAAGAATTTCTTATTTCGTTTTTCCTGTTGCTTTTGATTTTGGCTGTGTAAACTGTGGCTTTCCTTTTGAGATGATCTCAGGAGAACCAACAAGTGTCATGGCAGCACGGAAACCCATTTCGGCACTGGTTTCGTCCTGTTGCATATGTCTTCTTGTAGCAGGGTTTAACCAGTAAGCCCTGTCGTTCCATGAACCTCCCTTATAAACGCGTGAGCGGTCATTAACCAGAGTCGTAGTACCGTAAAGATTTGCCCTTACAGTATCAAGGTGCCCTCTGAAATCAGGGTTGTATGGTTTACCGGCAATTGATGAGTCGGCAGCTGCGGCATTGCCCTGTAACTCAGACCATTTTTGTTTTTTCCCGGTTTTTGCAGAATCTTTGATCGGACGGCCATATTTATCCTTAGCATAAACTCCTTTATCACGGTCAGAAAGACGCTTATTGACAAATTCATTTCCACGAAATGGATTGAAGTCTGAAAAATCTTCAAAGCTTAACTTTCTGTAAACATCAGCAGTCCATTCGTTTACGTTTCCTGCCATATTAAATAATCCAAAGTCGTTTGGAGTATAGCTTCTTACAGGAGCAGTGATATCAGCCTTATCATTAAGGTATCCACCTGTACCCATATTATCACCTTCGCCACGTTTAAAGTTAGCAAGGATCATACCCTGGGTACGTTTCTTCGGAGAACGAACACCAAGGCCGTTCCATGGATATATTCTGCCGTCGGCGATATTTTCATATTCAGTATTTCCGGCTAATGCCAGTGCTGCATATTCCCACTCGGCTTCGGTTGGTAAGCGGTAAGGCTGTTTCAATACGCCGTCTTCAAGTCTTACCGGTCTTACAGCTCCTTTTGATCCTGAATTTGTTCCGGCAGCTGCAGCATTAGGATTAAGGTCTTTCTTCATCTTTTTACCGTCAATTCCCTCTCCGCGGTATTGTCCGTTCAGATAGATATCTGTATTGAAAGGGTCTGAAGAGCTTGAAACACTTGTTGCTCCGCCTGATTTGCCCGTACCTGCAGTTAAAGTTTTATAATCGAGTAAAAAACCTCTGCTTCTTAGAATTTCTTCGTTTACCCGATCAGTACGCCATTCACAATAAGCATTGGCCTGCTCCCAGGTTACTCCTACAACAGGATAATCCTGAAATGCCGGATGACGCAGATAGTTATTTACATAAGGCTCATTGTAAGAAAGAGGCTGTCTCCATACCAGAGTGTCAGGAAGAGCATTATAATAATATTCAGCATCATTCGGGAAATTTCGTTTAATCCAGTGCAGGTATTCCAGCCAGTCAACATTCGCAACTTCGGTTTCATCCATATAAAAAGATGCAACAGTTACTCTGCGTCTTACATTATCAAATTCATAACCTAAGTCCTGGTTCAAGCTTCCTCCCATTACGAATGTACCACCTTCAATTGCAATAAGCCCCGGACCAGGTCCCGGTTTTACTTTAGAGTTCACTTCAAAACCACCATTATACTTATCGTTATAAGCCATCCCGGTTTTTGAAGATTTGCCTGTTTGCTTGTTGCAGGAGGTGAAAATACCCAACAACAAAAGGCTTGTGGTAAAATATATAGAAATTCGTTTCATTACTTTCGGTGTAATTGGAGCATTAATTTTTTAAAAATACAAAATTGCTTAATAACGCCAATGCTTTTTTTAACCATGCAGCGTTCTGAACAAGCTTTTTATTCAAACGGAAAAGATAAAATAAGGTTTCAAAGAATATACGTGAAATTGAATTTGAGACGTTATTTAAGTTTAAATATTACAATGATTGTTATCATCAGGGATTGCCGGATAATTTTGAAGTGATCCTAAGCGGTATTATTTCAGTTGTTTATCTTTACTTACAATCAGATTTAATTTATAATTTTATCAATATCGGTTTTTTCTTGTGGAAGAAAGCCGTTGGTATTCTGAGTATTTAAAATATATCCTTATAATTACTTATATTTAGTTATAGGAAAGTATAGATTTGGGTTGATTTATTTGATTAATGATTAACAAACTATCGTTTTGCAATTATTTAGCTTTTCTTTTTGTCGGGATACCTGTCCTGACTATGGCGCAGGCTACGCAAAGCGACGGAAAGCGTAGCAATACTATACAAACTGCCGCACCGTTTTTATTGATTACTCCCGATGCCCGTTCAGGGGCAATGGGAGATGTGGGGGTCGCAATTTCGCCTGATGCAAACTCATTGCACTGGAATCCGGCTAAGCTTGCATTTCTTGATAAACCAACCGGGCTTTCGGCTTCATATACTCCATGGTTAAGAAACCTTGTTCCCGATGTTGATCTTGGCTATTTAACTTTTTACCATCGTTTGGATGAAAGAAATACTATAGGAGCCGCGCTTCGTTATTTTTCTTATGGATCCATTCAGTTAACTGATAACAGCCAGAATGATATTGGAGTCTATAGTCCGAATGAGTTTTCGCTGGAGGGAACTTTTTCCAGAAAGCTCGGAGATGGATTCTCACTGGGCTCAGCAATCAGATATATCCGGTCGAGTTTAAGTAACGGGCAGTTTAACGGACAGGATATTCAGCCTGCAACGGCATTGGCAGCAGACGTTTCTGCTTATTTTAAACAGGGAACTATTTTACTGGGTAAAGATGCCGAGCTGGCTTTTGGGGTTAATATTTCCAATATCGGAACAAAGATGAGTTATTCAGAAGGTGGGTCTAAATCATTTTTACCGACAAACCTGAAGCTGGGAACCGCAAGTACCTTTATACTGGATGATCTGAATACTTTTACCGTAGCGCTTGATTTGAATAAGCTGATGGTTCCAACCAGTCCGGTACGCGATGCAAACGGAGAAATTATTGATGGAAAAGATCCTGACCGTTCTGTACCGGCAGCAATTTTTGGTTCATTTATTGATGCACCCGGAGGTTTTTCTGAAGAGTTTAATGAAATCAGTTATTCTGTTGGTGCTGAATACTGGTATAACAAGCAGTTCGCTGTGCGTTCAGGATATTTTTATGAGGCTCCAACTAAGGGCGACAGAAGGTATTTTACGGTTGGCGCCGGGGTAAAATACAGCGTGTTTAATCTTGACTTTGCATATCTCCTTGCGAATCAGCAAACCAGTCCGCTGGCTCAAACCCTGCGCTTTTCACTGGTATTTAATTTCGAGAAATAATTTAATGAAAATCAGAGTTGGTTTTGGGTTTGATGTTCACCAGTTAGTCGAAAATCATCCATTTATTCTGGGCGGAGTAAAACTTGAACATCATTCAGGGGCCTATGGTCATTCGGATGCGGACGTGCTTGTACATGCTATCTGCGATGCATTATTAGGGGCCGCTAATTTACGTGATATTGGTTTTCACTTTTCGAATACAGATGAGCGCTGGCGGGGAATCAGTAGTTTGATACTTTTGAGGGAATGTGTTAAACTCCTCAATCAAAAGGGATGGAATGTGGGCAATATTGATGCAATGTTATGTCTTGAGGCTCCCAGGGTCAATCCGCATGTCCCCCGGATGAAATTGAATATTGCAGAGGCCGCAGGGATTTCAGAAGATGATATTTCGATAAAGGCAACAACTAATGAAACGATGGGTTTTATAGGCCGCCAGGAAGGCCTGGTTGCCTATGCAGTATGCCTGATTGAGAAGTCTGCCTGAGCTGATCCTTATTTTGTATCCGACGGTTTAATATCGCTGAAATCTGCAGTGCATTTCCCGCAATTACTTGCACATCCTTTTTTGCTGTTCAGACTTCTGTAAAACATACGTCCGAGATATAATACAGCCAGAAGGAATACAATTAATACCAATATAAGCTGGATATCCATGACGTAAAATTATCAAAATTTAATTGCCTGAAGGTCAGTTTCCTGTAAATTAATATGAATTAAATCTATTCAATAATATTCGCTGAAGTATCTCAGAGGCCGGATTTCATCAAACTGCTGCAGCTTAATCGTCTCCGATTAATGATTTTGCATTATTCTCCTTATTAAATCGTACCTTTGCAAAAAATTTAAGAATAATTTTTTAATGCAAAAAATAAGGAATATAGCGATCATCGCTCACGTTGACCACGGTAAGACTACACTGGTTGATAAAATTTTACACCAGACTAATCTGTTCCGCGACAATCAGGAAACCGGTGATTTAATACTGGATAATAATGATCTTGAACGTGAACGTGGTATAACCATCGTTTCCAAGAACGTTTCAGTAAACTACAAAGGTATTAAGATCAATATTATTGATACTCCCGGGCACGCCGATTTTGGTGGTGAGGTAGAGCGTGTTTTGAAAATGGCTGATGGGGTAATCCTGCTTGTGGATGCATTTGAAGGTGCAATGCCTCAGACTCGTTTCGTAACACAGAAAGCTCTTTCACTCGGATTGAAACCGGTAGTTGTAGTCAATAAAGTTGATAAGGAGAACTGTCGCCCGGAAGAAGTTTATGAGTCGATCTTTGAACTCTTCTTTAACCTTGAAGCAACAGAAGATCAGTTGGATTTCCCAGTATTGTACGGATCTTCAAAACAAGGCTGGATGAATACCGACTGGAAAGTGCAAACTGAAGATATTACTCCATTGCTGGATACCATTCTCGAGCATATTCCTGCTGCGCCAAGTGCTGATGGAACTTTGCAGATGCAGATCACTTCACTTGATTATTCATCTTTCGTTGGTCGTATTGCCATTGGCCGTGTGGCGCGTGGTGTGATCAAAGAAAATCAGCCGGTTTCCCTGGTGAAGCGCGACGGAACGATTCAGAAATCAAGAATTAAGGAATTATACACTTTTGAAGGCCTTGGAAAGATTAAAGTAACCGAGGTCTCTTCAGGAGATATTTGTGCTGTAGTAGGTATTGAAGGTTTTGATATCGGTGATACCATTGCTGATTTTGAAAAGCCTGAGCAACTGGAAGTTATTAAGATCGATGAGCCAACAATGAATATGTTGTTCACGATTAACAACTCACCGATGTTTGGTAAGGAAGGTAAGTTCGTAACCTCACAGCGTTTACGTGAGCGTCTTTACAAAGAGATGGAAAAGAATCTTGCTTTGAAAGTTGTTGAGACTGAATCACCGGATTCTTACCTTGTTTACGGTCGTGGAATTCTCCATTTGTCTGTACTTATCGAGACCATGCGCCGCGAAGGTTATGAGTTACAGGTAGGTCAGCCTCAGGTAATTATCAAAGAAATTGATGGTATGAAGTGTGAGCCGGTTGAGACACTGATCGTTGATGTTCCTGCAGAAGTATCCGGAAAGGTTATTGAACTTGTAACCCAGCGTAAAGGTGAATTGCTGATTATGGAGCCTAAAGGTGATCTTCAGCATCTTGAATTCGAAATCCCTGCCCGTGGTATTATCGGATTAAGAAATAACGTACTTACTGCAACTGCAGGTGAAGCTATCATGGCACATCGCTTTAAGGCATATGAGCCATGGAAGGGAACCATTCCCGGTCGTTTGAACGGTGTTCTTGTATCGATGGAAAAAGGTACTACCACTGCATATTCAATTGATAAGCTTCAGGATCGCGGACGTTTCTTTATTGAGCCTGGTGTTGACGTTTATGAAGGACAGATCATGGGTGAGCACATTCGTGATAATGACCTGGTTGTAAACGTGGTTAAAGGAAAAGCATTAACCAATATGCGTGCTTCCGGTACTGATGATAACGTTCGTATTGCAACTGCAGTGAAATTCTCGCTGGAAGAAGCAATGGAATATATACAGGCAGATGAATACATTGAAATTACTCCTAAGAGTATGCGTTTACGTAAGATTTATCTTACAGAGAATGAACGTAAGATCAATGCAAAGAAGTTTGTGAATCAATAAGAGCACGAACGTATTTTAAAATAATAGGTGAACGGCCCCGGATTTAATCCGGGGCTTTTCTTTTATATTTGTTTTAATGAAGTTTCCAGCGGTACCCGGTTTCGACCAGCAAGCTTTTGATAAATACCTGAAGAACACCGGCTGGCTGTTCCTTGCCAGGGTGGGAAGTTTGGGTATTAAGATACTTGCCGGAATTGCCGTTGCGAATTATCTCGGAAAAACCGCCAATGGCCTCCTGAACTATCCGCTGGTTTTCGTCACTTTTTTTATTGCAGCGGCTGCACTTGGGCTCGATGGTTTTATCACCCGCGAACTGCTTGCCGGGCCGGAAAAGAAGAATAAATTACTGGGGACAGCCTTTTTTATGCGTTTTTTCGCCGGAATTCTGATTATTCCTCTTGCCGGACTAAGCTATATTCTGCTGAAAGGTAATCAGGGAGATATTCCGCTTTCTTACATTCTCATTGCCTCCGGGGTGGGAATTGCACAATCCCTGAATATTATTGACAGTTATTTTCAGTCGAAGGTACAGGGTAAATATGTGATGATGGTTCAGGTTGCAGCTAACCTGATTTCTGCCGGGGTTAAGCTTATCCTGATTTATATTTCTGCCCCCTTGTACTGGTTTGTCTGGACAATACTGGCCGATGCAGTTTTACTTGCGGCAGGATACCTTATTACTTACACACACAGAGGCAACCGGATTACAGAATGGTCTTACGAATCAGGTCTGGCCCGGAATCTGCTGAAGCATTCCTGGCCTCTTGCTTTTTCAGCTATCCTGGTTACGGTTTATATGAAGATCGGACAGTTAATGGTTGAGAGCTTCCTTGGTGCAGGTGCTTTGGGCATTTACTCTACGGTAGTTAACTGGAGTGAGAGCTGGTATTTCATACCCGTGGCTATTGTAACCTCTGTTTTTCCGGCAATTATGAATGCCCGAAGAGATGATCCGGCCAGATATCAGAAAAGATTGGTGGATATGTACGATCTGATGGTGATCATCAGTCTGAGTATTGCGGTATTCATGACTTTTGCTTCAAACTATATCTACAGGTATTTTTATTCTGCTGAATTTGCTGATGGTGCTTCTATCCTGTCTATTCATATCTGGGCAGGGGTTTTTGTGTTTCTGGGCAGCGCAAGCGGACAATATCTGATTGCTGAAGGGCATACGAGGTATTCTTTATATCGTACAGGTGCCGGTGCTGTAATTAATGTTATACTGGGATATTTCTGGATTCCGGTATATGGACTTCAGGGTGCAGCTTTTGCTACATTGATCGCGTATTTCTCGGCAACTTTTTTTATTCTTGTTTTCCCGGAGACCCGGAAACAGGGACTTAATATGCTTAAATCCTTATTTTTAATTTCTATTATTCAAAAAATCGCAAAACGTTGAAAAAGACGGAATCATATACAAGCCTGTTAAGTCCGGCGAGAATCAGAACCTTATTGTCTTTCGGCATTAAAGGATATTTAGCAGAAATAGGATGGTTCAGATCATTCGATAGTAAATCTCCTGTTGATGGTCATTCAGAGCCTATTCCATGGGTAACTTACTCTTTTATTGATTTTATTTCTGACCGGATAAAGAAGGAACACAGGGTTTTCGAATTTGGTTCAGGTAATTCTACATTTTATTATGCTAAGCGAGCATTAAAAGTAGTTTCAGTTGAGCATGATAAGGCATGGTTCGATAAAATCTCCTCGGGTAAACCTTCAAACTCAGAAATGATATTCTGCGAATTACAGACAGCGGGAGATTACAGCAGGATGCCTGCAAGCATGGGACAAAAATTTGATATAATTATTGTTGATGGCAGAGACCGTGTGAATTGCTGCTATCAGTCGCTGGCTGCTCTAAGTGAAAATGGTGTAGTTGTTCTGGATGATTCTGAACGTGAGAATTATGCTGACGCGATTACTTTCTTTAAAAATGAAGGGTTTAAGGAGCTTTCGTTCAGCGGGATTTCGCCGGGCTTATTTTACCGTAAATCTACTTCTGTATTTTATAAAGCAAATAATTGTCTGGGAATTTAAGATGAGCGAAGAAATTATCAGTGCAGATGTTAAGCAGGCCTATGATGAATTTTATGCAGGGCGGGATGAGCAGTGGAGAATGCTGGGTGCGAAATATAAGGCAAAAAATATAGTTGATGTTTGTTTCGGGCAGACGTTTACTAAAGTGCTGGAAGTGGGTGCCGGAGATGGGAGTATTCTGCACTACCTTTCAGAATGGAATACATTTCCTGAAATGCATGCACTGGAAATATCGCAAAGCGGACTTGAGCAAATCAATAAACGGGCACTTAAAAATGTAAAATCTGCCGGCGTTTTTAATGGTTACCACATTCCTTTTGATGACAATGAATTTGATCTGGTTATTCTTGCTCATGTACTTGAACATGTAGAGTTCGAGCGTATGTTACTGCGCGAGATCAGAAGGGTATCCAAGTATCTAATAATCGAAGTCCCCTGCGACTACCGTTATGGAGTTGATCTGAGGATGAAACATTTTCTGGATTACGGTCATATTAACATGTATACCCCAACGTCATTACGTTTTTTGGTCCAATCTGAGGGCTTTGAGATATTGAACGATAAGGTATCTATGATTGAACCTGAAGTAAGCAAATTCAATGCCTTTGTTAATCAGAAGAAGAGCAAAAGCTTTTTTCGCCAATTCAGGATTGATGCGGAATATTTCATTAAGCAGTTGATTATTATCTTCAGTGGCCGAAAACGACTGGAATCTTTTGCCAATGCTTATACTATTCTGCTTCGGAAAAAGGGTGATCTTGATATTTTTTGAACTTAATACTCTTGGCTGAACAGCAATGAACCCAACGAGATTAAAATAATCATTAAGCATACTGGGCAATGATTATTTAATCATCAAAGGCTCCATCCCGCACGTGCGGGATTAAAAAACAAAAAATAAACGGATGAAAACTTTATATCTTTCGATTCCCCTTCTTCTGATCATGTTTGCCGGTTTTTTCCTTGGTGAAAGAAACTCTGATCATTATCAGTTTGCTTTAGACACGATCAAGCTCGAAAAGCCCTTTACCGAATCGCCGGTGCTTTCGGCCGGAGAGTCGCTGAAAGCCATGAAAATTGAACCCGGCTTCAGCATACAGATCGTCGCTGAAGAGCCGCTGGTTAATTCACCGGTTTCTGTATTATTTGATAAAAAGGGACGTATCTGGGTAGTTGAAATGGAGAATTATATGCCGGATACGGTTGGTACCGGTGAAGATCAGCCTACAGGTAAAGTAGTAATTTTAAGCGACAGGAACGGGGATGGCAGGATGGATCACCGGCAGGTATTTTTAGATTCACTGGTATTACCAAGGGCAATTTGTCTGATTGAAAACGGGCTGCTGCTTGCTGAATCTCCGAAGCTTTGGTATTACGAAATTCAGAATGATAAGCCGGTTAAAAGAACGCTGGTTGACCCGGAATATGCAGAGGGTGGTAATGTTGAGCATCAGCCAAATGGCTTATTCAGGGCGATAGATAACTGGATATATAATGCAAAATCATCAAAGCGATATAGAAAAGTGGGTGATAAATGGCTGATCGAAAGAACTCATTTCCGTGGACAGTGGGGGATCAGTCAGGATGATCAGGGACGATTGTTTTATAATAATAATTCTGAGAATCTTCAGGGCGACTTCTTTAGTCCGGGTTTGGGAGCATCAAATGATAATCAGCAAAGGCTGAGAGGTTTTTCAGAGAACATCATTAAGAATAATCGTGTATATCCAATCAGGCCAACCCCCGGAGTGAACAGAGGTTACATGAAGGATATTCTGGATGATAGTCTGAGACTGGTGAATTTCACGGCAGCCTGTGGTCCGGTTATTTTCAACAGCATACTCTTTGGGAAGGAATATTATGGAAATGCATTTGTTGCAGAGCCTTCTGCAAATCTGATCAAAAGAAATATTATTAGCGAAAAAGGTTATCAGGTTGCCGGTCGACAGGCCTACACAGAACGTGAATTTCTGGCAAGTACAGATGAGCGTTTCCGGCCTGTAAATCTGAATGTTGGTCCGGATGGGGCTTTGTACATCGTAGATATGTATCGGGGGATTATTCAGCACAAGACTTACTTAACCCCATATCTGAAGAATCAGATAAAAGCCAGAAACCTGACTGAACCCTTATCCTTTGGCAGGATTTATAAAATAGTTCCTGCGGGGAAAAAAGTCAGGTCACAGACTCTTCCTTCGGCAAGGGCTCAACTGCTGCCTTTATTAAATCATTCAAATGGATGGGTACGTAATCAGGTTCAGCAGATATTGGTCGACAGCAAGAATAAGAGCCTGGAAAGTACATTGAGGACCATGCTTCATAATAGAGTTAAAACCCAGTCTGCTATTCATGCCTTATGGACGATGGAGGGTCTGGGCGTCTTAAGAAAGACAGATGTTTTGCCGCTTTTGAATGAAAAAAACTGGACTTTAAGAGCGCAGGCCTTGAGTGTCAGCCCTTCAGTAATCAATAAAGAAAACTACAGGGAGTTCTTAGGTAAGTTCAACAGAATGCTTTCTTCCAATGATACATTGTCAGCACCTTATCTCGCTTTTCTTGCCGGTAAAATCCATACGTTTAATCCAGCTGCTGCCAGAAGTTTACTGATCTCAGTTTCAAAAAAATATCCGGATAATATTTTTATTGCAGATGCTGTAATCAGTAATCTGAAAAATCAGGAGGCCGGTTTTTATGATGAGCTGAAGGCTGATACCTCACATGCAATCAGCAGGCAGCTGAAAAAAGTAATGGATGATCTGAAAAAGAAGAGTGCCGGTTCTCCCGATCTGTCAAAAGAATACCCTAAAGGACTGGCTTTATACCGGTCAGTTTGCCAGACCTGCCACGGGCCTGAGGGAAACGGGATCACAGGGCTTGCCCCGCCACTGAATGGTTCTGACTGGGTAAAGGGAGATAAAAGCAGACTTGCTAAAGTTGTGTTGTATGGCTTAAGCGGACCAATTACGGTATCATCCAAATTGTATAAAGCTCCGGAAATTAGTGGTGAAATGCCGGGAATTGCAGCCAACTCCAATTTCTCTGATGAAGAAATCACTCAGGTTTTAAACTATATCCGTAATGCCTGGACTAATAAGGCTGATAAAATAACTAAAGAGGAACTTGCCGGTATTCGCTTGAAATACAAGGGAAGACAGCAGGCCTTTACCGAAGAAGAACTTAAATGATTGACCGTTTCATAATAACATTAACAACAATCGTTCCGTACGCTAATTACTAACCACTGCTAATGCAAAACCTTGCTCCCATAGCCTTGTTCGTTTATAACCGTCCGGATCATACCAGACGAACACTTCAGTATCTGAAACAGAACAGATTGGCTAAACAATCACTTTTATTCATTTTTTCTGATGCGGCAAAAGATGAGAGCCAGAAGGAGATGGTTGAGGAGGTAAGGGATATAATCAGCAGTGTGGATGGCTTTAAGCATGTTGAAATTGTAAAAAGAAGGAAAAACTTAGGATTAGCAAACTCCATTATTGACGGAGTTACACGACTGACGGAGGAATTTGGGAATGTAATTGTATTTGAAGATGACCTGATCAGTTCTGAACATACCCTGAAATATTTTAATGATGCCCTGAAACGCTATGAGAAGGAGGAAAAAGTGATGCATATCGGAGCTTATATGTATCCTTTGAAGAATGAAAACCTGCCTCAAACTTTTTTCTACAGGGCAGCAACCAGCTGGGGATGGGCTACCTGGGACAGGGCCTGGAAGAATTTCGAACCGGATATAGATAAACTTATCTCACAATTCGACACTCAAAAAATACATCAGTTTTCGATTGAAGGAAGCATGAATTTCTGGAAGCAGATTGTTGAATTTAAGAACGGAAAGAATAATTCCTGGGCGATTCGCTGGTATGCTTCAATTTTTCTTAAGGATGGTTTAACACTTAATCCTTCACAGTCACTGATCAATAATATAGGGCATGATGGAACAGGAATTCATTCTGGAATAAACGATATCTATAATGTGATCATCAATCCTTTGCCTGTTACTTATTTCCCGGATAAGCTTGAAGAAAATCATGAGGCCTATCTCGCAATAAAGCAATTTCTTAAAAAGAGAAAGGGCAATTTGTGGCAAAGAGGACTGCGCTTCCTGAAAGAGAAGCTTAAATTAAATCGCTAAACTATTTTTTCTCTCGTCCGCGTTTGCAACTTTCTCTCATCCGCGTTTGCAAACTACCGTGTACCCACATCTTCTCAGTTCAAATATTTGAGGATTTTTATTGACACTGAAAGGGTCAGATGTATATAGCAATAGTTGACATACAATCCCGATCCCGAAGGCGATCGCATGTGTATAAGCTCTTTCACATACGATCGCCTTCGGCGTCGGAGCCTGGTTGTCATCACATTTCTATAAATTTTCGACAACCTTCGGTGTCGGGCCATCAAATTTATCCTGATTATTTGTGGGTACACAGTAGGTTTCAAACGAGGACGACGATTATGGGACGATATGGTGAAGCTCAAACAAAAGCAGTAAACTATTGCTTTTTTCTCGCTTCTAAAACAATATAAGGTGATAATGTTCTTGACTCAACGGGAATTAATTTGGTGATAACCTTACCAATGATCCAGATACTTTTGATGAAAGCTTTAGTCAGAGCAGATTTCTGATCCTTGTTTTCCAGCCATACACTATACCGGCCCCAGTAACCTGCCTGAGATACCTCCAGATTCAGATCTTTTAATATGCCTTCCAGATAAACGGTATCCATACAGTCGATATAATGTTTCAGGTAGTTATCCTTATCAAATGTCTTTTGAACCCAGCCATTTACACTTCTGAAATTAGGAAGGGTAATAAACAGGGTGCCCCCCGGATTTAAAAACTCAAGATGCCGTTCAATAATATCTTTTGTATCCTTAAAATGCTCAATCAGTCCGCAGGAAAGTACAAGGTCATACTTCTGCTCCGGTTTGTATTGAAATATATCATTTTCTATCACGGTGATATCGCTTTCCTGAAGGCCGTTTTTGTTCAGCACCTTTTTTAAGATACCCGGATGGATAAAGTAATCAAAAAGAGTTGTTTTGACACCCAGATATTTGGTCAGAAATATGGAATAATAGCCCGGAAAACCACCCAGTTCAATGGCAGTTTTAATCTGCTGTTTTTTAACGATCTCTTCAAGCTGCTGATGGAACAGATAGTTTTTATCTATGCTGATGGCCAGATCGGGTTTTGACTCCCAGTAATTGGTCCAGAATTTCCGGTCAGTTAGTTGATTCTCCATTCAGAAGCAAAGAAAACAAAATTTTAGATATGCTGGTGCTATTATATGTAATGCCTGTATTGGTTATCTGAAACTATAACCAACAGAGGCTCCAAACCAGACATATTGGTGTGATTTAAGGCTGCTGATATAAGGAGTCCAGGTTGCTCTGAATAGCAGACCATCTTTCAGAGGTTGATACCTGTAACCCATATTAAGAAAACTTAAAGGCCTGACCTGAGGTGAATCTCCGATATCTACAAGGGCGATTTGAGGAGTTATCCCAAGACCCGTTTCAAAGCCATGTCTTTGTTTGCCCAGGATGTAATTTATTGTTAAAGGAATTGAGATATAACGGTCAAATTCAGCGAAACTGTTATCAAACAATTGGCCTAACCCAAGCCCTGCTCTAAAGCCAAATCCATCGTTTTTGAATCGTTGTATCCGCATATCGTAGTTTAAGGACAGTAAGGGGCCATTTCCAAGCGCCTCAGCGAACACTGCTCTTCTGAAACCCTGTCTGTCTGAGGGGATTGGTTCTGCACGACTATATTTAACTTCCGGCTTTTTTGTTGCATACCTCAATTGAAGGTCTAATCCAATATAGTTTGATCTTGTAGCATAGCCGCCATGATAAGTTTGATCATACATTTGGACAAATAGGGTACCATCCGCAATTGGTTTTATTCCCCAGCTTTTCCGGATACCAAAAACGAGATCGACCTGGTCGGATACTCTCCGTTCTATACCAAGAGAAATGCTGACATCTGTATGCAACTGAGGACTGATGGGAGGTAAGTTGATCTCAATGTCCGGCGGACCGGCATTTGGATCATTGAGATTCCAGGGTATAGCTCTATTAGCGGTGTAGTAGGTTATATCACTTTCCCTGCCCCGATGGTAAAACCGGATATTTGGTCCCGCTGATAAACGGAACATATTTTGGTTCCGCTTAAAACGATATACCGGCTGAAATGAAAGTCCATAATAAAAGTAATTTTCACCCATTGAATTTATGGAAATATTGCCTGATCCCTGCCTGGTTCCAAAGGCATTTAATGGTGCTTCAATAGACTGATTACATGCCACAACTCCCAAATCGATACCGGTACTTATAGCCCAGTTTTTCTTCAGTTGGTGAGAATAATCAATTCCGGAGTCGAAGGAAAGCGTTCTTTCTCCGTATATCCTGGCTGGAGAGGGATTATCAACTTTAGGGTTCGAAATCATGTTAGGAGTGAATCGCAAACCTATTGTATTCTGGGCTTTTCCTGTCTCTGATATTAAAAGAAGGAGCATTGTGGCCATCAGGCCGCAATGCCTTAGAACTTTAAAATTCATATTAGTCCAAATACTTTGTAAAGGAGGTTCCATCAACTGTAAATATAGCCTTACCTTCACATGATCTGATATACGTAGATTGATTCCACTTAATTTTTTGGTTTAGATAGATATTGATTTTCAGACGAATTCTATTCAAATGGAGTAAAAAAAAATCACAATTGTAAATTCTTACACCAACAGTTAATTGCCCTATATGAACGGGCTTTTACTCTATTTTACTTAGAATAAAGCGACCTTTATAGCTTTATTCTAAGTATAGTCCGGAGGTTAGAATCAGGATAATGCTTATCTCCTTACTAAGGGAAATAAAAAAACAATCATGGCAAGTTTATATGAGTAAAAGGTGAAAGGGAATGAGTAAACGGTATGTTTTATTTCGTTGATCTTTTTATTGCTTTTGAAAATCCTCATAAGGAAATGTTATGAAAGATTTTCTGAGACATATTAGAATCTATCCCTGCAATTAATGATATGAATTGTACTTTTGGGATAGTGAGAATTATCCATTTGAATACCTATGCCGGAAACGGTGGCGCCGGGAGGGCATCTCAGAGGTTGAATAAAGCTTTGAAGGCTCAGGGTATAGACTCTGTACTGGCTGTTAATTTTCTTTTCAGGCCCGACCGCGGGGTGGAGAATCTCTCTAAAGGCTTTTTTGCAAAATGGATCACTGCGGCAGGAATAATCATTGAGAGGATTCTCGCAAAGATTTTTACCAAACCTGTCCCAATTCCCTTTTCTTTTCCGGTATGGGGGAGGGATGTTTCAACAAACAGCTTATTGAAATCTGCTGATATTATTCATCTGCACTGGATAAATCATGCTTTTCTAAGACCGGAGGATATAGCCGCTTTGAAACAACTGAATAAGCCGATTGTCTGGACCTTTCATGATATTAATGCATTTACCGGTGGCTGTCATGTAAAATATGAATGCGATCATTATCTCAGGGAATGCGGGAATTGCCCTGTTTTAAAATATTCAGGTGACGAGGACAGTTCGCACCGGATCTGGATCCGTAAAGCAAAGGCTTATCAGAATCTGAAATTTACCATTATTGCTCCCGGAAGCTGGATGGCAGAAACAGTCCGCAAGAGTAATATGCTTGGGAATCATGCAGTTCTTAATATTCCGAACACGCTGGATTTGAAGATATTCAGTCCGGAAGATAAAACTGCTGCCAGATTAGCTTTGGGTTTAAGTCCGGATCGTTTCATACTGATGAGCGGATTTATGCCTTCGCGCAAGGATATGCATAAGGGAACTTCTTATCTGATTGAGGCACTCGAAATCCTGCAGAGAGATCATAAAATATCTCCGGATAAAATTGAGCTGGTGGTGTTTGGTAACCGTGACGAAAAAAATGTTCCTGATTTCGGAGTTTCAACCACTTTTCTGGGAACCATCAATGATGATAAAAAACTAAGTTTATGCTATAGTGCGGCAGATGTTTTCCTGGCGCCATCACTGGAAGATAATCTTCCGAATACGGTAATGGAAAGCCTGGCTTGCGGAACTCCTGTTGTTGCTTTCACTACCGGAGGTATTCCGGATATGGTAAAACATAAAGAGAATGGTTATCTGGCAGCGTATCGTTCTGCTGAGGATCTTGCGGCCGGCATTGTCTGGGTTTATGAATATCCCGACAGGATGGAACTGAATCTTAACTCACGGAAAATCGTTGAAGAAAAATTCTCTGAGCAAATCGTTGCCAAACAGCATATTGAATTGTACGAATCACTGTTAAATGAGTATGTTCCAGCCTAAATTAAGCGTCATCACAATTGTTTACAATAATGTTCGTGATATTGAGCGAACGGTACTTTCTGTGCTGAATCAAACCTATCCGAATATTGAATACCTGATTATCGACGGAGCTTCAAACGATGGCACCCTGGATGTACTGAAGAAGTATGAAATCAGATTCAGTAAAATGATTTCAGAGAAAGATAAGGGAATTTATGATGCGATGAATAAGGGACTTGCTCTGGCGAGTGGTGATTATGTTTTGTTTATGAACTCAGGGGATGAGATTTATGCCCCCGATACGGTTGAGAGGATTTTTAGTCTTTCTCCCGATGCGGATATTTATTACGGTGAAACAGAAATGTATGATGAGGACTGGAACAGTCTGGGTCGCCGTCGCCATCAGGTACCTGAGCATTTTACCTGGAAGGACTTTAAATATGGAATGAGTATCAGCCATCAGGCAATTTATATCAGGAAGAGCCTTACTGAATCCTATGACCTGAATTATAAACTGAGCTCAGATATCGACTGGATAATAAAAGCCGCAAAGAAAGCCCGGAAAATTGTCAACGCGCGTATGTATGTTGCGAAATATCTGGTTGGCGGCATGTCAAAGAAAAGGCATCGCCAAAGTTTGATCGAGCGCTTCCATATTTTCTCAAAACATTATGGCCTGATTCCTAATTTATTTAACCATGCTGTTATTGCAGGTAAACTTGGCTTTTATTACCTGAAGCACAGGAAGACGAATGATTAGGGGAGTTTTACGTAATACGTGATAAGTTTTATGTAATAAGTTGTACGTAATACGTGATAAGTTTTACGTAATACGTAATAAGTTGTACGTTTCGAGCATGCCGGCAGTATTTTCTTCTTAAGATTGTAATTCCCGGTATAAAGAAATCTGTTGATTCAGGCAGAGCTTTTAACGAAGAGAAATGAAGGAAAATATTGATCGGATGAATCATTCACCCGATCAATAAAATAAATCAGGCTTTTACAGCTTCCTGATTATTCTTTTTGCTTTCAGCATAGATCGCATAAGCTAATCCAAGTACCAGAAGAATTGAAGCAATCAAAGAAATAGTTTCTCCTGTGTAATATGAAGCAGGTTCGAATTTGAATTCAAGCTTATGGTTTCCAACGGGTAGCTGAGCGGCACGAAGCAGATAATCAGCCCTGAAATAAGGGATCTTTTCTCCGTCAACATAAGCATTCCATCCTTTATCATACCATATTTCAGAGAAAACAGCCAGTGCATCCCGACCTGAAGAATATTCGTACACCATATGGTCAGGATGGTAATTGGTGAGTCTGATGAAAGCATTTTCATCATAACCAACTTTTTTTACATCAATCAAAGGTTTGAATTCTTCATGTACAACCATAACCTTTTTAGGGTCAAAGCTGTTGATTGCCAGCATCTCCTCATCTGCATTTTTAACGTACTCAACATTTGAAACGAACCATGCATGTCCGGCGGCAGTCGAACGGTTTTTCATGGTTTCTTTTTGCCCGTTCTGATCTGCGGTGATTACATATTTGGTGTTAAGCATGTCCAGGACATCCTCATTGATCGCTCCATTAAATTGCTTATCAAGAACTTCCTGATATCTTTTCAGTTTAGCTGCATGATAACCACCTAAGCTTTTATGGAAGAAAGAAGGAGTTGAATTGGAAAAGGGATTCCCCTGACTTAAATCCAGTACTCTGTAATAAGATTGATCGCGCATAATAAGCTGATCAACATCTCTTGGCTTGAATTGCTGAGCAAGAACACTCTTATCTACGAATTTTTCGTTGTTAAGATAGCGTCTGTCAATATTCCACATGTCTATCAGCACAGCTGCAAACAGAATGATAAAAGTAACCTGGGGGTTTAATTTTTGTTTGATCAATGCCCAGATCAATCCCGCTCCAATCAGTACAAAGAATAATGAACGCAATGCATCCATACGCGCTAAACTTATTCTGTCTTCAACCAGTGCATTTGCAATTGATTCAGCAAAAGCTTTATCACCATTTGTAATCTGAGTTAACTGATCAATAAGCAGTCCATGTGTTTGTGCTTTAAAACTCAGGAAAGCTGTCGGCACAGCGATCAGGACAAGCAGCAAACCTCCTGTAATGCACAGGCTGTATAATAACCCCTTGTTTAAGCTTTTAGGGTCTTCTTTATGAAATGCAACCTCTTTTACTGCAAGAATTGCTAGTACCGGAACCAGGAATGCGGTGATAACCAAAATTGATTCAACCGCTCTGAATTTGTTGTATAATGGAAAATAGTTAAAGAACAGATCTGAAAGGAACGGTAAATGTCTGCCGAATGAAAGCAGAAGACATAATGCACTTGCACTGACAATCCACCATTTAAACCTTCCTTTAACGATGAAGAGGCTCAATACAAACAGGAAGCAGATAATAGCTCCAAAGTACCATGGACCGGCGGTAAATTGTTTATCGCCCCAGTAAGTGCTTAGTCCGACCTGGCTTAATTGCTGCATTGCCGGTACTACCTGTTCAGCAGGGATTCCCTTAGCCGCAAGAGTTTTGGCAACCTCAGAATTCTCGTCAAGGTTAGCACCTGAAGCACCTCCATACAGGTTCGGAACAAGGAAGGTAAGACTTTCGCCTAATCCCTGACTCCATTGATAGGCATATTCTTTGTCGAGGCCATTATTAGGTTCAGCTTTATCGATAGTTAAATTTGATTTACCCCTGATCGTTTCTTTGCCGTACTCATAGGTAGTCCATAGCATACCGGCATTTACAGCAACAGCCAATAAGGCCGCAGCTGCCAGATAGCCGGCAGACTTAATAAAATCCTTTGTTGTTTTATCTTTTACTGCATGATAGAGTTCAATACCCAGATAAATCAGAATCGCAATGAACAGATAATAGGTCATCTGTATGTGATTTGTTCTGATCTCAATAGCAAGGAACAGAGCGGTCAAAGCTGCACCGGTAAGGTATTGTTTTCTGAATGCAAGTATAATTCCGGCAAGAATAGGCGGGAAAAATGCGATTGCCATGGCCTTATTGCTATGGCCTGCGTCAATGATCTGAAAGTTATAGGATGAAAACGCGAAGGCAATAGCACCTGCAGCTGCCAGCCATGGGTTCATTCTTAATACACAGAACAGAAAGTATGCTCCTAAAAGATAAAGAAGAACAGTATCAATAGGATTCGGAAAAACAGTCTTAAAGAAAGAGATCACATAGGTGGTCACATTATTTGGATACTGAACCCAGATCTGAAAAGCGGGCATTCCCCCAAACATGGAATTGGTCCATAATGGCCCTTTGCCATCTTTTGCTTTAAAATCCATGATTTCTTTTTGCATTCCCTGAGCCATGAGAACATCGCTCTGATAGAGGGCTTTACCCTGTAATGCCGGACTGAAATACACAAAACATAAGGCGATAAATATTCCTATAATGGCCAGATGTATAGCATTGCGCTTAAACCAGTTATTCATTCTGTTTAATTTAGTTGAATGCCAAAAATAGAAAAAAGCTTAAACCTGCAATGCCTGTTATTAAGCTTTATGAAAATAAATCACACAGAAAAACAAATTGCCTGTGATTTTACAGGAAGAGAAATAGAGAATTAAATAAAATGCCTGATTACAGATCAGTTTTTGATCTCTTCATATTCCACAAAATCACCGGCATGATCCCCACGGTTCTTAGTCTTTGGAGGCATATAATCAACCCTGATTTTCCCATCGGGATCAGATTGTCTTTGTTGTTGCTGATACCTTTGATTAGCCTGATTCTGAGCCTTATTCATCATAGATTGAAAAAGTGCAGGCAATAGCAGACGGACGATCATTCTGATCAGCCATAAAATGCAGATGGTTATGAATAAAAATTTTAATAAACCCATTTTAATAAATTCTGGTCGTCAAATATAGATGATAATTTTTTGAATATGTTTCAGACAAATTAAATGTTACACTTGAATTACTCTGGAGAAGTTTATTACCGGGAAGATTTCTCCCCGAAATAGCAATAAATTTTAATCAATGATTTGCTCATTCTCTAATCACTAGTGTCCGGGGAAAGTATTTATTAAGGTTTAGCCCGGCAGCAGAATTGAAACTCTTGCCATATTTAGGAAATAGGGTATTTTATTAATGATTGAATTATTTTAATCTGGGGTATAGACGTATCGCTCAATAGGGCCTGCCTTTAGGCGGGTTGTAATCGGCGTGATTCAATTCGGGCTTCAGCCCCACATATAGCAGGTTAGAAAATAACGTAAACCGGTGCTTCAGCGCCGACAACATTTAATCGTGCTGAAGCCCGATGCGGGTGTTCCGGTATAAACGGATTATTTTGGGCTGAAGCCCGAAATATCCCACTTGTATACCCCCGCTTAAAAGCGGGGCCTATTGAGCGAGTGCGCTAATAGTGGGGCTTGCTTTTTGAAATCAGGAAATAAAATCGTTCACGATACTTTTTAAAAGGATATTTTTAAACATTTTATTTTTACCGGACAACAATAATTCTCGAATTTGCTAATTTCCTTCCATTGGCAACCCGATAGGCTATCGGGTCAACTAATCATCATATTGACAAATTGCACTTTTTTTACGTCATCTCGAAGGATGTAAGACTGAGAGATCTCCTGCTTAAAGGCACTCACTCCCATTCATCAGCAGATTTCTCCTTGCGTCAAGTATATTTTTAGGGTAAGAATTTCGTTCGCTCGTACGACCTGCCTGCGGTAGCTACCCTGTATACACAAATATAATGAGAATAAACACGCATCTTAGCTGAAAAAATACCATGGA
>NZ_JARKMZ010000017.1 GCF_029360775.1 Daejeonella sp. H1SJ63 | reverse complement strand
TTTATTTATAGAATGAGTTATAAATTTCAATTATTCAAAGCTAATCTATTCTTATTACGTATTTTTTTTTAAACGCTACTGCTATTTGATGAAAATAATAATATTCAGTAAAAGTTTTTTTGTAAGTTTCATGATCATTGGGTAGTACCTGGTGTTTCTCGATCTGAGCAATAAAATTCGGGTGCGAAAAAATGACCAAACCACTTTCCTGGTATTTATTTGCCACTTCTAACACGTCAATTCCTTTTCCAACCCTGGCTAACTGATATACTTCACTTGATTTTACAATGGTTACATCAAACTGCTTATTCAGTGTATTGATCTGTGCTTCAGATACCGACGGCTTAAATTTTAATACAAACTCATCCGTTAAACCTAATTCAAGCCCTTCAGCAGTTTTAAAAACAGGCTGGATGCTAAGCACATCTGTTTCGGCCAAAAGGCGCTCCCTGATCTTTTCTTTTGCCGCCCCGGTTTTGGCTTCGATAATCAGCACCTTATCATCCTGCCAGTTCAGTTCTGCATTTTTCTCAATATTTTGAATTAGAGATGTCGCACTTTTCTGATCTTTAACTACGGAATATTTAATAAGTATTTTGCTTTCCGATGGGGTTATTGAAACCTTTTCATCAAAAGCATAATAGAATGCCGGTGTCTGGAAATAGCGAAATGCCATTAAACCAAAAATTACTGATACGATCAGCATAAATAAAGTAATTGGCTTCATAATTATTAGGGTTTAAAGTGATAAAATTTTTATTGCTTCGTAATCAAATTATCTACGGGCACATACAATTCTAATCTGCCGATCTTTAACAAACCAACTGAAATCTGCAGTTAGAATATCATGTGTGCAAAGAGAATAGACATATTCTTTGGTATCGGAGGTTTTGTACGCAAAGCGAATTTTGTATTTTGACCTGACCGAGTCTGGAAATAAAAATGTAAACTGTCTGTTAGCAAAATGAGATGGAGGGAACTTGTAAAGCGAATCAGGGAGGTTATAGGTTACGAGGGTATCTTTAAAATTATTGGTAACTATTACAAAGCCTTTTCCATCAAAAGATTGCTTACCTGCGGTGCACTGGTCAAATCCAATAATATAACCT
>NZ_JARKMZ010000016.1 GCF_029360775.1 Daejeonella sp. H1SJ63 | reverse complement strand
TCTCTTTAACTTTCGTATAGATTTAATAATTCTTAAGAAGGTTAAACCCGATTTTACCGAAAGTTGAAATAAACAATTCTAATTGAACAAAGAAAATAATACTGCTTTGGCAGTAACAATAATCAGTTTAAAATAACTCAATAATCTTAAACTCTTGAATCTGATGTATCATGAAAAACTATACTCTTACATTCTTGATCCTTCTTCAGGCGTTATTTTCTTTTGCCCAGCGGGATCCTTCAAAGATTCTAAAGAAGAAAAGCTTGTTGTAACGTTTTTAGTTTTTGTTTCGTACTAATTAAAAGGTTATCTCTTATAATATATCTACCTATATGCTAAAGGGGAATCATTTTCTGCTAATCATCTGCTTGTTCGGGCTTTTATTGGGCTCATGTAAGAAAAATATGAATAGTGAAAAACAACGGCCTTTCCCGCCGGGATAATTGACTTTAGCCTTGTTGACTATGGACCTGTTTGGAGCCCGTATGGAAATAAATTGTTTATTCTGATTGAAGAGCTATACGGCAGGCTATAGATCATGGCTGCAGAGGGAGGCGAGAAACACCAGCCAACTTTTCAGGTAGAATTTAAACTTTATGAAATGAGGAAATATTTACCATACGTTATTACTTTGCTGATCTTTTGTGCGACCATTAGTTCGTGTAAAAAAAGTAAGCCACAAAATGAAGACGCTTGTCCCGGCTTTGATCTTGTCCCCTCCTCTCCTTATGAAGATCCTGTATGGCATCCTTCAGGAAATATTATCGGCTTTAACCATACACCCCTAAAAGAGATCAAATATACGTATGGATATGATTGCCCCCGCCAGGCTGCTTACATTTACAATCCGGATTCTACCGGCTTCTGGCTTGTGAATGCTGATGGTACCAATAAACGCAGAATACTTCCTTACAAACTGCAAAACCCTGCCTGGAGCCCGGATGGCAAATGGATAGCATTTGTACAGGGGACGCAAATATTTAAAATGCCTTTTGACGGGGAGAAGTTTGATGAAACAGCTAAAGTGCAGCTAACTTTTAGTGGAAGGAATTTCTTTCCTGCCTGGAGCCCGGATGGAGAGTGGATTGCTTTTGATAACACTGATTGCGGAAGTGTTGTCACGCCTCCTCCTGAAAATTCTTGTGGAGTTCTGGTATTAAATATTACTAATACAGAAAAAAAGCTTATTACTTCTGGTAGAATGCCTGATTGGTTTGACAATAGCTCTTTCATTTATCTTGGTTTATATAATGAGGTTTATAAATACAATTTATCAGATTCTTCAAAAATACAGCTTACTTCATTTAACACGAGTAATAAATATGATTACAATATTAGGTATCCTGAATATTCTTTTGATAGATCATACATAATTCTTTCTTTGCAAAACAATGTAAATGGGGGTAATGAAATATGGATAATGAATAACCAGGGAGGTAATTTAAGAAAATTAACAACGGATGGATCAACCGGCTTTTCCTGGTCGCCGGATGGTAGAATAGTATATGTCAGGTTTGATTATACAAGGCTTGACGAAAGCAGGGGGGTATTGTGGACCATGAATTCAGATGGCAGCAACAAGAAGCAGTTAACTTATAATCAGTTTAAAATAACTCAATAATCTTAAACCTTATGTATCATGAAAAACTATACTCTTACATTCTTGATCCTTCTTCAGGCTTTATTTTCTTTTGCCCAGCGGGATCCTTCAAAAGAAATACTGGTATTTTTTAAGGAAGGCGTTGAACAAAGTGAAAAATTACTCAATGGTCAATTAGAAAAGACAGCCAGCCTGAAAAAAGACAGCCTGAAAATTGCCCTGCAAAAGGCAGGTATTGAAGAAGCGATGCTTGAAATTGCCATGCCGCGTTTTAAAAAAGCGGATACTTTAAGAACTTTAACAGACGGAACTATTATACGACAATTGGATATGACTAAGCTGTTCCGTATTAAAGTACCAGAAGGGAAATCAAAGAAAGAGCTTATTGAAAAATTGCGGACTATACCTGAAGTATTATATGCAGAGGAAAATGGAACTATTTCACCACTTCTTATTCCCAGCGATGTTCGGTACACCGATCAATGGGCTTTAAACAATCCATTCAATCCCGGTGCGGATATTCATGCACAGGGGGCATGGGATATTTTTACGGGTAACCCTGATAATATCATTGCTGTTATTGATGGGGGAACAGATGTAAACCACCCGGATTTAAATGATAAAATTGCAGGTGCGGATGCCGGTTTCGGCTGGGGTGGTCATGGGATACATGTTTCCGGTATCGCTGCCGCAGAATCTAACAATACACAAGGGGTTTCCGGGGTAGACTGGCAGGCAAGGATTTTGGCCAGGCGGATAGATAACCTCTCTGATGATGCAGATACTTATCAGGCTATTGTAGATGCCGTTAACTTCAGCTCGAATGTTAGGGTATTAAATCACAGTTGGGGAACTCTAAATCCTGATCAGACCCCGGGTAGGTACTCAACAACAATAGCGCAGGCATTTGCCATTGCCTATAAAGCCAACAGGGTTTCTGTTGCAGCTATGGGCAACCATCAGCAAACCTATCCCGGAGTTGTCAACTATCCGGCCGGGTTTAATAATGTAATAGCGGTGGGTGCCACAGATAATGCCGATGTTATTGCAAATTTTTCTGTCCATGGCAATAATATAGATGTGTCGGCGCCGGGAGTAGGTATCTTATCTACTCTAACAAATAATGGTTATATTAATATGGACGGTACATCCATGGCTGCCCCGCATGTTTCCGGAATAGCGTCATTACTGAAAGGCTTTAATGCAGCCCTGGCTAATGATGATATTGAAAATATTATAAAGATAAGTGCAGATGATGTTAATGCTGCCACATTACCTGGATTTGATAATGCCATAGGTCATGGCCGTGTCAATGCAGCGCAGGCTTTGGGTTTATTACAATCTCCAAATACAATTAACCATTTTACGGCAACCGGCAGTACAGTTGCCAGCACAACAGATAGTTATACCAGTGTGTTTTATGCCATACCAGGGCTTGCCCCGGGCACTTACGTTGTAAAAAGATATGAGGTAACAAGAGCAGTCACATTTCCCTATTCTTTTTGCAATATTGCCGGTGCATGGGGAAGGGGCGTAGGCACAACAGGCTATAGCGTGGCCAATCCTAATTATGGAGAAGGATTTTGTGAAGTTGTGCCCGGTACATTAACTAATACCAGTGCAACTCTAAGAACGTATGTATATGAAGTATTTAATGTACTTGGGCAGAGTATGGGCTATTATCCTGCTACTCCCTCAAATGTCCTTTTGCATATACTGTATTAGGGCAGGCAAATAATTATGCAATCTCCGGCCCTGATAATTTCTGCACCAGCGACACTTACAGCATACCCAATCTGCCAGCAGGCGCAA
>NZ_JARKMZ010000015.1 GCF_029360775.1 Daejeonella sp. H1SJ63 | reverse complement strand
TGACGGACTGACGCTCCAGCTGACTGTTGCGCCTGCTGGCAGATTAATTGTATAAGTCCCGCTGGTGCAGAAATTATCAGGGCCGGAGATTGCCAAAGTTCGAGTTACCGCAGCACAAGCATTAAGTCTGCCTCCTCCGAGTTCATTGCTTACTCCGTTAGTGTAATTATAACCGCCCACATCATCAGCAGAATTAGTCAAAATATCAAATACCTGTTGTTGGGTAAGATTAGGATTCATTGAAAGGACTAAAGCCGCTACTGCTGCAACCTGCGGGCACGATGCCGACGTGCCACCAAATCTGGCGGTATATGCGTTAAAGTTAACCCCTGCACCCGGTATTTGTTCCCCAACAAATGGAGGATTAACAAATTGGCAGTTGCCGATATTAGACGGCCAGGGATTATATCCAACATTGCCCGGAATGTCCATTGTCCAAACTTCAAATGTCTCACCGGCAATTTGATTTGGATAAGCCCTGTGTGATGGGGCAACAATATCGATTATCTGGTTATTTCCACTTGCAGGATTACTCGTTGGACTGTAATTTGCCTGAAGGTCATTCCTATCGGATGCGCCAACTGTCAGCACGCCTGCGATATTTACATTGCTTGGAAATCTAATTTCACCATTATCTCCTATAGCATGATCAGCGGAATTACTTGCAGAAAACGCAACCACACAACCTAAGCCCCCTCTTCCCTGAGTTGTTGCAGTCTGAATTGCCTCGACAATTACCGGGAATAAATTTGGATTTGTAGCACCCCGTCCAAACCCCCAGCTATTCGAAATAATATCCGCCCCATTTAGCCTGGCAAAATCTATGGCCGCTGCTAATCTGTCAACAGCAATTCCTGAACAATCCCCGTTAAAAATCCTGACTGGCATAATCCGGCAGTTAGGGGCAATCCCGGAAATACCCTCATTGTTATTTTGGCTTGCAGCAATTAATCCCGCAGAACTATTTCCATGATTGTTATTATTCTGAGGAGAAGGATCGTTAGGGTCGCCATTGCCAAAATTACTCCCGTTAAGCCGCACCTGCCTTGTATTAGGCAAATCAGGATGGTCCGGTGATACGCCTTCATCCAATACGGCAATAATGATTGCATTATTACCTGTAGTCATTGTCCATGCCTCGGGGGCATCAATATCTGCATCAGCCGCCCCAGAATGGCCATCATTGAAAACCTGCCCTGTATTATGCAAATTAAACTGGTTATTAAAAAACTGATCATTGGGTAGTACCTGGTGTTTCTCGATCTGAGCAATAAAATTCGGGTGCGAAAAAATGACCAAACCACTTTCCTGGTATTTATTTGCCACTTCTAACACGTCAATTCCTTTTCCAACCCTGGCTAACTGATATACCTCACTTGATTTTACAATGGTTACATCAAACTGCTTATTCAGTGTATTGATCTGTGCTTCAGATACCGACGGCTTAAATTTAAATACAAACTCATCCGTTAAACCTAATTCAAGCCCTTCAGAAGTTTTAAAGACAGGTTGTATGCTAAGGATATCTGTTTCGGCCAAAAGGCGTTCCCTGATCTTTTCTTTTGCCGCCCCGGTTCTGGCTTCGATAATCAGCACCTTATCATCCTGCCAGTTTAGTTCAGCATCTTTCTCAATACTATGTATTAAAGTTGCTGTATATCTCTGATCTTTAGCTACGGAATACTTTATAATTATTTTGTTTTCATGAGGAGAAATTGTAATCTTTTCATCAAAGGCATAATAGAATGCCGGTGTCTGGAAATAGCGAAATGCCATTAAACCAAAAATTACTGTTACAATCAGCATGAATAAAGTAATTATTCTTTTCATGATTATTAGGTTTAGATGATAAATATTTTTACTTGCTATTATTTACGGATACATAAAATTTTTATCTCACTTTTTACTGCCTTAGTAATTTCCGCATCATAAATGTCTCCTCTGCAAAGGGAATAGGTTTTCTCATTTTCCTTCATATTTCTGTAAGAGAGGTAAACCTTGTATTTCGATCTTACTGAATCAGGAAATAAGAATGAAAATTGGTAATATGCAAAATGAGAAGGTGGGAACTGGTAAAGTGAATCAGGGAGGTTATAGGTTACGAGGGTATCTTTAAAATCATTCGTTACAATTACAAAGCCTTTTCCATCAAAAGATTGCTTACCTGCGGTGCACTGGTCAAATCCAATAATATAACCT
>NZ_JARKMZ010000014.1 GCF_029360775.1 Daejeonella sp. H1SJ63 | reverse complement strand
GCGGTATCGTATTTGGTAACCGCAAATCAACTCTTTTTTTTTCTAACCCCCAAGAATTATGCTTGATCCATAATGGGTGCTTTTTTATACTCAATTACCCGTTCAATTAATTAAGATTATTTAGTTCTAGTTCCAAATTCTTCTACGATCTTAACTCTTCCAGGATCTTTCGAGCCAATTCTTCTCTGTTAAGACCCAATGATTTTATTTTGTCAGCATCTTTATCCAGAAGCGTTCTCAGGTGTCTTGCCTGCATCCATTCCAAAGCACTCGGAGCCTTTGGCTTCTTAATTCTTCTATTGCGTATGTAAGCTATTTGCATGATGAATTTAATTTTGAATGAATAGATATAACTTTAAACTCAGATAAACTTAAATCGGTGTTTTTATTGAATTTTTCAAGTTGTTGTTTGAGAGCGATGTTTTCCTCTTTTAAAATTTCAATAAGTTCATTTAAACGATATATGACCCTATATTGCTGCTCTGTATTCATATTTTATTGCTTTTATGAGTTAGGATATCATTTTTCACTACTTCTTGTAAGTACAGGCTTCTTAGTGCAACTATCTGCAACTTTAGCGACTTAATGTATTTTGCTTTTCTGTTTTTAGTTTTCATGTCTTTAATTTTTCGTTTTCAACACCTTACCCAGCTCGATCGTGAAGCATTGATCACCTTTATTGAAGCCCTCAGGTATATGATCTTCAAAAGTATCAATGAATATACCTTTGACTTCAACCAATGCCAGAGGCCGGTCTTTTGCATACCCAACAGCAAAGCAGATGACCTTTATCGGCTTCATGGCCGTGAATCTTTCACCCTCGAAGACACAAAACCGGTTAATGTAGTAGTCTGATAAACTTCTATATTCTTCGGTTTTCGTACCGGCAACGATCTGATCAAAGAATTGTCGCTCTATGATCAGGGTAAGATCTGGTTTCATAAATTCGGTATTTTATCAACATTGTGTCTGATATTGTCTATACAGTAATGTATATTCTGCATGTAAGTCATTGTTTCAATTATGGCCTGCAGCTTACTAATACAATTGTTTTTTTCTTCCGAATTATCCTCTTCATGACCGTTATGAGCGACATCTGAAGATATCCAACGTAGAGTTTCAAAAACCTCATTAATTTGAAATGAATTGTCAACAGTAATGATTTCTTTAATCAATTCTGTCTTAATACCAATAGTGTACCTAGGCTTGTTTAATGTCTCTTGTGTGTCTAACATAATATACCACCTTTCATTTTACCGGCAAATACCAACAAGCCCAACATTGAAGAAACAATCGAAATCGGCAGCTTCTTAAATAGATCTAAATAAGATTGAGTGATACTGATTGAAATTGGTAAGTAACCTTTACCGTAGGTGAAATCAATTGCCCGATTTGGTTTGACAATTTCATGGTGTGAGTTATTTCGCATAGTTCAATTAAAAAATATCCCGGGAGCTGCGAAATAACTCACACCGATTAAGGCACGAAAGATTACGTTTCTAAAACGTTCTCCCAGGAATATGTTAAATGATTGTTTGAATAATTAATGTGCCGTTAGGTTAATCTTCTAGTGAATAAGTTATTTCGCATCACAATACTCATAAAAAAGTTTTGCATCTACAAACTTTATTTTAATTTTATTAAATCAACTATCTCTAAATGAAAATCTTAGTCTTCTTAGCGTTATTTTGCGTTATCAGTAATGACATTGCTGCACAAAAAAATGACTGGTATTGGGCTGATGGTCGAGGTAAATGTGATATCGATACAACAAAGTACAAGACTATTGATTCATTTAAAGATTATTATGGCGACCAAGGGCTAGCTGTCAGCGTTAATACCACTGTTGGACTTGTTTACTATATCCCTCTTACGCACCAGCCAATAGCCGTCTTAGCGTCTAGTAAAAGTGAATATGATCAAGCTCTCTCGGAGTTCAGTAAAGAAAAATACACATATTATTTCCCTTTTGAGTATGACTTCAAAAATCTGCAGAAGCTCAATTATGACAAAGAAAAAATTGTGAAACTGCTTGGAGAACCGATTTCAACTGTTGACGATGAGGGGGTTTATGAGAGATTATATTATCATAAATTCTATATACAATTTATCAAAAGTGGTTTAGGGAACTCATATTTAGATAAGTTTGTAAGACTTAAATTTGATGGTGCTCGAAAAAACAGTTTAGGAATTACAGACTTTGGAATTAATCTCAGTGATTTAGACGATGACTATGTAACTGGCTTCAGAGCAACTTATTGGAATTTCTCCAAAAAGAAAATAAAATATATCTATACAACAATTACGGCTTTAAATGCTGTGGATGATGTCATTCAAAGAAAAACATTGACATCTATAGGACCAATAGAACCGGAAGACGCTGGATCATATAGTTTTGACAAGGCATTTTTTTCCAAACTTATTGAATCCATTAGGATCTCGCAGCTGAAAATTCAATATTTTGACGGTACCACAAAAATATTGGTTAACCCGACATTGAAAGCATCTTATATAGAAGTTGATTAACCCTCAAGTTACAAAAGTGACTAAAATAGCACTAAAGAAGTGAGTGTGGGTTACACCGGGATATGTAATAAAATTGTCAATAATTGGCTCAAAACACGTAATTGAAATTATCGAATCGATTAAGTAGTTTTTTCTGGGGTTATTGATTTATGAATTACTTCTCTATACTTTTTGTTAACCGATAAATACCTTCTTTATTTACAACCATTTCTGCCTGATTATGCTGATCTTTTTGATGATCCCATCCTGCTATATCTATGAAGTCTGATATATCTGTGAAATTATAAGATCCGGTCGATCTGATAATGTCGTTTATTTCGTTGAACAAGGCAGCTAGCTTTTCACCGTGTTCATAAAGCTTTAGTCCTACTGCTGAATCTATATATAAACGAGCTCTGGAATCTTTAAGAGACTCAAGATCTTTCTCTATCAAACTTACTTGTGAATTGGTTATTGATACATCTTCCAGCGTAGGCATATATTCTGAGATCTTAGATATATTCGTGTTATACCTAATTAAATCATCGTAGAAGAACCTTAATTCAGATATTTTTGCGCTCTGATTCAGATTAAACTGCTCAATGATAGTTGGTGCCGTAATTCCAGACTTTGCAAGCTGTTTGTTTAAATTCTCAAAGCTTTTGTTCGCATAGTTATCCACTCCTTCTTTAATAACAATCCTGAATAACTGTTCATTAATTTCGCCAACCTCAAGTTTATTGAAACAGTTAATAAACATATTGACTTTATTCATAAGAGTCTCCCGGGCTTGATTAAATTCATTATCTATATCACGAATTATATCAGAACTTTCTGACACCAGGATCCGGTTTGGTAATTTAGTGTAGCTCATAATTGCTAAAGATTTGATTAATAAAATTACTCCTTATTTGCACCCAAAACTGCACCTACTAACGATATTCGGGCGATATTACTTTAATTCCATACACTTGAATGATATTTTTAAGAGCGTTAATGAGATGCAATAGGATTTGAACCCATTTATTATTAATCTTACAACAATTAACGAACTCTATCCAATGTTGATGTAATGATGTTATAGGACTGCAAATCAAATTGTAGTCCTATAATTTTTTAAACCTCTGAAATGCGCGCTTCAATTCCTGCTTAGCAACAATAGAACTACCAGTTAAAACATCTTTACCACGACTTTCAACAGCTGCTGCATATTGCATCCCGGCCACTACAATAAGAACATAGCCAGATGGAAATTTAACCGAAATTTCTTTCAAGAATTTTTTACCGGAAGTTTGGCCTTTAGAACCATTTGAATATTTTTCAAATCCCCCACCGGCTTTCTGTTTACCGTTTTTAAGGACGATATAACCAATGGAGCTTCGAAGATTTCCGGTTATGTCATTATAAGTACCATTTTCCCTGGCATTTTTTACAAACGTTTCACCAATATATGAGAAGCGGCTAATAATAGCCTCATCAAGCATTGTAAACCGCTGTTCGATCAGCTTTCTAATTTCAGTATTTGAGTGTTTAGGCTGTATCATCTATTTTGGGTAAATAGAAGCTTTTCGAGTTTTTCACCAACTGACAAACTAAAAACATGCAACTTTTTCATTATGTCATTTTGCGTTCCAATCAAGTTTAAAGTATCTTCATCAAGCTTCTCAAATTTGACTTTACTTGCTTTCTCATCCAGGACGTTTGACATTAAGCAATTATTAAGTTCCAATCTCAAAGCTTTCATTGTAGCTCTATTTTCTTTCATTTCTGCTTCTTTCATTTCTTCAGATATCTTTTCAATTGCTTTTCGATACTCTACAATTAAAGCCACATTCTTATCATAATCCGGAAAAGTGTATGGTGTTGAGGAATTGAAAAAGAATTCTCCATCGATATAACCTATTGTCGTAAAATGTATTTCACCTCCGACATGAAATTTATGAAGTTCAGGATCTCGTGATTCAACATGCATTTGCTTTGCTACCTGTACAAGCGCGTCCTTGATATTACCACCACTATTTAGAGCTGACAATATTATTTCCTCAGAGTCATTAATATTTTTTAATCGAGGGCTTATGAGAGTAGTTAAACCACCGTCTTCACTTTGCGTTTCATGCTTTTGGAACTTATGATCACCAGTCTTCATAATCGTAACTGTATACGCAACCATTTTACTGTTAACAGTACTATATCCGAGAATTGCCATCAATCCCATTACATTATCACCAGGAACTCCTATTGCCTCATTTGATAGATCAAGAGTACTCACAAACGCCTTGGTTTGGTCATATAAATCTGTGATATCAAGGCAAAAAATATCAGATATAAACCGGTTGTATCTATTATATAACTCAACAGATCCTAGGCCAACGACACAGGTTTTAAGATGCGGATGATAGCTGATTTTTGAGCTTAAATTTACCAATGGCGACTCTAAGCTGATTCTATTTGATTCATCCGCTGTGCAGCATATTGAATCCGTTGCTATGTAAAATACTTCTTCTGTAAGAAGAGATGCTATAATTGACATGGGTGTATTTTTTTAATAAGATTAATTGAAAGTTTATAGTTCGTTGTTATTTCTATTGAGCTTTCTAAACAAGGAGTAAGAGCCCCTGCCATTGTGTTTGATTTGCTCTGAGATTGAGAACCACCCAGATCTGAACCAGTGATCTTTTTTAAATCATCAAATTGCTTTACTGCATCCTTTGTCAGGGTTTCAAAAATCAATTTTAAGTCCTCCCTTTCCTGCTCGGTGATCATTTCATCACTCTGGGCTTTATCAGCAAACTCTTTATAGAAATTATCCATTGCAGATGCCAGAATCTTATTTTTGAAAATGCTTAAAGCCGCATCGTCCATGGTCTGTTTAAAAAAGTCAGCAAGTTCCTGAGCACCAACCTGACCATTCTTGAACATTTCGAACAAACTGTTGGTAATTGAATCTGCAGTAGTGCCTGTAAATATTTCCTGAGTTTTTTCAGCAATCTGAGCCAAAGTATCCGATACATCCTTGCCCTCGTTTTTAAGTTTTTCAAGTTGCTTATAAATAACTATTGCTCCTTCAGTTAACCTTCCTTCATTATAAAGCTTTTCGATCTCTTCAAAACTCTTTCCGGCAAGAGTACCATAAGTTGTTTTAGTCTGAGCTTTTCTAAACCAAGTACCATGTTTATATTCCTGATCAATGATATATTTCTGACCCTGAATCTGATTTAAAAGGTTCTGATACTGCTTATCAATTTCAGAAGTTTGAGATCGCAGCAATGCAGACTCTTTTTGCAAGCCTAAAATTCGGGTTGCCTGAGCAGCTGCAGACTGACGATCACGTTCACGGAGCAATGCATTATAAGTTAATTCGCCTTCAATTGCAGTCTGATAAAACTTAGCGACTCCATCACGGGCTTCAGCATTCATCTGTTTAACCCGTTTATTGATATTTATTATGGTAGCCACCACTTTAACAACCGCACCAATTACATCACCTTTTGCCAGAGAAGTGAGCGAATCTGATAAAGCACCGGTTATCTCCGCGATTGTTGCCAGTTTATATGATAAGTCATCGTTGGCTCCCGCAAAAGCATTTGATAGTTCTGCAAAAGATCTACTTATGTTATCAAATGTCTTTGAAAGTGCCTTTGCAAGGGATTCAATTTTTTCAGTTCCAGGTATTACATCTGATAGATTTAAACCACTTCCCGAGATTGAATTAAACAGATCCAGAACCTGATTCAGACCGCTTGAATTATTGAGATCTTGAATTTTATTCTCAATTTCTATAAGTTGCTTTAAATACTCTTCAGCTAACTCAGTACCAGCAATCAGAGGATCACTTAAAGCCTTTTTTAATTCATCAGCCTGATCCTGAAGAGCTGCAATATTAGCTTCATTAATACCAGATTCCAGTTGTGATTTCAATAGAGCAAGTGATTTTTCAAGCTCAGCCCGTAATGATGGATTGAGATCAGATTTCAGCAAACCCTCTATTGCCTTAATCTCATCCCTTAATGAATCTTTGGTAAATTGAATGATGTCGCGGTTAAGATTTCTATAGATTTGAGTTTTCTCGAATGCCGTTTTATTGGCAGCTTTGATCTCTTCATCCATTCTGGCCTTAAGTTCTGCTTTTTGGCTTTCTGTAATATCAGAACCCAATTTATTAGCCATATCAGCGTACTTTCTTCGGATAGCTTGAACTTGTTCCAAATGAGAACTTGCAGCTCTTACAGCTTCATCAATCTTTGCTTGCTCTTTTACTTTTGCAGCTGCTGCCTTTTGAGTAAGGAAACCAATACGATTCTGCTCATTTCCGGTAAGTTGTCCCCCATTATCTTTCTTCGCAAATTTTTCTATCTCTTCAGATATAAGCTGTAGATAAGTCTTTGAAGTATCAAGTTCATTCTTATAACGCTCCTTAGCCTTTTCCTCACCAAACTCAAGCTTATAGTTCTCAAAATCGTCATAAAGCTTTTCCTGATCATTAAGAAACTTAATTAATTCATCGGTTTGTTGTTTATAACGAATGTTTCCTGTTTTCCTCTCCTCGATACGATCAATGCGGGTAATTGCCCCTGATCCAAGACCTTTTTCTTTAGCCTGAAGTCTTAATATATCGTACTCATCTTTAGCTTGTTGAATTTCCCGCTCATTGCTTATTAACTCTTCTCTGTTAACTTCCTGTTCTGCTTTGAGTATATCTTCAAGAACTTTCTTTCTATCCTCCAAAACATTGTTATATTCTCTCTGAGCCTGAGTAGTTTTGCCCTGAGCATTAGCAAGCTCTTCATTTAAAGCATTGATTTTCCGGGTAAAATCTGCGTATTCCTTAGAAGTAATGGCATACTCAGAACGGGCTTCAGTCAATTTTTTAATTTCACCTTCAACAAATGCTTCAGTTCGTGTTTTTGAAGTCGATGCAGAGCCAACATCAGGCTTGGTTTCACCGGATATAATTTCATCAAATTTATCTCCAAAAGCTTTTTTAAGAGCTTCCATTTGCTGATCAACTACAGCCAATTCTTGATTGACAATTCGATCACTTGTTCCAATACCAACCCATCCTTTCAGCCAATCCATCATTCCAATCCCCTGGGAAGTTGGTGTAAACTGGTTCTTTAATGCACGACCGGCTTGTACCCATGGACTGACTGACTTTATTCCGTTTCTGGTCAGTTCATCCCGTTTATCTGCAAGAGCTTGAAATTCAGACCACGCTTTTCTGGCTGCAGCTGCTTCTTGTATAGATTTAATGTATTCATCAATACTAACCTTTGCTTTTCCTGCTGCAACCTGTTCAAGGCTATATTGATTCAGAGTACCATTGGTAGTTTCCTGAAGTTTCTTATAAGCAGCTTCTTTTTGCTGAATACTGGATGTCTGACTTTTAATCACACCCATCAACTGGTTGATTTTATTCAACTCTTTATCCGCTGCCTTTGCACCTTCTTCTTTAGACTCATTCATGACTTCCTGTGATGCGGTTGCAGCATCAGTTATTTGAGTTAATGAGTAGATGGAAGTAGCTAAAGCTGCGATACCCAGAGTCATCATCCCTAATGGCATTGCTGCTAAAACTGCATTATATGCTTTTGTTGCTGCGGTCTGTAATACAAGTGCCTGGTAATGCAAGATCTCTGCAGTAGTCATCCCTACTGTTCTGGCTGCAATGAGTTGTTTTAAAGCAGCTTCTGCAACGAGTGCTGCACGGTATGATCCGTAAACAATGATCAAAGCTTGAAGGATATCCAATACCTGCTGATAATTATCAACAAGACTAATCGCGATTCCAATCGAATCGGAAAGAATACCTTCCTGAGATTTACCCATTTCATTGAGCATTCTTGCCCAAGCATCCGATAAGTTGCTTAATTGGCCAGTCAATGATTTTGATTGCTCCTGCATCAGATTAAAGAACTGACCAGCGGGTCCTGTCATGTTCTTAAATGCTTGTTCGATCTGAGGAAATCCAATTCTTCCAGCTGATACATAATCACGAACCTCAGCTGTAGTTTTACCAATTACCTGAGCAAGTGCTTCATAAATTGGAATACCGCGATTGGCAAACTGATTAATATCCATCTGAGTGACCCGACCGGAAGCTTTCAATGTTCCGTATAGGTAAACCACATCCGTTAACTGAGAACCTACACCTGAAGCAATGTTTCCAAGCATTTCAAGGTTCTGAGTAACTTCCTTTGCAGAGAAACCATAAGCCAATAATTGTTTAGCACCAGCTGCCACATCCTGGAGCCCGAATGGAGTAACGGCAGCAAGACGAACAGCCTCTTTCATTAATTGATCGGCTTTTTCCTTGCTTTTGAGCATGGTGGTGAAGGCAATTTCTATCTGCTGGAACTCACCACGAACACGAACCATAGAATTTATGAATTCGGAGGCTGCTTGAACGGAAAAGTAACTGGCAGCGGCAACAGATAGTTTCTTAGCGAAGCTATCAATATCATTGCCCTGACTACGGACTGCACCAGATAATCTATTGATATTACCTTCGATTTTTTTCAGTTGTTGATCGAAGTTCCTGGAATCTAATGATGCTTCGAAGTCAAGTGGTCCGCCGGTTACATTTACTGCCATATTTATAATTTTTTACCAGATGCATGATTTTACTAAAATTAGCTGCAATCCGCACCCGAAACTGCACCTGTTATTAATTTTTATATTTAAACACACTGATTATTAAATCATTATGCTAATACATTAAAGAGAAGTGGAGATTTGAATCTAAAAGTAGACCCGGTGGTTTAAATGCTCTCTGGATCTTATCAGTACTAAATACTATTATCGATACTGTACCCGCTTTCTTTCATTGCTTTAGTATTTCCCTCAAGAGCATATTTTTTTAAAGAATCAGATAATCTATTCTCCTTCTGCTCATCAGTTATTTCTTCAGGTGTTTTAATCGGTGCAGGCTTAACTTCTACTATGACATCATCTATTGTCAGTTTAAAATCAATTCCGGATTTCGCTTTAAAAAGTTCAGAAATCTCATCAAATAGATCTTTACGAGCGTTCTCATCAATGCTCGTCATTAAATGCTTAAGTAATCTTCCCATTGTCTGTTTTTTTAATTAATTGTTTTTGATTTGTCCATTAAAAAGTCCGCATTATTCAAAATCGTTTTTGCCAAAATCTCATTATCATGTTTAAGAAGGTTTTTTTCATTTGTAACATCATATAAAAGACCCCACAGCTTACCATTGTCGCTAACAGCCTTTTCAACATTTGCCTTAATTTGTCTCTTAAACTGGAATAGGAAATTTATCAATTGAGACTGCAGGTCGATTAGTTCTTGCGCCTGATCAAGGTTTTCTGGTTCAGGATAATGAGATATTTTGTCAAATAATTCTGTGATATCCATTAGTCTATTTTATTTAAGTTTCATCAGGTTCAGGAGATGGTTTTATGGTACTGAAAGGTAAACCCATCTCAATTGCCCTGATTTCTTCCAGGTCTTTTTCTGTCAATGTGGTATTTGCAAACACCAATGTTTTGGTTACCTCTTGGGCAGTAATAGTTTGAATACCTTTTTGCTTGGTTAATTCCAACATCACAGGATCCATTGTTTGATGGGCTCTCCCAAATCGAGAATCTATAAGCAATTGAGCTGATTTGACATCTCCTTCCTTAATTGCCTTAATGATCAACGATTTGAACAAAGCTATCCAATGCTCAGGCTGGACCGCTTCGTCAATAAGCTTGAGTTTATCAAGTTCATCAACTTTCTTTTTCCTCCCAGAACCTGGCCTATAACCTCCTCGTGTATTTTTTGCATTCATTTGAAAAACCTTTGATTAATCAAAGAATTAGAATGATTTGCTATTAAGTAGAGTGAATAAATTCACTCAATTTAGGTTCAAAAATCAGCGCTTTGCCCTTCACACACCAAACAAAAGGGTCCATTGTCTCAATAGAACTACTCAGTTTTTCAGCGAATTTCTCGTTATTCTTCCGAGCCGCTTTAATTAATAAGTCATAGGCCTGTACGAATTGCTGTAATGATGTATAGAGTTCTTCCTGATTTTTATTTTCAATAAACACCCTACAATAGAAATTCTTTATATTTTCTACAGATTGCTCAGTAATCACAAATCGTCTTTCAATAAATGATGCTATTCCGGCTGAATAGGTCGTCGTCAAAACATGGAAATTGAATCCATAAGCTGGGGAATTATACTTCTTTAGTATTACTATTGAAAAATCTGCGTGAAAGTGAGCCGCCAATCTGCTCAAAGTGAGCCACCCAGAATGGGCGTACAAG
>NZ_JARKMZ010000013.1 GCF_029360775.1 Daejeonella sp. H1SJ63 | reverse complement strand
GACTGGATAGGCTGTATCACATTATCGAAGGAATAAAAATTGCAAAAGATATGTGTACAGGGTAGCTGCCGGTAGGCAAGTCGAACGAGCAAACGAAATCCCCAGATCAGAAAACACATTTATCGCGAGGAGGAAGCTCTCGATGTTTGGTAGTGGCCTCAGTGATAAGATTTCTCAGTCGTGCCTCCTTCGATTTGACGGGGTTAGGCAGGAATGACGACAGGCACAAATGACAGTAATAACAATACGTTATTTCGAACGAGCGAACGAAATCCTCAGGTCAGAAAGTACTTCTATCGCGAGGAGAAATCTCTTGATTAAAAGCAGTACCTTCACTCCGCTTCGTTCTTCCTTTAAAATATTACTTTCTCGTTTATTCACCTCCCATTAGCCTTTAAAAGTCTGATAAAGTTGCCTCCCAGAATCTTTTTCACATCCTTTTTAGAATAGCCCCGGTTTAATAACTCCCCGGTAATCAAAGGATATTTGCTAACATCATCCAGACCCTTGGGATAGGACTCAGCACCATCATAATCGGCACCTAAACCAACATGATCTGCCCCTGCAAGCTTTACCATGTAATCGATATGATCAATAAGCAAAGACAGAGGTGCACGCATATCCTCTAATTCCTGACGGTATTTTTGATTGATTTCGGCAGATGCTTTAGAGCGGCTGTTATACTTTTGGGTCAGTTGGGCCAATTCATCCTTATGAGCACTATTAAACTGCATTTGTTTCCGGGAATAAGTACTGTCGATAAATCCACTGTAAAAATTAACAAAGACCACCCCGCCCGTTTTAGCAATGGCACGAATCTGATCATCCTTTAAATTACGCTGATGCGTATTAAACGCATAGGCAGAACTATGGGAAGCCATAACCGGCTTGGTTGATGCATTAATGGCATCATAAAGAGTACTCTCGCCAACATGCGACAGATCAACAATAACCCCAAGATCATTCATCCGCCTGATGACCTGTTTTCCCAGCTCAGTTAAACCCAGCTGTTTTAAACTATCTCTTTTAAAAGTCTCTTCAAAGGCTGAACTCGACCAGGTAGTACTGTTATTCCAGGTCAGGGTCATATAAATCATCCCGCGTTCGGCTAATGCATTCAGATTATCCAGACGATCCTCAATCATATGTCCGCCTTCCACACCAATCATGGCAGCCAGTTTGCCTTTTCTGACTGCCGCTTTCAGCTCTGCTGCAGTTCTGACTTTAGCAATCATATCCGGATGACGGCGAATCAGTGCATCCAGAGAATCGATCTGACGGTTTGCAAGAGCAAAATCTCCGCTTGCATCGCTCCAGACCGAAAACACCTGCCCGTCGAGTCCGCCCTCCCGGGCACGAACCAGATCGAAATTACCCCCCTGCTGTCTTTGGCCTACATCTATCCCGGATTTAATCTGATCCGACAAAATATCCCCATGCGTATCAATCACGATGGCCTTCTGATGAAGTTTTAATCCCTTTTGAGCAAAAGCGCTAAAAGTCGAAAGCAGGAATAATGCAATAAATATCTTCTTCATAAATTTAAATCAGGTCTGAATGATTCCGGGGTTGAACGGCTTCTCAACCGGCGATTGATTAGCCGCCTCAATGCCCATTGATATTACTTTTCTGGTTTCCAAAGGATCTATGATTCCATCAACCCATAAACGCGAAGCTGCATAATAAGGTGTAGTCTGGCTTTCGTAACGATCCTCAATTTCTTTCAATAAACTTTCCTCTTTCCCGGCGCTGATCTGTTCGCCTTTGGCATTGAGCGAGGCTTCCTGTATCTGCAATAATACTTTTGCAGCCTGAGCACCACCCATAACGGCTATTTTTGCAGATGGCCATGCAAATATCAGCCGGGGATCATAAGCCTTGCCGCACATGGCATAATTACCGGCTCCGTACGAGTTTCCAATCACTATTGTAAACTTGGGAACCACAGAATTGGCAACCACGTTAACCATTTTAGCACCATCCTTAATGATTCCGCCATGCTCAGAACGGCTGCCGACCATAAAACCGGTCACATCCTGCAAAAAAACCAATGGAATCTTCTTCTGATTACAGTTCATGATAAAACGGGTAGCCTTATCCGCTGAATCAGAATAAATTACTCCGCCGAACTGCATCTCCCCTTTCCTGGTTTTAACCACTTTACGCTGATTGGCGACAATGCCCACCGCCCATCCATCAATACGACCCAGGCCACAGATAATGCTCTGTCCGTATAATTGTTTATACTCTTCAAATTCCGATTGATCGAGCAGACGAAAAATGATCTCCCGCATATCATAGGGATTCTCACGGTTTTCGGGAAGAAAACCGTAAATCTCTTCTTCATTCAGCTTGGGTTCTGCCGGCTTTATACGGTCGAATCCAGCTGATTGCGGACTGCCGAGCATACTCATGATCCTGCGGATGGAATCCAGACAAGCTGCATCATCAGGATGCTTATAATCAGTTACTCCTGATATCTCAGAATGAGTAGTCGCTCCACCCAGAGTTTCATTATCAATCTCTTCACCAATGGCTGATTTAACGAGATAAGAACCAGCCAGAAAGACAGAACCTGTTCCCTCCACAATCATGGCTTCATCGCTCATGATAGGCAGGTAAGCCCCGCCGGCAACGCAGGAACCCATGATTGCTGAAATCTGTACAATACCCTTGCTGCTCATGATTGCATTATTGCGGAATATCCTGCCAAAATGTTCTTTATCCGGGAATATTTCATCCTGCATAGGCAGAAAAACCCCGGCTGAATCCACCAGATAGATCACAGGCAAGCGGTTTTCCATAGCAATCTCCTGTGCTCGCAGATTCTTCTTTGCTGTCATAGGAAACCAGGCTCCGGCCTTTACTGTTGCATCATTGGCAATAATCATACACTGACGGCCTGAAACATAGCCTATCCCGGTAACAACTCCGGCAGCCGGACAGCCTCCCACTTCGGCATACATATCCTCAGCTGCAAATGCCCCTATCTCCAGCCAGCGGCTTTCCGGATCGAGCAGGTATTTAATCCGCTCGCGGGCCAGCATCTTACCCTTTTCCTTTTGCCGGGCTGCAGCCTTTTCTCCTCCTCCGGCATAAATCTTCTTCAGCCGCAGCTTTACCTCATAGGCAAGCTGCTTGTTACTGTCTTCATTTTTATTGAACTCAAGATTCATTTCGGCATGTTTTAATATGAATTAAACGCAGAAAACTTATGTTTAATACCTGATTTGGGCAATCTTTCCATTACTGCCACTCAGTAAAACCAGCTTTCCTGATTTAGCCTTTCTGACCGTATGATAACCATTATCAGATAATTTTTGCCAGCTCTTCCCTCCGTTTACCGAAAGATCGGTACCCTGTGGCCCTGTGGCGACAAGTACTTTAGCCGATAAATACTCAACCGCTGAACGATACCCAAATGTAGGAATAAGTGCTGAGCTCCATGTCTGTCCTTTATCAGTACTCAATAGTATATTATTGACTCTGGAGGTATCCTGAAGATAATCTCCTCCTACTGCTATTCCCTTGTTTCTGTAAAAAGCAATTGAAAACGGCCCCGTAGAACTTTTACCCTGAATAATGGGACAGGCATAATCCTTCCAGCTCTTCCCGTAATCGGCCGAATAAAATATGCGCGATTGAGCACCACCCGTAGCAATCCATACCTTCCCATGTTTACCGCATCTGATCCCGGTTCCACTGGCTGCAAAACTTGCTTCCCCACTGATCAGTTTGATCTGATTATTAGCGCTGATATCCACCCAGCTCTGACCACCATCAGAAGTCTTCAGTAAAACCATTTGACCATTTATCGGATCTCCGTAAATGATTCCACTCTTTTCATCCCAGAAATCCATTCCATCCAGAAAGATCTCAGAAGATTCATTACGATACACCTCTTTCCAGGATGCTCCTCCGTCATTAGTCAGCAGAATTACAGAAGGTGTACCCGCATTTACCATCACAGCCTTTTGTTCCGAAAATGCTTCAATATCCCTGAAATCAAACTTATTATAAGAACTTAACTGATTCCACTTCCAGTTGCGGCCGGCATCGGTGCTTATGGCATACATGCCATTACTCCCGCTCAGCCAGGCAACAGCATCATTCACCACCGACAAGCCCCGAAGACTGGTTTTGGTACCTGAATGCAGCGGAATGAGGGTCTGTGCACAAAGTATATTTGAGTAGCCAAGCAACAGCAGAAATAGTAAATGTTTCCTCATCTGTATTTTATGATTATAAGATCCGGAAGGTCCGGTTTAAAACTATTGGCAGCTCCTTATTTTTTGGAATTATAAACATGAGGATTTATTATTCAAATCGAAATATAAATTGATTAAAAATTGCCGGTCATTGTCAGAATTTATTTTACAGATTGACTTGAAGCAAATTAAATTCTGTCCTTGAATTATCTAACTTTTACATTTCCGACGAGCATGCTCCACCCTCATGTCCAGGATTATCCCCCTGAGCTAACCCTACCCTTCGCAGTCTGTCATTCTCATTGCTAAAGGCAAGAGGGCGCAAAATTATTGAGCAATGAAATGCAATTGCTTCAACAGGACTATGAACGTTTCGCATTTAATACAGAGCTGAAAAATGAATTAAGTAAAACAGAAGATATTTTTATTCTTTAACTGAAAAGCTGAAACGTGGGGTGGATACCTTAAACCATATAAAAATGCAGACGATAAATTGCTTGCAAATGATATACTGCTAATTCTAAAAGAATTGTGCATGACTTTTAAGGATTTTGCTATAAATCATACCAAATTAATTGAGGAAATAAGTCTAAATTAATCCTGTCTTAAAAAAGGGAAGGCTACAACACGAAGATATTTTCGAGCTAATTAAGCATGATAGTTTGCATAGCGAAATGTTCAAAATCGATACTAATTAATTACATTATAAGACATCGTGTAAATTCAATAAGAGTGCGCGAAGAGAGACTCGCAACTTGAGAGGATATTGGACAACATAAATTTAAAAAATCTCATTTTTTAATCCGTACAAATACTATATTTGCCCTCCGGCTGTTAGCAAATGTCACTGTCACTACACTGTCACAGATGTCAAAAAATTGTTAAAAAGGCTAGATTTTTTATTGCCCGGATGGCGAAATTGGTAAACGTTGCGGTCTCAGAAGCCGTTGGAGTTATATCCTTGAGAGTTCGAGTCTCTCTTCGGGCACAAGTAAATCGGTTATCTGTTACCAGTAATTCACAGCTGAGAACAGACAACCGGTAACGATAAAAATGACCAGGTGGCGAACCTGCCGGCAGGCAGGATTGGTAGACACACCAATTGAGGGGGTGGCGAGATAGAGTTAAATATTAAATGCCCAGGTGGCGAAATTGGTAGACGCACCACTTTGAGGGGGTGGCGCCTTAACGGGTGTGGCAGTTCGAATCTGCTCCTGGGCACCAATCGCAAAATTCATGTTTTTTGTTTATGCAATTCGTAGTATGACTAGAAATTACATCTATGTCGGACTAACTAGCAATATTGATCGTAGACTAAGCGAACACAACTCAGGAAATAATAAAACAACTAAACCCTACATTCCCTTTGAATTAATAATTACTGAATCCTTTCTCACAAGGATTGAGGCAAGAGCCAGAGAAAAATATCTTAAATCTGGAATTGGTAAAGAGTATCTTAAAATGATATTGAGCTCAAAGAATTGAATCAAAGCCTCCTTAACGGGTGTGGCAGCCTGCCTGCCGGCAGGCAGGTTCGAATCTGCTCCTGGGCACCAATCGCTAAATCAGCACTCCTGTTTAGAGTTAAGCGCAGCGTCTCTACGGGCTACCAAATAATCAGGAGTCTTCAGACTTCTGTCCTTTACAGAGACACAATTTCAATTAAGCCTTTTTCACTTCCATAATAATCAAGTCCTGAAGAAAATAAATAATCCTGCTCAAATCTTACCATTCCAGCCCTTACCAGATTTGCATGTAAATAGTTCAGTCTTGATTGCAGAATTTCTTCAGTTGAACATTCAACCGGATGATTACTCTGCTGCCAGAATTGAAAATTTTTGTTTCGATTATTACGCTCACCTGCCTTTTTAAATATCCACAACATCCGGTTCTTCCGACTTTCATGTGAATTTTCTCTGATTGCATTTATAATTGCGTATGAGCTGAACTTCTTGAAGTCACGGATCAGATCAGAAAGACCGATGATACTATTGCCGGATATGATCAGGTGAATATGATTACTCATGATACACCAGGCATGGATCCTTAGACCCTTATTTTGCTGACAAAAGTTTAAGCTGTCTATTAAAATTTCTGCATATTCTCTTCGGGTAAAAACATCTACCCATTCAACTACTGAACAGGTAATGAAATGAATTGCATTTTGATCTCTGATCTGAAAACCTGCTTCCTTCATAATTGATGATTGGGCTTTAGTTTCGATTAAGAAATATTGGGCTTGATGAAAGTGTCTTTTTATATCAATTCATTAAAAAATTCTTAGCGAAAGGTATAGGTAGATGATTGTTTGGATCGGGGTAGACGAGTCTGAAGACTCTTCTTCATTTAAAAATCCTTAGAGACACTGCACAGAACTCTAAGGACAGGAACAGGTGAAAACGAATTCAGTTAACGGTACATAGGTGAATTTGTGAGTCCTATATTTCCAGCTCCAATCCATCATAAGCCATGAAAACTCCCTCCGGAAGCTCTCCGGAAATCTCATGATGAGTACCCATCCTGTGACTGACATGCGTTAAATAGGTTTTGGGGGCATTGATCTCAGCAGCAAAATCCAAAGCTTCTGAAAGTGTAAAATGAGAAATATGCTTTTCTTTTTGCAAAGCATTGATCACCAGAATTTCTGAGCCTTTAATCTTCTCTTTCTGCTCATCAGTAATAGTTTTGGCATCGGTAATATAGGTGAAATTCCCAATCCTGAAGCCAAATATCGGTAACTGAAAATGCATCACTGAAATGGGAATAATTTCTATTCCGGCAGCGGTAAATATTTGGTTGTCCTCAATATCATTCAGTTTCAACTGAGGTATACCCGGATAATTATTGCCTGAAAAAATATAATGAAATTCCTTTTTTAAAGCATCCTGAACACGCCTGTGAGCATAAATATCAATCTCTGATTGCTGTTTGTAATTAAAGGCCCTGATATCATCCAGCCCCGCAACATGATCTTTATGCTCATGAGTAAATAAAATAGCATCAAGGTTCTTCACCCCTGCCCTGAGCATCTGATACCTGAAATCCGGTCCCGCATCAATTACCAGATTCTTACCATCAATTTCCAGTAAAACAGAAACACGCAGACGTTTATCATGATGATCATGCGATGAGCACACTGTGCATTCGCAGGCAATGACTGGCACTCCCTGTGATGTTCCGGTTCCTAAAAATGTAACTTTCAAAACTCTATTTTGGTTTGTTTCAGCATATACAAAAAGGCCTTTTGCTTATCATCAAGCAGGCTATCATCTGCATCAGTTCTCTGTAAAAGTTCGGCAAGTGCATTGATCTTGCTTTCCAGATTGGAAAACTTATTGACCACAATCATTTTATTATTTTCAAGCACACAGGAGCCTGTCTTGAAATTACCTTTCTCGTATCTGAGTTTAAATCCCAGTGTCTTAAGCAAAAGTTCAAGTTTATCGAGGGTATGCTGGGTAAATGTAAGTGCCATCTCAACTCAAAAATAACAAAAAAGGGTTCAAACGTTACACGTCTGAACCCTTAAATTCATTTTATGATTCATTATCTCAAATCCACCAGCTCTACTCCGGGATATAGCTTTGCATCGAAGGCAAAAGTTGATTCGGGAACCTTAATATTTGGGATAAAAGTTTTGATCGCATAAGTATAACGGTTACCATTTTTATCAAAAATTACCGCATTCATGATCTGCTTACTGGCTTTATCTATCTGTAATTTCACTTTAAAGAAAGAGCGTTTGGCATCCAGCGGACTCAATTCAATATTATGTACTGGCTTTCCGCTTAATTGTGTATCGTTTGTATAAACTGACTTGAAGCCCTTCTCATAGATTGTAAAAATCTTTGCCGGATTCAATGCATCAGATGAGTTATCAACCTCACTTAACTGAACTTCTTTATCAGCTTTCAGGTACATCCACTGATTCTTGCCATCGCTGATCAGCTCCTGTCCCTTCAGAATCACTTTATACTTATTTACTTTAGATCTTACAAACAAGGTACCGGTCTGAGTTTCCTTTATCTTTGCCTGGGGATTCTCAAGAGTGTATGTAAATTCAGTTTTGATGACATCATAGCTGCGGTATTTCTTAGACACTTCAGCAAGGATTGCCTTTGCTTTCACTTCACTTTGAGCCATCGCGCTCAGTCCGGAACCCAAAATAATAAAAGCTCCTATTAACAACTTCTTCATTTGATATTATATTTATTTAAGATTATTCGTCCTTATCCAGTGTATTCAAGAACTGTTCCAAAGAATATTCATCAGGAATTAAAACTTCTCTTGCCTTACTTCCTTCAAATGCACCAACTATTCCGGCGGCTTCCAATTGGTCAATAATGCGCCCTGCCCTGTTATAACCCAATTTTAGTTTACGCTGAATCAATGAGGTTGAGCCCTGCTGGTGCATGACAATCAGACGTGCTGCTTCTTCAAACATCGGATCGCGATCTGAAGCATCGAACTCCTTCATTGATGACTCTGAATTCTCATCAACATACTCCGGAAGCATCCAGGCCGAAGGATAACCACGCTGGGAGCCGATAAACTCTGACACCTTTTCTACCTCAGGCGTATCTACAAAAGCACACTGAATACGGATCAGATCACTGCCGGTCGACAGTAACATGTCACCTCGTCCGATTAACTGATCTGCCCCCCCGCTGTCAAGAATAGTTCTGGAGTCTATTTTAGAAAGCACCCTGAATGCCAGTCGCGCCGGAAAGTTAGCTTTAATGGTACCGGTAATGATATTTACTGAAGGTCGCTGAGTAGCAATTACAAGGTGAATACCTACTGCCCTTGCCAGCTGTGCTATCCTGGCAATCGGTGTTTCCACTTCCTTGCCTGCCGTCATCATCAGATCGGCAAACTCATCTATAATCAAAACAATGAACGGCAGAAAACGATGCCCTTCATTTGGATTAAGCTTACGGCTGATGAACTTTTGATTATACTCTTTCAGATTTCGGACATGCCCATTTTTCAAAAGATCATAACGGTTATCCATCTCTATGCAGAGAGAGTTGAGGGTTGCAATTACCTTTTTGGTATCGGTAATAATGGCATCTTCCTCTCCCGGCAATTTGGCCAGAAAGTGTCTTTCAATCTTCCTGAAAAGGGTAAGTTCAACCTTTTTAGGATCTACCAGTACAAATTTCAACTGAGAAGGATGCATTTTATACAGCAGGGAGATAAGAATCGCATTAATACCTACGGATTTTCCCTGACCTGTTGCTCCCGCCACCAGTAAGTGCGGCATTTTTGACAGATCGGCAATATAAACCTCATTGGAAATGGTTTTTCCTAAAGCAATCGGCAGATCCATGGTGGTATTCTGGAACTTCTCTGTTGCCAGTACCGAACGCATTGAAACCATTTCAGGATGCTGATTTGGAACTTCAATACCAATTGTTCCTTTACCCGGCATCGGAGCAATGATACGGATACCAAGTGCTGCAAGACTTAATGCAATATCATCTTCAAGGTTTTTTATCTTGGAAATACGTACTCCCGGAGCCGGGATAATTTCATATAATGTAACCGTCGGACCAATAGTTGCCTTGATCTTATCGATTTCAATATTATAGTGGTTCAGGGTTTCAACGATCTTATTCTTATTAGCCTCCAGCTCTTCGGCATTAACTGCGATTTTATTGGTACCGTAGTTCTCCAAAAGATCTAAAGGGGGATATTTATAGCTTGAAAGATCAAGTGTAGGATCGTACATCCCGAACTGCTCTACCAGTTCTGATGATTTTTTTTCCTCCTCAGTTTTTTCAACAGTTAACGGAGGAGATTCCTTTAACTCATTACTAACCGCCTGAGAGGTCTCTAAGGGCACATTTTTAGCCGGACTCAGAACCACCGGTTTATGATCATCTTCTTCAGGCGTCTGAACAGGCTCTTCAGTTTCAATAACAGGCAGATTCTGGTTCAGTTTATTCTGAACAGGCTCCTGCCCCGGTTTATTCGGCAAATTGAATTCTACCGGATCATAAATAATCTCCTCTTCCAGCTCCTGTGTATCAGAAATATCCGGAACTACATATTTAGGTTCAGCTTTCCGTTCAGGAAGCCTAAAATCAATGTTATAAGCTATGATAAGCACAGTAAGTCCGGCAAATGCCAGTAAACCGGCTGTTCCGGCGTTTCCTATCTGCGCCTGCAGTAATCTGTTGGTCCAGAAGCCAAATTCGCCTTCCAGGTAATGCGGGATATCACTGATAAATGCATGAAAAAAAGCCAGACTAACAGAAGTGAAAATCAGCAGAAAAAAAGAATATGCAAGTGTTTTTGATATTGAAAAGACCTTTACTTTAAAGAGCATCCGGTATCCCAGAATGAAGAAAACAGCAATAAATACAAAAGAGGCTATTCCAAACCACTCATAAATGAACTGATGCGACAATAGGGCTCCGAATTTACCCAGCCAGTTTTCAACTACCGGACGGTTCAGTCCAAGTGCAACCAATTCTTCCTGTGTTTTCCAGAGATTGCTCCAGCCCCCGTTTGCATCAAGCACATAACTCTGATCATCCTGCCAGGTAAAAAGATAAGATGTAAATGCAACCATGAAATACAGAGAAACAATAAGCAAAAACAAGCCGATAATTTTGATCGCACGATCATCGTTCAGCTTGAATTTGGGCATTATCTCTGCAGGTTCACCCGGAATACGCTGTTTTGAAGAAGGTTTCGACTTGGGTTCTTCACGAAAAGAATTGGCATTCCTGAATTGGTTTCCTCTTAAGGGCATCGATATCTAGCTAATTAATGACAAATATAATGTTATATAGAATATGGAGATAGTCTATATATCCCACATTTTAAATTATTGCCACATTAAACCTTTTAATAAATTATTTGTCATACAATTCCATACACAAAATATGTTTTAGCTTTTTAACCTGAAGTTAGGAGTATAGTTTTTAGTTTAGATTGGTCCCATTCCCTGATCCGGAATGGGATTTTTTATTTATTTTTTGTATTATTGATTATATTGATTTGTTGACCAATAATTCAGAAGATGAGCCAGGCTTTACTTGAAGAATTAATACAAAACGGCAATAGTGCTGATCTAAGAACATTATTACTTAAGAGTCCTTCTCTGGCAACAGAAAAAACAAGCCATAATATCTCGCCTTTAATGCTCAGTTGTTATTACAAAAAACCTGAGATTTCTGAAATAATCCTTAATCATGTCTCTGAAATCAACATTTTTGAAGCTGCAGCCCTTGGAAAATCTGATTTCGTAACTGAAATCCTTGAAAAGGATCCTGATCTGATCAATACCTTTTCTGACGATGGTTTTACTGCACTCAGTCTGTCAGCCTATTTCGGAAACGAGGATGTTACCCGATATCTGCTCTTGAATGGTGCCAATCCAAACATACCTTCGCAAAATGGGTTTCATGTTTACCCTTTACATTCTGCAGTTGCTTCTGATTATACCATGCTGGCCAAAATGCTTCTTGAGGCAGGGGCCGATATTAATGTAAGTCAGCAATCAGGGGCTACCCCGCTCCATTCAGCTGCACATAATGGCAATATTGAGCTCCTGATCGTATTATTAGAAGCCGGAGCTGATGTAAACGCAACGATGGACGATGGAAAGACTCCGGCCGATAAAGCCTTCGAAAAAGGTTTTTTTGAGATTGCGAAGATCCTGTCCTGAACTTAAATCAATCAGAATTATTTTCCTGCTGAAACAACCAAAGTTGAATCTGCTTCGTAGGTACTTTAAATTAATTGAAAAATTATGAAAAAGTCTCTGCAAATCAGAATTGCCCAAACAATGGCTATCATCCTCCTGACTTCCTTTACAATGTCGGGCTGCAAGAAAGATAAAACGGAAGAACCGCTTAGCCTGATCAAAAAGGCCACAATCCAGTTAAGCGGTGCTCAGGAAGTACCGGCAGTGAATACTACCGGCACCGGAACCGCTGAGATTTCCTACGATCCGACTATGAAAATGATCAGCTACAAAATCACATGGCAGCTTGGGAATACTGCTGCCACAACCACGAACATGCATTTCCATGGATCTGATACCGGAAGTGATACTGTCAGCTCGGGTGTTGCCCTGGCAATTACAGGATTTTCAACAGGCAGTAGCGGCACATTGAACGGAACGTCGGTAGCATTAACAGATGCACAGGAAGCACAATTATTAGCCGGAAAATGGTATGTGAACATCCACAGTTCAACTGTCGGTTCAGGTGAATTAAGAGGAAATATTAAATTTCAATAAAGAATAAAGCAGGGCAGCCTTAACAGGGTGTCCTGCTTTCAGAAGTCCCATACACTGGCACGAATGCGCTTAACGTAATGCCTCACATCAAGAACAATTCCCGCAAACACATAAAAGATCAGCGGAAAACCAACTGCCAGAAATGAGGAGTAAATAAAAAACAGTCTGATCTTTGAAATTGATATATTAAATCGTTCACCCAGATAGGTACAAACTCCAAAGGAACGTTTTTCAAAAAACGTAATTATATTTTGCAACATCTTATTGATTCAATAATTGGATTCCAATACCACAAGATAAACATTTCTTTTCATCACAATAGTATTTTTTTAGTTGAAGCAAAGCCTGAGTATCTAATGCACTCTCAGGTTCAAAGCCACTTTGTATAAATCGGCGGATGATTCTGTTGTTTTCCGGCTTCATATTTTCCAGTATGCCAAGTCCCCGGTCTGTATGAACAGAACTGCCCGTTTTAATACCATAAACGAATAAAAACACGGCTACAGTATTGATCAGAAGATTTGATACCGAATCATTCCCCAAACCTGCCGATTTCTTTCTGCTGCTTTCTTCAAAATGACAATGATCTTTCCAGTATTTATTAAGCTGTAAATCTCTGAAAAGGCCTTCAATCTTACTCAGATCAGCTTCATTTACAATCTGAGAAAACATATGAGGAGTACCCGACATCAGGGCTGCAAACTGGGCAAGTCTGACCGTTGGGAAATTCCCGGGTCTTAAACGCATAAATTTCCATAAATACCTGTCGACCGAATGAAGTGAATGCTTTCTTCTTAAAAACGCGTATTCGGCTCTGAGTTTTGAAGGATAATCATCCCGGTGCTTATCTGTTAAAAATCCGGCCTGACCAAACACCAATGCCTCGATCTGAAAAATATTGTTTTTGTATTTACCAAACAACTGCCTTGGTAAGGAACGTGCGAGCATCTCGAAAGGAACGGCATTGATTTTAAAGCCGAAATTTCTGGCAATGGATATATAAAATGCATCATCCCAGCTGCCTCTAAACTCGTCCAGTAGCGTTCCAATTTGCCGGGACCGGTCTTCCATCCTTTCAATTAGCAGACGAGAAAGCCAGTTCTTAATTAATACAGGATTGTTTGCATTAAACTTATTTCCGCAGGGTATCCAGCTCATTCCTGCCATCAAAGCCTGATAGTTAGAGAAAATATGCGCAGGGATACGATTGAAGATCTCCAGAACCGGTATTTCAGTCCCGTCAGTTCTGTATACCGGCTGGTCGTATTCTGCAACAACATGCAGAATTACATTGTCATAAGCAGGATCATGATGATGCTGATGCCGCTCCCAATCTGAAGACCGGACATGAATTTCAACATTTCCTGCCCAAAGCGTATCATCAATTCTGATCTTTGCACTTTCAAAATCAGGACCGGCATCATGATTATGCTGTCCGGATCTGATAATCTGAAGTTTTTCTCCATTGCGGCATCTGAGATCTTCCTGATCAAACAATCGGAATTTCCAGATACAATGCAGCAGTTCTTCAGGATAAGACATGTTTTAAACTACTGAGGTATCCCCGGCAGTGAAAACATTTCCATTAAACGGTATAAAAAGAGTATTTAACGGAATTAACAGATGTATTAAAGCCCTATGCCATTTAAAAGTTCTGACATTTCAAGCTGAAGTTTTTTAGCTTCCTCCCTTGCCCTGTCGGCGAAATCTCTTCCTGATGAAGCATAAATAATTGATCTGGAAGAATTGACTAAGAGTCCGCAGCTTTTTGAAAGCCCATATTTGCATACTTCCTGAAGACTTCCCCCCTGTGCACCAACTCCCGGAACCAGCAAAAAATGATCAGGAGCATGCTTACGGATGCTGATAAACTCTTCTGCACGGGTAGCTCCCACAACATACATCATTCGGTCGTTTCCTGCCCAGGTATTTGCTGTTTCGATCACCTGTTCGAATAAACGGCCCTTTCCGGTTTCAATAAACTGAAAATCCTTACCCCCCTGATTTGACGTCAAAGCGAGAAGAATTACCCATTTATCCTCAAAAGCAAGAAAGGGTTTTACTGAATCGCTGCCCATATAAGGCGCAATGGTAATGGCATCAAAGCTCATTCCGGAAGAGGCCTCATCAAAAAAGGCCTTCGCATACATAGATGAGGTATTCCCGATATCTCCCCGTTTGGCATCAATGATACCCAGACAGGTTTTCGGAATATAAGATGAGGTATTGATAAGGCTTTTCCATCCGGCAAGGCCTCTGCTTTCATAAAATGCACTATTGGGTTTATAAGCCACACAAAGATCATGGGTAGCATCAATGATTTGTTTATTGAACTCCAGTACAGGATCTTCATTATCCAGTAAAAACTCAGGAATTAAGTTGATATCAGTATCAAGTCCAACACAAAGGAATGATCTCTTGATTTTGATCTGTTCAATAAGCTCTGCTCTGTTCATTATCTTAGAAATTATGGGCGAAAATAAATAAAGATGAGTTTACTGAATTAAAAAAATAATTAAAATTTTGTTTATATCAATTTATTGTATAGAATTGTGTCATAATCTCAATTTATTCCTGAATTCAGGAAATCACAATAATTCATTCAATACAATTCCGATTGTAAAATTCTTGTGTTGTCGCGCTCCAGGATAAATTTTTTGAACAAAAATCCCAAATAACATAAACAATATTTAATGTTGGACAGTAATAAATTGAACGATAAGCTCGTTTCTGAGCTACGTGAAATTGCTCAAACCCTTGGTGTAGAAGAAACTGATACATTACGCAAACAGGATCTGATAGCCAAAATCATTGAACGTGCTTCCCTTCCTGAAACTTCTGCTGAAGAAAATAGCGATCCCGCACAGGTTGCCGCTGCCGAAAGTTCAAAGCCGCGTAAGCGTCTGCGCAGTACCAAAACAGGAAATGATAATAAACAACACAAAGAGGTTCATTTAGACAATACACGCACTTTCGATTTTCCTGAAGACGAAGATGCACCTGTTATAGAAGCTGTTTCAGAAGCTGTGCAACCTGATATTACCGCAGAAGCAGTGCCTGTAAGCAAAGAGGCTAAACCTCAGGAACAGGGAGAGCAAAGAAAGTTTGAACGCCGTCATCCTAATCAGAGAACAGCAGAAGCACCGGCAATTAATCTGGATTTTGACAATGTTATTGTAAATGAAGGTATTTTGGAGATCATGCCTGACGGATATGGTTTTTTAAGATCATCAGACTATAACTACCTTTCTTCCCCTGATGATATTTACGTTTCACAGTCGCAGATCAAATTATTCGGATTAAAGACCGGAGATACTGTCAGAGGCAGTATTCGTCCGCCTAAAGAGGGCGAAAAGTATTTCCCTTTAGTACGTGTTGAAGCTATTAATAGCCGGATTCCGGCTGAAGTTCGCGACAGAGTACCTTTCGACTATCTGACGCCGCTCTTCCCTACTGAGAAATTAAACCTCTTTGTAGATACAAGCAACCACTCTACCCGCATCATCGACTTGTTTACACCAATAGGAAAAGGTCAGCGTGGTTTGATCGTTGCTCAGCCTAAAACCGGTAAAACGATGTTACTGAAGGATGTGGCCAATGCGATTGCTAAAAACCACCCTGAAGTTTATCTGATCATATTACTGATTGACGAGCGCCCTGAAGAAGTAACAGATATGGCAAGAAGCGTACGTGCTGAGGTTGTTTCGTCAACTTTCGACGAGCCTGCAGAACGTCACGTAAAAATTGCCAATATCGTTCTTGAAAAAGCAAAACGTATGGTTGAGTGCGGTCATGATGTAGTTATTCTTCTTGATTCGATTACACGTTTAGCACGTGCTTATAATACCGTTGCCCCTGCTTCAGGAAAGATACTTTCAGGCGGTGTGGATGCTAATGCACTTCATAAACCTAAGCGTTTCTTTGGTGCAGCAAGAAATATTGAAGACGGTGGTTCCCTGACTATTCTTGCAACAGCATTAACAGAAACAGGATCTAAAATGGACGAGGTGATCTTTGAAGAATTTAAAGGTACAGGTAATATGGAACTTCAGTTAGACAGAAAACTGTCGAACAAGCGTATATTCCCGGCAATTGATCTTACCGCTTCAAGTACACGCCGCGATGATCTGTTACTGGATAAGGATACGCTTCAAAGGGTTTGGATATTAAGAAATCACCTTGCAGATATGAATTCTCAGGAATCTATGGAGTTCCTGCAATCACAAATGAAAGGAACCAAAACCAATGAGGAATTCCTGATTTCAATGAATTCCTGATTTGCATAAGGAAAGATTAATTCTGAACAGGTAAAACTATTCTGATGAAAAAGCATATTCCAAACGCTATTACATGTCTTAACCTGTTTAGTGGCTGTTTGGGTATTGTTTTTGCATTCAATGGTGAACTTCAATATGCCAGCTATGCAATTCTCATTGCTGCGGTATTTGATTTCTTTGACGGAATGATTGCCAGATTATTAAAAGCCTATTCTGATATCGGAAAAGAGCTCGACTCGCTTGCCGATATGGTCAGTTTTGGAGTATTGCCGTCTGTAATTGTTTATCAGCTATTTCTGCTTTCTCCCCAAACTGGTGCAATCAGTGCCTGGCTTCCTTATTCGGCTTTCCTGATCGCTGTATTTTCGGGCTTAAGACTGGCTAAATTTAATATTGATACCCGTCAGGCTGAACATTTTATAGGATTACCGACTCCTGCCAATGCAATGCTGATCGGTTCTCTGCCACTCATATTGACAGAAGGTAATTCACTGATACTGAATTACATCAACAATCCTTATATTTTGTTGATTTTCAGTATAGTAATGAGCTTTTTACTTGTTGCAGAACTACCTCTTATTTCTCTGAAGTTTAAAAACTTAAGCATAAAAGAAAATATTCTGCGTTATATTTTGATTATTTGCTCAGTGATTCTGCTTCTTACAATTAAGTTTTCGGCTGTTCCGATTATTATTGCATTGTATGTGACCCTGTCATTTATTCAATTCAGGGCAATACGACAAGATCAATCTTAAATGGATTCGCCTTTTTTTGAAAAGGTGCATTAGCAGCAGATGCTAAAATTCAGTAGTATCAGCGCTTAAAAAGCTCTGATATAATCCCTTAATTAAGACTCGTTAACCACCAGCCTCTTCCAGTTCCTTCTTTACTTCCTCCAGTTTAACAAAAAGCTCTTTGCTCAGATCATTAAGCAAATTAAATGCTTCGGGAATTGTATCCAGATTAACCAGATTACGTGCATTCTGCTCTATTTCAGCCATATTATTACGCGCCGATTCAACACCCATGAATGCCAGAGTAGGCTTTATCTTGTGAGCGATATCTGCAGCACCCGACCAATTTTCATTCTGGATATGTTGTTGCAGTTGTTCAAAATATGATGGTGTCTGAGCCAGAAACAGCTCAATCATCTCAATCATGAATTCATTACTACCACTTGCAACATCCATCAAATAGGACAAATCAATAGTAAATGCACTTCTGTTATTTGATTCTTCAGACATATTTTTCAATAAACTTTACTAAGATAACTTTTTTACAAATAATTCATCAGTCAATTCAAGCAGTAATTGCTCAATTGTTTTTCCCGAGGCTGAATGAATGAAATCAGGTGCTATTTCATGTAAAGGCATAAGTGCAAAACGCCGTTCAGGAAGGAAGGGATGAGGAATCTTAAGATCAGGATCATCAATAATCTGATCCTCATAAAGCAGAATATCAATATCAATGGTTCTGGAACCCCATTTTTCACTCCTTTGACGTCCAAGCAGCTTTTCTATTTCAAGTATACTTTTTAAAAGGCTTTCCGGATTTAATTCTGTTCTCAGTTCAATAGCCTGATTAATAAAATCGGGCTGATCACTTTTTCCCCATGATGCTGTTTGATATAAAGATGATTGTTTTTCAACTTTTCCAATCTTCTCTCCGATCATATAAATGGCATCAGCAATGTATTGTTTGCTGTCGCCCATATTGCTGCCCAATAATAAAAATGTGGTGTGCATGTAATTTTAGAGATGGTGTAACAAATAGCCAAATACTGACTCTGTAAATTTGTATACTTGCATAGTTAAAGCATTTAACCTTTATATGAAAGAATTTTTCAAATTTGTTTTTGCCTCAATGCTGGGCTTTATTTTATCATTTATTGTTGTCTTTATACTGTTGATCCTTGTCGTAACAGCAATGGTTTCAACTGCAGCCAATGATGGAAAAGTTAGTCCGGCATCCAACAGCATCATGCATATAAGTCTGGATTATCCAATTAAAGAAAGAACAGACAAAAATCCGTTTTCTGAGCTAAGTTTTATGGGTTTTGAAAACAAAAAGACTTTAGGCCTTAATGAAATACTGAAGGGAATTGAAGATGCTAAATCTGATGATCATATCAAGGGTATTTATCTCGATGCATCTTCTGTTTCTGCCGGCTTTGCAAGCATAGAAGAGATACGCAATGCATTGCTTGATTTTAAAAAAAGCGGAAAATTTATCCTTGCTTACAGTGAAGTTTATTCTCAGGGTGCCTATTACCTTGCAACAGCCGCTGATAAGATCTATCTGAATCCTGAAGGCATGGTTGATTTCAGAGGTTTAAACTCTGAAATCATGTTCGTTAAAGGAGCATTGGATAAACTGGAAATCGAGGCTCAGATCATCAAAGTTGGCACCTATAAAAGTGCAGTAGAGCCTTTCATTCTGGATAAGATGAGTGAGGCTAACAGATTGCAGGTTACTTCTTTTCTGGGATCTATGTATGATCATTTCATATCAGAGGTATCAAAAAGCAGAAAAATTCCTAAAAACCTCTTGTTCTCTATAGCTGACAGTGCAAAGATCCGCTCTCCGAAAGATGCAGCGATTTATAAAATGGTTGACGGACTTAAATACAAAGATGAAGTACTGGATGAGCTTAAGTCGCTGCTTAAAATTGATAAAAAGAAAGACCTTAAATCTGTAAGTATTGAAGAATACTCTCCGGGATCAGACGAAGGAGAAGAGCCGTCTAAAAACAGAATTGCAGTGATCTATGCCAGCGGAGAGATCATCAGCGGTGAAGGTAATGACGAAACGATTGGATCTGAACGTATTTCAAGAGCGATCAGGAAAGCCCGTACTGATGATAAAGTTAAAGCAATTGTTCTGAGAGTAAACTCTCCGGGAGGGAGTGCATTAGCTTCTGATGTAATCTGGAGAGAAACTGTACTGGCAAAGAAATCTAAACCTGTAATTGTCTCAATGGGAGATCTGGCGGCATCAGGCGGATATTATATTTCATGTGCTGCCGATTCGATCTTTGCACAACCCAATACAATAACCGGCTCGATTGGGGTATTCGGCATCATTCCAAACATGAAGAAATTCTTCAATAACAAACTTGGAATTACTTTCGATGGTGTAAAAACATCGCAATTTGCTGATTTAGGTTCAGTAACCCGTCCTCTGACTGATGCTGAGAAAATGATCTACCAGAACGAGGTGAACAAAACCTATGCTACATTCACAAAAAAAGTAGCTGATGGCCGTAAAAAATCACAGGCCTATATCGATAGTATCGGACAGGGTCGGGTATGGAGCGGAAAGGAGGCATTAGAAAACGGACTCGTTGATAAACTGGGAAATATTGATGATGCCATCGCATCTGCTGCCAGAAAAGCCAATATCAAGGACTATAAAATCGTAAGTTATCCGGCACAGGTTGATCCGCTGAAGTCATTGTTTGATCATTCTGCCGACAAAGTAAAAACTTATTTTGTAAAACGTGAGCTGGGAGAAAGCTACCTCTATTATGAACAGTTAAAGTCTGCTTTAAACCTGAGCGGAGTTCAGACCCGTATGCCCTATAACATTACAGTTAAGTAAAGCATTTAAAAATTAAACCAAACAACCTTTCCCTTTTCAGGGAAGGGTTGTTTATTTTTGAGGGAATGGAAAATAAAACGATAGCCCGGACTTTAAGATTGCTTAGTCAGTTAATGGAACTTCACAATGGGAATCCATTTAAGGTTAAGTCTGTGGCAAATGCGGCTTTCAAAATTGATAAACTCCCCTACTCCATAACAGATAAGAGCCTGACAGAGCTGGATGCCATTGATGGTCTGGGTAAAAGTATTGCCTCCAAAGTATTTGAACTGATCAATACCGGAAATCTGCAGGAACTTAATGATTTGCTAAGCCAAACCCCTGCCGGTATCGTTGAAATGATGCAGATTAAAGGCCTTGGCCCTAAAAAACTACTGATTATCTGGAAAGAACTGGGAATAGATTCGGTTGGAGAGCTTTATTATGCCTGTAATGAAAACAGGCTTATCGAAGCGAAGGGCTTCGGGCTCAAAACACAGGAAGAAATCAAAAAGAATATAGAGTTCAGTATAGCCAGCAATGGACGTTTTCTGTACGCCCGGGTTGAAGATTTCGCAGTGAATCTGCTTGATATCCTGAAATCTGAAATTAAAACAGACTTATGCTTTCTTACCGGACAGTTCAGAAGAAGATGTGAAATTATTGACAGTATTGATCTGCTGATTGCTGCTGAAATTCCATCCGAAATAGTTTCAATTCTGAAAAAACTGGGACTAAATCATTCAGAAACAAGTAAAAACACCGTTCAATGCCGGTCTGAATCCGGGATAATTATCCGGCTTAGCTTTTGTTCCCGTGAAGATCTTGGCTCTGAACTCATCATCAGAACAGGAAACGATGAACATGCTGCCGGCTTATTAGCATTATTAAAAGATGTTAATCTTAAGGGTAAAACAGAGAAAGAGATTTATGAACTGGCCGGAATGTCATTTATCGAACCTGAATTAAGGGAAGGAAATAATGAAATTGAGCTGTCAAAAGCAAAATCTCTGCCTGAACTCATCAAATATGAAGACCTCAAAGGCAGTCTGCATAATCACAGTACCTGGAGCGACGGAATCCATACTCTGGAAGAAATGGCTGTTTTTTGCAAAAATGAGCTCAAACTTGAGTATCTGGGTATCTGCGACCATTCAAAATCAGCTTTTTATGCTAATGGATTAAATGAGTTGCGTGTTGCTGCCCAGCATAGAGAGATTGATGAGCTGAATAAAAAACTTTTCCCTTTCCGCATATTAAAAGGCATTGAATCTGATATCCTCTATGACGGTTCACTGGATTATTCAGACGAGGTACTTGCAAGCTTTGATTTTGTGGTAGCTTCAATACATTCTATTTTAAATATGAATGAAGAAAAGGCTACTGAGCGATTGATAAAAGCAATAGAAAATCCATATACAAGCATTTTAGGTCATCCTACCGGCCGCTTGCTCCTGAGCAGAAGCGGCTATCCCATAGATCATAAAAAAGTTATTGATGCCTGTGCAGCAAATGGTGTAATCATTGAAATAAATGCCAACCCTCTGCGTCTTGATCTCGACTGGAGATGGCATCAATATGCTGTTTCAAAGGGTGTTATGCTCTCCATCAATCCGGATGCTCATCGTAATGAAGGCTTTTACGACATGAAATATGGCATTTTAATGGCCAGAAAAGGGGGATTAAGCAAAGAAAGCTGCCTTAATGCCATGAATCTTGAGCAGATTCTTGAATTTTTCGTAAAACAGAAAAACAGCAATTGATTTGAAAAACGATAAACTCAAAATACTCGTAATCAGGTTCAGCTCAATCGGAGATATTGTTCTGACAAGCCCGGTAGTGAGGTGTTTAAAAACACAATTAGAGGGTATTGAACTGCATTATCTTACCAAAAAAGCCTTTGAACCGGTTCTTGCTGCTAATCCATATATTGATAAGCTTCATATTTTTGACAAGTCGCTCTCAGATTGCATCAATGAATTGAAGCCTGAGAATTTTGATTATGTGATCGATCTTCATCATAATCTGAGAACCTTAGTGATAAAAACCAAACTGGGTATCAGATCCTCTTCATTTGACAAGCTCAACTGGCAAAAATGGCTGCTTGTTAATTTAAAAAAGAATGTCCTCCCTCCTGTTCACATTGTCGACCGTTACCTCAAAACAGTAGAATTTCTGGGGGTTAAAAACGATAATCAGGGGCTCGATTATTTTCTGCAAAAAGAGTATGAATTAAAGGATATGCTTCCTGCATCGCATCAGCGGTACATTGCAATGGTAATTGGTGCTCAACATGGTACCAAGCGTCTTCCTGAAGAAAAACTAACAGAGCTTTGCAGTAAAATAAGCTTTCCGGTAGTATTACTCGGCGGGCCGGAAGATGCAGAGCGCGGAGAACGAATTGCCAATGCTGCCGGAAGTCAGGTATTTAATGCCTGTGGTAAATTCAAGCTTGATCAGAGTGCATTTCTGGTTAAGATGTCTGAAAAGGTAATCAGTCATGACACAGGTTTGATGCATATTGCAGCAGCATTTAATAAACCTGTATATTCAATATGGGGAAATACTGTACCTGAATTCGGTATGTATCCTTATAAAACAGATGAGTCATATATATTTCAGGTGAACGGTTTAAACTGTCGGCCATGTTCCAAAATCGGTCATGAGACCTGCCCTAAAGGACATTTCAACTGTATGAACAAAATTAATCTGGATGATATTATCACTAAAATAAATGGCTAAGCACTTATTATTAATCCGTCATGCAAAATCAGATTGGGGAGATCTAAACCTCAGGGATTTTAAGCGCCCTTTAAACAGCAGGGGGCATCAAAACGCGCCTGAGATGGCGAAAAGGCTGGTCAATAAGAATTTAATCCCTCAGCAAATCGTAAGCAGTCCGGCATTAAGAGCTATCACTACGGCAGAGTATTTTGCTAAAGAGTTCGGAATCAATAGCTCAGATATCATCCAGGAGCCGGAAATCTACGATGCACTTCCCTTTACTCTTCTTGAAATCATCAATGAACTTGATGATCAATCTGAGTTTATTGCCTTAATCGGGCATAACCCGGGACTGACATGCCTGGTAAATTTATTTTGTGACACTTCAATCCATAACATCCCTACCTGTGGAATGGCACTTATCCGTTTCCCATTTGACTCATGGAAAATGCTTAGCAGCGGTACAGGTGAATTGATATTTTTTGATTATCCAAAGAATACTGAATCCTGATCTGATTCATCCTTTCAGGCAAGCTTATATACCTTTCCGGGCAGTGAAATAACAATCCCCTTCATTTCCATCCCCAAAATATTTACTGCCAGCCGGCTTTGCTGAAGCGAACTCAGCATAGCAAGTTCATCTACAGCTATTTCTCCATGTGCCTGAATAATATCTGCTATTTTGCGTTCTTCTTCGTTCAGGTTAACAGGCAGACTAAGCTGTTGCTGTAAAGGTCTCGCTGCTTCTCTGCTCCAGCCCATGATATATTCGAGATCAGCCATACCGGTAACCAGGTGTGCCCGGTTTGTTTTGATCAGATGATTGCACCCTCTGCTGCTTTCATCATTTATCCTTCCCGGGAAAGCAAATACATCCCTGTTATACGTATTTGCGAGCTCAGCAGTAATCAATGCCCCGCCTTTAATATTAGCCTCCACCACAATAGTTAAATCACTCAGTCCGGCAATGATCCGGTTACGTTTAGGAAAATTCTCACGGTCGGGAATAGTGCCCGACATGAATTCAGTGATCAAACCACCGCATTCAAGCATCTTTTCAGCCATATTCCTGTGCTGAGCCGGATAAATACGATCCAGGCCATGTGCCAGAACTCCAACAGTCGGGATCGTATTTTTTAATGCTTCCCTGTGAGCCGCACTATCTATACCATATGCCAGACCGCTAACAATCAAAGGATTATATTCTTTAAGGTCTGCGATCAGATTTCTGCAGATCTCCCGTCCGTAATCACTCGCATTCCTTGTTCCTACGATACTGATCAGTTTTGAGACATTCAGATCTGCCCTACCCTTAAAATACAGCATGACCGGTGCATCCGGACAATTTCTTAATCTTCTGGGATATTGCTCAGAGCTAATAAACAATGGACTTATTTTAAACTTCTCAATGAATTTAAGCTCATTCTCAGCAAGGCTGAAAACGGAGTGATTTAATATCTGATCAAGAGTTTTAGGACCTATTCCCGGAATTTTAGCAAGTAGTTTGCTTTTAGACTTAAATACTTCTTCGGCACTTCCGCAATAACTCAAAAGACTTCGTGCAAGTACTGAACCGATACCCGGAAGACAGGAAAGGGCGATTTGATGAAACAATGACATCCTTAATAATGATTGATAAATTAATAAACCCTGACAGCTTTATAATAATCAACAGCATTGGGGATGCCGCGCAACAAAACTCAATATCAAAATTGAGGGATATAAACTACATATTTTGTATCGAAATACTCTTCTTCAAAATATTGTGAAAGCGGAATCAGCTCGGCTTTTAGTCCGGATTCTTTAATTTCCTCATCCAGATCTCCGCCCTTCAGATACAATATACCATTTTGAATGGTGTTCATTGATTTCTTTTCAAACTTTCCTTTTACCCAGGGATAGAACTCTGAAAGTCGGGTTACAGCCCTGGAAACCACAAAATGAAATTTTTCATCTATCTGTTCTGCTCTGGCATGGCTTGCACGCACATTTTTCAATCCGCAGCCTGAAGCAACCTCCTGAACTACTTTAATCTTTTTTCCGATGGAGTCTACAAGATGAAAATCAGTTTCAGGAAACATGATAGCGAGTGGAATACCCGGAAAACCGCCACCGGTGCCGACATCCAGAACTTTTTCGCCCGGCAAGAATGAAATTACCTTGGCAATAGCCAGTGAATGAAGAATATGATGCAAATAAAGCATATCAATATCCTTCCTTGATATAAGATTGATTCTTGAGTTCCAGAATCTGTATAAATCATCAAGAGCAGCGAACTGTTCCTTCTGATGATCGCTCAGATCCGGGAAATAATGCAATATGATATCAGAAGTCACTTCTCAGGTTGTTCTTTTTACGGTTCATAATATTCGCCATCAGGTCTCTCGCCCTGAATAGCTGTGCTTTAACTGTTCCAAGCGGTATATCAAGCTGTTGAGAAATTTCATCATAAGACAACTCATCATAATATCTTAAAATGATCAGGGTTCTGTATCTGGATGGCAATTGCTCTACAATATTCTTGAGTTTCTCACTTTCCTGCTTTTTTATTGATGTTTCTTCAGGATTCAAAACATCTGCCCTTACCTGTAAATGTCTTTCTTCGCCATCTTCCTCTGAGAGTTTTTGAATAGAAACCAGATTAATACGCTTTTTACGAATAAAATCGATACAATTATTCGTCGCTATTCTGAACAACCAGGTACTGAATGCAAAATCAGGTCTGTATTTCTCCAGATTCTCAAACGCTTTGCCAAAGGTCTCTACGGTAAGATCCATGGCATCGTCTTTATTATTGACCATTTTCAATGCCATGAAATAGATAGAATCCTTGTAGCGCTGCATTAATTCAGCATACGCCTTCTGATCTCCATTTTTTGCTTTGGTGACAAGATTAAAATCATTTCTGGCATTAGCCGAAAAATTAGGATTTACTTCCATTCGACTTTTTTCCTGAAAAGAGTGATAAAGCTCAATAGCATTATGTAAATGTAATAAATGATATCAAATAGAGGTAAGAACCAGATGAGATCAATATACTTTAATTTCTTAAGTGCCGGCATGTAGACCAATATCTGAGCTATTAAACGAAGGCTATAAACCGATACGATCAGCCACCAATCGGCCTTTATAGCAAGTAAAATCCCTAAAAACAAATAAAATAAAATGGCTGAAATAATTTGTGAACCCAGCATTATTTTATGATGATTTTTATAGGCCTTACCTGCACCCTGATGCCTTAATTTCTGAGAGAAAAAAGCAGAAAGTGACGTTTTAGGTTCTGACCATACATGAGCATCAGGGTGAATTTCGATTCTCGTATTAGTCTTAGTGGCATTCTGGTTCACAAAAAGATCATCATCACCCGACAAAATATGCATATGCGAAGCAAAACCTTTACCTCTGAAAAAAAGCGATTTCTTATATCCTATATTTCGGCCAACCCCCATATACGGATCACCGGATATAGCATATGCAAAGTAATTTAAAGCTGTTATAAAAGTTTCGAAACGAATAAGACGATTCAGTATACCGGCTTTAAACTCATAAGGTGAATAACCCAGAACAATCTCAGTCTGCTCACTGAAATTACTCTGCATAATCTTAATCCATTGGTCGGAAGCCGGTTTACAGTCGGCATCAGTAAAAAGCAGATTCTCATTTTTAGCAGCTTTAATACCCAGTGTTACTGCGAATTTTTTACCATGCTTAAAACGGGGATGATCTTCGATGGTGACCACTTTCAATCTTTTATATTGAGCGCTGAGATCACGTAAATACCAGTCTGAACCATCATTAGAGCAATCGTTCACTACAACCACCTCAAAATCAGGATAGTCCTGTTCCAGAATTGACCCAAGATTAAGCCTGAGATTGTCAATTTCATTTCTGGCACAGATAATTACTGAAACAGGTTCATTTGAGAGTTTATCCGAATCAGGGATGTTGAATGTTGCGAGTTTACGGTGAACTATAAGGATGTAATAAAGTTGCAGTAAGAAAAAAATAATGAAAACAACTGCAATCGAAATATAGAAGTAATCCACGCGTTATATTAGAATTTAAATGTGCGTAAATTTCTGATTTTTCTTTCACATTCGGCATTGTTTATAAAATTATCTGAAATAAACTATGCTTAATTTAAGCTCAGGACATCAGCCGTTTATATTTTACTATTTTTGCGGCTGCTAAAAAGATTGAATGAAATTTAAACTAGAAGCTTCAGATAAATTATCTAAAGCACGTGCAGGCGAAATTACTACAGACCATGGGGTAATTAAAACTCCCATTTTTATGCCTGTGGGAACTGCCGGCTCAGTTAAAGCTGTACATCAGCATGAGCTGGCCAATGATATCAAAGCTCAGATTATACTTGGTAATACCTATCATCTTTATTTGAGACCGGGGCTAAGCACGCTTGAAAAAGCCGGTGGACTGCATAAATTCAATGGCTGGGATAAGCCTTTACTAACCGACAGTGGTGGCTATCAGGTGTATTCTTTGTCAGGGGTCCGCAAGATTAAAGAAGAAGGTGTGACTTTCAGATCCCATATTGACGGATCCAAACACTTGTTTACTCCTGAATCTGTAATGGATACCCAGCGCATTATTGGCGCTGATATTATTATGGCCTTTGATGAATGTACACCCTACCCCTGCGATTATAACTATGCCAGAAGGTCAATAGACATGACCCACCGTTGGTTGAAACGCTGCTGCGATCGTTTTGACAGTACTGAACCAAAATACGGGTACTCACAAACCCTTTTCCCAATTGTTCAGGGCTCAGTATATAAGGATCTGAGAAAACAATCGGCAGAAGTAATCGCTTCATTTGAAAGAGAAGGAAATGCGATTGGAGGTTTATCTGTTGGTGAACCTGCTGAAGAGATGTATGAAATGACTGATATTGTGTGCGACATTCTGCCGAAAGATAAACCACGTTATCTGATGGGGGTTGGAACACCGGTAAACATTCTGGAAAACATTGCTCTGGGTATTGATATGTTTGACTGTGTAATGCCAACAAGAAATGCCAGAAATGGGATGCTTTTTACCAAAAATGGCATTATCAACATCAAAAATGAAAGATGGAAAGATGATTTCAGTCCGATTGAACCTGACAGTGATCTTTATGCCGACAGATTCTATACAAAGGCTTATCTTAGACATCTGACACATTCAAAAGAAATTCTGGGAGCACAGATTGCAACCCTTCATAATCTTCATTTTTACCTGTGGCTGGTTAATGAAGCAAGAGAGAAAATCATTTCCGGAGAATTCAGTGAATGGAAAAATAAAATGGTAGTTCAATTAGCACAGCGCTTATAAGGCATGATTAAGATCATCGACTGGTATATCATCAGGAAATACCTGGGTACTTTCTCATTTACCCTGGCCATTTTTACCGTGATCATCGTGATCTTTGACGTTTCAGAAAAACTGGATGATTTTCTGAGACATCAGGCTCCGGTTACTGAGATTATCTTCAGCTACTATGCCGGATTTATCCCTTTTTATCTGAACTTTCTATCTCCACTGATTAATTTCATAGCAGTAATATTCTTTACAGCTAAAATGGCCGACCAGACTGAGATCGTGCCTATTCTGAGCAGCGGAGTAAGTTTCAAGCGTTTTTTGTGGCCTTATCTGATCTCATCAACGGTGATCTTTCTGGTTACACTGATCTTTAACCTGTTCATTATACCGGAAACTAACGAGTTAAAAATAGATTTCGAAAACACTTATATCAATCCAAAATCAGACAATACCAAGATGTATACCCATATGCAGATCGATAAGAACAGCTATGTGTATATCGAAAATTTCGATAATACCCTTAAAACAGGCTATAAATTCCAGCTTGAAAAATTCTCGGGAGATGATCTGAAAGAAAAACTGGTTGCCGACAGAATAACATGGGACTCTCTTAAAACCAGGTGGATCATTGAAAACTATTCTATCCGAAAAATTGACGGACTGAAGGAAAATATGGTTAGCGGGTTTAAAATGGATACCGTTCTGGATATGAGGCCAAAAGATTTTGAGATTTATGACAATATCTACCAGGCCATGAATATGCGGGAACTTAACGAACGTATTGATAAAGAGGAGATCAGAGGAACAGGTGTTATGGTCGACCTTCAACTCGAAAAGTATAAACGTTTTATTTATCCATTATCTGCTTATGTATTAACTCTGATGGGTGTTTCACTATCATCAAGAAAAGTGCGCGGGGGTATCGGACTACCATTGGGACTGGGAATATTCCTGAGTTTTGCCTACATCCTGTTCATACAGTTCGCCAATATGTTTGCACTGAAAGGAGGTCTCCACCCTCTGATTGCAGTATTTATTCCCAATATGATATTTGGGGTATTGGGCATTTACCTGATGATTAAAGCCCCTAAATAAGTATGCCTGAGAGTAATTCACCTGTCAGCAGAAATCTGATCATTCTGCACATCACAGTATTTATCTGGGGTTTTACAGGCATTCTGGGAGCCTTAATTTCTATTGAAGCCACCTACCTTGTCTGGTACCGTGTACTTATCGCATTTATCAGTCTGTATGCCTATTTCAGAATAAGAAAAATTTCAATTCGCGTTTCATCAGAAACATTTTTTAAATTATTCTTCACCGGTGCCATAGTTGCTTTACACTGGATATTGTTTTTTCATTCTATAAAATCGTCTACAGTATCGGTTGCCCTGGTCAGTCTTTCTTCGCTTACATTATTTACAGCCATACTGGAACCACTGCTAAAAAAACAGAAAATTTCCAGACTGGAAGTCGTTACCGGGGTACTGATTATCTCAGGAATCTACATGATTTTCACCTTCGAATCGCAATATACATTTGGAATTATATGCGGTTTACTGAGTGCATTATGTGCAAGTATTTTCTCGATTATAAATTCCAAGCAAATCCAAAATCGCCCTGCGCCTATTATAAGCTTCTATGAGCTCATTGGGGCATGGGTATGGGTTTCAGTCTATTTATTAATTTCGAAAGGCCTGAAGGCTCCTGTAAGCCTCAATTTTTCTGACCTGACCTATTTACTACTGCTTGGAACCGTCTGCACATCCCTTGCATACGTTGCTGGCGTTGCTGTAATGAAAGAATTATCAGCCTTCAGAGTAGCACTTATTACCAATCTGGAGCCGGTTTACGGTATCATTCTGGCATTTATTTTCTTCGGAAAAAAGGAGCAAATGACCCTCGGATTTTATGCCGGAGCCATCATTGTACTAAGTACAATTTTCATGTACCCTTATATAAAAAACAGAAAAAAGAAAAAAACGAAGGTCTGATACCCCCGGGGTAGGGGATGAGTTTTTTACACTAAGCACCATTTTTGTTTTCAGTTCTCAGATTTACAGAAGCAGCTATTATAAAAGAATAACTATGGAGAAATGTACCCCCTTTCTCTTAGTTATAAGCCTGAAAAATTTCATCTGTGAAACAAGCAAACAAACATAAAACTATACAAGGCTCCAATAAAAAAAGAAGAGTATTCACGATGAGTCTTAAGATCAGATAATGTTCGTAAGAGTCCCATCCGGGAGATCAAAAAACGGTTAAATTTTCAGCAGTAAAAAGAAGGAAAATCAGTAACAAAAAACAGATCCCATTCATCCTGATAAATCATCCCCATTGTTATTGATTATTACAACAAACATTTTTTCCATATCGCATACGCAGTAATTTTTATCGTACATTATAAAAAAATAGAAATAACTTAGTGTAGTTTAAATGCCTTAAAACAAAACTCCCTGAATAAACGTTTATATGTCTCTATGAACAGTATTTTTAATCATATTTTTCATTTTTTATTCTGACTAAACTTAAAATTTTTAAATTATAAATAATTAAAAATCAGTTAATTATATGTTAAAAATTAAACTATATATTAATATAAAAACATACCCAAATCATTAATTAAACTAATTTTTTTAGCACAAAAGATATTTAATGATAATTAAATCACATAAATCACTGTATATCAGTATAATTATATCAACTATATACATATTTAATTCACACATGGTATTTGCACAGATATTCAACTCTGAGCAGTATCCACCTAGTGTAAAATGGGCACAGATCAATACCCCCGGCTTCAGAATCATCTACCCTACCGAGCTTGGCAGTGAGGCTCAAAGAATGGCCGCTACCCTCGACCATATCGTATATGCGGTTAGCAAATCGCTGAACAAAAAGCCCCGCAGGATTTCGATCATACTTCAGAATCAGACCATCCTTTCCAACGGCTTTGTACAACTCGCACCACGTCGTTCTGAGTTCAATACTACCCCGCCCCAGAGTCAGGATTTTCAGGACTGGCTAAACAGCCTTGCGGTTCATGAGCTTCGGCACATTGTTCAAATCGACAAACTTTCGGGTAAGCTGAGAGCTCCCCTGTTTGAAGAACTTGCCCTTGCAATTTTCGGAGTTTCACTACCTGCCTGGTTCTTTGAGGGTGATGCAGTAGGCATCGAAACGGCCCTCAGCCAGGCAGGTAGAGGCAGGCTCCCGGAATGGGAGCAAATTTTCAGAACAAATACACTAAGTGGTAAAAAATTCAGCTATTCAAAAAATTATCTGGGCTCAATGAAAGACCGTACCCCGGGTTATTATCAACTGGGATATTTTATGACCACTAAGCTCCGCCGGGACTTTGGAGCAGGAATTATGGACAGTATCATGAGCCGTGTTTCGACCTTTCCCCTGCGTCCTTACAACCTGAGTAATTCCATTAAAAAATTCACAGGATTTAGCAGCAGATCTCTTCATGATACTACCCATGCAGAATTAAAGCAATTATGGCAGAAGCAGGCCGATCTTACAAAAACATCAGACTACCCTGCTTTGAACCGAAGAACAAATGATATCCCTTCTGATTATTTGTTTCCGGTAAGAACAGAAGACGGATCGTTGATAGCCCTGAAACACTCTTTATCTCACACCCCTGCTTTGGTTAGAATTGATCCGCATGACAAAGAACAGCAGGTGCTCAGGATAGGTTTTCAGGCTGAGCCCAATTTCAAATATGCAGCAGGAAAAATTGTATGGGATGAATTCAGGTTTGACAGGAGGTTTTACAAAAGATCTTTTAACGTAATCAATATCTATAAACTTGGCAGTAAAAAATACAAACAGTTAAGCTCTAACAGCAGGCTCTTCTCGCCCGCGCTTTCGCCCGACGGATCAAAAGTTGCGGCGGTAAAAGCAGACTTTGCAAATAAATTTATGCTTATTGAATTAGATGCAGAGAATGGCAAACTCATAAAAGAATATCCTGTTGCAGAAGGGTTAAGCCTGCAAAGTCCCTCCTACAGTGAAGATGGAAACACAATTATCTGCACCGTAACCGGCAAAGACGGTACAGGTTTAATGGAATTCAACACACTGAACCCCGGAAACAGGATGCTTCTATCCTTTCAAAGACAACAAATCAGCAGACCAGTCTATGCCGGCCAAGCAATCCTCTTCCGGGCGCATTATAACGGCATCAGCAACATTTATTCACTCTCGCCCGACCAAAGCATAACTCAACTAACTTCAGCGCCATACGGAGCCGCTAATCCATTTTATGATAAGACCAATAATTTACTGCTGTTTAATACCAACCAAATAAAAGGGTACGATATTGCACAAATTGCCATCAACTCTGATTCTTCAACCTCTTTAACTGAAATAAAAAACAATTTTATTGATTATGCCCTGCCTCTGGTAGCACAGGAATCGAATCCTTACATCCTCGACTCAATTCCCCAAAAAGTATATACCCAAAGATCATACAAAGAAGCAAATCATCTTTTCTATTTTCATAGTATATCGCCTACACTGAATGAAAATGAGCTGACAGATGAATTGAATATTGGATTTAAGCTAAAATCAAACAATCAGTTGAACACTCTTAGTTTTTACACCGGGTATCGTTTTAACTCGGGGCTTAAACGCAGCGAATACCTGACCGGACTAACTTACAAACGCTTTTATACAATTTTTGATCTTAAATACATTAACCGTGCCCGTTTGTTATACACCAGGCAAAACAACAATCTGATTCCTGTTAACTGGCGCGAAAACTTTACAGAACTGCAAATTGACATACCCTTTACCTTTAACCGTCTTAACAAAACCATAAGCCTGGGTTTTAGAAGTTCAGCCTCTTATACCAACAGGTATCAGGTGCTCAATAAACCTTCAAACTTTATTGAAAACCTCCGCTTACCAATAAATTACCAGTTTTATTTCGGCAGAAATCTTCAGAGGGGCCTTCGGGATCTGGCTCCAAAATGGGGGCAAAATATTTCTATAAGTTATTTTCATCTGCCTTTTGAAAACCAGATCAATGGCTCGCTGTTTGCTTTCAGGAGTAACTTCTACAGTCCGGGCTTATTTACCAATCATTCATTCAGTGCAAGTTTCAATTATCAAAAAAGCGAAGGCGCCTATGAATTTAACATAGAGATCCCTAAGACCAGCGGCTATGATCATATTCAACAGACTGCAGGTCTGAAAAACACTTTATTACTTGATTACAGATTCCCCTTATTTTATCCTGATGCAGAATTAGGTCCGCTGGCTTATGTAAAAAGAATCAGAGCCGGTTTATTTGCTGATTTCCTGAATATTGGAAACGAACCCGGCCTAAAGCCTCTGAGCTACGGAGTTGAATTAAGTGCCCGAATGAATATCCTTCGCTTTTATGCTCCTGAATTTGACCTGACAACAAAAATGATTTTCATTCAAAAGCAAATAAATAGAGCCCCGATATTTGAATTGGGATTAAGCTACAACTTCTGAGCTGGATTCCGGGAATATTGAAAAGCCCTGAATTACACATTTTATTTTTACAATTCCGGATTCAAAATGCGATATTCGAAAAGCGATATCCGAAAAGCTTATGTCTTTTAAAACCATATTCATCATTACTGTATCCGTTCTGGTAACTGTTGTACTCATGAACAATACAGAAGAAATCAATTTCTGGATCTTTGGCAATGCCAGAATTCCCAAATTAGCTGTACTTGGAGTAATGTTCGTACTGGGTCTGATAATTGGTTATATGGCAGGCAGACCTGCAAAAAAACAGCTTTCCAATAATTATGATGAGAACTCATATGATGATGATGACTTTGAAGGAAACAGCATCGCAAAGCCTAAATCAAACCTGAGTGACGAAGACCGCGAGTACATCAGTTAAATCTGAACCCCTCATTGATGATATTGATACAGGATTAGCCTTCCTGACTTCCTTGTAATCTGTTATTTCCACAAATAAATTGTGAACATTTTCATTATTTTAAAAATAAGATAGTAAATTAGTTATGAGATTAGCCTGAACAGGTATCAATCAACTAACTAAACCATATCGTTTCATTTTACCGGCCTGATTAATCCTGACTAAATAACAGGTCTGTTAACCCTTATCTGATTTTGTGATTAATAACCCATGCTTGCTTATTAATTTTTATAATTATCCAACTATTCTTGAAGCCAGGAAATTTGAATTTGAATTTCTGGCTATCCCGGATGATACCCATCACTGGATGAAATTCAGCAATGGAGTGAAGGTGAGCGAGGCAACGGCAGATTTTCTGAAAAGAAAATTAATACCCTGATGCATTGGAGCAAAAAAGCCTTTCAAAAAAACAGACAAATGACAATGGAGATTCAAAACCTATTGTCATTTGTTTAAACTCCATAAAAAACCCGATTCCCCTTCTCCAATTCAGGTAATTTAAGCTCCTGATTAAATATTCCGTAAACAGAGGCCCCGCTGCCACTCATAGACGCATAAACAGCACCGGCATCATATAGTATTGATTTAATTTCAGCAATAATTGGAAACTTAGGAAACACAGAATCTTCAAAGTCATTTTTCACATCAAATTTCCATTGCTCCGGAACTAGTTTAATCAGTTCTGTTAAATGCTTTGAAACCGGCTTAGCACTTACCCCACTATAGGCTTCAGCAGTTGAAACATGAACCGGAGGCATAACAAGAACAACAAAATATTTGCTCAGATCAAGTTCAATATCCCTGAACTTATCCCCTTTTTCAAATGCAAAAACTGGCTTATTCTTTATAAAAAAGGCACAATCTGAACCAATTTCAGACGCATAAGACTCCATTTCCTGATCAGACAGGTTCAAGCTAAACTTCTTATTGATCAGCTTAATTAAGAAGGAAGAATCAGCCGAACCACCACCCAAACCGGCGCCAATCGGAATATGCTTATGAAGATGTATGTGCACCGGGGGGAGTTTATGATCAAGAGCCAAAAGCTGATATACCCTTAAACAAAGATTATCAGCAACATTTCCGGGGATATCAATTCCAGATGAAGTAAACCTCAATTCCTTCGCCTCAACAAGCTCCAATGCCTCTCTTAAAGCTATTGGATACATCACTGTCTCCAGATTATGATAACCATCCTGACGACGGCCAACTATATTTAGTCCGATATTAATTTTTGCATTGGGGAACAGAATCATATTTTGAACATAGCTTATATTTATGAACAATTATAGGATGCCAAAAATACATTTATTTTATTTGCAGATTAGTTGTACGTTGTAAGTGATAAGTGATACGTTTTACGTTGACCGCATTAAACTTAAACTTCCCATACCTGGAGCAGGATAACAGATAAGAAAAATGAAACAATATCACGATCTGATGCAGCATGTACTGCAAAATGGAATTCAGAAACACGATCGTACCGGCACCGGAACAATAAGTGTATTCGGTTATCAGATGCGTTTCAATTTACAGGATGGCTTTCCATTGGTTACGACCAAAAAACTTCATCTGAGATCCATTATTCATGAGCTGATCTGGTTTCTGAAAGGAGAAACCAATATCAAATACCTTAAAGAAAACGGAGTAAGCATCTGGGATGAGTGGGCTGATGAAAACGGCGAGCTGGGTCCGGTTTATGGATCACAATGGCGTTCATGGCCTAAACCTGATGGCGGCCATATTGATCAGATTACTCAGGTAATAAATCAGATCAAAACCAATCCCGATTCAAGAAGACTGATTGTTTCTGCCTGGAATGTGGCAGAAATAGAACACATGGCTCTTCCACCCTGCCACAGTTTCTTTCAGTTTTATGTGGCTGATGGCAAATTAAGCTGCCAGCTTTACCAGAGAAGTGCGGATATATTTTTGGGTGTCCCATTTAATATTGCTTCCTATGCATTACTGACCATGATGGTTGCACAGGTTTGCGGACTGGAAGCCGGAGATTTTGTACATACTCTGGGTGATGCGCACCTGTATAATAATCATTTAGATCAAACCAGATTGCAGCTGAGCAGAGAATGCCGTCCATTGCCGGTCATGAAGCTGAACCCTTTGGTTACGAACATTTTTGATTTTAAATTCGAGGATTTTAGTCTGGAAAACTATGATCCTCACCCGCATATTAAGGCTGCAGTTGCCGTATAAATAAACTTATGAAACCATCATGATTTTGCCAAAACCCACAGGGGTATGATTATTAAATCATGATCGCTGCATCACCTTAAAAAAATATAAAATAAAAAGATGAAAATAAATCTGATAGTTGCGGTTGATGAAAATAATGGGATCGGGAAGGATAATCAGCTCCCCTGGCATCTCCCTGCAGATCTTAAGCATTTTAAAAACCTGACAAGCGGACATTCCATTCTGATGGGCAGGAAAACCTTTGATTCTATTGGAAAAGCACTTCCTAACAGAAGGAATATTGTGATCAGCAGGCAGTCAGAGCTTCATTATCAGGGAATTGAACTATGTAACTCTCTTGAAGAAGCAATTAAACTCTGCAAAAATGAAGATGAGATATTTATTATAGGAGGAGCGCAAATATTTGATCAGGCACTCCCGCTATCTGACATACTGTACCTCACTATTATACATCATAATTTTGATGCTGACACCTTTTTCCCGGAAATCAGTCCGGAAAAATGGATAGAGGTGGAAAAAAATCTTCATCATCCTGATGAAAAGAACTTATATTCTTATAGTTTTATCAAATACAGAAAAGCCTGATTTCATCTCATTATTTTCTGTGTTAAAGAAATATTTCAAAAAACAAAAATTTAATTAGCTTTGGCGTCTTAACCAAAAAAGGTTTAAATCAACATTATTAGACAATTAAAATAAAATGCAAGGTAAAGGATTAGTAAAATTCGCAGCAATAGCGCTAACAATAGCGTGTTTGTATTCCCTCTCGTTTACGTGGATAGCGAATAAAGTTGAAAAAGATGCACAGGAATTTGCAAAAGGAGATGCTGTAAAAGAAAAGGGTTACCTCGATTCTGTTGCATCATTACCTGTATTTAACAGCCTGAGTTATATCACTTATCAATACGCAAAAGAGCGCGAAATTCCACTTGGTCTTGACCTGGAAGGTGGCATGAACGTAACCATGGAAATCGCATTAAGTGATATGGTACGCAACCTTGCCAATAACAGCACTGATGCAAACTTTAATGCAGCTATAAGAAACGCCGAATTAGCAGTTGCTCAGGGTGATAATGATTTCATTGGAGCATTTGGAAGAGAATTTGAAAAACTAAGTCCTAACACCAAACTTGCCAGCCTTTTTGCTACTAAAGAGAATTCAGCAAATTTAAAGATCGATGCAGATAATCAGGCCGTTCTAAGTTTCCTTAGAAAATCTGCAGATGGAGCAATTGATCTTTCTTTCAATATCCTGAGAACCCGTATCGATAAATTCGGTGTTACTTCGCCTAATATTCAAAAGCAACAGGGAACTAACAGAATCCTGATCGAATTACCGGGTGTTACAGAACCAGAGCGTGTTCGTAAACTATTGCAGGGCTCAGCAAAGCTTGAATTCTGGGAAACCTATGATAATACTGAGATATTCGGCTTATTGCAGAATGTAAACAGTATTCTGGCCAGCAGTCTGAAATCTACTGATACTGCTGCATCAGCTACTCAGGATACTGCAAAAAGTAAATTAGCTGCTTTAGGCAAAAAAACTGCTACAGCTGACAGTACTGCTGCTTTAAATAAGGCACAGGCTGAGCAGGCAAAGCAAAACCCACTATTTGCCATTTTAAATCCTGCAACATTCCAGGGACAGGACGGACAGCCTGCACTGCGTCCGGGTCCGGTTGTTGGATATGCTGCTTTAAAAGATACAGCAAAAGTTAATGCATACCTGACTTCTCCTGCCGTGAGGGCTGTAATTCCACAGAATGTAAAACTATTCTGGGGTGTTAAGCCAATGACTGAAGAGAGCAAAATATTTGAGCTATATGCATTAAAAACAAGCAACCTTGCCGGCGGACCAGCTCTTGAAGGTGATGTAATTTCTGATGCACGTTCAGATTATGATCAGAAAGGAAACCCGGAAGTTGTAATGGTAATGAATGCTGATGGAGCCCGTTCATGGCGTTCAATTACTGCAACTGCTTCTGCTGACCCCAATAACAAGAAAAGTATCGCAATTGTATTGGATAATCTGGTTTATTCAGCTCCAACAGTACAGGGCGAAATTCCAAATGGTATCTCTTCTATCAGCGGTAACTTCAAGGTTGAGGACACTCAGGATTTAGCAAATGTATTGAAAGCCGGTAGATTACCTGCACCAGCCAGAATCGTGAGTGATTATGTTGTAGGACCTTCGCTGGGTGCAGCTTCAATTTCTGCAGGATTGATTTCAACCATTGCAGGTATCGTTGTGATTCTTTTATTCATGGCTATGTATTACAGCACTGCGGGTGTTGTTGCAAATATTGCTTTATTAGTCAACTTATTTTTCCTGATGGGTGTACTTGCCTCATTAGGTGCTGTATTAACCTTACCGGGTATTGCAGGTATCGTACTTTCACTGGGTATGTCAGTTGATGCGAACGTACTGATTTATGAACGTATCCGTGAGGAAATTTCAGAAGGTAAAACCATTCGTTTGGCTATCAGCGAGGGTTTCCGCAAAGCAATGCCTTCAATTCTTGACTCGAATATCACCACATTCCTTACAGGTGTGATCTTATATGTATTCGGTCAGGGTCCTATTGTTGGTTTCGCTACCACATTAATGATCGGTATTATTACCTCTCTATTTGCAGCAATCTTCATCTCCCGTCTGGTATTCGAATGGTTACTTGATGGAAAGAAAGCAATCAGCTTCTCAATTGCTGCAACCCAAAATCTATTCAAAGATTCAAAATTCGATTTCATTACCGGAAGAAAACGTTTTTATATGCTTTCTTCAGCGATCATCATAGCCGGTATCATCTCAGCATTTACTCAGGGCTTCAGTCTTGGCGTAGATTTCCAGGGAGGCCGTGCTTATTTTGTAGCATTCGACAAACCGGTTGAAGTTGAAGGTGTTCGTTCTATTATGATTGATGAATTCAAAACTGCGGTAGAGGTTAAAACTTTCGGTTCATCTAATCAGGTAAAGATCACCACAGCCTATAAGATCACTGATAATTCGGATGAGGCTAATGCAGAAGTAAACGAAAAACTTCAAACTGCATTGAAAAAAGTCAATCCTTCTTACGAGATCATGGATTCACAAAAAGTAACTCCAACTATTGCTGATGACATCAAAACATCTGCAATTTGGGCCGTTATTTTCTCAATTCTGGTAATCTTCCTCTATGTATTAGCGAGATTTAAGAGAATGGCATTTGGTTTTGCGGCTATAATTGCCCTGGTACATGATGTTCTGGTATTACTGGCAATATTCACCATATTTAACGGATGGTTACCATTCTCACTTGATATTGACCAATCATTTATTGCAGCTATCCTGACCGTTATGGGATACTCTATTAACGATACCGTGGTTGTATTTGACCGTGTACGTGAATACATTGGCCAGCATCATTCCAAAGATGAGAATCTGCCTTCAGTAATCAATAATGCATTGAACAGCACCTTAAGCCGTACAGTAATTACCGGTATTTGTACCATAGCTGTATTGTTAATCATCTTCATCTTCGGTGGTGAAATTCTGAGAGGTTTCTCATTTGCAATGCTGATCGGTGTGATCTTTGGAACATACTCTTCCCTGTTCGTCGCAACACCTTTTGTTGTTGAATTTATTAAAGAGAAAAACAAGGCTTAATTATATCCTTAGTTAAACATTTGTAAAAAAGCATCTGCCCCGGGCGGATGCTTTTTTGTTTTCAGGGAATTTATATATATATTTGTTGTACTAACAATAAGTATGGCAACAGAATTATTCAGCACCTACTCATATTTACTTGACCGGACTGCAAGAAAGGTAAAACAATACGCTCAGCGACGTTTTAATACTGAAAACTTTGACATTACTGTTGATCAATGGCTGATCATTAAAAGCCTGAACAACGATAATGACATGAACCAAAGTCAGCTGGCTGAGATTACCGGTAAGGATAATCCTACACTTACCAGAATTATTGATCTTCTGTGCAAAAAAGGACTTACAGAAAGAAGAATACATCCAACAGACAGACGTTGCTTTATTGTGCATCTTACTGATGTGGGAGTTCAAAGAGTTAGAGAATGGAGCCCGAAGATGGCAGAAATCCGTATGCAGGCATGGAAGAACATGACTGAAGAAGATTTTATTAATCTAAAGCGGATTCTGGATACGATATACAATAATCTCGACGATGACCGGGATGAACAACAATTAAAAAACACATAAGAATTGAAGAAAATGATTTCAACAGATATATGCATAATCGGAGCCGGTCCGGTGGGACTTTTCGCAGTATTTGAAGCAGGTCTCCTAAAAATGAGATGCCATTTGATTGATACCCTACCCCAGGTGGGCGGGCAACTATCAGAAATATACCCGCATAAACCCATTTACGACATACCGGGATACCCTGAAATTAAAGCTCAGGACCTCATAGATCGTTTAATGGAACAAATAGCCCCCTTTGAACCGGGATTCACGCTTGGAGAGCGCGTAGAAAGTCTGGAGAAACAGGATGACGGATCATTTATTGTAGGTACAAACGATGGAAGTAAAGTTCATTGCCAGGTAGTAGTTATTGCAGGTGGGCTGGGATGTTTTGAACCGCGCAAGCCTGAGATTGACGGTCTTCTGAACTTTGAAGGTAAGGGAGTAGAATACATGGTCAAGAACCCTGAAAATTTCAGGGATAAACGTGTAATACTTGCCGGTGGAGGTGATTCTGCACTTGACTGGACTATTTTCCTTTCAGATATAGCTGAAAGAGTAACACTTATCCATAGAGGAGATACCTTCAGGGGTGCTCCTGATTCTGCCGAAAAAGTACATGAACTGGCAAATAAAGGCAAAATCGACCTGATCCTTCAATCCAATCTACTGAGTGTATCAGGTAATGGCAAACTGAAGGAAGTTTCATTCACAGGCCGCGACCAGATTAAAAAAAGTATTGAAACCGATTATCTGATTCCATTATTCGGATTAAGTCCTAAACTGGGGCCAATTGCTGGATGGGGATTAAATATCGATAAATCTGCAATTCAGGTAGATACATTCGATTATTCAACTAATGTAGAGCGTATTTACGCGATCGGGGATATCAACACCTATCCCGGAAAATTGAAATTAATCCTTTGCGGATTCCATGAAGCTGCACTTATGGTTCAGAGTGCATTCAAATATGTATATCCCGATCAAAAATTAAGTTTTAAATATACTACCGTTTATGGGGTAAACGCATTCTAAAATGATTAATATTATAATTGAAGACCGTAACGGAGAGCAAAAACCCGTTGAAATACCAGAAGAGATCAGTCTGAGCTTAATGGAGGTTCTGAAAGCCTCAGATTATAATATACTTGCAACCTGCGGGGGAATGGCACTTTGTGCAACCTGCCATGTACAGGTATTAAAAGGATTGAACGACCTTCCGGAGCCCGGAAATGAAGAAATGGATATGCTTGATACATTGCCTGATGCCGGATTTGACAGCAGACTGGCTTGTCAGATCCGCATGAATGAAAATATGGAGGGTATGATATTCAAAATCAGAGGAGATGAACAATAAATAAAATACGATCATGGAAAAGTCTGTGAATAAAGCTGTAGCCTTCCCTAAAATTGTGATTATAGGCGGAGGATTTGGCGGAATTGAATTAGCGAAACGCCTTAGAGATAAGGAAGTTGAAATACTAATGCTCGACAGACATAATTATCATACCTTCCAGCCACTGCTTTATCAGGTTGCCACCGGAGGGCTTGAAGCCGATTCTATTGCTTTTCCATTGCGTAAAATCTTTAAAAACCAGAAGAACTTTACCTTCAGGGTAACTGAAGTGGAAAAGATCGACCAGACTGCAAAAACACTTCATACCACAATCGGTGAAATCAGCTATGACTATCTGATAATTGCCACAGGCTCTGAGACCAATTACTTCGGGCAAAAAGAGATTGAGCACTTCTCTATGCCGATGAAGACCATTCCCGAAGCTTTAAATTTAAGGAGTATGATACTCCAGAATCTTGAGGAGGCTCTGATTGAAAATGATCATCTCAAAAAAAGCTCTTTACTGAATTTTGTTGTGGTAGGCGGCGGTCCAACCGGTGTAGAACTTTCAGGAGCTCTTGCAGAACTTAAGAACCATATCCTGCCAAAGGATTATCCTGAGCTGAGTATTGATGCCGTTAAAGTTTATATCATAGAAGGATCTCCAGCAGTTCTGGGAGCAATGTCTGAGCAGGCTTCTGCCAAGGCAAAACAATTTCTTCAAAATCTCGGAGTTCAGGTTTACACTAATATGCGGGTTGTAATCTATGATGGAATGAGCATAAAACTATCTGACGGACAATCAATTAATACAAAAAATGTTTTATGGTCTGCGGGTGTAAAAGGTGCAGTTCCGGAAGGTTTAACAAGCGGGCAAATTACCAGAGGGAACAGAATTATAGTTGATGAGTTTAATCGGGTAAAAAACACGAATAATATTTTTGCTATCGGCGATGTAGCGGCTATGATTACTACAGATCTTCCCAATGGTTTACCGGGGGTAGCTCCGGCGGCAATTCAGCAGGGCAAAAAACTGGCATCAAACCTTATTCGCATTATTAATAATGAACCGCCTGAGGCATTCAGGTATTTCGATAAAGGTTCTATGGCAACTGTTGGCAGAAACCTTGCGGTGGTCGATATTGGTAAAATCCGCTTTCAGGGAATATTCGCCTGGTTTGTATGGATGTTTGTACACCTGATGTCATTAGTTGGATTCAGGAATAAAATCGTCACATTTGTGAACTGGGTATGGAGCTATTTCAGCTATGACCGGGGAACACGATTAATAATCCGAAGATTTAATCGCCAATCAATGACCGAAGATCCGAATGCCAGGTAGCTGTTTATTGAACAGATCATAAGAAGCAAATCGGGAGGAGCTCAGAGTAACTATTATTTTAAATTAACTAAGCCCTAATGACTAAACTGATTGAATGCCCGCGTGATGCTATGCAGGGTTTGCATGAGTTCATTACTACCCGGATGAAGGCTGATTATCTGAATCTGCTCCTTCAGGTTGGATTTGATACTCTTGACTTCGGAAGTTTTGTTTCTCATAAGGCAATTCCACAGTTAAGAGATACTTCTACTGTGCTCGAAAAGTTAGATTTAAGTAAGAGTAAAACAAAACTGCTGGCCATAATAGCTAATAGCAGAGGAGCCGAAGAAGCCATCCAGTATCCTGAAATATCCTTCCTTGGCTTTCCCTTTTCAGTGTCTGAAACTTTCCAGCAGAGAAATACGAACTCAGATATACAGCGATCCTTAATTACCGTTGAAACAATCATCAATCTTTGCGAAAAAGCAAATAAACAAGCTGTAATTTATCTTTCAATGGGCTTTGGCAATCCGTATGGCGATCCCTGGAGCAGGGATATTGTTGAAAATATTGCATCTGAGTTGTCTGAACGGGGAGCCCGCATCTTGTCTCTTGCTGATACTACAGGAATTTCTGACCCGGAAAAGATCAAATACCTATACCCCTATCTGGTTTCCGGTTTCCCAGATGTCGAATTCGGATTGCATCTTCACAGTACACCGGCAGCCACTGATAAAAAAATAGAAGCTGCCTGGGAAAGCGGCTGCAAACGCTTCGACAGCGCACTCAGAGGCTTCGGAGGCTGCCCTATGGCAACCAACCGCCTTACGGGAAACATTGCCACTGAAAGCCTTATTTCATTCTTGATGAGCAAGGGGGAAGATCTGAATCTGAATATGGAGAAATGGAACGAGGCAGTAACTTATTCCGGCAGAATCTTTGGTTAAGGGCAGTCTGTTATCAAACAACTGATAACAGGCAACAGCTAACCGATAACAGGAACTGATAACAGGTAACTGCTACAAATCAAGCACCATCTTAAAGTGCTGTATACCGGCTTCTTCAAACTGTTCGCCTTCTTTTCTAAATCCAAATTTTGCATAAAGAAACATTGCAGCGATCTGTGCATGCAGGTAAGCATAAGTTGCATCTTCTGGAAGATCTTTCAATACGGCATTTACCAATGCTTGTCCCATACCTATGCCTCTGAATTCTTTTAATACAGCAAAGCGTTCCAGTTTATATCCTTTATCCGTTTTGCGCCAGCGTGATGCACCTGCAGGAATACCATCCACCAATCCAAGGAAATGAACTGACTCTTCTTCATGTTCCCATTCCAGTTCGGGTGGACAATTCTGCTCATCCACAAATACAATCCTTCTTATAGCGAAAACCTTTTGCAGCTCATCTGCATCAGCCACTTTTTTTACTTCAACCCTGCTTTGCATTATTCATTCAATTAAAAAGGGCCTGTTCAAAGGCCCTGTCTTAACATTAAACTCTTTCGTTCACATTGATACAATTCAGATCCTCAAATGCATGTTTGAGGCGCTGAACAAATGTCTCTTCACCCTTACGAAGCCATACCCGGGGATCATAGTATTTCTTATTAGGAGAATCCTCCCCTTCAGGATTACCGATCTGAGCCTGCAAATAAGCTTCCTTAGATTTATAATAATCTTTAACACCTTCCCAGAATGCCCATTGCATATCAGTATCGATATTCATTTTAATAGCTCCATATGAAATCGCTTCACGGATCTCTTCCTTTGAAGAGCCTGAACCACCATGAAATACAAAATTAACAGGTCTTTCTGCGGCAATATTAAACTGTGATCTCACATATTCCTGTGAATTTTTCAGAATAACCGGCTGAAGCTTAACATTACCCGGCTTATAAACGCCATGAACATTTCCAAATGCAGCAGCAACGGTAAACTTCTCACTAATCGTACTCAATTCTTTATATGCATAAGCAACCTCTGAAGGCTGGGTATATAATTTTGAACTGTCAACATCACTGTTATCTACCCCATCTTCTTCCCCTCCGGTAACGCCTAATTCAATTTCAAGGGTCATACCCAGACCCTTCATCCTGGCAAGGTACTTTTTACTGATCTCTATATTCTCTTCAATCGGTTCTTCCGAAAGATCAAGCATGTGTGAAGAATACAATGGTTTACCATGAACCGCAAAGAACTTTTCACCATGATCAAGTAAACCATCGATCCATGGAAGCAGTTTTTTTGCAGCATGATCTGTATGAAGAATTACGGCAACACCATAATGTTCGGCAAGCAAATGAACATGCTGGGCAGCAGATACACCACCAAGTATACAGGCGTTCAGATTATCATTATTAAGGGATTTACCGGCATAAAACTGAGCTCCTCCATTAGAAAGCTGAATAATTACCGGAGAGTTAACAGCTTTTGCCGTCTCCAGTACTGCATTCACAGAATTGGTTCCAATAACATTAACAGCAGGCAGAGCAAACTGATGTTTCTTGGCAAGCTCAAATAATTCCTGTACTGCATCACCGTGCAATACTCCCTTAAATTCTTTTAAATTCATGATAACGGTTTTGATTTCAGATAGTCGAAATTATGAAAAATAGACTCAAAATCAAGCAAAAAAGCCAATAAATATATCTCCGTTATGAATAAATAAATTCAATCTGCATTGGTGAGCATTGCTTTCTTAAAATTTTTGTTTCTTTGTACGTTATTCAAATATCCAAAATGGCCTGGTTTAAGAGAGAAAAAAAAGGGATAATAACTTCTACTGAAGAAAAGAAAGAAACACCCGACGGGTTATGGAATAAATGTCCTTCCTGTAAGAAACCTTTGCATTATGCAGAACAGGTGGAAAATAAATATGTATGTCAATATTGTGCATACCACCTCAGAATTGGATCCAAAGAGTATTTTGAAATCCTTTTTGATGATAATCAGTTCACAGAATTATTTCCAAATCTTCGCTCCGGAGACCCGCTGAATTTTACCGATACAAAAAAATACACTGACCGTCTTGAGGAAAGTTATCAGAAAACAGGGTTGAACGATGCAATTCGTTCAGCAACCGGTAAACTTGCAGGGCAGGATCTGGTAATAGCCTGTATGGATTTCAATTTTATCGGAGGTTCTATGGGATCGGTTGTGGGTGAAAAAATTGCCAGATCCATTGATTACAGCATAAAACACAAAATTCCGTTTATGATGATCTCAAAATCAGGCGGAGCCAGAATGATGGAAGCAGCATTCTCGTTAATGCAAATGGCAAAAACCTCGGCAAAATTAGCCCTGCTAAGCAAAGCAAAGATCCCTTACATTTCGTTATTAACTGATCCAACTACGGGTGGTGTAACTGCATCGTATGCAATGCTTGGAGATATCAACATTTCAGAACCGGGAGCATTAATCGGATTTGCAGGCCCGAGGGTAATTAAAGAAACAATCAAAAAAGATCTTCCCAAAGGATTTCAGACTTCCGAATTCGTTCTTGAACATGGATTTCTGGATTTCATCGTAGACAGAAGACAAATGAAAGCGAAACTGGGATCTTTCCTGAAAATGATAAACTAGGACAATTCATTGTCCTATTCAATAAACAAAAAGCCACTCAATAGTGGCTTTTTGTTTATTAAGCATTTTCCAATTCCATATTCAGCTTTCCTGATTGAACCTTAGTGATTCGGGCAATCACTTCTATTCTTTCATTAGTACCAACAACACAAAACCTTCCTGCACATTAATTATAAATGATAGGTAAGCTATATAGTTAACTCTTCGTAAGCCGCTGTCAGGCTCCTCTGAATTCCCTGTCCCTGAAAATCTTCGGCACCCGGAATGCCGGTAATTTTCATTATTTCCTCTTTAGATTTACCTGATTTAATTTCCGACTGAACAAAAGCGATCAGCTTTTCCAGGTAATTCTGCATAGCGTTGAGATCTTCCTTACCACCCGTTACTTTCTCCGGATCAGCAGAATGTCCAAAAACAAACAAAGTATCTTTGTCAAACTCAGAAATTGCCTTATCCAGAACTTTTATCCAGCTTTGAATATTCGCACCAGCACTTCTGTCAATGAATGGATAACGTCTGTTAAACATCAGATCGCCCATATGGGCAATATTGGCATCTTCAAAATGGACAATGATATCGCCATTCGTATGGGCAGCACCAAAATAATGTGCTTTTATATTCTCTGACCCAACCTTACTTTTCCATTTATCTGCAAAAACGGTATCAGCGAAAAGCTGTTTACTCTCTGATTTTTGAGCTGCTGCGGTCTTTTGATGATTGATCAGACAATTCTGATGTGCTACAACTTTTTCAGCAAGTCCTTTAAATGCCAGATTCCCTCCGGTATGATCACCATGATGATGTGTATTGATCAGATATTTAAGCGGTTTTTCCGATTTTTTCTTTAATTCGGCAATCAGATGAGCAGCAGGATCCATAAATTGCGTGTCCACAACTACCATCCCCTCCTTGTTGGATAGCCAGGCTATAGTTCCTCCCTGTTCTGTAAATATTCCCACATTATTTCTTAATGGAATGAATTTATACGCAGGTTGCCTAATCATATCAGCAAGAGCTTTATAATCTGTCAGAGCAAGCAATCCAAGTGAAAGTCCTGTATTTTGTAAAAATCTTCTTCTTTGCATGAAATAATTGATTTAGTATCCCAATATATCAATAAAAAAAAATCCCGCAGTGCGGGATTGAATATTTTACAATGTGCCGGGTTCGTGATTGAACCCTATTGCATGGATATTGGTCCGCCCATGCGAATGGTTAGCAAAACTGTAACCTTTAAATAAGCCTGTATTGGAATGCCTTTCACGCTGCCCCGCCGTTTGCTCGTCTTTAGCGTTGCTTTTTGCAGTATTTTTTGGAACATATTTCTTTGTCATGATGTCCTCCTTTTTAAAGATCTGATATATAAAATTACAAAGAATTTAATAACAAATCAATATTACATAAAACAGTTTACTCAGGATTTAACAGAGGCGGCGCACAAATCCCTGACTTTGGTAACTGCATAATCAATTTCTTCCTTCGTATTATACTTACTGAATGAAAACCTGACTGCAGGACGATCCGGATTAGCATGTATTGCATTCAGAACATGCGACCCAATATTAGTGCCTGAGCTGCATGCACTCCCCCCCGATACTGAAATCCCTGCAATATCCAGACTAAACAATAACATCTCGGCCATTTCCATCTCAGGAAATGATACATTCAATACAGTATACAGACTTTTTTCAGGATCAGTTTCACCATTAAATTCAACCCCCGGTATATTCTTCCTCAGCTCATCCATCATGTATGATTTAAGTCCCTGAATATACTTCTGATGCTCTGGCATCTCCTTATAAGCAATTTCAAGAGCTTTCGCTAGTCCGGCAATACCATACACATTTTCCGTTCCTCCCCTCATATTCCTTTCCTGAGAACCGCCGTAGATCATCGGGTTGATCTTGATTTTATGGTTAATATACAGAAATCCGATTCCCTTGGGACCATGCAATTTATGAGCTGCACATACAATAAAACTCACTTTCAGCTTTGACAGATCATGCGGATAGTGCCCCATAGTCTGAACAGTATCACAATGATACAGTGCATTATACTGTTCACAAAGTTCCCCTACACGTTCTATATCTGTTAATGTGCCCAGTTCATTATTGGCATGCATCAGCGAAACGAAACTTCTTTCATTTGTTTTCAAAAGCTCTTCCAGATGACTGTAATCAACACATCCTTTTGAATCAATATTCACGAAACTCAAACGAATTACACCGCTTTTCTCTAATGCCTCTAACGTATGAAGTACGGCATGATGTTCAATGGCCGTAGTAATGGCATGTTTAATACCATGATCAATAATTCCGCAACGAATGGCCATATTGTCGGCCTCCGTTCCTCCTGAGGTAAAGAAAAACTCTGAAGGCGAAGCATGAAGTAATCCTGAAATTGTCTTACGTGCCTTCTCAATGATTGTACGAACCTCTCTTCCATGCGCATGAATTGATGAAGGATTACCATACTGGTTTTCCATTACATCAAACATAGCTTTCATCACATCCTTATCTAAAGGTGTTGTTGCTGCATTGTCAAGATATACACGCATTTTATACTATTTAAATTAAAAGAATCCTGTCTGAGCCATTGGTTAAAAACCCTGACAGGCAAAAATTCAACGTAAAACTGCAGAACTATACATAAATTCAACTGTTCGGGTATCAGGATATCCTCAGAATCTCCTTAATATCAGATATAATCTTCTTAGCAAGGTTTTCAGCTATGGTTTCAGAGCTCCCTTCCGAATAAATTCTGATAATCGGCTCTGTATTTGACCTTCTCAGATGTACCCATTGCTTATCAAACTCGATTTTCAAGCCGTCAATTGTACTGTGAGGCTGATTTTCATATCTTTTCTCCACTTCCTTCAGTAATGCATCTATATCCATTTCCGGAGTAAGTGTGATCTTATTTTTAGAGATATAATACTCGGGATATGATGCTCTGAGCATGGAAACTGTCTGTGCCCTTTTTGCCAGATGTGTCAGGAACAAAGCTATTCCTACCAGCGCATCGCGGCCATAATGAGACTCAGGATAAATAATTCCGCCATTCCCCTCACCGCCAATGATCGCATTGGTTTCTTTCATTTTACTGACCACATTAACCTCACCAACTGCCGCTGCATTATATACACAACCGGCAGCCTCTGTAACATCCCTAAGAGCTCTTGTAGAAGATAAATTAGAAACTGTACTTCCCGGTGTATGCTGCAATACATAATCTGCAACTGCTACTAAAGTATATTCTTCTCCGAACATCGATCCATCTTCACAAACAAAGCATAAACGATCTACATCCGGATCGACAACAATTCCCAGATCGGCCTTATTAGCCACCACTACTTTTGAAATTTCTGTAAGATTCTCAGGAAGTGGCTCAGGGTTATGCGGAAACTCACCATCAGGCGTACAGTACAATTCAAAAATTGTTTCAACACCAAGAGCCCTTAACAAGGCCGGAACATAAATACCACCTGATGAATTAACACAGTCTACAGCTATTTTAAAATTAGCCTGACGTACTGCATCCGCATCAACCAAGGGTAGTGCAAGAACCTTATCAATATGCTTCTGAAGCCAGGAATCATCAAATGTAACTTTACCGAGTTCATTTACTTCTGCATATTCAAGATCGGTCTGTTCTGCCATTTTAAGAACAAGCTGTCCATCCAGATCTGAAATAAACTCCCCTTTATCATTGAGTAATTTAAGTGCATTCCATTGTTTCGGATTATGGCTGGCGGTGAGAATAATTCCACCACCCGCATTTTCATCCGGTACGGCAAGCTCAACTGTTGGGGTTGTAGACAGTCCCAGATCAATCACGTCAATTCCAATACTCTGCAGTGTTCCAACAACCAGATTTCTGACCATTTCTCCTGAGATTCGGGCATCCCGGCCAATCACAATTTTCTTCTTACCGGTATTATTTATCACCCAATGCCCAAAGGCTGAAGTGAATTTTATGATGTCAGGAGGTGTCAGACCATCGCCTGCAACACCACCAATTGTACCCCTTATTCCTGAGATTGATTTTATTAGACTCACCTTATTAATTTAAAATTCAAAAATAACAATTCAAATGTATACACCTACTGTAAAACAGTAAATGTATATATTTGCTCCTAAACTATGATATCAGTATATGACTAAAAAGTGGTTTCAAAACTGGTTTAGTTCGCCCTATTACCATATCCTGTATCATCAAAGAAATGACGATGAAGCAGAATATTTCATTGATAATCTCTGCGCCTATCTAAAACCCGGCATTAACTCAAAATTACTGGATATTGCCTGTGGCCGGGGAAGACATTCGGTTTATCTGAATAAAAAGGGTTATGATGTTACCGGTATTGATCTTTCAATCTCAAATATTCGTTTTGCCCAACAATTTGAACGGGAAAGCCTGCACTTCTATGTGCACGATATGAGATTCAGGTTTTATATCAATTATTTCGATTTCGCATTTAATCTTTTTACCAGCTTCGGACACTTTGACACTGAGAGAGATCATATCAGCGCCCTGAAAACTATTAACAGATCACTGAAGAAAGATGGTATTCTGGTTCTTGATTACTTCAATACAGAAAAGATCAGCCGTAATCTATCAGCACAGGAAGTGAAAAATATTGATGGGATTGATTTTTACATCAGTAAAAAGGTATCAGATGGAAAAATTATAAAAAACATATCTTTTGAACATAAAAATAAAGATTACGCATTCAAAGAAGAGGTAAGAGCCTTGGTATACAGTGATTTCGAAAAAATGTTCAGAAGAAGCGGCTTTACCATTTTACATCATTTCGGGGATTTCGCTCTCAATCCATTTGATGAAAACAGATCCGATCGTTTAATATTTATATGCCGTAAATCAGATGCTTGAACAACTCATTCAATTTGACAGGGAATTATTCTTTGCCATTAATCAGGGTCTGAGTAACCCACTTTTCGACTGGCTGATGCCGGCATTGAGAAATCGCTTTTTCTGGACTCCGCTTTACTTGTTCATCATTATATTTTCCATCAGAAATTATGGAAAACAGGGTTGGTATCTGCTGATTTTTCTTGGATTAACTTTTGGCTTTACAGATTTTGCTTCTTCCTCAATAATCAAACCTGCGGTACAAAGACTAAGGCCCTGCAATGATCCGGAAATCAAATCAGAAGTTAACAGCAGAATAGCCTGTGGAACAGGGTTCAGTTTCCCTTCTTCGCATGCATCAAATCATTTTGCACTTGCTGTTTTTATGATCATGATGTTCTATTCAAAATGGAAACTGATTTTACCCCTGGGATTACTTTGGGCAGGATCCATAAGTTTTGCACAAGTTTATGTAGGTGTACATTTTCCTATTGACGTTAGCTCAGGAGCTATAATCGGATCTATGATCGGTTATATCATGGCATCAATTTTATTAGTTACAAAAACATTCAGTACATGGAAATCTGGGAACTGATCCTTCTTTTCAGCAGCGCTTTTTTAGGAGGAACAGGTGTTTTTCTTTTCAAAAAAGATAATCAAAACCGCTTAAAGCTAGTCTTATCATTCAGCGGAGCCTACCTCTTTGCTATTACAGTACTGCATCTTATGCCTGATGTCTATTCATCCGGCAATCACCGGACAGGTCTCTTTATTCTGGGAGGCTTTCTGCTTCAGATAGTTATGGAGCAATTTTCTGAGGGAATAGAACACGGGCATATTCATAAACACAATCATCATCATTATGTATTCCCCTGGGGAATTATGCTCAGCCTATGCCTTCATGCATTTTTAGAAGGAATGCCATTGGCACAAGACCGGCATAATGAACTGGTATTCGGTATTGCTTTGCACCATATACCCGCTGCATTTGCTCTGGGAAGCGTACTGATACAGAATAATCTGAATAAAAAATATGTTTTAGTATTACTTGTTATTTTTGCAACGATGAGCCCATTGGGATACCTGCTTAGTTATCAGATCGGACAGGGATCTATTGGCAATATTGAGATTTATTTCGACAGTATTATGGGTGTGGTAATCGGAATATTCCTTCACATTTCAACAACAATACTTTTCGAATCAAGTGTTGACCATAAATTTAATCTGAAGAAAATGGCAGCTGTATTGATGGGTGTTGGGATTGCACTGATTGGTTTTTTTATCCATTGATTCAATGCTCAGACAGTAATAAGGTGCTGTCAGAGCAAATTCTCACTAACCTCTCATTTTATCAAGCAGGTTACTCAGAATCACTGCCTCCTCCTCGGTAAGGTTATTGCCAAGTATCTCTTTTATTGACAATTCTTTATCCAGCTTTGTCAAAATATCTAAGCCTTCCTGACTTATGATTATATCTACAGCACGCCGGTCCTTAACATTTACACAACGCTTTACCAAACCCTTTTGAACCAGACGCTCAACAATTCTGGAGGCATCAGACATCTTATCCAGCATGCGTTCCCTGAGCATATTAATAGTTGAAGGACTGGGATACTGCCCACGGAGGATTCTGAGAATATTAAATTGCTGCAGGGTAATTTTATGCTTGTTAAGCATAATTTTCAAAATATTGGTGATCCAGCCATAGGTATAAATCAGATTTACGATGGCCTTTTGGTGCTTATCGTCAAATTTATTACTGTAAATTTCTTTCTCTATTTCCATTTAATGTTGCCCTGTCTGAATCAGAATTATTTCAATTATAATAAGATAAGTTAATAAAAAATGAATTATTTTAATTTGCCTTTCCGAATTATCTTTTGCCCATACTTCCATGGGCAGTGCCGGCATTTATTTTTACAGCAGGTTCCCCGCTTCAGGTGATATGCCTCTGTAAAAACCAGATTGCCATTTTCATCCAGATAATAGTCAACCTTCCCTATCAGCATAATTTAACATTTTAATCTTCATGGAATCTTTGAAATACCTTTTTAAATGATTCCCGTTGCCATGTAGTGTCCAAACTTCGTGGGGTTCAGCTTCTGACACCATTTTCAGAATATCATTCCAGTCAACATGATCAGAAATTAAGACTTGCATATCATTATTTACCTGTAATCTCATCCATCCGGAAGCAAATGCCCTGACTACATTTTTAGCATGTATATAACTGTTAAAAGTTAATGGCGGCACTATATAAACCATATTCTGATCGGGCAGCTTCATTGATTTTCTATTGTAAATCTCATACTTTCCGGGAGAGTACCCAAACGCATCATATATTTTGTTCAAACCAAAAATGGAATGATGTACCACCACAGAACGCTCAGGACAATACCTGTTGATCAGGCTGATCAGCCTTTGAGCTTTACCCAATGAATATGCCCCAAGCAATATATTATGATTAAAAGCATTGAATTTCATGATTTCTGATGCTGCATCAGGATGCCTTACTTCAGGATCAGCAAAGGTTGTTTCTGTGATCAGAACATCAGCTTTTACAAATTCCAACCTCTCGCATGTTGAATCCTCCTGCAATTTATAATCGCCTGTATACAAATACCTTACACCTTCATACTCCATCAAAACCTGTGCTGAACCAAGTATATGGCCCGCAGGTATAAAACTTATTTTAACCCCGTTTATAACAAAGCTTTCAGACCAGTTGTAAATATTGAATTGATTTCCAGCCTGCTTTTGATATCTATGCTGCATGAAGGCCGCTGTAGCTGCAGTGCAATAGACAAAGTTATTCCCACGAACCGCATGATCACCATGTGCATGAGAAATCACAGCATGAGCAACAGGAGTTTGAGGATCCAGATAAAAATCACCTCTGGAACAATACAGACCTTGCTCATTAATAAATAAAAAATCTTCAATAATCATTATCTGCCAGCTGCTGCCTCAATAAACTGCTTATGAAGTTTTATAATCTCCGGGATCAGTAAATGGGTTTCATCATTCCGGAGAATATGAGTGGCCAGTTTTTCCTTCTCTTTATCAGTCCATTGCCTCTTCATTCGCAATCTTACCTCCTCCTCACTTATCCCATCTCTGTCCATCACCCGTGCAATCCGTAATGTCTCGGGTGTTAAAATCAGTATTGTCTGATCACACATTTTATAAGAATTACTTTCAAACAGCAATGCAGCCTCTTTCATTACATAAGGTGCACTCAACTGTTCAGATACCCATAAATCAAAAGCCCTGAATACTGCGGGATGTACCAGACTGTTCAGTTTTTGAAGTTCAGCCTCATCTTTAAATACGATTGATGAAATATGAGCCCTGTTTAACTCACCACTTTCAGAGTAAGAATCGCTGCCGAATGTACTGATGATCTGTTTTTTGAGTAAAGTATCAGTGCGCATAATTGATTTTGCCACACTATCAGCATAAAAAACAGGAACACCCAGCAATTCAAAAACTTTACAAATGGTTGTCTTGCCACTGCCTATGCCTCCGGTTATTCCTATTCTCAGCATTTATCTTTGAATTATAAAATCAATATTTTGTGGTTCAATTTTGATTAGTTTGCAATAATCAGGAAAGCGGTCAATATGTACAGGTAATTGCTTATAGCCTTTATTCTTCCAGTTGTTAAGATCAATGCTCAATTCAAAATAGCTTCTGTCAATTTTCCGGTAATTACTCAGAGCAGTCAGGAAAGTAACTTTAACCTTATCAGGAAGAATTTTCACATTCCCATATTCATTATTATTAAGAAGCCTGACCGGAACCTCTATAACTTTTTCAGTAAACTCATCTACTTTCAACCGGGCATCTACTATACCCGGATAAATACTTATGTTAGCCTGCACAGGTCTTTTCAGCGATATTTTTGTGCTTAGGTTTGAATTGATATTCTTAAGTATAAGAGTATCTGTAGGCCAGCTTTTAATCTGTTCCAGTTCTTTTATAGGACCTGTTACTGTGACATAATCCGGGAAAAAATTAACAGAGTCTGATATGCCGTAATGAGGCATAAACACAATTTTATGAACAAGACGAATCGGAATTCTTTTGACACTTCTCGCTGAAAAGTCAAAATACAGGGTATCAGGTTCTATCTGAACAATCTTCTGACTGGATTCGAATTGTCTGTTAATCTGAGGGAGCTGTAAGGAAAGATCAACAAATGTTTTTCTGTTTAACACACCCAGATCAACATCAACCGACTGGGGTTTTATTCTCATTTTTGAAAATAAAAGCTGCCAGCCCGTGCCTTCCACCTTTAAATCAATGGTATCAGACTGCAGAGGTTTGAAAGCTTTATTCTGAGGAAAATTAACAAAGCGAACCAGAGTTTGTACCTGATAAATATACCTGTTCGATAAAGAAAGAAACATCCAGGCTCCGACAGCAACTATTATGCATACGAAAAACAAGGATAAACGTCGTCTTTCAGTTTTATTGAACTTGATAAAAGGCATATTTAAACGGCTTGCTTAAATTTTTTAAATAAAAACGCCGCCTCAAATGGAAGCGGCGCACTATTATTTTAACGAGTTCTTATTTACTTTCAGGCTGATTTAAAGCCTTCGATGCTTCCAGAGAAACAGAAGATTTTTCGAACCTGATTTTGGTACCACTTTCAACTTCAATCAGGAAAGTTGTATCATTCAGATCAACAATCTTTCCATGAATTCCGGAAGTCGTGATCACTTTATCACCCTTCTTTAATTCTTCAACAAACTTTTTATGATCCTTCGCCTTCTTCATCTGAGGTCTGATCATGAAAAAGTAAAATACTACTATAATTAGCAGCATTGGCAAAAACTGACTGATTTGCTCCATTTCTATTTTATAATTAATTATTTGGTTTGAACTTGCTCTTTAGCCATGACACTACCCAAAATATTCAGCTCAGTAAATGATGGAATAGTATTGGCAGTGATAGTAACTACTTTATTTTGCACTCCCGGCTTACCTGCACTATCGAATACAACACTAATTATACCTTCCTCACCAGGTGCAATAGGTTCTTTCGGATAATCAGGAACGGTACATCCACAACTTGCAGAAGCACTGCTAATTATCAAAGGGCTCTTGCCCACATTTTTGAACTTAAAATCATGGGTTACTTTCTCGCCTTCATTAATCAGGCCGAAATCATAAACTTCTTTCTCAAATTTAAAAACCGGAGCATCTGCCGTATCCACAGCTGCAATTCCCTGACTTTCGCTGACAGCGGTTGTTTCAACAGGTTGTTTCTGATTGTTACATGCTGCTAAAAATGCAGCAAACACTAATGATAAAACGATTTTCTTCATGTATATAAATTACTCAATTAATCCCTTACCGATCTTCCTGACCTTTCCGCTCGCTTTAAGATCAGCTAAAATTTTATCTAAAATACCGTTTATAAATGAATTACTTTTAGGTGTACTGAATTCTTTTGCAATTTCAATATACTCATTCATGGTCACTTTTACCGGTATTGAAGAAAAGTGAATAAGCTCTGTAATTGCCATTCGCATCAGTAGGGTATCCATGAGGGCAATACGTTCTGAATCCCAGTTTTTAGTTTTCTGAGCAATCATATCCTGATATTCAGTTTCGAATGCAATAACTTTCTTAAAAAGATCAGCAATAAATGGACGGTCTTCATCCCAATTAGGACAGATCACGGCAAGCTTATTTTCATTGGGCTCATCATGAGAGAAATTCTTGAAAGTCTTAGCTACCAATGCCTGCAAAACTTCTTTATCTACCGGCCAGTTGATAAACTTTTCTTCAAAAACCTGCTCTATACCGGGAGATTTGAGAATTAGCTTTTTAAAAATGTATTTAATAATATCCTTATCCGTCTGAATTGAATGCTCTGTAAGATTCAGGTAGGAGTTATACTCAGGAGTAGCCTTCAGAGTAATGAAAATTGATTTACAGATCTCAGGATCAAAATCCCATGATATTTTATACTTTTTAACAGCAGCCTGGTATTCAGCATTTTGCCTTAGCGCACTTATAAACAGGTTATCATGAAGCTTCAGGCTGGCATTTAAATCTTCTTCGGAAGGAAGATGTTTATTGGCACGCTCACCGGCATCTATAATACTGTAATCAGCAACTTCAATGAGCAGCGAAAGCAGAAAAATATACATCTCACTGACCTTGTCTACACTTTGAATCAATGCCTTTTCAAATGGTACAATATCTTTTACTTCTGATTGCTGGTAAGAATACAATACCTGCAATGCTTTGACCCTCAGATGCCTTCTGTTTAACATGTATAAGAACGATTTTGTTTTTAATAACCCTAATAAACTCTTAATAGGATGCTTTTATTTTTCTGATATCAGCAATACGCTTTTCAGCAATTTTATTGGCAGCTTCTATCGTAGGAATTTTTTCCTCTTTTGATTTCTGAATTACTCTTCTGGTGGCCTCATAAATATTCTCGGCCATCTGAAGTGTTTTCTTTTTACTGAATCCGGCAATCTCCGAATAGCAATTGATCAAACCACCTGCATTGATCAGATAATCAGGAGCATACAAGATACCTTTCTCAAGCAGCATATTTCCATGTACTACCTCATCAGCAAGCTGATTATTTGCAGAACCTGCAATAATCGGGCATTTTAACCGGTTAATTGTTTCTGTATTAACCGTTGCACCTAATGCACAGGGTGAATAAATATCGATGTCCAGATCAAAAAGACTATTGTTAGCAACAGCTTTTGCCCCATATTTCTTTGCAATCTGTATCAGACGATCTTCATTTATATCGCATATATAAACCTTGGCATTCTCATTTCTAAGCAGTCCGACAAGATTTTCGCCTACATGACCAATACCCTGAACAGCAACCGACTTGCCGGCAAGACTGTCATTTCCAAAATGCTCTTTCAGACAAGCCTTTATCCCCATAAATACACCTCTTGCAGAAACAGGTGAAGGATCACCGCTACCCCCTATTGACTCTGGGACACCGGTCACAAACTTGGTTTCCATCCGGATATATTCCATGTCCTTTGGGGTTGTACCCACATCCTCTGCCGTAATGAATGATCCGTGAAGATTCTCTATGAACCTGCCGAACCTCCTCATCAAAGCCTCTGATTTATGCAAACGGCTGTCTCCTATAATAACAGCCTTGCCTCCACCCAGATTCAGACCGGAAATAGCTGCTTTATAAGTCATGCTGCGCGATAGTCGCAATGCATCCTGCAAAGCTTCATTTTCAGTCTTGTAGAGCTGCATTCTGGTCCCGCCTAAAGCAGGACCAAGTGTTGTATCATGTATTGCAATTATTGCTTTTAAACCTGTATCAGGATCACTGCAATAAACTACCTTCTGATGTCCAAAAGCATTAAGCTGACTAAAAACTGAATGTTCATCAAACTGAGATAATATCATGTTACGTATCTGGCTTTACCTTACAAAAGTAGTAAAAATTCAATACTAACTTCTTAATTCAAAATACTTATGAATTATTTAGATCAATTGACTGACTATTTTCAAATATATTTATTCAATTGCTGTTTATCTGATCTGGTTTTTACAGAAAGTCAGAGTTAAACATTTTCAGTCAATCACAATTAATATTCGTTTCAGTTCATCCAGGGGGTCAATTGGATTAAGCCAATTAGATTTATGCAAAATTATGTATGAATTATGCTTGAATCCTCATAATCAGACATCGGCAACTTAAAATCTACAAATCATTACTCATCACATAAAACTGAGAACCTACTACTCAACACTTACAAATAATAAACTATTTTTGCTTCCCAATTACGCTATGAAAGAACTGGCATACCTGAATAAATTTTTCTATAAATATCGCTGGAGATTCCTTCCGGGAGTTTTTTTTGTCATTATTTCCAATTTATTCGGTGTATTACCTGCTCAGGTAATACGTATAGCGTTTGATCTTGTTAGTGAAAACATCGCATTATACAGACTCTACAGCGGATTTGAAAGACAAAGTCTGGTGGCGGATTTATTCGGACAGAGTCTGCTACTTTTCGGGTTGAGTGTACTTGCTCTGGCACTTTTAAGAGGTCTGTTTTTATTTTTCATGCGTCAGACAATCATTCTTATGTCGAGACATATTGAATACGATCTGAAAAATGAGATTTACACCCATTACCAAGATCTATCAATGGCGTTTTATCGCCGAAACAATACCGGTGATCTGATGAACAGGGTGACCGAAGATGTAAGCAGGGTAAGGATGTACCTGGGACCAGCAATTATGTATACCATCAATACAGTGGTCCTGTTTATTTTAATTATCCTGGCCATGTTTAATGTAAATGCAAGACTGACCCTATATTCATTGCTTCCGCTGCCATTACTGGCTATTACAATCTATTATGTACATACCATTATTAATCAACGCAGTGAAAAGATCCAGGAGCAGCTTTCATCTATGTCGAGTTTTGTACAGGAAACTTTTTCCGGAATCAGGGTTATAAAAGCCTATGTCAGGGAAGAAGATATACGTGATAAGTTCAGCAGGGAAAGTGAAAGCTACAAATCTCACTCCATGTCACTTGTACAGATTCAGGCTCTCTTTTACCCATTGATGTTGCTCCTCGTAGGATTAAGCACCATCATTACAGTTTATATAGGTGGTGCAGAGGTTATGAAGGGCACCATCACTTCAGGAAATATTGCAGAATTTATCGTCTATGTCAATCAGCTGACCTTCCCGGTTACATCGCTCGGATGGGTTACATCTCTTGTACAAAGGGCTGCCGCATCCCAAAAGAGAATTAATGAATTTCTGAAAACAGACACTGAAATACATTCAGGCCCGGAAGACGATCTTGTATTAAAGGGAAGTATAAAGTTCAACAATGTCAGTTTCCGCTATCCAGACACCGGAATTCAGGCAATAAAAAATGTGTCATTTGAAGCCAGACCCGGAGAGTTTCTGGCAATAATTGGCCGTACAGGATCCGGTAAATCAACCATTGCCAATTTATTAATGCGCATGTATGATTGTGATTCAGGCTCAATCCTCATTGATGGAAGAGAAATACAAAAACTGGAACTGCAGAATTACAGGCAGCAAACAGGCTTTGTACCACAGGAAGTATTTCTGTTTTCGGATACAATTTTTAATAATATAGCCTTTGGATTAAATTCTGCTGAAACCGAAAAAGTAGAACAAGCTGCCAAAGATGCCGCAGTTTATCAGAATATCATAGAGTTTGAAAGAGGCTTCGATACTATGATCGGAGAACGGGGAATAACACTTTCGGGAGGTCAGAAGCAAAGGTTATCCATTGCAAGGGCAATTATTAAGGAGCCGCAGATTCTGATCTTTGACGACTGCCTTTCGGCAGTAGATACACGAACTGAAGAGCAGATACTGAACAGTCTTGGCCGGATTATGAAAAACAAAACCAGCATTTTGATTGCACACCGTGTATCAACTATTAAAAATGCGGACAGGATTCTTGTGATGCAAGAGGGTGAAATTATTGAGCAGGGAACTCACGATGACCTTATGGCTATAAAAGGAAGCTATTTTGAATTATTTGAAAAGCAGCTTCTGGAAGAAGAAACAACAGAATAAATAATCTGAACAATAGAATTCTTCAAAATAATCATACTAGTTACATGCTTAATCAGATATTTTTTCGCTGTAATTAATATCTCACTGCACTATTAAAAAAATAAGCCATTCAGCTAAAAAAAATCAATTTGTTACTTTCCGAATATCTATTATATTTACCCCCAACAAACTAAAAAAAACATGGGAGATTTCGACAACAAAGAAAGAGAAGAGGTTTTTTCGAAGAAGGTAAGAGCCGGGAAGCGCACCTACTTTTTCGATGTTAAAGCTACACGATCAAATGATTATTATGTTACTGTAACAGAAAGTAAGAAGCGTCTTGAGGATGGTGTTTTCATTAAGCACAAGATTTTTCTTTACAAAGAAGATTTTGAAAAATTTGCTGAAGGTCTGAAGGAAACAATAGACTATATCAAAGCACATCAGGATGTGGTTGAAAAACGTTATGAATTTTCAGAGAATCATTCGGAAACAGCCAAAGCTGAGGATGATTTCTCTTTCGATATCTGATCAGAATCAAATAAATAATTCTAAGGGCCGCCGGTATTCAGCGGCCCTTTTTCATGTCTGCATTTTTATTGTATTTGCAGAATATCAAATTTAAAAGGAAATCAATTCTTTTCTCCTTCCAAAACTAAATCCCATAATTATGATTTCCTGATAAATTACCATAACTTAAAACCTTATAACCTAAACCTTAAAACATGGAAATTATTCAACGAAACAAACTTTTTACAGCAAGCTGCCTGGCACTACTGGTTACTTCTTTGTCATTTGGAATCCGGGCGGGAATTTTAAATCAGTTAGGGACTGATTTTCAACTCAACGCAACACAGTTAGGCACCATTACAGCAACTGCATTCTGGGGTTTTCCTCTTGCAGTGGTGATTGGTGGAATGGTAGTTGACATCATTGGCATGAAACGATTGCTTGTAATTGCATTTCTGTTTCATCTTTTAGGTATAATCTTAACAATTACTGCTCAGGGGTACTGGACACTATTCATTTCAACTCTGCTTATTGGTATTGCCAATGGAACAGTTGAGGCGGCATGCAACCCATTGGTGACAGCAATATACCCCGACAATAAAACCACAAAATTAAACCATTTTCATCTGTGGTTTCCGGGAGGAATATTTACAGGTACTCTTATAGTCTTATTATTCAACTTATTAGGACTTGACTGGAAAATGCAGGTAGGTGTAATGCTTATTCCAACTGTAATTTATGGGTATTTATTTTCTAAACTGCAGTTCCCTCCAACTGAACGTGTATCCAGCGGAATTTCAACTGCAGCCATGTACCGTTCTGTTACCTCGCCGCTATTCATTTTTATGTTCATCTGTATGTTCGGAACTGCGATTACCGAACTCTTCACCGGACAATGGATTGATGTTTTATTAAAGAACGTAACTGATAATGCAATTCTGATATTAACTCTAACAACTGGTGTAATGGTCATAGGCCGCGGATTGGCAGAGCCGGTAGTTCACCGCTTCTCTCCGCAGGGAGTTTTACTTATCTCGGCCATACTTTCTGCCCTTGGACTATATCTTTTAAGTACCTTAAGTGGTAATTCGATTTTCCTTGCAGCATTTATATTCGGTATTGGTGTTTGTTATTTCTGGCCAACAATGCTAGGTTTCGTTGCAGAGAACATCCCTCAGTCTGGTGCATTGGGATTAAACCTGATGGGTGGTGCAGGTATGTTTGCTGTTTCAGTTTATATGATGTTTATGGGCGGGTATTATGATTCCAGGCTCATTGAAAAATTACCTGAAGGGGCAAGCTTACAGGAATACAGTGCTGCACCCGGAGGCTCAGAAATGGCACTGGTCTTATCTCAGGCTAAAAGTGCCGCCGGACCTGAAATCCTTCAGGCTACCCTGATTATCCCTGTTGTGCTTACTCTGGCTTTCGCCGGACTGGTAATCTATATGCGCAACAGAAAGAAGGTGGAAATTTCATAATCCGGAATAATTAATAACGAAAATATCAATTAACCATTCCTCTCTGAAATTCAGTAAACATGAGTTTCAGAGAGGAATGAATATCCCCCCTGTAACGTAAACGGGAATTTTAATCAGGCAATTTTCAATGAACACATCTACCAATAGTTATGTCCGGTTCTGCTGGGCTTTATTAATTTCATTATCTGTTATCAGTAGCTGTAAAGACAAATCAGGTCAGGGTACAATTACATCAGCAGTTAGTGCTGATCAGGCTTTGTCTACATTTGAGGTCCCGCCGGGTTTTAAGATAGAATTAGTTGCCGCAGAACCCCTGATCTCGGATCCGGTTGACATGGAAATTGATGAATTTGGCAATATGTATGTTGTTGAGATGCATGGTTACCCATTAGATAAAAGTGGAAGCGGAAATATCATCCTGTTAAAAGATACAAATGGCGATGGTAAAATGGACAAACGCATTGTATTCGCCGACAAATTAACTCTTCCCGCAGGAGTGATGCGCTGGAAAAAAGGCATTATGGTTACAGATGCCCCGCATTTGCTTTATCTTGAAGATTCTGACCATGACGGACAGGCAGATATCCGTGACACCCTGCTCACCGGTTTTGCATTGTCAAATCCGCAGCACAATACCAATAATCCAATGTATGGTCTGGATAACTGGGTCTACATAGGACATCAGGGTGCAACTTCTACACGCGAATACAAAGAAGATTTTGGTGATGAAGGATCAGAAATCATCTTTCCCGGTTTCCCGGATGCTCCCAAACTACCCAAAAATGCTAACGGACGGTCTGTCAGGTTTTTGCCCGACAGCAAAAAGATAGAAACCCTTTCAATTCAAACACAATTCGGACATGCCTTTGATAAATGGGGACACTGGTTTGGATGTAATAACTCCAATCAGGGATATCATGAAGTGATTGCCAACCGGTATTTCGAACGAAACAAAGATCTTCTTATTTCAAGTTCTATACAATCAATGTCTGACCATTTGAACGCCCCGGAAGTTTTCCCTACTACCACTCACCCCGACAGGCAATTGCTCACTGATGTTGGAATAATGACCTCAGGGTGCGGAATAACTGTTTATCAGGGCGGAGAGTTCCCGGCACCTTTTGACAAGGATATAAGCTTTATTGCTGAGCCTGTAAGCAATCTGGTACATGCAGATCAGCTGAAAGACAATGGAGCAAGTTTTACAGCAAGTACTGTTTTAAAGAATAAGGAATTCCTGACTTCTACCGATGCATGGTCGCGCCCGGTTAATTTTTATGTTGGTCCGGATGGAGCGCTCTATGTTCTGGATTATTATCGCAGAGTGATCGAGTCTCCGGAATGGATGTCTGAGGAAGCAATCAAGGCGGGAGGACTTTATGATGGTTCAGATATGGGAAGGATATACCGAATCTCGGCAAAAGATCAAAAAGCCACAGACTGGACAAAAGGACTTAAACTGGGTAATGAGAGCAGTGAAAATCTGGTAAAGTATCTTGCCAGCAAAAATTTATGGTGGAGAAGCAATTCACAAAGGCTATTGGTTGACCGAAAGGATAAAAAGGCCCTTGCTGCACTCAGTTCGATGATAACAAATACTGATTCTCCTATGGGTCGTTTGCATGCTCTCTGGACAATTGAGGGTATGGGAGAACTGAAACCTGGCCATATTCAGCAGGCATTAAAAGATAAAGAATCTGGAATCAGGGAAAATGCAGTCAGGCTCGCAGAAATCCACCTGAAAGACTATCCTCAACTGGAAAGTTCACTCCTGTTGATGCAGAACGATAGTGATCCTAAAGTAAGACTGCAATTATTATTAACACTGGGATATTTTAATACTAAAGAATCAGCCATCGTCAGAAATAAGCTCCTGTTTAAAGATATCAATGATAAATGGGTACAGATTGCTGCATTGACGGCAGGCTCATCCCAATCTGAATCTATATTGCAGGAAGTACTTAATAATTACCGTCAGGGTAATCCTGCATATGCTTCATTGGTTCAGCGTACAAGCACCATGATTGCAAACCGTGGTGATCAGGCCGCAATAAAGCAGGCTATTCAAAGATCTACAGCTCTAAACGCAGGCAAAGTTCCTGCATGGCAGGGTCCAATGCTGGAGGGACTGGCAAGTGGACTGGAATCACTCAAATCAAAATCTCCCGAATCAATTAAAATAATTAACCAATACAATAGTTTATTAATTAAAACATTCTTTGATCATCCTTCTAAAAATGTTAGAAATGCATCTCTGAACATATTAAAAATTACGGAACTGAATGATGATAAGCTGGCAAAATCAGCAACAGACAAGTCATTAAAAATAATGGCGAACAAAAGTTTTACTGATGAAAAAAGAGCTGAGGCTATAAACTTTATCTCGCTTACAGACCCCTCTCCTTTCAGCAATCAGCTTAAGAATTTGATTGTCCCTCAGGAACAACCTATGGTACAATTAGCCGCATTAAAAACATTAAGCACAATATCTGGCACGGAGGTAAGTAATTATATCTTGCAGAAGTGGGCTGTACTCACTCCGGAAATTCGTGATGCTGCCATCGGAACATTTCTTGGCCATCAGGACAGGATAAGTTTGCTTTTAGATGCGATAGAATCGAATAAAGTTCAGGCAAGCAGCGTAAGTTTTGGACGAAGTGTTCAACTCATGCAAAATAAGGATGATAATCTTCGCAGGAGAGCCAGGGCACTGTTCACTAAAAATGAGGAGGAGGGTAAAAAAGTCAACAAAGCCTATCAGCAAGCTCTTGAATTAAAAGGTGATGCCACAAAAGGAAAGGAAGTTTATGTAAACAATTGTGCCATTTGCCATCAAATGAGAGGAAAAATGGGTGTCGGGCTGGGGCCTGATCTGGGAACAATCCATAACTGGACAGCTGAGATTATCATGGCCAATATCCTTGATCCAAACATTTCAATTTCAGCAGGATATGACCTTTGGAATGTTGAACTAAAAACCGGAGAATCAATTCAGGGCATTATTTCAAGTGAAACAGATGCTGCCATCACCCTAAAGAACAATGGAAAACCTGAAAGAACAATTAACCGGCAGGACATAAAAGAAATCAGGAGCCTTGATATGTCAGCAATGCCTGGCGGACTTGAAAAAAAGATCAGTAAACAGGAGATGGCTGATTTGCTGGCATATCTGCGTAAATTTTAATCAATCAAGTTTTTAATGCTTCCACTATTCATACGAATGAAATATTGAACACAAGTTTATGAAACCATGGCTAAATTAAGATTAAACCATCTCCTGTTAGGACTTTTAATCATTTCTGCAGAGATAAGTTCGGGGCAACAAGCTAAAAGAGAATTCCGTGCCTCTGTGGTTAAAATTGACATTACGCCGGATGAACCCAAAATGCTATTGGGTTATGCAGCGAGAAAATCAACCGGAATCCATGATCGCATTTATCATCGGATTGTGGCAATGGACGACGGCATTAAGCAATTTTTTCTGGTTTCAACTGATATCTGCATCATGTCGCCTTCTGAATATGACCATGTTGCAGGTCTCCTGCGACAGCAATTAGGTGTTGAGCCTGAGAATTTCTGGTGGACTTTAACCCATACACACTCAGCACCCGAAGTTGGTGTTCCCGGTCTGCCGGAGGTTTTCATGGGCGAACGCTACAAGCATGATGTAGATACTGCCTATACGTCATTGGTTAAACAGTCTCTTATAAACGGAATCAGGGAAGCCCGAAACAAACTGGTTAAAGCCAAACTTGGTGTTGGCTGGGGATTTTCACAGGCAAACATCAATCGAAGGGCAATTGATGTTGACGGCAAAGCCAGCTTAGGTTTAAATCCGGATGGTGCGGTAGATCGGAAGATCGGTTTGATCCGTCTGGATAAAGAAGATGGAAGTCCGATTGCACTGATAGCCAATTATGCTATACATGGAACTGTTTTAGGTCAGGATCATACCGAAATCAGCGGAGATGCTCCCGGAATTGTGTCTGAATATGTAGAACAAAAAATTGGAGCTCCCCTTCTTTTCATCAATGGTGCAGCAGGTAATCTGGCACCCATTTACAGTGTTTATCCCAATCCCAGATCAGGACACCTCAGTCAGTTCCGTGTTTTACTTGGCGACAAAATACTATCAGCAAATAAAGAAATAGTATCATCCGGATCAGACATCAGATTAATTTCAGGATCGCTGACCATAGAAAGCCCCAGAAAACCGGGATTAAGCTGGCCCAAAGATCTGGGCAGCTATTCGCGGACAACAGCTTCAGGGGAAAATATGGTTCTCCTTCCTGCAAGGTTTCTGAAAATTAATGAAGATGTGGCTATATGGAGCTTGCCCGTGGAATTATTTTGTGAAATCTCAAATGAAATACGCGACCAATCTCCTTTCCCATTTACATTTTTCTTTGGCTATACAAACGGCTGGCTGGGTTATCTGCCTACAGAAAAGGAATGGCCTCACGGCGGATACGAGGTCGATCGGGTTTCGCCCTATACCCCTGCGATCGAAAAACATCTGAAAGAATCTGTTATTGCTTATTTAAAAGGTGAAATGAAGAGCCTGCAGGTATCCCGGGTTGACTCTAACAGTCAACCTGAACTGGTAAGCTCGGAAGCCGACGGTTTACTCAGGCTCAGTGCCCGTAAAGGGAAAGCTATTGGCCCTGATATCAAATACATGCCTGAATGGAATGCTTTCGGCTGGTTTACTGCATCCGACAGGGTTGAATGGGATGCAGATATTAAAACTGAAGGCTTATACAATGTGGAATTGGAATGGTCAGTTTCTGATCAGGAAGCAGGAAAAGAGTTTTTAATGGAAGCCGGCAATCAAAAATTGACCGGAACAATTGACAAAAGCGGATCCTGGGAAACTTTTAAAACAAAGAGTTTGGGATCAATTAAACTTAAATCAGGTATTCAGAAGATTGTTTTCAGGTCAAATAAACATTTTGAGAAGGGTGCCTTGCTTGATTTGCGGGAACTCAGGCTAAAATTAGTTAGTAACCCATAAAAATAAACAGATGAAAACATTAAAAGTTAGCATCCGGCACATAGTACTTACTATTTCCATGATAATTTGCAGTGCGCAATTAATTGAATGCTATGCCCAAAAAGGCAATGCTGAATGGCAAATGGGAGTAGCTTTGTATTCGTTCAACCGGTTTTCATTTGCTGATGCTATTGATAAAGCAGATAAAGCAGGAGTAAATTACGTTGAAGGCTTCTCCTTCCATAAACTCGGCACGGAGCTAAATGGAAAAAGTATGTCATCATTAGACAAGCCTGATATCAGCAAAATGCAGGAAATACTCAGGAATAAACACATTGAGATGAGATCTATGTATGTTGCCGGTGCAAAAAATGAAGCCGACTGGCGGTATTATTTTGAGCTGGCAAAACAAATGAAAATGCAATATCTTGTTGCTGAACCCGAAAAGGAATCCTGGGACATGCTCGACCGTCTTGCCGGAGAATATAAAATTAAAATAGCCATACACGAACATGCAAAAGGCAAAAGTATTTACTGGCATCCTGATTCAGTACTTGAAGCTATGAAAGACCATCCGAATTTTGGAGTTTGTGCGGATCTTGGACATTGGGCAAGAAGCGGGTTAAATCCTGCAGAATGTCTGAAAAAGCTTAGCGGACATATTCTTGGCGTACATTTAAAAGACATAGATAAATCAGGTAATACCGAAGCCGGAGATGTAATTGTTGGCAAAGGTGTTATCGATTTCCCATCAGTAGTGGCTGAGTTAAAACGTCAGCAATTCAAAGGGATTGTTCATATGGAATGTGAACATAAAATGGAAAATAATCTTGCTGAGGTCATTGAGGGAATTAAGTATTTCAAAGAACTCTATAAACAAGACAGATAAACTGATTTCAGTAAGATAATACTTATAAATCATGATCTAAAAATCACTTATAAAATAACTATGAAAACATTTTCTGAAAATTTAAGCGGCAGCATTCGGCTGTTTGAAAAATATTACTTTTTGCTATTGCTTATTGTTCTGTTTTCGGGCAAAACAATACATGCACAAGAAGCCGCATCCGGCTTTGCATGGCCTGAAGGCAAACAAATTGCCATCAGTCTAAGCTTTGATGATGCACGTGCCAGCCAGGTAGATGCGGGAACGGCATTACTCGACGAGTATGGTGTAAAAGCTACATTTTACGTAGTACCTAATTCAGTTAAACAAAGACTGGAAGGCTGGAAAAAAGCAGCAGAAAACGGGCATGAAATAGGAAATCACTCCTATAATCACCCTTGTACCGGAAACTTCCCATGGTCAAGACAAAAGGCAATAGAGAATTATACCCTTAAAAAAATGAAGAAGGAGCTGATCATGGCAAATCATGAAATTGAGAATCTGCTTGGTATAAAATCTGAGGTTTTTGCCTATCCATGCGGACAAACCTATGTAGGCAGTGGAAAAAACACCAGAAGCTATGTTCCTGTAGTTTCTAAACTATTTTTAAGTGGCCGGGGCTGGCTGGATGAAGGTCCGAATGACCCCCAGTTTTGTGACCCTGCCCAGCTCACCGGAATGGAAATGGACGGAAAAGAATTTGAGCAGATTTTACCCCTTATTGAAAATGCAAAAAAAACGGGTGCCTGGCTGGTACTTGCCGGTCATGAAATGGGCTCATCCGGAAGTCAGACAACAAGACTAAGCATGCTGAAGAAGTTAATTGAATATGCTCAAAACCCGGCTAACGGAATCTGGATTGCTCCTGTTGGAACGGTTGTTAAATATATCAAGGCTCAGAAGGGATAAATCGCTATCTCTGATCAAAAAATATTTTTTAGATACTGTTAAGTCATATTAAAATGAATAAAAAATTACGCAGCCGGCAATGGTTTGGCAAAACCGGAAAAGATGGTTTCATTTACAGGGCCTGGATGAAAAATCAGGGAATTCCGGCTGATGAATTTCAAGGCAAGCCTGTAATAGGTATTTGCAATACCTGGTCGGAACTTACTCCCTGCAATGCACATTTCCGCGAATTGGCAGAGTCTGTAAGAAGAGGAATACTCGAAGCCGGCGGTTTTCCGGTAGAATTCCCGGTGATGTCGCTCGGTGAAACGCTGATCAAGCCAACCGCCATGCTGTACAGAAACCTTGTCAGTATGGATGTGGAAGAATCTATTCGCGCTAATCCACTGGATGGGGTTGTTTTACTTTGCGGATGCGACAAAACAACTCCTGCCCTTGTTATGGGCGCATGTAGTGTGGATATTCCTGCAATTGTAGTATCCGGAGGCCCCATGCTTACCGGGAAATATCAGGGTAGGGATATTGGCACAACTGATGTCTGGCGCTTTACCGCCGACCTGAAAGCTGGTTTAATGACTGAAGAAGAATTAAATGTTGCGGAAGCCGGCTTATGCCGCAGCCGTGGGCATTGCGCAGTAATGGGTACAGCATCTTCAATGGCCTGCATGGTTGAATCTCTTGGCCTCACCTTACCCGGCAATGCAGCTATTCCTGCCGCTGATTCAAACCGTAAAGTACTAGCCCAATTATCAGGAAGAAGAATTGTTGAAATGGTTAAAGAAGACCTTAAACCATCTGATATTCTGACTAAAAAAGCCTTTGAGAATGCGATTAAAGTGAATGCCGCTATTGGCGGATCAACTAACTTTGTGATTCACCTTACAGCTATTGCCGGAAGAATTGGCGTTCCTCTTGAACTGAAAGAATTTGATCCGATATCTGCTCCTATCCCATTGCTTGCAAACCTTCAGCCATCCGGACAGTTCTTCATGGAAGACCTCTATTATGCCGGCGGAGTTCCGGCTCTTTTAAAGGAACTGGATAATTTTCTGAACAGGGACTGCATTACAGTAAATGGGAAAACAATTCAGGAGAATTACAAAAATGCTGAATGTTATAACAGAAACGTGATCGCTACTATTGAACAACCATTCAATACCGCAACCGCCTTAGCCGTATTACAGGGTAATATTTGTGAAAATGGTGCAGTAATAAAACCTTCAGCAGCAAGTCCGCATTTATTTAAACACAGAGGCAAAGCCATTGTCTTTGAAAATATTGAAGATTACAAAGCCAGAATCGATGATCCTGAACTTCCGGTGGATGAGAACAGCATTCTGGTGCTGAAAAATGTTGGTCCTAAAGGGTACCCAGGAATGCCTGAAGTGGGGAATATGAGTTTACCGGTTAAATTGCTTGAAAAGGGTATTCAGGACATGGTCAGAATCTCTGATGGCAGGATGAGTGGCACAGGGTTTGGAACTGTTGTACTGCACGTATCACCCGAAGCAACACTGGGGGGTAATTTTAGTGTTTTGGAAACAGGCGATATGATCAGTCTTGATTTAGAAGCAAGGAGCCTGAATGTTGAGCTCAGCGATTCAGAATTAAATACCAGAAAAGCAAAATGGGTCAAACCGGAAAACCTGGTTGAAAGAGGTTATACCGGATTATATATCAATAATGTTGAACAGGCGCATTTAGGTGCCGACTTCCACTTTCTTAAAGGTGGTTCAGGAAGTGAAGTAAGCAGAGATTCTCACTAATTACATAAAAAACAATGGATAACAGGGCTTTCATAAATAAAGTAGCAATAGTAACAGGCGCAGGACAGGGCATTGGATTTGAAATATGCAGACAGCTTGCCAAGGAAGGAGCCAATGTTATCCTGAATGACATTGATACCGGTCTTGCTGAAAAGGCTTTAGAAATAATTCATCAGGAAAACAGCAACTGCATTGCAATGCCGGGAGATGCAAGTGAAATTAATTTCATTCAAAGTATGATAGACGAAGCGGTTTCAAAATTCGGGAAACTGGATATTGTTATTGCCAATGCAGGTATCACCTTATTTGGCGACTTCCTGAGCTACAGTCCCGAAGCTTTTAATTCTGTAATGAAAGTTAATCTGACAGGCACCTTCTTTCTGGCACAAGCTGCCGTAAAGCAGATGAAAGAGCAAAAAACAGGAGGATCCCTGTTGTTTACTTCTTCTGTTACAGGGCATCAGGCACATAAAAATCTGGCAGCCTATGCAATGACCAAGGCAGCTATAGAAATGCTTGCAAGAAATCTGGTTATTGAAATCTCCTCATACAATATCAATGTCAATACCATTGCACCCGGCGCAACGGCAACTGAAAGGACGTTGAATGACCCTGATTATGAAAAGGTTTGGTCAGGATTAACTCCGATGGGACGCCCCGGAACAACAAAAGACGTTGCTGATGCAGCTTTATTCCTCGTGTCTGATAAAGCAAAACAAATTACCGGGCATTGCCTGGTAATTGATGGCGGATGGTCTTGCATCAGTCCTTCTCCATATTGATTTTGATAAAAGATGACAGCCACAGAATTATATCCCTCACAATGCAAGCTGGCAGAAGGTCCGGTGTGGGACAATTCAAAAAAATGCTGCTATTGGGTAGACATTGATGGCTACACTCTGTTTGAATACCAATGGAATACCCGGACGGTAAAAAAGAGAAAGTTCGACCAGAAACCCGGGATGCTTGCTTTATCCGAAAATAATACACTGATTATTGCATTAAACAGAAGTATTGCAAGGTATCATACAGAATCTGAAACTTTGGAGATGCTGCTGGAAGTTGAACCCGGAAATACAGCGAATCGTTTTAATGATGGCAAATGTGATACTAAGGGAAGGCTTTGGATCGGCACCATGCATATGGAGTTCAAACCTTATACCGGATCTTTTTACTGTATAGATAAGGATCTGAAACCAATCAAATACTTAGACCAACTGACTATTTCGAATGGCATGGCATGGTCACCTGACAATAAGCGCCTGTATTTTATCGACAGCCCGAAACAAACCATTGAATCCTACCTGTTTAATGCAGAAAGCGGAAAAATCATTTTTGAAAAGATTGCTGTGCATATCCCCAAAGAACTGGGGACACCCGATGGAATGACCATCGATACGGAAGGAATGCTTTGGGTGGCACACTGGGGTGGTTTTGGCGTTTACAGATGGGATCCTGTTAATGATATCTTGCTGAATAAGATTGATCTGCCTGTGCCCAATATTACTTCCTGTACTTTCGCAGGTGATTTGCTTGATATACTGGTCATCACCACTGCTCAGGGTGATCTGAATGAAGAAGAGCTGAAAAAATATCCACAAAGCGGTAACATTTTTTATTTCAAAACCGCCTCCAAAGGTTTTTTAGCCAATAAATGTCTGATATGATGTAAAAAGCAGCCGGCACAATTTTATCCGGATACAGAGGATATAAATTGTAGCAAAGAATAGTGAAATCCCTTTTACATCAGCACACCCGGGGTAAAACTCAGAACATATTTTCTATCTTTGCGGCAAAATGGGAAGCAGCCGAAAGCTCAGAGCTTAACGTTTATAGCCTATAATTATAAATAACACTTATTACTTACAAACAAATGGCATTACAGTGCGGTATAGTAGGATTACCCAACGTTGGGAAATCAACACTTTTTAACTGTCTCTCAAACGCGAAAGCACAGGCAGCAAACTTTCCTTTTTGTACTATAGAACCCAATGTCGGTGTAATTACAGTGCCTGATCCAAGGTTAACTAAACTGTCAGAGCTGGTTAAACCGGTAAAAGTGCAGCCAAATACGATCGAGATCGTTGATATCGCAGGGCTCGTAAAAGGAGCAAGTAAAGGTGAAGGACTGGGAAATCAGTTTCTTGGCAATATCAGGGCAACAAATGCAATCATCCATGTTTTACGTTGTTTTGATGATGACAATGTTATTCATGTTGATGGCTCTGTAGATCCGATCCGCGACAAAGAAATCATTGATACCGAATTGCAGTTAAAAGACCTTGATGCAATCATAAAACGGATTCAGAAGGTTGAGAAGATGGCAAAAACCGGTAATGACAAGGATGCAAAAAAGACTTATGAAGTTTGCAGTATTGTAAAAACACATCTTGAATCCGGAAAATCAGTACGTACCGCTCCTATTAGTGATGAAGACAGAGAATTTATCGCTGATCTGTTTCTTCTCACAGAAAAGCCTGTTATGTACGTTTGCAATGTGGATGAAAAGTCGGTTGTAAACGGAAATAAATATGTTGACCGTGTACGTGAGGCTGTAAAAGAGGAAAATGCTGAAGTTCTGGTCATTTCAGCTCAAATCGAAGCAGAAATTGCCTCTTTGGAAAGCTATGAAGAGCGTCAGATGTTCCTTGAAGATCTGGGGCTTACCGAATCAGGTGTAACTCAATTGATCAGAGCAGCATACAAGCTTCTGAAATTAGCCACATACTTTACAGCCGGAGTACAGGAAGTAAGAGCCTGGACAATCACCGAAGGCTTTACAGCACCTCAGGCAGCAGGCGTAATTCACTCAGATTTTGAAAAAGGATTTATCCGTGCCGAAGTTATCAAATATGATGATTTCGTAACTCTGGGTTCAGAAGCTGCATGTAAAGAAGCCGGTAAGCTTGGTGTTGAGGGTAAAACCTACATTGTTCAGGACGGCGACATCATGCACTTCCGATTTAATGTTTAATCCTTGCCGCTGACCGGGGAATAACTATATTTATACCCACAATATCATTAGGATAATGTACCCATAGTTCAATGGATAGAATTGCAGATTCCGGTTCTGCTGATGGGGGTTCGAATCCCTCTGGGTACACAATTAAACAAAGAAAGCCAATTTTTCAATTGGCTTTCTTTGTTTAATGAGATGTATAAACCTATTTCAATTCTTTTATTTTGATGCTCCTGAACGACACCTCATCGCCATGATCCTGTAAAAGGATTTTTCCCTTAGGTGCAATTCCAAAACCCTTAGCCGATTTAAACTTACTCTGAGCAACACTTTCCATGAACTCAGCCGACCCGCGGTGGTATTCCAGAACTTTAAATCCGTTTAACCAATGCTCCACTTTACTATCAGGATAGACCCTGATCATCCCCTGATTCCAGTCGCCAACCTTTTTGATCGAATTGGGTATCTTTTGTGCCGGAATAATATCATATAGCGATGCCTGGGTTCTGTTTCCTTTGATTCCCATTTTTGCATCCGGATGGTTTTCATCATCCAGTATCTGATATTCCAGTCCCAGAACCGAACCATCCAGATTCTTCACAAAATACTTGAGTCCGCTGTTTGCACCTTTGGTTAGTTTGAAATCAAATTTCAATTCAAACGCAGAAAACTCTTTTTCAGAAACGATATCTCCTCCCCTGGCTTTTTCTCCCGGAATATCCCTGATGGCACTTAAAATACCGTCCTGAATTTGCCATCCATCTGCCGGAAATGTACTTCCTTTGGCCGAAGTCCACCCTTTGGAAGTTTTGCCGTCCCATAACAATTGGTATCCCTGCTTTTTCTCTAAAGAAGAAAGATCATTGGTAACCATATTGACAACAAAGATATTATCGGGTGCCGAGGGCTTAAGGTTTTCAGTTTGTATCCGGATATTTTTCCAGCGAATCTGCCGTCCTTCAGGTTCTGATGAGGGAATTGCATGAACCTGCATTGCAATAAATCCTTTAGTGGTCATATCGTCAATCAGATGAGCAACAGGAATACCATTCACCCATGTACGTATTGAATTTCCGATGCATTCGATACGGTATTTATTCCATTCATTATTCTTAAAGGCCTTTTTAGCTGCCTGATGAAGCTCCAGGTTATAAAGCCAGCCTCTTCTGCCCTCTTCATAAACACCGCCACTCCAGGCTCTTGCGGATGGGTCAATCTCCATCTGATAACCATGCACCCTTCCGTTCTGGTATTCAGACTTACTCAGACTTCTGAATTGAATACCCGAATTCATTAAGGGATGAACAAACAACTCCACCTCCAGGATAAAATCACCATACTCCTTTTCTGTTGCCAGAAAAGAATTGGGGGTATTGGAAACTGTAGTTCCAATGATCTCATCTCCTTTGGCTTCATATTTAGCTTTCCCGCCAAGCAACCGCCAGCCACTCAGATCTTTTCCGTTATAGAGGTTTTGCCATTTTGAATCAGATTTCTGCGCAAAAACATTGGCAGAAATAAAAATGAGCAGCAATAAAGTTAATCTCAAATTCATAGGATATTTTTTAATAAATGTACAAATTCCTGCCATTGATAAATCAAGCCGGGTATAAATAAATTTTGTTAAAATATCCTACTTTCACAGCTCAAAACAAAATAATGAAAAAACTAATATTTGCCCTGTTCGTATTCCTTTCTGCTTCCTGTGGTACTACCAGAAATCAGAGCACTTCAACCAATCGATCATCTGAATCAGAGTTGAAGATCATGTCTTATAATATTCATATTGGTAATCCTCCATCAAAACCAGGAATTATTGATATGGAAGCAATCATTAAAACAATCAAGGCAGAAAATCCTGACATCGTCAGCTTGCAGGAGGTAGATGTTAATACCGCCCGTTCAGGCAAAATAAATCAGGCAGAAATTATAGCAAGAAAGCTTGGGATGAATTTTTTCTTTGCTAAATCTATCGATCATGATGGCGGCGATTATGGGGTTTGCATTCTTTCCAGATTTCCGGTCAGCGAAACTAAAATCTATCATTTAACTACTCTTGCAGGTACAAAAGGCGAACCGAGAGTAATGGCAACAGCCAGAATACAGCTTAAAAATGGAAAATATATCCGTTTTGGTGCTACTCACTTAGACCATCTGAAAGATCCTTCAAACAGGGAAGCACAGATTGAGGAGATCAATAAAATTGGGACTGATGAAACTCTGCCGTTCATCATTGCAGGCGACTTAAATGCAGAAACAGAATCAGGTGCTATCCAAAAGCTGGATCAGGTATTCAGCCGAACCTGCATCAGGTGCGAACCAACATTTCCGGTTGTAAAACCAGACAGGACCATTGATTTTATCGCCTTTAAAAAAACTGATTCCTTCAGCATTATTTCACATCATGTAGTACAGGAACACTACGCATCTGATCATTTACCGGTAGTAGCATTGTTACGTTTTTAAACACCTGCATAATTCATATTTAACTGCAAATTGTATTAGATTTAAACAATTTATTTTCTTTTAACATCAATAACATCCTGCTTTGTCATTTAAACACAATCTGAAAAGTATTCTGCTCACATCAGCAGCATTATTATCTCAACTGAATACTTTCTCTCAAAATTCATTCATCGGACTTGAAAGTCTGTTTACGGCACCAAAATCATACACACTTTTTCAGACTCCTGCCCCTTTAAGCATTGATGGAGAATTAAATGAAAAAAGCTGGAAAGATACCCCATGGACAGATTATTTTATCAATATTGAGGGCGAGAACAAACCGGCCCCGGCCTATAAAACCAGGGTAAAGATGCTTTGGGATGAGAAGTACCTCTATATTGCTGCAGAACTTGAAGAACCTCATCTATGGGCCAATAAACAACCTGAAAAAGATATTATTTTCAGAGACAATGTTTTTAAGGTCTTTATTGATCCCGACAATAATGTAAATGATGATTTCGAGATTCAGATCAACCCATCCAACAAGATGCTCTTTCTGGTAATGAATAAACCTTACAGAGATGGAGGAGTTCCGGTAACAGGATGGCAGCCAATCGGGTACAAATCAGGTGTAAAACTGATGGGGACTCTTAATAAATCAGACGATACCGATAAGGGCTGGATAGCAGAAATCGCACTTCCACTGGCTGCATTTAGTTTTAATCCGATGAACATCAAACCCAATGGCGGACTCAGAATTAATTTCCTGAGAACCAACTTCGATTTTGCAGTAAAAGACGGAGTATATTCAAAGGCACTGGATGCTGAAGGAAAGCCATTTCCACCACGTTATTCAGTCTGGACTTCTCAGGGAATTGTAAATATGCATTATCCGGAAAGATGGTCATACACTGTATTTTCAGATAAGGCACCCGGAAATTCATCCGAAAAATTTATCCTGCCTTATACTGAGCAACAAAGAAAATATTTATGGCTGGCCTATTACAGACAAAAAGAGTATTTCAAAAAAAATAAACGCTATGCATCTTCTTTAGAAGAGCTTAATATACCTGAAGAAAGTATTATAGAAGGTAAAAAGAACAGCCTTAAACAGGAATCAACAAGTAAACAATTTCTGATCAGTATCAAAGAGGCCGGCTCAGAAATTTCAATCAGCGTAGATCAGGATGGTCTGATCAGCAACCTATAAATCACTATCATGAAACTTAAAACTATACTGCTGGCTTTATTATTTATCAGCACAAATTCAATATTTGCTCAGAAAACCGAACTATTAATTCTTCCTACCATTCATGGTGGTCATAAAAAGAATGTGAACTATAATTTCGGACATGTCAGGAACATTATCAAAAACTTCAAACCGGATATTATTGCGGTAGAGATCCGTCCCGAGGATATGGATAAGGATACAACTTATCTGAAAGCCTTTTTTAACCCTGAGATGATCATGTTTAAAAATGAATTTCCGGAAGCTAAAAAATATGGGATTGATTATATGGGTTCAGATGTGGAAGGGAAAATGCTTCCGGATGATTTCATGAAAGACACCATTGGTGAATTTGGAAGATTCAGGGTAATGAATCAGAAATTAATGAAAGACAGTGCTATTGTTAAAGCACGGATTGCAAAAGGGCTACCGGCTATTATCTCTAAACGCAGTGAAATGATGGCTAACTTAAGTGCAAATGAACTTATGGAAGGCAAATATGATGCTTTAACCGAAGAGTTCACTCAGGGACAAACTGCTGTTTTACGTAAAACACCCTATCAATATTATGACGATTTTCAGGTTAAACGTGATCAGCGGATTGCAGATAATATCAAAGCAATTGCATTAAAAAATAAAGGCAAAAGAATTATTGTTCTGACCGGAGCAAACCATCACAACAGAGCCTACAGGTTAATGAGCAAAGAGAAGTCAGTAAATCTTATCAAGGTAGCAAACGATAAATAAATCCATTTACCTTAAAACGATAACGATCAGAATACCAAGCTGATTGTTTTCCAAAAAGCTTACTTTTGAGGCAGATTATATGAAAAGATCTGCCTCTTTACTTTTGTTTCTGTTTTGCATCTTAACTGCAAGGGCTCAAAAAGTCGGACTTGTTTTCAGTGGAGGTGGTGCAAAAGGGTTGGCTCATATTGGTGTTTTAAAAGCCCTTGAAGAAAATAATATCCCAATAGATTATATTGTAGGAACATCAATGGGCGGCATTGTTGGCGGCATGTACGCAGCCGGATATAGTCCTGAAGAAATTGAGAAAATTGCTCTCAGTGAAGACTTTCAAAACTGGGTAAGCGGAAATTTTAAGAGCGAATACCGTTATTTCTTCAATAAAAAAGCAGAGAATCCTTCATTTATTACGGCCAAGCTGGAAATTGACACCGGCTTCAATATCAGACTCCGATCTAATCTGATCAATGATGTTCCGTTAAACTTTGCCCTTTTAGAGCTCTATGGGCAGGCTTCGGCCATTGCTAAAGATGACTTCAACAAGCTGTTTGTTCCGTTCAGATGTATTGTAGCTGATGTATTTTCGCAAAAGATGATTTCTGTAAAGACAGGAAATATGGCTGAAGCAATAAGAGGAACTTTTACTGTGCCGCTGGTGTACCGTCCGGTAAAAGTCAATGATAAATATGTATTTGATGGCGGACTTTACAATAACTTCCCTGTGGATGTAATGAAGGACGAATTCGAACCCGATTACATTATTGGGACCAATGTCTCTTCAAAAACATTTAATGAATACCCTAAAGAGAACGATGAAAAGCTTATGAATCGTTTTCTGATGTATATGTTTCTGTCTAAATCTGACTCAACGGCTATAGGAAAACAGGGAACATATATTCAACCTGATTTGTCTGCATACAGCACCACAAACTTCACTCCGGTTGCAGAGATCATCAAAAAAGGTTATGATGCTACGATTGCAGATATCCACTCAATTAAGATGGCCATATCAAGAAGAACCGACAAAGCTGATCTGGACAAGCGTAGAAATGAATTCAAATCGGCATTGCCGCAGCTTAAATTTAACAATATCAGCTCCAGCGGAATCAACAGCATGCAGAAGAAATACATAGAAAGGGTTATTCACAATACCATTGAGGAAGAAAAAAGCCTTGAAGAGGTCAGGAAGGGGTATTATAAACTGGTAGCAGATGATAATTTTGAGACCGTTTACCCTCGCATAACCTATGACAAGGGAAATAACACCAGTAATTTTGAACTACAGGTACAGCCGCAAAAGAGCTTTAAGATTGATTTCGGTGGGGCAATTTCAACCAGACCAATAAGTAATGCTTATGTAGGATTGCAATACAATTATCTCAGAAAAAAATCATACACGATATCTGCAAATTTTTATGCCGGCGGATTTTACGAGTCGGGGCAGGCTACTGCAAGAGTAGATATCCCTTCAAAAATTCCGATGTATGTGGAAACTGAACTTACCTATAACCACTGGAATTATTTTAACAAGAGTCAGATCTTTATCGAGAGTGTAAAACCAGCTTTTATAGAGCAATCTGATCGAAGAATAGTAATGAAATTGGGAATCCCGTTTAACAAAAACGGCAAACTTGAGGCTCAGACGGGTTTTATTAATTTCAATGATCATTACAGCCCGAACCAAAGATTTAGCTATGGAGACATTCTTGATTTCAACAGGTTCAATGGCTTTGTGAATGAAATTCAATTCAAGAAAAACACATTGAACCGCAGACAATATGCCAGTGAAGGCTCTTCATTTCAAATGGGACTGCAATTATTTACAGGGACAGAGAAATATCTTCCCGGGAACATCTACAGAGATGAAATCAGTTTTAGCCAGATTACAAACAGTCATAATAAAAGACATTGGTATAAAGCAATGATCAGCAGAGAAAATTATTTCCTCGGTTCAAAAAGGTTCTCTCTTGGATATCTGGCAGAAGCTATTATCTCAAATAAGCCTCTTTTTACTACATTTAAAGCCACATTACTTAGTGCTCCAACATTTAATCCGCTGCAGGATTCAAAATCATTATACCTGGCAAATTTTCGGGCTAACAGTTATGGGGTCTTAGGAATAAAAAATGTTTTTCATTTAAAAAAGAATCTGGATTTGCGTGCAGAAGGATTTATTTTTCAGCCTGTTAAAGAGTTTAAGATTACCGGGCTTCAATCTGTGGCCTTTGGAGAGTCTTTTACAAAGCAATATTTTGCATATACTGCAGGCTTAGTCTATAATACTTTTACCGGACCAATCAGTTTGAGTTATAATCATTACGATGATGCGCAGAAACGAAATGGTGTTATGTTCCACATTGGATTTTTAATCTATAATAAACGCTCATTCGAATGAAAAGCATGAAATTCATTATCACTGTTTTCATACCGGTTTTCATAGTAAAATCGGCCTTTGGAATCGTGGGAACGCCTATTTCTCAAAAAATGGAGATTAATAATTTTATTGTGAAGGAGACTCAGCTCAACAGCAATAAATTAAGCATCATTGCAACTGATCAAAACGAAATACCTTTGAAAAATATAAATGGCATCTTTCAGTTCAGCATCAATGGGTTTAAAAATGAGTTCAGGTTTAATAATGGAATAACAGTCTTTCCGCAACAAATAGATGAATCTACATTTATTTATCTGCGACATGAAAATGAATCAGGAACAAATGGAAAACTGTATTATATCTTAAGCAGTAATGGAAATTTAAACACTTTTGAAATCAGCTGGATAATTCTGGCAATTATTCCTTTAAGCATTTTACTTCTGATTTTTCTTTTCAGAAAGTTCATTATTATAGGAGGAGTAATACTTATACTCGTTTTCTTCTTTAATTCGAAACATGGATTAAATCTGTCGACCTTTATTGATACGATATTTGACGGTTTGAGGAATTTGGTTTGATTCACAAAGGCACGGATGCATTTAATTAGAATTTAACACTAAAAAGGCATTCCTATACCGAAGTTATACTGAACAAAACGATATACATCAGGTCGGTGTGTGGTTTTATACTCCTGCTTAAAATCCTTTTTATTGAACAGGTATTTAATTACGTACTGGTCAGAGCCGGTAAATTGAGGATCTTTGACTTTAAATCCGGCATCTAAACGGAAGACAAAATAGTTAAGATCAAACCGAAGCCCGGCACCTACCCCCATAGCCAACTGACCGATAAATTTATTGAATCTGAATTCTCCACCCGGATTTTCGACAGCTTTCTCTCTGCGCCAAACATTGCCAAAATCTGCAAAAGTAGCACCTTTAACCTTTGCGTTAAGGATATTGTCAGCAATTTTAAACCGATACTCCAGGTTAGCTTCAAACTTAATTTCACCCAACTGATCCAGATTACGGAGGTTTAATCTCAGGGTATCGGCCTTCCCATCAGAACCTAAAACAGCCCTGTTATAATTGCCCGGGCCTAAAGTTCTTGCCTGCCAGGCTCTTACCCCGCTTGATCCACCGGCAAAAAAATTCTTTTCAAAAGTAAGCTGATCACTATTTCCATAAGCTATTCCTACACCCGGATTAACTCTGGCAACGAACTGCCTTTCACCGCCAAATGACCGATAGTAGCGGAGATCTATTTCAGTTTTAACATATTGCTGATATGGTAATCCCAATAATTTTCTGTAACCATCTGCATCCTGCTTAAACTTCACAATCTGGTTAAGCAGACCCAGCGAATTACCAGCCATATCTATAGTTCCTCTGAAGAACCAGAAATTGGAATAGCTGTTAAGTTTTACTCCGTTTAAAGTAAATGCATATTGACTGCCCAGGTTGAAAAACTGTCTGTCGTTTGTTCTTACATACAGCTCAAATCCACGCTGCTCAAGGCTATCCCTGAATACGGGATCGAGCTTTCCCTTTCTGAATTCAATATTAACGGGAGTAAATGAGTGTAATTTAGTTTTGGTTTCCACCCAATCGTAAGTAATTGAATTGACAAAAACCCGGCTTGAAAAAGCCTGACGCTGATCAAAAAGCTGAAAATTACTTGATATTGTGGTATGAGGAACACCGTTTTTGCCCATTACAGGTATTCTGAAAGGAACAAGAAGCTTTGGAGTCACAATATTAACTCCGAGCTGCAGATCCCGGCTGAATATCCGGTCAAGAAAACTACCTTGAGCATTAGCGTCAAAAATCACTCCGTATTTGGCTTTAACTTCCAATAATTCAGCACCTCCAAATACATTCCGGTTAGTATATGTATTTCCAATATTGAAGCCATTCCGACCTGCATTAAAGGTATACTCACCTTCAATACGATTACTCATTTTCTTAAGCGGAGATATTTCATAAACCGGACGCAGCCTGTTCGTACTGTCACTGGCCTTGACAAAATCGATCTTCAAATTTCTGAAAACATTAAGATCATAAAGCCTGTCATATGTAAGCTCCTCATTGCCAATACTATACAAATTACCCTTCTTTAGAAACATATAGCGGGCAATAGGTTTTGCATCAAATTTACCGGAATGATCAATAAAGCTGAACTGAGAATCCAGAGTAACTGTATCCGGGTTTATAAGATCCGTCAAGCCATTACTTTTCAATATAGTAACCTGGCTATTATCGATTGTATAAGTTTGGTGAGCAGGCTTATCTGCAGGATTAGACAAAAACAATTTAAGATCAGCTGCACTGCTGTTCAGGTTACTATCAACATCGAACCTTACATACTGCCTGACATAATCATAATAGCCATTACTTTTCAACAATCTGTAAATCTGTTCACGTTCATAGGCTAAAGAGTCTGAATCGAAGCGCTGACCTTTTTTCAAACGACTGAACTGATCCTTTTTAGAAAAGTATAATGCCGCTACTGTTGTATCTTCGATCTCATAGTTGATATCCCTGATCCTAAATTCAGGTCCCTGATCGGCAGTAAATATTATTACAGACTTCTGCTTTTCGCTTTTAATCTGACTTTGCACTTTAGCATCAAAATAACCTTTTGTAGCCAGAAACTTCTCGATCTGAACGCGGGATATCTCTACAAGAGAACTATCCAGTAAATGAGGTGCTTCGCCTATTGACTTTATTCTATCTGTGCGGTATTTACCATTTTTTGTGTTAAAAGTATTGTATAATGCCAGATTAAGTCTCGAATTCTGCCTGATATCATTTTGCACAAATGTCAGGGCAGTTTCAAGATATTGCTTATCAACACCCTCGAGTTTAACCTTCTTAACAAGCGACTGATCATCGGCTATATAACGTGAAGCATTACAGGAGGCAAATATTATTATCAAAAGCAGTATACTTGCAAATGAGGTGCTACGGCATATAAGGTATGATTTCAAAGTCTCAAATAAGTTTTATAAAATCTTTACATCAAAAAAAGTTCCGAAAAGAGCACGGCCTTTTCATTGTTGAAGGCCTCAAATCATTCTCAGAATTTATCGGTTCCGGCTATGAGATCGATTCTGTATTTCATACTGAGGATCTGAGTCCAAAGTTGAGCAAATTATCACAAAATGTAAAGATATATCGTGTCAGTACTGAGGAACTCAGTAAGATTAGTGCGCTAAACACTCCGCAACACTTACTGGCTATTATTAAAATTCCCGAAAATCCTGAAATTAAGCCTGAAAATCTGAAAGGGACTTTTCATATTGTAATAGATGGCATTCAGGATCCGGGAAATCTGGGAACAATTATCCGTACAGCAGACTGGTTTGGATTTAAATACATCATCTGCTCTCAGGATACTGTAGAGGTGTATAACCCTAAAGTTGTGCAGGCTACAATGGGCTCTCTCCCCCGGGTTAAATTAATTTATACCGATCTTATTAATTTTTTTGCCGGCACTGATCTTCCGGTTTTTGGAGCTCTGCTTGATGGAAATTCGATTTATAAGACAGATTTCGGCAATGAAGGTTTGATTCTTTTAGGCAATGAGGGAAAAGGAATAAGTACCGGATTAATGAGTAAAATTACGGTTCCGGTAACAATTCCGCGCTTTGGAAAGGCCGAATCTCTTAATGTCGCAGTATCAGCATCAATATTTTGTTCAGAAATAAGAAGAAATTCTTAAAATTTGTTGGGGAGCAATAATAATTTGCTACTTTTGCAGTCCTTTACAAAAGGTCGGGTGGCCGAGTGGCTAGGCAGAGGTCTGCAAAACCTTTTACAGCGGTTCGAATCCGCTCCTGACCTCAATAAAAAAATTAAATTTAAAACCATGGGTGTTACACGTTTAAAAAGAAAAGACAGAAAAAATAAGACCACTTCACGTTTAGAGGTTCAATTTTTGAAATTAGGCCGGAATATTGAAACCGGAAGCCGTTCAGCAGAGTCTGCTAAAAGCCAGCTAAGCAAAAATAATGCTGTTCTTGCAGCAATTGAAGCTGCGGCAAAAAAATAATCAGCAATAAGCTGTAAAAAAGTCCTGGTCTGAACAGGAGGGCACTGAAAAAGCCACTCCTTTTGGGAGTACTTTAATGAAACGATCAAGCAGGAATTATCTTACT
>NZ_JARKMZ010000012.1 GCF_029360775.1 Daejeonella sp. H1SJ63 | reverse complement strand
TACTGTGCCGGCTCCCGCGGTATAACCGGTCAACGTTTTATTGATTACAGCTGCATTGGTAATTGTTGGTGAAGTTGCTGTTCCTGCCAGATCACCGGCTAACTGGATTTTTCCGGTAGCAAGCGTAGTTGCGTCAGCTACAGCAAAAGTACTCTTGTCTAACCAGCTTACTATTCCTGTTCCATCAGTGGTTAATACTTTATCGTTACCACCAGAAGCAATTTTTGCAGTGGTCACATTCGCGTCAAGGATCTTGGCAGTCGTTACTGCATCTACAGCTAGTTTTGCTGCCGTGATGTTTGCATCTGCAATCTTTGCTGTAGTCACTGCATTTGCTGCAATCGCCGGGGAAGTTGCTGTTCCTGCCAGATCACCGGCTAACTGGATTTTTCCGGTTGCAAGCGTAGTTGCATCAGCTGCTGCTGCTCCTGTTACTGCTGTGGTAACAAATGCCGTAGTAGCTACCTGGGTAGTATTCGTTCCGTTAGTTGCTGTTGGTGCTGTTGGCACTCCCGTTAATGCAGGACTTGCCAATGGTGCTTTCAGATCCAATGCCGTTTGGGTCGCACCCGATACCGGTTTATTCGCATCTGAAGTATTATCCACATTCGCCAGACCTACATCTGTTTTACTTAAAGAAAGAAGTGTTTTAGCTGCTGTCGCTGTTAATACTTCCGGAGCGCCGGATCCTGCGGTACTTCTTCCCAATAAAGATGCTGTAGCAATATTTTCAAGCTTACCTAAAGTCACATTCGCATCCGCAAGCTTAGCAGTAGTTACTGCTCCTGCCGCAATCGCAGGGGAAGCAGCGGTTCCTACCAGATCACCTGCTAACTGGATCTTTCCTTTGGTAGTCGCGTCTGCATCCGGTGTTCCGGCAGCGGCATCTACATATGCTGTAGTTGCTACCGCTGTAGAGTTATTATTGGCTGCCTGGGTAACCGCAACTGTTCCCGTTGGTAAAGTAACTGTACCGGTGAATGTTGGAGACGCCAGTGGGGCTTTCAATGCAACATTGCCATCCACTTTTTGAATAGCCTGTAAAATATTATCGGTTGCAGCTACTGTACCGGATCCGGCGGTATAACCGGTCAACGTTTTATTGATTACAGCTGCATTGGTAATCGCCGGGGAAGTTGCTGTTCCGCTCAGATCGCCAGCTAACTGGATTTTTCCGGTAGCAAGCGTAGTTGCGTCAGCTACAGCAAAAGTACTCTTGTCTAACCAGCTTACTACTCCTGTTCCATCAGTGGTTAATACTTTATCATTACCTCCTGATGCAATTTTTGCAGTGGTCACATTCGCGTCAAGGATCTTGGCAGTCGTTACTGCATCTGCAGCTAGTTTTGCTGCCGTGATGTTTGCATCTGCAATCTTTGCTGTAGTCACTGCATTTGCTGCAATCGCCGGGGAAGTTGCTGTTCCGCTCAGATCGCCAGCTAACTGGATTTTTCCGGTTGCAAGCGTAGTTGCGTCAGCTACAGCAAAAGTACTCTTGTCTAACCAGCTTACTACGCCTGTTCCATCAGTGGTTAATACTTTATCGTTACCTCCTGATGCAATTTTTGCAGTGGTCACATTCGCGTCAAGGATCTTGGCAGTCGTTACTGCATCT
>NZ_JARKMZ010000011.1 GCF_029360775.1 Daejeonella sp. H1SJ63 | reverse complement strand
AGCCTGGTCTTGCGACTGGGCTTTTTTTTGGTCGAGACTTTCCTAAAAATTATTCCGGACAACAGTGATTAAAAATTACGAAATCCTGTTGCCTCATATCAATTACCAATTATCTGAAAAACAGCTCATATCATATTCAGCAGCCTTCCATCTCAATACGCAATACGCTTTACTCAATACTATATCCTGTTTCCGCTTATCTGAAAAACTCCATTTTCCGTTATTCCAAGCAATACCTTTTCATTAACCTTTTTTGCGGCATTGCCTGCCAGTAGGCAGGGACAGGGCGGTAAACACCACGGCTGCCTTGGCAATAATATTCATAGCCCTGTACGCAGCCGTTGATGGATGAACATTCCTAAACTTGTAACTTTCATCTTAGTAGCCTTCAGATCATTATTAATGGAAATAAAGAATGAATCAGGATTTCCGAGCGGAAGGATGAAAGAACGGCGGGCCGGGTGTTTTGCCCTTGGCGGTAGAAGCGAAACCTGCCCCGATCTTTGAGAGGGGTCTTGTCTTGATTTTACTCAGTATTTATTATTTTTTTATAGGCCTTCGTGGTTTCTCCGCCCGGGGCGGATCGGCATTGTTTACTTTTTGATCAAGCAAACCGCGAAGCAGCTTGAGGCCCTTTGAAAATAAAAATAAACACCGAAAAAAGTACCTTGCCTCCGCGGCAAAGAGCGGGGATGAAATGGTACGAGCGGGGTAGTCGCTTTAGTGATGAGATTTCTCTTCATTCTTCCTTACCCATGACATGTTATTTTCTATTCACCGTTTTACGTTTTTTTGCTCGCCAAGACGCAAAGACGCCAAATCAAAGATTAATTCCAACAATCATTTATTTCATAAATGAAGTGTCTTTGCGTGATTATCTATCCCGCTATGTCATTTTCTCCTTCAGAATTTCTTAAATTTTATTACTCGAAAGGACGGTGGCAGGCAGGGTGGAGTTAGTAATTCCATTCAATACCTTTCATCAATTCTCTCCATTTTCATAAAAATGATTAATTTATCTTCTGATTTATTGTTCATTCAATTAACCACCATGAAAAAACACCTGAAAACAATCCTCGCTCTACTGTTTTTTGTCGCTTTCTCTGCTTTTGCAAATGCACAGTTACGCGTTCAGAAACTGCTTTGCGAAAATCTGGTCAACCCCATCGGAATTGATGCTTTACAACCCAGATTCAGCTGGCAGCTTTCGGGCGAAGGGAGAAACCTTAAACAAACTGCTTATGAGCTTAAAGTTTTAAATAGCTCAAAAACGGTATGGAATTCAGGTAAAGTCAGTTCAGACCAGTCTGTGTTTGTTGAATATGCCGGCAAGACACTGGAGGCAGGCAAAAAATATACCTGGCAGGTTAAAGTATACGATCAGAACGGGAAAGCCGGCGCATGGAGCGAAGCCGCATTTTTCAGAATGGGAATGATCTCGAAAGAGAACTGGAAAGCTCAATGGATCACTCCGGGTTATGAGGAAGACTCACTTCGCGCCAGTCCGCTTTTCAGGAAACAGTTCAAAAGCAGCAAAAAGATCATTGCTGCAACAGCAAATATCACCTCACACGGAATGTATGAAGCTTTTATCAATGGCAAACGCATTGGCGATGCTTACCTTACCCCGGGCTGGACTTCCTACAGCACCCGTCTTCAGTATCAGTCTTACGATGTAACTTCATCCCTGCGCAGCGGAGATAATGCCATTGGTGTGGTTCTGGGTAACGGTTGGTATCGCGGCATTATGGGATTCTCAAACCAGAAAGACATCTATGGCAAAGACCTTGCTCTTCTTTTCCAGCTCGAGATCGAATACAGCGATGGCAGCAAAGAACAAATTATCTCAGACGGCAGCTGGAAATCATCGACAGGTGCTATTGTATATTCAGAAATCTACAATGGCGAAACCATTGATGCCCGGAAAGCAAAAACAGGCTGGAACAACATTAATTATAATGACCGCGACTGGACAAATGCCGGAGAGGCAAATTTCACCAAAGACAATCTGATCGCCACAGAAAATGAACCGGTCAAAAAACAGGAGAAATTCAACCCTGTAAAAATATTCACTACCCCAAAAGGCGAAAAGGTGATTGATTTCGGACAAAACCTGGTGGGCTGGGTAGTGATGAAAGCAAAGGGTAATCCGGGCGACCGCATCGTGCTTTCACATGCCGAAGTGCTTGATAAGCAAGGTAATTTTTATACCGATAACCTGAGGGCGGCCAGGGCTCAGAATACCTACATTCTGAAAGGCGGTGAAGAGGAAATTTTCGAACCTCATTTCACCTGGCAGGGCTTCAGATACCTGCGGGTTGAAGGTATCAGCGGTGAATTGAATCCCAATAATTTTACTGCTGTGGCCCTGTATTCAGACATGGCAACAAGCGGCACTTTCAAAAGTTCCAATCCTATGGTTAATCAGCTGCAGCATAATATCAGATGGGGACAAAGAGGTAACTTCCTGGATGTTCCAACTGATTGTCCGCAGCGTGATGAACGTCTGGGCTGGACAGGCGATGCACAGGTATTCTCAAGAACTGCTGCATTTAACATGAATGTTCACAGCTTTTTCAGCAAATGGCTGAAAGATCTGGAGGCCGATCAGATCGACGGCCAGGTGCCTCATGTGGTTCCGAATATTCTGGGTAAAAACAATTTAAACAGTACCGGATGGGCCGACGTAGCCACCATTATTCCATGGAATCTGTACCTGGCTTATGGGGATAAAAAAGTACTGGAAACTCAGTATTCCAGTATGAGGGCCTATGTGGAAAGTATCCGCAAAATCGCGAAGAATGATCTCTGGAACTCAGGTTCGCACTATGGCGACTGGCTGTACTTCCGTCCGGTAGATGATGACAATGACGGACGCTCGGCAGTTACAGATAAATTCCTGATCGCTCAGTGTTTTTACGCTCATTCTACTCAGCTGCTCATTAACGCTGCTCAGGTACTAAACAGGCAGGATGATGTTCAGCAGTATACTGAACTGCTAAAAAGGATCAAAACTGCATTTATGAACGAATATGTCAGTCCGAATGGCCGGCTGACTTCAGGTACTCAAACCGCCTATGTTCTGGCACTGAACTTCGATATGCTGCCTGAAAACCAAAGAAAGCAGGCGGCAGATCGCCTGGCAGAAAATATCAAAACCTACGGTCACCTGACCACCGGTTTCCTCGGAACACCTTATTTATGCCATGTTTTAACCCGGTTCGGATATACCGATCTTGCTTATAAATTATTACTCCATGATAAATTCCCTTCCTGGTTATATCCGGTCAGAATGGGTGCAACAACCATTTGGGAAAGGTGGGATGGCATTAAGCCGAATGGCACCTTCCAGTCGGTAGGCATGAACTCTTTTAATCATTATGCATACGGTGCCATCGGCGACTGGATGTATCGTAAAATGGTAGGGATCGACACTTTTGAAGACGGAGTAGGCTATAAACACATCCGCATTCAGCCGCATATCGGCGGGGGATTCAGTAATGCCTCTGCAAGTCTGGAAACCTATTATGGCAAAGTAAGCAATGAATGGAAACTCGAAAACGGCAAGTTGAAAATGGATGTCAGCATTCCGGTAAATACCTTTGCAACAATATATATTCCGGCAAAAACTGCATCAGATATTACTGAATCGGGCAGGGAGCTGAGTAAAGAAAGTATTCAGGGCTCTGGGGGCGAATATGTCATTCTGAAGATCGGTTCAGGGAATTATCATTTCGAGGCCGGTAGGTAAGGGAGCGGGTTCGTTATGATGATTTAAGGGAGAAAGTAGTGGATGGAGAGGGTGGCGGGTCAAGCCGACTATGATGATCTATCAGGAGGAAGTGCTACCTGGAGAGGATGGCGGGTCAAGCCCGCCATGACAATGAAGTGCTGCTAAGGGAGAACTAAGGAGATTCCGGCTGTCATCGTGGCGAAAGCCCAATGTCATTAAGTTAAGGATATTCACAATGTATTCTTTCGATTTTTAGTCACTTTAGGCTTCATTCGA
>NZ_JARKMZ010000010.1 GCF_029360775.1 Daejeonella sp. H1SJ63 | reverse complement strand
TCAGTTTGACCAGATTCACTGGCTCAGTTTAGTCCAGAATAGGTGGCTCACTTTAGTGCAGATTATTCAGTTGACTACACTAGGTTAAATTATTACTCAATTGCTTTTGCAGCATATTTGCGTAAACATCCGCTCTTAATACATTTAAAAAGTGTGACTACAAGATTTATAGGCTTAATGGAGATTTATACCTATAATGGCCTTTTCTTTACAATTTATGACAATGGTCGCATTATAATTGAAGGCAGCCTACATAGATATTGGAATCAAGGCAAGCAAAACTTTAATGACTATTCATTTAATGATCTTTGCTTAACACTTCAAGATTTATCTGAAAAATTCACATCTACTATACTAGAGGGAGAAGTTCAAAATATTGAATGCGGCATTAATTTTATCCTTCCTTTTCCAGTCAGAGATTACCTTGACACTGTTATAACACTAAAAGGTACTAGTCCTTCGCGAAAGCATTCAATTGTAAAAGACGACCTAAAAGGTTTTGAAAAAGGTTATCATTTTAAAAAATCACATTACGGATTAAAAATTTACGACAAAGGAAAACAATATAACCGCCTTGAATCAATTGTCCGACATGAATTTAAAACCTTCAGAATGCAGATAATTGAAAACATTGGAATTAAATATTTATCTGATTTAAAGGACAAGCAAAAAATAGCGGATTTAAGCAAAAAACTATTGGAGATATATAGTAGCGTACTAATTGCTGAAAAGTTGCCACTTAACACGTTATCAAGGGCACAAGAGAGAATTTATCTTGAGTGCTCAAATGATTCAAACTGGGGCAGTTGGAACCGGGCAAAAAGGGCAAAAAAACTTAAACAATTTAATCAGATTTTATACAAACACGCATCCACGGATATAAAATCAATAGTAACTAGCTTACTTATTGAAATGAGAGAAAAGCTATTAGTGTAAATCGTAAAAGTGGCAACGATTATACCGACTTTGAAAATTTCCTATTTTTAATTTGACAATTAGGGGGTAACGATTTTACAACTTAATTATAGTGTAAAAATGTTACCCCCTAGGTTATTATTAAGCCATTGCCAGATTTTTACGATTTCTAATTGTCACCCTAAGAGTTTAAAATATTATTATATTGGGGTAAAAATATATGACCTACAAAGAAGCTCTTAAAGTAAAGGAAGATATAGGCCTAAATATTACGTTCAACAAGGTAACAATGAAAATATACGTTGTTCCTTCAAAGGAATCAGACTTTATTAAGTTTTTGGAATATTTCTATCTTAATAAAATTACTGATAGTACAGCCATAAAATTTAGCACCAATGGGGATTTCACGGTAAATGGACTGTACCGTTTAGGTACATGGACACTATACTTAACTTTAGATGAAATTTAAAAAATAAGAAAGGTAAAATAATTCTGTAAGTTTAATGAATTGAGTGCTATTCTTTATTTTTCTAAAAAACTCAAATCTATATAATAATCATTCAAAGGGTGCTTCTGTTCCATTTCAATTAGTTCATTAAATTCAAATCCAGCCTCACCAAATAGTTTCCCTTGAATTTCTGCAAATACCGGGTGGCTGATTAATTTAAAAATTAAATAAGATTTAACCTTATTAAATCTTCTAACAAAAATTCCTGATTTACATAATTTACCTGCTTTTTTCAGCCCATTTAGAAACTCTTTATGGTAACCCATTTCATCTATTGAAATCTGATGTTCAAGCCAATTTTTCTTTTCTTCAACTGTTCCCTGAGTTGACAAAAAAAGTATTGTATTTTCTTCATAGTATCCGTGAGAATGTTTAATATTTATCTCTGTACCTTCTTTTAAATATTGATTATCGAATGATAGTAATGGACAAATCACGCTTACACTTTCAATAATAAAGCCTCTTGCCCAACTTTGTCCACAAGCAATATGCCGGATTAAGCTATTGGCATAATGAATATCTGAAGTTAAAATAAAGGCTGCCGCCTGAAGTGCTGAAATCCTAATCCACCCATGTGTGTTGTAGTTGTCTCGCGAATAAATATCATCAACGAATTGAATAATTGCGGTTGAGTTTTCATTTGTAATGCTATCCCTAAAAAAGTAACATAGCCAAGCTATTGCTAAACCTCTATTGTCTTGAACTTCGGGAATCGGCCTTTCATCAAACTGTTCTTTGAAGAGTTCTAGTTCTGATTTTATAAATCCATTAATTAATTGTTTTGATATGTTCATTGGTACATTACAATCTTCTCAATTCCAATCTTTGAATACTTAGCAACATTCGCTATTACTGACAACCCAGAAAATAATAAGAAACAGTGAATCCGCATAAACTTTACTCCGATTTTATGGCTTCATATTCTTTTTTGCTTAAACTAAATTCTGCGTCTATTACTTTTACTTCGTCATAAGTGAGTTCATAAAGTTTGTAAAACAAAATGTCGATTTCCTGCTCTAATGAGATGGTGTCTTTTTCTTCTGATTTTTTGTCAAGTATTTTAACTACAATTTTTTCAATTGATTTTGAAAATTTATCAGTCGGTTTAATAAGTGGAATTGCAAGTAATGGTTCTTTATCAATCTGATAATTATTCCCTTGCATCTTCCCTTTGTTTCTTAACCAATATGCTATTAATTTAGAATTCAATAAGGCAGTCAAATACTTCATATTCAATCTCCCAGTTTGGATTACATAGAAGGTTGCAGAAACATAACAATTGAAATCTGTGTAAGTAAATGAGGGTCTATTAGGACATTTTCTTTGTGCTACAATTGATTCACCAATGAAAAAACGCTCTTCTCTAGCTCTATGAAGACCATAAGGTCTATTATCAGAAGTAATTACATTCTTAAATCTGTCTAAATGTTTTTTTAAATTAGGAAAGGGTAGAATAGCCTTTGAGTTCTTAAATTCAGAGCCGGTATAAATTATCCAAAGTTTGTTCTTTGGATTAGCGTAATACCTGCCTAATTCTTCGGTCGTATAGTAAGGCTTAACAAGTTTTAATTCTTCTCTTGACAATCCTAAACTCCGCTTTTTAAAAGTAGAAAGTCCAAAAATACCTTCTCCCTTTTTGAATTTTCCATTTGACTCTTCGGCGATTTTTTTGCTTACAAAGTCATAATGCGGGTGAATCCCATTTGCTACTTCTTTTTCAGTTAAGTAAATATTTCCCATTACTTTTATTCTGTCCAAAATATCTGAGGCAGTATTGTTGTTAAAAGTAAAGGGCTTGTCTTTTATTGCAGACGGGTTCAGGCTAAATAAAAACTTCTCTGAATTTGAATCACTTTCTGCGAAAATTAAAAATTCTATTAGTTCTGCTTTACTGATATTATCATTTTGAAGCACAGAATACTTTAAATCATATTCATTATTCGGTGTTGTCTTTTGAAGCACATAAATCATTGTTTGAATTCCTGCCGTTTCAAAAACCTTATAGTTTCCAAAATCAGTAAACACTTTAATCTCACTTTCAGTTAATACTTTGTTCCTAAAGATTGCAGCTCCAGCGCTTGTTATCCAGTTATTTTGAGCAATAAAGCACTCTATACCTTTAGGCTTTAATAGGTCAAGCATCTTACAAGCGAAGCCATACCAAATATCCATCTTTCCTTGGTAATACGGTGATTGTCTGAATCCTTCAAATGCATCTCTATTTGTATATTCTTTAATATATGGAGGATTTGCAATGACAATATCAAATCCAGCATTAGCATTTATTTGCTCATTTAAAACTTCCGGAAAATCTAATTTCCAGTCAAAATAGTTCAAAACTTGGTCTTGTTTATCCTTTAATTTTTTCAGTTGCTTGATACTATCCTTCCAACGTAATGTTTGTACATGAAGTTCTGTACGTTGGGTAAGCTGTTTGCCCGTTCCCGTTGGTTTGCTTTCAAGTCCCTTGGTGGATACCATCAACTCCAATTGGTTAATGAGTAGGTCAATTTTTAATTTTCTGATGTCCGCAGCCAGTTTTTTCTTATCGCTATCAGGATTAAAGAATTCCTTTTGCTCTTGACTAATCTTTTTTAATAGTTTGGCTTTATTAGCTTGAAGGTCTGCCGAGCCGAATATGTTAACTTGAAACCCTTGTCCTCCTTCTAGTGTCCAGTCAATATCAATAATATCATCGCCTAATTTGCTTACCAAGCTATTCCCTACCACAATTTTATAATCTAGGTTTGGTAGGGCTTTGGGGGTTTCCTCGTCCACAATCAAGCTCAACCAAAAACGTAGTCGGGCAATATCCACAGCACCTTTTTCAATGTCCACACCATAAATGCTATTTTGAATGATATTAAGTTTTACTGCCGAAGCAGGAAAGTTTTTTGTATTTCCGTGAACAAAAGTGTGTAGAGTTTGTTTGGCAGTAAAAATTTCGTGCAGCAAACCCATAGGGAAAGCGCCTGAACCAATAGCAGGGTCGCAAATTTTTACATTGTCTAAAGCATTATGAAATTCGACTGAATGTTTTTTGATGAGTTTTTTATCGTCATCGTCCAATTTCTTTTTCAGTAGTTTTTCAATAAGAATGCGGTCTATCTGTTTGTCTGCTGTTTTATTGTCGGTTTCCATAACCAATTGTCCTTTTCTGCCTTCATTTGCCGAAAACAGTTTGGGTTGGTCAGGTTTGTCAAAACCAATGTAGCCAACTACCTCGTAGCCTTTGTTCTCAAACCAGGTCGTGAGGTATTCAATCAAACTCTCCTGGCACATATAATGCACAATTTCCTTTGGCGTGTAGTATGCACCTTTGTCTTTGTTGTCTTCCAGTAAGTTTTCAAAAATATGCCCCAACATTTCAGGGTCAACCGCTACGGTGTGGTCGTTGGGGTCGTCTTCATAAATGGTAAAGTTGTATTGATTAAAGAAATCAAACAGGCTTTTAAACAAATTGGCTGGAAAAATAAGGTTACGGTGTTTCTTGTCGTCTTCTTCAAACAAGCCACCGTTTAAATACGGAATACGGCAAGGTTCGCCTTTTACCAATTCTATTAAATCGTCTTTGCGTTTGGTGTTGAGTGTATCAAAAAACAGTTTGGATAACATTTCAGAATAAAACAGGTCGGTATTTTTGGTGTTTTTAAAGAGGTTGGTTAAAAAATCAAAATCGCCTTTGCCCCAATCGCTTTTTGCAGGCACACCTAACCAACCCTTTTTCTGAATGAAATACAGAAATACAATTCGCCCCAATAGTTTTTTGTTGAAATCACGAATTCCTTTTTCGTCACCATTGAAAATGGTTTGACGAATGTTTGGCTTTGAAACCATAAAGTCGCAAAATATATCGTAGTGCTTTTTGTATTCGTCAAAAAATGCTTTAGATAGTTTTTCTACCGAAAAGGCTTCTTTTACATCATCTAAAGTGGCTTTGCTGCCTTTGTTGGCAATTGCTGTAAATCGTTCTGCTGCTGTTCTTGTGCTTTCGCCTTCGCCCAATACATAGGTGTAGCGTTTGGGTTCAGTTTTAATTTTTACAAATTCTCCGTCAGCATCATAACCTGTTAATTCCGAAACATAAGTAAAACGCCATTTTGGAGTTTCGGGTCTGTGGTAAGCTATAAAAGCTGCATCAATGTCTTTCCAGTATTTGCGAAGCAAGTTTCGTAAACCAACACGGTTGCGTTCCAAAATAATGCCTTGTGCCAAGGTAACATCATACACAGCAATTTGACGTTCAATGCCGTTTTCGTTAAGTGTAATGTAACCCAACTTTTGCACCTGCGAAGCTACATTGGTATCAATACCTGTGAGTATTTCAGGCGTTGCCAACAAACGAGATTTGGCAAATGCTTCGCCCAAAAATTGTTTCCAATTGTTTTGGTTGTAGCGTTGTTTAAACAGTTTATGAATTTGTTCGTATGTCATTATTCAAATGATTCTGAAATGATTAATACAGGTTTTTCTACTTTACCTTTTTTGCCTTTTTGAGCATCACTCAAATCAACATTATATTGTGCTGCAATTTTATCTATTTCGGTTAAGGCAATATTCAGGTTTGCTTTCTTCTTTTGCAAACGGTCAATGTCGGTTGGCAGGTTGGTGTATTTACCAATATCAATCAGCACAACAATTTTTTGAATGTTCTCTTTTTGTTTCTCGGTTACTTGCGGATATTTCACCAAGTCGGACAAAAACTTTTTCGCTCTTTGTGCCACACCGCCCAATGCTTCGGGGTCGGTTTGCGATTGCACAATTTTATGTTCCAGCGTTTCAAAATGTTCCAATGCTTTATTTACGTGTTCGTGATGCGTTTCAATTAACGGAGCATTTTTTTCTTTTTGGTCGGCTTCAAATATTTTGAATGCTTCAATAGGTGTAATTTCTTTAGGTTGGTTATTGCTGTCCACCCAATAGAATTCAAATTTTTTGTCGGTCTTTAAAAATGCTGCTGTTCCGTTTTGTAGTTCGGGTTTCTTAATGTCGGTTGCACTTCGTCCTGCTCTTGATTTTAAAGGCATTTTTTTAATCTTATCAAACCAAGCACGGTTTGCTTTTTTGAAATGGCGTAAAAAGTATAAAAACTTCAATCGTTCATCTTCTTCTTCCTTGTAAGTTCCGCTAAAGAGTTTTACTTCATCCAAAATTTCTTCGGTTGAAAATACCTGATTGTCTTCGCCAAATGCTGTGTGGAAAGCTTGAATTTTCATAAAGGCAGTTTTATTCAATCGTATTTGTGAGTCGCCTTGTGCCGAAGGATAAAACACATAGTTGTAAATGGCACTTGCTTTTGTTCCGATACGATTTACACGCCCTATTCTTTGCATTAGTTTGGTAGAGTTCCAAGGCGTGTCGTAGTGAATAATTACATTGGAACGGTGCAAGTTCACACCTTCTGCCAATACTTCGGTGGTGATGATGATGTTGTATTCATTCACTTGTTTGTCGGCAGCCCAGTTCGCATCAAAGTTGGTTACAATGGTATCATACATTTGCTTTCGGTTGGCAGCCGAAATAACCAACACATCTTTTCTCCCTGCATCTTCCAGAGCTTTTGCCAAATAATCAACCGTATCTTTGGATTCGGAGAAGATTACCAGTTTACCTTCTACATTGGTTTTCTTGTTTAGAAACTGCTTAGTCAGTTGTGCAATGAAAACATCCATTTTCGGGTCGTTCTCAATGGCGTTCCAACCTTTTACTAATTCATTAATGAGTTTAGAATCCTTTTTTAAACTTTCAATAAATCCGTCTTTGAAATCTGAACTTTTAAATGTTTGGTTCTTTGGATTTTCTTCGCTTAATCGTTCAATTTCTTTTTCAATATCTTCTTCACTCCAACCTTTGTCCAATAGCTTGTTTACATTGGTGTCGGGAGCAATAAAAACTTTGTCATTTTCAAACATTTCAATCATTCGGTCGGTCGCTGTTTGAAAATTGCCCAAAGATTTTTTGAAAGCATAGAAACTACTTTCCAATCGTTTTATCAATTGGGTTTTCATTATAAATGCCAATGATTTAGAAACCGTTTCCGCATTCTCATAATACTTGTCTTGTATTTCCTGTTTCAGTCCGGCAATGGCTTGGTAACGGCTGTATTTTAGTTTGTCTTCGTCTGTGAGGTAGAAAACTGTTTTGTGAAAAAGTTCATTCAACCTTTCATCCATCAAGTATTCCACTTTTTTAGGTGGGTCAACTTTTGGAAACTTAATGCCTTGTTCGTCTAAGTCTATTTTGTACTCAGGAATATTTTCAAGGTCAGTTCGTGTTCTGCGAATGGTAATGGGTTCAATTACATTCTTGCGAATTTTACCGTAAATGGTTCTTAGCTTGTTTACATCCAATTCGTCAAAACGCTTTAGCGTTTTGTATTGCTCCATCAATGGAGCAAAGAATGAAGTTAGGTTTGTTATTGGCAAAGTTGATTGTCTTGCATCCTGAAACATTTGAATTTGATAAAAAATGTCGTCAGGTCTATTGTTCAAAGGAGTAGCCGAAACTAAAATTACTTTTTTCTGTAAGCCGTCAATCAATCCTTTGTTGGCTCTCGGGCTTTTGCATATCAATTGCAAGTTTTGAAATGCACCTGTCAGGTAATTGCGGAATTTGTGGGCTTCGTCCACAATGATTAAATCGTAATCTTCTTTATTCCAATAATCTTGATGCCCTTCTAAAATCTTTTCAAGGCTTCCGTTGGTAATAAACTTGGTGTATTTGTCGAGTTGAAAATCTTTGAACGTGTTTTTCCAGTTTTTCTCAACTGCTGGCGGATAAACGATTAATATTTTGGTGTTGTCTCTACCGTTTTGTATTAAAAACTTTTTCGCCACCATTGCAGCAATTACGGTTTTACCTAAACCCACCACATCAGCCAATAAAAAGCCGTTGTGCTTTAAAAGCATATTGAAACCTTCGTTTACTGCATCAACTTGGTAAGATAGTTTTTTGAAGTTTTGAGGCAAGTCGCCCATTGAATCAGGGTCATAGTCAATGTTTTTGCCAAAGTATTCAATAAGGAGTTTGATATAAAGTTCAAAAGGTGTTATTTCTTCATTCAGATAAGTTTCCTTTTTGATGTTCTGAATATCCACTGGCAATATGTCCACTGATTCAGCCCACAATTTTTCAAATTCATCTGTCGCAAATTTTACATCAGGATATTCCGTTAGTTGAACATTGAATTCGTAATTGTAAAAATTACCGCCACCAAGTCCAGCATCTGTCAAGTTTGATGAACCTGTAATTGCAGTTGCAGGAGTATGTTGGTTAAAAGGCTCTGGTCGTAAAATGTAAACTTTAGCGTGAATCTTCTTTTCGGGATGGGCTTTGATTTGAATTTTCTTTTCAATCAAGTCGTCAATGAATTGCAAAATTCCTTTTTCGGTGTCTTTGTCGTAATTGGCTTTTTCAATGTCTTCCTGAATTTTCTTGATAAAATCTTCTTTGGTCTTTTCGTGATTTTTGAAAAATTCAAGTCCTTCTTTTTGAGCATCTGCAAGCATTTTGTCAATGTTGATGCCTACCAAAATTCTGATGTGTGGCACTTTGTCCAAAAACGGTCTGATGCGGAAATAGCCTGATGCCCTAAAATAACCTACTAATGCGTCAAAGTACTGTATGTTGGGATTATAGGTAAAAACCCCCTCAAACTTCTTGATTAAAGTATTCTCTTCACTATTAGTAAAAAACTTTGTTGACATATATGTTTAAATTCTTAAGTCGTCAAAATACAGATTATTCTTGTTGCATAGGCAAAAATTAACTTTGATGTATTAAGCAAAGGATAACTTCAATAGCTGAAACCCTAGAGCAGGTCATTATTATATCACAGAACTAATCTCCTTCTAAATACCTTTGCCAACGATATTCAATACCCTTAAGGTCAGTATTATCAGGTTTTGCAAACCAACCTTTAATGTACTCTTCAAATGATTCCTCATATTTACCCTCAAAATGTGATTTCTCCCAGCTCCACCAGTATGACATTCTACTTGCATTAAATGGGCTTTCAACTTCGCCTCTGAAATAGCGATATTGAGCAAACTTAGGATTATGATAAGTATAAAAAGTATTTACTGTCTCTTTCAAATCCTCAGGCAAATATTTTAATGCTTTTGCAAACAGTTTTTTAGGCACGCCGTAAAAAGCTTCTGCAATACCGCCGGTTATAGCAGCAAGCGTGTCACTGTCGCCACCTATTGAGATAGCATTACGTATTGCATCCTCAAAATTTTCACTATCCAGAAATGCTACAATAGCTTGTGGAACTGTCTGCTGACAAGTTTCATTATACTTATAGGTACTTTGAATTTGATAACAATGATAATCCAAATAATAACCGAATACCGAAGTCATTGAATTATATATCTCTTGCTTAGAAGCCCCTGTTCTTGCAAGGTATCCAGCCCATGCAACGGCTTGTGCGCCTTTTATTCCTTCGGGGTGGTCATGTGTAACGGAAGCATTCAATGAGGCCAGCGGAAGCACATCCCCCCGGTAGGTTGTAAATGACACAGGTGACACTCTCATTGCCGAGCCATTGCCATAACTATAATAAGGAGCTTTATCTTCACTCCTTAACCAATTCCCAAATGATTGCCCATAAGACAAATCTGGGTACTTTGTACAGAGTTCAATCAGTAAATCGGCATATTCATTAGAACGATAATTCCGATGCCGCTTGTCAGACATTATCCATTTCATTGTGGCAATGGTACAAACGGTATCATCTGTAAAATGACAGTCCTTATGGAACAATTCGAAATCTTTACTTCGATGATTATTAAACTCAAATCTTGAACCAACTATATCTCCAATTATTGCACCAATCATATTGATTATTTATCATTCTGAATATAACAAGATTTACTTGGATATAATAATTTGCCTGTACAGCGCTAGGCTGCTTTGGCATGGAATAAGTCAACAGAGGGGCAAAAAAGTGTACGCAAATCCGTACGCAAAAAATAAAAAACCGCTTTTAAATATATTTAAAAGCGGTTTAGTGTACCCAGCGCCGGAATCGAACCGGCACAGTTTCCTATCGGTGTTTGAGACCGACGCGTCTACCAGTTCCGCCAGCTGGGCATTTTTGAATAAACGCACTACGTTTTCACGTTCTACGTTGCGGGATGCAAACATAAATAAAATTTTAATAAATCGCAGCGATCTGCTTGAAAAATCAGCCAGATTTACTGACTGAACTTATTCAGACTTTCCCTGATCCGCATCAGGTATTTTTCACGGTACCAGATATCCCTGATCTTCAGCAAAGTACTTTCAGCCTCATTTCCATTACTGGTATCAAACTCATCTGTGTATTGCTTTAACTCTTCAAAAAGGGACTTCTCCATCCCATCGATCTGTTCCTTTAATTCTGCCAGTTTAAGTTCATCAGGATCAAACTCCATCTCCATCAAAGCCTCATTCACATCCATCATATCCATTAAGAACGACTGGGGTAAAACATGCTTATCGCCATCTGCAAGCATATTATGGATCGAAAGTATATATTCTATCCGCTTCAGCGGATCTGACAAAACCTGATAGGCTTTATTATTCAGAGTGGATAATTCGAGAATCTCATCCTGCTTCTCCTGACTTTCGTTCACATAAAAATCGGGATGAAAACGTTTACTCAGCTCATAGAACTTCTTCCTGACCAAAGCCGTATCAGGTTCAAAACTCTGTGGAAGATTGTATAATTCAAAATAATTCACCGGAAAAGGATTATTGGATTAACAGATTCAGAGCACAAAGAATAAGAATATTTTCAATCCCTTAATCTCCGCACTCCAATATCAATTAATTAATCACGTGTTTCAGAATATCGTTACCAAACACAAACACCATCAGGCTGACAAGAATTACAAAACCAACCATCTGAGCACGTTCCATAAATTTATCGCCAAGCGGTTTGCCTTTAACCATTTCAATAAGCAGGAAAATAGCATGGCCGCCATCCAGTGCCGGAATAGGCAATAAGTTCATCAGGGCAAGTGCCATAGAAAGCAAGCCTACCAAACTCCAGAACTTTATCCAGTCGACCGTACCACCAAACATGGTAGCAATACCTATCGGACCTGTAAATGCTTTATTCGCTTTAACTTCTCCGGAAGCCACTTTTCCTAATCCTTTGGCATTATCCATAAATGAACCCCATGCTTTTGACGCACCTACCGGGAGTGAAGCCAAAAGACCGTATCTGACAGTTTCAACCGGAATATTAAAATACGGAGAAACGTATATACCTATCGTACCATCCTCAGCAACCTGAGTAGGTAACTCCATTATCTGATTATTACGCATCAGGGAAATAACTACCTGCTTGTTCTTATTAGCCTGGATTTCTGCCTTATACTCGTCATAAAAAGCAACAGGCTTTGCATTTACAGTCAGAATACTATCGCCAGCTTTAATACCTGCTTTCTCGGCATTACCGGCAGGCGCTACTTGCATGACACCCGACATTTTAACCCTTGGCTCTACAAACTGCCCAATTCCAAGATCGGATACTTTTTCGAGTATATCACCCGGAACCTGAAGAGTTTTAGTTTCTGATCCGCGAACAATGCTCAACTCTGTGTTACCCATTAATACTTTGGAACTGGTCAGTTCATCAAAACGAACAACCGGCATACCGTTAACCGCAGTAATTTTATCGCCGGTTTGCAAACCAATTTCCTTACCGATCAGTCCCGGTGCAATACCATCAGGTAATTTATCATTCGGAATAAAAGTTTCACCATTTTTCAGGGTAAGCATCCAGAAAATAAAGACACCCAGAACAATGTTCACTGTTACCCCACCCAGCATGACAATAAGTCGCTGCCAGGCCGGTTTTGACCTAAATTCCCATGGCTGCGGGGGACCGGCCATTTGCTCGGTATCCATCGATTCATCGATCATACCAGAGATCTTAACATAGCCGCCTAAGGGAAGCCAGCCAATACCATACTCACAGCCTTTATAGTTGAAACTAAACAATTTAAAGCCCCATGCATCAAAGAACAAATAAAATTTCTCTACTCTGATTCCAAAAGCACGTGCCGCTAAAAAGTGTCCTGCTTCATGTAAAATGATTAAAATCGATAATCCCAATAACAGCTGACCTGTCATTACTAATCCATCCATGCCTTCTTTTCTCTTATTTTATATTAAACTCTATTATTTTACTAATGTTACTAATTCCTGTGCAAAAATCCTGGTTATTCTGTCAGATTCTAAATAATCATCAAGATCCGGACTTGCAATAAATGAAATTTTAGCCATACAGGCTTCAATCACATCACTCATTTGGAGGAATCCTATGCGATCGTTCAAAAATTCTGCCACAACCACCTCATTGGCTGCATTAATCACACATGGCATATTTCCGCCCATATTCAATGCTTCATAAGCCAGTGCGAGATTGCGAAAGGTCTTTTTGTCAGCCTGCTCAAAGCTCAGGCTGGGAAAATCCATAAAATTAAACCTCTGAAAACTATTACATATACGCTCAGGATAAGCCATTGCATATTGTATAGGTAATTTCATATCAGGCAAGCCCATTTGTGCCTTCATTGATCCGTCATTAAACTGAACGATTGAATGAATGACCGATTGCGGATGTACGATTACATCAATCTGAGAAGCATCCAGATCAAAGAGCCATTTTGCTTCGATCACTTCCAAACCCTTATTCATCAAACTGGCCGAATCAATGGTAATTTTGGCACCCATCACCCAGTTTGGATGTTTCAATGCCTCATTGCGCCCGATCGCGGCAAGATGGTCTCTGTTACGACCTCTGAATGGCCCGCCCGAAGCGGTAAGATAGATCTTTTCTACCGAAGACAGGCTTTCTCCTTCCAGACATTGAAATATGGCTGAGTGCTCTGAATCAACAGGGAGAATTTTAACCCCGTACTGCTTTGCCAGTGCTGTAACCAGATCACCGGCCACAACCAAAGTCTCTTTATTAGCCAGTGCAATATCCTTTCCCGCTTTAATAGCGGCTATCGTTGGGATCAAACCTGCAAATCCAACCATGGCAGTAAGCACAAGGGAAAGTTCAGGCCGGTCAAGCACCTCACAAAGTTCATCGGTTCCGTAGAGCACCCTGGTTTCTGTACTGCTTAAGGCCCTTCTGACATCATCCAGCTTTGCATGATTCCCGATTACGGCAAATGCCGGCTTAAATTCAAGCGCCTGCTGTATCAGTAAATCAGCATTATTATTAGCAAAAAGAATAAACGCACTAAAACGATCAGGATTCTGGCGAATTACCTCCAGCGCCTGTGTGCCGATACTACCGGTTGATCCCAGAACAGCTATATTCTTCACTTTATATCCTCCTCTATATTATTCCCCATCTGCAAACCGGCAATCTAATCTGCTTAATGTTCAATTCTAAATTATTAATTCTATCGAAGATCAGATCTTATTTCCTGATCCACTTATTCAATTCTACTGCAATATTTCTATCATTAGATAAGCGCGGGACCTTATTTTGCCCTCCCAATTTACCCTGCGCTTTCATATAATTTCTGAATGCATCTTTCTCCAGTTCATGCATAATCAATGGCTGAAGAATCTTCCCTTCAATCAGATCAAAGTAATAGGTATTTTTCTTCTGTAATGCCTGATCTACTTTTAACCTGAATTGATCCATACTTGCCGGAGCTTTAGCAAACTCCACAAACCATTCATGGTAGGGTAAAACTCCCCCTTCAGGACTAACCTGAGGGGCAACGGTAAATTCTGTAATTTCTACACCCTCTTCAACTGCTACAGAAAGAAGTGCATGCTCAACCTCTTCGCCAATAACATGTTCACCGAAAGCTGAAATATAGTGCTTTATTCTGCCACTGACAATGATACGATAAGGATCTTTAGATACAAATTTTACCGTATCACCTATACTGTAGCCCCATAGGCCTGCATTGGTATTCAGAATTATTGCGTAATTCCTGTTCAGCTCCACATCTTCAAGACAGATTCTGGTTGGATTCTCGTTAAAATATTCTTCAGATGGAATAAATTCATAAAATATTCCCGAGTTAAGCAAGAGTAATAAGCCTTTTTCTTTTTGAGAATCCTGAAATGCAATAAAGCCCTCAGATGCCGGATAAGTTTCAATAGAATCAACTCTCCTGCCGATACTTTCTTCCAAACGGGCACGATATGGCTCAAAATTAACACCCCCATAAACGAAAAGTGAAAAATCCGGAAAAATATCCCCTACCTTTTTTCCCTCAGAACGGCTTCTCAGTTTGTCGAAATACATCTGTACCCATGGTGGAATTCCGGAAATCAAACGCATATCTTCCTGGATGGTCTCTTCAACAATTGCATCAACCTTCTCTTCCCAATCCTCAATACAGTTTGTCTGATAAGTGGGCAAACGATTTTTCTGCAGATAGGCCGGAACATGATTTGCAACGATACCCGACAAGCGTCCGGTATTTATTCCATTTTTCTTTTCAAGAAGCGGACTGCCCTGAAGGAAAATGATTCTGCCGTCGATAAATTCAGACTTTCCTGTTTCATGAATATAACAGAAAAGCGCATTGCGGGCTGCCTTAATATGCTCGGGCATCGACTCTGCCGAAATCGGGATGTACTTTACTCCTGATGTAGTACCTGAGGTTTTTGCAAGATACAGGGGTTGACCCGGCCATAACACATCCGGCTCGCCAGCCACCACACGGTCGATATATGACCTTAATTCTTCATAATCTGCTACTGGAACACGTTTTTTAAAATCTTCATAAGTACGAATCTCAGAAAAACCATGATCCTTGCCAAACGCAGTGTTCTTTGCCTGACTGAGAATACGTTTAAACGTTTTATGCTGTGCAGCAAAAGGATTCTTTTTCCATTTACTAATCTGCCCGACTGCAAATGCTGCCAGAGGCCGCGCAAAAAAAGATTTAATTCCCATTATTTTCCTCCGGATCTTCAAGAAGAATTTCTTCTTCATCGGTATAGCTGTTCACCAGATGGCGATAGGCAATGATCAGGATTAAACTCGAAAAAGGAACGGTAAATAAAAGCCCTAAGAGAAATGCCATTGCACCGAGTACGTTGAGTCCAAGCATTACCAGAAAGAGGAGGGTTATTAACCAGAAATGGCCTTTAGTGATTGCCCAGCTCTGAGTAATTGACTCTGAAGAACCCGATTCCTGATCCACAATAAAGCAAACCACAAAACAAAGTCTGATTGTCAGGAAAATAAGGGGAATTGCAATCAGTCCGAAAACCGGAAGCATATCCCAACTCAAAGGATTGCTGGTATCAATATCAGGCTTATTATAAAAATAAACAGAACTGATTATTGCGATAAAAAACACCATGATCAAGCCTATAATCAGCTTTACAACAAGAAAATTAACTGCTTTAACCAGATTGGGAATAAAATCGGGAAATTCCGGATCAGTATCCTCATCAATGAGTTTAAAAAATACCTGATAAAAAGCTACGGTAAAAAAGGCGTCGAAAAGACTAAGTACAACATTCTGAATCAATACCCCTGCGCCACTCATTCCGCCAATGAGCCCGGTCAGAATAGTAACCATAAAAATGAAGACAAACTGTACTACAGTAAATCCAATTAAAATCCAGATATTTTTTTTGGCCAGTTCCCAGGCATCATTCAAAATCACACTAACCGACAAGGTCTTATCCATATTTTACTCTTTTCTTAAAATTATTCTTTTCCAAAAGTCCTGCATAAAACCAAGGCCATATGCTATTAACTGAACAAATGAAGCAGCTATGCTCAAAAATGCAACTTTTGCTGATTTGTTTAGGCTCCAGGAGTGAAAAAATATCAACAATATATAAATAGCAAGCAGGGTATTACACCATTCACTGAGAGGGTTGGAAACAAGGTTTAACACCAGACTCAGCACTAAAAACAAGGTAAAAAGTGCAGGGAAAAAATGTACAGCCTTAAGTTCTGCCGGAAAGTGTTTATAAATATTGATCCTTGCCCTTCCAAAGAAGTGAAGCTGCCTGTAAAACTGCTTCAGGTCTGTTCTTCTTTTATGATAAACAATCGCATCCGGAATTAATCCAATTTTAAACCCCATTGAATGTATACGGATGCTGAATTCAATATCTTCTCCCAGCCGGGTCAGAATAAAACCACCGGTACGTTCCCATACCTCTCTTGAGATTCCCATATTAAAACTCCGCGGATGAAAAGTCCCGATATGTTTCTTATTTCCCCTGATCCCCCCGGTTGTAAATGGCGAAGTCATGGAATAACTGATCGCCTTTTGCACCGACGTAAAAGAAGGATGAGCACCATCCGGTCCGCCATAAGCATCAAGCCGGTGTTCGAGAAGGTAGTTCTTTACTGTTTCCAGATAATCAGCCGGAATCAGGCAGTCTGAATCAAAAACGACAAAATAATCGCCTTTAGCTCTTTCAAAACCATAGTTTCTGGCAAAACCCTGTCCGGCATTCTCTTTATAATAATAACTGATATCCAGTTTATCCTTATAGGAGTCAACAATCTCCCTTGCATCCAGCTTCGATCCATCCTCAATAATTAAAACCTCAAACTGAGGATAAGTTTGCTGCGTTAAGGTATGCAGCAGCTCATCAATCTCCTGAGGACGATTATACAGCGGTATGATGATGGAAAAAAACATATTAAGACCTGGTATCGAATTTATACATTATAAAACAAGCGTTCAATGCAATTAATATCAAACAGTTTTTTCGATCTGATAAATATTACGCTCAGGGGAATTCCTTGAAACAAGTTCGGCAATAAATCCGGTAAGAAAGAGCTGAAATCCTACAATGATGGCTACCAGTGCAATATAAAACAATGGCTGATCAACCACTTCCCTACTGTATGGGATATGCATGGTAATATGATATAATTTTTCGCCAATAATCCACAATGCCATTATGGTACCGGTCAGGAAACTCAGGGCTCCCATGGTACCAAAAAAGTGCATTGGTCTTTTAGCAAATTTACCCACGAAGAAGATCGACAGAAGATCGAGAAAGCCATTTATAAAGCGGCTCAGACCAAATTTTGTAGTACCATATTTACGTGCCCTGTGTTCTACAACCTGCTCTCCAATCTTTTTAAACCCGGCCCATTTAGCAATAACCGGAATATAGCGATGCATTTCACCATAAACCTCAATGCTTTTGATCACATCCCTGCGGTAGGCTTTCAAACCGCAATTGAAATCATGAAGATTATGAATTCCCGACATACGACGGGTTACCAGATTGAAAAGCTTTGTTGGAATGGTCTTGCTTAAAGGGTCATGACGCTTTTGTTTCCATCCGGAAATGAGGTCAAACTTTTCAACTATGATTCGTCTGTACAGTTCAGGGATCTCGTCAGGGCTATCCTGCAGATCAGCATCCATGGTAATGACGACATTCCCCTGAGCAGCTTCAAAACCTACATTCAATGCGGCTGATTTACCATAATTCCTGCGAAACTTAATACCCACTATCTCAGAAAGACCGGCTTTCAGCTGTTCGATTACCTCCCATGATCCATCATCACTACCATCATCTACCAGAATAATTTCATAACTGAACCCATTTTCATTCATAACCCTCCTGATCCATTCAGTTAATTCAGGCAGCGATTCAGCTTCGTTATATAATGGTACAACTACAGATATATCCATCTTAGGTTTGAGATATGAGTTTTAGATTGCAGACTCCAAAAGTCAACTCTAAAACGAAAACGTGCAAATTTCATCAATAAAAATGACAAAACCTGCACGCTTAAAATTTAAATGATTATTGTTCTTCTTCCTCTATAGCTGCAAAGACCGGCTTTTCTTTCTTGAAGATTGCAGCGAAAATGAGCGACATAACAAACTGAACAATTACCGAAATACCAATATTTTTAAAAAACTGACCTACAGTTGGCTGATATTGTGCCCGTACTCCCTCAATCTGTTTACTCACTGCCTCATCGATCTTTTCCTGATCCATGCCCATATTTTCGAGAGTTTGGGTCATGCCCGATTCCATATATGAGGCAATTTTATCAAAAGCATCAGGTTCAATAAATTTATAGAAAACATAGTTAACTACTGAATACAGTAATCCGGCAACGAAAGCCATCAGGAATATTCCTCTTAGCGCTTCCCTGAAAGTCCAGAAGCCTCCGATTTTTTTTCTCAAATCTATAGTAAAAAAAATATAGATGAGCATCGATATCAATAAAGATGCGATACCAAAAGCCATAGAGCCCAGCAGAGAAGGGAAAACATAGTACGTTACAACACCAATTACGATTGATAAAACACCTACAACTAAGCCATTAATTACTGCAGACTTGTTTAAGTTTTCTAATGTCGATTCCATTTTTTTAGGTTTTGTTTAGTCTTGATTATTGTATGTGATCAATAAAGCATAAACTGCTGAATCAAAATCGGGGTTAGCACTGTATTTTAAAAATTCTGCGAACTCCTCATCTTCAGGATCCGGATCTCTGAAAAATCCGATCATCGGGTAAAACAATTCCTTAAGCTCCGAGTTTTCCGGAATTGAGGCGCTTACACGGGCAAGTTCCTTCAAAGTGCTGTCGACCAGAATTTGATTGGCAATTACCTCTTCATAAATACGATGTTCGTCCTGGAATTCATCCTCATCAACCAGCAGAAATTCGCGAAGAAAATCAGTCAGCTCCGGTTCAATAGCTTCATCCTGACACTCCTGTAAATAAAGAATCAGGTTCAGCAATTCAGTACCCCTGTCCATGGTCTCTTCTTCAATCTTCTCCCATTCAGGAGAATCCAGATAATCTTCCTCCAGTTTACGAACATCCTCATTCAGAAAATTAATCAGCAGTAAATCGAAGAAAGGCTCTCTTAATGGTTCATAAAGCGAATGATCATCAAATGCAGCGTCGAGAAGGGCCACTTTTTTGAGGTAATCCTTATCAGCACTGAATACCTCTGTCAAAACTTTAAAAAATGGCTGATGATCCTGATTATTTACCGAGGCAAACTGCCCCAGGGCAGCAAGCATCGAACGCTTTATGTTTGTGTTCATTTGTCCCATTAGTTGATGATATACCGGTCATTATTACATACCAGATTAACCCTGCCTCTTAGTTTTTGCCCCAAAAAAGGAGAGTTTGAAGATTTTGACTTATTGACTTTCTCATCAAACATCCATTCCTCAGAAGGATCAACAAGAATAAAGTTAGCAGAATTTCCGGTTTGAAGCTCAGGCAAAGTTAAGCCGAGCACATTTCTTGGTCCGACAGACAGTTTTTCCAGAATAAGCTCAGGGCTTAATCCGGCTTTCAGCACCAATGGCAATACCGTTTGCAAAGCAATGATACCGAATGCTGCGATTTCAAATTCAACATTTTTAAACTCAATTTCATGCGGGGTATGCTGTGAAACAATGGCGTCTATCGTTCCGTCTTTTAAGCCTTTGATCAGTTCCTTCTGATCAGCTTTGGTCCGAAGCGGCGGACTAAGCTTATAATTACTGTCAAATCCTTTCAGATCATCTTCAGTAAGCACCAGTTGATGTGCTGCTACGTCGCAAGTGACTTTTATACCTGCTTTTTTTGCTTTTCTGATCAGATCAACACTTCTGGCGGTGCTTATAGTACTGAAATGTATTCTTGCATCATTGTATTCTGCCAGGTAAAGATCGCGGGAGATCATCAGTTCTTCGGCCAGAGAAGGATTCCCTTTCATTCCCAGATAAGTGCTCATCACACCCTCATTCATCTTCCCCTTTGATGCAATATCCTGATCTTCAGCATGAACCATAATCAGCCCCTTAAAGGTTCTGGTATACAAGAGAGCGCGGCTCATCAATCCGGCATTGCTAAGGGCCCTGTTGCCATCAGAAAATGCAATCGCACCCGATTGCTGCATATCAAACATTTCTGCAAGCTCCTTACCTTCCCGTTTCTGGCTGATACATCCAACCGGATAAAGATCCACCAGATTAGCCTTTGCTTTATTAATAAGGTACGAGACTTCTGCTTTGGAATGAACCGGTGGCTGAGTATCCGGCATTACAGCTATACCGGTAAAACCTCCTGCAGCCGCAGCACTGCATCCTGTCCCGATATCCTCGCGGGTTTCCAGTCCGGGCTCACCAATTGTAACGTTAAGATCAAAAAAACCGGGCATCAGATATTTCCCTTTTGCAGGAATTACCTGAGTATCGGAATCAGGAACAGCAATTTTTGCAGCTATTTCAGAAATTTTGCCTTTCACGATCAGTACATCAGCAGTTTTGCCGCTGAACGAACTGCCGGGATAAAGAATTGTTGCAGACTGAATTAATAAGTTCTTCAATTGTGTAATGGTTTAATTTGAGTTCTATTATAAAAACGGATCAACAGGATCTCGAAAGCAAAAAATAAAAGGGCCAATATCAGACAAACTTTCCATAAAGAAAGACCCTGATTGATAGTTTTTATTTCATTCTTAATCGATCCGGAATCAGGTTCTATCAGGTCTATCTTTCGTCCGGAGAATTTATCTTTGATCTCCTGATTTTCTGCAAAGCTCATATCAGACTCTGATCCTGAATCATTGAATGAAAGTACGGCCAGCAGACTATCAGCCTTATGCAGCTGATAATTACCGCTTTGCTTGATCTGATCAGCAATATATAACTGAGAATAATTCTCATGTTGTCTGAGATCAGGAATGGCCTCAAAGCCAGCATTCTTCAATTTAAGAGTTTGATTTGACTTTAATGTAATCTTCGGCAATTCAATCATTTGCTCTGAATTTAGTTGATGAAACAAATTCTGATTCCTTACTGATAAAAGAGCGGTTTGATACATGATTGGAACAAATACCGAATGTCTTGCAAAATTACTTGTTTCTGCATTTAATGGAACTGCTGAAAGATAAATTTTTCCAGAGCCTAAACGGTATTCGCTAAAAAAGGGTATCCCGCCCTGCAATTCCATTAACTTCTGACTGCTCAATCGGCTCTGAGAATTGAACCGAACATACTTTTTTGCCACAGGTAAATCCATTTTCTGAGGAATCTGATCAAAGACACCCTTAAAAACAGGATGCTGTAGATTAATGGCAGTCACTTTAGCTTCTTCACTGATTACCTGCATCGGCAAATCAGTGCCCAGCACCTGCAGGAACTTTCTCAACTCTGCCTGATCATCCCCCAGATAAGGATACACAATCATATTTGCCCCTCTGCTGATATGGATTTTGAGCTGCTGTGCCAAACCATCACTGATCTCTTTAAGCTCATTCAGAATGATCAGGGAATAACTGTTCAGAGCTGAATAATTGATATTTCCGGCAGCTACATTTTCAATTCTGAAAAAGGGATCAGAGCCATAAACAGCATTCAGATACTGATTTTCTGAATCGCCATTAATAATCAAAACCGGCATAGATTCCTGAACCTGAAAACTGAAATAAAACTTATCGTCAAAAACGACCGGGAAATCCTTAATTTCTATTTCTGCTTGCTGCCAGCCTGATTTCAAACCGCTGAAAATGAGTGTATCTACAGCCTGCTGCCCGGGAGGAATACTAACCATGCCCAATGCTTTCTGCTTCCCGTTTATGCTTAGTTTAATTGGAATAGCTTCAGCCTGTTCATCTGAATAATTTCTGAGTCTGACAATCAGCTTTTCGGAATCACCAGGCCTGTGAATTGCAGACTGAAACCAGACAGAATCAACTGAACTATTTGTTTGCTCAGTGGCTTTCAAACGTACCAGCCTGAGTTTATAGGTACTATCTGCCGCTACGGCTGCTTGAGGAAGCATATTATGCTGAAAATCAGAGATCAGATAAACCGTTTTTACAGAGTTAGGCTCTTTAAGAAAAATCTCCTTTTGTCTGCCCAGAATCTGAGCAAGGTCTTTATGTGCCCGGCTTAATTTCACGTCATCTACAGCCTCCAGAAATTCATCGAAGCTTAAAAGACGATGATACTTTCCTTCAAAATCATTGGTCAGAAGCTGAAAACGGTCGTTCAGTCCATAAGCTGATGCCAGCTCTTTTGCTCTTCTTTTTGCTTCCTCCAGAAGAGTACCTTCCCTGTTGCGTAATTCCATACTCATGGAATTATCTATGTAAATACTTAAAACCTGTCTCTGACTTGAATTTTGAGCATCAGAATCGGGAATATATGGACGGGCAAATGCAAACACCAGAAAAGTAATAGCCAGAATACGGCTTGCCAGAATCAGCCTTTCCCTGAGATGCTGTCTTGAAGATGTCTGAAGCTGTACATCTTTCAGAAAACGGACATTGCTAAAATAAATTTTTTTGAACTTCCGGAAATTGAAAAGATGAATGATGACAGGTATAGCAATTGTCAGGAGGGCAAATAAAAATCCGGGTGACAGGAATCTCATTAAGTATCAAATTTAATGATAATTAACCGGCTTTGAAAGGGGATTTAGAATTTAGTAGTTAGCAGTTAGATTTATGAGAGGTTCATCTGGAATTAGCAGCCTTTTTTAAGATAACAAACAACAGATTTGAGCCAATAAACAAGACGATAAAGTAGTGATTTCAAAATAAGCAGCCTTTAATCTAATCACTAACTACTAATCACTTCTTTTTCCCAAACAATCTGGCCTGCAGACTGATCTCAAAATTGCCTGTTGTATATCTGCTCAGGTCGCCTGTACTGGTGTTATAGATCCCTGTAAAGCCGAAATTCTGATAAGTCATTCCTAGTCCGAATGTGACACTTTGACTGCTATGGTACATACTGAAAAAGTTGACCCGGTCTGCATAGATCAGATTGGCCCCAAATTCGAAAATATTATCCATCCCATGAATCACACGATACGACGCTTTAGGTTCTACATCAATACCCTGAGTATTTTCACTCCTGAATCTGTAACTCATTGCCGAAAAGAACACTGCACGATCTACCGTACCTTCAAACTGGTCCTTTTTGAAGAAGGATTTCATGTTCGGAATAGCTGCCTGAATGGTGATGTTATTGCCTGTGTAAGCCGTACCGAAATCCCCATCCAGATAGGTTTGTCTATCATTGAACCTGCCCAGAATAATATCATTCGGATCGCCTTTGACATCTTCCAGGTTAATCCGCTCGTTCATCATACCCATAGAAATACCGAACGACAAAACACGGTTATCTTCATTCAGCGGCAAATGATAGGCAAATGTACCTACTGCTCTCAGACCCTGAATCAAACCGGCTTTATCCCGGTTAAAGTTCATACCCACAGCAGCTTTTCCATTCAGGTCATAATCTGCTGTAAAGGCCTGTGTTGACGGGCTACCGGGAATATTATTCCATTGCTTTCTTGAACCCAGGTTCAGATTTAAACCCTTTCCGCCTAAGCCTGCCATGGCGGGGTTCAGTAAATACTGGTTCTGAAAATAGGAAGCGCCCAGTGGGTTAGACTGTGCATGTAATTTCTCTTTGACACCTATAACCATTAAGAACATACATCCTGAAGTTATCATGTATTTTATCAATAGTCTCATTCCCTTTATTTAGCTCCGGATTTCAGGATATGATCAGATTTATTGCTAAAATCGGTCTTTATCTCAAAAAGAAAGTATCTGCAAATCCACTGGAAATAACAATTGAGTTCTAATCGTATCATATACCAAAAGCTTTTGTAGCCCAAAGCAAACATAATTTTAAAAAACAATTTCAAGGCTAACAGATTTCACCATATCAAAATAATTTACAGTAAATCTTAGTGTTTAACTCCCTGAATTTTTTTTCAAAATAAGCTAAATTACTCAAAAAATGCTGAAATCTATTAAAACATTACAGTTCAAATAATAAGTCAGGCTTTACTCAATCATATCAGAAATCAAGAACCGTGAATTAAGAAGATGATCAGTGATTTGGAATTAGCACTCATAGCTATTTCAACTGATGGAGGATTGAAAACACACAATATGATTCTAAAATTGATTGGGTGTTCAGCCATTAAATCAGAAGCCTCATTTACTGATTGCTTTTAAGCCTGAATGCACACCCTTATTAAGCAGCCCGGGGAGCGCTGGCCGAAGTGCACCGAAAGATTCATTTTCCCGTCCTGACAACAGCTATAATCTCATTGCTTCCCTGGAGCTATCGTTAAACTACTAAAAGAGTATAAAATTCAGGCTCAAAAACATCCGTCTTTAAAAGTATCTGTTGTCTGTTGTTTGAAAAAACGCTACTCGTTTTAGATTAGTATATCATTGTCTTTGTTCTATTTAGCAGTTACTTGTTATATAATTTAGAATGAAGCACTGCTGATGTGAAATGAATACCTTATTTTCCTTTTTACTTGTGCAACATTCCTGACTCTCTGTTTAGTTAGATTAATGGCAGCTGATTTGAAATATGGTATGCATCAGTCTCAATACTAACCACTAAATACTAACCAGGTAACCATCCTCGCATTTAGAACCGTTAATATAAATTTTTAATTCCCATATCCAATCATTATATTTGCATGCCTCCCAAGCTATTTGGGCCATATATTATGAATAAAGTTTTCACACATCACGTACATTTCCATCATCGCTTTGCGGCGATGTGATATATTTATGTGTTTCTACGTGAAACTGTTTCTTAATAATTTTTTGGTCTGATTAAAACATATACTTTGAAAACTCTTAAAATAGCTATCCAGAAATCTGGTAGATTAAACGAAAAATCGGTCGAACTCCTCAAAAATTGTGGTTTAAGTTTCGAAAATTATAAAAGCTCATTAATTTCCAATGTTTCCAACTTTCCGCTGGAAATACTGTTCCTGAGAGATGATGATATTCCTGAATATGTACAGGATGGCATTGCCGATCTGGGAATAGTAGGCGAAAATGTGATCAGTGAAACAGGAGTTGATGTAAGCTTCCTTCAAATGCTCGGCTTCGGTAAATGCACCCTGAAGCTGGCAGTGCAGAACAACAGTTCCATTGAAAGCATTGCCGACCTTAACGGCAAAGCAATTGCTACTTCCTATCCCGTAATCCTGAAAAACTTCCTCGACAAGAATAAGATCAGTGCAGATATCAGAACGATCTCAGGATCTGTTGAAATTGCTCCGGGTTTGGGTTTAAGTGATGCCATATTTGATATCGTTTCAACCGGAGGAACATTAAAAAGCAACGGACTGAAGCCTTTTGCCGAAGTTATGAAGTCTGAAGCAGTTCTGATTGGCAGAAAGGGTGATGAAAACAACCCGCTGATCATTGAACTGATTCAAAGAATCCAGTCGGTTCTCAGAGCAAAAGAAACCAAATATGTGGTTCTGAATGCCGAGACAAAAAATCTTGACCTCATTCTTGAACTTCTTCCCGGAGTAAAAAGCCCTACCGTGGTGCCTTTGGCTGAAAGTGGATGGGTTGCAGTGCATACCGTTATTCCTGAACGCGATTTCTGGGAAAAGATCAGCCTGCTGAAAAATGCCGGAGCTCAGGGTATTGTGGTGATGCCTATCGAAAAGATCATCTTATAAAGCATTAGCATGTTGAAAGTCTATAATTTTAAAGATCTGAGCACTAAAGCTGTTGAAGATCTTTGTAAACGCAATATAGATTCCAATAATAATATCCGGGCAACGGTAACAGAGATCATTGATGAAGTAAAACTTAAAGGCGACGATGCCCTGAAAGCATTTGCCGAAAAGTTTGACGGAATTAAACTTGATAAACTCTTTATCGGTAAAGATGAGATCAGAAACATTGCTTCAGGCGCTTCTGAAGAATCTAAGCAGGCCCTGAAACTGGCATTCGATAATATCCGGAAGTTTCATGCAAGTCAGCTTCGTACAGAAGAGAAAACTGAAACATCAAAAGGTGTGGTTTGCTGGCGCGAATTGAGGGCAATTGAAAAAGTGGGGCTCTATATTCCCGGAGGAACAGCTGTTCTTCCAAGTACTTTCCTGATGCTTGGCATACCTGCCAGAATTGCCGGATGCAGAGAGATCGTTGTTTGTTCTCCGCCGCAAAAAGACGGGAAAGTAAATGTTTATCTGGCCTATTGCGCCCAATTGCTCGAAATCGACCGAATTTACCTTGCCGGAGGTGCTCAGGCTGTGGCTGCCATGGCTTATGGCACAGAAAGCATTCCAAAAGTAGACAAGATCTTTGGTCCGGGTAACCAATATGTAACCAAGGCAAAAACTATCATACAATCTGAAAGTCAGACTGCCATAGATATGCCTGCCGGTCCGTCTGAAGTTTTGGTCATAGCCGATGAAACAGCAAATGCAGAATATGTTGCTGCTGATCTTTTGGCTCAGGCAGAGCACGGTACTGACAGTCAGGCTGTGCTTGTATCCAGTTCTGCATCAATTATTGAGCAAACTGCCATTGAGCTTAAAAAGCAAATAGAATTACTCCCCAGAGCTGCAATCGCTGCAAAGGCCATAGCCAACTCTTATGCTGTACTTTGTTCTGATTTGAAAGAGGCTATGTCATTCAGTAATGCTTATGCACCCGAACACCTGATTCTGGCAACAGACCGTTGGGAAAGTATCAGTGATGATATCATTAATGCAGGTTCAGTATTCCTCGGACATCTAACTCCTGAAAGTGCGGGCGATTATGCTTCAGGAACAAACCATACCTTGCCAACCAGCTCTTATGCAAAAGCATATTCAGGAGTTTCGGTAGATTCATTTGTAAAAAAGATCACTTTCCAGCATATCAGTAAAGAAGGAATCAGAAATATTGGTCCGGCAGTTGAAATACTGGCATCACTCGAAGGTCTGGATGCACATAAAAACGCTGTAAGTGTACGCTTGAAAGACAGCCGGGAATAATAAACCGGCAATTAATAAAAATATACGATGTTCAACATAAATAATATACTTCGTAAAAATATAAAAGAGCTGGTTCCCTACTCATCTGCAAGAGATGAATTTAAGGGAGAAGCTTCTGTATTTCTGGATGCCAATGAGAACAGTTATGGTTCTCCTCTTAGCCGAAGCTACAATCGCTATCCGGATCCCCTGCAATGGAAAATCAAAAAGCGTCTTTCTGAAATAAAGGGAGTGCCTCCACAAAATATTTTCTTAGGAAATGGGAGCGATGAAGCGATTGACATTCTTTTCAGGGCATTTTGTAATCCGGGAATTGATAATGTAATTACCCTTCCTCCTACCTATGGAATGTATGAGGTTTCAGCAAACATCAACGACGTTGAAGTACGAAAAGTAATATTAAGGCCTGACTATCAGTTAAATATGGAAGGTATTGCCGAAGCTATTGATGATCATACCAAGATCATCTTCATCTGCTCGCCTAATAATCCAACCGGAAATTCCATAGACAGACAGGATATTGAGACCATTCTTACCAATTTTAATGGTTTAGTGGTTATTGATGAAGCTTATATTAATTACAGCCGGCAAAAGACCTTTATTCAGGAATTAACTGAATATTCTAATTTGATTGTGCTTCAGACTTTATCAAAAGCATGGGGACTTGCCGGATTGAGAATTGGAATGGCATTTGCAAGTGAAGAGATCATAGAGGTCTTCAATAAAGTAAAGCCGCCGTACAATATTAATGAAGCATCACAGGAACTGGCGCTTGAAGCATTGCAAAATGTAGATCAGGTAAACAACTGGATTAAGGAAACTGTTGAAGAACGCGGGAAATTAGTAGCCGAACTGGCACAGCTGCCTTCTGTTCTGAAAATATACCCTTCAGATGCAAATTTCATTCTGGTAAAGACAACAAATCCAAGAGGTATTTACGGACATCTGGTAGATCAGGGAATCATTGTACGGGACCGCTCCAAAGTTGAACTTTGTGAGGGTTCTTTACGGATCACCATCGGCACACCGGAAGAAAATAAAATATTATTAAACGCATTAAAAAACTTTCAGGAATCCAGGTAATATGAAACCAATATGATTTTGATAAAACCCGCAGGGGTATGATTATCAAAATCATGATCGGCATACCTGACGGCATGCAGGCAGGTTCATTACCATTAAAAAAATAAAAAGATGAAAAAGGTATTGTTTATAGACCGTGATGGAACCTTAATCCTTGAGCCGCCTGTCGACTTTCAGGTTGACAGTCTCGAGAAGCTGGAATTCCTGCCTTATGCCATTTCATCCCTGAAAAAACTTCAGGACTTTGGATATGAGCTGGTCATGGTTACCAACCAGGATGGAAGAGGAACTATCAGCTTTCCAGAAAACGATTTTCAAAAGCCTCATCAGAAAATGCTCGATACGCTTAGAAATGAAGGAGTAAGCTTTGCCGAGATCTTTGTTGACGACTCATTTCCGGAAGATAATAGTCCGAATCGTAAGCCCAACACCGGATTACTGACCAATTACCTGATCTCCAACCTGATCGACCTGCATCATTCCTATACCATCGGCGATCGTGAAACGGATGTTCAGCTTGCTGTAAATCTTGGATGCAAGGCGATATTCTATGCTGATAAAAGCAATGACAGAGCGGTATTATGCAGCAATAGCTGGCAGGAGATCTGCAAATTTCTGACTGCTAAAAAAGATCGTCTGGTTGAACTGGAAAGAAATACCAAAGAAACCAAAATCAAACTCAGTCTGAATCTGGATGGAAATGGCGAACATCATATTGATACCGGACTGAAGTTTTACGACCATATGCTCGATCAGCTGGCTAAACATTCGGGTGTTGACCTGACTTTAAAAGTTGATGGTGATCTGGAAATCGATGAGCATCATACTATTGAAGACAGTGCCATAGCCCTTGGAAAAGCTTTCAAACAGGCATTGGGCGACAAACGCGGCATTGAACGTTATGGTTTTCTGCTGCCCATGGACGAGGCTCTGGTACAATGCGCCATTGATTTTTCTGACCGCGCCTATTTCATCTATGAAGGAAAATTTGACCGCGAATATGTAGGCGATTTCCCGACAGAGATGTTTGAACACTGGATGAAATCGTTCTCTGAGCATGCAGGAATGAACCTGAATCTAAAGATTATTGATGGAGATAACACCCATCATATGATAGAAGCGAGCTTTAAAGCTTTGGCAAAAAGCATTAAACAAGCCATAAAAATTACCGGAACAGAACTTCCAAGCACGAAAGGAGTATTATGATCGGAATAGTATATTACGGCGCCGGCAATATTTTTTCACTGACAGCGGCACTGGACCGACTGGGTCTTCAATACGGCATGATCAAAACTGCAGAAGATTTTGAGCAATACGACCGTTATATTATTCCGGGTGTAGGTCATGCGGGTTCAGCTATGCAAAAGCTGAATGATACCGGACTTGTGCCATCAATCCTTGCATTAAAAAAACCGGTGCTGGGTATCTGTGTAGGGATGCAATTGCTTACCCTGCATTCTGAAGAAGGAGATTCTAAGCTTACGGGTATTATTCCGCTTGAAACAAAGCTCTTCAGCGATGAGCTGCAGGTTAAAGTCCCGCATACCGGCTGGAATAAAGTATTCCGTACAGTTGAGAGTCCACTCTTTAATGAAATTCCACAGGGCTCGCATTTTTATTTTGTACACTCTTATTTTATAGAATTTAATTCTACTTTTACCATTGCTTTAGCAGAATACGGAATTAAATTCTCTGCAGTTATACAAAAAGATAACTTTTATGGAGTTCAGTTTCATCCAGAAAAATCCGGGCTTGCCGGAGAACAACTTTTGAAAAATTTTGCACACTTAGCATAAACTCATGTATATAATTCCAGCAATTGACATTTTAGACGGGAAGGTTGTCCGTTTACGGGAAGGCGACTACAAGCAGGTAACATCCTATGATGTTACTCTTGAAGAAATGATCGATAAATATAAATCGAACGGTACTGAGTTCATACACATTATTGACCTGAACGGGGCCAAGGGTGATTTCAGCAATCAGAAATTTCTGTTCGATATTATAAATAAAACCAATATTAAAATCCAGTATGGCGGTGGTGTCAGAAGTATTGACAAGGTCAGAGAACTGATCGATGCAGGAATTCACCGCATCATTGTAGGTACCCAGGCCATCACCAATGCTGATTTCCTTCCGGAGTTAAGCCGTGAGATATGTGGCAAGGAAAAATGCCAGGATCAGGTTGTAGTTGCAATTGATGTTCTGGATGAGGTGATCAAATATTCGGGATGGATGGAAAGTTCGCCGATAAAACTCATGGATTATGTTGACAAATGTCTTAATCTTGGTTTCTTCCGGTTCCTATGTACTGATATCGACAAAGACGGAAAACTTGGCGGTGCCGGAGTTAGCCTTTACAAAAAATTGCTGGATCATTCTCCATTCATTAAACTGATTGCCTCCGGAGGTGTAAGCTCTATGAAGGATATTGAAGAGCTGCAAAAAATTAAAGTCGAATCATGTGTAGTTGGTAAAGCAATTTACGAAGGAAAAATTTCTATTGAAGAGATTAAAGACTGGAATCTGAAAGCCCTGATCAGCTTCTAAACTGATAAAGACTATCACAAAATCAGAAAAATTGGATAATCCTGTTTTAAATTATAAAAATTCAGACTTAACGGCTTCGGTTAATGACCTTGCCAAAAGGATCATTCCTTGTCTGGATGTGAAAGACGGGCGCACTGTTAAGGGTGTCAACTTTGTTGCTTTGCGCGATGCCGGAGATCCTGTAGAGCTTGCCTATCAGTATTCTAACCAGGGTGCCGATGAACTGGTATTTCTGGATATCACTGCAACGCATGAAAGGCGAAAAACCATGGTTGAGTTGGTTAGGTCTGTAGCACGACAGGTAAACATACCTTTTACTATTGGTGGCGGGATCAATGAAATTGCAGATGCAGACATTTTACTGAATTCGGGAGCGGATAAAATCTCCATCAATTCAGCTGCAGTCAGAAACCCTGGCTTTATTGATGAACTTGCATTAGCCTTTGGTAAACAGTTTGTGGTGGTGGCCATTGATACCAAGCATATCAATGGTAAAAACTATGTCCACCTGAACGGAGGACGTATAGCTACTGAAATTGAAACAGAAGACTGGATTAAAGAAGCCGAAGCACGCGGAGCAGGAGAAATCCTTCTGACCTCTATGGATCATGATGGTACGAAGGCAGGCTTTGACAATACTCTTCTGAAAAAAGTGAACGATACCATGACTATCCCCCTGATTGCCTCAGGTGGTGCAGGTACGATTCAGCATTTTGTTGACTGTTTCAAAATAAGCAATGCCGATGCAGCATTAGCAGCTTCAGTATTTCATTATGGCGAGATCCTGATCCCGGATCTGAAGAAGGTATTAAAAGAAAATAATATTGAGGTTAGATTATAACCCGAAAAAATATAGTAATGACAATCGATTTTAAAAAAGGTGAAGGTCTGGTTCCTGTAGTGATACAGGATGAAAAGACAATGGAAGTACTCATGCTGGGATATATGAATGAGGAAGCTTATCAGAAAACTCTGGCAGAAGGAAAGGTTACCTTTTTTTCAAGAGCAAAAAACCGCTTATGGACCAAGGGCGAAGAAAGCGGACATTTTCTGAACGTGATTTCAATCAGTGAAGACTGCGACAATGACACCCTTTTAATCAGGGTAAATCCGGTAGGTCCAACCTGCCATAAGGGTACCAGAAGTTGCTTCGATACTTCCTATAATCAAAATTTTATTTTCGAGCTGGAGAAAATCATTGAAGACCGGTACAACAATCCGGCAGAAGGTTCATACGTTAACAAACTGCGTGCAAAAGGATTGAATAAAATTGCCCAGAAAGTTGGGGAAGAAGGTGTTGAAACTGTAATTGCTGCACTTAACGAAACCGAACATGATTTCATCAATGAAGCTTCTGATCTGGTATTCCACCTCCTGGTATTAATGAAAGAGAAAAACATCAGTCTGAATACCATTGCCAAAAACCTCGAGAGCAGACATTCGGGGAAATAATTCTGCCTCAAACAGATAAAACCTGAAGATCAGAATGATTCGTATTAACAATACAGCTACTTTATCGGGACATCAGAATCCGATATTTACTGTTGAGAATTCCATGAAACCGGGAATTATCTTTACAGGAGGCAATGATAAAGGGATTGTTGAATGGAGTCTGAAAACACCGGGATTCATAAAAGTTCTTTTCCCGGTCCGCTCATCAGTATATTCTCTTCACAGTACCAGAGCTTTTCCATTGTTGCTGGCCGGAGAACGGAGTGGTTTGGTAAATGTTTTTAATTTCGAAGAGCAAAAGCTTCATGATCCGCTGATCCACCATAAACTTCCGGTTTTTGATATTAAGTCTGTTAATTCTAAAAATGAACTGCTTGTTTCATCAGAAGACGGAAGTGTTTCTGTATGGGATCTCAATGAATTAAAGCTGCTCTACACATTTCAGGTTTCTCAGTCAACGGTCCGGACAATCAGTATCAGCCCTGACGAAAAAACTGTCGCTTTCGGATGCAAGGACAATTTGATCAAAATTTACAGTCTTAATGATTTCAGTCTGATTACGGTGCTTGATCAGCATACTATGCCAATCAGTTCCCTGCAATTTTCGCCTGATGGTAAACATCTGATTTCAGGGGGCAGAGATGCTCAGTTAAAGATCTGGGATACCAAAGATTATTCACTCATCCGGAATATTCCGGCACACCTCTTCTCGATATACAGTATTGTATTTCATCCGGAATTACCATTTATGGCAACCGGCAGCAGGGATAAAAGTATCAAGATCTGGGATACTGAAAATTACGGACTGAAGAAAACCATCAGCATAGAAAAGGGTGATGACTCTCACAGAATGTCTGTCAATAAAATTATCTGGGAACCATCAGGCAGGAAATTAATTTCAGTAAGTGATGATAAACTGTTAAAGATCTGGGACATTGATCTGGAAGCAGAATAATCCGACACTAATCTTACTTCACTAAACGTTTGATGATTCTGAGCTTATGCGTATAACGTTTCAGCTCGGCATTATATATCCCCTGATTATCAATAGCATCTATCCTTACCTTGCCCGATGCATGAATAATGTGCTGATTGTCGAGCATCACACCTACGTGGGAGATCCTTCCCTCTTCATTATCAAAGAATGCAAGATCACCGGCTTTGGCCTCCTGAAGAAAGCCAAGCAATTCGCCCTGCTCAACCTGTTGCCAGGCATCACGCTTCACTTTTACCCCGAACTGCCTGAAGACCATCTGGGTAAAACCTGAACAATCGATCCCAAATAAAGAACGGCCACCCCATAAATAGGGAGCTCCCAGATAGAACATCAGCACACCCTGAATTGATGACCTGAAGTTGCGCTTGTTTGGATTAGCAACTTCGCCAAGCAGTTTGTATCTGTTATCTCCAAGGTAAAAGTAATTATCAACCGTCTGTGGTATACCTGATCCTGCCATCAAATACATAACCGAGTTGGTATCGGTTCTTAACACCTTATGCGCCGGCTCCAATCCAAGTATAGAATTCTGATTGCTAATTGAGTTAAAAGTAGAATGACCGATATGAACATATTGTTTATTATCGATCCATCCTTCATATTCATCATACTCAGTTATGACCCGAGACCACTTTTCAGTAGTTTCCAGAATGGTAAAATGATCTCCAAACAATAACTGTGAGCTCATTTCACTCCTGTCAGATGGTTCTGTTCTAAGAGGAACCAATGAAAGATTACAAACACCAAACTGTTGATTCATCTTGCAAATAAACCAATTTTAGATTAAATTGAGCGATAATCCACAAATATCAAATATTTTATCATGATTAGTCCCGAAAATATTCACAGAATACTGATAGCGGTTGAAGACAGCCCCTATTCAGATCAGGCCGTAAATTATGGAGTATTACTGGCGGGAAGTATGGGTTCAAAAATCATATTGGTTCATGCAGATGAAATACCCGTGGCATCTCCATACTCTGCTGATCCATTGCTGAATGAATCTCCGGTAATGATTCCGGAGCTGATGCATATTCAGGAAGAAGCAAGTAAAAATTTATTTAAAAGACTGAAACAGCAGCATGGCGATAAAGTAGAAATTGAAACGTACAGCAGAATTGGCAGAGCACAGGATGAGATTCTTTCTGTAGCTGATGAATGTAAGGCCGATATGATCATTTTAGGCACACATGGAAGAACCGGATTTGATCACTTTATATCCGGCAGTGTTTCTGAAAGTGTTGCCAGAAAGGCTAAATGTCCGGTTCTGATTATCCCCAAACCGGAGAAAAAATAACGAGAGAATAAGGCATAAAAAAAGCGGCATTTGAATTCAAATGCCGCTTTTTGTCAAATATTATGTAATTACTCCATATGAAGCCAGGCTTTTTTGGCCAGTAATTCTTCACGGGTTTCACGAACATCTTCATCATCAACACAGCAATCAACCGGACAAACTGCAGCACACTGCGGCTCATCATGGAATCCCACACATTCAGTACACTTATCTGAAACAATGTAGTAAACCTCATCAGAAATTGCAGACTGAGCTTCTTCAGCATTTAAAGTACTGCCATCTCCAAAATCTATTAAGCCTCTTAAACCTGTTCCATCAGAGAATCTCCATGATGCACCTGCATCATAAATTGCATTATTCGGGCATTCCGGTTCGCAAGCCCCGCAGTTAATACACTCATCGGTGATTTTAATTGCCATTTTATCTAAAAGTCTATTTTGTTAAGTTAATTTTGCAAAAAAGAGTTTTACGGCTCATTTTTTGATCGGGACAAATATAACATTATTTGAAGTAATTTTTTGGGATGAGTAAGAATTTGACAAGCAAACAACGAATCGGTGCATTAGCACAATTGGGTGATATTTTAAGGAATCCGGATACGGAATTAACTATGCTTATCAATTCATCAAAGCACTATAATCCATGGTTTACCCCTGAAAACACAGCAAAAGCAGTGGCCTCAATTGCTGAGATGCTGAACGAAAAAGACCTTCATTCATGGATTGGAATTGAAGATTCATCACAAAAACCATTCAGCATTGGTCTGGTATTAGCAGGAAATATTCCATTGGTTGGATTCCATGATATTCTTTCTGTATTGGGGTCGGGAAACAGGGCTTTGATTAAACTGTCATCTCAGGATAAGAAACTGACCCCTTATATTTTAAACAAACTGGTTGAGATCGGGCCGGGCTTTGATGAACTGATCAGCTATGTAGAAAAACTAACTGACTATGATGCAGTGATCGCAACAGGAAGTAATAATACTTCAAGATACTTCGAATATTATTTCAGTAAAGTACCTCATATCATCCGCAAAAACCGTAATAGTATTGCAGTGCTTACCGGGAATGAAAGCACCCAAGATCTCAAAGCTTTGGGAACCGATATATTTGATTATTTCGGTCTGGGATGCAGGAACGTTTCAAAAATCTATGTACCCCGGGGATATAATTTCAATCGTTTTTTTGAATCTATCGAAGAATTTAAATGTGTAAATGATCATCACAAATACAATAATAACTACGATTACAACAAGTCCATTTTTTTGGTAAACATGGACAAACATCTTGACAATGGGTTTTTACTGCTGAAAGAAGATAAACGGCTGACCTCTCCGCTGGCCGTAATCTATTTCGAAGAATATGAAAATATCCAGGATCTGGAGAAGGAACTCGAAGCAATCGAAGATCAGATCCAATGTATCATTTCAAATGCTGAACTAAATACCAAAACATATGGCTTCGGCAAAAGTCAACTGCCGGGTTTATGGGATTATGCGGATGGAATTGACACGATGAAGTTTTTACAGAAACTTTAACAGTAGTTAGTATTTAGTAATTAGTAGTTAGATCAGGGGCTGCTAATTTGAAATGCAACTCTTATAAATCTCAACACTAAATACTCAATACTCAATACTAATTATTTAACTTTGGTTGATGTATGTAATTAAAGTTAGAGGTGTTGCAAAGATTCCGGATTACGTTCAGTTACGTGATGAAAAATTCACTCTTCTGGCGTATTTTCGTTTAGACAGACCTGATAAGGCTCTTGAAAAAGCGGGTTTCGCAGAGCAGACCGACTATATAATGAATAAAGTTAAAGACTTGCCTTTCGGGCAAATTTTAAAATTAGATATATGATTAACTCTTCCGTAATAAAATTAGAAAGTGTTGATGTTTACCAGCAGAAACATTTGGTTCTCAGCAATGTAAATCTTCAGATAAATCCTGGTGAATTTGTGTTTCTGATCGGCCAGACCGGGTCAGGGAAGAGTAGTCTTTTGAAAATTATCTATGGCGACCTTCATATTACCAATGGCTACGGACAGGTTGCTGATTTCGACCTGAAAAAATTAACCGATAAAGACATCCCTTTTCTTCGCCGCAAACTGGGAATTGTTTTTCAGGATTTTCAGCTGCTAACAGACAGAACTATTGAGCAAAACCTCGAATTTGTTTTGAAAGCAACGGGCTGGAAAGATCAGCGACTGATTTCTGAACGTATACTGGATGTTCTTGAAAAAGTTGGGCTCAGATCAAAGGTAAAAAAGATGCCGCATGAACTTTCAGGCGGAGAGCAGCAGCGAGTAGTAATTGCCCGTGCGCTTTTGAATGATCCTGAAATAATACTCGCCGATGAGCCTACCGGCAACCTCGATCCTGATACTTCTGAAGAGATTGTACTTCTGCTGAAGCAAATCAGTCAGGCTGGTACAGCTGTGCTCATGGCATCGCACGATTATCATATCATCAGAACATTCCCTTCCCGGATTATTAAGTGTGAAGGCGGAGTTGTACATGAAGATGTAAAAATTTAAAAGAAAGAAAAAAGAAAGTGGGTCAATGATATCATTGATCTATACCCCTGTTCATTCGAACTTCGATCATAAACCTGCCTTTGTTCGATGCCTGTTCCATACAGAACCGGGCAAATAACTGACAGCTTGACTGATTTAATCTTTGGCAAAAAAATTGTCATAGCTACGCATGAACTTTTCAGACATATTGAAAAAAAAGAAGAAGACTAAAATGGAAGAGAATCAAAACACTGAAAATATCGATCAAAAGGAGATTCTGGATGAAAATGAGACCAGTAATGATGGCGTAAATAGTGAGACAGAATCAACTGAAACTGCATCTGAAACACAACCCACAGAAGAGGATAAATTAAAGTCAGAAGCTACAGATTGGCAGAATAAATACCTCAGATTATATGCTGAATTTGATAATTTCAAGCGTCGCACAAGCAAAGAGCGTTTAGAGTTACTTCAAATGGCAGGTAAAGATGTGATCAGCGATTTATTGCCGGTACTCGACGATTTCGAAAGAGCCCAGAAGTCTATAGAAACCGCTACCGATATTGAAGCTGTAGCTGAAGGCGTAAAACTTGTTCATCATAAGCTGAAGAACATTTTAACACAGAAAGGCTTGAAAGAAATGAAGTCTATAGGTGTTGAATTTGATGCAGATATTCATGAAGGAATCACCAATATCCCGGCACCGTCTGAAGATATGAAGGGAAAGGTTCTGGACGAATTAGAAAAAGGGTATTACCTTCATGACAAGGTAATACGTTTTGCAAAAGTTATTATCGGAGCATAAAATAATATGAAAGCTTTTTTGCTGGCAAAAAAGCATATCGTGTTTTAAATAAAAATGGCTAAAAGAGATTATTACGACATACTTGGAGTTACACGCAGCTCAAGTGCAGATGAGATAAAGAAAGCTTATCGCAAAATGGCTATTAAATATCATCCGGATAAAAACCCGGGTGATAAACAGTCGGAAGAAAACTTCAAGGAAGCTGCCGAAGCTTATGAAGTTTTGAGTAACCCTGAGAAAAAGAAAAGATATGACCAGTTTGGTCATGCCGGAGGCGCATCCAGCCCAAATGGCGGTGGCTATGGTGGTGGTCATATGAACATGGAAGATATATTCAGCCAGTTCGGTGACATTTTTGGTGGCGGCGGCGGTGGTGGCAGTCCTTTTGACAGTTTCTTCGGAGGCCAGCAGCAATCACGCGGAGGACGTCGTGCGGCAAGAGGAAGCAATCTGCGCATTAAAGTAAAACTAAGCCTCGAAGAGATTGCCAAAGGTGTTGAGAAAAAGGTCAAAGTAAATAAACAGGTAGTATGTTCTACATGTGATGGCAGCGGAGCTAAAGACAAATCATCTTTCAATACCTGCCAGACATGTAACGGAAGCGGAGCTGTAAGAAGAGTAACCAACACTATTCTCGGACAGATGCAAACTACCAGCACCTGCCCTACCTGCAATGGTGAAGGCACTCAGATTACCTCAAAATGTACCAGTTGTCATGGCGAGGGACTAATGAGAGGTGAAGAAACAATCAGCATCAATATTCCTGCAGGAGTTAGTGAGGGTATGCAGTTATCCATGAGCGGAAAAGGAAATGCCGCTCCAAGAGGTGGCATTCCCGGTGATCTGATCATTCTTATTGAAGAGATTCCTCATGACAGTTTAAAACGCGAGGGCAACAATGTCATTCATGACCTGCATATCAGCTTTATTGATGCTGCAATTGGTGCCAGTGTAGAGGTTCCGACTATCGATGGAAAAGCAAAGATCAAAATCGAACCCGGCACACAAGGAGGAAAAATATTACGTCTGAAAGGGAAAGGGGTGCCTGAAGTAAATTCATATCATAAAGGTGACCAACTGATCTATGTAAATATCTGGACTCCGAAAGCACTCTCTAAAGATGAACGTGAAATGCTGGATAAACTCAGAGAATCACCGAACTTTAAACCACAACCAGGTAAAAATGAGAAAAGCTTTTTCGATAAAATGAAAGAATATTTCGAATAAATCAAATTAATACCCATAAAATATTAAGCCCATCCGAAATCGAATGGGCTTTTTTATGCCGGTTAATCTGCAAAATTTTGAAAGCCGGATACTGAATCTTTGTATCTTGATTTATTAATCTTTTCAGGATGAAATTTATTACCATCTGTCTGTTTTTGGTAAATTACTATTTAATAAGTTACGGACAATCAGCAAGCCCTTCTGTAAAGTCTGTCAAAACAAAATCTATTAGTAAACTTCTAGGCAGTATCGATTCCAGCATGAAAATCAGAGCCGATCATTTCATGATCAGGCTATTTCTGATTGCAAATAGATCTGGCAGTTCAAAACAAGCGGAGAGTCATGAAATCAGTCATAAAGTGCTGATCAATGTGGCTGAATATGATGAATATCCAATCTGGCACTTATTTTCAGCTGGCCCCTTTTTGAACCCTAAATTTTCTAATGGGAATGATTCGGGAGACAAATACCTCTTAACCATAGAGCATGGAACATTTGATGAACGAAGGCAAACCAGATTAGGTATTTATTCTGACAGGATAATAATCGAGTAAGATATCCTTAATTCTGTCAATTCACTCAAAAATTTTACACCAATATTCCATTTAGAGCAATTTTAAAGTCGCTAATTTGATAAATTAGCGACGCCTTAAAATAAATGGCAATCTCAGTAATGAATATACGCAGATATTTTAGTTCTAAGAGCCTCAGACTAAGTTTGGCCGGCCTCCTGATCATTAATGCAGGATTTTCTCAAAACAAAATAGACTCTGTTCAGAAGGTAAAAGAAATCACCATCAAAGCCTATTTATCTGAACAGCCTATTCTTCAGGTACCTTCTTCGGTAAGCGTAATCAGCAGTAAGCAATTACGTGATCAGCCGGGTATCAGCATGTTACCTGCCCTGAACTCTGTTCCAGGAATCAGAATGGAAGAAAGATCCCCGGGCAGTTATCGTTTATCCATCCGCGGAAGCTTATTACGCTCGCCATTCGGAGTAAGAAATGTAAAGATCTATCTGGATGAGTTTCCGCTGACTGATGCCGGAGGGAATACCTATCTGAACCTTATTGATGTGAACAGCATCAGCAATATTGAAGTTTTAAAAGGTCCGGATGGAAGTATATTCGGTGCCAATTCAGGGGGTGTGGTATTACTGAACCCTTTGGATAGAAATGCAGACAGCAGCTATGCTTCAGCAGGTATCAGTGGCGGGTCTTATGGTTTATTTCAGGAAAAACTGGCTATTCAGAAAAAAATGAATAATCAGTACCTGAATATCAATCATTCCTACCAAAAATCTGATGGCTATCGTGAACATAGTGCAATGAGCCGTCATTATGCTCAATTGATGTATCGTTTGAATTATGCTAAAGAAACAAGTCAGCTGAGAGTCCTTGCTTTCGTTTCAGATCTTGAATATAAAACTCCGGGAGGATTAACCCTGGCCCAATATACTGCAAATCCACAGGCTGCAAGACCGTCTACTAACTTTGCGGCAGGGCCAGTGGCACAAAAGGCAAGGATTGAAAACAATACTTTCTATGCCGGAGTTGTTAATGATGCCCGTATCACCGAAAAACTTAAACATGTCATCGCTGTTTACGGGACTCATACAGATTACCTGAATCCATTCATTACCAATTATGAAATCCGTAATGAAAATACTGCCGGATTAAGAACTTATCTGGAATTATCAGGAAAAGAAGATGCTAAAATCAGCTGGAAATGGAATGCAGGACTGGAATTACAAAGAACAGCAGCTGACATCTCCAACTATGATAATCTTAGAGGCGAAAAAGGTAAAATGCAGGCTCAGGATGATATTACTTCAAACCAGTTTTTTTATTTTACCCGCTATTCAGTAAATATCGGTAAAAGATTTACGGCAGAAGCTGCAGCAAGTATCAATCATTATAAATATTTGTTCTCTAAAGATATCAGAAGTTATGCGACCAGATTTGAGCGCAAGTTCGATCCTGAATTCATGCCAAGATTTGCCATGTCATACCAACTGAATAATAATCTGGCATTGCGCTCTTCAGTAAGCAGAGGATACTCTATCCCTACAATTGCCGAAGTCAGAGCATCTGATAATATTATCAATACCGGACTGGAGTCAGAAACAGGCTGGAACTATGAAGCAGGATTCAGACTTCGCAACAACAATGACAGGCTTTGGCTGGATGCTTCTGTATTCCAGTACAGACTTGAGAATGCCATTGTACGTCGTGTTAATGCAAACGACACAGAGTTTTACCTGAATGCAGGCGGAACCAGACAAACAGGTATTGAAACTCAGTCCAGCTATTGGCTTATCGCACCGGGATCTAAGGGCTTATTAAACGGCTTGCAAATTCAGAACAGCTATACCCTGAGCAAATATTTCTTCAGAGATTATTATAACGGAACAGCTAATTACTCAGGAAACAGGCTGACCGGAACGCCAAGAGCTGTAATTATCAGTGGATTGGACTTCCGTTTCCCTAAGAATTTTTATCTGTTTGCCCAGCACAATTACACATCGAAAATTGCATTGAATGACGCGAACAGCGTATTCTCAAAAGATTTTAATCTGGTTCACTTCAAGGCTGGCTGGAGAAGTAAATCTAAACAGGGAAAACCCGGACTTGATTTCTTTGCAGGTATAGACAATCTCTTAAATGAGACCTATAGCCTTGGTAATGACCTGAATGCTTTTGGAGGAAGATATTTTAATGCAGCTCCGCTAAGGAACTACTTTGGAGGAGTGAAGATGACTTTATAATTCAGTAAAAGATCATTCTGTTAAACAAAAAGATCCGATGATAGTTCATCGGATCTTTTTGTTTATTAATACTATTAATACCTGAGTTCGCCCATTTTCTCAGTTGGGTTCATCATATAGGTAATGATTGTACCGTCATTCAGCAGTTCTACTACCCTGAAACCTTTATAAGGGGTTCCCCATGCTCCACCAACGTGCGAGTCAAATAAGAATGGTGTCTTATCAGCCATTTTCACACCATCCTGATCATGTTCGTGACCATGCAATCCAAGACGAATGTTTGGATACTTTTTGATCAGTTCAAAAAATGCCGGGGTATCAATGGCATGTTTTGTCCATTTTGCCTGCGGAATGTGTAGTACCAGAAATACGTTCTTTTTATTCTTAAAGTAGTTTAGTCTTTCTTCCATCCACTTCAGATCCGGAGATAAATACTCTCCCTGTTCATTAGCAGTATCAGCAATGATAAAAGCTGAATCCTTAAACTCAAAACTATAATTCAAAGGCATGTTCCAAACCTGATTCCAGAATTCTTCAGTAACCATGTCATGATTACCTCTGGCCACATAATATGGCATATCCAGCTCATCGATTTTTTTCTTTACCTGTGGAAGAAAAGATTTTTCATTATGAATGATATCACCGTTAATCAGACAAAAATCAATACGATTTGTTTTGTTAATCAAATTGATCTGCTTAATCACTGTTTGAGTCATTTCATCATATGCAGTATCAGGCTGACCATAATGAAAATCAGATGCAGCAACAAACCTCAGTTTCACTTTTGCTTTTGAATCAAAGACTTCCTCTGCAGAAAGGTCAGTTATTTTTCCTGTAAGAAGCAAAGCCGAAGCAAATGAAACCTGCTGTATAAACTTCCGCCTTGATTGATTCTTTATATTATTTTCCATATCATTTAAAGTATTTGATCAATTTAAAAACAAATATGATTTTTTTAATTTTAACTCATATAAACAGAGCGTTAAATTGTACAAAGATTATTTTTTCCCGGCTGTTTTGAGTTCAACTGTATCACTTTCAAGAAACTGCAATTTATATCCTCCTGTGTCAATTTGTACTTTTGGGAATACTTTTTTGATTTCTGCAAAATTGGCAGGAGAGATAGTCGTCTTATAAAGAAATAGCTGACTGAGCTTATTGAGGCCTTTCAATTGCATCAGGCCCTCAGCACTAATCTTTGTGCCCAGCAAATTAAGGTATTGGAGCTGAGAAAGGTTCCTGAGTTCCCCAATTCCCTTGTCGGTCACTGCAGTCCGCTCAATTGATAAACGCGTCAGTGAATTAAGCTTTGCAATACTTCTCAGATCTTTATCTCCGATATTTGAATCTCCAAGTTTCAGCCAGATCAGCTGCTGATTTAATTGTTCCAGCAATTTCAGATCCTGAACACTGATGGTATCAACCGCCACAAAATTTGCTGATAAATAATTACTGTTTTTTGTCACAGGAATCAAGGCCACCCCCCTGTTCAACAGTTCCTTAATAATTTTAGAATCGGCCGCTACCACCTCATTTTCAGGTATATCAGAAAATTTGACTGCCTCTTTAACCTCTTCAGATTGCAGAGCAATAAGCACAGGCTTAATTTTATCAGACTGTGCCAGAGCATTTACCTTTTTATCAAAATCTGCACCACTTCCAATCCACCAGTGAATCAATTCCATTTCAGCTTTTGTAAGTTGTGGCTGCTCAACCGGAGGCATATGGTCTTCATTATCTTTCGATAACAGAATTCTCTTGATCAGTTCACTTTCATCAGTATTTCCTGCTACGATCACCTGCCCTCCTTTTCCCCCTTTCAAAATCAGATCAGGAATATCCAGCCGCAATTTACCTTTTTGCTTGTCGGGCCCATGACATTTATAACACTTCGACATCAGAATGGGCTTAATTATATCCTGATACGCCACTGCCTGCTGAACATCAGGAATTGGCTTTCTTTTCTGCTCAGTCAGTTTTCCTGAAGATGAAAATGCTTTTGTTAAATAACCCGAACCATGCGTAATTGAGCCACCGTAATGCCCCGTCATAAATATCAGAAATACAATCAGCCAGGGCAGCAATTTATTCTGCACTTTATACCGTTCAGATAACCAGGCGGCAATTGATGTGAGTGCAAGCGCGATCCCAAACCATTGATGCTTAAAGATCAATGCCTCATCATAATCTCCTGAATCTGAAAGTAAGTATCCGCTTATACAGGATGCTATAGCACTTACCATACCAAAAAATAGTGCAATACTTACAGCAGGGGCCAAGCCCTGAAATTTCTCCCTTTGCGACAGCAATTGAAAAAGTGCGGCAAGCAGGAGTATCCCGATCGGCAAGTGAACCAGTAATGGATGAAATGTCCCGATAAAATCAGTAAAACTGAACAGTAAAACAGCTAATATATTCATTCAGAAATCTTCAAAATCAGGAATATCGCTTTCTTAACAGATGCATCATATGCACATTAATTGCCCATTGATCGGCCAAAGGTTGTCTGGTATAAGGATAAGTTGGCATATAATCAGGCGGACCAAACTCGGTAAGAATGGTCATTCGTTCTCCCCTCTGCTTTTTTCTTTCTACAATCTTATCCCACCATTCAAAATGCTGTTTAACTACAGGTTCCCATTCAGGCGCCCGCGGATCATTTACCTGAGGGCCTTCCGGATGCCCGATTCTGGCATGAATATGATCTGTACGATCTAATGCAAGGTCAACAGTTTCCTTCTGATCTGCTAAGAGACTTTCATGCACATTGCACCAGTGTGAAATATCCAGAGTCAGACGGAGATCGGGAAATCTTCTCAGAAATTCGCGGGTAACATGGGCAGCATAAAGCATCCTGCCCCGATGAGTTTCATGACAGATCAGAATACCTGTTTCTTTTGCCAGAGCCAGACTATGTTCTATAAACTTACTGTTATCATCAAAACTATAATAATCTTTTCCTGAATGGTTATTGATGTATAAAGGCCTTTTAATATCCTGCTTTGCTGCCGCATCGATCATTTTCTTATAAAAGTCGAGATGCTCCTGAGGATTGGGTTGAGAGCCTCCGCAAAGAAATCCAATTTCGAGACCGTGTGTTTTCAAAGCGGCAAATATATCATCCTGTGCCTTTTTGTTATTACTGGGCCACCAAAGCTCTATCCCATCATAACCTTCTTTCTTTGCTTTAGCACAAAAAGCATCAATTGTACCCTGAAAACCCCAGCTGGTGGCAAGTATTTTTAAATCATAATTCCTGTTTACTGCAGGATCCTGGCCAGTAGGCATGGAAAATGATTCTAAGGATGATAAAAGTAATGCTGCAGACCCTGCCGCTGAGGCCTTAATAAAGTTTCTTCTGTCTTTTTCCATGCTGATTAAGCTAAAATATCTGTAATTACCTTACCGCCAACATCCGTTAAACGGAAAGGTCTGCCTTGTGACTCGTATGTTAATTTCTCATGATCGAAACCCAATTGGTTCAGAATAGTCGCCTGAATATCAAAAGCTTCCGTTTTACCACTAACAATATCATATCCTATTTCATCGGTCTCACCATATGAGGTTCCTCCCTTTATGCCACCTCCGGCCATCCACATGCTGAAGGCCGCAGCATGATGATCTCTACCCTTGAATGGCATATCTTTTCCTTCGCGGTTTTCCTGCATTGGCGTTCTTCCAAACTCTGCCCCCCATACAATCAGTGTTTCATCCAGCAAGCCTCTTTGCTTCAGGTCCAGAATCAATGCAGTAATTGGCTTATCTACCTTGCGGCATTTGTTTACCAGTCCGATATCTACAGAACCACTGGCCGAAGTACCGTGTGTATCCCACCCCCAGTCAAACAGCTGAACAAAACGAACTCCTTTTTCAACAAGCTTTCTGGCAAGCAAGACATTGTTTGCAAAACTTGTAGTACCCGGCTCAGTTCCGTACATCTCATGTATATAGGCCGGCTCATCATTGATGTTCATTACTTCGGGCACCGATATCTGCATTTTATAGGCCATTTCATACTGAGAAATACGGGAAAGAATTTCCGGATCCTGATACTCCCGGTACTGATCCTGATTAATTTTATTTATCGCGTCAATAGAGGCCCTGCGTAAATCGCGGTCCATTCCATCGGGGTCCTTGATAAATAAAACCGGATCGCCCTCTCCACGGCATTGTACACCCTGGTAAACACTTGGAAGGAATCCGCTTCCCCAAACACTTTTCCCGGCATCCGGGTTATTTCCTCCTGATGTCAGAACCACAAATCCAGGCAAATTTTTATTCTCGGAGCCCATACCATAGGTAACCCATGAACCAATACTTGGTCTTCCCAAACGCGGAGAACCTGTCTGCATGAGTAATTGGGCAGGTGCATGATTGAACTGATCAGTAGTTACGGCATTCAGCATCGCAATTTCATCAGCAATGGTTGCCAGATGTGGCAAATTATCAGAAAGCCATAAACCACTTTGTCCATGCTGTCTGAAATTTGCCTGAGGTCCGAGCATTTTAGGAACTCCCCTTATAAATGCGAATTTTTTACCCTCCAGCAATGACTGAGGACAATCAAGTCCATCCAGTTTTGCCAGTTCAGGCTTATAACTGAACATCTCGAGCTGCGAGGGAGCCCCTGCCATATGCAGGTAGATTACCGACTTTGCCTTACCGGGAAACATTGGTGGCCTTGGAGCCAGCGGATTGCTTGCATCAAACAGACTATTTGCCGGAGGAGCATTATCAGTTCCGCAGCTGCCCAGCAATGAGCCAAGAGCCAGTGCACCAAAACCCATGGCGCTTTCCTTCAAAAAGTGGCGGCGTGTATAATACTGAAGTGATGCCTGCTCAGCTTCCTTAATTAATTTTTGAGTAAGTATACTATCCTTCATACACGGATATTTAACAATTTAATTCTTGTTCAACCATTCATCCATATTCAGCATCGCTCCTGCCACCAGTACCAGCGAGGCAGTCTCTGCACTGACCTGCTTTTCTTTTTCACCGGCAATTTTAATTACAGCAGGCTTATCTTTTCTGTATCTGAGCATTGCCTTTTGATACAATTCAGTAAGAGCATTTAACTTAACAGCAGAAATTGGCTTATACATCATTAGTTCATAGCCTTTACTGATTTGCCGTGTCAAATTTTTACCGCCAATCTGCTGCATTCTCAGAGCCAGTCCCCTCGACATTACCAGTGTGGTAGAATCATTCAGACTCGTTAAAGCCTGTAATGGAGTATTGGTTCTTATCCTTCGCGGGATACACGACTCTCTTGCTCCTCCGTCAAAAGTGATCATCGATGGATAAGGTGCAGTCCTTTTCAGATAGGTATACAATGCCCGCCGGTACTGATCCTCACCTTCACTCAAATTCCATTTATCTCCGTTATATGGAGAACGCCATATTCCTTCAGGCTGAAAAGGCATTACACTTTTACCATACATTTTCCGGCTCAGCAGATTGCTAACCTCAAGTCCCTGGTCCCTGATCTGCTCTGCCGACAAACGAAGGCGTGCCCCTCTGGCATAAAATTTATTGTTCGGATCTTTTTTGAGCAATTCTTCATTCACCGACGAACTTTGCCGGTAAGTTGCCGATGTAACCATCTCTTTCAGCAAGCGTTTGATGCTCCAGTTATAATCATGCATAAACTTCCATGACAGATGATCCAGCAATTCCATATGGGTTGGCGGAATTCCCTGAGTTCCAAGATCTTCCAGCGTTTCTGCAATTCCATATCCGAAAAGCTGTTCCCAAAGCCGGTTAACCATGGTTCTGGCCACCAGAGGATTCTTTTTATCAGTTAACCAAAGTGCCATACCCAGCCTGTTCATCGGCACATTGGCAGGCATTGGATTCATCACTCCCGGTACGCCCGGTGTTACCTGCTTGCCCTTAACCATCCAGTTTCCTCTCTCAAAAACATGGGTAGGCCTGAATTGTTCACGGCTATTTTCAACCATGATTGGTGTTTCGTCAACCTTCGCCCGCATCAAATAGTTGTAGTCTGCCAGCGCATTTACATACCCGGGTTTCCCCTTGCCCGGAAAATCAGTATCAAAGCGGAACCAGTCAAACTGCACTCCTGTTTCATCAGAAGTTTTGATTAATGGACTGTAGTATTTGAAATATAAGTGATGTCTGCCCTTCACCTGAGGGATTGTTACGGTAGTAATTTCCCATTCTCCCTTTGTATTGGCTAGAGGTATTGTTTTCAGTAATTTTCCACCCGGGGTGTCCAGATAAACAGACCATTTCCCTCCATTGTAATTGCTTTTATAACGAAACATGAGCTCTGTCTTGTTCTCCAGAACAACATTCTTAAGCCTGCAGGAACCATTATTCCGCAAACCGGCATACCAGCTGCTGATTAATGCCGCATTGCTAAACTGATCGCATTGCAGTGAATTGATCGTTGGCTGCCAGGTTTTCAGGAACATCAGGTATTTGCGGGCATGAGCTTCTGAAGTATTTGTTTTTAACCAGCCTGTCAGCTTAATGAGTTTTAAACTATCTTCAGAGCTATAACCCCGTAAAACCGGATACTCAGACTGGGTATCCTCATCCCGCGAATTATTAAAGAAGGCCAGAAACTTATAGTACTCATCCGCTTTGAACGGATCGTAAGGATGGCTGTGACATTGAACACAATTAAATGTAGTGCCCATGACGGAGGTCCATGTCGTATTAACACGATCCATTACTGCGGCGGTTCTGAACTCTTCATTATCGGTTCCTCCTTCATCATTTGTCATCGTATTTCTGTGAAAGGAGGTGGCAATCAATTTAGCATCATCAGGATCAGGCATCAGATCTCCTGCAAGCTGCTCAATAAGAAATTCATTGTAGGCTTTATCGGTATTAAATGCTTTGATCAGCCAGTCGCGGTACTTCCATATATTCCGGCTGCGATCAGCCTCATAACCTCTGGTATCTGCATACCTGGCCAGATCCAGCCAGAGGGTAGTCCAGCGCTCACCGTAAGCCGGAGATGCAAGTAAGCCATCAAGCAGTTCGTCGTAAGCCTTTTCAGAATTATCCCGTAAATATTTCTCTGACAAAGCTGCGGACGGAGGAAGACCCGTAAGATCAAGGCTCAGTCTTCTTAAAAGTGTAGATTTATCTGCCTCAGGTGATGGCTTCATGCCTTGCTCATCTAACTTTTCAAAAATAAAACGGTCCACATCGTTCCTGATCCATTTTTCGTTGTAATCAGGCACATTCTGCTTTTTAACCTGAACATAAGCCCAGTGTTCGCCCCATTTGGCACCTTCACTAACCCATTGGCGCAGGGTTTTAATCTCATCTTCAGAAAGTGCTTCATGTTTATATGGCATACGCTCTTCCGGATCATTCAGGCTGATCCTTCTGATCAGTTCACTCCCGTCAGGATCTCCGGGAATAATTGCAGGCTTTCCTGATTCTGTTGGCCCAAGAGCCTCTTCCTGAAACAAAAGACTGAATCCGGCCTCCTGTTTCACTCCTCCATGACAGGAAATACATTTTTTATTGATAATTGGCTTTACCTGAGTATTAAAATCAACTTCCTGCTCAGAAAAAGCAAGTTTATAAAACAAGCCCACAATTACCAGAATAGATAAAACAACAGCTATTTTTTTTGAAAGGAATATATTCATAAACTTTACCCTGTATTTTAAAGATATAAATTCCTGATTAAAAATGAACTAGTCGCTCCAGCACAATGTAAAATTTATAATCAGATAATGGAATAAGGAATATTCGGGTAAAAAACCCATCTTGAAAATATTTTAAGCTATCTTTAAGTGACCTGACCTGATTAATTATGTTTGTTTCACCACCCTCTCTGCCGAGGATTATATCCATCATCTTCTTTGCTTTTTTAGCAATCAGTGGACTGTATTTTGCCAGGCAATTTTTAATTCCACTTGCCATCAGCGCACTTCTGGCTATGTTACTTTTACCCATCTCGAGATGGCTGGAAGCAAGAGGGTTGAACCGCATCATTGCCGGAATTTTTTGCGTGCTTTTATTACTGAGCATTTTGGCAGGCATGTTATTTCTTCTTTCCTGGCAGGCATCGGGCATTTCAGAAAACATTGTCCAGATTGGTATCAGACTGGAAGCGATCGGCAATGACCTCAGGCAATTTATTGCAGATCATCTTGGAATAACTGCCGAAAAACAAACTGAATGGATCAAAAATCAAAATTCCGGGAATCATAATTCTGCCATTGGGATGGCCGGGACATTGCTGAGCTCTGTGATGAGCATCGTGGTCAAAACTATCCTGGTCTTCGTATATCTTTTTCTGTTTCTGGTTTCACGCTCCCATCTGAAACAATTCATCCTGATGCTGGTTCCACAATCTGAAATGAAAGAAACAGAGAAAATCATTTCTGATGCAGGAAAAGTTTCCCAGAAATATATTTCGGGGCTGGGAATTATGATTGTGGTTTTATGGATCATGTATGGAATTGGATTCAGTATAGTTGGAGTTGAAAGCGCACTCTTCTTTGCAGTATTATGTGGTTTACTTGAGATTGTTCCTTTTATAGGAAATCTGACCGGAACTACATTGACCGCCCTCATGGTGATTTCTCAGGGTGGCAGCAACGGGATGCTGATAGGGGTCATTTTCACCTATCTTTTTGTTCAGTTTGTGCAAACCTATGTACTTGAACCCCTGGTTGTTGGATCAGAGGTAAATATCAACCCATTATTTACCATTATTGTAATTGTGCTGATGGAAATTGTCTGGGGAGTTGCAGGCATGATCCTTGCTATTCCAATGCTGGGCATAGTTAAGATTATATGTGATCATGTTAGTCCGCTAAAGCCCTACGGTTTTCTGATCGGTAAAGAACGGTCTGCAAAGAATTCCATCAAAAACAGATAAAACTTTGAATCTGCTAATAAAACCAGATCATTTTTCAGGTTCCTTATCTCAGAAAACCTATCTGAAATTGTAACAAAGAGGCATAAAAAAGTTCTAATAATTAAACCAATAAATCCCTGAAATGCTCAGTATCCGAAACATCGTAAAGCAGTATGCCAATCATCGTGCTCTGGATAATGTATCTATTGAAATTGAAAAGGGCTCTATTTTCGGCCTTTTAGGTCCGAACGGTGCCGGCAAGACTTCACTGATACGAATTATCAATCAGATTACCGGTCCGGATCAGGGCGAAATACTACTGAACGGAGAAAAACTTAAGCCCTCTCATATTTCTATCATTGGCTACCTTCCCGAAGAACGCGGACTCTATAAAAAGATGGAGATAGGCGAACAGATGATGTATCTGGCCCAACTCAAAGGACTCTCAAAGAGCGAAGCTACTGCGAGAATCAGATACTGGTTCGAAAAAATGGGAATTCAAAGCTGGTGGAATAAAAAAGTTGAAGATCTGAGTAAAGGTATGCAGCAAAAGGTTCAGTTTATTGCCACCGTAGTGCACAGTCCGGAGCTCATCATTCTGGATGAACCTTTTTCAGGATTTGACCCTGTAAATGCGCAGCTGATTACCAACGAAATTCTTGAATTAAACAGTAAAGGTACCACCATCATATTTTCTACTCACCGTATGGAATCTGTTGAGCAATTGTGCGACAGCATTGCGCTGATACACAAATCGAAGAAAATTCTGGACGGAAAAGTTAAAGATATCAAAAATAAATACCGGAATAATAGCTACAGAATAGCTTATTACGGAAAACTGGATATCCCTGAAAATAAAATATTTACTATAAATGACGAGAAGTTTGAAGATGATATGACTCATCTGACGGTACAAATAACTAATGCTCATACAGTCAATGATTTGCTGAACTTTCTGATCCCTCAGGTACAGATCACCGAATTAATTGAAATCATACCAAGTATGAACGACATCTTTATTCAGAACGTAAAAACAAGCTAATTGTCATGAACAAGACCTTACTCATTATACAAAGAGAATATTCAAGCAGGGTAAAGAAAAAATCTTTCCTGATCATGACTTTTCTGGTTCCGATGCTTATCATTGGTATGTATGCCCTGATCATTGTATTATCCATAAAAGGGGGCGACAACATTCCCAATGTGGAAGTAATTGATCAAAGCGGAATCTTTCAAAATGGTTTGGAAGACACCAAAGCTGTTAAATTCAGGCGTTCTGAACTGACTCTTGAAGAAGCTAAAAAGAAGGTAGTGAATAATGAAGATGCCTTTATACTTTATATCCCTTCGGATATCGAAAGCGGGGGCAGCATTGAGATGTTTTCACAAAAGAAAGCCGGGCTTTCAGTAATCAGTACAATTGACAGAAAACTAAATGATCTGATGCGTATTAAAATGCTGAAAGATGCAGGTATTGATGCAAAAACCCTCGACAGCATCAAACCGGAGCTCTCTGTTGTGTCAAAAGAACTTACAGTTGAAGGTGAAAAAGACAGCAGTTCTGCAGCAGCCATGGCTGTAGGTTTTGCTGCTGCTATTCTGATCTATATTTCACTATTCATATACGGAGTACAGGTTATGAGGGGCATCATTGAGGAAAAAACCAGCCGCATTGTGGAAGTTGTAATTTCCTCTGTGAAGCCATTCCAGCTCATGCTGGGGAAGATTATTGGAATTGGCCTGGTCGGACTAACCCAGTTTCTCTTATGGATTGCTCTCTCAGGTGGCTTAATGGCCGCTTCAAGCAGTATTTTACTCAAAGACAAGGTTGAGAAAATCCAGTCTGCAATGCCGGCAAAAGCTCAGGGTATGCAGACTAATCCTGCATTGAATGATGGTCCGGGCCAGGGGCTAATCAAAGCCATACAGACTGTTCAATGGAGCTATATATTGCCGGTATTTATCACTTTCTTCCTCGGGGGATATATGCTCTACAGTGCACTTTTTGCAGCCGTAGGTTCTGCGGTTGACAATGATACAGAAACCCAGCAGTTTATGATGCCCATTACGATGCCGCTATTATTCACTTATATCATGTCTTTCAGCTTTATTGTGAATAATCCTGACAGCAGTTTATCGTTCTGGCTAAGTATTATTCCTTTCACATCGCCGATAGCCATGATGGTAAGATTACCTTTCGGCGTGCCTAACTGGCAACTTGCATTGTCGATAGTATTGCTTATTGCAGGATTTATCTTTACAACCTGGATTGCTTCAAGAATTTACCGCGTTGGTATTCTTATGTATGGGAAGAAAGTTAGCTTTAAAGAATTAGGTAAATGGCTGATGTATAAAGGTTAATTGAGAACTCTGGTAAATAAACCCTGCTTTATTGAAAAAACGAATTGCAATTCTGGATCTTGGCACCAATACCTTTCATATTCTGATTGCTGATGCGGGTATGCAGCCTCCTGTCGTAATTTTTCAGGAAACCATTGCCGTAAAACTCGGAGAAGGCGGAATCGGGCAGGGTATAATCAATGCAGCTGCGGCTGAGAGAGGGTTAAATGCTCTTAAAAAATTCAGGCAGTACATCGATCAGTTTGAGGCCGAAGAAATCAAGGCAGTTGCAACATCTGCAATCCGAACAGCATCAAACGGTAAAGAATTTCTGAGGCAGGTAAAGTTTGAAACCGGTATCGTACCGCAATTTATTGATGGTTCGCGCGAGGCAGAATTGATTTATCTTGGTGTTCGCAGGGCTGTTAAATTCGATAATAAAGCACTGATTATTGACATTGGCGGCGGAAGTACTGAATTTATTATCTGTGATTCCAATAAGATCTTCTGGAAGAAAAGCTATGAGATCGGAGCGGCAAGGCTGATGGATATGTTTCATCATTCTGACCCGATTGAGCACAAAGAGATTGAACACATGATCAATTATCTTGACAATGTCCTTCCGGAGCTTAAAAAAGAACTTGCAATTCACAAACCCGAACTGCTGATCGGATCAGCCGGAGCTTTTGAGACCTTCGCCGAACTTTGTGATCAGGGATTCGTGAAAGGAAAAGAAACCGAGTTCAGTTTTAACCTTCATAGATTCGACCTGATTGCAAACTGGATAATGAAAAGTAATCATGATCAACGTAGTCAAAAACCTGCAATCATTCCGGTAAGAGTCGACATGATTGTCGCTGCCGCCATACTTACAAAATACGTATTGCAAATACATCTATTTAAGAGTCTTAAACTTTCAGCTTATTCCTTAAAAGAGGGACTGATGTTTGAAAATCACTGAGCAGTAATTCTACATAACTCCCTGTACAAGCGGTGTGTAGGGAGCCCCACAATATTGGAATAAGAACCAATAATTTTTTCTACAGCAATCATTCCTATCCATTCCTGTATTCCATAGGCTCCGGCCTTATCCATAGGCTGACAGGCTGCGATATAGTAATTTATTTCTTCTGCACTTAAAGGCTTAAAAAACACCTCTGAAAGTTCATAAAAACTGTACAGCTTATGCCCCTTCAGGAGACTTACACCTGTAATAACATCATGCCTCCTACCTGACAGGGCCGACAACATCTCAAAAGCATGATCTGCAGTCTCAGGCTTCCCCAGTATTTGCCCGTCGAGAGAAACAATAGTATCAGCAGTGATAACAATCTCATTTCTTATGCTTTCATCAAATGCTTTAGCCTTTTTTTCTGCAATATAAACCGCGATCTCTGTAGGATTTAATCCTGAGGGATAACTTTCATCAACTTCTTTAAGTACAACAGTAAAATCAATACCCATCAGTTTGAGAAGCTCCTGTCGTCTGGGTGATTTGGATGCAAGAATAATTGGAGGAAACTGCCCGATCATAATTTAAATTTGGACAAAAATAAGAAAAGCGGCCAATTGCCGCTTTCATATCTTTTTAATTCGTTTGAGAACCGTCACTGGCAGAAACTTCATCATCCAGCCAGCACCCCTGAATTTTTAAAACTTTCTCCAAAATCTCTCTGACGCAGGCATCGCCTCCTTTTCTGGGAGAAATATAATCAGCCAGAGCTTTAATCTCTTCAACTGCATCCGAAGGACAAGCTGAGAGTCCGGCAAGTTTCATTAACTGCAGATCCGGAATATCATCTCCGATGAACAAAACCTGACCTGAACTAAGACCTGAACTGTTCAAAAAATCATGATAAACTTCAGGCTTGGAGTCCACACCAAGAAATACATCCTTTATTCCAAGGCCCTTTATTCTGGCTTCTACGCCTTTGGATTTTGCGCCGGAAATTACAGCAATTTTAAACCCTTTTTTTACAGCAAGCTGCAAAGCGTAACCATCTTTGATATTGAATTGCCTGAGCTGTTCTCCTGCTTCAGTAAGAAGCAGGGTACCATTGGTAAGCACGCCATCCACATCAAGTACAAAAGCCGAAATATTCTTTAACTTTTCTAAGAACATGGATGTCGTGTTTTAATTTTATTGATTGTCGCGCCACTCGTAAACCCAGGTAGACTGGATCTGTTCAAGATGGCCTTCATTGCAATCTTCACGTTTACCGCCAAAGTTAGGAAGGCTCAAAACCCATTCCATCAGATCAGTAAAACGGATTCTGTATATCTTTGATTCACCGAACTCATCCCCAAATTTTTCATATAAGCCCATGGCTATATCTTCGTAATCATTCCAATAAAACGGTAATTCAAATTTTTCGTTTGCCATTTGTGTATTTCAATTAATGTCCTAAAAACTGATTCTGATCCGGAAGAGTAACTTCAATATCTCCATCAATAACCACACACTGACAACCCAAACGGGAATTGATCCTTGGATTTACAGCCCTGTCTATAAAATCTTCTTCTTTATCAGAGATCTCCTGAAGATTATCCATCCCTACATTGACATACACCTGGCAGGTACTGCATCCGCAAACACCTCCACAATTATGCTGCAACTCTATACCATTATCAAGGCAGACATCCAAAACTGATTCGCCCTCTGCGATCGGCAGCTCAAGGGATGCCTTTGCAGGCTCCTCAAAATTAACTTTTAACTTAAAAATATTCATTGGCGCAAAAATAGCAATTTAAATTCAGCCCACAGATCGCTGATGTAAATTGACTATGCTCTGACTTAATTTTTCATAAATCAGCTTCAGTTCAGGCTTATTCCTGAGTAGCTCCAGATGCGCACTCATCGTACTTACATCGCCTCTGACGGCCGGTCCGGTCTGCACCGATGCCGGATCATTCATCTGAATCTTTTCTGCCGTTTCAGCAATCAGCGGTCGTAAAAGATCAAAGTCAAGTTTCTGTTCCTCTAAGAGTTCTTTAGCCAGAGCAAATAAATGATTGGTAAAATTACAGGCAAAAACTGCCGAAATATGAAGAGTTCTTCTCTGCTCAGAATCAAGTTCAATTACATTTTCTGAAAGGCGATCGGCAATAGAGCGTATCAATGCGCAAACCTCCGGAGTATTCCCTTCTACAGCAATAGGGATTTGTCTGAATTCAACAGATTTGACTTTTGAAAATGTCTGAAGCGGATAAAATACTCCAAATTTGGATGATACACCCTCCAGAGCTGAAATTCCGGTAGTTCCCGAAGTATGAACTACGAGTTTATCATTAAGCTTAAGTCTGGAAGCCAGGTCAGCAATACCCTCATCTTTTACTGAAATAATGTAGAGATCTGCATCCGGTTCCAGATCAAACAAATCAGTTACCGGCTCTGCTGCTAAGGTATCAGCCAGTTCAGCGGCATGAAGCAGATTGCGGCTCCAAACCTGAGAAACAGTTTGTCCGGCCATTTTAAAAGCCCTGCCCAAATGTGTTGCCACATTACCACTACCCAGCAATACAATCTTCATTTTACTACTTAATTTCCTTGTTTCTCCGGAAAATGGAAAGGATAAATCCGATAACCATAATAATGGTCCCTCCCCAGAACAAATTGATATAAGGGAATTCAATAGCTTTCAGCACAACCCAATCCTTCTCTGCTTTAGGTTTCTGATAAACCATCAGCTCAAGCTTATCCTTATCAGGGAAAACATTGGTAAATCTGAGTTTCAGGCCTTTCTCATCTACCTTCTTCCCAAAGTCAAATTTGGAACCGTCTTTCAAAAGATAAACCGGCTCTGACGGGAATATCTTGCCCTCAGAGTTTACCTCCAGCTGCAAACCTATGGCAATATCTCTTTCACCTAATGGGATATTCTGAACTTTAGCGTTCCGGTTAATACCCTTAACTAAAATATATCCTTCCCTGAAGCGTACAGTATCGCCAACATTAACTTCATAGGTTACCGGTTTTTCGTAATTCTCATCATCAGAATGCCCTTCATGTTCCTCGTGATCTTCATCTTTAAGAGGCACACTGCTAACATGGGTATAAACATCGTGGAACAGGTAATGCCTTGTATCCGGAGATGCTATGATCTGACGCATCTTAGCATTCTGCTGAGCATTCGGATAAAGCGTAAAATTCTCCTTTTCCTTGCCCGATTTTTCATCAATCACACGGTAGTTAATTCTATAATAAGTATTTACTCCTTCTGTTGAATCTCCTAAATAGGTAACTGTATAGCGATCCATCTTTACAGGCTCATCTTTGTAAAGAATGATATTTTCGCGCGGGTTGTTGTTCTTGTCAAACTCATCTCCAAAACCAATCCCTGTATTATTGATAGAAATTACCTTGTTTGTAGCAGCAGCAACCAGGGCTCCTACAAGCAATAAAGCAAAACCGATATGAGCAATTGCAGAACCTGCCAGTTTCCATTTACCTTTAAATGCTTCACCCAGAATTCTGGCATTGGCCAGAATTGAGAATACAGAAGCAAAAGTCAGGATGATGTACATTACGTTGGAGTAAACGTTCATCACATAAACTGCTGCAGCTGTGATAAACACCGACATGATCAGCGATACCGAAATGCTGATAAAGAATTTCTTGGCATCGGTATTCTTATATTTTAAGAACTGAGAGAATGCAGAAACGAAAGCAATCACTACTGCAAATGGAACCTGCCACTTATTGTAATGCTGAATAACATTTGGCGGCGGTGCAATTTCAGTTCCGAACATGGCATTAAATACAGGAACTGAAGTTGTAGCCAGAATCTGCAAACAGGCAATTGACAATACCAAAGCCCCGATAAACAACCAGAACTCACGCGAATAGGTTTCTTCATCTTTCCTGGTAATCGGCAATTCTTTCCATCTGACCACCAGCATAATAATAGCCAGAAAAAGGAATACAAGTACATAAAATACCAGTTGCCAGAACATACCCAGATCAGTAAAGGCATGCACAGAGGTCTCGCCCAAAATACCGCTCCGGGTAAGGAATGAAGCATATAGAACCAGTACAAAACTGATCAGAACCAGAAATGTTGCTGTAAAATATGAATGTCCGGTATTCTTGTAGGCAATCATAACGTGAACCGCTGCAATCAGCGTCAGCCATGGAATGATGGAAGCATTTTCAACCGGGTCCCATGCCCAGAAGCCCCCGAAATTCAGAGCTTCATAAGCCCAGAATGAGCCCATGATAATCCCGGTACCCAGAATCATTACCGCAAAAAGGGTCCATGGCATAGCCGGCTTTATCCAATCGGAATATCTCTTTTCCCATAATCCCCCAATTGCATAAGCAAAAGGCACGATCATCGAAGCAAATCCCAGGAATAAAGTTGGCGGATGTATCACCATCCAGTAGTTCTGCAATAATGGATTCAATCCATTACCATCCGTAACCAGACTTAAATAATCTCCTCTTTGAAATATCGGACCCTGCATCGCATCTCTCAATAAGATAAAAGGTGAGCTTCCAACTCTGAATCCGAAGATTTCAACCCCTAAGAGCATGGATGCAATAAATGCCTGCGAAAGCATAATCGTAGTCATTACCGAATTTTCCCAGGTTTTACCTCTGCGCAGAACAACGAATCCTAAAACAGCCTGCCAGAACATCCAAAGCCAGAAACTTCCCTCCTGCCCTTCCCAGAAAGATGAAATAATATAATAGACCGGTAGAATTTTGGATGAGTGAGCCCATGCATAATTGTACTCAAACAAATGATTATAAATGATATAGTACAGACAGGAACCTATACCAACAACAGCAAAAAGATTCAGACTGTATGCTAGTCGTGCAATACGCTTCCAGCTGGCCGATTCCTGATTAATCAGAGGGTCTTTTGACAAACCTGCACGGGTTGCAAAAAAATAGGCAATGGTTGAAAGCACTGCCGTACAAAATGATAGTATGACGAAGAACTGCCCTAACTTCCCCGGAAGAAGGTTTTCTCCAATGTATTGTATGTCCATTTAGAATTTAGATTTTGGCTGTAGAGGCTGAAACTTCTGTAACTTCTACTTCGTCTTTAGTGTATTTGGAAGGGCATTTCATCAAAATCTTTGAAGCATGAAATTCATTGCCAATCATTTTACCGGTAAGTACAATTTGTTCTGAACGCTCAAAATCCTGTGGCTTAGAACCATTGAAAACGACTTTACATTCTTTTCCCTGATTATCCTTCATGTAAAATGCAAAGTAGTTTGCATCCTGCTGAGGATTATAATGAAGTTCTTTTTGCTTATTCAACTGTCCTACAACATGCAGTTCTGTTTCAGATTCTTTAGCATCAGTAAATGAGCCATAAGTACTGGAGTCAGCATAAGTGCTGATAATAATACCAATCGCCAATGCGATGATGACTATACCTGCGATGGAACTTTTCTTCATGATAATTTTTGAATTTGGTTAGAATCAAAATCAATTACAAAAGTACGAAATAGTAGACTTTTGCGGTAAATATAACAAGAATGTTTCTATATTAGAATCATTCTAAACAAAAAGGGCTTCGTAATAACCCGAAGCCCTTTTTGTTTAGAAATTTTATTCGATTTATGGCCAGATCCCCATATTCATATAGGAAACGGCAACCTTATCAATCGAACTCACAAAAGCTGCAGTTCTTAATCCATCAATTTTAGGATTATTCATCTGCACATCACGTATTTCATGATAAGAACGGATCATGGTATCTTCAAGACCCGAATTAACGAGTTCGAGCTCAGAAGCACCTTTGATGATCATACTTCTTTGTGCCGAATCAAGAGAAACTCCTGTGATCTTCTCAACCACATTCACCAGATTCAGATTTGCATTTTCCTCGTAGCGTTTATCCATGCGACCGAAAGCCACATGCGAAAGGTTTTTCAACCATTCAAAATAAGAAACAGTTACCCCGCCTGCATTACAATACATATCCGGGATCAATATACAACCTCTTTTTATCAGGAAAGCAGCAGCATCAGGAGTTGTGGGGCCATTAGCTGCTTCTGCAATGATTTTAGCTTTGATATTCGCAACATTATTCATTGTAATCTGATTCTCAAGGGCTGCCGGAACTAAGATATCACAATCCTGCTCCAAACCTTCTGCTGTATTCTTAAACTCTTTCTGAGCGCCTGAGAAACCAAGAATGGAACCTGTAGATTTACGGTGATTAAATACCTCATCAAGACTTAATCCATTCGAATTATAGATTGCACCTTCATATTCACAGATACCCACAACAGTTGCCCCAAACTCAGTCAGAAATTTAATGGTATGATAGCCCACATTTCCAAGTCCCTGAACAATAACACGTTTACCCGATAAGCCCGGAGTTAATCCAAGCTTCTTCATGTCTTCGGCAATATCAACACATTCGCGAACAGCAATTGCTACTCCACGTCCTGTTGCTTCTTTACGTCCGGCAATACCATGAAGTGCGATTGGTTTTCCGGTAACACAGCCCAAAGCATCAAGCTGCCCGGGGTTCATGGTCTGATAGGTATCTGCAATCCAGCTCATCTCACGTTCACCTGAACCATAATCAGGTGCAGGAACATCAATTGCCGGTCCGATAAAATTCTTCTTGATCAGCTCTACCGTATATCTTCTGGTAATATTTTCCAGCTCTGATATGGTGTAATCTTTCGAATTGATCTTAATACCACCCTTAGCACCACCAAAAGGAACATTTACGATGGCGCACTTATAGGTCATTAAAGCGGCCAAAGCCATCACCTCATCTTCATTAACCATTTCACTGTAACGGATACCCCCCTTTGTCGGAGATTTGTGATGAGAATGCTCAACTCTCCAGGCATCAATTACTTCAAAACCATTACCACGACGGATCGGGAAACGGAAACGATAAACACTATTACAGGATTTGATCTGGTCAAGTAATCCCTCAGGATGAGAGGTAAACTGTGCCGCATGATCAAAGAACTGGCAAACGTCACCAAAAAACGAAGTTTCTGAGTGCGCTGCGTCTATAGACTTAGCCATAAAAAATTTAATTAATTTGAATAATTGGTTTTATGGTACAAAGTTGAAAGAAATAAGCTGAACCTGAAAATGAAAATCACTTAGTGTAATTTGTACAATTTTAGTCAGACAGAAAAAAACCTGACCAGCAGATTTTAAAAGAGGTTTTTTTACCGTTTTTGCTTTTCAATTTTTTTCAGACGATTATCAATACTGAAAAGATAAATAGCTATTCCGATGAAAATAACTGCAATAACCGCTACTACCACATATATTTTCCCGGAACTTCTGAGTTCGGTTGCCATATCAACACCACCTGTGCTTTGTGCAAATGCGATAGCTGAAAAAGAAAGAATCAGGCAAATAGTTAGGATTAGGTTTTTCATTATGAAATTATTTTGGTTGTCTGTTAACTGTTATCTGAACAAAGGCTAGAATTCATCATCTTTTATTCTTTGCTCAAAATCAATTCTCTTCATTAATCTGGTTCTCCAATTTACGTATGCGGTATCTCAGAGTGGTGATCCAAACACTGATCAGGATCCACCCAAGTACAGCAGGATAAAATACCGGTCTTAATTCGGGTGCCATATCTTTGGTATTAAAGCCCGGGTTACCTCCGTTTCCGGGATGCAAAGAATCAGTCATTCGGGGTAATATGAACAATAATACCACCATGATCGGAAATGCAAAAATATTGTAAACCGCAGAAATTCTGCCTCTTTTCTGTTCTTCTTCAAGGGCATTTCTCAAAACTAAATAAGCCAGATAAACCAATAAAGCAATGGCTGCACTGTTTTGTTTCGGATCATTGCTCCATGCTTCGCCCCAGGTAAATTTTGCCCAGACAGCTCCGGTAATCAGGCCCAACACACCAAAAATAATTCCAACATTAGCGCTTTCTATAGCCATCAGATCATCATTCTCACTTGAAGATCTCAGATATCGGATACTGTAAACAAAAGAAACCGTAAGTGTTACGATCATTGAAAACCACATGGGCACATGAAAGTGAATATTACGTATAGTTTCGTTAAGAATCGGCTTTTCAGGAACATGAAATAAAAACCCTGCAATTATAGAAAAGAGCACAAGAACTGTGGCCAGAATTTTCCACCAGTTTTTAGTCATATGAGTACAGATTAGTCATGCCAAAGGTAAAATATTATTTAGAGAACAAATAAGGTATTTAATCAGAATTCAACTGAAATAATTCATTATCTATTTTCCGATTTATTAACTGAGGAAATAGCCTGAGATTTTAGATATGGAAAGAATATGTGATTGGATTACAAAAATTATACAGAATGCCTATCTATCCTGAACCTAATCCCTCCATAAATAAGGAAATAGTAATAATGAAGTTGTTACTACTATTACATTAATAGCCAGCAGAACCCCTATCTCGTCATAAGATACCGACCTGTCGAGGCCATCCATCGCATTTTTTGAAAGTTTAATTAAAACTACAAGCAAAGGAATAATTACAGGAAAGCTCAGAATTGCCATCAGGGCTCCCCCATTACTTGCCTTGGATGCAATTCCGGATATCATCGTAAACACCGAAGCAAAACTGATACTGCCCAGCAAAACGGAAAGTAAATAAAAAGCCGGGTCTCCCAAAGGATTTTTGAACACCAAAGTGTAAAATCCCAGTGCTATGACTGAAAGCAATAGCATCAGAAGAATATTATAAATGATTTTGGAAATAATAATGGCCTGCGGACTAGTAATGGTATAATAATAAAGCTGTCTGCCCCTGCTTTCCTGAATAAAACTTTTAGTAATTGCATTGACCGATGCAAACAGCATAATAATCCAGAAAAGGGCATTCCAGGTTGGCGGACTGCTGATCTCGCGGAAAGCCAGATAACAAACAAATACAGTTGAAACTACATAGAGAAGAATGCCATTAAAGGCATATTTCGAACGCCATTCCAGCATGATTTCCTTACGGATCAGAAATTTTATCTGGCTTAATAAATCCATTGCTGCAAATATAATCTTTGATTTTCTTTTTCTGAGCTGAATATTCTGTGTAATTTGTTTTTTATTTCAGCATGTTTACTTCAACACTTGACAGTCCTATCGGGAAGATGCAAATTTCTGCCAATGACAGGGAAGTTTTTGCTATTTTCTTTCCTGAAGAAATACCTGAAGAAAGCCCGAACAAGATCTCAGAACAGGCAAAATCACAATTCAAAGAATATTTTGAGGGGAAAAGAATTGTCTTTGATTTTCCAATGGCTCAGCCCGGCACAGATTTTCAGCAGAGTGTATGGGATGAACTCAGAAATATTGAAGCCGGAAGACCTATAAGCTACGCCATCCTTTCAAAAAGAATGAAAAATCCTTTAGCTATCCGTGCTATTGCTTCTGCCAATGGCCGTAACAATCTCATAATCGCTGTCCCCTGCCACCGGGTAATAGGCAGCAATGGCGAACTGGTTGGCTTTTCTGCAGGATTATGGCGTAAAAGATGGTTACTGGAGCATGAGGCAATGATAAGTTCTATCGGACAAAGCAGTCTGAATTTTTAATATGGCGATGAACCCTTATCTGGATATTGTCTTAAGATGTGCAGGTGTATACCTGTTCATGGTTATTGCGATCAGGATTTTTGGCAAAAAAGAGCTATCACAGCTTTCAACTACCGATCTGGTATTTCTGGTTCTGATCAGCAATTCTGTACAAAATGCAATGGTTGGACCTAATGTTAGTTTAACAGGTGGAGTACTTGCCGCAAGTGTATTATTCTCATTAAACTATCTGCTGAAGGTATGGATGTACCGGTCAGGAACGATAAAAGAACTGATTGAAGGTAAACCGGTTATTCTGATTTCAGACGGTAAAGTAGATATTGCTAACCTGCATAATGAAAGTATTGGCATGGATGAACTCGAAGAAGCAATCAGGGAACATGGCATTGAATCATACAAAAAAGTACGCCTTGCTATTCTTGAGGTCGACGGAAATATCAGTGTGATCTCGGGAGAAGCAAATACCTTAAGGCAGTCGCGATACAAGCACCGCAGAAAGCAAAAGAACCTTATTAACAAATAGAACCCGGATCCGGGTTTACATAAGAGGCTGCGATATAAATTATCGCAGCCTCTTATCAAAATATTTTACTGATTAGTTTTGGGTCCTTGGAGCCAGCTCAACATGATAGCGCACCAGGTCATCTATTGGTGAACGAATGATCTTGCCTACCTTCATTCCATATTCAACTGCCGTTTCTTCCAGAACATTTCTAAAGTTATAACCAACCGAACCAATACAGTTGAAAGTATAATCCTTATAATTCGGATAATGACTTACCAGATTTTCAAAAAAATCAACAAATGAATTTTTTACAATCTTTCTTGAATACTCGGCATGCACATTATTGTCGTAAACAAATTTAGCGAAGCTGGCACAAAAGCGGTTCGCCAGAGGTTTGGTATAAACATTGTCAGTCACTTCATCAGGGGTCAGTTTATAGGTTTCCCAGAAACGTTCTCTTACAACTTCAGGCATGTAACCTCTAAGATAATCTGTTAACAGTTTTTTACCGATATGGCAGCCGCTGCCCTCATCCCCAAGAATATATGCAGCAGAATCTATGTTCAGTGAAATGTCCTTACCATCGTACAGGCCTGTATTTGTGCCGGTTCCCAGAATAGCCGCAAATCCGGTATCCAATCCCAAAACTGCACGTGCAGCAGCCAAAAGATCATGGCCAACATAAACATGAGCATTTTTAAAAACAAGCTGCATAGCATCAACAACGATTTTCACCTTATCAGGAGTGGAACATCCGGCACCGTAATAATTAACTTCCTGAATCTCATCCAGTTCAAGATCACTCGGTAATCCTTTAAGCAATGAGTCTGTAATATATTCTTTGCTAACGAAGTATGGATTATATCCCTCTGTATTAAAGTAAATTTTCTGACCAGTCTTATTCAATAAACACCAATTGGTCTTGGTAGACCCGCCATCTGCGATTATGATCATAGTTTTATAAATATTTTTAAAAAGCTAAATGTATGAATTTATACTTATTGTCAACAGTACACCTGGAAAAATGAATACTTCAAATTGAATAAAAAGCTCTCCAAACCCCTTCAGAGCATTTAATTTAAATCATATTGAACAATATCCTGTTTTCTCCTGCAGGATTTATATTTTAACTTCTACATATTTCAACAAATTTTCGGGATAATGCAGAGAAAATCTAAATTTAGGCATGAATGAAAATAAAATGATTGTCGACCTGCGAAGTGATACGGTAACCAAACCCACTCCGGGAATGCTTGAGGCTATGTTCAGCGCCAGAATTGGTGATGATGTATTTAATGAAGATGAGACTGTCAATGCCTTGCAGGAAAAAATTGCAGACATTTTCGGGATGGAGGACGCTTTATTCTGTCCTTCCGGAACTATGACCAATCAGATTGCTATTAAATGTTTTACCAATCCGATGGAAGAAGTGATCTGCGATGAAACTGCACATGTTTATCGTTATGAAGGTGGTGGTATTGCTTTTAATTCATCCGCATCAGTGCGCCTGTTATATGGCGACAGGGGCAGAATGAATGCCGATATGATTGAGCCTCATATCAATCCGGATAATGTTCACTATCCAAAAAGCACATTGGTAGTGCTTGAAAATACCGTTAACCGTGGCGGCGGAAGCTATTACACTCTCGATCAGATTGAGCCAATCTATCATCTATGCCGTATGAAAAATATCAATCTGCATCTGGATGGTGCAAGAATTTTCAATGCACTTACCGAAACCGGAGATTCGCCAAAAGATTACGGAAAGATGTTTGACGGAATTTCGGTTTGCCTGTCGAAAGGTCTTGGTGCACCTGTCGGTTCTGTACTCTTAGGAAGCAAAGAAACCATTTATAAAGCAAGGAGAATCAGAAAAGTACTGGGCGGAGGAATGCGCCAGGCAGGTTTTCTGGCAGCTGCGGGAATCTATGCACTGGATAATCATATCGACAGGTTAAAAGATGATCATAAAAATGCCCGCATACTTGCTGATACCTTAAAAGCTTCAGCTCTGGTAAAAAATGTTATGCCTGCAGATACGAATATTGTCATCTTTGAGCTTACAGATAAGTATCATGCTGAAGAGTTTGTTGAAAAGCTAGGTCACCGTGGTATTAAATGCAACACTTTCGGCAAGCAGATGATCCGCTTTGTTACTCATCTGGATCTCAGCGATGACATGATCGACCATACTGTTCAGACTCTGAAAAAACTTCATTAATCAGGAATTACGATGCCTGAATATGACATTAAGCGCAGAATAATTATCCGGAAATTGTCTTAATTGCAGACGATCTGAAACATACCTTTGTACATGGAAAAAATCCTGGTAGCCAACAGGGGTGAGATAGCCCTTCGAGTGATGCGTTCTGCCCGTGAAATGGGTATTAAAACTGTGGCTGTATATTCTGAAGCCGACCGGAATGCACTCCATGTAAGGTATGCTGATGAAGCCGTTTGCATTGGCCCTGCTCCCTCTGCCCAATCATACCTTTTAGCTGATAGAATTATTGAAGCCTGTCTGAAAACCGGGGCTATGGGAATACATCCGGGCTATGGCTTTTTATCTGAAAATGCCGATTTCGCCAGAAAGGTAAAAGCTGCCGGACTGATCCTGATCGGGCCATCGCCGGAAGCGATGGAAATCATGGGTAATAAGTTATCAGCAAAAGCTGCAGCTTTAAAATACAATATCCCAATGGTACCGGGAACTGAAGAGGCTGTAACAGACATTGGGGAAGCTCAGAAAAGAGCTCTGGAAGTGGGTTTCCCGATTCTGATCAAAGCCGCAGCAGGTGGTGGCGGAAAAGGAATGAGGATTGTTGAAAAGCCTGAAGATTTTGTTGAACAGATGGATCTTGCAGTATCTGAAGCTACTTCAGCATTTGGCGATGGATCTGTTTTTATCGAGCGCTATGTAAGTTCTCCACGGCATATCGAAATTCAGGTACTCGGCGATAATTATGGAAATATCGTTCATCTCTTTGAACGTGACTGTTCTGTTCAGCGCAGGCATCAAAAAGTTGTTGAGGAGGCCCCTTCTTCAGTTTTAAGTCCGGAATTACGTCAAAAAATGGGCGAAAGTGCCGTAAATGCGGCCAGATCCTGTAACTATACCGGAGCAGGAACAGTTGAATTCATACTTGATGAAAACCTCGACTTCTTCTTTCTGGAGATGAATACCCGTCTGCAGGTTGAGCATCCGGTAACGGAGATGATTACAGGGATTGACCTGGTCAAAGAACAAATCAAAATTGCGAGAGGCGAGAAATTAAATTTCAGACAGGAAGACCTGAAGATCAAAGGGCATGCCATTGAGGTAAGAGTGTATGCCGAAGATCCTGCCAATAATTTCCTCCCTGATATTGGCAACCTGAAGACCTACATTACACCCAAAGGTCCGGGCATCAGGGTAGATGATGGGTTTGAACAGGGAATGGATATTCCGATTTATTATGACCCAATGATCGCAAAGCTGGTTAGTTATGGAAAAGACCGAACCGAGGCTATTGAGCGAATGATCAGAGCGATTGATGAGTATCAGATTACCGGAATTCAAACTACTCTGGCTTTCGGGAAATTTGTGATGCAGCACCATGCCTTTGTTTCAGGCAAATTCGACACCCATTTTGTTGGCAAGTACTTTAAACCTGAATACCTGCAAAGCGGAAATGAAGATGAAGCTATGATAGCGGCACTGCTTGGGACTTTATTTATGAAAGAACAGAACAGAAATGCAAGTATACCCCAAGCTGTGCAATCAGGCTCCAACTGGAAAAAAAACCGAAAAGAATACTAAAACAATTACAAAAAGATGTTTACAGGTATAATAGAGACTACCGGCAGGGTAATTGATCTGCAAAAAGATCGTGATAACCTTCATCTGATTATCGGATCAGACCTATCCAATGAATTGAAGATCGATCAGTCTGTAGCGCATAATGGTGTTTGCTTAACTGTGGTGGCTATTTCAGAGGGGATGCATACGGTTACCGCAATTACAGAAACACTGAATAAAACCAATCTGGGAAAACTTAAGACCGGCGATCTGATCAACCTGGAAAGATGCATGCAAATGAATGGCCGGCTCGACGGACATATTGTTCAGGGGCACGTTGATCAGATTGCAATCTGTACCGAGGCTAAAGAAATGCCGGGAAGCTGGGAATATACATTTAGCTACGACCCTTCAGCCGGGAATATTACAGTTGAAAAGGGATCGATATGTGTAAACGGGATCAGTCTTACTGTCGTCAATTCGAAGGAAAGTTCATTTTCCGTGGCAATCATACCCTATACTTATGAGCATACCAACATGCAAAATCTGAAAGAGGGCGATACGGTTAATCTGGAATTTGATATTATCGGAAAGTACGTAGCGAAACTGACAAGCCATCGTTTATAAAATCATATGCAGGTTTTCATCACCTGCTCAATTCTGCAATTCTGAATTTACTGTACTCAATATAAGCCTTCTGATCTGAAGGAGGTTCTGAATTAACGTACCTGCGATAATAGGTTAAAGCAGACTTAAATTGCTTTAGTTTCTGATCATAAATAGAGGCAATGGTATATAAAGTCAGAGGTTTATTATCAAAAAACAAGCTTTTCTGATAAGCTTCCAGCAATTGTCTGATCAGTTTATTTTTCTCAAGCACATCGCCCACCTGTGCATAATATCCTGCCGTATTGGGTGAAATGGATTCACTAATCGTTTTACTGAGATACTCTGCAGCCTTATCATAGCTTTTCATGGCATAGGCAAGTTCTGCTTTACCTCTGAGCAAGACCAGATTAGTTGAATCAACCCTAATAGCTTCATCCAGAACTTTGGCCGCAGAATCATACTGTTTCAAATCTTTAAGCACTTTGGAATAGCTGTAGGCTATATCTCCGTCAGCCGGATTAAGATTATTTGCTTTCTGTAGATAATTTGTAGCAAAAAGCAGTCCTTCTGAAGATTCGATCATATCACTTAACTGCTTGTAGACAGAGAAATTGGTACTGTCAATGGCAAGAATTTGTTTGTAATAATCCTTTGCTTTAAGAAAATTGCCCTTGCGCTGACTGATTCCGGCCATACTGAACAGGGAGGATATCTCTCCGGGATCCTGATCAAGAATACGCTGATAATATTTTTCGGCTTCGGTTAATTTTCCGGCCATTCTAAGGCTGTATCCAAAGCGGGAAAGTATCTTTTTATCGCTGATTGGTTCAGGATATATTCTCTTAAGGTATTCAGAAGCCTCGTCATAACGCTGGTTTTGCAAAAGTTCGAGTATCAGTAAATTATCCGACCCGGCATTCTGGGCAAAACTCTTCAATGATAGAAGCAAAATGGCTATAAATAAGAGAATTCTCATAGAAAAACCATTCGAAATTGTTAATTAATCAGCAGGATTAAATTAAGCAGGAAACTAATGACAATAAATAACAAATTTCAAATTATCAAACCTTCACCCAGCAAACTAATCCTTAACCAGCTTACAATAATCAAGTACTGAGGGTAATGCGTATTGAGTATTGAGACACATAAACGCTAAATGGTAATCAGCATATCCTAACTAACTACTAACCAAACAGCCCCCTACTCAATCGCTTTCCCCTTCATTGCTGAAGAGATAGCTGTATTCATCAATCGTTCGGCAAATGGTCTTGTAAACTCATTCACCTCATCAATACACTTAAGAATCAGGTCTTTATCTCCTGAACCGAGCGCATTTTTCAGATTCTGAACAAGATTAATTGTATCTGCTCTTTCCTTTTCAGAAACCTGTTCAGTATTCTTTTGAAGAAAACGCTCTACAGTATACACCATTTGTTCGCCTTCGGTACGGGCTTCAATCAGCATTCTTTTGCTGACATCATCCCTGGCATTCTCGATACTGTCTATCAGCATCTTTTCTACCTGCTCATCCGTTAATCCGTAGGTTGGTTTAACTTCAACTTCCTGCTTTACACCTGACCTTAATTCTACAGCTTCTACGGTGAGGATACCATCAGCATTCAGCCTGAAATTAATATCTACCTTAGGGAATCCGGCAGGCATGGCAGGTATACCTTTCAGGTCAAACTCGGCTAATTTCCTGTTTTCACTTACCAGATCGCGCTCACCCTGGTAAACAGATATTTTCATGTTTACCTGACCATCGATCGAAGTAGTATATTGTCTTCCTGCTTTCGTTGGAACCTTGGCATTTCTTGGGATAATTACATCCATTAATCCGCCCATAGTCTCTATACCTAAAGAGAGCGGAGTAACATCAAGCAGTAAAATATCCTTCCTGTTTCCGGCAAGAATATCAGATTGAATGGCGGCACCTAAAGCTACAACCTCATCAGGATTGATCTGATCATGAACTTCCTTACCGAAAAACTCTGCCACCTTCTTCTTAACCAAAGGTGTACGGGTAGATCCGCCAACCATAACAACTTCGTTGATATCTGCAGCAGTCAGTCCGGCATCTTTCAATGCATTGCTGCAGCAATCAATGGTCTGTTCGACTTTGGAAAGGATCAGTTCTTCGAATTTTTGTTTTGTAATTGCACAGGGAATATCCCCAACAGTATCATTGAAAATATTCTGCGTAGTTAGTGCCTTCTTTGCTTCTTCAGCTTTTAACCGTAATGCCTGATTTAAGGAAGATTCATTTACCCTCTCACCTATATTATTTTGTTCAACCCAATAATTAACTATGGCTCTGTCGAAATCATCACCACCAAGAAAAGTATCACCATTGGTTGAAAGCACTTCAAAAATTCCGTTCTGAATTTTAAGGATAGAAACATCGAAAGTACCTCCGCCCAGATCATAAACCGCAATTACTTTCTCTTCTTCCGGATCAAGTCCGATACCATATGCAAGACTCGCCGCTGTAGGCTCATTCACAATTCTCAGCACATCAAGACCTGCAAGTTTTCCTGCATCGCGCGTTGCCTGTCGCTGGCTATCATTGAAGTAAGCCGGAACGGTAATTACAGCTCTGTTCACCGCAGTTTTCAGAGCATGTTCTGCCCTTTCCTTCAACTCTTTCAGGATCATACCTGAAAGTTCTATCGGGGTATAATATTTATCAGCAACATTGATCTTAACCAGACTTTCCTGATCGTCATCAATAATTTTATATGAAAATAAACTGCTGTGAGCTTCAATATCTTTATAAGAACGGCCCAGCAGACGCTTTACAGAAAAAATAGTATTAGCAGGATCTGAAATCAGATATTCTTTTGCTTCATTTCCAACAATTACACTTCCATCAGACTGAAAGTGAACTACAGAGGGGACCAAAACACCTTTTCCGGTATCATTTATAACCTGAGGATTAGAATCCGGATTGATAAATGCTACTAAACTGTTCGTAGTACCAAGGTCGATTCCAACAATAATTTCCTCTTTCTGAACTGAACCGGTTGCAATATTAATAGAGACTTTAGCCATAAATGCTTTTCAACAAGGCGCAAAGGTAGCTAGTTTAGTATCAATAAGGAACAACTCCGGCTGATTTGAGATATTATTACAATACAATTAGTATTTGGATCATAATTATTCCCGAATTTTAATTGTATTTTTAATATAATCAAGTCTGTTCTTTATGAAAGCTATTCTGAGTAATTACCTGCAGTATAACCTTTGGGCAAATGAGAAAATCTGTAAATATCTGGCCGGTGTAGATGAGCTGGATATAGCCTCAAACCAACAGAACGAATTCATGACTATCAAAAAGATTATCATGCATATTGCTGACGCAGAACAGACCTGGCTGGCACGGCTGGATGGCAAGAATGTCCCTCATATGCACAATCTTGATATCAGTGGTAGCTTTGCCGGCATCTGCGGATTGCTTCGTAAAAACTCAGAAGATCTTACTGAATTTATCAGTCAGAAAGATGACAATTTCTTTCTGGAAAGTACCGAATATATCAATCTCAAGGGCAGGAAATTCAGCCAGAACAATGCAGAGATTATACTTCATTGTATGAATCATTCCACATTCCACCGCGGGCAGGTAATTTGCATGCTCAGGCATGTTGGTTACACAGACCAGTCAGCCAGTGATTTTATTATGTTTCTCAGGGAGAAGTAGACCGTCGGGGGTTTAAATTAAACTTCTGCCGGAGCAAAGGCGAAGGAACTTAACGCATAAAGGTTAATCTTTTCCCATATATCCCATCCATAATTTTGCCCTGATCATAAACAAGATTACCTGAAACAATAGTGCTTATTACCGATGCCCTGAATGTTTGTCCTTCGAAGGGACTCCATCCGCATTTTGAAAGTACATTTTTCCGGCTCACAAGTGAAGGTTTATTAAGATCCACCAATACCAGATCTGCCCAGTAGCCTTCCCGAATAAAGCCTCGTTTCTCTACCTGAAAACAGATCGCCGGACTGTGAGCCATTTTCTCAACCACTTTCTCCAGACTGATTTTTCCCTGTTTATAAAATTCAAGCATCGCGGGTAAAGCATCCTGAACCAGCGGACCACCGGAAGGAGCCTTACTGTATGGCTGAGATTTTTCGTCAATGGTATGAGGAGCGTGATCAGTAGCAATAATGTCGATACGATCATCCAGTACAGCTTTAAAAATCTCATCACGGTCTGCCGCAGATTTAACTGCAGGATTCCATTTAATCCAGTTGCCTTTTGTTGCGTAATCGGCATCCGAAAACCAAAGATGATGAATACATGCTTCGGCAGTGATTCTCTTCTGAGCCAATGGAATTGAATTATCGAATAGTGAAGTCTCTATCGCTGTTGAAATATGCAGAATATGCAATCTGGTATTGTATTTTTTTGCCAGACCTACCGCAAATGACGATGAAATAAAGCAGGCTTCAGCGTTACGGATCAGGGGATGCATTTCTGGACTTAACTGATCGCCGTACTTTGCCTTAAAATGTTCTGCATTGGCACGAATAGTAGCTTCATCTTCACAATGAGTAGCTACCAGCATTGGTGCCTGACTGAATATTCCTTCGAGAGTCTTTTCATTATCAACCAGCATATTCCCGGTAGATGAACCCATAAAAACCTTAATTCCGCAAACATTCCGCGGATCGGTTTTTAAAACTTCTTCCAGATTATCATTGCCGGCACCCATAAAAAAAGAATAATTAGCAGCAGAAGTCCGGGAACCTATATTGTATTTATCCTTTAACAACTCCTGAGTAAGGGTGTTCGGTACTGTGTTTGGCATCTCCATGAAAGAAGTGACCCCCCCTGCAATAGCTGCCCGGCTTTCAGTAAATATATCTGCCTTATGCGTTAAGCCGGGTTCACGGAAATGAACCTGATCATCGATACAACCGGGTAGCAGGTGTAAACCTTCAGCATTGATCTCCTTATCAGCAGCAATATCCAGGCTTGGCCCTATTTGTTCTATCAAACCGTCTTTAACAAAGACATCGCCAGTAAATATTTGACCTTCATTAACAATACTTGCTGATTTGATAAGAATTGTGGACATGCCCTGAGTTTTAGATTTAAAATATGAACGCAAATTTCGGAATTATTTTGCTTAGTTCTCTGAACTCACATCCTGAACTTAAACAATAAGTGATTGCTGACATAAAAGGAATAAGGATAATTTCATTTCAGCAGCCTTCAATCTTACTACCTTCTAACATCTCCGTCTGTGCTAAATTCCAAATCCCTACCTTTGCAGCATGTCAATATCCTTTGAAGATTTCAAGCTGAACAGGCAGATACTTAATGCAGTTGCGGATGCAGGGTACACTACCCCCACTCCAATACAGGAAAAAGCAATTATGCCGATACTTTCCGGACAGGATATCATGGGCATCGCTCAAACCGGAACAGGTAAAACAGCTGCCTTTGTTTTGCCGATACTGATGAAGCTAAAATATGCCCAGGGCAACGAAGCAAGGGCATTAATCATTGTTCCAACCCGTGAACTTGCAATGCAGATCGAGGAGAATGTGAAAATATTCGCAAAGTATACTGATCTGAGAACGGTGTTGCTTTACGGCGGACTTGGTCCTAAAACTCAGATTGCGGAGTTGAAAAAGGGAGTTGATTTACTGATAGCCACTCCCGGGCGCTTTCTGGATCTTTACCTGGAAGGGCATATCAATACCCAGCATCTGAAATTTCTGGTAATGGATGAAGCCGATAAAATGATGGATATGGGATTCATTGGTTCTATCCACAGAATTCTGGAGATTGTACCAAGGAAAAGACAGAACCTTTTATTTTCTGCGACAATGAGTGAGCTGGTGCATAAAATTTCAGGTGATTTCCTCAAAAACCCATTGATAATTGAAGTAGCAGCTCAGGCCACTCCTGCTGCTACAGTCAGCCAGGCTTTATATAATGTACCGAATTTAAAAACTAAATTAAACCTGCTGCAGCATCTGCTTAAGAATACAGAAGAATTTTCAAGGCTGATCATCTTTTGCAAAACCAAAACCGTAGCAGATAATATATTCCATTTTCTGGAGCGCCGCTATGGTGAGGATCAGGTACGGGTAATTCATGCTAATAAGGGGCAAAACACACGAATTAATTCGATTAATGCGTTTAAAGAAGGTCAGATACGTATTCTTGTGGCAACTGATGTAGCCTCACGCGGACTTGATGTGAGCAGTGTGAGCCATGTAATCAATTTCGATGTTCCTATCATTATCGAGGATTATGTACACCGCATAGGGCGCACTGGAAGAGCGAGCCAAACCGGTGATGCAATAACTTTCTGTAATCCGGCTGAGGAATATTATGTTCAGAAGATCGAAAAGCTGATCAGGCAGAAAATCCCTATGTTTAATATCCCTGAAGGGGTATTTATAGAAGAAACTCCCTATGAAGAACGTCAGAACATTGCCCGGGAAATTGACCTGCAAAAACGAAAAGACGATCCTGAATTCAAGGGGGCCTTCCATGAGAAGAAGCCTAAAAATACAAAGGGTACTGTATCCGCAAAATCCGGAGTCAAGCCTCAGGTTAAACCCAAAAACAACAAGCCGGGTGCCTCCCGAAGGAAGAAAGGACCGAAGTTTGATGCTGTTCATAAAAAAGACCGGAAGAAAAAATGAATTTGCGTTTAACCCCGCTGAATATTGTTTCTGCTTTACTGATTACAGGAATAGCCTGGCTGCTGATTTATGCCGATGAGAATGGATGGCGCGAGCTGGGCTCTGTGCCTCTTTTCATTATGTTTCTCCTGAGCTCCATCACGGATCTTGTATTCAGACGTCTGGTCGTTGATCTGAAACGGATTTGGTTATTTGAGCTTCTATTTCTCATCTTTGTGGCAATACTTATTGTATTGTTCAAAAAAATCTAGAAACAATATCCCGGGCTTATAACATATAGATATTACTTACAAATCAAAAAATGAAAAAAGCAGAAATAAAACTTACCATAGAGCTTGATGAGCAGAATGTCCCTGAAACAATTTTATGGGAATCAACAGATTCTGAAAACAAGGAGGCATTACCTGTAAAATCAATGATGCTTGCGCTTTGGGATCATAATTACAAAAACTCATTACGCATCGATCTGTGGACCAAGGATATGCCTGTTGATGAAATGAAAAGATTCTTTTATGAAACTCTTCAAACGATGGGCGACAGCTTTTTGCGTGCAACAGGCGAAGAGGCTATTGTAGGAGACCTTCGCGATTATTGTGCTCATTTCGCTGAGAAGATGGAACTTACCGAAGGCGGAAACCCTCAGGCATAAATCCTGATCTTATGAAATTTAAAAACTTTGCAGGGATTACAGGTGCCCTTCTTGTTATTGCAGGGGGTTTATTACCAATGTTGCATTTACCTGTAATCGGAAACTGGAATTATTGGGACATTGACACTTCGCTGGCTGCAATCGTTTATGCTTTGGCAGCACTGGCACTTATTGCTGCCGCCGGAAATAAAAACGGATTGCTGAGATTCTGCGGATGGGCATTGTTCCTGTTACTGATATTTACCTTTGCTGCTGTTCAGTTCAAAGTAACCAATTATTTCAGTTTCATTCCTTTTAAGAAACTTGCAGCAGCAGCAAGTAAGATTGTACACATTCGCTGGACAGGGTGGAGCATGATCTTTGCCGGATCGATTATCATGATCATGTTTTCAAGGAAAGGCAAGAAATAACTCCCATAAGATGGGTTTCAGATCGTTGATCCGGAACCCATCAACAATATTTTAACTAAATCTTATACTTTTTCATTACCTTTTCTTCTTAAACATCAGAAGATTATAATGGTTAAAAGCCTTAACCGGTCATTCAGAAACTGGAAATATTTTCTTAATCTTTTGCCGGTTGTCCTTGTTATCACTGGCAATCTGAACGGAGGATGGCTCAGTCTGCTTAACTTTCTTTTTTCATTTGTTCTGCTTGGCCTGCTTGAATTAGTTCTTCCTGAAGATCGTACAAATGACGATTCAGCAGATGATAAACTTCCGGAAATTCTAATGGCCCTCTCTGTTATCGCTCAGTTACTTTCCGTTTCGAGCCTGATCTATGGTATTCATTCTGAAATAATAAAAGGGTACTGGATACTTGCAGCAGCATTATCAACCGGTGCCTCTTCCGGTACCCTTGCAATTGTTGTGGCACATGAACTGATACACAGAAAAAACAAATTCTGGAATTTAATGGGAAGGCTGCTGCTTTTCACCGTCTTCAATCCTTATTTTTTCATTCATCATTTAAAAATCCATCACAAGTATGTAGGGACAGATGCAGATCCTGTCACTGCCCGTTATGGAGAGAGTTATTATCATTTCTTTATACGTTCAATTTCAGGCCAGATTAAACAGTCATTTAACCTTGAAAAAGAACGCTGTAAGAAAAAAGAACATTCAGCTTACGGGTTCCATAACTATATACTGGCCTGTGCCACAGGTTATCTCATTGTTATAATACTTGCAACAGTTCTATCAGGCTGGGAACTTTGCTTAGCACTATTATTGCAAGCTTTATTTGCCAATTTATTGCTGGAGTACACTAATTATATTGAGCATTACGGACTCAGCCGGCAAAATAATGAACGGGTAAGCGAAAGGCATTCATGGCAAAGCGATAAAGTAATCAGTCGTTTTTTGCTGATTGACCTGAGTCGTCATTCAGACCATCATTTTCATGCAGCAAAGCCATTTCATCAGCTGGAAAGTTATGAAGGAAGTCCGGTGCTGCCCGGAGGCTATGCCAGCATGCTTATACCGGTTCTGATTCCGGCAGTGTGGTTCAAACTGGTAAACAAAAAAATTAATGATTTAAACTTAAGCAGCAAATAAAATTTCATAAGGAATTTTATTCTCCCGAGCATCACTTCCCAAAAGTAAGTTCCTTCTGAAACAGTTTTGCGTATTTGCGCTTGTCGAATTTATAAAGTTTAGCCGCACGGTAAGAAACACCCTTCTGCTTTTCATTCAGTTCTTTCAGAATACCGTAATTCAACATCTTCTTCCTGAAATTTCTCTTATCGAGCTTCTTATTCAGAATTACTTCATACAGATTCTGGAGTTGTGTAAGTGTAAATTTTTCAGGAAGAAGTTCAAAGGCAATGGGCTGATAACTGATTTTATTCCTGATCTTTTCAAATCCGCGTATAAAGATCTTTTCATGATCGAAAGCTAGTTTAGGAATATCTTTCACAGATATCCAGACAGCTTTAGAAGCGTAATTACTCACAGGTTTAAGCTCTTTATTTCCGGAAAGCCTGAGCATCGCATAATAAGCAACTGTAATTACTCTTCCCTGAGGGTGTCGGTTTACATCTCCAAAAGTATAGAACTGGTCCATATAAATCCCCCTTAACCCTGTCAGTTCATACAATATCCTCTCAGCGGCATTATCAATACTTTCATCCTGCTCAACTATATAACCCGGAAGCGCCCACCAATTTTTAAATGGTTCTTCATTTCTTTCGATCAGAAGGATTTTCAACTCTCCTTCATCTAATCCAAAAATTACACAGTCAATAGAAAATACAGAATCAAATTTAGGGAGAAACGTTTCCAAAATATCTATTTTAAAAACTAATATAAGGTTTAGTCATAACTGTGTGAAAAAATATTGAAAAATTACTTAGTGTAAAAAATACACACTATATTCGTGATAAATTTATACAACCCAATATTGACAAAAATAAACAAAATAGGAGTTTTTACATCCGGAGGTGATGCCCCCGGTATGAATGCTTGTATAAGGGCAGTTGTAAGAACAGCTATTTTCTCTGGTGTAGAGGTAAGCGGGATCAGAAGAGGGTATCAGGGAATGCTGGAAAGTGATTTCTGGACTATGAATGCCCGTTCAGTAGGGAATATTATTCACCTGGGCGGTACAATACTCAAAACTGCCCGGTGTCTGGAATTCATGACAGATGAAGGTATCGAAAAAGCATACAGGAATCTGAAATCAGAAGGCATAGATGCTCTTGTTGCTATAGGAGGTGATGGTACAGCTAAAGGAGCTTTACGCTTATCAGAGCGCTTCGATATTCCAATTATGTGCATTCCCGGAACCATAGATAATGACCTTTACGGATCGGATTTCACTATCGGTTATGATACAGCAACCAATACCGTAATCGAGGCAATAGACAAAATACGCGATACTGCCGCTTCGCATAATCGTATGTTTTTTGTAGAGGTAATGGGTCGCGATTCAGGATGCATTGCATTGAGAGCCGGAATTTCGGGAGGTGCCGAAGCTGTACTTTTACCGGAAGTTGAAACAGGAATAGATGAGCTTATCAGCAAACTTTCAATTGATGCAAAGAATAAAAAGACCTCTAGCATTGTAATTGTTGCAGAGGGCGATAAAAGTGGTGGTGCCTATCAGCTGGCACAGCGTGTAACAGAAAAATTTGATTATTACGACGTCAAAGTCACTATATTAGGGCACTTACAACGCGGAGGGAGTCCAAGCAGTTTTGACAGGGTACTTGCCAGTCGTCTGGGCTATGCTGCAGTGAATGAATTACTGCGGGGGAATAGCGGCCAGATGGTAGGACTACGTGGAAATACAGTTGCTTTAACACCCCTGAGCGAGGCATTAAATGCTTCTAAATTTAAACTGGAAGAAGATTTAATGGAGATGGTAAGTGTTTTATCTATTTAAATATGATTGCGGTAGTTTATAGTGGATCACGACATGCTGATTGGAAACTGGCAGAAAAAGGAAAAATCGTTTCTGAGTTTAAGACTACAGGAATTAATCCTTTTTTCAATGATGAAAATCATATCCGACAATTTCTGAACAAAAATGCTCAGTTGATAAACAACGCTGAAAAGATTAAATGGGTATATTTTTTCGGCGCCGGTGCATCATCAGAAGAACGCCAGTCAATAGTAACCAATGCCCTGACCGAGTTTTTCAGATACAGCAAAGTTGTTGTTGAGCACGATCTTAAAGCCGCTGCTCTGGCCACATGTGGTGATACACCCGGAATCATAGGAATTATGGGTAGCGGATCAAATGCTGCCTATTTCGATGGCAAAAAAGTCATAGAAAACAATTTCGGATTAGGATATATCCTTGGTGATGAGGGCTCAGCGAACTGGTTGGGAAGAAATTTATTAAAGAGCTTCATGAGCGGCCTCCTTCCTGCAGAGTTTGGAGAAAAATTCAAAAAGAAGTTTGATCTGGACAGAACCCAGATCCTCGACAAAGTGTACAGACAGACTCAACCTGCATTATTTTTAAGTTCTTTCTCTGATTTTCTGATTGAGAATCGAACTGATGAATTTGTTAAAAAACTGGTTTTGAAAGGCTTCGATTTGTATTTTAAAACATACATAGTGCCATTGCGTAAACAGTATCCTGATGCTCCATTGCATATGGTAGGAACAGTTGCTGCAGGATTTCAGGAGCTTCTGAAAGAAGCTGCAAAGAACAATGGTTTAACAATCAGCTCCATTATAAAGGAGCCCATTTATAACTTATTAAAATATTACTCTAATAAAAATTAACAAGATGAAAATTGGAATCAATGGCTTTGGCCGTATTGGACGTTTAGCTTTCAGAGCTGCAATTGAAAGAGAAGGAATTGAAGTAGTGGGAATCAACGACCTTGTCGAGCCTAATTACATGGCCTACATGTTAAAGTATGATTCAACTCACGGTCAGTTCAAAGGTACTGTTGAAGTTGAAAACGGACATTTAGTGGTTAACGGTAAGACAATTCGTGTTACTGCAGAAAAAGATCCGGCAAACCTGAAGTGGGACGAAGTTGGTGCTGAAGTAGTTATTGAGTCAACTGGACTATTTTTAACTCAGGCTGATGCACAAAAGCATATTCAGGCTGGTGCAAAAAAAGTTGTTCTTTCTGCTCCTGCAAAGGATGATACCCCAACTTTTGTAATGGGAGTAAATCACAAGGAAGTGAAGGCAAGTCAAACAATTGTTTCAAATGCATCATGTACAACAAACTGTCTTGCACCTATCGCAAAGGTGTTAAACGATAATTTCGGAATCCTGGAAGGCTTAATGACAACAGTTCATGCTGCTACAGCAACTCAAAAAACTGTTGATGGTCCCTCTGCTAAGGATTGGAGAGGTGGAAGAGGCGCCTATCAAAACATTATCCCTTCTTCAACCGGAGCTGCAAAAGCTGTATCATTAGTTATTCCTGACCTTAAAGGTAAATTGACCGGAATGTCGTTCCGTGTTCCAACTGCTGACGTTTCAGTGGTGGATCTTACCGTAAGACTTGGAAAAAGCACTTCCTACGAGGCAATTAAAAAGGCAATGAAGGATGCTTCTGAAGGTGAATTGAAGGGAATTCTAGGCTATACCGAGGATGAAGTAGTATCTACTGATTTCCTGGGAGATGCACGTACTTCTATTTTTGATGCGAAAGCAGGAATTGCCCTGAATGATAATTTCGTAAAGATTGTTGCCTGGTATGATAATGAATGGGGTTATTCAAATAAACTGATTGATCTTGTTCAATACATTGCAACCGTTAAATAAAAATTACATTAATACACATTAATAACTAACCGGAACCCTGCTTTGAATCCAAGGCAGGGTTTTTTAGTTATCATTCTGCCGGAATTAAATAAATTAATGCCGTTTATACATTGGTTTGTACCGGAGATGAGAATCTTAAATTTTAATTTTTAATTTTAACGCTGACAGGGTTTAAAACCCTGTCAGCGTTAAAATTAGTAAGAAAAGTAAGACCGATAAGCATGAAAAAAATAGTCTGGGGAATCATTGGTTGCGGAAATGTAACAGAGGTAAAAAGTGGACCAGCATTTAATCTGGTGCCCAATTCAATCTTGCATGCCGTTATGCGTCGCGATGGGGCCAAAGCCGAAGACTATGCAAAAAGACATCATGTACCCAAATGGTATTCAGACGCCGATCAGCTTATTAACGACCCGGAAATAAATGGCATTTATGTAGCTACTCCCCCTGATTCACACGAAGATTATACCTTAAAAGCATTTAAAGCCGGAAAGTCAGTCTATGTAGAAAAGCCGATGGCACTCAATTCATCAGAGGCTATAAGAATGCTGGAAGCTTCAAAAAAATATTCCTGCAAACTGAGTGTTGCCCATTATCGCAGGGCACAACCCAAATTTCTGGAAATCAAAAGACTAATAGATAAGCAAACCATCGGAAACATCGTTTCGGTTGATCTGAAACTTTCATTGGCCCCTACCCCCGGAATTGAAAATACATGGAGAGTAAATCCGGACATATCGGGAGGTGGTAATTTCCATGATCTTGCTCCTCACCAGCTGGATCTGATGCTATTTTTCTTTGGTGAACCGGTTCACGTTGAAGGAAAATCATCAAATATCGCAGGCCTTTATAAAGCTGATGACTTTGTCAGTACAGATATCACATTCGGTAATAATATAAAGTTTAAAGGGATATGGGACTTTACCGGACACCCGAATAAAGATGAAGATATTTGTGTAATAACGGGTACTAAAGGTCAAATCAGCTTTGCAGTATTTACAGACCCTTGTGAGATTACAATTAACGGAAAGACTGAACCATTGACATTCAACTTTCTTCCACATGTGCAGCAACCTATGATTGAACAGGTTGTAAACTATTTTCTTGGAGATGGTCCCAATCCGTGTTCTGCGGAAGATGCTGTTATTGTTATGCAGATGCTGGATAAAATTACAGGAAAGATCAGTTAACCCTTGTTTATTCTCCCGTAGTTTTTAGCACAAGTCCGCCTAATGGAGGTAAGGTCATTAAACCTGACTGAGCCCTGCCATGCCAGAAAATTTCTTCAGAAATAACGATCTGCTCAGCGACTAATCCCGAACCATAATAAAACGGGTCGTCTGAATTAAAAACAATTTTCCACTTGCCTTCATTCGGAAGTCCGATTCGCCATGCATGCCTGGGGACAGGAGTCGTGTTCAAAACCACCAAAACATCATTAACCTGATCATTCCCCTTGCGCAAATAAACCAAAACCGAATTCTCGGCAGATTGTGCAATCTCATTACCCATGAACAGACACTTTGTTCCGGGATGAGTAAACATATATAAATACAACAGTCTTAAATTGGCAAACTTCTGCCATTCATCTCCCGGCATCCTTGCCAGCAATGATCCTTTACCATGAACCACTTCATCATGAGAGAAAGGAAGCATGAAATTTTCAGTAAAAGCATATACTGTACTAAAGGTTATTCTTTCATGAGCATATTTCCTGTGAACCGGATCCTTCCCAAAATAATCAAGAGTATCATGCATCCAGCCCATCATCCATTTCATCTCAAATCCAAGCCCCCGGCATAAACTGGCCTGCTCACTCCAGCAAAATGCAGTCGATTCCTCTGCAATGGTCTGCACATCCGGAAAATGGGCATACACGGCTTCATTAAACTCTCTGATGAACCCGATAGTCTCCAGATTTTCACGCCCCCAAATTCATTCGGTATCCATTTGCCTTCTTTACGTGAATAATCAAGATAGAGAATCGATGCTACTGCATCAACCCGGAGTCCGTCGGCATGATAACGATCTAACCAAAAAAGTGCATTACTGATCAGAAATGATCTGACTTCATTACGCCTTTTCGAGATTTTCTCCGGAATTGGATTGTATAAAATACTTATAAACCTCCCCCCTTTCCTATATCAGAAATGAAAAGCTCCCATATTCCTGAATCGTCCCAACGTACATGCATTGTATGTGTTCCTGATGTGCAAAATCAAAATGGCTTTTGAAGGTATTATCAAAGAATATCCCATAGCTGTTGCCTTCATGTACCATAAAAAGGAATTGTGCGATATAAGGGATCCTGACCTTTTCCATAGGAATAAGCATCAGTATTCCAGTTTACATATCTCTTGCCTCTCATTTCAGATTAAGGTCGCTTGATTTGTCTCCCAAACCATAAAAATTTTCCTGCTCCTGACATTTTTAGTGGCATATACATAATATCCGCCATAATCGGTATTTTCTTCCCAATGGATCGGGTGCAGGTCCTCATTGATCAAACTGCCATGTATATCCTCGAAGGAAATAAGAAAATTACTTTTATTGATTACACAGGAAACGTATTCGTTTCAACCCTGAAGCTATCATCAGTTTCTTTACAGCAAAAAACAGAAGGTCTGAATTCATGACTGCTGATGGCATATGAAAAATCTTTCAGAAATACGACCTGAGGAGCTAAACGTACTCTGATTATTTCATCACTGACCACTCTTATTTCTACTTCCATATTCAAATCTTAAAATAAAAATCAAGAGCCTGTTTAGCCGGTATTTAATTAAATCTAATAAACCGGAGGATAATATAACGGCAGGTACTAATTAACAAAATAACAGTTCAGGAGCATAGCTAGAAATAAAAATCGAATTAGGCGTCAAGCCTTTAACAAATAAATCCCATTCCGGGCGAACGGAACAGGATTCATAAATTCAACAAAAAAAACTTCAACAGGTCATGGGCGATCAGCCCGGAACAATCTTATTGATTAAAGGTAAATCCAACATAATACATACCACCCATTTCAGGGTTTCCGTAGGATGTAATGAAGTATTTATTAAACAGGTCAGATGCACCGATTTTGATCATTCCTTTAACTGATGGAATTTTCAGATTTACCTGAGCATCCACCGTTCCGAAAGCAGGGACATCTCCTGATGCAAATGAAGAAGTCCAGTAGAAAGAGTCCTGCCAGCGGTATGAGATATTCATTCCTACGTTTTTGGCAATATTGCGGTTGCTTACACCCAGATTATAGCGAACTTTTGGAGTATTGAAGTCATTTACATAAGTGGAAGGAATATCGCCGATCTGATTATAGGAAATATTTCCACTCAGATTAAATTTCCCGACAAGGTAATCAATACCAAGGGCCGTTCCATATGAAGTAACCTTACCTTCAGCATTTACAGGGACACCAAATTTTGTAAATGAAGTACCGTTTTGTTGAAAAACTTCAACCGCAGTAACAAAATTTTCATAAGTATTAAAGTATCCGTAAGCGTCAATCAGAACATTGCTCCCCAATAATCCTTTATAACCCAGTTCATACGCCTTAACACTTTCAGGCTTAACACCACCTGCTTCAAAAGTATAAGTCTTTAACAATGCAGGATTAGGAGCACCTGCTGCTGCAGATGCAAGAAAATTACGATAACTTACATCTGTATAAGGTTTATTTACATAAAGATTATACTTCGTAAGGCTTGCAGGCAAACCACCGATCAGGCGGGTTGAACCACCGCCAACCGATAAATCAATATATTGGTTCTGAGTAGTGGGATTGCGGTAACCGGTCTGATAAGAAACCCTGATATTATTGTTTGGAGCAACTGTATATACGCCGGTCACCCTTGGAGTAAAACGTCCATCAAAATTTTCATTTTTATCATAACGTCCTGATAAACTCAGCTTGAATGCATCACTAAGCTTTTTACCCATTTGAATAAATGCACCATATTCATCAATATCAATTTTACGGTTAAGGTCATCAAAAATTGTTCCTGCCGAATTCAAATCATATCTTCTGTATGATGCTCCTACCTGCAGTTCAACTGCATCTTTCAGGGCATTAGTAAAATTGTACATTCCTTCGTAATGCCACAGGTTCGACTTATCATCAAATTTAGCTCCCAGACCAGAACTGATCGTTGTATTCATGATCTTTTCTTTAGCTGCAGCAAACTGAGGTGATCCGGATTCAAATCTTCCCTGATCTGCAACCAGACGTGCCATTGCATGAGCCTGAACATCAGATGCCCCACCTGAACGTGCCCCCACATAATTCCCGATATACTGAGGAAACCATGTTGTACTGGCCTTAGATGTTTCGTTGATATAACTGCCAAGAATTGAAGAAATATAAGAATCACCTGAACGCTCCTGAGTAGTGTATCCACGCAACATAAATTCCTTACCTTTCAGTTCAAGTTTGTATTGCCCTATACTGAAATTTCGCAATGAATAACGATCAGAACCAGTATAAACAGAAGTACCTGAACCCCAGTTTGCCTGTGCAACTGCTTCAATTGAATTACTCAGTTTATAATGGAACGAGGTTGATGATTTCATCGATTTTGCATCGTAATCAACCAGATTCTTTTCCAGGTATCCGGTACGCGAAACAGCCTGATCAGGTATCAACCCTCCCCTTAAGCCGAAATTAAATGGAAGTACATTTTGAATAGTTGATCTTAATGCAGCCGGGAAGCCACCCAGAAAAGCCCCTATCTGCGATGGCGTAGCTGTTACCGGCAATGATGCATTAATCATTCCGATAATATTCGGTATGGCACCTCCGGTAGCTGCTGCAACACCTGCATTGGTTGCAGATTGAACAGAATTGGCAACGTTACGCATGTTCTGACTAACCTCATCACCATAAATATTAATACCATCATAATTAGGATCAGAGCTTCTGTCTCCTGATTTGAAAGTGCGGGATGTACGATCAAAGTTTGAATAATTTCCTGCCTGCCAGTCATCAGCCTGAAGGAATGAGAAGGTGGTTTTAAATGCAAACTTGTTCCATGCTTTTGCAACTCTGACTGCGGCTTCCCTGAATGGGGCCGAAGATTGCATTGGATCACTCACATGGTTAAGCCCGGATTTAATCGAAAAACTTACTCCCTGCGTAGTGTAAGGATCTTTGGAATTCATCAGCATAGTTCCATTAATACCTCCTGCACCATAAAGGGCAGATGACGCTCCGGGCAGAAGCTCAACATTATCCAGATCCAGTTCAGAAATACCAATAATATTACCAACGGCAAAATTCAGACCGGGAGCCTGATTGTCCATTCCATCAACATACTGATTAAAACGGGTATTCCCATTGGCATTAAACCCTCTGGTGTTGACTGATTTAAAAGTCAAACTCTGAGCACTCATCTCCACACCTTTTAAATTTGCAAGGGCATCATAAAATGTGGATGAAGCTGTTTCTTTAATTGCTGTAAGCCCCATTCTTTCAATAGATACCGGAGATTCAAGGATTCTTTCAGGAGTACGGGATGCGGCAACAACCACTTCCTGACCAAGAATAGCCTGAGATTCCATGGCAATTAACAAATCTGAAACTGAACCGGTGATTTGCTGCTCAATAGGTTTATAACCTAAATAGCTTATTACAATTGTGAAGGGGGTGCCCTCTGAAGTACTCAAAGAAAACCGTCCGTCCCCGCCTGTAGAGGTTCCGATGCTTTTACCTTTCACTGTGATGGCGACCCCCGACAAGGTCTCATTAGTTGCCTTATCTGTAACAATTCCTGAAATGCTCGTGTTCTGAGCAAATGCCATTGAGATAGTAAAGACAAGTACTACCAAAAGGCTGGCAAAACGGGTAAAAATTCTATTCATAATTCTCAGATTTATAATTGGCTAAGCGAATATTAATAAAATTACTGCATTAACTAATAATAAGCAAGGAAGTACAGTATTTTTTATGCTTGCATAGTAAATACATAAGATTTTGGCCAGTTAAAGGGCGAAATTCGCAATAACACACTTAATCCAAAGCTGAATAATCATTTGATAAACGAGTTAATTTTTAACATATTTAAATCATAAATTAACCACATGAAAATAATCAAAGCAGGAATATCAGGATTATTTGCAATTGCACTTATCATTGGATTAAATACAAAATTTGGTGATATCCCACCTCTGGCAAGATTTCTCAACCCATTTCAGGGCTTTTGGACAAATGCAGAAAAAAAGCAACCGGCTACTGAAAACTCTCTCAGTATTGAAGGGTTGAAAGGAAGTATTGAAATCAGATTTGACGATCAGATGGTCCCTCATATATTTGCCGGCAATAATCACGATCTTTATTTTGCACAGGGCTATATTACGGCCAAAGACAGATTGTGGCAAATGGACTTCCAAACCCGCTTTGCTTCGGGCAGACTTTCGGAGGTTGTTGGTTCCAAAGCACTGGAACTGGATCGCTATCAGCGCAGGATGGGAATGACCTATGGAGCTGAGAAAATGGTAAAAATCATGATGAAGGATCCTGAGATAAAAGAAATGATGGATGCTTATACAGCTGGAATCAATGCTTACATCCACTCTCTCAAACCGGGAGATTACCCACTCGAATATAAGTTACTGAATTATGAACCCGAAGACTGGAAACCTCTGAATTCTGCATTATTACTAAAGTTAATGTCTGCAACCCTGGCAGGTGGTTCAAATGAATTCTACATGAATAATATCCTGAACAAATTCGGTCCTGAAATTACCCAAAACCTGTTTCCTGATTACCCCTACAGGGAAGATCCGATAATACCATCAGGTACAAACTGGGACTTTAACCCAATCAGAATTCCGGAAATTCCTGTTTTACAAAACAATAGTCTGAAATCATTTGATATCAGGACCAGGGAAATTGAAGAAGGTATCGGCAGTAATAACTGGGCAATTTCAGGTACAAAATCTGCCAGCGGTTATCCGATTCTTGCAAACGACCCTCACCTTGACCTGACCTTGCCTGCCATATGGTATCAGATTCAATTAATTTCACCGGAAATGAATGCATGTGGCGTTTCTATTCCTGGTTCACCGGGTATAATTATAGGATTCAACCAAAATGTTGCCTGGGGTGTAACCAATGTGGGTGCCGATGTTTTGGATTGGTACAATATTAAATTTAAAGATAAATCTCAAAAAGAGTATTGGTATAATGGCAAATGGACTCCTGTTAAACAGAGAATTGAAACCATTCATGTTAGTGGTGGCAAAACCCTGACAGATACTGTACTGTACACACATCACGGACCGATAGTTTACACCAGTGAGCAGCGACCTGAAAATTTCTCTAAAATTGGAAATATCCCAACCGGACATGCACTTCGCTGGGTGGCACATGACGGCTCCAATGATGTTCGTACATTTCTGCTTCTGAACAAGGCAAAAAACTATACAGATTACAGAAAAGCAATCAGTTATTTTTCAGCTCCTGCACAAAACTTCGTGTTTGCCAGTATTGAGAACGACATTGCAATTACCCCTAACGGATATTTCCCTCTGAAATGGAAAGGTCAGGGCAAATTTTTACTGGATGGCACTGATCCTGCCAACGACTGGAAAGGAAGAATTCCTGCAGATCAAAATCCTACTGTAAAAAATCCACCCAGAAACTTTGTCAGTTCAGCAAATCAATTCCCTTCAGATCAAAGCTACCCTTACTATATCAACTGGGAATACACCGGATACGAGCGTGCGCACCGCATCAACAAAAGACTTTCAGTAATGACTCAGGCCAACGTTGACAGCATCAGAAATCTGCAGAATGACAATTACAGTATTCTTGCTGAAAACATACATTCCACCCTGATCAGACTTGTAGATGCCGGAAAACTAAGTGCAGCTGAACGCGAAGGTTTTAACATAGTGAGTAAATGGAATAAATTTTTCAATGCTGATGAAATAGGCGCCAGCATATTCGAGATCTGGCAGAAAAATCTTGCTGTACAGATCTGGGGGGATGATTTTAATGACCCAAAAACTCCGATGCGCTATCCTTCACGCGACAGGCTTGTAGAATTATTATTAAATGAACCACTGGCTCCGTGGTATGATAACTTAAACACAAGTAAGCAGGAAACACGTGAAGATGCAGTAAACGCATCCTTCAAATTTGCTATAGACAGTCTTCAGCGAAAATTTGGCCCGATTGGGAAAGACTGGGCCTGGGCCAATGTTAAAGCAACTCATGTACCTCACCTTGCAAAAATTGCCGGATTCGGATCAAAAACATTATATACAGGTGGCTCCAAGACATCGGTCAATGCTACCAGCGAAAGTCACGGACCTTCATGGCGTATGGTTGTTTCTTTAGGCAAAGATCCTAAGGCTTACGGAGTATTTCCGGGTGGTGAATCCGGTAATCCGGGCAGCTATTATTATGACGATATGATCGATACATGGGCTGCCGGCAAGCTTAACGAGCTGGTCTATTTTAAAGGAAAAAATGACAGATCAGATCGAACCATTTCAACCTGGAGGCTTAATAAAAAATAATTATCCCATACACATTAAACTAATTTATATGTTAATTTTTCTCATCGCCATACTCAGTCTGATTCTTCAATTCTTTCTGCCATGGTGGATAATTGCCCCTATAGCATTTGCAGTCTCAGCATGGAAAGCATATTCAGGGTGGAACGCTTTCAGAACTTCATTCATTGCAATTTTCATTCTTTGGATTGCTATAGGATTAATTCATACTATCCCGAATAATCATATTCTGGCTAACCGTGTTGGAGCGATGCTTAATCTGCCTGAAAGTTCCATTAACTGGATTTATATCCTTTTAATAACCGGATTGATCGGCGGACTTGCATCAGGATTTGCAGGTCTGGCGGGATTTTATTTCAGGGAAGGAATGAAGAAGGGATAAGGAACAAAAACGATGAACTTCAATTCAGCAGCCTTTACCCTGATAACTGACAATAGATAATTCCTATCTTTGCACGTGCAATTCATAGACACTGATCGTATTTTCTACATTTCTGATTCTCAGGATTTTGAAAGGCTCTCTTTGGAGATCTTTAATTATCAGGTAAAAAACTGCGAAGTCTATGGCCGTTTTGTTGCAAATCTGGGTATCGATTCAACCCGTATAAAAGATCTGAACAGCATCCCATTCCTCCCCATCGAATTTTTCAAAAGCCATAAAATCATCTCGGGAAAGAGAGAAATTAAAGAAACATTCAGCAGTTCAGGAACTACCGGAATGATTCAAAGCAAGCATTATGTGACTGATATTTCAGTTTATGTAAACAGCTACAGAAAAGCCTTTGAACTATTTTACGGAGATATCCGAAACTACGCCATACTTGCACTTCTCCCATCTTATCTTGAACGTGAAGGCTCATCATTGATCTATATGGTCGATGATCTGATCACCCTAAGTCAGAATCCCAAAAGCGGATACTTTCTTTACGACCATCTGCTGCTGGAAGAAACTCTGAATGAGCTGAAAGAATCGGGTAAATCCACTCTGCTCATTGGAGTAAGCTACGCTCTTCTTGATTTTGCTGAAAGCAGAACACTGGAATTCCCGGAACTCATTGTTATGGAAACCGGAGGCATGAAAGGTAAGCGAAAAGAAATGCTTCGTACTGAATTGCACGATATCTTATGCACAGGGTTTGGCGTTCCTGCAATTCATTCTGAATACGGCATGACAGAGCTCATGTCGCAGGCTTATTCAAAAGGAGGCGGAAGATTCCACTGCCCACCATGGATGAAAATCAGGATCAGAGATACGAATGACCCACTTAGTTTACTGAAACATGATCAAACCGGAGGTGTCAATATTATTGACCTTGCCAATATCAACTCCTGTTCATTTATAGCAAGTCAGGATCTTGGAAAACAATTTGCTGATGGAAGTTTCGAAATACTGGGGAGATTTGACAATAGTGATATACGCGGCTGTAATCTGCTTGTACAATAAAAAAGGGATGAAAAATCATCCCTTCTAATTTTTTAATGAGAGCGTCTTAAACTTATTTTTTCAAATAAGTTTAAGCTCCCAGAGTCCAGCCTGAACGATACGCTCTCTTCACAAACTGATTTGCCTCATCAAAGTTTGTAATTTTCATATTAGGGCCATCCCAAAGCAGTTTTTTATAACGACCGGGATAAGTAAATCCATTTCCTGTAGCATTCGGTTTACGAATATCAAAACCACGAATTGCAAGATTGCCCATTAACAAAGCTTCAGTCAACGGACCGGCAATTGAAAAATCAGAACTTACTTCCATTTTTCCGTAACCCGCAATTGCAGCTTCAACCCACTGGGTATAGTGGCCTGCCTCCTGATCAGGAACACGTGCTAATGTTGCAGGAACATTGATTTCTGCATTACGTGAAAGTGGCAATAATCTTGGATTTCTTCCATAAGTATCGCAAAGCATCTTCCCTTTAGACCCAATAAACAGTACTCCGTTACCACCATCTCCGAAAATCTCATCCGGACCAAGTTCAACAGGTCGCTCTGGCTGAATACCTCCGTCCATCCAGTGCATCTTAACGGCCTTACCGCCCTGTTTTTCAGAGTTAAATGTCATAGTTACATGCGAAGACGGAGGGCAGCTCTCAGGGAAATAACCGCGTTTAAATGAATCCACATAAACAGATCCGACACTGCATTCAACATCAGTTGGGTACTTTAATCCCAATACACGGAATGGTGCATCAACCAGATGACAGCCCATATCGCCTAAAGCCCCGGTTCCATACTCCCACCATCCGCGCCAGTTAAATGGCACCAATTTATCGATATAGTCGGCTTTAGGTGCGGTTCCCAGCCAAAGATCCCAGTCAAGTTCTTTCGGAATATCACTTTTTTGTGCTGGCCATGGCACACCTTGTGGCCAGACAGGTCTGTCTGTCCAGCAATAAACGGTGTCAACCTCACCAATCAATCCGGCATTATACCATTCCATTAGCAGACGGGAACCATCGCTGGAAGTACCCTGATTTCCCATCTGGGTAACTACTTTATACCTTACTGCAGCCTCAGTTAATATTCTTGCCTCATAAATATCGTGAGTTAGAGGCTTTTGAACATAAACATGTTTTCTGAGCTGCATGGCAGCGAGTGTGGTAATCGCATGGTTATGATCAGGTGTTGACACAGAAACAGCATCAAAATGCTTAGCTTCTTTATCAAACATCTCACGCCAGTCTTTATAATATTTTGCTTTAGGGAATCTCTTTACAGAATTAGCTGCTCTGCGATCGTCAACATCACATAAAAACCCGATCTCGGCTTTCCCTCCGCGCATAAATCCGGTCAGGTCGCTTTCGCCCTTACCGCCGGCACCCACACCTGCAATGATTAGTTTATCACTGGGTGCAATGAATCCTTTACCTCCCAGCACATGGCGGGGAACGATCATAAATCCGGCAGCAGCAACAGCAGCCGTCTTAACAAAGTCTCTTCTGGACTTATTCTTGTTTTCTTCCATTTTTATTAATTTCGAATTAATAAGTTCATGCCCAGGCGCGGTCTCCTTTTTTATAAGGAACATTACCATCATAACTGCCCGGAGTTTCAATATATCTTAAGGCTTTGGTAGCTCCAACTTCTGATGTAAAAAAGCCCAGAAGTGTCAGCTCCTTCAGCATCCTGAAATAATGAGATGGTTCTTCAGCTCTTTTAGCTTCCATATATGCCTTTTGCTCATTATCCAGAGTGGTAAGGAATGCTGTTCTTTCTGAGGCACTGCAATTCATAAACTCCTTGGTCTGAGTTTCTTTACATTTCTGCTGTAATGCTGCAAGTCCATCAGTAAAGATCTTCTGATCAGCCTTAGTATAACAATCTTTAACCATGATATCCATAAACTCGCCAACTTTAGCTTCTTTAGCACCCGGCGTACTGGTTTGTGGGAGGATGGTCTCGCCAATCTCATTCAATAGATCAATTGTTTTCTGATCAAAGAATCCGGCAGTTTTTTCCTGTGCCGGATTACAGCCATATTCAAGGAAAATACCGGATCCGATAATCGTACCACCCAGAATCCAGCTAACCTGTTTTAATGCTTCTCTCCTGTTCATAATTCCTGAATTAAATATTTCCTTTTTTCAACTCTGTAAATGCATGATCAACCGCTCTGGCAGTTAATGCCATATAAGTTAATGAAGGATTCTGACATGCTGCAGAAGTCATTGCCGCACCATCAGTTACGTAAACATTCGGTGCATCCCAAACCTGATTAAATTTATTCAAAACTGAGGTTTTCGGATCATGTCCCATTCTGGCAGTTCCCATTTCATGAATACCCATACCCAGTGAATAACCAGTATCAAATGTTTTTACATCCTTCAGCCCGGCCGCTTCCAGCATCTCCTTCGCATCCTCTGCCATATCCTTTCTCATTTTAAGCTCATTCTCCTTTATCTCGGCATCTATAGCCAAAATATTGAGCCCCCATTTATCCTTTTTAGTTTTATCCAGGGTCACTTTATTCTCATGGTAGGGAAGAGTTTCACCAAATGCCGTGATACCCATGGTCCATGCGCCTGGTTCACATAGAGCATCTTTAAAGTCTCCACCAATACTCATTTCAGCGACACTCCGCCCCCAGCCTTCCCGGTTTGCACCTCCCTGGTAACCAAAACCTCTTAAATAATCTCTCTTGTCATCCCCAACATTTCTGAATCTTGGGATATAAATACCATTCGGACGACGTCCGTAAACATATTTATCTTCAAAACCTTCCATTCTTCCGGAAGCACCAATACGAAAATGATGATCCATCAGATTATGTCCAAGCTGTCCGCTGCTGCTTCCAAGTCCACCTTCCCATACATCCGTTGCTGAATTCATCAGCACCCATGTTGTATTCAGAGTAGATGCATTCAGGAATATCACTTTTGCGAAGTACTCATAGGTCTTGTTGGTCTCTGCATCCAGAACCTCTACTCCCTTTGCCTTTTTTGTATCCTTATCGTAAAGGATTTTGGTAACTATTGAAAAAGGACGCAGTGTCAGATTTCCTGTCGCCATTGCTGCCGGAAGAGTTGAAGACTGAGTACTAAAATATCCGCCAAAAGGGCATCCCAACGAACATTTACTACGAAACTGACAATTTGTGCGACCATGAATTGCCTTAGTAAGATTCGCCGCTCTGCCAATCAGCATGTGCCTGCTTTCTTTATAATGTGCCTTCAAACGTGCTGCTACCTCTTTCTCAACCACATTCATTTCCATTCCGGGAAGGAAATCTCCATCCGGCAGCTGAGCCAAGCCTGCTTTTGTTCCACTTATCCCCACGAAACGCTCCACATGTCCATACCATTTTTCAAGATCCTGATACCTGATTGGCCAATCAACAGCAATCCCTTCTTTTGCATTGGCTTCAAAGTCCATCGGACTCAGTCTGTAGCTTTGGCGGCCCCACATCAGGGAACGTCCACCAACCTGATAACCACGATACCAGTCAAAACGCTTTACCTCAGTATATGGACTATCCTGATCGCTTGCCCAAAAGTCAAGGTTCTTTTCACTAAGTGGATAATCTCTTTTAAGTACCGGATAATTTTCGATCATTTCCTGAGTACGACCTCCTCTGTGAGGAAAGTCCCAGGGATCTTTCGTAGCATTCACATAATCTTTGATATGCTCAACGTTTCTTCCACGTTCGAGCATAATGGTTTTAAGCCCCTTCTCGGTAAGCTCTTTGGCAGCCCAGCCACCGCTTATCCCCGATCCGATGACTATTGCATCATAAGTGTTATCAGCCATATTTCTTAATTTTAAAATTCTTATTTAAATATCACAGATTCTTACCGCTTCCCTCAATGCTTCCATTTTATCTTCTTTAATCGGAATAAACTCCTGAGCAACGTAACCATTGAAACCTGTTGAATGAATTGCTCTCATAATCGCCGGATAATTTAACTCCTGCGATTCATCAATCTCATGCCTGCCCGGAACTCCTGCAGTATGATAATGTCCAATATATTGATGATTATCTTTAATCGTTCTGATCACATCTCCCTCATCGATCTGCATATGATAGATATCATAAAGGAGTTTGAAATTATCAGAGTCAATTCTTTTTGCAAGCTCAACACCCCATGAAGTTCTGTCGCACTGATAATCAATATGATCTGTTTTACTGTTTAGCAACTCCATAATAATTGTAACTCCATGCTGCTCGGCGAAGGCCATGATCTGCTTTAAACCCTCAGCACTGTTCTTCAAGCCGGTCTCATCATCCATACCCTCCCTGTTACCACTAAAACAGATCAGATTCTTATACCCGGATTTAGAAACCAGCGGAATCATTTCCCGGTAATTCCTGATCAATACTGAATGATAAACCGGATTATTCCAACCTTGTTCCAAACTGATCTCAGCACCATTACACATCGTAGAAATCAGGTCGTATTTCATGAGAACCGGCCAGTCTTCAGGGCCAACAAGATCAATCCCAACTAATCCTATCTCTTTGGCCGAACGGCATAACTGATCTATCGTAAACTGATTAAAACACCAGCGGCATACAGATTGTTTAATATTAGCTTTTAAATATTCAGTATTCTTGAGCATAGCAGATTAAACGTGTTCTTTAACCTGTCTGGACTCTTCCTCCTTACGCTGATCAAATGTCAACACAAACAATATGGCAACAACTGCAGCAATTCCTGCTGCAACCAGCCATATTTTTTGCCAGTCGTGACTGGTATCAGACAATTGATAAGCATCGCTTACCAGTCCGGCAACCCAGAATCCAATCAGCATACCTGCACCATAGGTTGCAAGAGTAATTAAGCCCTGAGCTGCACTTTTATATTTTTCTCCTGCCTTTGAATTGGTATAGATCTGGCCTGAAACAAAGAAGAAATCATAACATATACCATGAAGGGCAATACCAACGACGAGCATCACAGATAATTCGTTTGCGTTTCCGAATGCAAAAAGAGCATATCTCAATGCCCAGGCTATCATTCCAACAAGAATTGTTTTTTTGAAACCAAATTTGGTAAAGAATACAGGCAGCAGAAGAAGAAATAAAACCTCTGATATCTGACCGATGGTCATTTTACCCGTTGGATTCTCCATTCCAAGTTCAGAAAGGAAGAGATTCGCGCTCTGATAATAAAATGCCAGAGGAATACAGATCAAAATCGACGAAATAAAGAAAATGAGAAAATTTCTGTCATTCAACAGCTTCAGGGCATCCAGCCCCATAACATCCGAAAAAGCAACTTTTTCTCCTTTAGCTATGGTTGGTGGTGTTTTTGGTAAAGTAAAACTAAAAAGGCCAAGGATGAGTGATGATATACCTCCCATCATAAATGTATTTCTCAATAATCCCTGCGATACCCCCTCAGCTGAATCCCAGTGAAAAAGGAAACTGATACATAACCCCGCAACAATCCATCCAATTGTACCCCAGATACGGATCGAAGAAAACTCCTTTTCAGGATTAAGCATCTGATTAAAGGAAACTGAATTGACCAATGCCAAAGTTGGCATGAACATGATCATGTAAGCAAAAACGTATGGATAAAAACTGCCGAAGTCTGCTGCATAATACATTTGCAGCATTAGCAATGCACCTGCAAGATGAAGAAAACCCAGAATCTTTTCAGCATTAAAGAACCTGTCTGCAATCATTCCTATTATAAAAGGTGCGATAATTGCACCGAAAGACTGAGTAGAAAATACTGCGGCAGTTTGAGCACCATCTGCCTGAAGGTTTTTCCCAAGAAATGTTCCGAGAGTAACATACCACGATCCCCAACTGAAAAACTCAAAAAACATCATTAGTGATAATTTAATCCGGGTACTGAAATTCATCTGTTTTTTTAAAGGTTTATAATTTATAATTTAATTAATAAGCCCTGAAAGCCGGCATTTTTCGATTTTGTAATTATATTCTCAAAACACTGATCAAGGCTATTTCCATTAGGTTATTGAAAATAAATGTATATTTTTATTTTCAATAATCATACTCTATTAAATTTCATTACTGATATTTTTTACATACCAAAAGGATCATTGACATATGTTAAACCTGCCCGTTTGCAATCTATCTTTAACAAAAAAAACATTCTGATAATCCGCAGAATTATTAACCAAATACATAAAATGACAAAGAGAACCTTACTTCTACCGTTATTCATCATTATTCTTAGCCTGTTTGCTTTCAAGCACTTTGAACAAACTGCTAAACCCCGCATTCTGATATTCAGCAAAACTGCTGGCTACAGGCATGAATCAATAAGTGCCGGAAAAACTGCACTCATAAAACTTGGAAAAGAGAACGGTTTCATCGTTGATACCACTGAAAATGAAAATTTTTTCAATGAAGATTCATTAAAAAAGTACTCAGCAGTTGTATTTCTGAATACAACCGGAAATGTTTTAAACAGTCCTCAGCAGACCAGCTTTGAACGATATATTCAGGCAGGCGGGGGTTATGCAGGCATTCACGCAGCAGCAGATACCGAATACGACTGGGCATGGTATGGAAAGCTTGCCGGAGGATACTTCCTGAGCCACCCTAAAATACAGGATGCAAGTCTGGATGTACTTGACCGCAGCCATTCATCAACCAAACATCTCTCAGAAAAATGGTTACGTAAAGATGAGTGGTATAATTACAAAGAACTTAATCCTGAAGTTAAGGTTTTAATTAATCTTGACGAGAAATCTTATGAGGGTGGAGCCAATGGAAACCCGCATCCTATTGCATGGTATCATGAGTTCGACGGGGGAAGGGCGTTCTATACCGGTATGGGCCATACCAATGAATCATACACTGATGCAGCCTACCTGAAACATCTCCTTGGCGGAATAAAATATGCTATGGGCAATAATACGGCTTTAAATTATTCGAAGGCTAAAACTCTGAAAGTGCCCGAAGAAAACCGCTTTGTTAAAACAGTTCTGACCACCGGAACTTTATTTGAACCTACTGAAATGGCCATACTTCCTAATCTGGATATTTTATTGGTTCAAAGACGTGGTGAAATCATGCTTTATAAGGAAAGTACTAAAAGTATTACTCAGGTTGGGGCCTTGAATGCCTATTTTCAAACTTCCGTTGCAGGAGCCAATGCAGAGGAAGGAGTTTTAGGTGTTGCAGCTGATCCTGATTATAAAAACAACAATTATGTCTATATCTTTTATAGTCCTAAAGACACCTCAGTAAACAGATTATCACGATTTAAATTTGTGAACGACAAATTGGACAACTCATCAGAAAAAGTTGTTTTACAGTTCTACTCTCAAAGAGAAATTTGCTGTCATACCGGTGGTTCAATTGCTTTTGGCCCGGATGGGTTACTGTACGTTTCAACGGGCGATAATTCAACTCCGTTTGATGTCCCTAAACAACAATTTGTTAATAAAGGATATGGACCGATGGATAACCGTCCAGGCCTTGAACAATATGATGCCGGCAGATCATCAGGTAACACCAATGACCTTCGCGGAAAAATCATGCGTATTCGCGTGAAGCCCGATGGCAGCTATGAAATACCTTCAGGAAACCTCTTCCCTCCTAAGACTCCTCATACCAAACCTGAAATCTATGTAATGGGGAACCGGAATCCATACCGTATTTCCATTGACAGCAAAACAGGATTCCTTTACTGGGGAGAGGTTGGTCCGGATGCAAACGCTGACAGCCCTGAACGCGGATCCAGAGGTTATGATGAGGTAAATCAGGCCCGTAATGCCGGCTTCTTCGGATGGCCATATTTTGTAGGCAATAACTACCCTTACCGGGCCTACGATTATAAAACAGGAATTAGTGCTGAAGCTTTTGATCCAAAAAAACCGGTTAATAATTCTCCGAACAATACCGGATTAAAGGAGTTACCTCAGGTACAACCTGCATTCATCTGGTATCCATATGCCGCCTCTAAAGAATTTCCTCAGGTTGGTACGGGTGGCCGGACTGCTATGGCCGGACCAGTATATCACAGTGAGCTTTATCCTAAAGAAACCCGTTATCCTGATCATTACAATAATAAATTATTCATTTACGAATGGATAAGAAACTGGATCAAGGTAGTTAGTATGAAACCTAACGGCGACTATGATAACATGGAAGCATTCATGCCTTCATCGTCTTTTGCAGCTCCGGTTGATATGGAACTGGGACCTGATGGAAGAATCTATATTCTTGAATATGGAAAAGGATGGTTCTCAAAAAATCCGGATGCCGGAATAGCAAGGATTGATTATATGGCAGGTAATCGTCCGCCCAAGATCAATGAACTCATTATTAACAATACCACAGGGATTCTTCCTTTCAAATTGCAGGCAAAAGTAAATGCAGAAGATTATGACAGGGATGAGTTGACCTATATCTGGGATTTGGGCAATGGCATCAAAAAGACAACTAAAAGCCCATCCATTGAGTACATCTATACAAAGGCTGGAGAATATCAGGTAAGTGTAAAGGTTACAGATAAGCAGATGGCAAGTTCCAGCAGCAGCCCCGTTCAGGTGGTAGCCGGAAATGCAAGACCTAAAGTTACTATTCAGATACAGGGTAACCGCAGCTTCTATTTCCCCGGCAAAGCTGTTGACTATCAGGTATTGGTAGCAGATCAGGGAGCAGCGGTAAACAAAAGCACGGTATTTGTTTCTACTAACTATACTAAGGGATCAGATTTTGCAGGAGCATCTCTTGGTCATCAGGAAGTTACTGCAGCTCAGTCAGGACAAGCTTTAATGCTTAAATCTGATTGCCAGTCATGCCATCAGACCAATACCAAATCAATAGGTCCGGCTTTTACCCAGGTCTCAGCAAAATATCAGAAAGACGCTTCAGCACTGAGCTATCTGTCTGCAAAGATTATCAAAGGTGGTGGTGGTGTATGGGGCGAAGTTGCCATGCCTGCTCATTCCACCATGAGTGAAGACGATGCAAAAAAGATTACCCAGTGGGTACTTTCACTCGAAAATAAAGCAGTGAACAAAGCTTCATTACCTATGCAGGGCAGAATCACACCATCTTCTGGAATTATAGAATCAGACAATACAGTATTCAGTCTGTATGCAGCATATACTGATCAGGGAGCTCCGGGACTTAAACCTCTTTCTTCAGCAGCATCAGTTTACCTGAGAAGTAATTTGTTCAATGCCAGAGAAATCACAGACAGAAACGGAATAAATCTGAAAGATTCAACATCCACAGGATTTTTAGTTTACCCACAAAACAAAGGCCGGATGACATTCAAGCAGATTGACCTGAACGGAATTGGAAGCCTGGAGCTGTCAAATCTAAAATATTCATTATCAGCAAAATACACTTTGGAATTACGTCTGGATTCAGAAAAAGGCCCGATAGTGGCTGCAGGTAATGTCAGCGTAGATCCGGGACATGAAACGGTGTCAATTCCGGTAAAAGCAACAAGCGACGGGAAACTTCATACACTTTACTTACTGATCAGTGCCGACCCTAAAAACGGGACCCCAAGACCACTGCTCAGAACATTAAAATTTGTTCCTGCAAAGATTCAATAAACGATCTTCAACCTGCTGCAATTAAATTATTGCAGCAGGTTTTTTTATTCCCTATGTATGAAAACATATTTTCAGGTACTGGCATTATACCTTGTGATCTCATGCTGTAATTCGGTTACTGATCAACAAAAAGAAACCGAATTTAAGAGCTTGCAGCAATCTGTCATTCTCCCGGAAAAAGCATTTCAAAAAAACATAGATGGTAAACCTACCGATCTGTATACTCTGAAGAACAATAAAAATGTGGTAGCAACATTTACAAATTACGGCGCAAGAATAATCAGTTTGCAGATCCCGGACCAGACAGGAAAATTAACCGATGTAGTAGTTGGGTTTTCCGGGATAGATCAATACATCAACTCAACTGAGCCTTATTTTGGTGCAACCATCGGCAGATATGGCAACCGGATTGCCCGGGGCAAATTTATTCTGGATGGTAAGACCTATACCTTGTTTACAAATAATGGAATCAATTCACTTCATGGAGGGAAAAAAGGATTTCAGGCCGTGGTATGGAATGCAAAGCAAATAAATAGCCAAAGTATTGAGTTCAGCTATCTTTCAAAGGATATGGAAGAGGGTTACCCTGGAAATCTTAGAGCAAAAGTGATCTACATCCTTACGGATGATAATGAATTAAAAATTAACTACTACGCATCCACAGATAAAAAAACGGTCATCAACCTGACCAATCATGCCTTTTATAATCTGAACGGGGAAGGCAGCGGATCTGTTCTGAATCATCAGTTACAGATAAATGCAGAAGAATATAATCCCGTAGATTCCACTCTGATCCCGATGGGGAAACCTCTCAAAGTAGATGGAACTCCTTTTGATTTCAGAAAACAACGGAGCATTGAGAACAGAATTGAAGCAGATCATATTCAACTGAAATACGGAAAAGGATATGACCATAACTACATATTGAACCGCTCGGACTCAGATAAACTATTCCATGCTGCCAGAGCCATTGGCGACAAGTCAGGAATTGTAATGGATGTATTCACTACAGAACCCGGCCTGCAATTCTACAGCGGGAATTTTATGCAGGCTAAAAATACCTTCAAGGGCGGATCGAAAGACGAATTCAGATCTGCTTTCTGTCTTGAAACACAGCATTTCCCTGATTCACCAAACAGACCTGATTTTCCAGACACAGTTTTGAATATGGGTGAAAGCTACACAAGCAGTACTGTTTATAAATTTTCATTGAACAAATAATCATCCGGGAGGCAAGTTCATTTGTATTTTACAACGATTATCAGAACTTTATACTGTACAAAACATAAAAAAACATTAGCGGATATATGAAAAGAAAATTAAGAATGGGAATGATCGGCGGTGGTAAAGATGCCTTTATTGGAGCAGTACACCGCATCGCAGCAAACATGGATGGACTCATCGAGCTGGTTTGCGGAGCGCTGAGCTCAAGCCCGGAAAAAGCACTTGAAAGTGGAAAAACACTTTTCCTCCCTGAAGACAGGATCTATCCAAGTTATGAAGAAATGATCCGTAAAGAAAGCCTGCTTCCTGCTGATGAACGTATGGATTTTGTGAGTATTGTTACGCCCAACCATGTCCACTTTGCTCCTGCAATGATGGCGCTGGAGCATGGTTTCCATGTAGTAATCGACAAACCAATTACTTTTACACTCGATGAAGCAAAGCAGCTGAAGAAAAAAACTGAAGAAACCGGCTTATGTTTATTACTGACCCATACTTACGCCGGATACCCGATGGTTAAGCATGCCAGACAACTGGTTAAGACCGGAGAATTGGGTAATATCAGGAAAGTTCTTGTCGAATATCCGCAGGGCTGGTTAAGTCGTTTGTCGGAAAAAGACGGAAATAACCCGCAGGCTGCATGGCGTACAGATCCAGGCAGATCAGGGAAAAGTGGATGTATGGGTGATATCGGTACACACGCTGCCCATCTGGCAGAATATGTTAGTGGGCTAAAAATCACTAAACTTTGTGCTGATCTGAATATCGTTGTACAAGGCAGGGCGCTGGATGATGACGGAAACGTATTACTGAAATTTGATAACGGAGCGAACGGAGTATTGGTGGCTTCTCAAATTGCTGCCGGAGAAGAAAATGCATTAAAAATAAGAGTGTACGGTGAAAAAGGAGGGCTGGAATGGTCACAACAGGAACCGAATACCATCATTCTGAAATGGCTCGACGCTCCGGTTCAGATATTAAGAACCGGCGGACATAATCTTTCAGGCTATGCTACCTTCAATACACGTACTCCCGGAGGGCATCCGGAAGGTTATCTTGAAGCATTCGGAAACCTGTACAGAAATTTCGCCCTGGTAGTTTCGGCAAAGAATGAAGGCACTGAAGCACCTGCTGAAGCTTATGATTATCCTTCAGTAAATGAAGGTATAAGAGGAATGGCTTTTATAGACAATGTGGTAAAAAGCGGTTCAAGTAATGAGAAATGGACAAATTTTGAAGTTTAACGAATAATATATATGACAACAATTAAAGGACCCGGAATATTCCTGGCTCAGTTTTTAGGTGATGAAGCGCCTTTCAACAGCCTGGAATCCATTTGTAAATGGGCTAAAAGCCTTGGCTATGAAGGAGTACAGATCCCAACCTGGGATCCCCGCTGTATTGACTTGCAAAAAGCTGCAGAAAGTAAAACCTATGCGGATGAAATTAAGGGCCTGGTTAATAGCTGCGGACTGGAGATCACCGAATTATCAACACACCTGCAGGGTCAGCTGGTTGCTGTGAATCCGGCATATGACCTTCTTTTTGACGGATTTGCTCCTGCATCGGTTCATAACAATCCTAAAGCAAGAACTGAATGGGCTATTCAGCAATTGAAATATGGGGCAACAGCATCCAAAAATCTGGGACTTACTGCTCATGCAACATTCAGCGGTTCATTACTTTGGCATACCTGGCATCCATGGCCGCAAAGACCAGCAGGTCTTGTAGATGCAGGATTTAAAGAACTTGCCAGAAGATGGATGCCTATTCTTGACCATTTTGATGAAAACGGAGTAGATGTTTGTTATGAAATTCATCCTGGTGAAGACCTGTTTGATGGTGTAACCTATGAAATGTTCCTGGAGAAAGTAAATAATCATCCAAGAGCCTGTTTATTATATGACCCATCACACTTTGTACTTCAGTGCCTTGATTATGTTCAGTACATTGACCATTATCACGAAAGGATCAAGGCATTCCATGTAAAAGACGCAGAATTCAATTCAACCGGGAAACAAGGCACATTTGGGGGTTATCAGGGCTGGGCAGACCGCGCCGGCAGATACCGTTCGCCGGGCGACGGGCAAGTTGATTTTAAAAAAATATTCAGCAAACTTACTCAATATGATTTTAAAGGCTGGGCTGTAATGGAGTGGGAATGCTGTATCAAACATCCCGAAGATGGTGCAAAAGAAGGATCTGAATTTATTAAAGATCATATCATCAGAGTTACCGAAAAAGCGTTTGATGATTTTGCGGGAAGAGGCAGTGATGAAGAGTTCAACCGTAAAATTATTGGCATTTAATATTATTCACTATTTTCACCCCATATAATTTAAATACAATGAAAAAGATATTTGCCCTATTAAGTATTTGCAGTGTTATTTATGCCTGCAACAGCGGAGAAAAAACAGCTGAGACACAAGATACCAGCACACAAGCAGTAGCAGCAGCTCCTGCCGCAGATACAACAGCAAGTGCTGTAGCGTCTGTAGGATCAGCAAAAGGTGAACAACTGATCGGTGCATCCGATTGCTTAACCTGCCATAAAGTAGATGCCAAGCTTGTTGGCCCGTCTTATATTGATGTAGCAAACAAATACCCTGCTACAGATGCCAATATTGACTTACTGGCAGGAAAAATCATTCAGGGGGGTTCAGGTTCCTGGGGTGAAATTCCAATGGCACCACACCCCGCTTTAAGCAGTGATGATGCAAAAGAAATGGTTAAATACATTCTGTCTTTAAAAACTAACTAAAATGAAACGTATCAGCCTGATTATCCTTGCTGCAGTGCTGTTCAGTGGCTTTGATTCGCCCGAAACAAGCAAAAATGTTTCTGATTCATCTAAAAAAGGATGGCAGAAATTGTTTGATGGTAAAAGTACAGCAGGTTGGCACACTTATGGTAAACAGCAGGCAGGTGCAGCCTGGAAAGTGAATGATGGTGCGCTGTATCTGGATGCTAAAAACAAAACCAAAGAGAGTGGCGGCGACCTGACAACCAATGAGGAGTTCAGTAATTTCCATCTTAAACTGGAATGGAAAATCTCGAAAAACGGCAATAGCGGAATCATTTTCTTTGTAAATGAAGACCTAAGCAAATACCCCGCTTCATATAATACCGGTCCGGAAATGCAGGTTCTTGATAATGACGGACATGCAGACGGAAAGATCAATAAGCATCGTGCCGGCGACCTGTATGATCTGATAGCCAGCAGCTCAGAACCGGTAAAACCTGTTGGTCAATGGAATAAAGTAGAAATCATTGCCAGCAAAGGCAAACTCGATTTTATCATGAACGGAGTCAAAGTGGTTTCAACAACCATGTGGGATGAACAATGGAAGACGATGGTTGCAGGCAGTAAGTTCAAAACTATGCCTGGCTTCAGTATTTACAAGTCAGGGAAAATCGCTCTTCAGGATCATGGAGATGAGGTTTGGTACAGAAATATTGAAATCAAAAGATTATAATCAGTTAATTATTAACTCTATAAAAAGGCAGCAGGTTTAAAAACCTGCTGCCTTTTTATTTGTCCATCAATCAATTAAAACAGATAATATTTATGTTTTAGTGAAATAAAAGAGCAGGATATATGAAGGTTGAACGATAAACCAGGTACAATTCGTTCTTTACCCTCTAAAACTAAAATGCCTGATAAGTTAGAACCTATCAGGCATTTTAAAGACTTAATTAAGTCCTATTGCGATTTTCCGCGGGCAAGTATCGGCAATATCTTCTCAACCTTACCATTGCGAATTCCGTACATGAAATCATACAGATTCACAACAGGATCGCAGTGAGGTACAATTACCTCAAATTTATCTCCGACCTTATATGTTTTATTTGGATTGATAATTTTCACCGATCCGTACTCATCAGAACCTGCATTATAATCAAAATCAGGCTCACCGATAATCTTACCATGAGGCACATTCAAAGTCAGGGCTTTTGAACCTGAATCAGTAACATACTTCCCTTCATTTGCATTATTGATAATCGTTGCCATCACAGTGAGTGAAGGTGCAAAATCATCATACACCTTATCATTGGTTTTACCTCCAATGATAAGGTACTGATGATCCATAAACAGGTAACTACCAACCTGAACATCAGTAAATCCGGGAACTTCAGTCATAATATCATATGTGCCTGTACCACCACCACTAAAAATTTCCATATTTAATCCGGCTTTCTTCATCAGTTCATAACTATGAACTACCGGCTCAAATGTCTTTAATGCCTGCTCTCTGCGGGCTTTGAAACCCTCAACATGCTGAACCGCTCCATCATAAGCAAGAACACCATGGAATTTAAGATTTGGTGCTTTATCAACAAACTGAGCTAGCTCTAATGCCGGCTGTCCATTTTTCACTCCAGATCTTTTAATCACATCCAGATCCACAACAATATCAGCAACGATACCAGCTGCCTTTGCCGCATCCTGCAAATCCCTGGCATTCTGCATATTATCAACCGCCTGATAGAAGCCTTTATACTTCTTTCTGAGAGCCATTGCATGCTTAATCTTGGATGGCGTTACATTAACACCTGTCATCAGTACATTCTGAATACCATTTACCAGCATCACTTCAGATTCGCTCAACTTTGCAGCACAAACACCAACTGCACCTGCTGCAATCTGCATTTTTGCAATCGCCGGACATTTATGCGTCTTAACATGCGGACGAACACCAACACCTGTTCCCTTTAATCCGGTATGTACTGCTTTGATATTCGCCTCCATTTTATCAAGATCAACACAAAGAGCCGGAGTGTCAAGATCCCATTTGGATTTACCAATATCTGAAACCTGAGCTTCATATAATGTTTCAGCACTTAATGATGGCGACCAGAAAGAGGTGGCGCCGGCAACAGCAGTGGCCTGCAGGAATTTACGACGGTTTAGGTAGTTGGACATTTTATTAGATTTTTAGTTTATGTCTTAAATCTAAAAAAAAATAATTTAAAAAAACATATCCCCCTATATCAGAGCAGGATACAAATTATAGCAGACTTTACCCATACCACCAGCGGAAATATCTGGAGAATGCAAATCAAGCAGATACCTATCAAGGGAAAAGCAGCAACGATAAACTCTGACAATCAGTCTATTAAATAGATTTGCACAGAATAAGTATTCAGAATCCGGATAGATTTGATCTAAAAAATACGGGGCTTAATAATGAACAACTCTCATGTAGCATTTTTGATACTTAGGCAATATATTGACCAGTTAAAACGAGCTGCTTACAAAAGGCTGAAAATTTTGTTTCCCGGTAAATACACCTATTCCGCCAACGCTTCCCATATTATTCAGTAATACAGATAAGATAACAATAAAAACAGATGGCATGATATAATCTGAAAAATGCTGAAACTATAATATTAACACTGACAGAATCTGAATCCTGTCAGTATTTTATCTATCCGGCAATGATCAGAAAGTAGTTTTTCTTTCCCTTCTGAGCTACAAGAAATTTCCCCTTGATAAGGTTTGCAGAGCTGAATAATTGTACAGGGTCAGGCACCTTTTCTTTATTTACTGATACCCCACCTCCGGTTATCATTTTACGGGCCTCTCCTTTAGACGGGAAAACTGCAGTTTTCTCGGCCAGAAGATCAGTAGCAGTGATGCCGGCCGCCAATTCATCTTTGCTTATCTTAAACTGAGGCAAACCTTCAAATACTTCCATTATTTCAGTTTCAGATAAAGATTGCAGGAATTCAAGCGAACCGTTCCCAAACAGGAATTCAGATGTTTTCAATGCTGTCTGCAATGCATCATCTGAATGCGTTCTGATAGTAATCTCTTCAGCCAGTGCTTTCTGAAGTATCCTCAAATGCGGAGCTTCATCATGCTCATTCTCAAGCTGTTCAATCTCAGGCTGAGATTTTAATGTAAAAATCCTGATCCAGCTTTTTGCGTCAGAATCAGTGGTATTTAGCCAGAACTGATAGAATTTATACGGAGATGTTTTCGCCGGATCAAGCCATACAGCACCGCTCTCTGTTTTACCGAACTTGGTACCATCTGCCTTTTTGATCAACTGCGTAGTGATAGCATAAGCAGTTCCTGCAGCTTTACGGCGAATAAGTTCGGTCCCTGTTACGATATTCCCCCATTGATCAGAACCTCCCATTTGTACCTGGCAGTTTCTTTCTTTCCATAAATAGTAAAAATCATAGCCCTGAACCAGCTGATAACTGAATTCTGTAAAAGACATCCCTGTATCACCTTCAAGACGTTTTTTAACAGAATCCTTAGCCATCATATAATTGACAGTCAGATGCTTACCTACGTCGCGAATAAAATCCAGAAAAGTAAAATTCTTAAACCAGTCGTAATTATTTACCATCTCAGCGCTGTTTGCACCGCAGTTAAAATCAAGGAATTTTTTGAGCTGATGTTCAAGACACTTCACATTATGATTCAAAATTTCTTCCGACAAAAGATTACGTTCTGCTGATTTCCCTGATGGATCACCAACCATTCCGGTAGCACCACCAACCAGGGCAACGGGTCTATGCCCTGCTCTCTGAAAGTGGATCAATGTCATGATCTGGGTCAGGTGACCAACATGCAAAGAGTCTGCGGTTGGATCAAACCCGATATAACCTGAGGTCATTTGTTTGTTCAACTCATCTTCAGTACCGGGCATTATATCATGCAGCATTCCCCGCCAGCGTAATTCTTCTACAAAATTCATTTTATCTCAAGGATCGTTAAGATTGCAAATATAAGAGAATTGATAAAACCACTGATGGCAAATATTTTCGTATTTTTATAATTGTCGCGCTAAAAATCAGCCTGACAAGACTAACCAATAAATACAAAATGAACTTCCTGTCTCATTTTTACTTTGACCGGCATAGCGAAGATCCACATCTGGTTCTGGGCACAGTATTGCCTGATCTGGTTAAAAATGCACGTAAAGACTGGAATATTCATCCCGAAAAAAATGAACATCTGTTTGGTAAGAGTTTCGAAAAAGCTATACTTGAAGGCTGGAAAAGGCATCTTAAGGTTGACAGGCATTTTCATAATTCAGGCTTTTTCATTGAACATACCAGAGAAATCCGAAAAGCAATTACTCCGGCACTGAACAATTCGATCGTCAGACCTTCATTTTTAGCACATATCGCACTTGAATTGATGCTCGACAGTACGTTACTGATCAGGGAGCATGTCAGAACAAATGATTTTTACACTCACCTGCGTGAATCAGACCGTGAAGCACTCAGAAGCTTTTTGAAACTGAACAAAGTGGACGATACCGATCATTTTTTTACTTTCTTTGATAAGTTCATTCACTCCCAATACCTTGAAAGTTATCGGGAAACCCACAATATCATGTATGCTCTTAAAAAGATTTGCATGAGAATCTGGGCAGACCCGCTTACAGAACAAGAAGTTCTTGAACTCAGTAAAATACTAAACGACTACCATCATAATCTGCTTGGAAATTATATGGATATTTATGACGAAATACACTCAAAGTTAATTGAGAGCTGAATCAGTAAGTTATCTGTCGTCAATTATCCGGTTTTCGCATTTTCATTATTCTAACAAAATTTAACTCTGAATTCTCAATCACCAGTGATTCTCAATTCTCAATTCAAACATTTATCTTCGCTCCATGTCACTTTTTGAGATCAAAGAACGCATAGATAGCCTTGTAAAGGAGCTGAATGAGCATAATTACAAATATTATGTACTGGCCCAGCCTGTCATTTCAGATATTGAGTTTGATAAAAAACTGGCAGAACTTGCCGCACTTGAAAAGGAATATCCCGAATATCTGGACCCTGAATCGCCAACAAAAAAAGTTGGAGGCGACATTACCCGCGAATTTCAGACAGTAAAACACAAATGGCCAATGCTTTCTCTGGGTAATACCTACAGTGAGCAGGAACTGAAAGATTTTGACGAGCGTGTCCACAAAGCGATCGGCGATAATTTTGAATATGTATGCGAACTAAAGTTTGACGGACTTTCAATTAGTCTGACCTACGAAAACGGGAAACTACTGAGAGCTGTAACCCGTGGAGATGGCACTCAGGGCGATGATGTAACCAATAATGCAAAAACGATTCACAGCATCCCGAAAATTATCAAGGGATCAGGATTCCCTGAAAGCTTTGATATAAGAGGTGAAGTTTTCATGCACCGCGCTGCTTTTGAAAAACTGAATAATGAACGCATAGAAAACAATGAAATGGCTTATGCCAACCCGCGGAATTTTGCTTCAGGCACACTGAAAATGCAGGACTCAAGTGAAGTTGCTAAACGTCCTCTGGATTGTTTCTTATACTTTCTGTATACTGATCAACGCACTTACACTACGCACTGGGAAAGTCTTGAAACCGTAAAAAAATGGGGCTTCCACGTCTGCGATCATACCAAACTCTGCAAAAACATTGAGGATGTTATTGAGTTTATTCATTACTGGGATGAAAAACGCTTTGATCTCAGTTACGACATTGATGGTATTGTAATTAAAGTAAATAATTATGATCAGCAGGAAGAACTTGGATTCACGGCTAAGTCACCCCGATGGGCTATTTCATATAAATATAAGGCACAGGAAGTAGAGACTATACTGAACGAAGTAACATATCAGGTAGGAAGAACAGGGGCCGTTACTCCGGTCGCGAATCTTAAGCCCGTATTTCTTGCCGGTACAACTGTTAAAAGAGCAACATTACACAATGCCAATGAGATCAAACGGCTTGATCTTCATATTGGTGATACTGTTCTGGTAGAAAAAGGCGGGGAGATCATTCCAAAGGTCATTGCTGTAAATACTGCCAAACGTTCGGCCGATGCACAAAGTGTGATCTATCCTGATACATGTCCTGAATGTGGCAGCAACCTGATTCGCAAGGAAGGTGAAGCTGTTCATTATTGTCCGAATGATGAAGGATGCCCGCCGCAGATAGTTGGCAAGATGCAGCATTTCATCAGCCGTAAGGCTATGAACATAGAAGGACTTGGCCAGGAAACTATTGAAACATTTTATAATAAAGGATTCATTGAACATATCAGTGATTTGTATACTCTTTACGAAAAGGAAGATTTGCTCAAACAGCTGGATCGTTTCGGGGAGAAATCCATCCGGAACATGATCGAAGGCATTGAGAAATCAAAACAGATGCCTTTTGAAAAAGTACTTTTCGGTTTGGGGATCCGCTATGTCGGAGAAACAGTTGCAAAAAAACTGGCAGCACATTTCAAAGATATCGACAGCCTGATGAATGCGAGTTTTGATGAACTGATTTCGGCAGACGAGATTGGCGAACGAATTGCAGAAAGCCTGATCGAATATTTTAATGAGCCACGGCACAGGGAACAGATTGAGATATTAAGAAATCACGGATTACAGTTTGAAACATCAGGCAGCGCCACAGTACTTAACAGTAATAAACTGGAAGGAAAGTCATTCATTATCTCAGGAGTCTTTGAAAAATACAGCAGGGATGAGCTAAAGGATCTTATAGAGACTAATGGAGGGAAGATACTGAGCAGTATTTCAGCAAAATTAAATTATCTGGTTGCCGGAGATAATATGGGGCCTTCCAAACTTGAAAAAGCTGTAAAACTTCAGATTCCTGTTATCTCAGACGAAGATCTTATGTCGATGCTGCAATAATTTTGTGATAAATTGCTATTTTTTAGCAAATCGTTTTAAAATTGGGGTTCTTGCCCTTAAATTCGCAAACCAAATTTGGTTTAATACAAATAAAATGAACAAATTTCATGGAACTGGAGTAGCAGTTATTACTCCTTTCAAAGCAGATGGATCTGTGGATCATACAGACCTCAGGAATGTCCTTGATTATATCATCAATGGCGGGGTTGAATACATTGTTTCTTTAGGTACAACCGGCGAAGCAGCAACACTCAGCAGTGATGAGAAAAAGGCTGTATGGGAAACAACTTTGTCTCATGTAAACGGAAGAGTTCCATTGGTTGCAGGCATAGGTGGCAATAATACAGCAGAAGTGATCAAAGACCTGAAAAAATTTGATTCAAAGGGGTTTGATGCTGTACTCTCAGTTTGTCCATATTATAATAAACCCACACAGGAAGGAATTTACCAGCATTACAAGGCACTTGCACAGGAAAGTGAGCTGCCTGTCTTCTTATACAATGTTCCGGGAAGGACAGGTGTAAATATGAGCGCTGATACAACACTTCGTCTGGCTCATGATTTCAAGAACATTATTGCCATGAAAGAAGCATCAGGCAATTTTGACCAGTTTAACAAAATTATTAAAGACAAGCCTGAAGACTTTCTTTTCATTTCCGGAGATGATCCTATCACCTTACCATTGATTGCCATGGGGGCTGCAGGTGTTATTTCTGTTATTGGTAATGCATTACCGGGAATATTCTCTACCATGGTGCGTATGTGTCTGGATGGCAAATTCATTGAAGCACAGCCATTACATCACAGCATTACTGAACTTATCTCCCTTTGCTTTGTGGAAGGTAATCCGGGTGGAGTAAAATCAGCGATGAAATTATTGGGTATTTGTGAAGATACGATGCGTTTGCCGCTTGTAAACGTAAGTGATGCAACTGAACAGCTGATCAAAACCAAACTTGAGCAATTAAATTTGCTCTAAAAAAACCTTTAAAACAGAAAAAGCCCGTTATGATCTAACGGGCCTTTAAATTTCTTCAGAAGAATTACTTTTTCTTCGCTTTTGCAGCTTCTTTGTTTTTCATTTCCTGAACTTCAAGACGGATAGCCTGAGCCAGATTCTTTAAATCCTGCATACCTTTTCTTACACGGGTACCAGCTGCACTGTTTGCTTTACTGTAGAATTTTTCAGCATCAGCTTCCAGTGATTCAAATAAATTTTTTGCTTCGGTGAATTTTTTCATGTTGTTAATCCTTTAGTTATGAGGTTAGTATTGTTTTGTTATCTAATGTATAACGTTTTTTTTAAATAAAGAATACTTGAAACAAATAAAATCTTGCGTTTTTAGCGTTTTTTTCCACATTTTTTATAGTTATTCACAAAAACATTGAACATAAAGGCGATAAGTAATTCTTTTTCAGCAAATTACAAAACAGATTAAAAAAAATATGCCCTCAGAAGGCTTCTGAGGGCATATTTTAAAAATTAGAAAAATGCAGATAATACCTAATCAATAAGGTTTAAATTCCACTCTTTCCCTTGTAATAACCAAGTTTCAATTTCTCTGCCACTTCACTGTAAGCTTTCAGGGTTCTGTTCACATCTTCAATAGTATGAAGAGCAGTTGGAATAAGTCTCAGCATGATCAGACCCTTAGGAATTACCGGATATACAACAATAGAGCAGAATATGCTATAATTCTCTCTCAGATCCATTGTGATAGCTGTGGCTTCAGACAATTCACCTTCAAGAAACACAGGAGTTACCATTGTATTTGTTACACCGATATTAAATCCTCTTTCTTTTAGTCCGTTCTGAAGACTGGTAGCGATGAACCAAAGTTTTTCTCTGAGCTCAGGAGTGCTTCTGAGTAATTCCAGACGTTTGCGCAGACCAACAACCATTGGCATAGGCAATGACTTAGCGAAAATCTGTGAGCGCATATTATAACGGAAGAAATTAGTAATTTCCTCAGTTGATGCAATGAATGCACCTATTCCTGCCATTGACTTGGCGAAGGTTCCAAAATAAATATCAACGCCATCAATACATCCCTGCTCCTCATGAGTTCCGGCACCCGTCGGCCCCATAGTTCCAAAACCATGAGCATCATCAATAAGCAAACGGAAACTGTACTTCTGCTTCTTATCAACGATCTCTTTAAGTTTACCCTGTGCACCTGACATACCGAACACACCTTCAGTAATTACAAGTATAGCGCCCCCGGTATTCTCAACCCATTTAGTAGCTCTTTCAAGCTGCTTGTCAAGGCTTTCCATATCATTATGAGTGTAAACGAAACGCTTACCCTGGTGCAAACGCACTCCATCAATGATACATGCATGCGATTCAGCATCATAAACAATTACGTCATGACGATCAACAATTGCATCGATGGCAGACATGATTCCCTGATAACCGTAATTCAGCAGGAATGCATCCTGCTTTCCTACGAAATCAGCAAGCTCTCTTTCAAGCGCTTCGTGATTATTAGAGTTACCCGACATCATACGGGCACCCATCGGATATGCAAGACCGAATTCTGCAGCTCCATCTGCATCAGCTTTGCGTACTTCCGGATGATTTGCAAGTCCGAGGTAATTATTCAAACTCCATACCAGGTGTTCTTTACCTCTGAACATCATATGTGGACCTATTTCACCTTCTAATTTTGGGAAAGAGAAATAACCATGGGCCATTTTCTGGTGCTGGCCCAGAGGTCCCATATTTTTCGAAATTTTATCAAATAAATCCAATTCTTATAATTTTATTGTTAGCATAACTTCCGGCAAAGTTAAGATTTAGCGCCTGATTATCAAAAGCTAATTCAAGAGCTCCCGGAAAAGATAAAAGGCCTTAATTCATGGAATAAAGGCCTTTCAAATGATATTTATTGTTCTTAGTCTACATTATCGTGCAAAAAAGAATTATTAGGTCTGATTTCAGTAATACCCTCATCATTACTCAGTGTAAAGCGTGAGACCTGCGATTCTGATGAATGAGGAACATCCAATAATGACATTTGTTTACGCTTATAGGCGGGTTCGCTCTCCAGCTCCTGAAGCCCATTGGCAGTACGAAGCTTCATACTCAGGTCTTTAAGACGAAGTATTCTTTCTTTCGATTTACGCAATTGCTCTTCGATCGATTCATCTGTTTTATTTTCATCCGGATTAACCCAGGTCATCGGAGTTTCTTCCTCTGCACGCTCTGCTACCGGCTCTTCAAGTTCTGCAGTAATCTCTTCTGATCTGAATTCAAATTCGAAGCTTGTTTCTGTTGCTTTAACTTCCATCTGAACAGGTTCCTGAGAAACTTCTTCAGTTAGCGTATGACGCAGAACATCAGTGTCAGATACCTTTTCCTCTTCTACTTTTGGAGCACTTTGAAAATATCCGGCAAACAGATCTGCCTGGCTTTCTTCAACAGCTTTCAGCACCGGTTCGTTAATTTCCTCTTTCTTAGACTCAATAAAGGTGTTTTCCTGCACAGGTTTTACCAGAGGAGCCTGCTCTGGAGTTAAAAGTGACACTTTACGTACCTGGCTCTTTTCTACTTCACGCTCTTCCATAGTCTGGAAGCCTGTTGCGATGATCGTAACTGAAATTTTCTCTCCAAGAGTATCATCTGAACAGTTACCCCAGATCAAATCAGCTGCAAGTCCGGCTTCCTGCTGAATATAGTCTGTAATGATACTCACCTCATCCATGGTTACTTCCTTATCACCTGAGCTGATATTCAGAAGAATATAACGGGCGCCCTCAATTTCATTATCTTTTAATAATGGAGAAGCCAGCGCTCCTTCAACGGCTCTCAAAGCACGATTTTCGCCCTCTGCTGCATAGCTTCCCATGATGGCCACTCCGCTTTCTTTCATTACGGTACGCACATCCTTAAAGTCAACGTTGATATATCCCGGAATAGTGATGATTTCAGCAATTCCCTTGGCAGCAGTTGTTAAAATATTATCTGCCTGTGCAAATGCAGAACCCAGAGTCAGGTTACCAAATATCTCACGTAAACGATCGTTTGAAATAACCAGATAAGAATCTACATATTTCTTGAACTCTTCCAGACCCTCTTCTGCCTGAATCTTCCTGCGCTTTCCTTCAAATGAGAAAGGAGTAGTAATGATTCCTACAGTAAGAATATCCATTTCTTTTGCTGCTTTTGCAATAATCGGACTGGCACCGGTTCCGGTACCACCACCCATTCCTGCAGTAATGAAAAGCATTTTGGTATTTGACCCAAGCATACGCTTGATATCATCGATATTTTCAATTGCAGAGTTCTTACCCACTTCAGGTATTGACCCGGCACCCATCCCTTCAGTTAAACTTGCCCCTAACTGAACCTTGTTAGGGATCGGGCTAAGCTCAAGAGCCTGAGCATCCGTATTACAAATAATGAAATCAACACCTGTGATTCCCTGGCGGTACATATGGTTTACAGCGTTACCACCGCCGCCACCAACACCAATTACCTTGATGATTGATGACTTTTCTTTTAACATTTCAAACTGCATATCTTTAATAATCAGTTGGGTAAATCTTTTTCGTGCTCAGACAGTTTCCGGTCTAATATTAAATAATTTTCCACAGTCGTTTTCCACAATTGTTAGAATGTGGGAAATTCTCTTTTTGTGGATAATTATTAAACATAGTCCTCATCTTTGATATCATCTTTAATAAATCTGGCTCCCTTTTGAAGCAGTGAATCCAATAAACCCATAGGTTTTTTAGGCTTCTCTGCCAGGGGGGCTACCTCAGGAGATTTAGCTCTGCTTATAGTCTCCTCCAGCATTTCTGCCTTTTGAATTCCCTTGATCAGCAATCCGATACCGGTTGCATACATTGGGCTTTTCAGCTCATCGTAAACATTCTTAGGCAAAACATCATTTTTTGCAAGATGCTCATTCGGATATCCAACGCGTGCATCCAGTCCGGTTACAAATTCAACCAGCTGAGGCAAATGCTTCAATTGCGCACCGCCTCCGGTTATCACAATACCTGCTATCAGCTTTTTCTCAAAGCCCGAAGATTTAATCTCATAATAAACGTGTTCGATAATCTCTTCCATTCTGGCCTGAATCACATAAGCCAGATTCTTAACTGAGATCTCTTTCGGTTCTCTGCCCCGAAGACCCGGAACACAGATAATTTCATTTTCTTTATTCTCTTCAGCAAGTGCCGAGCCAAAACGTGTCTTCAGTAGTTCAGCCTGATTACGCATCACTGAACATCCCTCACGGATATCTTCTGTTACACTATTACCTCCGAACGGGATCACTGCAGTATGCCTGATAATTCCTTCATGAAAAATAGCCAGATCGGTTGTACCGCCACCAATATCAACAAGCACAACTCCGGCTTCCTTTTCTTCTTCACTCAATACAGATTCAGAAGATGCTAATGGTTCAAGAATCAATTCCTGGGTTTCAAGTCCGGCATTACCCACACATTTCAAAATGTTCTTCACTGCACTAACATGTCCTGAAATAATATGAAAATTTGCCTCAAGACGCACCCCTGCCATACCGATAGGATCTTTTACACCCGGCTCATTATCAACAGTGAACTCCTGCGGTAATACATGAATGATCTCCTCTCCCGGTGGCATAAGAAGCTTGTACATATCTTCGATAAGCTTATCGATATCCTTGCGCTGAATCTCAGTATTCAATTCCTTACGGGTAAGAATACCACGGTGCTGCAAACTTTTGATGTGCTGCCCGGCAATCCCAACATTTACTACCTTTACATCCACATTTGACTGTGCACTGGCTTCTTCAACGGCAAGCATAATCGCCTGAACTGTCTTTTGAATATTTGAAACCACTCCACGGGTTACACCTGCAGATTCGGCCTTACCGATACCCAAGATCTCGATCTTGCCGTGTTCACTCCTGCGCCCAACGGTTACGCAAATCTTCGTAGTACCGATATCTAGTCCGACAACTATTGGTGAATTTTTTGCTGAGGCTGAGTTAATTTGATCCATATGATTAGCATTAATTTTTTGTTACTTCTTTAATTTCTGTTTGTGTACTGTCTGCAGAAGCTGAAACATTTCCGGACTTCAGCTGTGTTGAATCAGTCACATTTTTTTCACAAACAATCTGATTGGCATATTTCAGATTAATTGTTTTATAGGTATCCCATCCCATCTTGGGGATTGCTTTCTTATAAAAGAAAAACAGATTTCTGAACTTGGTTTGCAATGAATCGGCATCACCCAGAATGATTTTATGATCACCTACTCTGGGTACCATTTCAATATCTCCATTCAGATCAACAAACAGCTGTTCGATCTGACTATCCCAAAGTGTATCTGCTTTGATAAATAATGCAGCCCGGTAAAGGTCCTTCATCAGTTTTGATTGCAGAGTATCAACCTTACCTGTAAAATCCTCGTCAATGAATCCATTAACTACCAGCACCTTTGCAGTATAATTATCTGAAACCGGCATTTTCAGCCCTTTACCATCCACATAAAAATGAAGGTTAGCCATATTAATAACCCTTAATACCGGCTCACGCTGTCTGATCTGAACATGGACAATGCCATCCATATCGGCATACACCTTAGCATATTCGATAAATGGATTAGCTTTTAATCTGTTCTCCAGTTTATGAATATTAATCTCATGCAGACCCTTACCAACCAAAATCCCCCCGCTTTCCAGAAGAATCCGGTCAATTTCATCCCGTTCTACAAAATTATAGCGCCCCGGAAGAATGACCTTTACATCCCTGCACTTCAGCTTATCCTTTTTAATTTCTATAAAACTCATTAACATGACGAGGCCACTCAGGCTCACAAGCCAGAGAAAACCATATAAAATCGCCTTCCAGTTAATTCGTTTAAGCATTCTCCAATATTTCTTTCAAAGGTTGAACAAGTGTATCAATATCACCTGCACCAACGGTTAATAATAATTCAGGCTTATTTGCTTTTACATAATCCAAAGCCTCATGTTTAGACAGGATTCGCTTTGAGGCATTATTTACTTTATCCAGAATCATCGCAGAACTCACGCCCTCTATAGGCAATTCCCTTGCAGGATAAATATCAAGCATGATCAAATCATCTACCATACTTAAGACCTCAGAAAAGCCCGGAGCAAAATCCCTGGTTCTGGTAAATAAATGTGGCTGAAAAATAGCCGTCAGCTTTTTGTCAGGATAAAGACTTTTTACTGCCTGAATACAAGCCCTCAATTCTTCAGGATGATGTGCATAATCATCAATATAAATATGTCCGGCACTTTTCAGGATATATTCAAAACGCCGTTTAACTCCAAGGAAACCTGCCAGAGCCTTTTTGATCTTTTCAGGATCAATTCCCAGATGCAAAGCAACCTCTATTGCAGATACGGCATTTTCAATATTGTGAAGCCCCGGAAGTCCGAGTTGAATATTCTCTATCTCTGTATTCCAATTTTTAAAATCAAACCAGAAGCTTCCATCCTTTATTCGCACATTAAAAGCCTGAATATCAGCCATCACAGTAGCCGAATAGGTTTTGCCTCCCTGAAGATCAAGCCCTTTGCGGTAAATAAGTCTTCCGCCAGGTTTAAGCTGTGAGCTGAATTGCTTGAATGACTCAACCAGATGCATTTTATCTCCATAAATATCCAGGTGATCGGCATCCATTGAAGTAACAATGGCAATATCAGGATGAAGAGTTAGAAATGAACGGTCAAATTCATCAGCCTCAACCACCATCGTGTTATTTTGTCCAAAGAGGACATTTGAGTTGTAATTGCTGGCAATGCCTCCAAGAAATGCAGAACAATCATACCCGCTGTCTTTCAATACATGAGCAATGATTGAAGAGGTGGTGGTTTTGCCATGAGTTCCGGCTACCGCAATGGTATACATGCCCTTACTGATAATCCCTAATACCTCTGAGCGCTTTTTCAGGGTATAAGAACGATTTCTGAAATAATTCAGAATCGCTGAATCTTTAGGAATAGCAGGAGTATAAATTATCAGGGTATGAAGATCATTCTCCTGAAAACTTACCGGAATATTATCTACCTCATCATGAAAAACTACAGGAATACCCTCATTAATCAATCTTTCAGTAAGCTGTGTGCAGGTTTTATCATAACCACAAACCACACAACCACGCTTTTTAAAATAACGCGCAAGTCCGCTCATTCCAATCCCGCCGATTCCTACCAGATAAACTCTTTCTATATTTTCCAGCTCCATAATATTCTATTTTGCCAATTTTAATACTTCCCTTGCAATGATCTCATCTGCGTCAGGCAATTCCATCCTGCTGATATTCTCAGATAATTCTTCGCATTTATTTTTATTATCCAGCAACAGCAATGCAACATCAACCAGCTCAGCTTCGGCCATTGCATCACTTACCATCATGGCTGCATTATTCTTAACCAATGCCATTGCGTTTTTAGTTTGATGATCTTCAGCCACATTTGGGGATGGAACCAGAATTACCGGCTTCTTCACAGCACACAATTCTGCAATTGTTCCTGCCCCCGCTCTGGAGATTACCAGATCAGCAGCAGCATAAGCCAGATCCATCCGATGTAAAAATTCGAGCACCTTAATATTTGAAAGATCTTTACCCTTCAACTGCTCAGTTATTGAATTGTAATAATATTTCCCAGTCTGCCAAATCAGCTGCACATCCGCCGCCCTGATCTTTTCAAGTCCGCCAAGCATACTTTTGTTCAGCGTTCCCGAACCCAAACTTCCGCCTGTTACCAGAATAGTTTTCTTTAACGGCGAAAGACTCAGTAATTCAGCTGCTGCAAAACGTTTATTTTCAATATCTACTACTTCCTTCCTGATTGGATTGCCTGTCAGCATGATCTTATCTTTTGGAAAGAACTTCTCCATCCCCTCAAAGGCTACACAAATAACCGAGGCTCCTTTACCCAGCCATTTATTGGTTATTCCGGCAAAGGAATTCTGCTCCTGAATAAGATAAGGTATATTCATTTGTGAAGCTGCATACAATAGCGGACCGGAAGCATAGCCCCCAACACCAACCGCTGCATCAGGTTTAAAATCTTTGATGATTTCTCTTGCTTTCAGCACAGACTTCAGCAGCTTTACCGGAAGCATCACATTTTTCAACAATGAACTTCGCTGAAAGCCCTGAATATCGAGCCCAATAATTTTATATCCGGCAGCTGGCACTTTTTCCATTTCCATGCGGCCGTTCGCACCAACAAAAAGAATTTCCGTATCGGGGGCGATTTTTTTGAGTGCATTCGCAATAGCCACAGCAGGGAAAATATGCCCTCCTGTACCGCCTCCACTTATGATCACTCTTTTTGCCATGCCTTTTATTCTAATAATTACATTGCCGGGATTTCTCCAACGATAACTTTATCCTGCTCCTTTTGTTTTTTCTCATCAATATCCCGGCTTACACTCAGAATAATTCCGAATGCCACACTGGTAAATAAAATTGATGTGCCACCCATACTCACCAATGGCAGCGGAACCCCTGTAACCGGACCAAGCCCCACGGCTACCGCCATATTTGCAAATGCCTGTATCGTAAGACTGAAACTCAGTCCTGCTGCCAGCAGTGCACCAAAGGCCTTGGGGCTCTGAGTTACAATCAATACGCATCGATACAGAAAAACCAGATATAACAATACCAGTCCGACACCACCCACAGTTCCATATTCCTCTATAATCAATGCGAATACAAAGTCAGAATATGGGTGAGGCAGGTAATTACGCTGCGTGCTGTTTCCCGGACCTTTACCAAAGACACCACCGGTTGCGATTGCGATCTTCGACTGATTAGCCTGAAATGCTTTATCAGGATCTGCCTTTTCGGGATGCATAAATGTTTCAATCCTCGACATATAGGTCTTACGTCGCGGGCCCAGCATCATAACCGCTCCAAGCAGTACTGCTCCTGCAAGACATACAATTGCAATTTGTTTAATACTGATTCGTCCGATAATCAGCAGCAGAATACTAACACCAAACAGCATCAGCGCAGTTGAAAGGTTTGCCAGTGCAATCAATACGAACACCACACAAACAGAACCCATTATCGGAACAAAGGCATTCTTCACATCCTTAATATTCTCCTGCTTTTTGGTCAGAGTTCTGGCCAGAAATGTAATCAGAGCCAGCTTAGCCAAATCCGATGTCTGGAATGTCTGATTAATAATAGGAATAGTTACCCACCTGCTGGCATCATTAACATTAGCTCCAAAAAGCAGGGTATAAAGAAGCAATGGAATAGTTATCACCATCAGCACTTTAGAAATACCTGCATAGTAGCGGTAATCAAGCAAGTGCGAAAAATACATCAGAGCAATACCCCCAACGATCATTACCAGATGTTTGATCAGAAACTGCTCAGAACCAACCCCTTTTTTATAAGCAAGCGTTCCGGTTGCGCTGTACACAGCAAGAAGCGACCATACCGAAAGTATGATTACAATCAGCCAGATCCAGCGGTCCCCTTTTGTTTTACTTATTAGTCTTTCCATTTATCTGTTATCAGTTAACTGTTGTCTGTTATCTGCTATCTGTTGTTAGAGTAAAGGATGCTGATTTGAAATTCAAAATTCATCGCCTTTGCCCCTTTATTTTTATTCTTTGTTCCAAACAATTGTCTGTCCAAAACATCAAAGCTCCATTACAGCCTTCTTAAACTGATTCCCTCTGTCTTCATAGTTCTTGAAAAGGTCAAAACTTGCACAGGCAGGGGATAATAAGACCGTATCACCTTTCTTTGCCAGATGATAAGCCAGTTGTACCGCCTCATTTGCCGAGAAAGTATTAACGATTACTTCAACATCATCTTCAAAAGCTTCATGAATACGTTTATTATCCTTCCCCAAACAAACGATAGCTTTAACCTTCGATTTCACCAGATCTTTAAGCATTCCATAATCATTGCCTTTATCTACTCCACCAAGGATAAGTACAACATCTCCGGGCATGCTTTCCAGAGCATACCAGGTAGAATTCACATTTGTTGCTTTTGAATCGTTAATAAAATCGATTCCTGAAATTTTGGCCACATGCTCCAGCCTGTGTTCAATATTGGTGAAACTACCCATACTATCGCGGATGGATTCATTTCTTAACTCAAGCACTTTAGCGACTATGCCCGAAGCCATAGAATTATAAATATTGTGCTTGCCCTGGAGTGCTAAATCTTTGATTGACATAGTAAGTGGTTCTTGGTTTTTCTGGTGAAGGTTGATTATGATTTGTTCTTTATCAAGGTATGCTCCCTTTTCGAGCTCTTTCTCAATGGAGAACGGATAAGCTTTTGCATTTACCTGATGTCTGAGTAGTCCCTTTTGGGTTTCTTCATCATCGGCGCAGTAGATAAACACATCATCTGCCTGCTGATTCTGTATGATCCTGAACTTGGAATCAGAATAGTTTTCCATTTTATAATCATACCTGTCGAGATGATCAGGAGTGATGTTCAGCAATACTGCGATATCAGCTTTAAACTGATACATATTATCCAGCATAAAGCTGCTTATCTCCAACACATAGAGATCATAATTTTCAAATGCTACCTGACGGGCGAAGCTCTTGCCTATATTCCCTCCCAGTCCAACCTTTAACCCTGCATTTTTCAGGATATGATAAGTTAGCATAGTTGTAGTTGATTTACCGTTCGATCCTGTGATACAGATCAACCTGGCATCTGTATAGCGTGCGGCAAACTCAATCTCAGAAAGGATAGGAATATGCTTTTCTTTCAGCTTTTTAATTATTGGAGCCTTATCAGGAATACCCGGACTTTTAACCACTTCAGATGCAGATAAAATACGGTCTTCTGTATGCCCGTTCTCTTCGAAAGGTATTCCGGCCTGCTCCAGATCCCTTTTGTAGTGATCGGCTATACCCCCAAAATCCGAGACGAACACATCAAAACCCTGCTTCTGTGCAAGCAATGCAGCACCTGCCCCGCTTTCACCGGCCCCAAGAACAACGATATATTTCTTCTCACCCATTATCTTAGCTTTAAAGTCACAATAGTTAATATGGCCAGTAAGATTCCCACGATCCAGAAACGCGTAACGATCTTAGCCTCATGGTACCCTTTTTTCTGATAGTGATGGTGCAATGGCGACATCAGGAAAATACGTCTGCCTTCACCGAATTTCCGTTTGGTATACTTAAAATAAGATACCTGCATGATGACCGAAAGATTCTCTACCAGAAATACTCCGCACAATACAGGGATCAATAATTCTTTACGGATCATGATCGCAAATGCCGCGATGATTCCCCCGATGGCCAGACTTCCTGTATCTCCCATAAATACCTGGGCAGGGAACGAATTATACCACAGGAAGCCAACACAAGCACCAACAAATGCTCCGGCGAAAATCACCAGCTCTCCGGAATAGGGGATATACATGATATTCAGATAATCCGCAAAAATGGTATTACCCGATACATAGGCTAAAATTGCCAGTGTAATCCCAATGATCGCGGAAGTTCCTGTAGCGAGCCCGTCGATACCATCCGTAAGATTGGCTCCATTCGATACAGCTGTAATAATCACAATTACAAACAGCAGGAACACCACCAGTGAATATTTTTCATACTCATCGCCAAATACAGTCAGAACTTTGGCATAATCGAACTCATTATCTTTATAGAACGGCACGTTGGTAATGGTTGATTTCAGATCCTGAGTATAGTAAAACTGATTACCACGCTGATGAACATCAAGCGGAGCCTTTACCTTTGCCGGCAGGGTTACCTGCTCTCTTACCACAATATCAGGATGGAAATACATAGTCCAGCCAATGATCAAAGCAAGGCCAACCTGCCCCATGATCTTAAAACGACCTGCCAGACCTTCTTTATCCTTTTTAAACACTTTGATATAGTCGTCAAGGAAACCTATTGCGCCCATCCATACTGTTGTAACCAGCATAAGGATGATGTAAATATTGTCAAGTCGGGCAAAAAGAAGTGTTGGTGCAAGAATACCCAACAGAATAATCAAACCGCCCATGGTAGGAGTTCCCTGCTTCTGCATCTGACCCTCAAGTCCAAGGTTTCTTACTGATTCACCAACCTGTCGTGCTCTCAGTATTCTGATCAGTCTGCTACCATAAACAGTGGTAAGCAACAGGGATAAGATCACCGCCATAGCAGTACGGAATGATATAAACTGGAACAATCCTGCTCCGGGAATATCATAGTGCTTATCAAGCCAGGTAAATAAGTAGTACAACATTAGCTTACCAGATTTAAAAATTCAGTTAATATCTCTTTATCATCAAAGGGCAGCTTTATACCGCCGATATCCTGATATTTTTCATGCCCTTTTCCTGCTACCAGAACGATATCACCGGGTTTAGCCAAATGACATGCTGTACGGATAGCTTCCTTCCTGTCTGTAATGGAAAGTGTTTTTTTCTTATTCTGAGGCATAACCCCCGCTTCCATATCTCGGATAATCTGTTCAGGAACTTCCGTTCTCGGATTATCAGATGTCAGAATTACTTTACTGCTCCAGTCGCATGCAACCTGAGCCATTACCGGGCGCTTGGCCTTATCCCGGTCGCCACCACATCCAAGCACTGTAATAACCTGTTCTGTACCTTTACGGATATCCTGAATAGTACTTAACACATTCTGAACCGCATCTGGTGTATGAGCATAATCCACAATACCGATAATTCCTGAAGGTGAAATGATATAGTCAAAACGACCTTCAGCACCACTCAAACGGCTCAGTGAGGTCAGCACCTTAGTACGATCCTGATCAAGCAGCATGGCCGTAGCATAAACTGCCAGAAGATTATAGGCATTAAAGCTGCCAACCATTTTAAACCAGACTTCCTCGCCCTCTACATTCAGCAATAATCCGCTGAAATGATTTTCGATAATCTTAGCCTTAAAATCAGCGATATTCTTAAGTCCGTAGCTCTTTTTATGCGCCCTGGTATTCTGCAGCATAACCATACCGTTTTTATCATCCATATTGGTCAGTGCAAAGGCCTTATTACCCAAACCATCAAAGAAGCTTTTTTTAGCTTTCAGGTAAGAATCAAAGGTCTTGTGGAAATCCAGATGATCATGAGTAAGATTCGTAAAAATGCCGCCGGCAAAATCCAGTCCTTCAATTCTTGCCTGGGCAACCGCATGCGAGCTTACTTCCATAAAGCAATAATCACATCCGCTGTCGGCCATTTCTGCCAGCAAACTATTAAGCGCTACTGGATCAGGAGTGGTATGTGTTGAAGGTATAATCACTTCATTGATCTGATTTTGTACGGTTGATAGCAATCCTGTTTTATACCCCAGATCCCTGAACAATTGGAACAGAAGTGTTGCAATTGTTGTTTTTCCGTTGGTTCCGGTTACCCCTACCAGCTTCAGCTTTTCAGATGGCCTGTCATAAAAGTTCGCTGCAGCAATACCCAGGGCTTTTGCCGCATTCTCAACCATGAAATAACTAATACCATCATGTAAATCCGCAGGGAATTCTTCGCATATAATTGCTGAAGCTCCCAGTTCAATTGCCTTTCCTATAAAAGCGTGTCCGTCAGATTCTGTGCCTCTGATGGCAAAAAACAATACGCCAGGCACTGCTTTGCGCGAGTCAAAACATAGCGCCGAAATCTCAGCATCAGTAGTTCCCACCACTTTCCTGAGCGAAACACCGTACAATATGTCTTTGAGTATCTTCATTATTCCAGTTCCAGTACTATCGGATAACCTTTTGCTACCCTTGTTCCTGCTTCTAAAGATTGTTTAATTACTTTACCGCTGCCGCGCACCATAGCCTTCAGACCTGAATTGCCAAGCACATACAGCGCATCCCTGAGCCCCATTCCGCTCACATCAGGCACTGTACCCTCAATGATCTTAACTTCTCTGTTTGCAACACCTTTATTGGTATCCAGACTTACATATTCAGAATTGGCAGCAAATAATGCCTTAATACCAAATGCTTTATAAACGCTTTGGGTAGCCTTTTTTTCACCGGCCTTAGCTGCAGGCATTTTTAAGCTTCCTGTAAACTTTTGTTCTTTCAACGGATCATACATATTCACATCGCTGGTATAAACGCGGTCGGCAATCTCACGAAACACCGGACCAGCAACGGAAGCTGCGTAATAGGTTCCTTTGCGTGGATTATTTACTACCACAATCAGTGAATACTTTGGATTATCAGCAGGGAAATAACCACAGAAAGAAGCCTGATACTTCTTATCCACCCTGTAACCTTTGTTTGCATCAGCAACCTGTGCAGTACCGGTTTTACCGGCAATTTTATATAGCGGAGAAGCCAATCCTTTACCTGTACCTTCTGTTACCACACCCTCCAGCAGAGCCTGCGCCTTCTTCAGAGTCTCATCAGAAACAATTTTTTCATTGATCACGCGGGCATTAAAACGCTCAACAGTATTTCCAAGGCGACGAATCTCACGAACAAAAATCGGAGCAATATATTTACCGTCATTGGCCACAGCATTATATAAAGCAAGCATTTGTAATGGTGTTACCTGCATCTCATATCCGTAAGCCATCTGAGGCAGCGACTGCTTCTTATTCCAGCTCCGGTTTTCAGGATTCTTGATCACCGGTTTACCTTCACCCGGAATCTGCAGATCTAATTTTTTGTTCAATCCCCATTCATACAGATGTTCAGAAAATTTACCCTGATCATTCTGATAAGCCTCATTAATCATTTTGGCAATTGCCACGTTCGACGATTCTTCAAATGCCCTTTTTACGGTAACCGTGCCTATGCCTCCATGAGAATCGCGAATGGTATGCCCCGGGATACGGTAAGTTCCGTCGCCGGTGGCCACCATGGTATTGGTATCTACCTTGTTATCTTCAAGTAAAGCCATATAAGAAGCCAGCTTGAAAGTAGAACCCGGATCCTGGCTGGCAGCAATGGCATAATTGAACTGTTCCTTGTACTCCCCTGCATTAACTTTGCTAAAATTGGCTATCGCACGGATTTCTCCGGTTGCAACTTCCATCAGGATTACACAACCATGATCAGCATCACTGGCAATCAGCTGCTTTCTCAGGGCCCTTTGAGCAACATCCTGCATATTAATATCAATCGTAGCAATAATATCAGCCCCTTCTTTCGGAGCAATTTCAATATCCTGATTTACAGGCATCCACACTCCTCCGGCAATTCGCTGCATTAATCTCTTACCACTCTCACCATCGATATATGAGCCATAAGCCCCTTCGAGACCCACAGGCTGCACGTTCTTATTTTTATACCCAATGGTACGCTGAGCCAGCGTTTGAAATGGCAAAATTCGCTTGTTCTGCTGAACAGAGATCAGTCCGCCTTTGTAACGCCCTAAATTAAAGATTGGAAACTTACGGATTTCCTTCAATTCCTGATGAGTCACATTCCGCTTCAAAAGCAGATAACGGGCACTGTCGCCACGGGCCTCACGCAACATACGTGAATATTGCTTTGTTGATTTATCCCCGAAATAGGATGATAATTTCGCGGCCAGAGAATCTACCTTCTCATAGAATACATCATCCTTTTCGATACCTCCGGCAAGCATATCCATGCGAACTTCATATTCAGGTACCGAAGTAGCAAGCAAGCTGCCATCCACAGAATAAATATTACCTCTTGCAGCCTCCACATTCGCAAAACGGGTAGAAAGGCTATCGGCCATATCCCGCCATTTCCCGCCTTCTACAAACTGTACATGAAACAATTTGAACAATACCGCAAAGGCCAAAAGTACAATCAGGCCAAAGGCGATGTACACTCGGAGCAATATGTCAGTTCTGATATTCAATGTATTGTCTGTAATCTGTTGTCTGTTATGTGTTGTCTGTGTCGGCCAGATGCCTAATATTGTTTAAATAAAGCTGTTTATGTCACGTACGCACTTGATACTCATATCCTGATACTCAAAACCAATTGACCCTATTTTAATTCATCAACATTTACTAAAATCTTTTTGGGAGGTTCGTTAGGCTCAATAAGCCCTAATGTATCCACCTCTTTTGCAACCTCTGTCCGCGTGCTTTTCAGCATCAGATCAGCCTTTAAGGTTTTAAAGTCCCAGCTCAGTTCTTTCACTTCCTTACTTAGCTTATCAATATCACGGATATTATTCTCTGCGAAATGACGGTTACCGATATAAATCATGCACAGAAATGCAATAAATATGATAAAGGGAAGCATTTCTGTTGCCGCCTGCTTCGAGATCACCCCCTCAGTGAACAGAATGGTGAAGAAATTCCGTGGACTCTCTGCCTTCTCATTCACTTCAGGCAAAACCTCTTCTTCAATATGCTCTTCCTCTTTTGGTTTTCTGAACTGGTTATTCATATTCAAGCCTTAAAAACTAGTTTTTAACTGCTATCCTAAGCTTGGCACTGCGTGCCCGGTTATTCATTTTAATCTCCGCATCAGAAGCCACTATCGCCTTACGCGTCAGACTTTCGAATGGCTTGATCTGATTTCCGAAAAAATCTTTTTCCACCTCGCCATGAAACTTACCCCTGGCAATAAAATTCTTCACCAGCCTGTCTTCAAGCGAATGATAAGACATCACTACCAAACGTCCCTCAGGCTTTAGCACATCCACTGTCTGCTCTAAAAACTCCTTCAGGGCTTCCAGCTCCTGATTCACTTCAATACGCAGAGCCTGAAATACCTGGGCCAGATATTTATTCTCTTTACCTTTCGGAATAAGCCTGGCAATAGCATTTTTAAGATCCTGAACAGTTTCAACCGGCCTGTTCAAGCGCTGAGTTACAAGCGTATGCGCCAGGGTTTTGGCATTCTTTATCTCACCATAAATCCCAAAAATGCGATGTAGCTGCTCTTCACTATAAGTATTTACCACTTCTTTTGCAGTAAGTAAACCCGCCTGATCCATTCGCATATCCAATTCAGCATCAAAACGAATAGAGAACCCCCGTTCCGGCTGATCAAACTGATGCGATGAAACACCCAGATCAGCCAGAATACCGTCGGCAGAAATGGCGCCCTGCAAACGGCAGTTATTTTTGAGGTAGCGGAAGTTCTGATCAATAAAGGTTAATCGATCATCTTTGGGTATATTTTTTTGAGCATCAGCATCCTGGTCGAATGCCAGCAAGCGGCCTTTTGGCCCCAAATGTTTTAGAATTTCACGCGAATGACCTCCACCACCGAATGTCACATCAACATACACTCCGTCAGGCTTGATATTCAAACCCTCAATACATTCCTGCAGCATCACCGGATTGTGATATTCAGTCATTAGTCCTCCTTCCCAGACTACCCATTACCTCTTCTGCCAGATTGGCGAAGTTTTCGGGCTCATTGTCCATCTGAGCATCATAAGCATCTTTTGCCCAAACTTCTATCTTATTCAGCTGACAGGCCAGAACCACCTCTCCGGTAATTCCTGCGTAATCCATCAACGATTTCGGGAAAAGAATACGATTTGCGGCATCCAGCGACAACTCTGTCGCACCACGCGTGAAATAGCGAATAAACTCACGGCTTTTTTTCTCATACGGATTGAGTTTACTCAACTCTTCCGTAATGCAGTCCCATTCCTTTTTGGTGTAGATCACCAGATTTTTCTCGAAGCCACGATTGATCACAAGCCCCTCACGCTCAGCTTCGGGAAGCTGCTTCTTCAGACTGGATGGTATCATCATCCGGCCTTTAGCGTCAAGTTTACAATCAAATTCTCCTAAGAAATGTGACATTATGGGTATTTACTCTATAATTCAATTGTAAAAGTAAATAACTTACCACTTTTTACCACTATCTCCCACAAAAAAAGTTTTCCACAGTTTTCGGACTTATTTTTCTCCCACTTAGCGGATAATCAGGGCTTTGGATTTCCCACCTTAAGATGAAAAATGATCAGATAAGCTTTAATCAGCAGACTGATTCAGGAAGGATTTAAAAAATCAGAAATAATAACTGCAGCTAATTGGAGATACGTAAAAGAAAATGGACTATCCGTCGTCTGATCTTCTTTATTACTGATTCCAGCTCATTTTATTCCTGCCATTCCGGAAGTGAAACAAATCGGGCAAAACTTTGTCCAATTGAAATACTTCCAAATAAATTCTCAGAGTCCAAAAATAACCTTGTATAAATATGAAAGCCGCAGTTTTCAAAAAATACGGACCACCTGAAGTACTTCAGATTGAAGAACTTAGCAAACCTGCACCAAAGAAAGACCAAATTCTGATCAGGAACTATGCTGCTTCTGTAAATTCAGCCGACTGGAGGTTACGAAAGCCCGACCCTTTTGCTGTCAGGCTTGTATTTGGTTTGTTCAATCCGCGAAAGAGCAAACAAATTCTGGGTGTTGTATTTGCAGGTATTGTAGAGCAGGCCGGCAAAAAAACAACGGGCTTTAAACCCGGCGACAGGGTATTCGGAATGACTGGAATGGCAATGGGCACCTATGCTGAGTATGTTTGTGTAGCCGAAAACGGCCCTATCGCTTTAATCCCTCATCATATCTCATTCAACGAAGCTGCATCCATCCCCTTTGGTGCTACTGCCTCCCTGCATTTTTTACGAAAAGCCAATATCCAAAAGGGTCAAAGCATATTAATTTATGGAGCATCCGGCGCATTGGGAACTGCAGCTATACAACTGGCAAAATATTTTGGCGCAGAAGTTACTGCGGTTTGCAGCCTGTCCAATAAAGATCTCGTAATGGCAATCGGAGCTGATCACCATATTGATTATACTATAGAAGACTTTACATCGGGAAGCAAGAAGTATGATATTATTTTTGAAACAGTAAACAAACTATCCTTTGCAAAAAGCATTAAATGCCTTAAAGCGAAAGGTATACTGATTCTGGGCTCTGCAGGAATTTCGGAAACTCTTCGAGGCATACTGACTAATATCAGTGCTAAATACAAAGTAATCTCAGGCATGGCGGTAGAAAAGCCGGAAGAAATCAGGTATATTCAAAACCTGATGGCAAACGGCCATCTCAAACCGGTGATTGATAAAATCTATAGTCTTGGGGAAATTGCTGATGCCCATCGCTACGCTGAAAGCGGACATAAAAAAGGAAATGTAGTTATCGAAATCAGAAAGCCGGAATAGATAAGTCCAATCTGCGGGAAATAGCTTTTAGCCTGAACTGAAAATATCAGAAATTTTATGCCAGCCTATCATATCTTAAATGGAGATTGCCTTGCAGAGCAACTAAGACATACCAAAATTAATCATGACTTTATTGTTTGCAGGGAATGTCTGATCGAGGGACCGTTAATCGCCACAAATCCCAACGAATTTTGGGATATCAGAGCAAAATTTATTGCAGAGTCATTCAATGTATCTGTGGCAGATTATTTCAGTAAAACAGTAACTGAACTGAAGAAAACAGATGACCTGCCTGATTATTCTGAAGTATGTCTTTGGTTTGAAAACGATTTGTTCTGTCAGACAAACATGTGGTTTATACTCTCCATGCTCTCAAACAGGCCCGGCTTGAAGCTGTTCAGGGTTTTTCCGGCAATCGAAAATAAAGCCGACCTATGGAAGGGTTTTGGAACAGCAAACACTGAACGACTTGAGCAAAGCTATGCCGCGAAAATTCCATTTACTCCTCTGGATATTGAATCAGGTAAAAATTTGTGGACTGCCTATCAAAACGGCGATTTAAATAAGCTGAAAGAGCTCTCTGAATATCAGTCTGCCTGCTTTGAGCATTTGAAGGAAGTCTGTCAGGCACATTGCGACAGATTTCCGGGCGATGGAAACCCGGGAAGACCCGAGAAACTGGTAAAAGAACTAATCAACACCCACTCAAAAGAATTCCATGAAGTTTTTGCCGAATTCTCAGCAAAAGAAGGAATTTATGGCTTTGCAGACCTCCAGATAAAAAATATGTATGACAAATTAATGCAGCAGTACTGAAACCTATTCAGCAAAAGCAGAGTTTATCGCTTAAATTAAATCCAAAGCCTCCGTCTCTAAAATCTTTTTGAATGAGGATTATAGCCGGATTTTGAAATAACCTAAAACATATTTTGAAATAAATTTGCGAAACTAAATGGTAGCATATATATTTACGCAACCAAACAGTTTCATATATTGAACTATTTCCATGAGAAGAGATATTTTCCAGGCCATTGCAGATCCAACACGAAGGGCAATAATTGGCTTAATTGCATTACAGGCCATGACACCCAATGCAATTGCCGAGCACTTTGACACCAGCAGACAGGCCGTATCCAAGCATCTGAAAATACTAAGCGAATGCCGGCTGGTTAAACAACAACAGCAGGGCAGGGAAATATATTACCAGCTTGAAGTGAGTAAAATGAAAGAAATCGATCAATGGCTGGAACAATTTAAATCAATCTGGGAAAACCGCTTCAATGAGCTTGACCAGGTATTATTAACCCTTAAAAAAGAAAAACATGGGCCACAATCTGATGTTTGACTTTACAGTCGATAAGAATAGTAACACAATTACCATCAAAAGAGAATTTGCAGCCGAACTTCCACTGGTTTGGGATGCTTACACCAAAAGCGAAATCATGGATCAGTGGTGGGCACCAAAGCCATGGAAAACCAAAACAAAGAGTATGGACTTCAGGGAAGGCGGTCACTGGCATTATGCTATGATTGGTCCTGAGGGTGAAGTACACTGGTGCTGGGCCGATTACCTGAAAATACAGGTACAAAAACAATACAGCGGGCTGGATGCATTCGCTGATGAAAACGGCAATGTAAACAAAGAACTGCCGCAATCGCAATGGGAAGTAAATTTTACAGACAAGGGCGAAAAAACACTGGTCAATTATCAGATTCGCTTCCCGGATCTTGCACAATTGGAAACAACCATACAAATGGGCTTTAAAGAAGGCATGACCATGGCTATGGAGAATCTGGATCAATATCTGAGTTCCAGAACTTAATAAGGATCCGGTTTCATGAAAAAGTTCAAAAAGAAGTCTTCGCTTCTTTTTGAACTTTGAACAGACCAATTCTTCTGTATCCATATCTTACAGTCCGGATCGCTGCATATTTACTGCATATTTATTGCTACTCTTTGTATATTTATTAGATAAAGCCAATGTCTGCAGCACAACAAAACCGAAAAGTAATTCTTTATATCGCATCAAGTTTAGACGCTTATATTGCCAAACCCGATGATGATTTAAGCTTTCTCTCAATGGTTGAAAAAGAAGGCGAAGACTATGGATACAGCCAATTTATTCAGACTGTAGATACCATTATTATAGGAAGAAAAACCTATGACTGGGTAATAAACCAGGCTCCTGAATTTGTTCATGCAGACAAGGAAAGTTATGTCATTACAAGAACTGCCAGACCACCAGAGGGGAATACCATATTTTACACGGGCGATCTGAAGGAACTTATCCTGAGACTAAAGCAAAAAGCGGGGAAAAATATTTTCGTTGATGGAGGAGCTGAGATTGTAAACGAGTTGCTCAGACAAAACCTGATTGATGAGGTGATCCTTTCCATCATCCCCGTGTTGCTGGGTAGAGGTACAAAATTGTTTAGGGAAGGAATACCTGAAGAAAAATTAAAACTTGAGTCAGCTGAGGCATTTGAAAGCGGACTGGTACAATTACATTATCTGATAAAAAAGGCTTTACTGCCTGAAAAAACAAAATAAATTTCAACGAATACCAGACCTGATCAAATGAACCCTACATGATTAAAATAATCATTAAGCACACAGAGCAAAGATTTTTTTAATCATCAAAGGCCCCATCGCGCACGCGCGGGATTAAAAACAAGAAAAATAAACAGATGAAAACCGGCTATTCAAAACTTTCCTATTCTTTGGCAATAATTGCAGGCTTTTTCCTGCCGCTAACTGCATATCTTGAGCCTGCACCTTATACTTTTGCCATGATCTGCCTTTTACTTGGCGGGATATTCGGATATTTTTGGCCAAAAGAATCATGGCGCTGGGGACTATGGATATCAGGTCCATCAATCGCCTTTATCATTTTAAGTATTGCCTTCGCAGGTCAGCTGAAAGTCTTCCTGGAAAAAGATCTCCCGGTTATTCTTACCACATTAATCGCAAGCTCTGTGGGAAGTTTTTTACTTGCACTTATTGCGATTAAACAGGCAAAAAGCAAATCTTAGACTATCCTGCAAAATCTTAACTTTACTGAGTGTAACTCAATTTTACAGAGAGTTTTAGTCCTGATTCACCGAAAAAACCGATTTTATAAAAAATAAAATATTTAAATTCGAAAATAATTAACCAATTCTTCTGCAAAGAATCTGACTATCCCTAACCATTAAAAATATTTCTTTCATGTATAAAATACTGCTAAGCTACTGTCTTTCAATAATTTCTATATGCGCAATCGCCCAGGATAATCTTCCAACCGACTTCCTGACAAAAGAATTCCACGCAGGCAGAAGAGAGGCATTTCGCCAGAAAATGCCTGAAAATTCAGTTGCCGTGATTTTCTCTTTTCCGGAACGGGTATTTTCCAATGACGTAACATACAGCTACCACCCCAACCCTGATCTGTATTACCTGAGTGGTTACAAAGAGCCTGATGCTTTACTGATCATCTTCAAAAATAAACAGCAGAATGGCGACCTGAGCTATAATGAATTGTTTTTTGCAAGAAAGAGGGATGCACTAATGGAACAGTGGACCGGCAGACGACTTGGTGCCGAAGGAGTAAGAAAAGAACTTGGTTTTGAGCAGGTCTATACCAGCGATCAATTCAGATCTTTCGATATCGACTTTACTAAGTTCAGCAAGATCATTTACGACTATTTCCCTGATGATGCAGGCAAAGGAACTTTACAAACTCTGATTAACAGCTTCAGTGAAAAGGCAAAAATCAGCAGGCAGGAAAACAAAAATATTATTCAAAACTATAGCATTCTTCTTAACAGCACCTCAGCTTCCAATCTGCAGGGAAGAGTTAACCGGATAAAGTCGGGCATGGCCAATACCGGAGATGCTGAGTTCAAAAACGACCCGATACTGAATGAACTGATCAGCAATCCCAACTCAGAAACTCTCAGCCTGATACAGGAAAAGATCCGGAAGAATGGCTCTCCGGCATTTGACTATAATAATATCATGGGTGCATTGCGTGAGATCAAAACTCCGGAAGAACTGGTATTGCTTAGAAAATCTATTGAACTATCGTCCATCGCCCATAAAGAAGTGATGAAAGCTGTCACGCCTGCCATGTCTGAGTCAGAGCTTACAGGGATATTTCATTATGTTCATAAACGCTATGGTGCGATGGATGAAGGTTATCCTCCAATTGTAGGTGCAGGATCCAATGGCTGCATACTTCATTATATTGAAAATAATGCAACCAAAGTAGACAATAAACTGGTTTTGATGGATGTAGGTTCAGAGTATCATGGCTATTCTGCAGATATTACACGTACTGTTCCGGCCAACGGGAAATTTACGGCAGAGCAAAAAGCAATCTACCAGCTGGTTTATAAAGCACAGGAAGAGGTTTTTAAAATTGTTAAGGAAGGTACCGCATTCCGGGATCTGAATGTAAAAACTACTGATGTGCTTGCTCAGGGACTGCTCGAACTGGGTATCATCAAAGATAAGAAAGATGTTTCACGCTATTATATTCATGGGGTTTCTCATCACCTTGGCCTGGATGTACATGACAAATTCGTTGATCCGATACTGAAAGAAAACATGCTGATCACGGTAGAACCCGGCATTTACATCCCGAAAGGCAGTCCATGCGACCCTAAATGGTGGGATATTGCCGTCAGGATAGAAGACGATCTGCTTATTCGTAAAAATGGATATGAAAATTTATCCATCGCCGCTCCGCGAAAGCTGGAAGAAGTAGAAGCAACTTTGGCACAAAAGAGTGTATTGAATAACCTGGCACTTCCCAAATTGAAGTAGCAGGCTGGATATTATAATTATTGGCTCAAGGTTTTATTAAACAGGATTTTATCATTGAAATTGTACTCATTCTATTATTACCGGAGGATAAACAATCAAAAATTCGACTGGCTTATCTTCTGGCATTAATGCTGTTCATAATTCAGCATTTACTGATGAACATTGCCTATCAATTACACAGGTGGACAAAATAATGGACAATTTGGCCAATCTTAAAATTTAAAGACCGATCATGAAAAACCTATTCTTCTTTATCCTGTTGACAATCAGCATTAATTCATTTGCCCAAAAGAAGCACAAGCCTGAAGAGAAAGAAATTCTGTTGAAAGTGCAGCAATTTTTTGATGCACTCGAAACTCAGGATACGGTGCTTTTTAAATCAATCTTATTGCCTGAGGGACAACTATGGGCAATTTCTGAGCAAGACAATAATGTAAAATATACTATGGGGCAGTTTCGCGACAGGCTGAAAACCTTCATCAATCCGGCAAGGGTGATACAGGAAAAAATACTTTCTTCAGAAATAAAAATCCATAACCGGATTGCCATGGCCTGGATACCCTATACTTTAGGCATTAGCGGCAAATTCTCTCACTGTGGAGTAGATTTATTTACTATGCTTAAAACAAATGATGGCTGGAAAATAGTTACGACTGCCTATACGATTGAGCCCGATGGTTGTGCGGCATTGAAGAACAAATAAGATAGCCAACAGGGAGTAAAGGCAAACTTTCCGGAGAGTTAAGCAAAGCGTCTCTCCGGAAAATTAAATGAGCAAGAGTCTTCAGACTCGATATACTAAAAAGTAAATCAGGATTATAATTACCTGTTAAACCTTCTATGAATTTATCGCCTTCACCCCCGGCAATTCCTTACCCTCCATATATTCAAGCAATGCTCCACCACCTGTAGAAACATAGCTTACCTGATCTTCCAACCCGAATTTAGATACAGCAGCAGCAGAATCGCCACCTCCAATCAACGAAAATGCACCGCTCTGCGTTGCTTCAACAACGGCTTCTGCAATAGCCCTGGTTCCCACTTCAAATTTTTCCATTTCAAAAACCCCCATCGGACCATTCCACAGAACAGTTTTCGAATTTTTGATCACTGCAGCAAATAGCTTTGCCGTTTCCGGACCGATATCCAGTCCCATCCAATCGCTTTGAATATCTCCAAACTTTGCATAAGCAGTTTTAGCATCAGGAGAAAAAGCATCTGCAATGGTGGTATCGACCGGCAAAAGCAGATTCACGTTCTTTGCCTTTGCTTTTTCAATCAGCGCAAGTGCAAGATCAAGTTTATCATTTTCACAAAGAGATGTTCCGATCTGTCCGCCTTGTGCTCTGGCAAAAGTATAAGCCATACCGCCACCAATAATCAGATTATCAACCTTTTCAAGTAATTTCTCAATCAGAAGGATCTTATCAGAAACCTTTGCTCCACCCATAATAGCAGTGAAAGGTCTGTCGGCATGATTCAGGATCTTCTCGGCATTGGCAAGCTCTCCGGCCATCAGATACCCGAAATATTTAGCCCCCGGGAAGAATTTAGCTATAATGGCTGTAGAAGCATGAGCGCGATGTGCTGTTCCGAAAGCATCGTTCACATAAACATCCCCTAATGCAGCAAGCTTTGAAGCAAAAGTCTCATCACCCTTTTCTTCTTCCTTGTAAAAACGAAGGTTTTCAAGCAATAATACTTCTCCGCCTTTCAGAGCCTTTGACTTAGCCAGTGCATCCTCACCAATACAATCGGAAGCAAACTGAACATCTTTACCCAGCAATGCAGAAAGATGCTTAACCAGATGTTTCAGTGAATAGTTATCGGTCGGACCATCTTTTGGTCTTCCCAGGTGCGACATCAAAATAACTGATCCCCCGTCATTCAAAATCTTTTGAATAGTTGGAACAGCTCCAACCATACGATTATCGTCTGTAATATTGAATTCTGCATCCAGCGGAACATTAAAATCTACACGGATGAGTGCTCTTTTTCCTGAAAAATTTAAATTATCTATTGTATTCATATCGTCGTTCTATATTCAATTATTGGATCTTTAAGTACATCGCCCGGTGAGGGCCAATTCCTGCCATCTCAAACTCATCTGAAATAAATTCAAATCCAAGCGAGAGATAAAAACGGAATGCTACCCTGCGGGCATTGCACCAAAGATAGTTTGCTTTTATTCCGCGAAGGTAAATAATTGCAAAATTGAGCAATTGATTACCTGTGCCTTTCCCCTGAAATTCAGGCATTGTTGCCATTCCTCTCAGCTGATACCCCGTACCTTCAAAACCTTCGCGTCCCTGTTTATGAAAACTTGCAATACAAATCAGTTCTTCATCCCGGTAATAGCCCAGATGAAATGAAAACTCATCATCATCACCATCAAAACGGCACAATTCAGAATCTGCTCCTTCTCGTAAAACCAGACTTCGCAGTGCCAGAGTATCTTCAGTACTGATAAAGCGGATCATTTCCTGAGTGCTGCAATTTTAACCACCAGATCTGCAAGCCTGTTAGAATAGCCTGATTCATTATCATACCATCCCACTACTTTCACCAGCTCGCCAACAATTGAAGTAAGCTCTGCATCAAAAATACAGGAATGCGGATTATCAAGAATATCTACAGAAACGATAGGATCAGAAGTATACTCCAGAATACCCTTTAAATAACCTTCTGAAGCCTCCTTAAATGCCTTATTAATTTCTTCTGTACTTGCCTTTTTCTTCAGGTTACATGTAAAATCGGTCAGCGATCCGTTCAGAACCGGCACCCTTATGCCTGCGCCACCCAGTTTACCCTCCAGGTGAGGAAATATATTGGTAATAGCCTTTGCCGCACCGGTAGTAGTTGGAATGATGGATGCCGATGCCGCCCTCGCCCTTCTCAGATCTTTATGAGGGGCATCATGCAGGTTCTGATCTCCTGTCATGGAATGTACCGTAGTAATGTAACCATCCACAATTCCCCAGTTATCTTCCAGAACCTTAACCATCGCCGCCACATTATTGGTCGTACACGACGCATTTGAAAGAATGGGTGAATGCATATCAACCTCACCCTCATTAATTCCAAGAACCACGGTCGGGATTTCCCTGTCAGATGGAGGTGCAGAAATAATGACCTGCTTCGCTCCTGCCTTCAGATGAAGCTCTGCCCCTTCAGTATTTGTAAACTTACCGGTCGATTCGATCACGATATCTATCCCCAGCTCTCCCCAGGGAAGCATTGAGGGATCCTTTTCAGCAAAAACATGAACAGGATTACCATTAACAAGCAAATGTCCGCCTTCTGCACTTACAGTTCCTTTAAAACCTCTGTGTACAGAATCATATTTGAACAGATGAGCAAGAGTTTGGGTATCTGAAAGATCATTAATCGCCAGCACCTCCACACCCTCCTTTTCAAGCAATGCTCTCAATGTAATCCTTCCGATACGACCAAAACCGTTAATAGCTACTTTCATATTTTGATGATATTAATCCAAAGTTATTCAAATGAATGAAAAGCGCTTGTAAAATTTTGAAAAGCTCAAAGAAATAAGGAAAATTCATCCTTATAGTCATAAATTATATGTGTTCTGTATTAGTACAACATTGAATGTTAGGGCTTAAAATGTTTCCCAGCGATGGTTTGTTTAAAGTTTCCATCGTTTGAAAACCTGCTGTTCTGCTCCTTTTTAACGGAAGTCCCGCTTTCCGCGCATACTGCACCAGCCTTAAGCACAGGCCGGTATCCGCTTCAATCAGGTTTAAGCACATCAGACAGTACTATTAACACCTGATCAACACTCAATGGTATCGAAAGAGATTAAACTAAAGATGAAAGTATTTAATATTATGCTGAATGAATATTATCTGAAAAGACTAAGCAGTTTGCTCGTTAATCGCCTTCCAAAGCATATCCTTCAGCTCAAGTATTCCCTTTTGCGCAACGGAGGAAATAAACACGCAGGGTACTGAGGGTAATTCCTTCTTCATTTCGGCCATTAGCTCATCATCCAGCATATCAGATTTACTTACTGCAAGGATACGTGGCTTATGCATCAGTTCAGGATTATACTGTTCCAGCTCGTTCAGAAGAATTTCATACTCTTCCTTAATACTTCGGTTAGTATCTGCCGGAACAAGAAACAAGAGAACTGAGTTACGCTCAATATGCCTCAGGAAACGAATACCAAGGCCTTTCCCTTTAGAGGCACCTTCTATAATTCCCGGAATATCTGCCATTACAAAAGAACGGTTATCACGATACGATACTATGCCCAGATTAGGAACTAAAGTAGTAAAGGCATAATCAGCAATTTCGGGTTTGGCAGCAGAAACAACCGAGAGTAAAGTAGATTTACCGGCATTCGGAAAACCTACCAGACCCACATCTGCCAGAATTTTTAGCTCCAGCACCATCCACTCTTCTTTACCGGATTCACCGGGCTGAGCAAATCTGGGAGTTTGCTTGGTTGAAGTTTTGAAATGCCAGTTACCCAATCCCCCGCGGCCGCCTGCAGTTAATATTTTGGTTTCACCATCATGGGTAATCTCAAATAAAACCTCACCGGTTTCAGCATTTCGCGCAATAGTTCCAAGCGGAACCTCCAGTATCTCATCCTTACCGGTCCTGCCTGATTTTTGTCCGCTGGAACCGGGAAGTCCGCTTTCAGCAATAATATGTTTCCTGTATTTAAGATGCAGTAAAGTCCAGAGCTGGCTGCTCCCCTTCAATATAATATGACCACCACGTCCGCCATCCCCGCCATCCGGACCACCTTTGGATGTTAAAATATCACGGTGAAGATGCGAAGACCCGGCTCCGCCGTTACCTGAACGGCAGCAAATTTTTACGTAATCAACAAAATTTGAGCTCTGAGACATGGCGATAATTTACAGAGAACAAAATCCCCTAAAGGTTTTTTATTGATCTCAGAATTAAAATTGATTTAACCCGGATTAATAGGTATCCATTACCGCACATATCGATGAAAATATTTCATCAATTGAACCGATACCATTAATACTTGTTAATTTATTCTGGTCTTTATAATAATTAGCTACCGGAGCAGTTTTTGAATTATACTCAGAAATACGCTTGCGAATGATCTCAGGATTTGCATCATCAGGGCGACCTGAATCTTTTCCTCTCAGCAATAAACGTTTTTCAAGCTCTACAGGCTCAACCACCAATGCTATCATACCTGAAATGGCAGAAGATTTTGAAGTCAGCAAGCTGTCAAGAGCTTCAGCCTGAGCAACTGTACGGGGAAATCCGTCAAAAATAAAACCCCTGGCATCCTTATTGGCATCCAGCTTATTACTGATCATACCGATCACCACTTCATCAGGAACAAGAACGCCCTGATCCATCAGCTTTTTCGCTTCCAGACCTAAGGCAGTACCATTGGAAATTTCGGATCTTAAAATATCACCTGTTGACAAATGAACTAATTGATACTTTTCAATTAATTTTTCGGATTGTGTTCCTTTACCAGCTCCCGGAGGGCCAAACAATACTAAGTTCAGCATTCGAATATTAAATTATTTTCTGCGGCTAAATTAGTTTATTTGGAGCAGAAATATGTAATAAAATGTAAAAGCCTTTTCGCTTGAATTACGAAAAGGCTTTTATTGAGTGCATCTGAAGGGAGTCGAACCCCTAACCTCCTGATCCGTAGTCAGGTGCTCTATCCAATTAAGCTACAGATGCCTTTTTTAACGGACTGCAAAAATATGCTTTCTTTTCAAACTAACATAGTTTTTTTGAAAATTCTCACAATCCCTTAAAAATCAGAGCTAAAATTAACTCAAAACTTTGCGGATTGCATCGAAATCAGGCAGATCTCCTGCAGACTCAAGTACCTCAGCATAAATAATATCATGATTCTCATCCAAAACAAAAGCTGATCTTTTTGCAACTCCCTTTAAATTGAATACAAACTCATCATAATATGCTCCGTAAGCTTCTGATACCTCTTTATTAAAATCCGACAGGAGCGGGAACTGATAATTGTTTTCCTCTTTATATTTTGCCAGTGTAAACGGAGAATCTACTGAAATAGCCAGCACCTGCGCATTGATATCTTCATAAAAACCAAAAGTATCACGCATGGTACATAACTGAGTAGTACACACTCCGGTAAATGCCATTGGGAAGAAATGAATAACTACTTTCCTGCCTTTAAAATCGCTTAATGAAATTTCCTTAAGATCTGAACTGAATAAAGTAAACTCCGGTGCTTCTTGTCCTGTTAATAATGCCATAAATCTATTTTTCGGCAAAGATATCTTTTTAGGTCAGCCACCTTAATGCGGTTTTAAATCATGACAATTAAGCTACAAATATGGACTTTCAGGCATTACGCTCCAGCAATTGCTTTTCCATAATAGCTATACCTTCTTCAAAACTGTGCGGCTGATATCCCAGAACACGGATTGTTTTATCCAGAATAAAACCGGTTTTTTTAGGTCTCTTTGCAGCCTGATTGAGAGTGTCTGCCGAGATAGGACGAATAAGCGACTTATCCAGATTCCAGTAATCTGCAACCCGCTGAACAATTTCAATGATACTCATCAGGTCTTTACCCGAAGCATTGAAAACTCCCCGGGCATTATTCTTCACAGCAAGCAAGCAGCATTCTGCCAGATCCTCTGCCAATGTCGGCATGCGCCACTGGTCGTTAACCACATTAATCGGTTCACCTTTTTCTAATGCAGCCTTTGCCCAAAGCACAATATTGCTCCGGCTCATGTCGCTCACTATGCCATAAACAATAATGGTTCTGAGAATAGCCCATCTGCAATTTGATTCTTTAATCAACTGCTCTGCTTCCAGTTTGGTCTGACCGTAATAACTCAAAGGGTTGGGCTCTGCTTCTTCAGTATAAGGACCATCCTCCCCGTCAAAAATAAAATCAGTAGATAAATGAACTAACTGAATATCATTCTTCTCGCAAACCTCAACAAAGTATTTTACTGACTCAACATTGAGTGCATAACATTTCTCATGATCGTTTTCGCAGGCATCTACATTGGTCATTGCCGCAGTATGAATAATTGCATCGGGACGATATTTTGCGACCAGTTCCTCAATCCGCACCTTGTCTAAAACATCCAGTTCTTCATAAATATATCCAGCCCTGGCCGGGTGCCGGTCAGGACCTGTTGAAGTAGCAATCAGTTCAATCTCCGGATCTGCAAGACTCAAATCCGTTAGTTTTTGCCCCAGAAGTCCGTTACTACCGGTTACCAATATTCTTTTCATGCCCCAAAATAAAGGAAGATTTAATTAAGAAGGGAAATTATTGTGAAGTATGGGTTGTCAATTACGAATTACGGATGATTTTTTGAGTTTGCTGAACAAGGGAGAGGGCTTGCTTTAGAAAAGTTCGTTACAGACATTCTTTCGGAAACATAATAAGGGATTCTACAATAGTTAAATTTTCACTCTTTATTAATGATTCGCAATTAAAAATTCGTAATCCGTAATAATTTTCATCTTCTCAACACTAAAACTCACTACTCAATACTCTGAATAAAATAGTATAAAAAAACTTTAATTAAGTATTTGATTTACGGGGATAAAGAGTATTTTTGCAGACCGAAAAATGCCCTATAAAACGGGCTTAAATAGTTGATTTAATTAAGTTTTACAAAATTTATATGCCAAACGCCGGAAAAATTGCACAGATCATCGGACCTGTAGTAGACGTCAGCTTCACTGAAAATGCACACTTGCCAAAAATTTACGATGCATTAGAGATCGTAAAATCCAATGGACAAAAGATCATTCTTGAGGTTCAGCAACATCTTGGAGAAGACCGTGTTCGCGCTATTGCGATGGACTCAACAGACGGACTTGTTCGTGGTATGTCTGTAATAGATACCGGTGCACCTATCAAAATGCCGATCGGTGATAAAATCAAAGGTCGTCTGTTTAACGTGGTAGGTCAGGCAATCGACGGAATTGACACTATGGACAATTCTGATGGTTATCCAATCCACAACACCCCTCCTAAATTTGATGAGTTAAGTACAGAAACTGAAGTACTTTTCACAGGTATCAAAGTAATCGACCTGCTTGAGCCTTATGCAAAAGGTGGTAAGATCGGATTGTTCGGTGGTGCGGGTGTAGGTAAAACTGTATTGATCATGGAGCTGGTAAACAACATTGCAAAAGCTTATGCAGGTTTATCAGTATTCGCAGGTGTTGGTGAGCGTACACGTGAAGGAAATGACCTTTTACGTGAGTTCATCGAGTCAGGCGTTATTAACTACGGAGATGCTTTCAAGCACTCTATGGAAGAAGGCGGATGGGATCTTGCATCTGTTGATAAAAAAGCATTAACTGATTCTAAAGCTACACTGGTATTCGGACAAATGAACGAGCCTCCGGGTGCACGTGCACGTGTTGCGCTTTCTGGTCTTACAGTAGCTGAATATTTCCGTGATGGTGATGGCGAAGGACAGGGAAAAGATATTCTTTTCTTCGTTGACAATATCTTCCGTTTCACTCAGGCAGGTTCTGAGGTATCAGCACTTCTTGGCCGTATGCCATCTGCGGTAGGTTACCAGCCAACTCTGGCAACTGAGATGGGTCTGATGCAGGAAAGGATTACTTCAACCAAGCGTGGATCAATTACATCTGTACAGGCTGTTTACGTTCCTGCGGATGATTTGACTGACCCTGCACCGGCTACAACCTTTGCTCACCTTGATGCAACTACAGTATTATCACGTAAGATCGCCGAACTTGGTATTTACCCTGCAGTAGATCCACTGGATTCTACATCACGTATCCTGAATGCTGCTACTTTAGGTAATGAGCACTACGGAACTGCACAAAGAGTAAAAGAGATCCTTCAGCGTTATAAAGAATTACAGGATATTATCGCTATCCTTGGTATGGACGAATTATCTGAAGAAGATAAACTGGTAGTAGGACGTGCACGTCGTGTTCAGCGTTTCCTTTCCCAGCCATTCTTCGTAGCTGAGCAGTTCACCGGATTAAAAGGCGTATTGGTCGACATTAAAGATACTATCAAAGGTTTCAATATGATTATGGATGGTGAAGTGGATGAATATCCTGAAGCAGCATTCAACCTGGTAGGTACCATCGAAGATGCTATCGAAAAAGGTAAGAAATTATTAGCTGAAGCAAACGCTTAATTTAGTATTGAGTATAGCGTATTAAGTATAGCGAAAGCAAACTCAATACGCACTACGCACTACACAATACGCAAAAAAAATGAAATTAGAAATATTAACACCTGATAAAAAAGTATTCGAAGGAGAAGTAAGATCTGTAACCGTTCCGGGAACAATGGGATCTTTCGAAGTTCTGAAGGATCACGCCCCGATCATTTCAAGTCTGGAAGACGGAAAAGTAATTATCAGACAGGACAATACCGAAGAAACTATCTTCATTAAAGGAGGAGTAATTGAGGTCCTGAATAATAACATCATGGTACTGGCAGAAGGAACGCAGGAGTCTTAAACCATACCAGAAAAAGAAGACCCTTCTGCTTGAAAGCTGAAGGGTTTTTTTATGCCTGAAAATTTAATTTTTTTTCGATGATTTTCTGATTTCAGGAAGAAAATGAACCTTTCCGAAGACCCTCAGATTTTTTGAACCGAAAACCAAAAACCGTTTTGGTCTACAAGCTCAGCATTAAAAATATACATTTTTAAAATTTTCGATAGATAATTCTGTATATTTATTTAAAACAAAATAATATTCTAATTTAAAATAATTACACTCGCTATTGATACTTAAAAGCTAAGACCTTAAATTGAGAAATAAATAAATAAGGAAAACACATCTGCCAAAAAATGAACGGTACCTTGAATTTTATATCTCAAAAACTGACCATTCCGGGAGTCCTTTTCATTATTTACATTCTCAATATCATTCTGCTCATTTCAAAAATAAAGGCGTAAGATTTAAATATATCATGAAATAAAATCCGGCGCCTTCCTTTGAAAGAAAGGCTTTTTTTTTGATACCTAATTTTAATTACAGAAATAATACAAACCGGCAACGGAAAGAAATAAAAGATCAGATGGCACTTAACAAATTCAGTAAAACAGTAACGCAAGACCCAACACAGCCGGCTTCTCAGGCCATGTTATACGGGATCGGTCTGACTACAGAAGATCTGGCAAAAGCACAGGTCGGAATTGTAAGTATGGGCTATGATGGTAATACCTGTAATATGCACCTGAACGAACTCGCTCAGGTAGTAAAAAAAGGTGTCTGGAATAATGACCTCGTAGGCTTAATGTTCCATACCATTGGTATCAGTGATGGTATTACCAATGGTACAGAAGGAATGCGCTATTCTCTGGTATCAAGGGATCTGATCGCCGACTCGATTGAAACTGTTTGTGGCGGACATTATTATGATGGTGTAATCGCCTTGCCGGGATGTGATAAAAACATGCCGGGTGCCATCATGGCCATGGGACGTTTAAACCGCCCTGCCATCATGGTTTACGGAGGAAGTATCCATTCAGGACATTATAAAGGTCAATCACTGAATATTGTTTCGGCTTTTGAAGCTCTTGGTCAGAAACTTGCCGGCAATCTTGCTGAAGAAGACTATCAGGGAATCATCAAGCAGGCTTGTCCGGGTGCTGGTGCTTGTGGTGGTATGTATACCGCTAATACCATGGCTTCGGCCATTGAAGCAATGGGAATGAGCTTACCTTACAGCTCCTCCTACCCTGCTTTGAGTGAGGAAAAGAAGAAGGAATGTCTGGAGGCCGGTAAATATATTCGTATTCTGCTTGAAAAGGATATCAAACCAAGAGATATCATGACCAGAAAGGCATTTCATAATGCCATGGTTACCGTGATGGTACTTGGAGGTTCTACCAATGCGGTATTACACCTGATTGCAATGGCTAAATCAGTAGGTATTGAACTTACTCTGGCAGATTTCCAGAAGATTAGTGATGAAACTTCTGTTATTGCCGACCTTAAACCAAGCGGTAAATACATGATGGAAGATGTTCATGATATTGGTGGTATGCCTTCGGTATTAAAATATCTTTTATCTAAAGGACTTATCCATGGCGATTGTTTAACTGTAACAGGAAAAACTCTTGCAGAGAACGTAGCGGAAGCTGCTGACCTTGATTTCAGTGCTCAGGACGTAATTCTGCCATATGAAAACCCGGTAAAGAAAACAGGACACCTGCAAATGTTATATGGTAACCTGGCCCCTGAGGGTTCGGTTGCAAAGATCAGCGGTAAAGAAGGCGAATCATTCACCGGTCCGGCACGTGTATTTGACGGAGAATTTGAACTGATCCATGGTATCAGCAGTGGAAAGGTTAAAGCCGGAGATGTAGTAGTTATCCGTAATGTAGGTCCGAAAGGTGCCCCGGGTATGCCTGAAATGCTGAAACCTACTTCTGCCATCTTTGGTGCCGGACTGGGTGCTTCGGTAGCTCTGATTACCGACGGACGTTTCTCAGGCGGTACTCACGGATTTGTTGTAGGACATATGACACCTGAAGCATTTGAAGGTGGAAATATCGGACTCGTGAAAGACAATGATATTATCGAGATCAGCGCCGTCAAAAACTCTATCAATGTGATGATCTCTGATGAGGAGATGGCACAAAGGAGAAAAGAGTGGAATCAGCCTGAACCTCCGGTAAAGAACGGCGTATTATTTAAATATTTTAAACAGGTAAAGAACGCAAGCAAAGGCTGCGTTACTGACGAAGAATAATTAATGTTCAGATCATCGATCAGAGCATTCTAACATAAAGAATTTTTATTATGGAAATTGAGCAGCAGGCAATAGGCAACCCAAGCGGGGTAGAGACGATTGAAGTTACAGGATCTGTAGCACTTTTGGAGGCACTTATCGCGGAAGGTACTGAAGTCATTTTCGGATATCCGGGTGGAGCAATCATGCCGATCTACGATGCCTTATACGACTACAAGGATAAGCTTAATCATATTCTGGTAAGACATGAGCAGGGTGGAATTCATGCCGGACAGGGTTTTGCAAGAACTTCAGGTAAAGTAGGAGTTGTATTTGCAACCAGTGGTCCCGGAGCAACTAACCTTGTTACCGGACTTGCCGATGCAATGATCGACAGTACTCCTCTGGTATGTATCACCGGGCAGGTGTTTGCGCACCTTCTGGGAACTGATGCTTTTCAGGAAACCGATGTGATCAATATCACCACACCTGTAACCAAGTGGAACTTCCAGGTTACTGATGCTACCGAAATTCCGGAAGTAATCAGCAAGGCATTTTATATTGCACGCAGCGGAAGACCGGGTCCGGTTTTGATAGATATTACTAAAAATGCTCAGATCCAGAAGTTTGATTACAGCGGTTATATTCCATGTAATCATATTCGCAGCTACCGTCCGAAACCGATTATCCGTAAAGAATATATCAAACAGGCTGCTGAGCTGATTAATCAGGCGAAGAAGCCATTTGTATTATTCGGTCAGGGAGTAATTCTTGGTGAGGCTGAGAAAGAATTCAAGGCTTTTGTTGAGAAAAGCGGTATCCCATCTGCCTGGACCCTGTTGGGTGCAGGAGCTATTCCTACAGACCATCCATTGAACGTAGGAATGCTTGGAATGCATGGTAACTACGGTCCAAATGTGCTGACCAACGAATGTGATGTACTCATCGCAATCGGAATGAGGTTCGACGACAGGGTTACCGGCCGTTTGGATAAATACGCAAAACAGGCTAAAGTTATCCATCTGGATATTGACCCGGCCGAAATTGATAAAAACGTACAGACCACTGTTCCGGTTTGGGGCGATTGTAAAGAAACACTCCCTGCTTTAACTGAATTAATTGAAGAGAAAAAGCATACCGACTGGCTGAATAAGTTCAGGGAGTATACTAAAATGGAAGTTGATGCTGTGATCAAAGCTGAACTTGAGCCTCAGAGCGGAGAGCTTACCATGGGTGAAGTGATCAACAAATTAAATGAATTAACGGGTGGCGATGCTGTAATAGTAACCGATGTTGGTCAGCACCAGATGGTTGCCTGCAGATATTCAAAACTGAATAATACCCGCAGCAACGTAACAAGTGGTGGATTAGGAACAATGGGTTTTGCTTTACCGGCAGCTATCGGTGCAAAATATGGTGCGCCCGACAGACATGTAGTCGCCGTAATTGGCGATGGCGGATTCCAGATGACTCTTCAGGAACTTGGAACAATCATGCAATATGGAGTGGATGTAAAGATTCTTATTCTGAATAATAACTTCCTCGGAATGGTTAGACAATGGCAGGAGCTGTTCAATGATCACCGTTACTCATTTGTAGATATTCAAAGTCCTGATTTTGTGGCATTGGCAGCAGCTTATGGCATCAAAGGAAAGAGCATTTCAAACCGCGGTGATATTAGTTCATCATTAGAGGAAATGCTGAACACCAAAGGTTCATTCCTGCTGGAAGTAATGGTAACCAAAGAAAACAATGTATTCCCAATGGTACCACAGGGTTGCAGTGTAAGTGAGATCAGATTGAAATAATAAACGTTCAGATAGATTATCCGAACCGAAAAAAGATAAAATATGAGCAGTCAGAATAATGCAGAAAAAGTGTCAGGTAAACAGGAGTTTAACATTACTGTTTACACTGAAAATCAGATCGGGCTTCTGAGCAGGATCGCGATCATTTTCACCCGACGCAAAATCAATGTTCACAGCCTCAATACTTCTCCTTCAGAAATTGAGAGTATTCACCGCTTCAATATCGTGGTAAACGAAACTGAAGATGTGGTTAGAAAGCTGTCAAGACAGATTGAAAAGCAGGTAGAAGTACTGAAAGTATATTATAATACCAATGAAGAAGTGATCTGGCAGGAACTTGCGCTTTACAAGGTGCCAACTGATATCATTGCTGAAAAAGCAAGTGTAGAGCGCCTTCTTCGTGAAAACGGTGCAAGAGCGGTGGTGATCCGTAAAGATTATACCGTATTTGAAACTACCGGACATCGTGAAGAAACCGATGCACTGATCAAAATATTACAACCATTCGGACTGATTGAATTTGTTCGCAGTGCAAGAGTTGCAATTATCAAGCACAGTGATGGCTTTAACCGCAAACTGCGTGAATTTGAAAGAGCAGAGCCGGGCGAAGAGACTTCAGAAAATGAATACCTGAACAAGGGTCAGAGAATATTTACCATGTAATCAAAAAAATTAACAGACATTCAACAAACAATAAAAACAAAGTAAAAACAAAACAATATGGCAAAGATCAATTTCGGCGGGGTTATAGAAGAGGTAGTAACCCGCGAAGAATTCCCATTAGACAAGGCTCGTGAAATTTTAAAGGATGAAACCGTAGCAATTATTGGCTATGGTGTTCAGGGCCCGGGACAGGCATTAAACCTGCGCGACAATGGTATCAAAGTAATTATCGGTCAGCGTAAAGACTCAAAAACATGGGATAAGGCTATCGCTGATGGTTGGGTACCGGGAGAAACTCTTTTTGAAATTGAAGAAGCTGCTGAAAAAGGCACAATCATTCAGTATCTGTTATCAGATGCAGGTCAGATTGCTCTTTGGCCTACAATTAAGAAGTACTTAACTCCGGGAAAAGCGCTTTACTTTTCTCACGGATTTGGTATCACTTACAAAGAACAAACAGGAATCATCCCAGCTGCTGATATCGATGTAATCCTGGTTGCTCCAAAAGGATCAGGAACTTCATTACGCCGTTTATTCCTTGCAGGTAAGGGTCTGAACTCTTCATTTGCAGTTCATCAGGATGCTACAGGCAGAGGAAGAGACCGTGCTATCGCTTTAGGTATCGGTGTTGGTTCAGGTTACCTGTTCGAAACTGATTTCCGTAAAGAAGTATTCTCTGACCTTACAGGTGAGCGTGGTACGCTGATGGGTGCTATTGCAGGTATCTTCGAAGCACAGTACAATACTCTTCGCAGAAACGGACACTCTCCTTCTGAAGCATTCAACGAAACTGTTGAAGAATTAACTCAGAGTTTAATGCCATTAGTTGCTGAAAACGGTATGGACTGGATGTATGCAAACTGTTCTACTACTGCTCAGCGTGGTGCATTAGATTGGAAAGGTCGTTTCCGTGATGCTACCCAGCCGGTATTTGATGAGCTTTATGAAAGCGTTGCAACAGGTAAAGAAGCAGAGCGTACTATCAAATTGAACAGCCAGCCTGATTACCGTGTAAAACTGGAGGCAGAACTTAAGACTTTGCATGACAGCGAAATCTGGCAGGCAGGTCAGGCAGTGAGAAGTCTGCGTCCTGAGAATCAGCCTGAGAAGTAGTAAGTAATACGTCGTACGTTATACGTTGTAAGTTAAAAGTAAATCACTATAGTGCAAATACTTAAAACTTAAAACGTATAACGTATAACTCAAAAAGTACAACGTAAAACTCAATGGCACAAACACTGTTTGATAAGATCTGGAATGAACATGTCGTCAGCAGAAATGCCGGGTTCCCTGATACTTTATATATTGATACTCACATTATCAATAAAGTAACGAGTCCTGCAGCTTTTGAAGGCCTGCGTAAAAGACGAATTCCGGTTTTAAGACCAGGGCAAACTATAGTATTGACTGAAAAGGGATTGGAACATATTCCTCTCAGTGATCTTTCACGTTTTCAAATTGACCTGCTTCATAGAAATTGCAGTGATTTTGATCTGGAAAGAATTGAGGAATACCGTACGGGAGAACCTCTTCCGCTCATTGCTTTCCCCGGACAAACAGTAATATGTGATACAAAACATGCCGGTGTATTTGGAGCTCTCGGAGCAATAGCCATTGGCATAAATGATTTTTTGGTTGAGCAGGTGCTTGCCACCCAATGTTTTCTGATCAACAAGCCGAAACGGATGAAAGTTGAAGTTAACGGCAAACTGGCTAAGGGACTTGGAGTAAAAGACATCAATCATTACCTCATATCTGAGATTACAGCAGATGGAGCTAATGCTTATTTTATTGAATACGGAGGTGATACCCTCCTGAACCTGAGTATGGAAGACCGCATCGCTCTTTGCGGGTTAAGCAAAGAGATCGGTGCAGTTGGCGGGCTGATTGCTCCCGATGAAACAACGCTTGAATACATTTTTAAGCAGAATTCCATGTCCTACGGTGAAAACATTGAAGACATCCCTGGTTTTTGGGAAAGTCTGAGATCAGATGAAAGTTCTGTTTATGATGAAGTGCTCGAGTTTGATGCTGAAGATATCAGACCCGGTAATTACGGTATCGGCATTTCAAAACTGATTACTTCCAGATCATCCGAAGAAAGATCAGGGATGATCACATTTGAAGGAGCTGCAATAATAGCTGGTTATAATGATACCGACTATTTACTAAGCCGGCTTGAAGAAATTGAAGAATTTGAGAACAATAAAGCTCTCAACATATATAAAGGGCATCAAAACATCGCCTATTAGAAAGAATCCTGATAAAGCTTTTGCTTTATAAAAAGAAGAAATATGTTACACGATCCAAACCGCATTTATATTTTCGATACCACTCTCAGAGATGGAGAACAGGTCCCGGGCTGTCAATTATCTACCGTAGAAAAAATTGAAATCGGTAAAGCCCTCGAAAAACTTGGAGTTGATATCATCGAAGCCGGTTTCCCGATCTCAAGCCCCGGCGATTTCCAAAGTGTGGTTGAGCTTTCCAAAGCAATTCGTGAACCTGTTATCTGTGCGCTTACCCGTGCCAATAAAGGAGATATTGATTGTGCAGCAGAAGCATTGAAGTCTGCTAAAAGGCCGCGTATCCATACCGGAATCGGAGCCTCGGATAATCATATCAAATATAAATTCAACAGTACCCGCGAAGCTATTCTGGAACGTGCCGTTGAAGCTGTAAAATATGCCAAAAGCTTTGTTGAAGATATTGAGTTTTACGCCGAAGATGCCGGAAGAGCCGACAATGTTTTCCTGGCTAAAATGGTTGAAGCTGTTATTGCTGCAGGTGCTACTGTTGTAAATATTCCGGATACTAACGGCTACTGTCTTCCGGAACAATACGGCGAAAAGATTCTTTTCCTGAAAGAGAATGTAAAAAATATTGATCAGGCAATCATATCTGTTCATTGCCATAATGACCTCGGACTTGCAACAGCGAACAGCATTGCAGGTATTCAGAATGGGGCACGACAGGTAGAATGTACCATCAATGGGATAGGCGAACGTGCCGGGAACACAGCTCTTGAAGAGGTCGTAATGATCCTTAAAACGCATAAAAGTCTTAACTTCACGCATAAGGTAAACAGCAAACATCTTTATGAACTGAGTGGAATGGTCAGCCGTATGATGCGCATGCCTGTTCAGCCTAATAAAGCGATTGTAGGAAAAAATGCATTTGCGCACAGCTCCGGAATTCATCAGGATGGAGTATTGAAACACAGGGAAACCTATGAGATCATTAATCCTGAAGATGTGGGTATTGATCAGTCAGAAATCATCCTGACTGCCAGAAGTGGCAGACATGCTTTGAATCATCATCTTGAACGTTTGGGATATACAATGGACCGTATCGATCTTGATCAGGTTTATGAGCGCTTCCTGACTATGGCTGATGGCAAAAAAGAAATTAAAGATGATGATATCCTGCTGCTTATGGGCGACAGAGCCGAATCGAATTATAAGGATGGACTTTCAATCAAGAGTTTGCAGGTAAGCTGTGGCGATCAGGCAAGCCCTGAAGCCAGCATTAAATTGCATTACAAAGGCACTGACCATGAGGCAAGTTCAAATGGAAACGGCCCGGTTGATGCCACCATTAAAGCAATTGAAAAAATCATCGGAAGAAACTTTAATATCAAGGAATTTAATATTCATTCTATACACAGCGGAAGCGATGATGTGAGCAAAGTGGATATGCTGGTTATGAATGAAGGCAAGAGCTACAAAGGGTACGGATTCAGTACTGATATTGTACGTGCTTCGGCAAATGCCTATTTAGATGCTTTGAATAAGTTTGTTTAAGGGATAGGTTTTAAGTTATACGTTGTACGTTTTAAGTTATACGTTTTAAGTTATACGTTGTACGTTTTAAGTTTTAAGAGATAAGTAAATACTCAGTATTGGATACATTAAAATAATCTGATTACTCAGTACCAGCTACTAAATACTAATAAAAAAAGAGAAAAATGAGCAAAACATTGTTTGACAAAGTGTGGGATTCTCACGTTGTTCGTAAAATCGAAGGCGGACCGGATGTATTATTCATCGACCGTCACATGGTACACGAAGTGACAAGCCCGGTAGCCTTTTTAGGCTTAAAGAGCAGAGGATTAAGAGTTTTATATCCTGAGCGTACATTCGCTACAGCAGATCATAATACCCCGACAATTAATCAACACTTACCTGTTGCTGATCCGCTTTCTGCCAATCAGCTGAAAGCTCTTGAATCCAATTCAAAAGAGTATGGTATCAGCTACTGGGGCTTAGGTCACCAGAAGAATGGTATTGTGCACGTAGTAGGTCCTGAGTATGGTATCACACAGCCGGGTGCAACAATTGTATGTGGCGACTCTCATACTTCAACCCACGGTGCGTTTGGAGCAATTGCCTTTGGTATCGGTACTTCTGAAGTTGAAATGGTTCTCACTACCCAGTGTATCATGCAGCCAAAGCCGAAGAAGATGAGAATTAACATCAATGGCAAATTAAGTAAAGGAGTAACGCCTAAGGATGTTGCATTGTTCATTATTTCGCAGTTAAGCACTTCTGGTGCTACAGGATATTTTGTGGAATATGCCGGCGAAGTATTTGAGAACATGACTATGGAAGGCCGTATGACCGTTTGTAACCTGAGTATCGAAATGGGTGCAAGAGGTGGTATGATCGCTCCTGATGAAACAACCATCAACTATGTTAAAGGACGTGAATTCAGTCCGAAAGGCGAAGCCTGGGATAGAGCTCTGGCCTATTACAAGAGCTTAAAAACAGATTCTGATGCAGTATTTGATAAGGAATATACTTTTGATGGTTCTACCATAGAGCCTATGATCACTTACGGAACCAATCCGGGTATGGGTATGGGTATCACCCACTCTATTCCGAATGCGGAAGAGGTTGAAGGTGGAGCTGCAACTTATGCAAAATCATTAAACTACATGGGTTTCCATGAAGGTGAAGCGATGATGGGCAAAAAAGTGGATTATGTATTCATCGGTAGCTGTACCAATGGAAGGATTGAAGACTTCAGAGCTTTTGCTTCTATTGTTAAAGGCAGAAAGAAAGCAGATCATATTACTGCATGGCTGGTACCGGGATCACATATCGTTGAGAAGCAGATTCAGGATGAAGGATTACTGGATATCTTCACAGAAGCAGGATTTACTCTTCGTCAACCTGGATGTTCAGCATGTCTGGCAATGAACGACGATAAGATTCCTGCAGGAAAATATGCGGTTAGTACTTCTAACAGAAACTTCGAAGGACGTCAGGGCCCGGGTTCAAGAACCATGCTTGCCAGTCCGCTGGTTGCAGCTGCCGCTGCAGTAACCGGAGTTGTAACTGATCCAAGAACACTTTTATAATAACAAGCGATATTTCGCATAAAGACATAAAAATGGCATACGATAAATTCAATATATTAAAAAGTACAGCGGTTCCATTGCCAATTGAAAATGTGGATACCGACCAGATCATCCCTGCCCGTTTCTTAAAAGCAACAGAGCGCGTTGGATTTGGAGATAACCTGTTCCGCGACTGGAGATTTAATTCTGATAATACTCCAAAGGCCGAATTCGTACTGAATAACCCGCTTTACAGTGGCAAAATACTTGTTGGTGGTAAGAACTTTGGTTCGGGATCATCCAGAGAGCATGCTGCATGGGCTATTTATGATTACGGATTCAGATGCGTAGTTTCAAGTTTCTTCGCAGATATTTTCAAGAATAACTGCCTGAACATTGGCGTATTACCTGTACAGGTTAGCCCTGAATTTGCAGAAAAGATTTTCCGTGCTATCGAAAAAGATCCGAAAACAGAAATTGAAATAAACCTTCCTGAGCAGACTATCACGATTCCTGCAAGCGGAGATAAAGAATCATTTGATATCTCTTCATACAAGAAAGACAATATGATTAATGGTTTCGATGATATCGATTATCTGGTCAATATGAAACCTGAAATACAGGAATTTGCATCTAATCTTCCTTTATAAGGAACCATCTCCATGGAAAAAAGGAAAATAGAAATAATGGATACTACACTCCGGGATGGTGAACAGACCTCCGGAGTTTCATTTTCCATGTCGGAGAAGCTGACAATCACTCAGCTCCTTTTGGAAGAATTACGGGTTGACCGCGTTGAAATAGCATCTGCAAGAGTATCCGAAGGAGAATTTGCATCAGTAAAAGCTGTTATGGACTGGGCCGGTATCCATGGCTATACCGATAAGATTGAAGTTCTCTCCTTTGTTGATCAGGGAGTTTCTATTGAATGGATGGCAAAAGCCGGTGTTAAGGTTCAGAATTTACTGACCAAAGGCTCAATGAACCATCTTACTCATCAGCTCAAAAAAACACCTGAACAGCATTTTTCAGAAATTCAGGCTGTTATCAAATTAGCTGCAGAGCATGGTATTGCCAGTAATGTCTACCTTGAGGACTGGAGTAATGGAATGCGTAATTCGCCGGAATACGTTTATCAGTATCTGGATTTTCTTTCCACCCAACCGGTTAAAAGGATATTATTACCGGATACTTTGGGGGTCTTAACTCCAACTGAAACGTTCAAATACATTTCAGATATTAAAGTCCGTTACCCAAAGATTCATTTTGATTTCCATGCTCATAACGATTATGACCTGGCTAATGCCAACATTCTTGAAGCACTGAAAGCCGGTGCTGATGGTCTGCATTTAACCGTTAACGGAATGGGCGAACGTGCTGGTAATGCATCTATTGCCAGCGCAGTTGCAGCAATCAATGATTTCCTTCCGGAAGTAGAAATTAATGTAAATGAGGAAGCAATTTATACAGTAAGTAAACTGGTTGAAACTTTCTCAGGTATTCGAATTCCTTCCAACAAGCCAATTGTTGGTGAAAATGTATTTACACAAACTGCCGGTATCCATGCCGACGGAGATAATAAAAACAATCTTTATTTCAACGATCTTCTGCCTGAACGTTTCGGAAGAACACGAACCTATGCCTTAGGCAAGACATCAGGGAAAGCGAATATTGAAAAGAACCTTCAGGAACTCGGACTGAAACTAAGTGATGAGGATCTGAAAAAAGTAACCCAGCGGGTTATCGAACTGGGCGATATGAAGGAAACCGTAACGAAGGAAGACCTGCCATATATCATTTCTGACGTATTGAACAGCCCTACTGCTTCTGATAAGGTGATTGTTGAATCTTATGTCTTAACCCATTCAAAAGGATTAAGACCTTCGGCTACTATTTGCGTTCGTATAGAAGGAGAGCGGTTTGAAGAAAATGCACAGGGCGATGGTCAGTTCGATGCTTTTATGAAAGCCTTAGGGAAAGTGTATGCAAAGAAAAAAGCAGACCTTCCAAAACTGATCGATTATGCTGTGCGCATAGCCCCCGGCAGTAATTCGGATGCATTATGTGAAACGATTATCACCTGGGAAACGAATTCCAAAAAATTCATTACCCGTGGTCTTGATTCAGACCAGACAGTATGTGCAATTAAAGCAACACAGAAAATGCTTAATATTATTTAGTTGGTTAGTGGTTAGGAATTAGTGATTAGTTGGTTAGCAATATAATTAACGTACTGGTAAATAACTCTTAGAACGTATAACTTAAAACGTAAAACATAAAACGTATAATTCAAAAAAAATGAAATTAAATATCGCCCTTTTAGCCGGAGATGGAATTGGACCTGAAGTAATTGATCAGGCAGTTAAGGTATGTAATGCAGTAGCCAAAAAATTTGATCATGAGATCAGCTGGACTTCAGCAATTACCGGTGCATGTGCAATTGATGCTGTTGGTGAACCTTACCCTGATGCAACTCATGAAATTTGTATGGCTGCTGATGCCATCTTATTTGGAGCAATTGGTGATCCTAAATACGATAATGATCCAAAGGCACCGGTTCGTCCGGAGCAGGGCTTATTATTAATGCGTAAGAAACTGGGCTTATTTGCCAATGTTCGTCCAACTTTTACTTTCCCTTCACTGATTGATAAATCTCCATTAAAAAGAGAACGTATCGAAGGTACAGATCTGATCATTCTTCGTGAGCTGACCGGTGGTATTTACTTCGGTGAACGCGGCAGAAAAGACAATGGCAATACAGCTTTTGATACCTGTACTTATACCCGCGAAGAAATCGTTCGTCTGGCAAAGCTTGGATTTGAAATGGCTATGAAGAGATCCAAAAGATTATGCTGCGTAGACAAGGCAAACGTACTGGAAAGTTCGCGCCTTTGGAGAGAAACTGTTCAGGATATGGAAAAGGATTATCCTGAGGTTACTGTTTCTTACGAATTTGTGGATGCCGTAGCCATGCGTTTGGTACAATGGCCAAGTTCATATGATGTAATGATCACTGAAAACCTGTTTGGCGATATTTTAACCGATGAGGCTTCAGTAATTTCCGGATCAATGGGATTAATGCCTTCAGCATCGATCGGCCTTCACACCTCTTTATTTGAGCCTATACATGGTTCTTATCCGCAGGCTGCCGGTAAGGATATTGCCAACCCGCTAGCAACAGTATTATCTGCAGCAATGATGTTCGAAGATGCATTCGGACTGAAGGAAGAAGCTGAACTGATCAGAGAAGTTGTAAACAAATCGCTTGCAGAGGGAATCGTAACAGAAGACCTTGCAGGAGAAAGCAAAGCTTACAAAACCAGTGAAGTTGGAGACTGGCTGGCAAAAAATATCTGATCAGAAGTCTTAAAATTTAATAATTAAAGGATTGTGATATTCTATCATAATCCTTTTTTATTACCCTTCAATTGAACAAAATCAATCAAATTCGAGGTAACGATTGATTACTACCTGAACCTTCTGCCCTTTATTATAGATACCCGGTTTGGAATTTATTGCAACTATCCGGATCCCATCTCTTTCAAGAAGCAGCTCTTCATAAAAGCCCCTGAAAAAAATATCCTTTACATAATATGATTTGCTGCTCCAGCTGCTCTTAAGTTGCACCCATTCGGGATAAATCAATACAAATTCCTTCTTTGATCTAATTCCCATCAGCTTTGCCTCATCTGATGGCAGAAAAAAAGCATTTCCAAGTAACCTTGCCGAATAGATATGTGAGGGATTTGAATAAATATCTTCAGGTCTGCCAGATTCTATCAGTTTCCCCTCTTTCAGAATAAGCATTCTGTCGGCAAGGGTCAAACCATCCACAGGATCATGAGAGACCATGATGACAGTAATTCCAAGCTCTTCAGATAAGTTTTTGATATCAGTACGGAATTGTGCTTTTAATACTGCATCCAGCTGACTGAAGGGCTCATCAAGCAGTAAAACTTCGGGTTCGGTAATTATGGCTCTTGCCAAGGCAACACGCTGCTGCTCTCCGCCACTAAGTTCAACCGTCCTTTTATTTGCAAGATGACTGATACCAAGCAAATCCATTATTCTTGAAGTAAGTTCCTCCTTTCTTTTGATATCTTCATTGGAAAGCATGGAGGCAATATTTTCGTATACCTTTGCATATACATTCAGGTTAAAATCCTGACTGAGCATTTTCATCGAATCATGTCCGGGGATTAATTTCTCATCCGGCCCCATCACCTTAGTTTCTTTAAAATATACTTCACCAGAGTCCGGACTGAGCAATCCAAAGATCAGTTTCAAAAGTGTACTTTTCCCACTGCCACTTTCTCCTACAACCGCAATAAAATCACCCTTATTAATACTTAAACTAATTGCACTGACACCTGAATCTGAGCCTTCAGTATAGTGTTTACTAACATTACGCAGGGAAATAAGAGGAATAGACATGGAACCAAATATAGCAAAAAACCCCGCCTGTTGGTCTCCAACAAGCAGGGTTTCCTGAATTTCAATCTCATTAGAAACCGAACATTAATCCGAATGAAAGGTTCTTAAAATCTACTGGCCCCTGTCCGTCGGCAAATACATCATTAGCATAATATTTTACATAAACTCCGGTACCGCCATAGCCTAATCGGGCAAAAGCACCATACCGGAAAGGGTTCAGATTATAATCATCTTTGAATTTATCCTTCCCGTTCTCAGAACTTACCTGCTTCACTTTCCCGTTTAACAGAAATCCAATTTCAGGACCGAAAACAAAATTCAGCTTATCTCCATTTTTATCCTGCTTGGTACGAAGCTGGACAGACAAGGGGATGCGCAAATACTGACTGGAAAACCGGTTTTTCTTATAATCAACCGCATCACTTGTATAAGATAATGTTGGTTTTTCCTGCTGAATAGTGATATTATTCTTTAGTCTCATATGGTTCCAGTCGAGACCTGCACCGGCATAAATCTTAAAATAGCTGCTGAATCTGTATCCGATCTGAAAGAATTCGAATCCAAAATTGCTGCTTTTCCAGGTCTCACGCTCCAGATAAGAGTTAGCCGGCGACAAGGTAAAACTTCCATTATCTGTATAGGTACTCAATCCAATATCAAAGCGGGCAGCAATAAACTGAGAAGAGAACTTACCTTTTGATTTATGCTCATCTTCTGAGCTATCATCCTCTTTATGCTGATCACCCAATTTAATGGTAATGCTCTTTTGGTCCTTCTCAGTGGTATCTCTGGTTACTACCAGCACTGTATCCTTTTTGTTTTGGGCAAAACTCTCTGCAGCAAAAGCTGATAAAAGAGCAAAAACTACTATCCGTTTCATTTTCTTAAGTTTATTTTCTGCTTCTATATTTTACTAATCCTAAATTGAGTCCGGCAAGTTCTGAGCCTTCATCTCCATCCTTAAACTCGATGATCTTATCTTCCCGGCGATCGACCTTTGCAATCACAAAGTTCACCAGACTACCAATACTTTTAATCTTTCGCTGACCTGTAGTAAGCGCATCTTCTGCTTGGATATTTTCAGTAAGGTCTGATTTGGTAATTGACTTAGCATAAACAACTTCATCAGTAACTTTATCAAAAGAATCGGGCTGAGAAATAACAAGCTTCTGCTTTGACTCCTGAATAACAGGTACTTTATCTTTATTAGCAGCGATTACAATCACGTCCTTCTCAATTTGCGGTTTTACAATTTCCTGAACTTTGACCTGTGCCACTGGCTCTGCAGCTTTCTTTTCAGAAGCTTCAATCTTTGGTACAGCGGCTATTTCATTTAAGTCATCCTTATTCAGTGGCTTACTTAAGACTTCCTCAAGCGGTTCAGAAATCGCAGGAGCCGGTATATTTTCTTCTTTAACCTGTGCAACTCCCTGTAGTTTAATAACTTCTACCGGTCTGAACAGCCATAGTCCGGCAGAAAGTACAACAATGATACCGGCAGCAGCCATCCAGAATGATGAGAAAGATTTTTTATCATTCTTCTGATTACCCAACTGGTCTGATATTTTACCCCAGACTGTATCGGCAGGCTCTACCCCGAGCTCATCAAAACGCTGACGGAATAATCTATCCAGTTCTTTATCCGATATTGGATGCATAATTTAAACCCTCCATTTTTAATATTTTTTCTTTCAATATTGATCTTGCTCTTGACAACTGCGATTTTGATGCTCCTTCCGTTATACCCAATGCTTCAGCGATCTCTTTATGCGAATATCCCTCAATCACATACATGTTAAATACCAGACGATAGCCATTTGATAATTCCTGCACAAGTTTCAACAGATCCTTTAATTCGAGTCCGCTCATATCAAAAGTACTTTGCGGCTGATCATAGACCTCATCAATATCAACCACATTCAAACTTCTCAGATTCTTCCTGTAAGTTTCAATCGCTGTATTTACCATGATTCTCCTGATCCATCCCTCAAAAGAGCCCTCCCCCCTGAATTCAGATACCTTTTGAAACACTTTAACAAAGCCCATCTGCAAAACATCTTCAGCCTCGTATGAATCTTTAGCATAGCGCATACAAACTCCCATCATGCGCGAAGCGAGAGCCCTGTACAGACTTTCCTGTGCTTTCCGCTCACCCCTTTTGCACCCTTCGAGCAAAGAGTCAATGGTATTTCTATGATCCAAATCCATATGCTTTAAAGGTAAGATGTTTAAAGGGGTAAATTAGTTGCATCAGGATTAAAAAAAATTTTAAAACCTTCTGACACATTTAAAATAATTCTTTATAAATTAAAGAAAATCAGACATTTAAATTAATTTGAAAATCTCATACAACATGAATCTGATCGCAAAAATCCTAATTGCTGTTGTAGCGATAGAACATATTTACATTCTCTGGCTTGAAATGTTTGCTTGGACAAGTGCGGGTCGCAAAACTTTCAAATCCATGCCTGCAGACATGTTTGAAAAGACAAAATCCATGGCAGGGAATCAGGGGCTTTATAATGGATTTCTTGCGGCCGGATTAATCTGGTCGTTAATCATCGGAGACCCGGTATGGTCGCAAAATATTGCTGCATTCTTTCTGGGCTGTGTTACGGTTGCAGGAATTTATGCTGCTGTTTCTGTACAGCAATCAATATTCTATATTCAGGGATTACCGGCTGTGCTGGCTCTGGCAGCTATTTATCTGCTTTAGTTTTCAGCAGTTTGAATGAATGTCTGTAAACCAGATAAGATGAATTTGAAAATTCGATCTTTCTTGATCCGGCCGGACGTCCCAAATCAATGAATGGTTCCAGACGGAAATCCATATACAGATTAGGCAGAAGTTGCTTCTGGAATGAGTATCGTAGCATGATCAGCTTTCGTTTATCCTCAGTATATCCTGCATTACTGATATGCTGTGAAACACTTTGATATAAAGGCATCCCGTTTGAAGAAATAAATGTCTTTCCGTTCCAGTAAGTCCCCATTAATGAGCCATACTTCGTATCAGCACCGGCATTCAGGTAAAGGCCATAGCCTGCAGTATAAGGATGCACATAAGTAAATGAAAAATCATTGAAGGTGATCAGATAGTTCTCTGTTCTGAAAGAGTTTACAAAACCTGAAGTAGCAGCTTTCAGCTTAAAGCCAATTGCAGAATTAACAAGAGTTTGCAAGGGCTCTGAAGTCACATCAATCTGTCCACCCTGATGAAAAACCGTAAGCTGCAGAGGAAGGCTCAGACTAAGTTTTTCATTTCTGATCAGTTTCAGATCAGCTGAAAGTCCGCCAAGAATCTGCTCCTGCACCGGAGAAGGTTTATAAATCATTTTTTTCCAGTTGATAAAAGCATCCAGAAAAAGCGACTTATTATTAATAATGAATTGAGTACCGTATTCAACAGGATCGGTTATTGTCTTTTCAAAATCAAAGATCGGCTCAAGCATTCTGTGATTCACATTTCCTTCAAGCACTCCATTGATTAAAGTTGTATTTCCGTGTTGGTATTTGACACTAAAAAGTGGAAGAGTCCGGTAAATTCCACGTCCCCCAAAATCCTTTCTCATATGAACACCCGCTGTAATTGCCAGTCGGGGATGTGCATAATATACCAGTTGAGGCTCTAACTGCGCTCCGAATAAGGTATAACCATCCTGAATTTTATTAAAGTATTCAAGATTACGCAGGAAATTAAAATTGTTAATGTTCAGATGAAGCTCTCCTGTTTTCAGACTATCCGGACGGATTCGATACTCCAGGCTGTCCAAATTGATTTGAGCCTTTGATGAGTAAACAATTCCGCCCAGCAATAACAATAATAAGAACTTCTTCATGGATTAGTGAAAAGGAAATTAAGCACGGCAAATATCATACAATTACTTTCAACAGTGCGAAATTTCTTTCGAGGAATTTTTAGAAACTACCTGAAAATCGCAGGCTGCAATAAAAAAGGATAAGTAAAGATTATTAAATTCATTTATCCTATTGCTTTTCATATATCCCTACATAACCATCAGCAGCAATCTCGCCAACATAGAGAAATAATTTATCACCTGATATCTTAAAGTAAGCATCCGGCATATTTTTCTCACTTTGGAAATCTATCTTATATAATAATTTTTCTCCGTTCAGATTAACCTCTTCTTTAACAATTGTGAATGTGCCACTGACATCAGTTTGTGCACCTGTAGATTGTTGAAAAGTATTCGCTTCGAATTTCAGGAGAATCCCATTTCCAGGTGCATAATCAGATGGAGAATTTATTGGCCTGAATCCGCCTTCAATATGTCTCAGCTCCCATGTTCCCTCCAGCTTTGATAAAAGTTTTCCCTCCTTATTACAGCTACCAGATACAAAAACTATAAAGACTAATACAATATTCAGGAAGATTTTCATAGGCCTTTATTTACTTAATATACGAGCAAAAGAAGGAATCTGTTACAGAGTTACCAGATTATTATATAGATGTTAAACCTATTTACCTTTAAGACGATAAAACTTATAAATCTTAACCGCAGACATAATCACTGCACTAAAGGCAATCAGTCCGACTAATCCATAAATCCAGTCGATTGCACTTTTTAGGATCACTGTAAAAACTATGGCTACCAGAAAGATAGTAGCAAGCTCATTCCAGAGCCTTAGCTGGGTTGAAGTCCAGCTCAAAGTTCTCCGTTTCACCTGATTAATGATGTTCTGACAGATAAAGTGATAAATCAATAGCCCCAGCACGAAAATCAGCTTAACCAGCATCCAGTTCATACTGAGTAATTCAGGATTTACCCAGATCATTCCGATGCCGGCAAGTACCGACAATACCATTGCAGGTGTGGTAATAATGTACCAGAGCTTATGCTGCATGATCTCGAACTGGCGCTGAAGGACATTCTTTTCAGACTCGGGCCGATCATTTGCTTCAACATGGTAAATGAACAAACGGACAATATAGAAGAGTCCGGCCATCCAGCTTACGACAAAAATTATATGTATAGCCTTAAGATATAAATACGTCATTCTTACCTGTATTAAGCTGAAAGCCGAAAGCTAAAAGCCTGAAATATATTAATAACGATACTCCCTGATCAGTTCAATAGCATACTTCACATGATCAAACGGGATATCAGGCATGATACCATGTCCCAGATTGAAAATAAATCCGTTTTCGCCCCGCATTCTTTCAAACAAACGATGTATACGTTCTTTAATCACTTTCTTATCTGCGTATAGAATATGAGGATCCAGATTTCCCTGAACTGCAATTCCTGCCGGCAATTTTTTCTTAATATCCAGAAGATCTGCATTCCAGTCAACCGAGATTACATCAGGCTTAGCCTCAGCCATCAATGGTGCAAACACAGAACTGCCTTTACAGAAAGAGATTACCGGAATATCCCTGCGGTTCAATTGAGAGATGATCTCAACATTATAACGATGAGAGAACTCTTTGTAATCGTCCCAGCATAATGCCAGGGCCCAGCTGTCAAATAATTGCAAAGCATTTACCCCTGCTGCAATCTGCATATTCAGATAATCAACTGTTACTTTTGCAATCTTAGCCAGCAATTGATGGGCAAGTTCAGGATGGTTATGAATGAACAGTTTTGTTAATTTGAAATCCTTCGATGAACCTCCTTCAACAAGATAACTCATCACCGTAAAAGGTGCACCGGCAAAACCAATCAGGGGAATACTCCCATTCAATCTTTGCTGAATTACTTTAATGGCATCAGCAACATACTGTAGCTTATCACCAACCTCAGAAAGCAAATTATCAATATCAGCCTGAGTTCTTACAGGATTAGCAAATTTAGGTCCTACTCCCTGTGAAAAGCTGAGATCCCCTCCCATTGCCTCTCCGGTAACCAGAATATCAGAAAACAATATAGCTGCATCAATACCTAAAAGATCTACCGGAAGCATGGTTACATCCGCTGCTATCTCAGGTGTTTTACACATCTCCAGAAAGGAGTATTTATTTTTTATTTCCCAGTATTCGGGCATAAATCGCCCGGCCTGGCGCATCATCCACACTGGTGGACGCTCTGTACTTTTTGAAAATGCAGCCCTAAGAAACAGGCTGTTCTGTATGTTATTCTCGCTCACTATGCTTTATTTATTTCTGATTCTATCTTTTGAATGATGTCTTTTACCCTTGCGGTAATTTTATATGTTTTTGCTTTCTCAGCATAAGTTCTGGCCCTTTCAAAGTCTTTCTTCCTGAGACTGATATTTGCCAGATGTACTAATACAATTGCCTTGTCATTCTGGTTTCTCAATGGGAATCTTGTAGCGATCTGAAAATGCTTTTCTGCCTCTTCATAATTATGGCGGTGAAGTTCAACATTGCCGTAAATGAATTCATAGAAACCACGCCGATGTTTTCCTAAACGATCAGGGTCTTCAATTTCCTTAAGCAGCTCTTCGGCAGCATCATAGTTCCTGGCATGAAATTCACGTGCAGCCATCACCACTGTACCTTCACGGAAATAGCCCCATACCAGCAGGCCGATACCGAGACCAACTACAGCTGAAATCTCATAAACCTTCTGGCTTATAGTCCAGCCCAAAAGTATCATTGCAATAAAAATAACCCACAAACGGGCTTTTTTAGTTAACATCTTTAGTGATTATCAATAAATTTATATCCAACTCCGCGGATTGAATGAAAATAGGTCGGGTTCTTCTGATCAGGCTCAAAATACTTACGGAAGGTCAGAATGAAGTTATCTATGGTTCTGGTCGATGGATAAACATCATAATTCCATACCGTTTCCAGAATTTGCTCTCTGGATACTGCTTCATTTCTGCGCTCAATTAAAAGCTTCAGCAGCATTGTTTCCTTCTTGGTCAGTGGAATAATCGTTCCGTCATCGCCTTTAAGCTCAAATGAGTTGAAGTAAATGGTTTTATCTCCAATCCGGTAAGAGTTCATTTCCTTCAGTTCATCTCCTTTCAGACTTCTCTTTACAAGTATTCCTACTCTTAGAATAAGTTCCTCCAGATTAAAAGGCTTGACCAGATAATCATCAGCACCTTTCTTTAGCCCCATAACACGGTCTTCACTGGTATTTTTGGCAGTAAGAAACATGATCGGAACTTCAGAATTCTCCAGACGAATGGTTTCAGCAACCTGAAATCCATCAATTTCGGGCAACATCACATCAAGAATAATGAGATTGAAACGCTCCTCCTTGAATATTTTCAGCGCCTTTTTACCATCGGTAGCAGTAGATACTTTGTATCCTTCAAGCTCCAGATTTAATTTGATAGCTTCCAGAAGATGTTCTTCGTCTTCTACCAATAAGATTCTTTGTTTACTTGGCATATACGTCATTAAATGTTACTTCGAAAATTGTTCCCGAAGGCTGATTATTCTTCACTTTGATTGTAGCCTGATGCTTATCCAACACCTGTTTTACTATAAACAAACCCAAACCTGTACCCTTTGTTTTACGGGTATCCTCACTGCCAACCCTGTAAAACTTATCAAAAATACGGCTTTTTTCTTCATCCTTAATACCTATGCCCTTATCAGCCACAATAAACTGAATAAGCCCATTTTTACGAATCAGATTTACATCAATTTCTGAACAGGGAGGTGAGTATTTTACCGCGTTTTCAATAAGGTTTGTGACCATAGAAGTAAGTGCAAACTTATCCCCATGTAAAAGGATCTTTGGATGAATCGTTGTTTTGATAACTTGTGTGCTGCAGGTATGGATCTGTAAACGTTCAGCAACCGATGCTACCAATTCAGAAAAGTTAAATTCCTCTTTAGGGAAGGTATAGGAATTACTTTCGATCTTGGTGGCGAGCAGCATGTTTTCTACCAGATCATCAAGACGCTCAATATCTTTTAGTGAATTTGTAATGAATGACTTCTGTTGTGAAACATCCAGGTCCCTTTTCAGGATAGTCTGCAGATAGAGTTTTATAGAAGCCAGCGGTGATTTCAATTCATGGGTAACAGACAAAAGAAAATTCTTCTGCTGACGGTGTAATTTTCGTTCTCTGTTGATGGCTTTATGCATATAATAGGCCCCAACAAAGAAAATAAATACGAAAACAGCCGTTTCCCCTAAGATCATCCCCTTACTGTTTGGCTTAGCGATAAGCAAAAGCCTGCCCCACCAGATCAGCTGTAAAACTGCATAAATGATCAGTGCGTAAAATATAAGGAGAGGCCTTCTCATGTTATTAGTTTATACTCTTGATCCTCTGAATACAATATCCAGACTGTCAAAAATTGCACGTTTAGCTTTTTCAAGCTCAATTTTGGTATGTACTGAAGATACAAAACCAACTTCATATCCTGAAGGTCCGAAGTAAACTCCCCTGTTCAGTAATTCACGGTGCATGATCTTAAATTTCTCCATGCTTGCCGGATCGATCTCCTCAGAAGTACGAATACTTTCCTGGTCGGTAAATGCAAACCAAAAGATAGAACCAATGGTAAATACCCTGAATTTATAATTTCTTGCACTTGCAAAACGCTGAATCGATTCAGTAAACTCCAGAGTTTTATTATTCAGATCCTTGTAGAAACCTGATTTAGCCAGTTCAGTTAGCTGAGCAATACCTGCCGCCATTGCCACCGGGTTACCTGATAATGTACCTGCCTGATAAACAGGCCCATCAGGAGAGATCATACCCATAATTTCTTCCGAAGAGCCATACATTCCAACCGGCAAGCCGCCACCAATAATCTTACCGTAAGTAATAATATCCGGTTGAATATTGTAATAAGCTGCAGCTCCTTCAAAACCTATCCGGAAACCTGAGATTACCTCATCAAATATGAGTAAAGCTTTATTCTTTGTGGATATGCGGCGCAGAAACTCAAGGAATTCCTGAGTTTGCAGTAATAACCCATTATTTGCAGGTACAGGTTCAATAATTATTGCAGCAATCTGATCCTGAAATTGATCAAAAGCTTCCTGAACTGCCTGTTCATTATTCAATGGAACTACAATTGTTTCATCTGCAAAAGCCTTGGGTATACCTGCTGATGAAGTCTCACCAAAAGTTACCAGTCCTGAACCTGCCTTAACCAGCAATGAATCAGAGTGTCCATGATAACAACCTTCAAACTTAATAATCTTATCACGTTTTGTATATCCTCTGGCCAATCTGATAGCCGACATCACTGCCTCAGTACCTGAACTGGTAAAACGTATTTTATGAACGTATTTATTATTCTTTAAAATGAGTTCGGCAAGCTGGTTCTCAAGAGCTGTAGGTGCACCAAAGCTCATACCGTTCTGCATAGCCTCAATCACTTTTTCACGAACAACAGGATGATTATGACCAAGGATCAGCGGCCCCCATGAAGCACAAAAATCAATAAACTGATTTCCGTCGGCATCCCAGATATGGCAGCCATCACCTTTTTGAATAAATAAAGGCGTTCCATGAACAGATTTAAATGCCCTTACCGGAGAGTTTACACCTCCCGGAAAATAGGTTTTTGATTTTTCATAAAGTTCGGCAGATTTCTCTCTTGAGATATCCGGTTTACCAATTGTATTTACCGGAGTTTCTTCCTCTGAACCTGAAAACATCTTTTTTAATGATCCTAACATACCTATTTAAGTTATCTGTTGTCTGTTTGTTGTCTGTTAGCTGTTAACGCTTGTCTGTAATGTATTAAAACTATCAAATGCGGCATTCAATTATCTAAATACTAACTACTATATACTAAATACTAATACTCAAGTTCCTCCTAATCCATCCAGCCCTTTTCCAGTATCTCGCGGGCATGGTAGGTAATGATAATATTTGCTCCGGCTCTGCTGAATGCGTACATATTCTCCATAATCACCTTCTGCTCATCAATCCAGCCTTTGGCACCGGCAGCCTTAACCATTGAATACTCTCCCGAAACATTATAACAAGCCACGGGAAGATTGGTACTTTCTCTCAAACGATGGATAACATCCAGATAAGCAAGCGCTGGTTTAACCATCAATATATCAGCACCTTCATGTTCATCCAGAACTGATTCACGCATGGTTTCACGCGGATTTCTGAAATCCATCTGATATGCTTTTCTATCACCTTTACCTGGTGCTGAATCGGCAGCTTCTCTAAAAGGGCCATAATATGCTGAAGCAAACTTTATACTGTAACTCATAATTGCGGTATTCTCCATCCCATTCTGATCCAGCTTTTCACGAATACCAAGAATACGGCCATCCATCATATCGGATGGAGCAACCATATCAGCACCTGCCTGTGCATGCGACAATGCCATTTTCGATAAAATCTGAACGGTAGGATCATTCTGCACATAGTCCTGATGCAGAATCCCGCAATGCCCATGAGTTGTGTAGGCACAGGTACAAACATCAGTGATCACATAAAGATCTTCTCCGAATGCACTCTTTAGCTCGCGTACAGCATTTGCAACAACAGAATTCTTATCAAATGAAGAGCTTGCATCTTCTGTTTTTTCTTCACCCACTCCGAACAGTAAAACCTTGTTCAGACCAAGTTTCATAGATTTTTCGACATCCTTAAGCAAGGTATCTGCTGAAAAATGACTAACCCCCGGCATGGCATCAATGCCATGAACAATATTTTTACCCGGAACCACAAAATAAGGATAGATGAACATATCCTTTGATAGTCTGGTCTCTGCAACCATTTCGCGGAGAACCGACGATTTTCTTAACCTCCTGGGACGAATTAGCATATGCTTTTATGAATAAAATAAATGTCTAAAGTCTAAAGTCAATAATCCAATGCAAAAACAGCTTCGGCAAGCCCGATCTCATCAGGAGAGAACGGAAGCGTATACTTAACTCCCATCTCATCAAATTTCTGTCCGGTTGATTTCCCGATGCAAATCACTTTCTGATCAGGATCAAGCAGATTATTTGCAAAATAGGAATCAACATTAGAAGGGCTGGTAAAAATCAGGACTTCTGCTAAAGTAGCAGGCACATCTTCTTCACTAACCGTTTCATAAACCACCAGTTCAATCAGCTTTGTTTGTTCATTGAGCTCCTTCTGGATAGACCGTAAAGATCCTTTGGCCATTGGAAAAATAATCGTTGATCCATTGGCTATTTTTGCAAATTCTTTTCCAATATCGTTGGTATCAATACCCTCTTCTTCTCCACTAAAATCTGCTTTACGTCCATGATGACGCAGAGCATTCTCAGAACCGCGTCCAACTACCCCGAATTTTACTTTCTTAGGCAGCAGGGGGTCCAGTTTAAAAAAATAATCAATGGCATTCTTACTGCTAAAGAATATCCAGTCAACATTTCTTAAAATAAAAGGATCGAGTTTATTAATGGTAGGGAAGGTCCTGATCAAAGAACGACCCTCTATTTCTATCTGATGTTTAGCCAGTGCCTTTCTGAGATAACTTGACTCTGATAACTCACGGCTGATAAATACATTCTCAGGGAATTTACGATTGGCATCGAATTTTGAAACAATCTTCTCTGCAAGCCCCAGGGTACTTGTCTCCTGCAGAAATAAACGGTCAGGAAAATCGGTACCATCAGATGCCTTTGAGGTCCATACCTGAAACAAATCGCCATCCTTCCGGCAATAACAGCCCAGAGGTAACTGGCAGCCTCCATCAAACATATTCAAAACCTTTCGTTCAACTCCTATCTGCTCAGCAACTGCCGAATCATTCAATGGTTGGAGTTTCTCAAACAAAGAGGTATCACTCCCGCGGATTTGTATAGCGAGCACTCCCTGCGCAGGAGCAGGAATAAGTTCTGTCGGCTCTAATTCCTCAACATAAAATTCCTCTGTCAGATCAATATCCAGACGCAGCACACCCGCCTTAGCCAGCATAATCGCATCATATTTTTCATCCCTTAACTTTTGAATCCTTGTCTGCACATTTCCCCTGAGATCTTCAATTTCAAAATCAGGCCTGATAGCCAGAAGCTGTGCTTTACGGCGATTGGAAGATGTTCCAACCATACCACCGAACTTAACGGATAACTTCTGCTGAACATCAACGCAGTCTCTAAGAATAACCAGCAATTCAGCAGGATCTTCGCGTTCTGATACCGCGGCAATAATCAAACCTTCGGGATTGGTAGTGGGCAGATCTTTATGTGAATGAACGGCAAGATCTATCCCTCCATTCAGCAATTCCTCTTCCAGTTCCTTGGTAAAAAAGCCCTTACCCTCAAGTTTATCAAAACTCAGATTGAGTATTTTATCACCCTGGGTTTTAATAATTTTAAGTTCTGAATCAAGGCCAATTTCTGCAAGACGGTCTTTCACATGATTAGCCTGCCATAGAGCAAGCTCACTGCCACGCGTTCCAATAATAATTTTAGATTTTTTACTCTCCTCAGGTAAATGATCAGACATGATTATAATTATTCAGGCTTATTTTTGAAGGCTAAAAATAGCCAAAATGATTGGGATCAACCGAAAATCAGCTATTATTTATCAATATATCCTTGGCCATAACCATTGGAACACTGATATACTTCTTTTCCATATAATTCATGACGCGGGCCAGAACCTCGCGCGAATTATCATCCATACGTTCAATTTCATCAGCAAAAATCCTGTTCACAGCAGTTTCACGAATTTCCTTGATCTTTTCAGGCACTTCCCGCATAGCAATCTCAACTCTTCGTTGCTTAAGAACAGGTTTGAACTCTTCAATATTTTGCTCAATGATACGCTCAGCGTAAATTAACTCCTCATATCTTTCCTGAAGGTTATTATTTGCGATTTCCTGCAAACTGTGAACCTCGATAAAGGTAACAGGATTATTCTCAAGAACTTCGGGGCTGGTATCATTCGGAACTGCAAGATCAACGATCACTTTTCTGGAAGTATCCCCATTCAAGAGTGACTGATAGACTTCATTGGTAATGATCGGCTCTGTCGAGCTTGTACAGGTAATAATTACATCAAAACCTTCTTTGTAGGTTTTTAAATCCTCAAGTCTGTAGGCTGTACCTCCAAGGTCTTCTGCAAGACTTTTTGCATTATCCAAAGTACGGTTGAATACCGCAAAATTAGAATATTTGTGCTTTTGAAGATATTTGGAGATATTTTTATTGGTCTCGCCTGCTCCAATGATCAGAATTCTGGCATTTGTACACATGTTCAGCTCGCGAAGCTTACGATAGGCCAGAGAAACAACTGAAATGGGTTTTCTTGCAATTGCTGTATTGGTATAAACTTCTTTTGCAGTCTTTACAACCCTCGACATGATTAAGCGGAGATAATCTCCGGTAAAACCTGACAGACGACAAGTATCATAAGCTTTGCGAACCTGTGCAAGTATTTCCTTTTCACCAACAACCAGACTTTCCAGAGAACATGAAATCCGAAGCAAATGATTCAATGCTTCCACATCCTCATAAACAGAAACCTGATCCGTGAAATTCTCTAACTGATCCTGCGATACCGGCAAATGAAGTGCAGAAATGAATTTACCAACAAAAACCCTGTCAAGTTTTTGATCTGCAGTAAAAACAAATTCAACACGGTTACACGTACCGATGTAGAATATTTCCGGAATATCAAACTTTGCTTTTACACTTTCCAAACTACTGCTCAGGGATTCATTGCAGATTACAAATTTTCCCAAGTCCTTAAGGTCAATGTGCTTGTGAGTAAAGGCAATTACTTTTAAATACTTCAAGTTCAGGTATCCTAAATTATATTAACTATGCAAATGTAACCAATAAGCGATTTTCCTTCTGTCACGCCTTTGTAAACACAACCTTTTAGAAAGATTATAAATAAGATCTTTCTGTCGTTTTTAAAACGAAATGCAATTATAAAAGATAATTTTCAATTTATTGAACTATACGGCGATTGGGAAAAAAGAAATATCCGGACATGATCATAAACATTCCTGACATAATTGACATGTCGGCCAGATTGAAAATTCCGGTTTGAATAAAGCCCAGATCCAAATGCAAAAAATCAGTTACAGATCCATGAATAATCCGGTCATATAAATTTCCTGTACCACCACCAATTACAAAACACCAGCCTGTAATAATTAAATCAGGGATTCCCTTTTTGACCATAATCAGATATAAACCATAGATAAGGAAAATAACCGGGATGACAGAAAGCAGAATCAGACGAACAAAGTAAGGAAGTGAGCTTCCGGCACTCAGAAATGCTCCGGTATTTTCAACTTTGGTCAGACTAAGATAATTTCCAATAAGACTAATTACTTCATAATGTTCTACCTCTTTTCTGACAATTGATTTTGAGATTTGATCGCAGCTAAAATTACAGAACACTACAAACAGAATAAATGCCCTTTTAAATAATCCTGTAATTTTCATATCTTGTTTTCAATCGATCCTGTAAAATTTTCCGGGTATTGTGGATTTGAAGATGGGAGAAATCGCCGGCAGCAAATATCAACAAAATCGTCCAATTACATGATTATCCGTCAAACATTCACTATCAAAGGCTCAGGAGGAAAACCAATACTATTGGACCTCAGTTTTAAAAGGGGTTTAGAAAATGCTCCAATGATATTATTTGTTCATGGATTTAAAGGATTTAAAGACTGGGGCACACATAACATGGTAGCAGAATATTTCGTGAAGCAGGGTTTCAGATTTCTTAAATTCAACTTTTCACATAACGGAACAAGTCCAGAATATCCTACTGAATTTAAAGATCAGACTGCATTTGGCGACAATACATTCAGCAAAGAGTTGAATGACCTTGATCTGGTGATCAGTTTTGCAAAAAGCCACAAAGAGTTTCCTGCACCTGAACAATTATATCTTTTAGGACATAGTCGTGGCGGCGGAGTAAGTATCATTCAATCTGTTAAAGATCACAGAATCAATAAACTTATTACTCTGGCATCTATCTCTGATTTCAGAAGCTTATGGAAAAAAGAAGAGGAAGATGAATGGCGTAAAAACGGAGTCATCTTAAGTTTTAATGTACGTACACGGCAATACACTCCGCTGAAAGTTGATCTCTTGAATGACCTTGAAAAACATGCTGAAGAATATAATATTTTAAAGGCGGCGACGCAGGTAAAAATACCCTGGTTAATCATTCATGGCGACAGGGATGAGAACGTAAACCTGAGTGAAGCAGAAAAACTGAAAGAGAGATGTCCAGATTCAGAGTTGTTCATCATTCCCTACGCTAATCATGTATTCGGGTCATCGCACCCATACCTGAAAGAGGATTTGCCGCTTGAATTACATTTGGCTTGCGAGAGGAGTGTTGAATTTCTGAGAAATAATTGATCGCTTTTTATTCCTGTTCAATCCAGTTCCCATCCTCACGGATAATACCAATCAGCTCATCCAGAGCATTTTCTGTATTCACGTTTTTCTTTACTACTTCTTTCCCGCGATAGAGTGTGATCTTTCCGGGACCGGTGCCTACATAACCATAATCCGCATCAGCCATTTCTCCCGGGCCGTTCACAATACAACCCATGATCCCAATCTTCAGCCCTTTGAGGTGATCAGTACGACTGCGAATCATTTGCGTGGTAATTTGCAGATCAAACAATGTTCTTCCACAGCTGGGGCATGAAATATACTCGGTTTTAGATATTCTTGACCGGGTTGCCTGAAGAATACCAAATGAAGTAGAAAGAATTACCTTGTTCGGGATATCGGCCGCATCAGCCCAGATACCATCACCAAGGCCATCGAGTAAAAGTCCACCCAGGTCAGTAGCCGCATAGAGCTGAAAATCAGACTCCTTAGGCAAAATCGTCATTGTCTGATCTTTCAGACTGTATTTTCTTCTGATAATTACCGGAACTTCAAGTCCCATTTCCATTAGTTTAAAAAATGCGGCACGCTGATCCTGTAATCCGCATACAGAATTAGTTTCCAGAACAAATACCAATGTTTTATCTAAAGGAATATCATTGAAAAGCTCAGAACCTATATCAGAACCTGAAATTGCAACCAGATTCAATGAAAGATCGTGCTCCTTCGACTCCACATACTCCTTTAACGAATAAAAGGGATGGCAGTTTGCCTTGTTCTGAAGAGTTTTCCAGGTTTGATAATTGTAAAGCTGTTTCAGGTTACCGGGGAAATTGAACGAAGGCAGTTCATCTGCCAGATAAACAAAATCAGTGGACTGTTCGCCCATGTTATATTTATCAAGAAGAGATGAGTACAGGTACCCAACTTCACCCAGAATTGCAGGATCTTTTAAATTTTTCGCCGAAATATCAATAACTACCCTTGGAACCTGATGCCCTCCGATGAAGGTATTAAGCTCTGTGCTGTGACGCTTTTGGTATTCGTAGGGATTATGAGTTGCCTGTTGTCTGTTATCAGTTGCCAGACTGGATTCATCTGTCTGCACATCCGATTCACCTGGCAACTGATAACTGTTAACTGATAACTCTCTCCACTTATACCTATCAGCTAAGGCAATTGCAACCGGTGCTTCAAACTCAGGGTCTTCGGTCAGGGACACGCGGATTGTATCACCCAAACCATCCTCCAAAAGGGCCCCAATACCTACAGCTGATTTAATACGGCCGTCTTCACCATCGCCGGCTTCGGTTACACCGAGGTGCAGGGGATAATTCATGTTCTCCTTCACCATAGTTTCTACCAGAAGCCGGTATGCCTGCACCATAACCTGAGGATTACTTGATTTCATCGAAATAACGAGGTTATAATAGTTCAAATCCTCACACATCCGCATAAATTCCATTGCCGACTCGACCATCCCGCGGGGAGTATCCCCATAATGGCTCATGATGCGGTCTGAGAGAGAACCATGATTGGTTCCGATACGCATGGCAGTACCATATTCCTTGCAGACCTTTACCAATGGGATAAATTTCCTGTATATTCTTTCGAGCTCTGCCTGATATTCTGAATTGGTGTATTCAAAATTTTCAAAACGCTTTTTATCTGCATAATTACCAGGGTTGATTCGCACTTTTTCAACGATCCGGGCAGCTTCTTCGGCAGCATTGGGAGTAAAATGTATATCGGCAATAAGAGGTACATCATAACCCCTTGCCTTTAATTCCTTTTTTATGTTCGCCAGGTTTTTAGCTTCCTTCACACTTGGAGCAGTAATCCGCACGTATTCACAGCCCGCATCAACCATGCGGATAGATTGCTCAACCGTACCAAGAGTATCCATGGTATCTGTAGTGGTCATACTCTGGATCCTTATCGGATTATGAGCACCCATCGGAATATGACCGATTGTTACCTCACGGGTTAAAAATCTGGAATAGGTATTTAGTGAATTACAATACTTGCCATCAAGGGCAGGAAAAGTGTTTTTAGTCATCCAGCGAAATCAAAATTTTACAAAAATACATATTATCGGGGGAATCCCCGAAATGGAAAATCAAGAAGGGATTGCAGGTGGTTGGTGAAAACACCAAGCACAGGTATCTGCCAGAAAAGTGTTATATTCATTTTAAAACTTATTCAAATTGAAAAGAAGAAATTTTCTGAAAACATCCGCAATCGGCTCTGCTGTTATAGCTTCATCGGGCTTATTATCCTTTCAGCCGGGAATGGCTAACATACCACCCAGCATTCCCTCTATCAAAAATCCATTAAACCTTTATGGTTCCTTAGAACCGGTTCTTGAAGGGATCCGGGCAAACAATCCTATGGATCTGACTGTTGCAAACTGGAGAAAAAAGAATCCAAAGGGTACTTATAAAAAATGGCAGGCCGCAGCCAGAAAATGCCTGCTGGATGGATTACACTATAATCCCGGACCATTGAACCTGGCACCAGAGGTGATTCAGAAAGAAGACAGGGGCACCCACACTTTCGAAAAAATACTTTTTAATACTACTCCCTGGCATCGGCTGGAGGCTTACCTCCTATTGCCAAAAGGAGTTAAAAAACCAGTTCCGGGTATCGTTGCGCTGCATGAATGGGGAGGCCCTATGGGCTTTGGCAAAGACCGGATCGCCAATGGCGGAAAAGATCATGAGTTGTTGGTGGCACATCGCAAGGAATACTATGAAGGCGCCTATTTAACAGAAGAACTGGTTAACAGAGGTTATGCAGTCATTGTTATAGACGCTCATCATTTTGGAAACCGCGTTCCTAAAGGCATTAATGGAATACCTGCTAACTTTGATCCTTTTTCATTATCAGCTGAAGAATACAAACAGTTTGATATCAAAATCCGTGATCTTTTATATTATGGTGTCAGGCAGTTAAATTGGGCGGGGACTACCTGGGCAGGCATAAACTACTTTGACGATTCAAGATGTATTGATTATTTAGCCACCCGACCGGAAGTGGATATGAAAAGAATCGGAGTAACAGGCTTATCTGGTGGCGGATGGAGAACCAATATCCTTGCAGCACTGGATACACGGATAAAGGCTTCAGTAAGCGTTGGATGGATGACTACCGGCGACACGCAGCAACATTATAACCTAAGCGGCGCCGTTGGAAGCTTTTGTTTATTGCCAGGCGTGTTGAACAGGATGGACATTCCTGATCTTGCAGCCATGAGTGCTCCCAATGCCTGTATGATTGTAGTGGGCGAAGAAGATCCCCTTTTCCCGGAAGAAGGAAAAATGAAGGCCAAAGCAGAAATCCAGTCCGCTTTCGACTGGGCAGGCAAAGGCGATAACACTTCATTTTATTCACCTAAAACCACACACAATTACAATCGGGATATCCAGGAAAAAGCATACGCCTGGCTGGAAAAACACCTTAAAGGTTAAAGAGGGTTCTATCCTTAATTATTTAAAATGGTGCAAGAATCCATTTTATAGATAAAATGAGTGGATATCCTATGTAGTGTAGAGCATGATAAATACAAGGCATGCCCTCAAGCGACAAATAGACCAATTAACTCATTGGCAAGTTACTTTCCCTCACCCGATAGCTATCGGATTTATAATCACTTTTGTCTGACTATCGCTTTTGTTTTTATACCCCAAAGGGCAATTTCATTTTTTAAGGACAGGTAGGTTCCCGCCTTCGCGAGATCCGATTTTATCGGATGACAAATCAGGAGCAAGGGATGGGGAGATCCCAGCCTGCGCTGATAATAAGTTATAAGATGGGCTATAGTAGGTTCCCACTTTCGTGGGAATGACAAGTGTTGTTGTGGAGAAAGGAGATTCCAGCCTTCGCTGGAATCGAAATGCGGAACCGTACAATAAATGATGTTACCTTTTACTCATTTTTTTGGCTTTATGTATTTCGGGGGGCGCAATTTTGGGGATGAGGGAATATTATGTTTACATGCTTACAAATAAATATCATAATGTTTTGTACATCGGTTTTACTAACAATATCTGCAGAAGAGTATACGAGCATAAACGAAAACTTGTTTATGGATTCACATGCAAGTACAATTGCACTAAACTGGTTTGGTTTGAAAAGTTTACTGACGTGAACTTAGCCATCGCCAGGGAAAAACAATTAAAGACCTGGCAACGATCCTGGAAAAATAATTTAATTGAAAAATTTAACCCAGATTGGCATGATTTTGCAGCAGATTGGTTCATCAAAAGTGATAGGTAAACCGAGCCGATTCCAGCGAAGGCTGGAATCTCCCTCTCCTTACCATCCAAATTGTCATTCCAGCGAAAGCTCAATGTCATTAAGTTAAGGATATTCACAATGTATTCTTTCGATTTTTAGTCACTTTAGGCTTCATTCGA
>NZ_JARKMZ010000001.1:193511-194946 GCF_029360775.1 Daejeonella sp. H1SJ63 | reverse complement strand
TTTATTTATAGAATGAGTTATAAATTTCAATTATTCAAAGCTAATCTATTCTTATTACGTATTTTTTTTAAACGCTACTGCTATTTGATGATAATAATAATATTCAGTAAAAGTTTTTTTGTAAGTTTCATGATCATTGGGTAGTACCTGGTGTTTCTCGATCTGAGCAATAAAATTCGGGTGCGAAAAAATGACCAAACCACTTTCCTGGTATTTATTTGCCACTTCTAACACGTCAATTCCTTTTCCAACCCTGGCTAACTGATATACTTCACTTGATTTACAATGGTTACATCATACTGCTTATTCAGTGTATTGATCTGTGCTTCAGATACCGACGGCTTAAATTTAAATACAAACTCATCCGTTAAACCTAATTCAAGCCCTTCAGAAGTTTTAAAGACAGGTTGTATGCTAAGCACATCTGTTTCGGCCAAAAGGCGTTCCCTGATCTTTTCTTTTGCCGCCCCGGTTCTGGCTTCGATAATCAGCACCTTATCATCCTGCCAGTTTAGTTCAGCATCTTTCTCAATACTATGTATTAAAGTTGCTGTATATCTCTGATCTTTAGCTACGGAATACTTTATAATTATTTTGTTTTCATGAGGAGAAATTGTAATCTTTTCATCAAAGGCATAATAGAATGCCGGTGTCTGGAAATAGTGAAATGCCATTAAACCAAAAATTACTGTTACAATCAGCATGAATAAAGTAATTATTCTTTTCATGATTATTAGGTTTAGATGATAAATATTTTTACTTGCTATTATTTACGGATACATAAAATTTTGATTTGCCGGTCTTTAACAAACCAGATAAAATCGGCTGTTAAAACATCTGCTGTGCAGATAAAATACTGTTTTTCATCACTTTTAAGAATTCTATACGCAAAGTGAATTTTGTATTTTAATTTCACTGAGTCAGGAAATAAAAATGAAAATTTCCTATTTGCAAAGTGAGAAGGTGGGAACTGGTAAAGTGAATCAGGGAGGTTATAGGTTACAAGGGTATCTTTAAAATCATTCGTTACAATTACAAAGCCTTTTCCATCAAAAGATTGCTTACCTGCGGTGCACTGGTCAAATCCAATAATATAAGCTTCTTTTAAATTACTGTCATCGCATGGGTTTTTAGCTTTTTTACAACCATAAGCGGTGAGTACGATAATTGCAAATACGAATAAATAAATAGTTGATTTTTTCATAACAGTATCATTAATCTTCGTTCAATTAAGAATTGTTTTGTTTCAACTTTCGGTAAAATCGGGTTTAACCTTCTTAAGAATTATTAAATCTATACGAAAGTTAAAGAGAAACCGTTACACCACGTAAAAACGAATATAATTCCTTTGCTGGAACGGGTTTGCACCGTATAAATATCATTAAATAAGAATTTGGCAAGAGGTCGCTAATAATTAAATCTAAAAAACAAAATC
>NZ_JARKMZ010000001.1:0-193455 GCF_029360775.1 Daejeonella sp. H1SJ63 | reverse complement strand
GCGCTTAGATTTCGGGGAAGCTTACAAAATAATGATACTTAATGCGAAGAAACCGGAATTTATTCTCATCCTTCAGAACAATTTTGATTAAATATTTTTAGAATTTCAATTTTTGTAATGGGCAACCCACCTATATCACAAAAGTTGCCTTCGCTGAAGGATGTAACTTTTTTATAACTGAAATGAATGGTGTCGCCTTCCCTTTGCTTTTCTGCAGGCAGATTACCTGCTAATACGCAATTTTCATATCTAAGGGAAGGACTTTTAAAATGGTTTTCCCAGGTTTTCCCAATGATTTCACTTTCCGAAAGCAGCTGAATTACTGTTCCCCCACAAGAAACTTGTATAACTCTGCCTGCATAACATTTCTGTTCATTGTTGTATTTTTCACAACTAAAAGCAGTTAATATACAAACTCCAAGTATGCCTATTAAAACATTTAATTTTTCCATAACAGTATTATTAGTGTTCAGTTAGAATTGTTTGTTTCAACTTTCGGTAAAATCGGGTTTAACCTTCTTAAGAATTATTAAATCTATACGAAAGTTAAAGAGAAACCGTTACACCCCGTAAAAACGAGTATAATATACCGCGCTTTAAGAAAAGTAATTGTTTTTCCATACCCAATTGAGTTAAGGTGATCAGTTCTATAAAATTTCAGACCCGTGCATTAAAAGTCTTTTTACTTACGGATACATAAAATTTTGATTTGACGATCTTTAACAAACCAACTGAAATCTGCAGTTAGAATATCATGTGTGCAAAGAGAATAGACATATTCTTTGGTATCGGAGGTTTTGTACGCAAAGCGAATTTTGTATTTTGACCTGACCGAGTCTGGAAATAAAAATGTAAACTGTCTGTTAGCAAAGTGAGATGGAGGGAACTTGTAAAGCGAATCAGGGAGGTTATAGGTTACAAGGGTATCTTTAAAATTATTCGTTACAATTACAAAGCCCTTTCCATCAAAAGATTGCTTACCTGCGGTGCACTGGTCAAATCCAATAATATAAGCTTCTTTTAAATTACTGTCATCGCATGGGTTTTTAGCTTTTTTACAACTATAAGCTGTGAGTACAATAATTGCAAATACGAATAAATAAATAGTTAAATTCATCTGTTTATTTTTTTAATGTGCTCATAATGGTTCATTGATAAACACTATCACACAAAAGTCAGGAATTTACTGCTTAGCCATTTCTCATCCAGGTTTACTTTACACCATTTATCCTGTTCTTTAGAGATAAAAACCTCCTGCCCTTTTGTAAATGAGCCAATTTTGTCAAAATCTATTCCCGGACCGCTCCTGACATTTAATGTTGTGGTATTCACCAGAGCCCGCTTAACCGGGATGGTATATGCTGAAGATACCCAGTGCTCCTGACTGCCTGATATCTTATACCAACCGCTCTCTTCCTGGTAAACCCTCAGAACTGCACCAAGCAGAGCCGCTTCCCTGTCGCTTGCCTTCTTTGCTGAAGCAGATGGCTCTTCTCTGATATTAAGTTTAGAAGCTGTAACACAAACATATTTCAGAATTTCAGAGAGCTCTTTTGGTTCATACTCTGCGTAAGGCATAACGAGTGGCAGGAATGATTCCTCACAGTTATTAACCTTGTTCCCTCCAAAAAAGTTTGTCCCCGGACAGGATTTATTATTTTTTGTACCATCATTTCTTTGCCCCGTACTTAAATCAAACCAATGATGATAAACAATACTGTTCGTGTTTACCTGCAGACCGAAACGTTTGCATAATATCCCCGTCATGCGGATGATACATTCGCGATGTTCATCGGTCATGGTATCTTTCCCGACATCGAAATTACCCAAATGCTCTATGCAGATACTGTTGGAATTTTGCCCGCTGATACATGCCGGAGAACGCTCCAGTGTTCTTCCGGTCAGAATGCTGCCATCAGGGAAAGTTGTAAAATGCTGCCCGATATCGCCCCAGCCATTTTGGTTCACATGATAGTTTTTCATGCCAAGCTGCAGTGAGAAATGATTGGAACCCTTAAAATGTGAGTAGTAAGGACTATAGGTATGATGTTGCTGAATTACTAAAACAGTCCTTGCAATGCGGGTCGAATTAATCCACTCTTCGAACTCAGCAAGGTTCATTTTCAGGAAGCCTTGTTTTTTTTCCATGCTGAAAAAGATTAAAGAATTATTTGCTTAAAATCCAATTCAATATCAGCCGGTCTTTAAACTCACATCTCCTTTACCTCTTTGAGTTTTTCAGACAACAACTTAATTTGCAGTGTATTACGTTTCGAAAGATTATTTTGTTCCGTTTTATCTTCTTTTAAATTATAAAGCTGTGGCCCGGAATCATTGCCAAGCTCCGTATTGGTCATCTCATTCCGCTTCGGACCATCATTTGGCTCAATATATTTCCAGTTGCCCTGAATAATGCTCAGCGTACTGTTAACCGATTGCTGAACAATAAAATCTCTGTTCTTATTGGCTCCCAACAGAGCATTCAGGCTATTAAAGCTGTCCTGAGCCTTTATTTTCCGACCGGTCAAGGCAGCAAAACTTGCAAAAAAATCAATCTGGCTGAACAAAGCATCAGATACTGTACCGGCTTTAACTTTTGCAGGCCATCTCAAAATCATCGGCACTTTGGTGCCACCTTCAAATGCGCTGTACTTACCGCCTCTCAAAATACCTGAAGGAGTATGTCCGTTAAGCAGTTCAACAGCCCTGTCTTCATATCCGTCATCAACTACGGCACCATTATCACTGGTAAAGATCAGCAGGGTATTATCGGCAATCTTTAACCTGTCGAGTGTATTCAGTACTTCCCCTACTGTCCAGTCGAGCTGAAGGATCGCATCTCCTCTGGCGCCCATTCCGCTTTTACCAACAAACCTTGAATGAGGAACACGCGGAACATGAATATCATGTGTAGCAAAGAAAAGAAAGAATGGTTTTTGCTTATTTTTCTCAATAAAATTAACTGCCCTGCCTGTAAATACATCTGCCATATCTTCATCAATCCAGCGGGCTTTCTTTCCACCGGTCATCCAGCCAATACGGCTCACTCCGTTAATAATGGTAGCATCATGCCCATGAGAATACTTCATCTTCAACAGCTCAGGGTTCTCCTTTCCGCTTGGTTCATTTCCTATCTTTCCCTTGTACGAAACCGTGATCGGATCTGCCGGATCAAGATCCACAATACGGTAATTCTCCATATAAACACATGGTACACGATCACCGGTTGCGGGCATGATAAATGAATAGTTAAATCCTACCTCCAGCGGCCCGGGTTTAATATCAGAATTCCAGTCAGGACCACCTTCCCCACCTAATCCCAAATGCCATTTCCCCACCACAGCAGTTTGATAACCTGCCTTTTGAAGCATTGAGGGCATCGTTTCTTCATTTGTAGGAAGAATCATAGCCGCGTCTCCGGGAGCAATATTGGTCCCTGCTTTTCTCCATGCATATTTTCCGGTCAGAAGTGAAAAACGGGAAGGCGTACATGTTGCAGCTGTGGCATAGGCATTGGTAAAGCGTAGTCCGCCTTTGGCTATCCTGTCGATATTCGGAGTACTGATTTTTGTTGCACCATTGGCGCTGATATCGCCAAAGCCCAGATCATCGGTGTAAATAATGATAATATTAGGTTTTTGCTGTGAAACTGCCTGAGCGCTTATCATTGGCAGTAAGGCCAGAGAAAACAGTATTAGAGAAATAATTCTTTTGAGCATTAGCTTAATTGATTAAGTTGATTACCAGGTATCTTTGTAAATATGGTCGCCTTTCTTTTCATTGATGGGCTTAAGGGGAATATACAATCCATTGGTTTTGTCGAGCCATTCCCATAGTTTTTTATTTAATTCAGCGGCTAGCAGCTGATATTCAGACTTGCGAATCAGATTATTCAGTTCATACGGATCCTTCTGCAGATCGTACAACTGATCGATATCCCATACCCCCTGACTGCGGATAAATTTATACCGATCAGTACGTACAGCAAATTGTGTAGGAGTTTGGGGGAAGGAATTCTCCCAGTAATATTCATAAAATACTTCCTTGCGCCAGTCTGATGATACATTGCCGTTAAGCAAAGGGATAAATGATCTTCCCTGCATATTTTCAGGCTTTCTGACACCTGCCAGTTCAAGAATACTGGGTGCAATATCCACATTCAGTACCATTTCCTTAATCCGGGTGCCCGGCTTTATCAGATCAGGCAATCTGGCGATTAATGGAACCCGCATAGATTCTTCATAGGCATGTCGCTTATCAATCAATCCATGTTCTCCGAAAGAAAAGCCATTATCACCCATATAAATTACAAGTGTTTCCTTATCCAGTCCGCTTTCTTTAAGATAGTCCAAAACCCGGCCTACATTATGATCAATCCCCATCAATGTTTCAAGATAATCAATGTAGAAACGGTCAAAATCGGTTTGTCCGTGATACATGAAATCCACCCCATGCCAGCTATTTCGCTGAGCTCTGACCCATTGGGGAATATCCTTATAATTGAATGTGTAAGCACTGGAATCAGCCTGTTGTCCGCGTGTAAATTTTTTACTGCCTGCCCGGGCAGTAGAAAACATGGATACCGGATATTGTATCTGAATATCTCTGTAAATTCCTTTATCCTTCCTTGCCGCACTAAATTCAGCATGCACTGCTTTATGCGATAAATAGACAAAAAACGGCTTATTCTTATCTCTTTTCTTCAACCAGTCGATGGTCAGATCGGTCAGTACATCGGTGATATAGGCACTGTCGGTATAAGACACGGTTTTACCGTCGATATTCAGCTTGGGGTTATAATAAACACCCTGACCGGGGAAGCTTACCCAGCGATTAAATCCGGGTCTGGGCTGAGCATCTCCACCACCCATATGCCATTTCCCGAAAAAAGAAGTCTGATACCCGGCTTTTTGGAGGTATTGAGGGAAATATACCAAAGTCTTTGGTGCCGGCGCCTGATTATCCACTACCGTATGGCTATGTGCATACAAACCGGTAAGTATTGATGCCCTGCTGGGCGAGCATAATGCAGTACTTACAAAAGCATTCTGAAAATGTGCCCCCTCATTCGCAATACGATCAAGGTTTGGTGTTTTTAATCCCGGGACTTTGCCTGTGAAGCCCATAAAATCATAACGGTGATCATCAGACAGAATAAATATAATATTTCGTGGCTTTACTTTAGAAACAGGATTGAACTTGCCCTGAGCCATTAAAAACACAGGAATTATAAGCAAATAGAAACATAAAAAAGAGAGTCTGATTATGCTGTATCTCATATAAATTGGAGTAATCCCTATTCAAAAGCATTTAGCCCTGCAAATTGCAAGGCTAAAGCTTAATAAATATAATGATTAGAATGAGATCAGAAAGAACCTGATTAATAAATCATCAGGCAGAATTTCGCTCTGCATTGATGATACCGAATGAACAACGCATCACCAGTTTCTCAAAAATCTTACTTTCAGAAGCATCAGCATTCTTGTTTGCACCTTCCCTGATCATTGTCAATGCATATTGTTGAATGGTGATTAATGGCAATTCGATACGCTGTCTCATGTGTATGGAAAGTTTATCGGCTGCTTTATCTCCCATCAGATCAGATTTACCTGTCAGCAAGAGGACATATTTCCTGGTACGCTCAAACTCATCATGGAACATATTCCATAACTCACCATACTTTGGATGTTTCGATAAATAGGCCGTTAATGGGAAAAAGCATTTGCTCATAGCCATTTCACAGTTATCGATCAGGGTTTTGAAATACAGTGAGTGCCTGTACAAATTCCTGATATCCTCCCATTTTCCGGCAGCGGCAAGTTTTTCAAAAGCAATACCTACTCCGTAATATCCCGGCAGGTTCTGCTTGAGCTGACTCCAGGCACCAACATAAGGCACGGCCCTCAGATCATTCAGATTCAGCTTTCCTGATTTACGTTTTGAAGGTCTGCTTCCAATATTGGCTTCAGCATAATAACGTAAAGGACTGGCATAATCCAGATATTCAAGAAAATCGGGGTTTTCCTTCAACACATTAAACGCTTCATAACTCTCATCTGAAAGCTCCTGAAGCAACTCTTCCTCCTGCTTACTCAAAGTAATATCTCTTGAAGAAAACAGTGCATTACTTATACCTGAATGCATCAGCTGCTCCATATTATACCTGGCAGCATCCATCGTACCGAAATTAGAGCTGATGGTCTGTCCCTGAATGGTTAACTGAATTTCCTTGTTTGCAATATTTTTACCCATGGAAGCATAAAACTGATGGGTTTTACCTCCTCCACGTGCCGGCGGACCTCCCCTTCCGTCAAAGAATACAACTTTAACATCATATTCTCTTGAAATCCGGGTAAGTTCCTCTTTAGCTTTATAAATACTCCAGTTAGCCATCAGATAACCTCCATCCTTGGTCCCATCTGAGAATCCAAGCATGATAGTCTGGGCACTGTTTCTGCGTTTTAAGTGCTGAAGATAAATTTCATTCTCGTACAAAACCCTCATCACCTCCCCGGCGCTCTGAAGGTCACCAATAGTTTCGAAAAGAGGAACAAAATCAATGCTGATCTTCTCCTTTTTCCATCCGGTCATCAGACATAGACCATATACTTCCATTACATCCAGGGCACTGGTAGTATGGCTGATGATATAACGGTGACATCCTTCAGGCCCATTAAACTTTTGAATGGTTTTAATAGCCATGAGTGTATCGAAGGTCTCTTTATCAAGATCAGTATCAAGAAACAGTGAATCTATGCTTTGTAATGCCTGAATCTTTGCTTCCTGTGAAAGGCTTTTATAATTCCTGGGCAGGATAGAAGTTTTTTCAGAGATCTGCTCCACTAATTTCCTGTGAATTGAACTGTCCTGTCTGATATCCAGTGAAGCAAAGAACAAACCAAACAGATTAACCTTATTCAGCAGATTATTTACCTTGTTAAGGAATAAACTATTATGCTTTTCAATTAATATGCTTCTGATCTTAATAAGGGTATCCGTAATTTCATCTTTCGAAAGATCTGCATTGTATCCGGGGATGAACAGATTCTTGTATAATCTGTCTTCCAGTGTAGCCAGCAATGTATCTACTCCCTGAAACGTCAGTCTGCCCTTCAGCAAACGAACATCACGATAATAACATTTAATGATACTCCCTCTTAAGGCTTCAGCAACTTTAAGGGTTGTATCTGCCTTAACAAACGGATTCCCGTCACGGTCGCCCCCCGGCCAGAATCCCATTCTGATCAATTGATTCTTTTCATCAATGGCATCGGGGAACTGATCGTAAAGAAATGATAATATTCTACCAGCCGACTGATAGAATACATTTTCAAGGAACCAGATCAGGTTAACGGCCTCATCGTATGGGGTAGGTTTTTGCTTCTTGAAGAATGGTGTTTTCCCCAGCTGCTGAAGATAGGTATTCACCAAAACGGTATCATCACGATAAAGTGCTTTACCCAGATCATGAATAATACCTAAAACTTCCCTCGGATAAAACTGATTAGGGTGTGCGGTAAGAACCATTCTGACTGAAAAGTCCTTGAGTTTTTGTGCAAGTGCTTGTTCAGAGTTAGTTTGAATAACTTCAGACTGTAATTGCTTTAAGGTACCCGCACCATTCATATCGTGTGTTGCACTGAACGCCGCATCTTCGAGCGCATCAAAAAGTACAACCTGCCTTTCAGAATATTGAATGAATCTGAACAAAAGATCTATTTGCTCCTTTTCATTGCGATATGTGGTATACTGCTTAAAAAATGAATTAATTATTTCAGCCGGACTCTGTTCATTACGGAAACCTTCTTCACAATGCAAAAGAAATAAAGAAAGCAAAATTCCGGTTTTCTCAACCCGATGAAATGGCAGGGATGTAAACAAACTGTTATACATCTCAAACTTGATTCCAACCAGATTTTTAAATTCTTCCAGGGTATTACTCATAATATTTTACTCTAAATCCAGACAAAGGCCGGGTTAACATAAATGATACGGCTAAAATTACTAAAATCAAAAAGGAGGGGATTCAAATACAGACAAGCAAAATTCTGACATTCAGCATTTTAAAACAACCAGCCGAATTCTCCGCATTTTAATCCTGCAAATTATCGACATCCTTTTGATCAATTAATAGTAAATAAAAGCCTTATTAATTTTTTCAAAGGACTAATCTACTCAAGAATTCTGTTTTGTTAAGATAAATTGCGAAAGTTTATTGATTGAACACAAACTAATATTCGTTAGTTATTCGTTATAAATTAAAGAAAAATACCAAATAATGAATCAAAAGAAAATGCATGTAGAAATCTGGAGCGATGTAATGTGTCCTTTTTGCTATATCGGCAAACGCAGGTTTGAGAAAGCACTTGATCAAATTTCCGGAAAAGAAAATATCGAAATAATCTGGAAGAGCTATCAGCTTGCTCCTGATCTGAAAACAGATTCTTCAAAAAATATTAACCAATATCTGTCCGAACATAAAGGAATCAGCTTAGAGCATGCACAACAAATGAATGATCAGGTAACCCGCATGGCTGCCGGTGAGGGACTGGTTTATAATTTCGATAAAGCCATTGTTGCCAATTCAATGAATGCACATCGCTTCTCGCATTTTGCAAAGCAATACAGCAAACAAAACGATGCAGAAGAATTACTCTTCCGTGCTTATTTTACAGATGGTAAAAATACCGATGATCAGAATACCCTGATTGAACTGGGAAATGAAATCGGACTGGACCCTGTCAAACTAAAATCTGTACTGGAAAGCCAACAATACGCAGATGAAGTCAGGGCAGATATTCTGGAAGCTCAGCAAATTGGGGTAAGAGGTGTACCCTTCTTTGTATTCGACAGAAAATATGCCATTTCGGGTGCTCAGGAAAGTCAGGCCTTTTCACAGGTACTGGAGAAATCATTCGCTGAGTGGAAAGAGCAAAATCCTGCCCTGAACATGAAAACAAGTGAAGGTCAGGTTTGTACTCAGGATGAAGGTTGTAATTAAAGAACTTTTTCTTTTCGTATTCGATTAGCTGAACAAAACAGGAATGACCTTCAATTATACCCCAGAATATGCCTGTCATCTATTAAAATAAATCCCTTCTGCAGTTTTACCCAATATCCATACCTTATCTTCCTCCGTGAAGAATGGAATGATTTCTTTGATGATCAGAAATTCAAAAAAATTAGCAAAAAGCATTCTTTGCGGACCATAAACATCATAAATCCGCTTAAGATAAGGCCAAACATCCCTATAAGGAGGTTTTTGTTTAGACGGATTATGCATGGATGTACGGATATAGACATTGGGAAATTTAGCCAGATTTAAGAGTGGCATGATTCCCTCAGAATCCGGTTTGCTGATATCAATCATAGCCAGATGATCGATCACGATTTTAACACCCGGAAAACGCTGAGCCATATCTGCCACCTGCCCTATTTGCTGCGGTGCCAGAAAAATATTGAAGGATGCATTTAACTCCTCTGCCTTATTCCACCAGGGATAACAGCCCGGATCGTTCATCCAAACTTTTTGTGGATCCTGTATCGGACTGAGCCGTAAGCCGATCAGCCCGTCCTCCTTTATCAGTTTTTCAAGACGTGCAGGATTTTTAGGATCAACCGGATCGTATAAGCGGTTTCCGAACAATAATCCGAATCCGGCAAAACGATCAGGCCAGGTCTTGACGCAATGGATGGTATAATCATTATTCCTTCCATAATAGCAAACATGCGAAATCACTGTTTTGTCTATGCCGTGAATATTCATTTCTTCAATCAAATGCTCACCTGAATAATCGCGGGGAGGTTTACTGCCTGGGCAGGTGGAGATCTCCGGATCTATCGGGAAACGGGGATCATTCATTAACCAGACATGCTCAGAAGCATTAATAATTGGTGCTCTATCGGCATTTGGAACAGTGCCGCCTGCTATTCTATCAGAACTCATCGCATTGAGCCCTTCAGGCAACATTCCGGCTACAGGGATTGCCGAAAGCATTTTCAACATTTTTCTTCTGTGCATAGCATCTTCGTTTTAGCTGTTTATAATTTTCAAGATCCTTACTATCAAAACCTTAGGATTAAATTAAGAATATTAGATGAATGGGCAAATAGCTTTACGGGAATTATGATCTAAAGGTGGAGAGACTGTGCTAAACGATACAGAGGAAATACCCCGTACGTGATTACTATCAGGGCAACCACTTCTGATAAAACTTCCGGTCTCTTTGAAGAAGACTCGCTTGCCTCCTTTTCTGATTATTCCCATTGCGAACATAAGTTATCTAATTTGTTCGCTTTTTGTATACCTTTTTTAGTATGGGACAGAGCCCGGATCAGCTCAGGTATTACGATTTGCGGAATGAGCCGTTCTATTTTGTAGAACGGAAGGAGCAAAAAGGGATTTTTGAGGGTTGGAAAATGTATCTAAAAAACTTTCCGACTGCAGCCTCATTGTCAGTAGAATTAAGAGGTAGCTTCGCAACTCTACAGACAGTGAGCGCAGCCATCAGGGATGACAGTGCGCCCGGTACATTTTTCCAGCCGAGCAGCCTCCCAACCTGTCATCCTGAACGCAGTGAAGGAACTTCGCTGGTCTAACTTAAAATTATGGCCTGAATTTTGAATTTTCAATAGCTTTATGCTTAAACGTATTAGAACATGCCATGGGTAGGTTATCTAAAAATACTCACCATGACATCCCATTCATTACACTGATAAATTATAGCTTGTCAAAGACAGGAGAATCAACCCAACAACTTATCAATTCCTCTCAATATACTTCTTGAAATTATTAAGTATTGCCAGCCAGCCCTCCCTTTGCATTTCAATCGGATTTTCTGTTTCAGCGTCAAAGCTTACAGAGACTTCTGTTTTGCCACTAACATCATTAAAAGTTACGTGTACTTCTCTACCATCAGGCATGGTGTAGCTGAAGCTTTCACCAACAATTATTTGATCATAAACAGCTTCAAAATCAAAACCAAAACTCCCATCTTTGGCTTCCATTCTTGCGAGGTACTTTCCGCCTACCTGCATATCATTCGAAGCATGAGGGCATTGCCAGTCTTCACTTGCAAAGTTCCATTTTGTAATATGTTCAGGCCGGGTGTAGTAGTCCCAAACTTTTTCAATATCCACCGAAATAATGGTCTGAATTATGATTTTATCCCCTTTCATAATGCTTGGATTTAAATTAATCGCTCTAAATGTCCTTTGCGCCTGACTATATTTTTATAATCCCATTGAATTTCCCCTGATGTCTGCAGCCAACGCTTCAAATCATTAATTTCAATATCGGAAACATGATTATAGAATACAGAAGCATCCTTAAACTTTTTACCAATGAGATTTAGTCCTTCCTCATCGAAACCGACTCCACTCCAGAACATTAAACGGATCCCCGGTTTTTGTTTGCTGTAACCAACAATTGGATTCCCGCCTAAAAACCATACCGGATGGGCATGCCAGATTTTACTTTCAGCATCAGACAGTTCTGTGCCGATTATCGAAGCAAGTAAGTCGCAGATTTCCTTGTCTTGAGGACTTAACTTTTCGTTGAAGGTTTTTATTTCAAGGTTCATATCTTTTGAATGGAGTGATTATCCAGCTAATCAGCGGGTTTTAATTCATCGAATGCAATCCAATGGTATTTCCTTCCGTATCCATCAGGACTGAGCAAAATCCATGCTCACCAAGTGACATTTTTGGCTGTAAAACTTTTCCTCCTGCTGCTTCTGCCCTCCCTTCTTCAACTGAACAATCCTCGCAGGTAAAATAAACCATCGTACCACCTGCACCCGGACCCATATTTTCCATTTTAACCAATGCTCCGCTAATATTCCCTTCGTTTTCCGCCCAGGGGAAGCTAAGCATTTGCATTTCGTCCAAACTGTCGGGCATTGGCAATTCGTTTAATTTGATTTGTAAAAGTGCTTCGTAAAATTTCTGAGCCCTGCTCATATCATCTACATAAATTTCTACCCAGGTAAATGGGTTTTTAGCTGGTGCTGGCATATTTGATTTATTTTTAAATGTTAAAATTATTTCAAACCTGCTAATTGCGGTAAAGGATTATAATCGTTTTAGGTTTTCAATTGAAAAGGAGATTATGTTTGTAGCCATTAGATCCCATTACTATAATTTAATTAAACTTCTTTTGTAGAATCATTTTCTTCTATAGTAACATTTGAATTCATTACTCTTTCAATTTCTTCAATATATTTCGATCTAACTATTACCGTTTCAGCCAAATAATCGTGAATTGCTCTTTTTCTTTTGTTCAGTAGCAGGACTATGAACTCACTATAAATCCAAATATTGCTCGCCCAATTGTAAAATTTGAAAAAGTCAGGAGAAAGTGACCTTAAATATTGTGTTTGTTTTATCCAACTTAAGCTTTTGAAAATCTCATCATCGGCTGATAACAAGCTCATTGTCATCCAAATGCTACTCGATAAAGTAAGGAAAAACATAACACTATGTCTTAAAATTGCTTCTTTCCATCCGATTGCCTTTCCATCCAAGCGAAGAATTTTTATACCTGCAACTTGCTTACCCGGAGTCCAACCATATTTTTTTGGAAGATAAATATCATACCAAAATCCAAAGGCAAGACTCGGAAGCAATGTATAGAAATAAACATTTTTCCCTAAACCATTTAAATATTGTATCACAAATATGACAGGAAGCATAAAGATGAGGTCCAATAACAGAGAAGCCAACCGTACCCAAAAACCTGCATACAAATTACCTTTAATACCTTCGATTTCTAATGGGATGTGTTTGTTATCCATGTTATATCTACTGTTACTTGCTTCTATCTATTCCACCAAAGTATAAGTCAGCGCCCCTGATGGACACCTGTTAACCTGGGCTTTCAATTCTTCTGTTGAGGCATTTTCAATTGTAATCCAGGGGGATTCTTTCGGTTTATAGACTTGTGGCAATGTTTTTACACAAATACCCACATGCAGGCAAAGTTTAGGTTGCCATTTGATGATGATTTCACCATTAGAATATTCTTTATTCATAAGCTCTGAATTTATAACAAAATACAAAATTTAATTTTTAAGCCCTATCACTAAAGCCTAATAAATTATCCAGGCTGAGCAGAATAGATCAGTGCCTCTTACCTGAACTGTTTTGGTTTTAGTCTCTGCCCGGCTAATTCCACGATTTCTGCAATCCGCTTTTGTCTGGTTTCAATTCTCCTGGCCATAACCAGCCATTATAAAATATTTCGTTTATCTGATCTGCTCAAACTGAGAAAATAATTCTTTGAATCAGGTATTTTTTGAAATTCTGCTTCCAAATCATCCGGAATTTCAAGAGATTCAGCTGTATCTAAAATCGACCAAAAACCGTTTTGTTTGAGTTCCTGCAATTAAATTCCTTGCTTCCAAATCAAGTTTTACAGTTTCTCCATACCATTGAACTCCCCCATCAAAATTATCCTTTACCCGCTGATATAACTCTTCCATCAGCTTGGCATGTGTGGGTTCAAGTTTGGCCAAAATGCTTAAAAGATGATCTCGTATAAAATTGTATTTCTCTAAAGAGATCTTCTTGTTCGTTTTGCCAGATTGTGGATGCAATGTTTGAATTAACTCTGCTTTCATTTGGTTTTGTACTACACGATAACCAGGGTGTTATAATTTCGATAAGAGCTTTAAACTTCTATTTCGCCTGGATACAATAAGATGTAATTTTTTGAATCTGATTAGAATCGTTGAACTCATATAAATCACAAGCCGATACAAAAGAAATTCGTTTACTATTCCGGATAAATTCGGCTGTTCCATTTACAACAACCTTGTTATTCTCTGAAATCACATTCAGAGTTTTAAAATTTGTCGTAACAGATTTAAAGTATTGACTCGCTTGATTGCAATTGTCAGCAATCGCATTTTTCCCTATGAATTTATCTTCTTCAACTACTTCCCAAAAAGCATCATCGGCAATAAAATCGTTTGTCTTGTCAAAATCTCCATTGGAAAATGCGGTGGCTATTTCTGGTTTTGTCATTTAATTAAAGTATTCATATAACCTTACTATTATTATAAACTCCCCAAAATCCTTATTTAAATATGTCAATTGTCAGCAGGATATCCAAAGCCTAAAGAAAATATTAAGATAAGTTAACGATTGCCCAGACGTGTCGCATGTGATTCTGCTATCCAATAGTTAAAATTCGGTGGAACATCGGACGAATGAAAAGCGGTACGGTGACAACACCGACCGCAGGGAATACTTTGTTATTTCATTGGTATTTTATGAAATTGCGGTACGGTGACACCAACCGCCGAAAAAAAAGCGTCATGATAAGAAAACTTAATTTCTTTAAAGAGCTTGAATTTCCGCTTTGACTTGAGGGTTACCGTCAAACTCTACTTGGTCGTTGGTATATTTAGAAGGACATTTCAAGGTTATATGGCTAGCATGAAACTCATTACCAGACATCTTGCCAACTAGAACAATTTCTCACTACGCTCAAAATCTTGAGGTTTGGCACCAGTAAAAACGACCTTGCACTCCTCATTGTTTTCATCCTTTAAGTAAAACGAGAAATAATTTGCGTCCTTTATCGGGTTGTAGTACATTTCCTTCTCCTTTATTAAATGTCCAACAATATGTAGTTCGTTCTCTGTTTCTTTTGCCTCTTTAATAGAAGCATATGTGCTAGAGTCAGTATATATGCTTATTATAAACCCTATGGCAAATGCAATAAGGATTAGACTGAGAATTGAAGACCTCTTCATGCTTTTGATTTAATCTCACAAAGAGAGAATTCTATAATTAGAAGCCTATGCAATAGACAATTATTTACCATTCTCTCAGCTAGTGCACTCGTGTCGCCTTTAATTCCATTAAACTGCAGCTTGCGGTATAGCGATAAAACCGACTGTAGGGGAAGGCGGTACGGAGATAACTCCGACCGCAGGGTAATAAAAAAGCCTTAGACATCTCTAAGACCTTGTTCAGTGGGAAATACTGGGTTCGAACCAGCGACCCCTACCTTGTCGAGGTAGTGCTCTAAACCAGCTGAGCTAATTTCCCTGTTCAGGTCTCAAATCTATAAAAAATGAAGGATTACCTGCATTTTTATCCTTCGCAGAAATAAATATTTCTATCTCAAATCCTCATTGATCTCAGCCAGAACTGCAGAACCCGGACAGAGATCTTCTTCTTCAAGGCTGTTCAAAGGCCGATCTGCTGAGTTTATCGTATGATGCAGATCTTCGGTTTCGGTTTCGATATACAGTAAGCCGGTCAGAATCTCATTCCTGTTCCTTGCATTACGCAGCGCATTCATCGCCTCCATCCTGTTGAAAGGATCGCGGTTAACCGCCAGCTTTTCAAGCTTGATAAAGGTGCCGTCGTGCAGCATCACCTCCGTCCCGGTGCCTGATTCATAACTGGCCAATATCTCCGATTTCTCAGGAACCAAATCGGTTTTGCCTGTAGCTTCTATATGCTCACGGACGTAATCGTACGATTTTGTTGACCCGGGGTTATTATTGAACGTTACGCAGGGAGAAATTACATTGATGAATGCAAATCCCGGGTGACTTACCGCCGCTTTGATCAAGGGAACCAATTGTTCCTTATCTCCTGAAAAACTTTGTGCAACAAAACCTGCGCCAAGTTCGAGCGCCAGTCCGGCTAAATCAATAGGCTGGAAAGGATTCACAGAACCCGCTTTGCTCTTTGAACCCGCATCGGCTGTAGCTGAATCCTGCCCTTTAGTGAGGCCGTAACAACCATTGTTCATCACGATATAAACCATATTCAGGTTTCGGCGGATCACATGCACAAACTGACCCATACCAATCGAAGCGGTATCTCCATCACCTGAAACTCCCATATAGATCAGATCACGGTTCGCCATATTCGCTCCCGTAGCCACCGAAGGCATTCTCCCGTGTACTGAATTAAAACCATGTGAATTCCCAAGGAAATAGGTAGGCGTCTTTGAAGAGCAGCCTATACCTGATAATTTCGCAATCCTATGTGGCGGAATCGATAATTCAAAACAAGCCTGAAGAATACTTCCGCTGATCGAGTCATGTCCGCAGCCGGCACATAAGGTTGAAAGCGAACCTTCATATTCCCTGGTAGTATATCCAAGATCATTTTTAGGCAGATCGGGATGGCGGAATTTAGGGCGTATATATGTCATGACAGAATTTTACTGGTTGAAGCATTAAGTGCTGGTGATAAATTTTTATTGATCAGAGCCATGATCGCATATGCCGTGATGGGCATCCCATCATAATTGAGAACAGGGATCATTTTCTGAGGATTTACATTGAGCTCATTGATCAGCAGGCTGCGCATCTGAGCATCCCGGTTTTGCTCGATAATAAATACCTTTTCGTGCGAATAAATAAAATCTTCCACTGTTTTATTGAAAGGGAATGCCTTTAGCCTCATGGCATCAAATACAAGCCCGGAAGCATGCATGGAATCTATTGCTTCTTCAGCCGAAAAGGTTGAAGTCCCGAAGAAAATAATACCGTAAGGGCTCTTGTTCTCTTCCTGATAAAGAAAAGGAGCAGGTACTGTTTCCTTTGCTGTATTCCACTTCTTCAGCAGTCTTTCCATATTTCTGACATAGACCCGGCCATCTTCGGTATAAGCTGCGTATTCATCCCGGGAAGTCCCGCGGGTAAAGAATGAACCTTTGGTTGGGTGAGTACCCGGAATGGTCCGGTAAGGAATTCCATCACCATCTATATCCAAGTAGCGTCCGAATTGGGGCATCTCTTCCAATTGACTGGCATCGAGAACCTTACCACGATTATATTTTCGTTTGTCATCCCATTCAAAAGACTCAGACATATGATCATTCATACCCAGATCGAGGTCGGTCATGATGATGACCGGTGTTTGTAAGAGCTCAGCCAGATCGAATGATTCGGCTGACATGTCAAAACATTCTTTCGGGGTAGAAGGAAAGATCAGTACCTGTTTGGTATCGCCATGCGAAGCATAGGCCGCCAATAAAATATCCGATTGTTGGGTCCTTGTTGGCATTCCCGTCGAGGGACCTGTACGCTGGACATCAATCAACACAGTTGGAATTTCAGCGAAATAAGCCAGTCCGAGGAATTCATTCATCAAAGACAGTCCCGGACCACTGGTAGCCGTGAATGAACGCGCGCCATTCCAGTTGGCACCGATTACCATTCCGATTGCAGCAAGTTCATCTTCTGCCTGCACAATGGCATAATTGCGTTTCCCTGTTTCCTTATCGACCCTTAATTTTTTTGCATAGCTCTCGAAGGCCTCCACCACCGAGGTTGATGGCGTAATCGGATACCAGGCCACAACCGTTGCACCGCCATAAACGGCACCGAGTCCGCAGGCTGAATTACCATCAATCAAAATCTTATCGCCAACCAGATTCCGTCTTTCCAAACGAATATCCAGAGGATAGGCATAATTGCTGTGAATGTACTGAATACCCAGATTCAGGGCTTTGATATTCATCGCAACCAGTTTCTCCTTGCCCACAAACTGCTCGGCAAGCAATTGTTCCAGTACCGAGAATTCGATATCCAGCAAGGCAGAAAGTGCCCCCACATAAATGATATTCTTAAACAATTGCCGCTGCCGCGGATCAGTGAATTCGCGCAGACACATTTCCATCAGTGGAAGGCCGATATAAGTCACATCAGGCCTGATTAATGCCGGATTCAGCGCTTTGGTACAATCGTAAATGAAGTATCCTCCACTTTTTACTGAAAGCACATCATCAGGCATACTTTGAGGGTTCACACAAACCATCAAATCCACCCCTTCCCGTCGACCGAGATAACCCTTTTCACTCACCCTGACATCGTACCAGGTTGGAAGTCCCTGTATATTTGATGGAAATATATTTTTAGGAGTTACAGGGATTCCCATCCGGAAAATAGCTTTTGCAAACAGATAATTTGCACTTGCAGACCCTGTACCATTGACATTCGCAAAACGAATGACAAAATCATTAACTTTTGAATTAGGCATCTCTTAACCTGCTTTGGTAACTTTATATAAATATTGCTGCATATCCCATGCAGATGTCGGGCAACGCTCAGCACACAAGCCGCAGTGCAGGCAAACGTCTTCATCTTTTACCATCACCCTTTGGGTAGGGAGCGTATCGGATACATAGAGGTCCTGAGTTATATTTAAAGCCGGAGCTTTGAGTCGTGTCCGTAAATCATCTTCTTCCCCATTTGCAGTAAATGTGATGCAGGAAGTCGGACAAATATCAACGCATGCATCGCATTCGATACATTTATCTTTTTCAAATACAGTTTGCACATCGCAATTCAGACAGCGATGAGCTTCTTTAATTGCAGTCTGAATATCAAAACCCAGCTCAACTTCCAGTTTACGATCAGACAGAGCGGCTTTTTTTTCAGCCTGAGGAACAATAAAACGCTGGTCATTAACCACATCATTATCATAGCTCCACTCATGGATACCCATTTTCTTTGAGACCAGATTGGTAAATGGTGCCGGGCGCGCTGTAAGTGCTTCTCCCCTGCAATACAGATCTATGGAGATGGCTGCCTGATGCCCATGAGCAACAGCAGTGATTACATTTTTGGGTCCGAAAGCGGCATCACCACCAAAGAAAACGCGCTGATTAGTTGACTGATGAGTTAAAGAATCGACAAGTGGCATTCCCCACTGATCAAAATCAACACCAGTATCCTTTTCAATCCATGGGAAACTGTTCTGCTGACCAACAGCGACAAGTACATCATCCGCTTCAATAAATACTTCGGGCTCGCCGGATGGAACAAGACTGCGTTTGCCCTGCTCATCATATACAGCTTTTACCTTTTCAAAGGTCATCCCAACCAGTTTGCCATTTTCGATCACGTAGGTTTTAGGCACATGATTTTCAAAGATGGGAATATCTTCATGCATTGCATCCTCAATCTCCCATGGGGAGGCTTTCATCTCTGCAAAGGGACTCCGCACCACAACCTTTACCTCTTCACCACCAAGTCGGCGGGAAGTACGGCAGCAATCCATGGCGGTATTTCCACCACCCAGCACGATCACTTTCTTACCAATTTTATGGGTATGCTCGAAAGCTACGCTTGCAAGCCATTCTATTCCGACATGTACGTTTTTACCGGCTTCTTCGCGACCGGGAAGTATCAAATCACGACCTCTCGGAGCACCAGTACCTACAAATACCGCATCGTATCCCTTTTCAAGAATTTCGATCATACTGGATACATAGGTATTGAAATGAGTATGGATTCCCATATCAAGAATATACCCGACTTCTTCGTTCAAGACATCATCGGGTAATCTGAAGGAAGGGATCTGGCTACGCATCATACCGCCACCGGCAGCATGTTCATCGTAGAGGTGAATCTCATAACCCAAGGGGGCAAGATCGCGGGCTACGGTTAGAGATGCCGGTCCGCCGCCAATCAGGGCAATCCGTTTTCCATTCATTTCTGAAGGAACACCGGGCATGAATGCCCGGACATCGTCCTTATTATCTGCAGCTACCCGTTTAAGCCGGCAAATTGCGACAGGTTCTTCTTCAATTCTGCCACGGCGGCATGCAGGTTCACAGGGACGATCGCAGGTTCGCCCGAGTACCCCGGGGAATACATTCGATTCCCAATTAATCATATATGCCTCAGTATATTTTCCTGCTGAGATCAACCTGATGTATTCAGGTACCGGAGTATGCGCGGGGCAGGCATATTGACAATCCACAACCTTGTGGAAGTATTCCGGATTTTTGGTATCTGTTGGTTTCAACTAGCTATACAGTTCTTAAACGATAAAAATAATTTAAAATGAAACATCAATCTAATGGAAATTTACACTATTTTAATAGTATTTAATCTTTAATTTAACATATAATCTTTTTCAATTCCCTGCTGAATTCAACAAAATTCAATGGAATCAATTATAAATTCCAACATCTTCAGGCTATCCTAAAGTACCTGAATACCAAAGTGATTGGTATGTTCAATATCAGAAATAAATAGAATGAAACAAATTTTATTGAATAACCTGAGTTCGATTAATAATTATTGAAATTTCAATGTAAAATAGCGGGTAAAATGGACCATATCATTCTCGCCGGGGATACTTATCTAAGCTTTGCTGATGAAGGTATATTGTAGTCCTTCCGGTACTAAACTTGTGCATTGTAGGTCAAAAAGACGAGCCAAACGTGCCAAATGTCATAAATTATTCCCCTAAATCACTTATTATCTAACCCGGCTCACGGATGCTATAGAGGGACAAACTATTAGAAGTATTAAGCAAAAAGCCGCTCAGGACTGCTTTAAAGCAAAAAACCCTCAGATTTCTCTGAGGGTTTCCTGGTGGTACCAGCTGGAATCGAACCAGCGACACAAGGATTTTCAGTCCTTTGCTCTACCAACTGAGCTATGGTACCAGACCATACCCGTTTTGTTCGGGACTGCAAATGTAGTGTCTTTTTTCATTTAAGAAAATATTATTTGAAAATTTCTGATAAGATTTATTCATGGTATTTAATAATTGTTTTCAAGATCAGGAGCTGCAAGCTGCAAATATCTGACCCCCAGCGTTAAACCTATTGTAAATTTAATTTCAGATAGACTGTACAAAAAACGATCATTAGTTAAAAAGCTAGAGTAATTCTGTCAAATCCTCTTTGTGCGCTGGTAAACTCTCAATATTGCCAAGATTTCTGGAGAGGAACCAGAATTTGAAGTATCAAGATCGAACAGCCACCCGGGGCTGTGAATAAATCAAGGTAAGCCCCGGATTTCTCTGAGGTTTTCGAAGTGGTACCAGCTAACTGACACTGAATCTATTGAGGCCCTTTTGGCCTCGACCCTGAAAATTTGCCAATTAAAAAGATCAGCATAAATATCAGAAATCATGTAACAGAAATCAACTACTGATCGTCTTTATAAGAGCTTTCCAGGCAAATTCAAGGTGATATATTTTGACTATTATTGTTAACCATAAAAATAAAGATGAAAAAGTCATTTTTAATATTATTCACACTATGTGCTGTATTTTCCTGCTCGAAGGATAATAGTTTTAATATTGATAAATATCCCCAAAAATGGACTTTAGTAAAAATGACAGGCCAAATTCCAAATTCAGAGAGGACCGGGGAAAACATGGGATGGCAGGAATATTATTTACTGAAATCTGACGGAACATTTATTAAGCATAGAGAACGAGACGGAATTAATTATGATGTGTCAGGGAATTTTAAATTTCTTTCCACAACATCCGTGACTCTGCTTGAATTAACTCATGAAACTGAAAACGCAATTATTGGGAATTGTTATTCACATCAAACCGAACAGCTATCATTAAAATCAGCTAACAAACTTGTTGGAACCTGGCAAATGTGTGATGGTCCTGGACTGGAATATGAAAGAAAAGAATAAAAGATTAGAAAACGAGGTATAGTCTGGATTTCAGAAGCATCAGATGGATTGTAATCCGCCTCAATTTGCCTGCAACCTGACAGAAAATCACTTGGCCCCCCCTTATCACTCACTGGTCGCACCTATTCATGAATTTTAAATAAGAAACTTTATTTTACATAAAGAACAGTACTCAAGGTCTGTTTTCCCTAAGCAAATTGTTTTCAATTTAATTTATTATTATGCTTGCATAGTAATTATATATACCGGATATTCGTTAAATTAGCCAAAAACCCATACCGATATGATTCTGCAAGTCATTTTTTTGATCATTTCAGCGGCAGCAATTACCCTGTTCAGCCTGAATGTTCGTAAAATCATCCGCAATATTAAGCTGGGAAAAGATCTCGACCGCTCTGACAGACCTGCAGAACGTATGAAGACCATGCTTAAGGTCGCCTTCGGACAGTCGAAAATGGTTAAAAAACCTCTTGCAGCAGTACTGCATTTATTTGTATACGTAGGCTTTGTTATCATTAATCTGGAAGTACTGGAAATCATTATTGATGGATTATTTGGTACTCACCGCATCTTTGCTCAGCCATTAGGTGCCATTTATGATGTACTTATTGCCGGCTTTGAGATTCTTGCCGCACTGGTACTGATTGGAGTAATTGCCTTCTTCGCCCGAAGAAACATCCTCAAAATCAAACGTTTTACAGGTACTGAAATGACAGATTGGCCAAGATCAGATGCCAATATTATTTTGATTGTAGAAGTACTGTTAATGACTGCATTTTTACTGATGAATGCTGCAGACCAGAAGCTACAGCAATTGGGATCAGCACATTACATCAATGCAGGAACATTTCCGGTAAGCGGCCTGCTCTTAGCCCTTCTACCTGATTCTGAGTCCTCATTACTATTGATTGAACGGTTTTGCTGGTGGTTTCACATTATCGGAATATTTGGGTTCTTAAACTATCTGCCTTATTCCAAGCATTTACATATCATTATGGCTTTCCCAAACACCTGGTATTCAAACCTCGAACCTAAGGGGAAATTCAGCAATATGGCTTCTGTAAGTAATGAGGTTAAAGCCATGCTCGACCCTTCTTATGTACCTGAACCGGTAGCCGAGGGAAGCCGTTTTGGAGCAAAAGACATCCATGATCTGACCTGGAAGAGTCTGATGGATGCCTACACCTGTACTGAATGCGGAAGATGTACTTCCGTTTGTCCGGCAAACCAAACAGGCAAGCTTCTCTCCCCCCGTAAGATCATGATGGATACGCGCGACAGACTGGTAGAAGTTGGCAATACTATCGATAAGCATGGGAAAGATCATCAGGACGGTAAATCACTGCTCGACAATTACATCACCCGCGAGGAAATATGGGCCTGTACTACCTGCAATGCATGTACAGATGCTTGTCCGGTAAATATCGACCCTCTTTCCATTATCATTGAACTAAGACGCTTTGCCGTAATGGAAGAGTCGCAGGCTCCTGCAAGTATCAATAACATGTTCTCCAATGTTGAAAATAACGGAGCTCCATGGAAATATGCGGCAGTAGACAGGATGAATTGGGCGGAAAACGATTAGATATTTGCTGATTGAAGTAAATTTTGCGAAAAGATGCTATGCCAATATTAATAAGCCTGATTGGTGATGATAACAATAAATGTCAAGTGCCTCCGGATGCGATTGACAAATAGACAAATTGAATAATAGACAAATTAGTACAACATGGATAAATTAACGGTTCCTACAATGGCCGAAATGCTTGCAAAGGGCGAGACACCGGAAATATTATTCTGGGTTGGCTGTGCAGGCAGTTTTGATGAAAGGGCCCAGAAAATAACAAGGGATATCTGCAAGATATTACAGCACGTTGGATTAAAATTTGCCATTCTTGGAACAGAAGAAAGCTGTACCGGCGATCCGGCAAAACGTGCCGGCAATGAATTTCTGTTCCAGATGCAGGCCATGAGCAATATTCAGGTACTGAATGGTTATGAGATCAAAAAGATCGTCACGGGTTGTCCTCATTGTTTCAATACCATCAAAAATGAATATCCCGGATTAGGAGGCAATTATGAGGTGATCCACCATTCGCAACTCATTCAGCAGCTCATTGATGAAGGAAAGTTAAAAACTGAGGGCGGTGAATCATTCAAGGGAAAAAGAATAACCTTTCACGACCCCTGTTATCTGGGCCGGGCAAATGATGTATACGAAGCTCCAAGAAAAGCTCTCGAAGTTCTGGATGCTGATTTAGTGGAAATGAAACGCTGCAAATCAAATGGATTATGCTGTGGTGCAGGTGGAGCACAAATGTTCAAGGAGCCTGAAAAGGGAACAAAAGACATCAATATCGAACGGATTGATGAAGCACTTGCACTTCAACCCAATATTGTTGCCGCCTCTTGCCCGTTCTGTATGACAATGCTAAGTGATGGGGTTAAAAATTACAATAAAGAAGAAGAAGTAAAAGTATTGGATATTGCCGAGATCACGGTCAGAGCAAATGGGCTATAAAAAAAGGCAATTCGAAACTATTTAAGTCCCGGATTGCCTTTGATTAAAGGTAACCAATTTTAATCTGTTCGCTTTCTAAAGTTAGAAGAAACAGACTTAAGTACTAATACCCATATTCAGGTATTTTCAGATTTTGTATTCCGATTGAAATAATTGATTCTTTATAGCTGAAAATGTTTCTTCATTTCTAAAAGATCTGCCTGAATGGAGTTCAGATCTTCAGCTGCGATGCCATGTACCGGCAATCGAAAATATGTTGCCATCGAATCTACATTGCCATTCCGGTCATTAAATGTCTGTACAATCACATCATCTTCTTCGGTATTGATAGACAATTCGCCGGATGTGATGCTCCCGTAATAATCCATGCTAACAAACCTGGAAAGATTAAAAGAATAATATTCCTGCTTTCCGTTGATATAAGTTTTACGATACCTGAGAAAACCATCTTCACTTAATTGTATCTCACATTTCCTGATTTTAGAAAGTTCAGATTCAGGATAGTGCAGGGCATTGAACCGGCTCAGTGTTCTATCAACCAGAACCTTTACCGGCTCATCTTCAGTTCCTGAAGTGGCTCCTGGAAATATATAAAGCGACAGAAGCAGAAACGGATAAATGAAATATGATTTATTCTTAAAAAACATAGGGCAGAATGAAAATCCTGCCCTAAAATAGAAAAGAAATATTGTATTTCAGAGAATCACTTAGAACCTGATTCCTAAACTGAGACCAGCTCTCAAACCAGCCCATGGACCGGTAATATCAAGTCTTGCTCCATTCGCGTCAACAGTTGTCTTTGTATCAGCAAATGGGATTTCAATATTCTGAAGTTCTGTTCTTAATTCCTGCTGTTCCTGAGTACTCAATGCACGCTTACCATCGAGAGTACCGTCAGAAGTACCATACTGCGGACCAAGCATCCACCAGTCGAGGTAAAGTCTGCCTCCTAATTTCCATTGAGCACCCAATTGCAATCCACCGGTGAAGGTAGTTAACTCACCACTTAAGGGCATTGTTTGAGTAGATCCGTTCACATCAAACTCAAACGGAAGAGCAGCCTTGTACTTGCTATATCTGGCAAATGGAGCCACATAAAAACCGCGCATGGCCTGTTTACCTAAATAGAATCTGATCTCAGGAGTAATGGCAGTATTACTTGTCTGAACCTGCTCCAGTTGTCTGGAAGTTTCCGGATCATCAATCATATCAGAAATAGTAGACAACATAGGTACCCCACCCTCGGGCATAATACGGAGACCAAGGCCTGCACTTATCTTTTTACCGATTTTATGCTCATAGCTGAAAGAAAAATTTCTTAATGGAAGAGATAGTAAATTAACCTTTAAGAGGTTATTTCCGGAAGAAGAACTCTTTTCAGATTGAGTTTCATTTTCCTGTGCCTGTGCAGCACCCAAAATGAATAAAAGAGCGATTGACAAAATGATCTTTTTCATGAAAGCTGAATTTAAGATTTGATTAATTGTATGAATTCTATGTCAAAGATACTCCCTGAGAACAACAACACAAGTATATCCACTCAGAATACCCATTTCTGGGTAGATCACATTTTCGTAACAGGCCAAATAAACTTGAAATAGTTCAGGGCTACATTTTTTACAAATTGATGAATCATATAAGACATAAAGACATTCATCTGAACTTTAATAAGTTCTGAATTTGTATTTTTGTATATGAATATTTCTGAAAATTCGAGACTGTGGATCTATCATTCAAACCGTATCCTCAATAATAATGAGGAACTTGCCATTCAAAAAATATTGAATGAGTTTACTTCAGAATGGCAGGCACATGGACATGCCCTTGCAGCATTGGGAGAAGTGCTTCATCATCAGTTCATTGTTCTTTCTGTTGATGAACAAATAGCCGGAGCTACCGGATGCAGTATTGACAAATCAGTAAACCTGATAAAGGAAATTGAACAGAAGTTTGGCATTAATCTGTTTGACAGATTCAGAATTGCCTTCCGTCAGGATCAGAATATTATAAACTGTAGCCGGGAGGAATTTGAAGAACTGATCAGGAACGGTAAAATAAATAGCCAAACACCGGTTTTCAACAACCTGATTAACACGCGCAAAGAGTTATTCAGTAAATGGGAAATTCCATTCAGCCAAAGCTGGCATTCAAAGATATTTTCTTTACCTGAAGAGTAGAATAAGGTAAGATTTAAATTACTGCTGGCCTGTATCATTGAGAATCAGGATAAGGTTATTGAACAGGCTATCCTGAAGGACAATGCTGAATCGAAAATATTTAATATCCTTATTTCTATACTCTTCAGAAAGGCAATTTGCCAATATGACGCATATTTCTGAGAATCAATCCCTGCTTATAATAAATATATCTCGTCGGTCTGTTTGGCGTCCAGCGCAAAGGATTAGGAAACACAGCCACCAGTAATGCAGCCTGGGATTTACTCAAACTTCTGGCAGATTTCCCATAGTATTGTTGGGTGGCAGCCTCAGCTCCATAGATTCCATCCCCCATTTCGATTACGTTCAGATAAACTTCCAGAATTCGTTCTTTACCCCAAAGCAATTCGATAAGCAAGGTAAAATATGCTTCAAATCCTTTCCTGATATAAGATCTTCCGGGCCATAGAAAAACATTTTTAGCAGTTTGCTGACTGATTGTACTTCCACCGATAACCCGTTTTCTCTTTTTGTTCTTTTCAACAGCATTTTGAAGCGCTTCTATATCAAAGCCCCAGTGACTTAAAAACCGGGCATCTTCGCCGGCTATTGCAGCTTTTTTCAGATTATCTGACAACTCATCCATTTCCAGCCACGACCTTTCCATCTTCCAGTCCTTCCCATCGATCTTACGTTCAACTGCTCTTTGAACCATAAGGTAAGTTATTGGCGGATTAATAAAACGATAAATCAAAACCCAGGAGATCGTTATAACAAAATACCAGAAAATGAACTTACGAAGGGCTTGTCTGAATTTTTTCAATCTGCACCTGTTTAATTGATCTGAAATACGTAAAAATAAAAAGTGCCTTCTGAAATTTCAGAAGGCACTTAAAAATATAATTTTTTTCCTGATTATCCACCGGAATTAATCCGGTGAAAGGAAATTATTCTGCAATAACTTCAAAAGGAACTTTAACCTTTACTTCTTTGTGCAGGTTAAGGTTTGCTGTATACTCACCTACAAACTTAGGCTCAGTATCGAAAGTAATGCGACGACGGTCAACGTCAAAGCCTTCTTTCTTCAAAGCATCAGCAATCTGGATAGTATTAACAGATCCAAAGATCTTGCCACTCTCGCCAGCTTTAGCACCGATTGAAAGTTTTACACCCTCAAGTCTTGCTGCAATTGCATCAGCATCCTTTTTAATTTTGTCCTGTTTGAAAGCAGCCTGCTTTAAGTTTTCAGCTAATACTTTCTTTGCAGATTCTGTAGCCAGGATAGCATAACCTTTTGGAATAAGGTAGTTACGTCCAAAACCCGGCTTTACTGTAACAACATCATCTTTCTCGCCGAGATTCTTGATGTCTTGTTTTAAAATTAATTCCATTTCGCTTATCTCCCTCTTATTTTAATGAATCAGTAACATAAGGTAATAAACCGATATGGCGGGCACGCTTAACAGCCTGAGCCACTTTACGCTGGAATTTTAATGAAGTTCCGGTTAAACGACGTGGTAAAACTTTACCCTGATCGTTGATGAACTTTAATAAAAAGTTAGCGTCTTTATAATCGATGTATTTAATTCCGTTCTTTCTGAAACGGCAATATTTTTTACGGCTCTCGTCAACTTTCGGAGCGGTTACGTATTGGATTTGATCTTTTGCCATTATTTTGCTACCTCCTCAGCTTTAGTTTCCTTGTTCTTGTTGAAGGCTCCGCTACGTTTTTTCTCACTGAATGCAAGTGCATGCTTATCCAGAGATACAGTCAGAAAACGCATTACACGTTCATCGCGCTTGTATTCAACTTCAAGTTTGTTAATAAACTCACCCGGAGCTCTGAATTCAGTTAGGTGATAGTATCCTGTAGTCTTCTTTTGAATCGGATACGCTAGTTTTTTCAAACCCCAATTGTCTTCATGGACAATTTCGGCTCCGTTATCTGTCATAAGCTTTTTGAATTTGGTAACTACCTCTTTCGCAGCTTCTTCTGATAACAACGGGGTCAGAATGATCACTGTTTCGTACTGTTGCATTGTTGCTTTTTATTTGTTTTAATTGAATTACGCTCAAACCCTTTGTAAGGCTTCAAAGCGGGATGCAAAAATAGATATAATTTTCTATTTATCAAATGGTTTTATCAGAATAAAGAAACCTTATTAATATAATATCAGAGCAGGGAAATTCAGAACTTAGTCAGACAGATCAATTTCAAACCAAACAAAACAAAAGGGCTTATCTGGTATTACTTTTTACGATATAAACAATAAAACCTATTGTGAACCTGCAAAAATCAGTAAACGCTTTCATAAAATAATGGATCTTATGCAAAGATTCAATTTAATCTACTAAGTACCAATACTCACTATTACGTATTTTCAACTATTATCAATTTAATATTCCATATCATTTTAATCGCCCGGCACAAATAGGTAATCCTCCCAACAATTCGGGCTAAATCACTTAAGTTTAACCATACAATAAATTATATGGACAAAAAAATCATCTAAGTTTGGTTTAACACAATCCTCTTTCTAATTTAGCCTCCGATGGACAATTTTATAGTATCAGCAAGAAAGTACAGACCGGCAACATTCCAAACTGTTGTAGGTCAGCTGCATATAACAGGTACTCTGAAGAATGCCATCAAAAATAACCAGCTTGCCCAGGCATTTCTTTTTTGCGGACCAAGAGGTGTAGGAAAAACTACCTGCGCCCGAATCCTTGCAAAGACTATAAACTGTAAAAATCTGACTGAGGATGCTGAAGCTTGCGGAGTTTGTGATTCCTGCATTTCTTTTCAAAACGGAAATTCTTTCAATATCCATGAACTTGATGCTGCATCCAACAACTCCGTTGAGGATATCAGAAGCCTGATTGAACAGGTTCGGATACCGCCTCAGGCAGGCAAATACAAAATTTATATCATCGACGAGGTTCATATGCTCTCTCAGGCAGCATTTAATGCTTTCCTGAAGACTCTTGAGGAGCCCCCGAATTATGCCATTTTTATTCTGGCAACCACAGAAAAGCATAAAATTCTTCCAACTATACTGTCCAGATGCCAGATTTTTGATTTTAACCGCATCCGGGTAGAAGATATTGCCGGTCATCTGAAAGAAATCGCAGTTAAGGAAGGTATATCGTATGATGAGGATGGGCTACACATGATTGCCCAAAAGGCCGACGGCGGGTTGCGCGATGCGCTTTCCATGTTCGATCAGATTGTCAGCTTTTCAAACAAAAATGTAAGCTACAGGGCTGTAATTGACAATCTGAACATTCTGGATTATGATTACTACTTTAAACTCACCGATTCTATATTGGAGCAGGATGTGGCGGCATCATTACTGATTTTTGATGAAATTTTAAGTAATGGATTTGATGGCAATCATTTCATTACCGGACTTGCCTCCCACTTAAGGAATCTGCTTGTAAGTAAAGACAGTTCAACATTGAAATTACTTGAAGTGAGTGAGGGAATACGTCAGAAATATAATCAGCAAGCTTTGGCTGCATCTGCCTCATTTCTGATTTCGGCCCTAAACATCAGCAATCAGTGCGATTTAAATTATAAAACCAGTAAAAATCAAAGATTACAGGTTGAGCTGGCCTTAATCAAACTATGCCATATACCTTCTGTAATTAATATTGCAACCGAAGGTCTTTCTGAAGGCCTGGTAAAAAAAAAACTTAATCCCTTAACAGAAGTACAGAAAAGCCCGGCTCCGGCACTACATACGATAACAGAGAAGCCTCTACAGGCTGAAATACCGGCCGCGACAACAACTACCGTTCCTCCGGCCATTAAAATTTCTGAACCGGCTCCGGCAGAAATAATCAATCCCGCTCCTGCAGTCGTTTCAGCTCATGTGCCGCCGAATGCCGGGAAAGATGAAAAACAATCCAGAATCAACATCCCTAAACCTTTATTAAGTAACTCAGGAACGCTGATTCCCAACCTGAATGATCTCACCGCTTCTTATTCTAAAAAAGAAGATAAAGATCCGGAATATGTCAGTGGCGACAGTAAGCAGGAATTCGATTCAGACACACTGCTCAGACACTGGAACATGTATGCTGAAAAGACTAAAAAAGAAGGTAAAATAAACATCTTCACAATACTGACAGCAAACCCTCCGGCTCTGCTTGACAACTACCAGATCGAAGTCGTCATAGAAAATAAAATTCAGGATAACCTTCTGAACTCTGAAAGGGTTGACCTTCTGAATTATCTCAGAGTAGAGCTTAAAAACTTCAGCATCGACCTGAAAACGAAGCTAATTGAACAAACGGTAAAGAGAAAACTTTATACCTCCACTGAAAAATATCAGCATATGGTACAAAAAAACCCTAATCTAGAAGAGTTCAAACGCAGATTTAACCTCGACCTCGACTATTAAACAGTTAAGCTTCCTGAAAAGCCGTCAAATTTCAACTGCATATTCCTAACATCATTTTTACGTTCTGTATTTACCGGATTTCAGGCAGATCAGGGCAAAAAATGGCTTTAATCTCCGTTAAATGAAAAATCTGCCAAAATTGATGCCTCACAGATTTTCAGGTGTATTCAAAATTCCTATCTTTGACGAAATTCCAAAAACCTCATTATTAAGTATATGTCAGTACAAAAAATTAAAGTTGCAAATCCGGTAGTAGAATTAGACGGAGATGAAATGACCAGAATTATCTGGAAGTTTATTAAAGATAAACTGATCACTCCATATCTTGACCTGGATATTAAATATTATGATCTTGGAATGGAATACCGGGATGAAACTAACGACCAGGTAACCATTGACGCAGCAAATGCAATAAAACAATACGGTGTAGGTATCAAATGTGCAACCATCACTCCTGATGAGGCTCGTGTTAAAGAGTTCAGTCTTAAACAAATGTGGAAATCACCAAATGGTACAATCAGAAACATTCTGGATGGTACAGTTTTCCGTGAGCCAATTGTAATGAGCAATGTTCCCCGCCTGGTACCAAACTGGACTGCTCCGATCTGTATCGGTCGTCACGCTTTTGGCGATCAGTATCGTGCAACTGATTTTGTAACTAAAGGAAAAGGGAAATTAACCATCACTTTCAGTCCGGAAGATGGCGGTGAAGCACAATCTTTCGAAGTATATAATTTCAAAGGCGACGGTGTTGCTATGGCGATGTACAATACTGACGAAAGTATCTTCGGTTTTGCACGTGCCTGCTTTAACCAGGCTTTATCTAAAGGATGGCCTTTATATCTTTCAACCAAAAATACAATCCTTAAAAAATACGATGGACGTTTCAAAGACATCTTTGAAGAAGTTTATCAGAATGAATTCAAAGCAAAATTTGATGCTGCAGGTATCGTTTACGAGCACCGTCTGATTGACGACATGGTTGCTTCTGCACTAAAGTGGAATGGTAATTTTGTTTGGGCTTGTAAAAATTATGATGGTGATGTTCAGTCTGATACTGTTGCTCAGGGCTTTGGTTCATTAGGACTAATGACTTCTGTACTGATCACTCCGGATGGTTCTACCATGGAAGCTGAAGCAGCTCACGGTACTGTTACCCGTCACTACCGTGATCACCAGGCTGGAAAGCCAACTTCAACTAACCCGATCGCGTCAATTTTCGCATGGACAAGAGGTCTTGAATTCCGTGGTAAATTAGACAATAACCAGGCATTAATTAATTTCTGTCATGCTTTAGAGCAGGTTTGTATCGAAACTGTTGAGAGCGGAAAAATGACCAAGGATCTTGCAGTTTGTATTCACGGAAACAAAGTAAGTCATGGAGATCACTATCTGTACACAGAAGAGTTCCTTGATGCAATTGACCAGAACTTAAAAGCCAAGTTAGCTTAAGCTTTTTATTGAATCATACAGATAGCCGTCATTTAACAATGGCGGCTATTTTTATTTAGCTAAAGCCAATCAAATACCGCAACTGTAAATGAAGGGGAAGCTCACACTTCCGGCACATATTGTCGACAAAAGAAAGTCTGAATCCCTTCTGAATCATCTTTTGATTAATGATAATTGCTAAATTGCAATATGAATAAAGAACCCAGAATCTGGCTGATTACCGGAGTATCCGGAGGATTAGGAAGAGCTCTTGCTAAAGAAGCTGCGTCAAATGGAGACATTATTTTTGGAACCCTGCGAAAAACTGAACAAATCAGGGCATTTAATGAGCTCGTTCCTGGGAAGACCTTCGGACTAGAGCTTGACGTAAACAATCAGGTTCAAATGCATTCTGTTATTCAGCATATTCTAAATAAGCACAATCGTTTAGATATCCTGGTAAACAATGCCGGATACGGGTTATTTGGTGCTATCGAAGAGCTCAGCATGGAGGAGGCAAGAATGCAGATGGAAACTAACTTTTTTGCAGTTCTGGCCTTAACCCAAGCCGTTTTACCTGTCATGCGAAAGCAAAGATCAGGACATATTGTTCAGATTTCTTCCATGTCGGGATTACGCGCCAATTCAGGCACCGGATTATACAATGCAAGTAAATTTGCTCTTGAAGGTATGAGTGAAGCTTTAGCTATTGAAATTCAACCACTTAATATTCATTTAACACTTGTGGAGCCAGGTCCTTTCCGCACAGATTGGGCCGGAGCTTCTTCAGTAAGCGCCAAAAATAAAATTGCTGATTACGAACAAAGTTCAGGACTAAGGCTTAAACTTCTGCAAGGCAGCAGTGGTAAACAGCCCGGCGATCCTGCTAAAGGAGCAAAGGCCATACTTTTGGCCATTAATTCGAGCCATCCGCCACTACGTTTGGTTTTAGGGAAAGTTGCTCTTGATGCGATAAGAGATAAATTTAAAACAGTTGAAGAAGAGTTTTCAAAATGGGAGGATGTTAGTCTGAATACCTCCTTTGAAGAATAGAACGATCAGAAATTTTCAAATCTGTCCCAAAAACCATCTTTGGGCAATGGAGCAAAAATATTCACAGGTTCCTGTTTTACGGGGTGTATAAATTGCAGCCTGCGGGCATGCAGGCAAATACTCTTTTTCAGGCTACCACGCGGATATCCGTACTTATTGTCGCCAACTATAGGGCAATTCATTGTGGATAACTGCACGCGAATCTGATGCGGCCGGCCCGTAATCGGATCCACCTCTATCAGGTAATACCCTCCCAGTTCTCCAATAAGTTTGTAGTGTAGCTCAGCCCTCAGACTTCCGGGAACCTCCTTTTCATAAGCTTTGGTTACATTTTTTTTGGGATTTTTTACCAGCCAGTGGATCAGGGTACCTTGTTCCTGAGCCGGACGATTGCGCACCACTGCCCAATAGGTTTTATGCATATCCCTGCTCTTAAACATTTTATTGATCCTGTCGAGTGCTTTGCTGGTCTTGGCAAAAAGGATTACACCGCTTACAGGCCTGTCGAGACGGTGGACTACTCCCAGAAACGCTCCATTGGGTTTGTTATATTTCCTGGCAATGTAACGCTTAACCTTTTCATCCAGAGGTTCATCACCGGTTTCATCAACCTGAACGATATCACCGGCTCTTTTATTAATCGCAATCAGATGATTATCCTCGAAAAGAATATCCTTGTCTGTGATATCAGGAGAAAGAACCGGAAATTTCGTCTTCTTGAATTCAGGAGCAGCCATTAATCAGGATAAATTAGTATTGTTCCTTTGAATTAGGGAAATCACCGGCCTTTACATCACTCACATAAGTTTTCACAGCTCCGTTAATCTGATCAAAAAGATTCAGATACTGCCTGAGGAATCTTGGTTTGAAGCCCTTGGTTAATCCGATCATATCATTAATAACCAATACCTGACCATCACAATATGGCCCGGCACCGATTCCAATAGTCGGAATTTTAACCGAATCAGTAACCTCTTTGGCCAGTAAAGCCGGGATTTTTTCAAGTACTACAGAAAAACATCCGGCTTCCTGCAAAACTTTAATATCATCTTTTAATTTTTCAGCTTCTGCCTGTTCTTTAGCCCTTACCGTATAAGTTCCAAACTTATAAATAGACTGAGGTGTAAGCCCTAAATGCCCCATAACCGGAATACCTGCCGTGATAATACGTTCAACAGATTCACGGATTTCCAGTCCCCCTTCCAACTTAACTGCATGTGCTCCCGACTCTTTCATAATACGGATAGCAGAATTAAGTGCTTCCTTCGAATTACCCTGATAAGAGCCAAAGGGAAGATCGACCACAACTAATGCACGTTTTGCTGCCCTCACTACAGACTGAGCGTGATAGATCATCTGGTCAAGCGTTATGGGCAAGGTAGTTTCGTGACCAGCCATTACATTTGATGCAGAATCTCCAACAAGAATAACATCTACCCCACCTTCGTCAACTATAGTGGCCATTGAATAATCATAGGAAGTCAGCATGGCGATCTTTTCGCCTTTTTGCTTCATTTCCTGAATCGTATTTGTAGTAATCCGTTTAAGCTCTTTATGTACAGACATGAGCAGAGTATTTAAGTGTGTCCAAAGTTATGATTAATAGAAACAATAAATACTCAAAATATTCTGAATCGCCCTTTTGTAAAACAAATTCATAATTCCTATGCGAAATGCTTTCAGAATTAGTTATAAATACCTAATTTTGTAGCCGTGAATTTTGAAGTAAAAGACTTCCCTCAACACGGCCGGAAAATCTTCCGAAATCATTGTTTTTCAACTGATTTTCAAATTTGTTTTCAAACTTTAATAAATGAATAATTACATCAAATTACCTGCTGTTCTGCTACTTGCAGACGGAACTGTTTACCACGGAAAAGCGGCGGGAAAAATTGGTACCACTACTGGTGAAATTTGTTTCAACACAGGTATGACCGGATATCAGGAGATATTTACTGATCCGTCTTATTTTGGACAGATCATGGTGACAACCAACGCACACATCGGAAACTATGGTATCCACAAGGATGAGGTAGAGTCTGAAGATATTAAAATTGCAGGACTTGTATGTAAAAACTTCAATATAACCTACAGCCGGAAAATGGCTGATACCTCTATTCAGGACTACTTTCAGGAGGAACATATAGTAGGTATTTCTGATGTGGATACCCGTTCTCTGGTTCGCCACATTCGTGATAAAGGAGCAATGAATGCTATTATCTCATCTGAGATTCTGGATATTGACCAATTAAAAGAAAAACTGGCTTCTGTACCTTCAATGGACGGGCTTGAGCTATCTTCTCAGGTTTCAACAAAAGAGGCTTATGAATATGGCGACAAGAATGCACCTAAAAAAGTTGCAGTTCTTGACTTAGGTGTTAAAAAGAACATTCTGAGAAACTTTGACAGCAGAGGAGTATTTTCTAAAGTATTTCCGGCTAAAACAACATTTGCAGAAATGGAAAAATGGAACCCTGATGGTTATTTCATCTCAAATGGCCCGGGCGATCCATCTGCAATGCCGTATGCAATTGACACCGTTAAAAAAGTTCTCGCTTCAGGGAAACCTTTATTTGGGATATGTCTTGGTCACCAGTTACTGGCTCTGGCAAACGACATTCGTACTATGAAAATGTTCAACGGGCACAGAGGTTTGAACCATCCGGTAAAAAATATCATCATTAATCACTGCGAAGTAACTTCACAAAATCACGGTTTTGGAGTAATTCCTGATGATGTGCGCAATTCTGACAAAGTTGAGATCACCCATATTAACCTGAATGATCAGTCAATTGAAGGAATCAGAGTTAAGGGTAAAAAAGCATTTTCGGTTCAATATCATCCTGAATCATCTCCGGGTCCTCACGATTCGAGATATCTTTTCGATGACTTTGTAGCAATGATGAACTAATAAACTGCAACTAATTGTGTAGTAGCACACGTATTAATAAAATATTTTCAAATAGAAATTACAAGATTATGAGTTTAATTCTCGACGTACACGCAAGACAAATCCTTGATTCTCGCGGAAATCCTACAATAGAAGTAGATGTTATTACAGAAAATGGCATTATCGGACGTGCGGCAGTACCTTCAGGCGCATCAACAGGTGTACACGAAGCCGTAGAACTTCGCGATGGCGATAAATCAATTTATATGGGTAAAGGTGTTTTGAAAGCAGTTGCCAACGTAAATGAAAGAATCGCTCCCGAATTAAAAGGAATTGATGTTTTTGAACAGAACAGTATCGATCAGCTTTTAATTGAGATTGACGGCACTGAAAACAAAGGAAAACTTGGGGCAAATGCTATTCTTGGTGTTTCTTTAGCAGTTGCAAAAGCTGCAGCACAGGAAAGTCACCAACCTTTATACCGTTATATCGGTGGTGTAAATGCCAATACCTTGCCTATACCAATGATGAATATCGTTAACGGAGGTTCTCATTCTGATGCACCGATTGCTTTTCAGGAATTTATGATCATGCCTGCAGGAGCTTCTTCTTTCTCTGAAGCACTTCGCTGGGGAACCGAGGTATTCCATAATCTTAAAAAGATTCTTCACGACAGAGGCCTATCTACAGCAGTTGGTGATGAAGGCGGCTTTGCTCCCAAATTTGAAGGAACCGAAGATGGTGTAGAAACTATTCTTCAGGCTATCGAAAAAGCAGGTTATACTCCGGGAAAAGATATCTTCCTTGCATTTGATTGTGCAGCTTCTGAATTCTACAAAGACGGTAAATACGATTATACCAAATTTGAAGGCGAAAAAGGAGCTATCAGAACCAGTGCTGAACAAGCCGAATATCTTGCTCAGTTGACCGAAAAATATCCTGTCATCTCTATTGAAGATGGCATGGCTGAAGATGACTGGGCCGGCTGGAAATTACTGACTGAAAAAATCGGGTCAAAGGTTCAGCTTGTTGGTGATGATCTTTTTGTAACCAATGTTAAGCGTTTACAGCAAGGAATTGATAATGATACTGCAAATTCAATTCTGGTAAAGGTTAACCAGATCGGCTCTCTTACCGAAACAATAAATGCTGTTTCACTTGCACAAAATAGTGGCTATACCTCAGTAATGAGTCACCGTTCAGGCGAAACCGAAGATTATACTATCGCCGACCTTGCTGTTGCTCTAAATTGCGGACAAATTAAAACAGGTTCTGCTTCACGTTCAGACAGGATAGCAAAGTACAATCAGCTACTTCGCATTGAAGAAGAACTTGGCAGTAATGCCCGCTTCCTTGGCAAGAATTTCAAATACGCAAAGTAAGACTTTGTTAATAAGTTGATAATACAACATTGCAAAACATCCTGAGAATATAAATCTTAGGATGTTTTTGTTTTATATTTGTATTGATGTCACGTTTATTAGCTCTCCTTCGAAACAAATACTTCATTACAGGTACGGCATTTCTGACCTGGATGCTGTTTTTTGACAGAAATGATCTGATGTCTCAGTATGAATACAGAACACAGTTGAATAAATTAGAAGCTGAAAAGGAGTTTTATACCAGAGAATCAGAAAAAGCTGTTAGAGACCTCAATGAGCTTACCACAAATAAAACTAAACTGGAAAAATTCGCCAGAGAAAAGTATCTGATGAAAAAAGAGAATGAGGATGTATTTGTGATTATTGTTGAAGAAAATAAGAAATAGGATAAATCAATTTTCTGATTGTCTTTAAAGTAAATCTCCTCCTCAAAACTCTCCCCTCCTGAAATAGAAGCTCTTGCTCAAATTATTGATTCAACTAATGCGCTGATCTGATTTTTATCAGGCCATTTGCTTCAGACCAAATACTGAAAAATTATAGAGTGCGTGAAGAATTACTGTTAATATAAATGCATTCTGGTTTCTTGATTTCACCAGGATATAAAAGTAATTGATCATCAATGCAGCTAAAAACGTGTTTAACACATACAGATTGTTATAAGTATGACTAAATCCGAAACAAATTGCAGGCAGTATTATCGCAAATGCAGCTAAATCCCTTTTGAAAAACCTCTGAGCCAGAAACAACATCAATGTGATCATAAAGTATTGAAAAACAACCGTTTCGAATACAGGTGCAACTACAACTACAACAATAAATTCTTCTAATACACTATCAAAATTGAGCATTTTGGGGTCCATTGAATAGCCATATTTCTGTCTCAATATGGCAAAGACAGATGAAAGTATAAGATTAGCAAGCAATACAATCAAAAGTAGTTTAAAAGTGTTCAACCTTTGAATAAATGAAGGTGGCTCAAAAGAAATCAACCGTTTGGTACTCATATCTTTTATCAATAACGATTTAATATAATAAAAACATCGGGCAGATTAATCTGCCCGATGCCAATCAACCCTGAAAACGGAGTTTTTGCCCTTTCGCAGCACCTGCACCAAATGCTCTAACCATATCAATAGCTCCGAAAAAGCCATAGGCAAGCATATAGCCTATATCATTGGCTAAACTAGTATTCATTCCCGGTGTTTCCCCACCAGTACAAGAATACATTTCCTCAGAATTCATCTCCTGCATCCCGAGGTCTTTTACATTTAACTTTTCCATTTGTTTATTTTTTGTTTTTTAACGATAATGAATCTGCCTACTGGCAAGGTGATCGTGATTTGATAATCATACCCCTTGCAGGTTTTAGCAAAATCATGATGGTTTCACAGCATCTATTTTTTGTAGTAATCATGATAAGCACTAACGGCACCTCCCTTTAGGTCTTCATAATTTTCCATGGCATAGAAGATAAGAGCACCCCACCAGGTAGCTCTCATTGCAGCCGACCATGGTACAATATTACCTCCGTTGATTGACATAGCTTCCAGCTTGTCAATCTCAATTAAATTTGAATTTTGCATGTTATTTCAATTTTAGTTCACCTACTCTATTCAGGCTTTTCGGTCTCTGCCTTTGTTGCACAACATTTATCGCGATGTATTAAATTGACTAATCTTAAATATAAAAAAACTATAGCCTGAGCTTTTTCAATTCAACTTTCATACAGAAAAAAATCAATTTTCTTCTTCCTCTGTCAGAGGTCTGAATTCTATGGATATTCTCATTTGAAAATTTCTGCTATAAAAATAAGTACCCAATTGCCGCGAGTACTCAACCGGAACATCCCTTAACCTGAGCTCATCCATCAGTTTATAAACCATAGAAGTTGAGAGATTAAGTCTGCGGGCCAACTGACTTGGAGTGCCAGTGCGCCGATGCTTTATCAACTCATGCAATCGGTTAATACGTTCAATTTGTTCCAATAATTTCATTTTCAATCTATTAAACCCTGAAATTCCATTGGTATCTGCTGAGACCATAATCGAAAATATTCTCCCCTAAAAGCAATCAGCTCAGCATGTTTACCCTCTTCTGCTACCTGTCCGTTTTTTAGAACGATAATCTTTCCGGCCTTTTGTATGCTGCTAAGGCGATGAGAGATTATAATTACTGTCTTGTTTTCCGCGAGTAGAAAATCAATTGTATCCTGAACATACCTCTCTGAAACCGGATCCAGTGATGAACTTGCCTCATCCAAGATCAGAATTTCAGGATCACGATACATAGCACGTGCTATGGCTATTCTCTGCTTTTGTCCGCCGGATATGTTTGCGCCATTCTCACCAAGCTGAGTATTGAACCCTTGTGGCAGCTGTTCAATAAATTCAACCATTCCCAATCGTTTACAAATACTCAATATCTTACTCATATTCGGCGAATCATCTCCAATAGCTATATTTTCAATCACATTTACGGCAAAAAGATCAATACGTTGAGGAACTACACCAACCATCCTCCGAAGTGAGCTATTACTGATATACTTTAAAGAATATTCACCAATAAATATGTTGCCGCTCTGAATAGGGTAAATATTTTGCAGGATAGACATCAATGTAGATTTTCCTGAACCACTTTCTCCAACAATAGCAGTCAATGTACTTCGAGAAATCTCTAAATTCAGCTTGTCAAAGATGCTGACCCTTGTGCCATAGCGAAAGCAGACATCTGCAAACCGGATATCTCCCGGATTAGACCCGACCAGTTCAACTTTATGTTCTTCATTCTCCTGCTCGATATCCATGATTTCAAAAAGCCTGTCGGATGCAATTAATGCATCCTGAACTGTTTTATTCATCCCGACGAATGAGGAAACCGGATTTGTAAAATATCCTATCAGAGTATAAAAGGAAAGTAATTCTCCGGGACTGATCTGTTGCTCAAGTACCAGACCTGAGCCTAACCAAAGAAGCATGATTGTAAATCCATGGGAAACCAACTCTGTAGATGTGCCGGAAAAAACAGAGTTAAGGCCTGACTTGTAGACCGTATTTAATAGATTTATGAACCGGTCTTCTGTTTTCTGATTTGCATGTTCCTCCAGTCTGAAACGTTTGATTGTACCAACAGCATTCAAACTCTCAACAAGTTGTGATTCAAGTTCTGCAGCATTTTCCATCAGTTTACGCTGAACTTTTTTGTTAAGTTTATTACTAAGCAGATAGATAATTACATATAATGGAATGATAGTCAACATAAACAAGGCAAGTTTCCAGTAATAGGTAAACATTAATGCGAATGCAAATACAAGCATGAAGAAGTTTACCACCATATTGATGGACACATCATTTATGAATATTCTTATCTTAACAGCATCACCTATTCTTGACGTAATCTCACCCACACGCATCGTATCAAAAAATTGCTGAGGCAATTTGAGTAAATGCTTGTAATAGCCTAAAATTAGTCGGGCATCGATCATTTGACCCGTTCGAAAAATAAATATACTTTTCAGTGTACCGATAAAAACCTGAAGTAACAGAATGAGAATCATTCCAACGCTCATCAGGTTAAGCAAATTTCTATTGCCATCAACCAATACAAAATCAACAATTTTCTGAACAAAAATTGACATCGAAAGCCCTAACAGTGTATAAATCATTGCCCCGAAAAGAGCCTGAATTAAAATAGCCCTATGAGGATATAACAAAAGTCTGAACCGACTTAACAGACTTACTTTTTGATTACCCGGAGCAAATTCATCGTTTGGACTAAGCAAAATCAAAACTCCGCTCCATTCCTTGTTGAAATCATCATGATCTTTCACATGCATTTTCCCATCTGCCGGATCCATCACGGTAATTGAAGTTTGCTTAACCTGATATATGACTACATAATGCTGAAGCTGCTCTTTGATAATGACATGCGCAATAGCTGGAACTGGTATTTTAAAAAGGCTTTCACATGAGCCCCTGACACCTTTGGCATCTAATCGAAGTCGTTTCGCAGCTTCGATCATACCGGAAACATTTGTCCCTCTATGATCTGTACCTGCATACTGCCTGATTCTGGCAACCGATACATTCAACTTATAAAACCCTGTAACAGAGGCCAAACAAGCCGCACCACAATCACTAATATCTCGTTGCTTTACCTTAATATTCATAATTTGCGATAGGTATCAATGTGATTTGCTTCTTTCAAATTTGGATTAAGCCAATTTTCTGCATCATCATATAACAGCTGGAATAAGGTTCGCTCCGCTACCATAAAACGGGCAGTAAAATTCATTCCCTTTTTAAGAAATCCTCTGTATTCATTTTTTAATTTCATATGATCACTATCGAGGCTGCACCTCACTTTGAATACTGCTTCACCCGAATTTGCAAAAATGACATCGTCAGAAATATCAATTACCTTTCCGGATAACAGACCCCATTGATTATGATTATACGCATCGATCTGAAAATTTACGGATTGCCCTTTTCTAATTAATCCTATGTCAGCCGGTTTGACATAACAAAAGGCTATCAGATGAGTATCCGGAGAAATCTCTGCAATTTTTTGGTTGGCAAAAACATAAGATCCATTCTGTAGTCCCGAAAGATTTTGCAATGAACCACTGACAGGAGATTTTAGAATAAATAGTTCTTTTTCTTCAGCTAATTCAGCTTCCTGCTCAATCAGTTCACTTAGTTCCTTACGGTGAGCTCCGGATTCCATTTCCAGCTGCGATCTGTACCTTTTCCCCAACAGATAATATCTCGAAACCGCCTGATCATAGTCAAAACTAAATTTCTCATACTCAGCAGTAGTCAATGCTCCAGTTTTATAAAGGATAGTGTAACGGTTTAACACACGCTCTGATTGCCTGATTACCAGCTGATGCTCCTCAGACTCCTGCAAAAACTGTTGCCAGGTTGCTTTATACTGTTCTGTTCTCAAATCAGGAGTTTTACTTTCTTTATCTGATAGTTCAGCATATTTCAAAATTTGTGCTATATCATACAAATACTGCTTTAATAAAGCAGATCGCATATTTATAATTTTGCCCTGTTGTCTGGATAGCGATGAATCGATAATCAAAAGTGTATCTCCACGTAAAAGAGTCTGATTATCTTTCATCCGGATCTGAATTATCCTGCCACTCACTGATGTTACTAATTCAGTTCTTTCAATAGCTGACTGTATAATTCCCCTACCGTTTACACTTATCTGTATTACAATGAAAGGTAAGAGGGCGAAAGTGAAAATGACAGCCACTACAGAAACACAATAAATAATGTGGCTATTCCTGCCTAAACCATACTTAGTTGAAGAAAAATATTGATAATTATTATTATCAGAATCAAGTAATTCAGACATATTCAATCATTTAAAAACTTCTCAACCCACAATTGATCCTCATAGAATTACCTGGATCGTAACAATTCTGAATCGCAAATTCATGACCGGTCAATCGATATCTGAATTTAGATTCTGCAGAATGATTTGGGAGAATGGTTTTTAGTCAGCGGTGTATAAGGCCAATTTAACGGTCAAACTTACAGGATTTGAGATATGCAAAAACAATTAGAGGAGAGAAATAGGATTAATAAATGAAGCCTGCCTGATTAAATTAAACCATTACGTTTTCTTAAAAACCATTCCAGACTCAGCAGTCCAAGAATGAGAAAGAATACTATGCCGATATTTACAGGATCTTCATACTTACGATCTTCAAATGAAAGTGTTTTCACATTTTCATTTGACCTTAGCAATCCGGGCAGATCATTGAGCTGATCAGGATAAATCATTTTGCCACCGGTTTGCAGGGCAATAGTATTCATCAACTGATGATTAGCTATACTTTGTCTGAACTCTGAATCCTGACGGCTGATTATAAACTGCCCCTCTGCTTTATGATTTGTCTTACCCAAAGTGGTTTGTGCAATAAACTGATATTCACCCGGAGGCAATGTTCCGGCATTCAGGGTATATGCATTAGCTGTCCTTGAAAAAATAAAGGAAAATGATTTCCCTTCTTTTGGTTTTAAGACAATATTTACATCAGGCGTATTGACCAGTTCAAAAGCATCATTATACAATTCAGCATTAATACCGATCTGTTCATTCTCATCGAATGCATTCTTTGAAGGATATACCCTGAACTTCCTTTTATCTTCCTTACCCGATAAATATTGAACTATCTTCTGAATCAATTCATCAATGGCATTATGGTTTGAATTTTCCTGAAAATCCTCAAGACGCCAGCGCCATATTCCTTCTCCGGCAAGTATCCCTATCTTGCGCCGGTTATCCTCAGCAAATAAAAGCAAAGGCTTATCAGTAACCAATTTACCAATCTGTTGCGTCAGCAAAATACTTGCAGGAGCCTTTAGCCCATAATTACCAAATGGAGATAGGAGCGGACCGAAATTGCTTATCCTCCTCCTCGTTTCCTCACTCAGGGTAAACGCATAAAAATCTGATTTCACAGATGCAGTTACTTCCTGCAGAGTTCCCGAAGATGTTAAACTCAATAAGTTTTGAGATGTTGAAAATGCGGTAAGATTACTTTGAGATCCGGGGACAAACAATATAGGTTTTGATATAACCTGCGACAGGATATCACGGGCATTGCCCCCTGAAGCAGGTATCTGATGAAGTATAATCAGGTCTGAAGCTGTGATTTCAGCTACTGAGACCTCTGATGCCGGCACAACTTTGACCGTATAATTTTTATTGATTTCTATAGATTGCTTAAACGCGGTAATATCCGGGTGAGGGACATGAGCAATGATCAGTACTTTCTGCCTTCCGTCAATTACATCTACATAAATTTTTTGTTCATTATTACGTTCAGAAAGCTCATTTGAAACAGGATCAATCCTGATGGTAAACTGCTGAATACCCTTATTGTCTGCAGGGAGTGTCAGAGGCACTGTCTGCCTGAACTCATTCGATCCTATTTGAATTTGCCTGGAAAGTACAATCCCTGAACCTGAAAACACTTTTAATAAAGCTGTGCTACCCCGGGCCTGAAAAGCTTCAAGCCTAACCTCTATCTGAAACTGATTACCCAGATAGGCAATATTGTTATAATTGACATCAGAGATCAGTAAATCCCGCTTCGGTACAGTATCACCCAGGGCTATGGTATAGATTGCTGCAGGAAAATTCTTACTCTCGTAAAGCGGATTAGCCCCCCTGTTGTATATCCCATCACTGCCAAGAATCAAAGCACCTATATTCCGGTTTGCAAACTGATCAGTAATTTTCTTTAATGCAGATGAAATATCAGTTAATGCACCACTGAAATTAAGATCAAGTCCATCTCTCAGCTCTGAATCAAAATTAAAAGTCCTGACTTCATAGTAAGTCGACAATTCGGTTTCAAGCGCTTTTAATTGCTGCTGATACTTCTCCTTGTTGAAACCGTCATTTCCGGCAATCCCGAGTGATGCTGAATTATCCTGAGCAATTAATATGAGAGGTTTTTCTTTCGTATAGTTTACCGTTTTTACTTGTGGGGCAAACAGTAGAAATACAATCAGGGTAATGGATAATGCCCTGATCAGGAAAAGATAGTTGCGAAGTTTTTTTGCAGGATCAAATGTATTGTAATAAAGCAGAGCAGCATACCCTATACCGGCAAACAGACTTGCCAGAAGCCATAAATAAGTTACCGTTGTAAATTGCAATTGAAATAAAAGCGGCATAGCTATTACAAATATGCCTTTAAAAATTTATGCTTTACAGAACTTATAATAATATTTTATCAAGTGTTCATGACACGAAAAAGTATTTTCAGAAAAAAGGGAAGAAAATAAAAAGCCTGTAATCAGATAAATTACAGGCTTAAAGAACAATTCAAAAAATATTAAAGCATACCCCCATCAACCGGAATTACCTGCCCGGTGATGTAAGTACTCATATCAGAACCAAGGAAAACGCAAAGATTAGCAACATCTTCTGTTTCACCAGCCCGTTTCAAAGGAATTGCCTGTGCCCATCCTTCAACAACCTTAGGATCCAGAACTTCGGTCATCTCTGTTTTAATAAAGCCCGGAGCAACTACATTGGAACGAATATTTCTTGAGCCAAGCTCTTTCGCTACCGATTTGGAAAAACCAATAATACCGGCTTTAGATGCTGCATAATTGGCTTGCCCGGCATTACCCTGCACTCCTACTACAGAACTCATATTAATAAAAACACCCTTTCGGTTTTTCATCATTACCTTAGAGGCTGCTTTAGTAACATTAAAAACAGATTTAAGATTGACATTGATTACATCATCCCAGTTCTCTTCTGTCATTCGCATCAATAAGCCATCTTTAGTAATCCCGGCATTGTTTACAACGATATCAAGACCCCCAAAATCTTCAACTATATCATTGATCAGCTTTTCTGCTTCATCAAACTTTGATGCATCTGAGCGATATCCTTTAACTTTGGTTCCGAAGCTTTGCAGTTCCTCTTCCAATGCCTGCCCCTTTTCAACAGAAGACAAATAGGTAAACGCCACCTCAGCACCGTGCTCAGCAAATTTTTCAGCAATCTTACGACCAATACCTTTTGATGCCCCGGTAATTAATGCAATTTTTCCTTTAAGTAATTTCATAATGAGATTTAAAACTGTGAAATTAGGACTTTTCTTAAAAATAAATACAATTTTATCCAAAGGAGTATTACATGGAACAACTTGAACAATTTTATGATCAATTAAGCAGCAGCTATACCGAATTAATCCGTAAGTGTGTGCCGCGATATCATGAAATGCTTTTTAACATGTTCCGTTATATCCCTGAAGATTTTAAGCCGGGACGCATCCTTGATCTGGGATGTGGTACCGGGAATCTGACCCAACAGATACAGGATCACTTTCCGGATGCGGAGATCCATGCGCTCGACCTTTCCGAAGATATACTTGATGAATGCAGAAAGCGTTTTCCCAATGCGAAAAATATCAGATACATCAAGGCCGATTTCAGACAGATGAACCTTCAGCCCAACTCTTATGATCTGGTAATGTCGAGTATTGCCATTCACCACATTGAAGACCCGTTTAAAATCCATTTATATCAGGATGTTTACAAAGCTCTGAGTAAGAATGGCCTGTTTATTTTTGCAGATCAAACCCGGGGAATTACAGACGAGATCTATAAAAAGAATATAGCATGCTGGAAAGAAGAGGCCATAAAACTTGGCTCAACAGAGGAAAACTGGAGGATGTGGATGGAACATCAGGATACGCATGATCACCACAGTCCGGTAGGCTGGCACCTCAATCAGCTTGAAAATGCCGGCTTCGGCCAGGTCGACCTGCTCTCCAAATATTTAATGTGGGGAGTATTCTGGGCAAAAAAACTCAGGAAAAACGCTGAGCAGACAGATCCTCTGAGGAGATAAATTTCATAGAAAGCGAATTCACACAATGACGGGTATTTTTAGGAGTTAATTTCTCTCCTTCAAATACATGTCCCAAATGCCCACCACAGCTATTGCAGACGATCTCTACACGATGTCCGTCTTTATCAGGCACTTTTTTTACAGCACCTTCAATTTCATCATCAAAACTGGGCCAGCCGCAGTGAGAATCAAATTTATCCTCTGACCGATATAAGGGTGCATTACATTGTCTGCAGAAATAAATACCTGTTTTCTTATTATCAAGATATTCTCCGGAATAGGGCCTCTCTGTGCCTTTTTGCAAAATGATGTATTCTTCTTCGGGACTTAGTTTGTTATATTCCATAGTATGGTCTGGCTGTCACAAATATAGTAAGGGGCTTTGAAATAAATTAATTCACCCCCGTATATGACGTGAAGGATACAATAGTTGAATGTTTATAAAAGTTCAATACTTTTTTGGCAATATGTATCTGATCTCTACATTCCCTACACCTCTGGAATAGATCCCGATCTCTTTAGCTGCGGCCTGAGATATATCAATGATAAAACTCTTATTGTGCGGACCCCGATCGTTAACCCGAACATCTATAGTACGTCCGTTATCAATATTGGTAACTCTTACCATTGTCCCGAAAGGCAGGGTCAGATGGGCGGCTGTCATCTTATTATTGCTAAAGATCTCTCCACTGGTAGTTCGCCTGCCATGAAATTTACTTGCATAATAGGTTGCCTTCCCTCTGACAATCCGGATGCTATCGGTTTGGATACTATCTGTCTGAATAGTATTTATCTGTATACTATCTTTCTGTAAATCTGCCTTTTGAGCAGAAGCTGAAGCCATTAAAATAAAGCTGAAGAGTATAAAAATTAGTGCTTTCATCTGCTTCATTTATTGGTTAGTCAGAACAAATATCGCGATTTCAGGCTGAAACAGCAAATTCAAACAATGCATCAAAAATGGCTGGCATAGGTTGAAAACAATTATAAGATCGTTAACGTCTTTATTTAATGATGTTTATGCTGCTGATAATGTCCCTTTAATACATCATCTCCAAAATCATTTGTAAGGTCACGAACTACAGTATGTACATGGTTGGAATTGTTCTGGGTATTATCATATTCAATAAGCAATGAATTCCCCTGAATCCTGTAATAATGTCCGCTACCCGGCTTCAAACTTCCGGCCCATGCAAAATGTAAATTATCAAGTCCTGCATTTTTTATTTTCCGGAGAAATTTTTCTGAAAACTCAGCGGCATAATTTTTCATGTAAACATCCATTAACTTTAAGAATATTTTCTTCTGTACTTCATTCAAGTCACTGAATTTGATTCCGGAGGGATCTAAAAGTGATGCTTTGCGCTTATTGCCTGTTATTATATCAGATGGCGCATTTTCTGAAAAACGGGCAATTTTCAATTGTTTTTCATCCAGGGAGTTAAGTAATAAGAATCCAAACTCCTCTTCCTCTTTTAAAACCTGTGTGCCTTTCTTAGGCCCGCTTGTAACAATAGCCGGATTAGTTCCAAAGAAAGAGGGTGTAGACGAAACCAGAACTCCCTTTATTGAAGAAAAGTTCAATGATATATGGTGTCCTTCAAATCTCCATCCCCACTCAGCATTTAAGGATGGTGTCCCAAAAATACTGATGTGATAATTTAAGGGGTCGCGGAAATTATCAGAAGGCCCTCTGCCTTCAATTACCTTCAAAACCTCTTCCAATTCAATAATTGCTCTTGTTTTCTGATAACCCTGATCGCTTAACGAAGCCCTCAGCAGGACAATCGCAGCACTTTTCTGTTTTTCATCAAAGTCACGAAAGGAAGGGCCATTTCGTTTAATAGGAACAAAATTCCAGTTAAATCGTTCTGCATCCGCAAAATCAAACTGAGCCTGAGCCCTTAATTCAGCCGAAAGTGTATTTAGAAATGCGTTGGCCTTCTTTGCCAGATCCTGTGCATTTGCCGGGCTTGAGATGACTACCGTAAATACGATACAGATTGTCTTGAATAGTGCTTTCAATTTTACCATACCTGAATCTACTTAATAAACCGATCAACAACAAAATAATAATTTACATCTCAGTCGCCCCTTTATGCTGGCGTTCTCGCCAGCATATCTGCCCCCGGCCAGAATTCTCCATCAAGAATCTATAATTCAGACATATAACTAAGGTAAGGGGGTGATCTCTGATTTTGAAATTAAAAAATCTTGTTGAAAACACCAGTAATGGGCACAAAAAAACCGGCATGAAGCCGGTTTTCAGTGAGCTAAATACCCTTTTATAATTTTGAAAGTTCTTCAGCCATTGCAGCGCCGATCTCAGCCGGTGATTCCACAACGCGAATTCCGCATTCTCTCATAATCTTCATTTTAGCAGCAGCTGTATCGTCAGCACCACCAACAATTGCTCCTGCATGACCCATACGGCGTCCCGGAGGCGCTGTCTGACCTGCGATGAAGCCAACAACCGGCTTAGTACCATTTTCTTTGATCCAGCGTGCAGCTTCTGCTTCCATACCTCCACCGATCTCGCCAATCATGACAATACCTTTGGTTTCAGGATCATTCATCAATAATTTCACAGCTTCAACAGTTGGAGTTCCAATAATTGGATCACCACCAATACCAATAGCCGTGGTAATACCCAGACCGGCTTTAACAACCTGATCAACTGCTTCGTAAGTAAGAGTTCCTGATTTTGAAACAATTCCAACACCTCCTTTTTTGAAGATGAAACCTGGCATAATACCAATTTTAGCTTCATCAGCTGTAATGATACCAGGGCAGTTCGGACCGATCAAACGACAGTCTTTATCTGCAATATATTCTTTAACAAGGATCATATCCTTGGTTGGAATTCCTTCAGTGATACAAACAATAACTTTAATGCCTGCCTCAGCAGCTTCCATGATCGCATCTGCAGCAAAAGCCGGTGGAACAAATATGATAGACACGTCAGCGCCTGTTTTATCTACAGCATCTTTAACCGTATTGAATACCGGACGGTCAAGATGACTTTGACCACCTTTACCCGGAGTAACACCACCCACTACCTGCGTTCCGTACTCGATCATCTGAGAGGCGTGGTATGTACCCTCATTACCTGTAAACCCCTGAACTATAACTTTTGAATCTTTATTTACCAGTACACTCATTGAATATATTTTTGTACAGCAAAGCTAACAGAATCAGGCAGAATCTCAAAAGGTAAACAAAAAAAGAATTAAAGGATTTTTAGTCTTTTCAGGGAATAACAAGCTCATCCGGAGCATTTGGATCTATTGCTTTTTTATAAGCTTTATTATCGAACTCATTTTCACTCTTGGCTATTACCACGGAAGCTACCGCATTCCCGATCAGATTGGTGATCGCTCTGGCTTCAGACATAAATCTGTCGACCCCCAGTAATATGGCTATACTTTCTATAGGCACAACTTTTAATGCTGTCAGAGTAGAAGCCAATACAATAAATCCACTGCCGGTTACACCTGCCGCACCCTTCGATGTGATCATTAGTACCCCAATAATTGCAAGCTGCTGACCAATACTGAGATCAATATTGAAAACCTGAGACAGAAAAATCACCGACATGGAAAGGTAGATAGAAGTTCCGTCCAGATTAAAGGAATAACCGGTTGGGATAACCAATCCGACCACAGATTTAGAACAGCCAAACTTTTCCATCTTCATAATCATACTTGGCAAAACCGATTCTGAAGAAGAAGTACCCAAAACGATCACTATTTCCTGTCGGATATATTTGAGTAACTGCCATAAACTGAACTTATAAAAATAGCAAACCAGGTTCAGCACAATGAAAATAAATAAGGCCATCGTCATATACACAGCTATCATCAGTTTACCCAATGGATAAAGCGTTTCAAGCCCGTAAGTTCCAATGGTAAAAGCCATGCCTCCAAATGCTCCGAATGGTGCCAGAACCATGACCATTTTCATAATATTAAAGATCACCTGAGAAAGCTTTTCAAAAGTACCAATCAGTGAAGTTCCGGCAGAACCCATTCTGCTTAATGCAAATCCGAATAAAATGGCAAAAAACAGAATCTGAAGAATATCTCCTTTGGCAAAGGATTCGGTGATATTTTTAGGTACAATGTGAGCAAAGAACTCAAGCCAGTTCATCTCTGAGGCAGAATCCTGATAAGTTTGAATCTTTGAAGGGTCAGCATGTGTTGCACTTACATCAACCCCTTTACCCGGTCTGAAGATATTTGCCACAAACAGTCCGATAATAATCGCAATGGTAGTGATAAGCTCAAAGTAAATGAGAGCCTTTCCTCCTACCCTTCCAACCTTTTTCATATCTCCCATCTGAGAAATGCCCAATACAATTGTAAAAAAAATGATGGGTGCGATCAGCATGCTGATCATATTGATAAAAGTCTGGCTGATCAGTTTTGCCGTTGGTGCAAAGCCCGGGAAATTTATACCCACCAATACACCGATAATAATGGCAACAAGCACCTGGAAGGTTAAATGGGAAACAATTCGCTTCATAAGATCAGTAATATTATGGTCTGAACCGAAGGTAAATTATTTTCAGCAAAAATTAAGCTTTAGCTATACCCTCTGAATTGAACTGAAGATCATACAGACGCTTATAATAACCATTGAACTTTAGCAATTGCTGATGAGAACCCATTTCTCTGATCTCACCGCGATCAAGGACTATTATTTTATCTGCATTTTGTATGGTCGACAAACGGTGTGCAATTACAATGGAAGTTCTGCCCTCCATCAGCTTATTAATTGCATGACGAATCAATTCCTCAGTTTCTGTATCAACAGATGCAGTAGCCTCATCAAGTACCAGGATTTGTGGATCATAAACCATGGCACGAATGAATGAAATTAGCTGAGCCTGGCCTGCCGACAGGGTTGCACCTCTTTCCATCACATCATAATCGTATCCGCCCGGTAATTTCTCTATAAACTGATGTGCTCCCACTTCCATGGCTGCCCTGACCAGATCCTCACGACTGATCTCCTGATTATTAAGATTTATATTGTTTCCGATAGTATCTGAAAAAAGAAAGACATCCTGCAAAACGGTTGCAATGTGTGAGCGAAGATAATTCAACTCGTAATCCCTGATATCTTTGCCATCTACCAATACACTACCCTTATTAATTTCATAAAAACGGTTAAGAATATTAATAACAGAAGACTTTCCTGCTCCTGTTGCACCAACAAGTGCCAGGGTCTCGCCGGGTTTAACATGAAATGAAATATCCTTTAACACCCAGTTCTCATCATTATAGGCAAACCAAACATTTCTAAACTCAATATCTCCCTTTAATGTCTCAGGTTTCAGGATTCCCTTATTCTCTGTCTTTTCATCTGTATCTAAAACTTTAAATATCCGCTCAGCACCTACCATCCCCATTTGAAGAGTATTAAACTTATCAGCCAGTTCACGGATAGGTCTGAAAAGCATGTTGATATACATAATAAAAGACACTACCACTCCCGGTGAAATATCGTTTGCGATGATCAATTTTGAACCATACCACACCAGCAAACCAATAGAGAGTGCTGAAATGATCTCCACCACCGGAAAAAAAATGGAATAATACCAGTTAGATTGGATATGTGCATCTCTGTGCCGGGCATTGATCTTCTTAAATTTTCGCATTTCCTGATTTTCGCGGGCGAAATACTGAATGATCCTGATCCCTGAAATATGTTCCTGTAAAAATGTATTCAGATTTGCTACCTGAGTTCTGACTTCCTGAAATGCTGATTTTATTGCTTCCTTAAATACGTATGATGCTGCCATCAATAAAGGCATAGGGATCAGCACTATCAGTGTGAGTTCCCAATCAGTATATAACATTACGGCAATGATGGCCACTACCTGCAAGATATCTCCGACGATAACTATTAAACCCTCCGAAAAGATATCTGCGATGGTTTCCAGATCAGAAACTGTACGTGTAATCAACTGCCCGATTGGAGTACGGTCAAAATATTTTAGTCTGAGGGCCGAAATATGATTAAATACTGTAATTCTTAAATCTTTAATTACAGACTGACCAAGAACATTTGTATAAAATGTATGATAATATTGAACAAAAGTCTGGATAAGCAGCAAAGCCACCATGATAAAACTCATATTCACCAGCCCCCTGAAATCGTTGAGCAAAATATAGCTGTCGACCGTATACTGGATGAGCCATGGACGCAATGGAGCCAGTACAGCTAATAATACTGTAAGTATAATCGATTTAGTAAATATATTCCGGTATGGCGTTACATACCTGAATATCCGTCTCAGGAGATTAACATCAACTGCATTACCACTAACCTTACTCATCTTATAAATATGGATATTTTACTTCTGTAAGATATAAACCACAGGCAGGAACCGATTCACCGGCATTGGAACGATCTTTACTGGCAATCACGTTTCTGATCTCTTCTGCACTGATCTCATTCTTTCCAACCCTGATCAATGTACCAACGATTGCACGAACCATATTCCTCAGAAAACGATCGGCAGAGATATGAAATACGATTCCGTTTTCAGTTTTTAACCATTCGGCTCTGTTAACTACACAATTATTGGTAAATGTTTGAGTATTTGATTTACTGAAGCAGCTAAAGTCACGGTACTCCATCAGGATCTGAGCAGCCTTATTCATTAAATCAAGATCCGGCTCATCGCGCAATAACCAGGACCGATTATGCAAAAACGGATCCTTTAAAAAGTGTATATGATATTCGTATGATCGCAATGTTGCATCGAATCGGGCATGCGCATCATTCTTAACCTTTATGAATCGCTTCACAACAATATCATAGGGTAACATAGCATTTGTACTATGCAAAAATTTAGAGCTTAGAACATCGATATCAGTTGAAACATCAAAATGTGCAAACAACTGCTTTGCATGAACTCCGGTATCGGTACGGCCGCATCCTGTAGTTTCTATTTCTGTACGGCAAAGCGCAGACAATGCCTTATTGATCAGTTCCTGAACAGAAACAGCATTATTCTGGATCTGCCAACCATGATAAGCAGTCCCGTTATAAGCCAGTTCAATGAAATATCTTTGTTGTGTGTTCAAGCTGCAAAGGTAATGCTGAAATGTTAAAGAGCTGTGCAGATGATCATATTTTTAATCCTATTCTCATACAGACTTAAGGTCATCGCTTGAATAAAAAATTTATATTTGCTGCAAAATATTGAATTATGCTACAAAGAGTACAAACTATCTGGCTGTTTTTTGCAACTGCGGCTATTTTCAGTTTATTTCTGTTCCCATATCTTCAAACATTTAATCCGGATGGCAGTGCCAAATCACTGAAAGTAACGGGAGTTCATGAAAGCGTAGGTGGTCAGATTGTTCAGACAGAAGCTTTTATCGGATTAACGATAGCTACAGTAATCCTGGGGCTTATTCCATTCATAGCTATTTTCCTTTTCAAAAACAGAAAGAAGCAAATGATGCTTTGTTATGCCAGCATCATTTCTATTCTTGGATTCAGCTTCTGGCTGGTTCAAACAGCAAAAGTTGCCCTTGGCGGTATCACACTTCAATCTGAGAATTATGGATTGGGAGTAATAATGCCATCACTGGCAGTATTCTTTGTGGTACTTGCATTAAGAGGAATCAGAAGAGACGAAAAGCTGATAAAATCTGCAGACAGGCTGCGCTAATTGCAGAAAGGGCTACTGTGCCCCCCAGCCACCATCAACAGGCAAAGAAGCTCCGGTAATCATTGAGGCCTGATCAGACGCTAAGAATAAAGCAAGTGCTGCAATTGCATCCGGACTTACAAATTCTTTGATCGCATGTTTCTGCAGCATGATTTTCTGCAAAACCTCCTGTTCTGAAATATTATGCGATTGCATCAGATCGGCTATTTGCTTTTCTACCAAAGGGGTTTTTACATAACCCGGACAAATTGCATTCGCTGTAATCCCGAACTCTGCACCTTCCAGAGCCAGAACCTTCGTCAAACCAATAAGTCCATGTTTTGATGCAACATATGCCGATTTAAATTCAGAAGCCTGCAATCCATGTGCGGAGGCTATGTTAATAATTCTTCCCCATTTCTTGTCTTTCATGGAAGTCCAGACAGCCTTTGAAGTACAAAATGCGGCACTCAGATTGACACTCAAAATATCATTCCATTTATCCAGAGGAAAATCTTCAACCGGGGAAACAAACTGAATACCTGCATTATTTACCAGAACATCAACCGACCCAAGCTCTGAACATGCATCTGCAATCATCAGTTCTATCTCAGAAGGTACAAGCAGGTTTGCAGAAGAATAAAAGGTTTGGATATGAAACTCTTCAGCAAATTGACGGGCTATTTTTGCACCATCAGGTTCAAGACCGTGAAACACCACATTAAACCCGGCCCGGGCAAATGTTCCGGCCAACTCCAGTCCGATACCACTTGTACTTCCGGTAATCAGAACAACTTTAGCTTTCATAACATTTGATCTTACCGGAATTCCTTGTCATGACTTGCCTTTTATACACTCATCAGCGAGATAAAGAATAGACTCATAATTCTTTCCAACCGCCTCAGACATGGCTATTTCGCAGGTTTTACCGGATGAATAATACCCTTCATAATTTCCCTGTTTTACATCTGCAGCCTCAGGTGCAGTTGCTGAAGCAGTCAGTTCAGGGAAAATAAATCCACGGTCGCCCGCCATACCACAACATCCTGCATGCACCGGAACTTCAGCAGTATCACTGAAATGGGAAGCCACCGCAATAAACTTTCTTTCAAGTCCCATTTTTTGCAAAGAACATACGGGATGCAGAACAATATTCCCTTTCTTATCAACAGTTCCACAGGCTGGAATAATGTAGTCATGCAGAAAATCAATACTGTCGAGAATACTTAGCCTATCGTAACGCTCTTTATTGGATTCAGTTAAAACCGGCCTGCACTGCTGCAATGTATGAGAGCAGGAAGTTACATCAAGTACTACTGGTAAGATACCTTCTTTTGTAATAGTCCAGAGCTGCTCAACAGTTTCATTGCTCTTATCCGCATAAGCCTGATTATAACCTTTTGACGAGAAAAGTTGCCCGCAGCACATTGAACCAATACCTTGCGGTATGATTACCTGAATCCCTGATTTTTCTGCAACACTCAGAAATGTATCCGGAATACTTCTCTTACCTTCCTGACCACCCATAATCCGTGAAATACAGGTAGGGAAGTAAACAACTGCCGGAGCATCAAAACCTATGTTTGCAGGAGATTTTACATATTTTCCTGAAATCGAACCACTGGTACGAAGCTGATCACTCCACAAAGGAAACTCAGGAATAACTTTCTTAAGTCCACCGGTAATTCCTTTCATCGCATTCTTACCGAATACATTATTCATCACTGTACCAGCCTCCAGACCAAAGTTTACTAAAGAAGTAACCAATTTGAAATTCTTAGACACAGCAAGTGCTGCTTTATTTGAAAAAGCAGAATGATTTTCACGACGCAGGCGCTTTACCAGATCACCGGTGTTAATATCAACAGGGCAACTCGTTGCACATAAACCATCTACCGCACAGGTATCAAGTCCGTCGTATTGAAACTGAGCAAGTAATTCCTTATGATCAGAACTATTTCCTTTGGCATCCAGAAGGGCTAGCTCACGTCGTACCACAATCCTCTGGCGCGGAGTAAGAGTAACGTTCCTGCTCGGGCATTTATGTTCGCAATATCCACATTCAATACATCTGTCGACCTCTTTTTCAACACTTGGAAGAGATTTAAGGTCATGAATATGTGCATTTTTATGAGCATTGATAATTACACCCGGATTAAGCAGATTTTCAGGATCAACCACCTGCTTCAGGCTCTTCATGATCTCATAAGCCTCGGCGCCCCATTCTGTTTCAACAAAGGGCGACATATTTCTACCCGTACCATGCTCAGCCTTCAGGGTACCATCGTATTTATTCACAACAAGTTCCACCACTTCCCTGAGGAACCTGTCATAACGGTCTACCTCTTCAGGCGAATTGAATGACTGGGTAACCACAAAATGAATATTACCATCCTTTGCATGGCCGAAAATGATGGCATTTTCATATTCATACTTTGCGAAAAGCACATGAAGATCAAGTATAGCATCTCCAAGCTGAGCTACCGGAAAAGCAATATCTTCCAGAATTACCGTTGTACCGCTTGCACGAACTGCTCCTACCGCAGGGAACATCCCTTTACGCAGTTTCCAGTAAAATGCCTGCTGAGCAGGATCAGTGGTAAACCTGATCGGTTCGAGCAGTAAAAAAACTCCGGTTAGAGGAAGTAAATTATCAATTTTTGCCTGAAGTTCAGCTTCAGAATTAGCCTGATATTCAATTAGTAAGGCGGCAGCCGTTTCAGGTAATGTTTTAAAAATCGCCGGTACACCTTTGATATCCTCTATAGACCTTAATGAAGCCCTGTCCATCAGCTCAACAGCCTCGGCACCTGTCAGTGTCAGCGGCTCAATAGCCTGACATGCCGAATAGATATTTTCGAAATAAAGAAATGCTGTAGACTTAAAAGGATAATCAGGAACAGTTTCCATCACCGCCTCAGCGATGAATCCCAGAGTACCTTCTGCTCCGATCAGCAGATGCGAAAGGATATCCAATGGATGCTCATAATCTATGAATGCATTCAAAGAATATCCTACCGTATTTTTTGTCAGATACTTTTTTCTGATCCGGTCTGATAGTTCAGAATTTGCAGAAATCTGTTGCTTTAAACTTATAATGGTAGAGAAGATCTCCGGACATTCCTGTTCAAAACGTGAATAATCAGAGGTTTTCTCTGTAGAAAAAGTTTTGCCACAGGGAAGTATAAACCGGATATGCCTGGTTGTATGATATGAATTCAGGTTAACACCACAACACATTCCGCTGGAATTATTGGAGAGTATTCCCCCAATCATTGCAGAATCAATACTTGAAGGATCTGGGCCAATTTTTCTCCTGTGTTTTTTCAGGTAATTATTAACCATAGAACCCGTAATCCCGGGTTGTACTCTTACCCTTGATCCTTCCTCTTCAATCAGCAACTGATTCCAGTATTGCTTTAAATCAACAAGAATACCATCTGTAATTGACTGACCTGATAAACTTGTACCACCTGTCCGGAAAGTAACCGGAATCCTGTTCCTGTGCGAAAATTCCAACAGAGAAATGATCTCGTTTTCACTTACCGGCTGTACAACTGCTTTAGGTCTCAGATAATAAAAACCGGCATCTGATGCATAAGCTACCAGGTCAATTAATCTCGTCTTAATTCTTTCTTTTGGCAAAATAGCTTCCAAAAGCCTCCCTGTATCCATATTGATATTTTAAGCCCTAAAGTTGAAAGAATTTATACTTAATACAAAGAATCCGTAAAGAAAACTCAATAATTACATATTACTGAGCACTCTTCGCGACACCTCAATAGCATGATCGATATCTTCTTCGGTATGTGCAGCACTGATATACCAAAGTCCGCGACCAATGATTCTGACTCTCTCATCATGCATGGTGGCAATGAACTTTCCAAGCTTAGCTTTATCGTATGTCAATGTATCCCTGTAATCTTTAACCTTATCAAGATTTGTGAATCCGATATTGAACATCGGACCCGGACCCTGAACCAAAAGATTATGATTATAATCTGCAGCAGCTTTACGAATCCCATCCATTAGTTTATTTCCAAACCGGAACATGCGCTCATAAGGATTTTCTTTTTCAAGAACTTCAATAGTAGCCAAAGCAGCAGCAATGGTAGGATTACTTGAGTTCATGGTACCGGCATGAATTACTTTTGCCTCTTCGATCAAACCCATCCACTCACGTTTTCCAACAATAGCACTGATAGGATAACCGCTACCCATTGCTTTGGCAAAAATTGACATATCCGGAGTAATTCCGAAGTATTTCTGAGAACCACCAATACTCATTCTGAATCCGGTGATAACCTCGTCAAAAATCAATGCAATTCCGTACTGATCACAAAGGCTGCGCAATCCGGCGTGGAATCCTTCGGCAGGCATAATACAACCATTATTACACATAATCGGTTCTGTAATAATGGCAGCAATCTCTCCATGACGCTCAGCAAGAGTTTTCTTTACCAGCTCAATATCATTCCATGGAAGAATGATAAACTCATCTTTTGAGTGCTCGGGTAAACCTGCCGACCATGGATAAACATTTGGATGTTCTCTGCTGCCCAATGCTTCAGGAGAAGGTGTTGAAATACCCCAGGCTACGTTATCCAACCACCCGTGGTAATGCCCTTCAAAACGCAGGAATTTTTGTTTTCCGGTTTTTGCCCTTGCCACTCTGAAAGCTGTTTGAACAGCCTCTGAACCATCCAGGCAGAATCTCATCAGCTCTGCAGATGGAATCAAACGGTTTAATGTTTCAGCAAGTTCGATCTCCCGGATATGCTGACCCGCAAATAGCTGTCCCTCTTCAGAATAATCATTTACCGATTTCAATACATGAGGGTGTGAATGTCCAAGGATCAAAGGGCCCTGACTTAAGGTAAAATCGAGATAATCATTACCATCCACATCAAAAAGGTGACTTCCCTTTCCATGCGTATAAAATATCGCATGTGGATGATTGTATTTTCGAAATTCAGAGGAAACACCTCCGGCGAGGACTTTTTTAGCTCTGCCGAGTAATTCTGCAGATTTGGAATAATCTAAACTTTTCATTGGCAACAAGGGTTAATAATCTTTTCTGTATTAATAAATTATAGGCGTAATTTCTTCATTTATAAGCTTCTTTATTCAATCCCACGATCCTGTTTAAGCTGACGGATCAACTCCTTTTCTCTGGATCCTGTCATCTCATCCGAGAATTTCTTATCCCAGAGATAAAAACCTTCAGAACTCTTCAGTCCCATTTTTTTTTGTTCAACCAAACTTCTCATTGAAGAGAATGCCCGATCTGCATTACTCAAATCTTTGAAAAGATAGTCGGAGATAGCAGCAAAAACATCCAGCCCGCCCATATCAGCTGAAGCGATAGGTCCGGTTACCGGCAATCTTCTGCCTATGCTGTAAATAACCGCCGCATCGATATCCTCTTTAGAAGCCACACCTTCTTCAAGCAGTGAAAGCGCTTCCCGGAGTAATGCGAACTGCAACCGGTTACCAATAAGGCCCGGCACTTCTTTCTTTACTTCAACAGGCTTTTTACCCATCAGATTCAATAAATCGATCGTTCTTTTAAATACTGATGATGCAGTAAGGGAAGTTCTGAGTACTTCTACAAGAGGAATAAGATGTGCAGGATTCCAGAAATGAGTTAAAACGAAACGTTCAGGATGCTTAGTATCTGCAAGCATTTTACTCAGACTCAATCCCGAGGTATTACTTGCGAGAATAACATCAGGAGAGCAAATCTCGTCTAAATACTTAAACAGTTCCTGCTTTAACCCAAGATCCTCAGGAATACATTCGATAACAAATGTAGCCTCTGAAACAGCCTCTTCTTTAGATTTTGTCAGGGAAATACGGGATAATACCTGATCAGATTGAGAGGAAGGTAAAAGTCCATTCTCAATTAAGATTGAAATTTTCTGCTGAATACCCAATAATCCATTCGAAAGATCCAGATCATCCAGTCCGTACATTTTAACACTTAATCCACTCCAGGCAGCACTAAGTGCAATGGAATGTCCCATTGTGCCAGACCCGATAATTGCCAGCTTTTCCATACTTTTTCAGATGTCCTTCCCCGGCTATTTGAAGATTAAGGTTCCGAAAAACTGAGGTAAATGAAAATTAGGTTTAGGATTATCTACAAAGTTCCAGGTAAGATAGTTTGGATTGGAAGTACGGCTTCCTGTTTTGTAGAAATTAGCTTTCCAGATCACACCTGGTGCAGGCTGGGTAACATTTGAATATGTTTTCAGCATTGCCAAAGGCAGTCTGTATTCAAGAGTCCAGGTTACCGGCTCGGTAATTTCAGGATCCACCTTTGAGGGAAGTGAATGAGCAATCTCAATTTGTTTGATCTCGTCATTCTTCAGCTTTGCAAATTCAGTCCATGGTTTGGATACATAATAAATCAAAGGTGTACCTCCGGCGTTTATTTCCAGATTAAAATATTTCAGTGGTAATTCCGTATCCGGAGCAAAAAAGAATTCCACACATGAATCTCCAGACACATTTCCATTATATTCCTGAACGACACTTTTTACAAAGCGATCTTTTACGCGAAAAATAACGTAAACATTATCCTGATCATACATCATCTTTGCTTCCACCTGAGGCTTAAACGGAGGAATAGCCCCCATATACTTTTCAATTTTGATGGTCTTCACCTTTTTCCACTGAGGCTTATCCCAGTTCGCATCAACCGGCATGGCTTTTTTCAACCTTGAAACCTTATAGATAGCATCTGCAGGTTTAACATTGTTAACATGTTTTGAAACTGCAGGTGCTTTAGGCTCTCCGCCTGTAAAGAATACAGGCAGAGAGATTAAAAGCAAATAACTGATAAAATTCATGTTCAATAATTATTTTTTAGTCTGCTGACGTATTCTGGCTACTTCACCAGGTAATATGCCTGTCAGATTGTTTTTAAAGTTTGCTCTTACATAAGTAAGGATAAGTGCAATCTGCTCATCAGAAAGATAGCTGTTAGCAGGCATTACCTCATTATAACCAACACCATTCACTGTAATCGGGCCGTTAAGTCCGTTCAGCACAATTCCGATTAAACGATTCTTGTTTCCTTTAACATATTCAGAGTTTTCCAATGGAGGGAAACGGGTTCCATCACCTTTACCATTGGTTTGGTGACAGGTAGCACAATAGGTATTATACAGTTTAGCACCTGCTGCAATCTTAGCTGTATTCACATTATCCTTAATAATATCAGGAGTTTTGATGTGAGGCTGAGTCTCTTTACGCTTCTGCATTTCTGCTAATTGAGCAGTGCCGAAGTTCTTTTTATCTCCTTTGTACATTACTCTCCAGATTTTACCTTTCTCGCTTTCAGATAAGTACAGTGAACCATCAGGCCCCATAGCTATACCCATTGGGCGGTATGCAGCATCACTGGTATTAACCAGAGTATCACGGCCAGGGAATCCATCAGCAAACACTTCCCAGTCGCCTGAAGGTTTTCCATCCTTAAATGGTACGAAACCTATGAAATAACCTCCCTGCGGATAAGGTGAACGAATTGTTGAACCATGGAAAGCAACAAATGCACCGTTTTTATATCTTTCAGGGAATTGATTTCCGGTATAGAAGAATAAATCGTTTGGTGCAAAGTGACCAGGGAATCCAACTAAAGGCATTGCAATTTTTGAAGACGGATCAAGTTCTTTCTTACCATCTCCTCCGTATTCAGGGTTTAATAATTTTTTACCCTTCATATAGTCATAGTAATAATATGGCCATCCACCATCAGTTCCTTCAGTAACTTTAAAGAATTCTTCAGCAGGAAGCAAAGCACTCTGCCAAGGATTATACATATCAGGAAACTGTCTGACTAAGTCATCACGTCCATGCTGAACAACATATAATGTCTTTTCTTTCTTATTCCAGTCCATTGCCACAACACTTCTGATACCGGTAGCATATCTGATACCATCTTTTTTCAGAGTCTGGTTTAGTTTGCTATCACTGAATTTCCATATTCCGGCATGTTCCTCAAGTTCAGGGCATGGGTTTTTGCCCAATGATCCCGGCTGTCTGTCATAAATACCACATACATCGCTAGGAGATCCGAAAGGAACATACATATTACCCTGATCATCAAATGCAAGTGGCTTTGCAATGTGAGAAGAACCATGGGGATCATTCTTATAATCATCAGTCAAAAGCAATTCTGCTTTACTTTCAGGAACCAGTTTACCTTTAGTTAATTTAGTACGATAAACTTCACCTGCAGTTGAGAAATACAAATAATCTTTATGAATTCTCATGGCAGTACCATAGTTACCAACATCCGGATAGTTACCAAAGTATTCAACAATATCAGCCTTACCGTCATTATCTGTATCACGAAGCCCAACACTACCATTACCGTTGATTGGCACTCTAAGCTTAACATAAACATCTCCGTTAGAATTAACCGCAAGATGTCTTGCACGACCTACAGAATCATGAACTACTACTGCTTCAAAACCACCCGGCAAGAAGAGACCGCCATTATCAGAATCGGCTTTAGGTAAACCGGCGGTTCCCTGTGATTTGATAAAACTGATTGTGATCAGAAATGCCAGGACTAAAAATCCAAGCACTTTTGTGCGAAGCTTAGTCTCAGAAAAAAATTTTGAATTGATTTTCATTTTTTTTGTTGAATTTGTTTTTAATTGTAATGAAAGCCTGATATACTATTTTCAGAACTGCAAGTTACAGAAAATACACCTTTAGTTAACCGGCATCATTCGTGATGAATTTAGTTCAAATGGACACTCAATAAAATATACTGCATATTCTTTACTTTTTACTGATTTTCCAAATTATAAACGTATTATTTCTGGTATAATTCTGAATATATTCAGCAAGCAATTAAAATCTATTTCTTATTCTTAAATGCATCCGGAATGATAAATTCATAGCCTTTCGGAGGCCATGGTCCGATGCTTTGCCCCGTTGGACGCGGAGCTGTTGGTCTGATCGGCTCGTAACCTGCAGCACTGTATTTAATATTCAGGAATGGTGTTTGTTTCACTTTACCTTCGGCCAGTGAGCGAATTCCCATATCTATAATTCCACTGGTCAGCAAATTACGCTCAATTGGTGCAGTCTGTTTCCCTGTAACAATAAACTTCTGAATATTTAAGGTAAGATAGCTGAAGTGTGAGTAGCTCATGCTATGATCCAGAACAAACTCTGTTGCTACAATATCCTTTCCAGTTTTTGCGGCATAAGCCCAGCCCTGATTTACATATTGATCAAGCATAACAATAGAACCTTTGGTCCCATCTTTATACTTAACAATCACGGCATACGGCATTTTAACAATCTCACGCATATTTCCGGTAGCTTTACCCTGAATGGTATCACAGGCAGCTTCAACAAGCTTCTGCGAAATCTTCCCTGAATCAATAGCCGCCCATACATCGGCTCCCTTCAAGCCTTCAACACTTTCAACGCCGGTTTCACCTCCTGCCCTCCTTTCAATCATACACTGAAGAATCTCGGTTACGTGGAATCCATAAGCATCCAGAGATGCATAACCTATTGCTACTGCCTCAGAAATCTTAACTCCAAGAGGATGAACCAGTGGTTTATCTCTCCAGCAATACGGCAGGGATGAACCCGCCATTAATGGCACATTTAATTCCTGAGCACGATCATAAATCCACCTGCTATCTATCCAGCTGTAAGACAGTGCCTTATCTGTAAAAACTGGAACTGATCTGTTGGATGCATCAAATACTCTGAAAATTCGTTCAAGGTAATTCATACGGGGGTATAATTTCATTCCCAGTCTGTTATAAGGATATTCACCGTGTTCGCCCACATAAATTACCGCATCTACCGCAAGTTTGTCGCCCCCAAGAGTTAAAGCCTCTTCAACTGTGGGATAAACCGGAGTATTGTTCATTTTAGCGATTCTGATACCTGTATCATTAGCCCCAACCTGCTCGATATATACTGATGCAATTTTGATCTGTGGTGCCACCATACCTTCATCAGCCGGAATTCCAAGGAACAATTTGGTACCGATTACATCTGCATGTGCACTGTTTCTGTAAATATGAGTTATGAAGGCAACTTTCTTAATCCCGTCCTGCCCGGCCAGGGCCCTCGACAGCTGTTCAGTAATTGAATCAATACTGCCATCTTTGCCTAGTACAAAACCCGGTACCAGACTCATTCCCGCTGCAGCAAAAACTGACTTCTTAATAAAGTCCCTGCGGTGATTTGTGCTTTCTTTTTTCATCCGTTTATTTTTCGTTTTTAAAGGTGATGAACCTACCAGCAGGTAGGCCTGCCTGCGGCAAGCAGGTCTCATCTTAATATTCTATAATGCTTTTCTACAATAAATATCTGCTTACCAGCCTACTGCATATCCGTTTCTTCTTAAATCCGCACCGCCCATCAGCCAGCCGGTTTTACGGTCAATGCTTACGCCCTGAGCTCCACCAACAGTCATAGACCAGTCCCCAAGGCTTGTATCTATCACATAACCCATATCTCTCAAGGATTGAATTACTTTAGCAGGAACCCTGGTTTCCATAATCAGTTCTTTGGCAGGAACAGATCCCAGTTCATCTTTCCAGCGGAAACGCGGCGCGCTGATTGCGTCCTGGATATTCATCCCAAAATCGATGGCATTCATTGCCACCTGTGGTACTGACTGTAAAATTCCAAAACTACCAGGAGAGCCAACGATCAGCTCAGGTTTTCCATTCCTGTGAAACTGCAGCATTCCGCCAATGCACCATCCCACAGCCTTTCCCGGCTGAACACTATTTGCCAGGCCCTGCTCAGCAGACATCCAGTCTAAAGCGCTGTTAAACACTACACCGGTATTTCCTGCAACATATCCACAACCAAAACCTCCGCCATGCGTCTGAATAATTACAACTGCGTTACCCCATTTATCAACTGCCGAAAGACTGGTTGTTGCATATCTGTATTTATTTGCATTAGCATCATCCTGCGGAACAGTATTCATATTCAATGAATTTTGGCGCTTCATACCTGCCATACGTTCTTTTACTCTGGTAACAACTTTTGCCCTCTGTTTAGCGATGTAGGCATCAGATAGAAGCATATCAACAGGTACAGAAACATATTTAGGATCTCCGATATATTTATCAGTATCTATTCTGCTCAGATAATTTGCCTCGAGGAGATGTGCCAGATACTCCTGGCTGTTATGTCCCATTTTTTTAAGGTCAAAGCCTTCCATGATCTTTAAAACCTGCAGTTGCTGTATACCCATTCCAGGAGGAGGGTTATTGTAAACAGTATAATCGCGGTATTTAATCGAAATCGGATCAGTCCATTGAACTCTGTCAGGTACAGCTGCCAGATCTTTCACTGTAATAAAACCACCATCACGGGCAAATGCATCTGCCATTTCTTTGGCAATTTCACCTTTGTAAAAGACATCAATACCCTCTGCAGCAATTCTTCGCATCGTTTTAGCCAATGGCTTGTTCGAGAAATAATCACCTATGACATAAGGGTCTTTACCATTTTTAAGGAATATTTTTCTTGACTCGGCATGTGGAGCAACTCTCGCAACTGTACCGGCCCACATCGCCTGATCAAATTCAGTGACTGGCACACCATTTTCGAGATAATCAATTGCACTTTCAAACACTTCTGAAAGCGGCATGGTACCATAATCCTTCAATGCTTTTGCCCAGCCTGCAAGATTACCGGGAACAGCAGCAATACGCGGACCAATAGTTTCCATCGCACCGTGGCCTGCTCCATCAGCTACCCTCACATCAGTCTTAAATCTTGTGATTTTAAATGTTTCCGGCACCCAGCCTCCAAAGACCAAAGACCTTACCCTGTTCTCTTTTGCAGAATAAAAAAGCATGTATCCTACCCCAGCTGTACCCGACATATAGGGTTCAGCGGCATTTAATGACGCTGCTGCTGCAACTATCGCATCAATTGCATTTCCTCCCTTTACCAGAATTTTTTGCCCTGCTAAAGTTGCAAGGGGATTGGCGGTAGCAATCATACCATTTTTGCCCAGTGCCGCAGGACGAAGATTATCTTTGGCCGCCTGCGCTGAAACATTTGTTTGAATTGATGAGGTTAGTATCAGGGTTCCCAACAGGAACCCGAATGCTTTTTTCAATAGTGATTTTCCGGTATTCATAATTTTGAACTTATTCCAGCTGTCACCGGCCGGCTTTGAAATACCGGCCGGAATCGGCTGTTTTATAAAGGTTATCTCTTAAACATTCTCAAATGGGAACAATGGTTTACGCCTGTGCTTAAAATCAAACAGGGTCATATCAGCCTGGGTAACCCCCGGTGTATTTACCTGAATAATTGTTGGACAAACAGGAGAATAGGCAGCAATTGGCGCATTAACTCCTTTAGCTACAATAGCATCAAATTCAGATGGGTTCACTCCCTGAGAAATTAATTGCTGCAGACTGAAAGGCATCACTCTTAAAGAGGTTAACATAATCTCACTACCCTCTTCTGTAGCAACTACCACAGTTTTACCCATTCTGAAATTAATTTGTCCTCCATGCCGGGGGTTACTTTCCTGAAAAGTACCATCAGTAACACGTAATAACTTTACACGGAGATTGAGTATTTTCAGGCCATCCTTTCCGGTTCCGGCAACCGGGAGATCAAAAATATCTCCGGGCTGATGTGCAGAAGCTTCCTCAACAGCTTTAGGATCATAAATACAAACAAAATATTTGTATTGTTTGCTCTCTTCAAATGCTTCCAGGATACAGCAATTATTTGCCGGTCCACCTCCCCCTACATTATCCCCCATATCAAGCAGTAATACCGGTTTTTCACTCGTATTAATCTGTTTCAGGGAAGAAGAAATATCATTTTTATGGCCTACAAAAGTATCTTTCCTTTCGAGGATATAGGATTCAAGTTTCTTTGCTACCGAGAGTGCTTTATCACGATCAGCATCAGCAACAACAATAATGGAAGTACCCATTTCATAAACATCTGCATAAGGAAAACCATGCTGTATACTCAATGATAAAATCCCGGGTTCTTTAGCAAGTTCACTGGCATAAGCATATAAACTTATACAGGGCTCGTTTGCCGTTAATTGCTGTTCTATACTGATTGCCAGCGGAACCTGAACCAAAGCCTGAACAGGTTTGGTTTCCCCCTTCAGCAAACCAGCCAGAATATTTGCGGCCTCTGCCCCGCGCTGCCTCATATCCACATGCGGATTTTCTTTATATGCAACCAGAGCATCCGTGGAATCAACCATAAGTTGACTGACATTGGCATGGAGATCCAGCGTACCTACAATAGGAACATTTTTACCTACTTTTTCTCTCACCTTACTTAACCAGTGGCCATCCATATCAGGATACTTTTCTGAAACTCCGGCTCCATGCGGAATTACAAGACATGCATCAACCGGCAAGACTTTGTCAAGTTCTGCAAGCATATCCTGTAACAGGACATCATAAGTTTCAGCTGAAATCGTTCCTCCGGGAGTAGCTGAAGCATAAACCAGGGGAAGCACTTCCATACCTTCCCTGTCCATCACCTCAAGCATACCTCCTATTTCATTATGAGCATTCTGATATTCATTACGAATTGCTTCTCCTCTCAGATAATGACCATTTTTAAAATCATCGAGAACAGTCGGCTTGCTGACAAAAGTATTTGATTCGTGATAAATGCCCATCAGGGCAATCCTTTTAGACATAATTTTAATTTTCTATATTCAACTCGTCTTTGGGAAGGTTACTGTTCCAGTAAGATGCCAGTATGGAAGAGGTAAAGCCCATTATAGGTCCGCAAATAGCGGTGGCCAATCCAACTGTTGCAATTTTTCCCATCACTTTGGCAATACCTGAAACCAAACCTGCATTCTGAGTTCCGGTTGTAATTGCAATTGTTCTGCAATCACCTTCTGAGAGTTTGAATAGTTTTGCAAACCAGTATCCAAAGAAAAAGCCAAGAACAATCAGTAGTAATACCACTATGATCAGTTCAACTCCTATATTTAAAATACTATCCCTTCCGGCCGCCATAATAATTGCTACAATAAATGCCACTCCAACCATTGATACCATCGGCATGGCATCATCAAGCCATTTTGCTTTTCCACTTAAAAACTTATTAAAAAGCAATCCGGCACCAATCGGAACAAAAACCATTTTAATGATTCCGAGCATCATCTCCATTACGTTGATCTCGATGAAACCTCCGGCAAGTACCTTCATTAATAATGGAATCAGGAATGGTGCCATTAATGTTGTCAGTGCAGTAATTGTAATTGCAAGAACAACATTAGCTTTTGCAAGGAAGCACATTACACTGGCTGTAACAGAGGTGGGTGCACAACCTAAGAGGATAATACCGGCTGAAATTTCAGGAGGGAAATCACTGAAACTTGCCAGAGAAAACCCGAGCAGAGGCATAATGGTGTATTGACTTATAACCCCCACAATAACCGATTTGGGTGATTTGGCAAGTGCTATAAAATCTTTCAAACCCATTGAACATCCCATACCAAACATAATAATCTGTATGAGGGGAGTAATCAATGTAGCATATTCAAAACCCTGATATTCCTTAAAATACTGGGGATAATACAATGAAGTAGCAACTACCGCCAGAATTGAGGTTGTAAAAGTAAGTCCGCGCAATGGAGCAAAGCCTCTGAAACTGCTTGCCATAAAAATAAAAAAGGCAATCACAAAAGGACCAGCATCAGCTATATTTCCTATATAAGCCATTACTATCGCCACGATCAGGTTAAGTATGGCAATGGCCATAAGAATCTTGTAAAAACTATTCTTTAACATGTTTGGATATAAATATTTTGCTGAATAAGCGGCGATTATACTGAAGCTGCCATCAATTCCTCTTTTAGCCTTCTGGCGACAATCTTATCCTGTCCGGGCTTCAACTGCCATACAGATAGTTCAATTCCTCCTTTGCTCTTACCCATTGTACCGCCCCCCATTACTTCAATACCGGGATTACCATTCCACAAACGTTCTCTGAATTCTTTTCCCGTCATTTTTATTTGGGCATCATCCCATGTAAGGTGAAGTGTCGGAGTGTTGTTTGCAATTTCCGGAAGGAAAACTTCTGTCTTCACACCCTTGATTCCCTTTATAGTATTAACCACAACCGCCATCCTGTCTTCCCACATTTTCCATTCTTTTTCATGGTCCATTTTAATATGACGTTCCAGCGCCACATACATTGCCAGAATCTCTTCTTTATTTACTTTATGACCACGGCAGATTCCACTATTTGGTGGTGCACTAAGGCGTGCTGCAGCAATCAGAGCTTTTTTGCCCATCAGAATTCCGGCACTTTGAGGACCACGCATTGCTTTTCCTCCTGAAATAGCAACAAGATCAAACCCCATATCATTGAACTTCCACAGATTCTCTACCGGGTGTGCATCAGATGCAATATCGATCATTGTAGGAACCCCGTGCTTCTTACCTAAGGCTAACCATTGTTCATAGTTCAACTGACCAGCAGAAAGTTCTCTGTTCAGAAACCAAAGCATCGCTGTTTTCTCATTGATGGCTGCTTCAGCCTGCGCTGCAGTTTCAACAATAACCAATTTAGCTCCTGTGTTTTTCAAAGCTTCGTGATATCCATTGGCATGAGATTTCTGAAGGATCACTTCAGACTTCATTCCATCCACATTAGGAAGCTGCATCACCTTTTTACGATCCATACCGGTCATGACACCAGCAAGACCCTGTACAAGGGCAGACCAGCAACCGGCAGTAACAGTTGCAGCTTCCGCATGACAAAGTTCTGCAATCTTTTCACCTACCTTATCAAGCACATCATCAAGTAATACAAACTCTTCAGCTCCTTTTGTAATAGCCTGGGTAACCTCAGGAGGCATCAGGGAAGCCGTTAAGCGAGTACAAACACAGGATGCATTGATAAAAGTTTTAAGGCCCAGCTCTTTGAACAGATCTCTTCCGGCAGCAGCAGCTGCTTCTTCTGCAAAGGCCGACTGAAGCGGAAGACCGCTTCCTATGATTCCTCCTGCAAGGGGTGCAGCAGATAAAAACTTAATGATTTCTCTACGTTTCATGATAATACTTTTAAAGGTTTAAAAAATCAGTCTTTCATTTCTACGATCATTTCGATTTCTACCGGTATATTTCTCGGTAATGAGCCCAATCCGATCGCTGAACGGGCATGTTTCCCATTTTCACCAAAGACCTCTACCATCAGATCAGAGAATCCATTAATAACCTGTGAATGATTGTCAAATTCAGGGACAGCATTAACCATTCCCAGCACCTTTACAATCCTTTTCACATTATTCAGGTTTCCAACTTCAGCTTTTAATGCTGCCAGCAAACTAATTCCTGTTAAACGTGCAGCATATTTGGCCTCATCAAAATTGAATTCCTTACCAACCTTACCGATCATGAATTTCCCATCTTCCTTCAGCGGACCCTGACCTGAAAGGTAAACCAGGTTACCTACTCTGACAGCTCCCAAAAAATTAGCAGAAGGCGGTCCCGGAGTTCTTAATTTAATACCCAGCTCTTTAATTCTGGTTTCCGGATCTTTTGCGGTAAGTTGCTGAGCCTGAGCTGAACTAATATTTAAAATGCAAACTGTAAATAAGAACAGAAAAAAAATAATTGATCTTTTCATGTTGGTGTAAAAGGATTGTATATAATTAGAAAATGTTAATTCAAGTGTTTATTCAGCAGATGGGAATGATCTTGCATTCAGGTCATAAACTACCCTGCCATCTTTAATAGTCATCTCGCATTCAAGGAGATTCTTACCTTCTTTTTTGTAACGTGCTACATCGTAAAATCCGAACTTGCCTTCACGAAGGTTCAATACAGCGATATCAGCTATTGCACCAACAGATAAATGTCCAAGTTCCTCATGATTGATTGCTTTTGCAGCTGACCAGGTACTGGCTTTCACAACATCTGCCAATGGCATATCAAGAGCCATGAATTTCGACATTACATTCAGCTGATCTTTCATTGCTGAATTCATACTTCCTGTATGAAGGTCAGTACTGATAGTTTCAGGATAGAACCCTTGTTTTGTAGCCGGTATTGCCTGTGAAAAGGTGAAACTTCCACCACCATGGCCTACATCAAAAATGACCCCTCTTTTTCTTGCTTCAAGAACATACGGGTATAATTTCTTTGTATCAAGATCAACAATAGTTTCCTTTGTTTTAAGTATTTGTCCGTAAGTATGAGTAAAAATATCGCCGGGGCGCATTTTTCTAAGGAACAATTCCTCCAGTGATAATCTAGGGATCGCTCCTCCGAAATCAACCATGATTGGCTTGTTGGCAAGTTTACCCGCTTCCACTGTCCTGTCAACAGCTACCCAGTCAGATTTATGGTAGTGTGCAACTTTAAACCCTACAATATAGTCACTGTAATGTTTGGCAACATCTGCTGCAAGTACCGGATCAAAGAAACTGTTATTTTGCTGCTCCAGAGAATATTCACTACCATACATTCCCTTTTTTGAGATATTCAAAAATGCCAGAACACGGGTCTGAACTTTGTCGATTACATTTTTCTTGAACAACTCAAATGTTTCTGCACCTGAATCTCCACAATCCACAATGGTGGTAACTCCAACCCGGAAAGTAAATCCATCAGCCGGTAGTGAAGAGAATCCATTCTCCAGCTGACCTTCATGATCAGTACCCGCAAACACATGACCATGAATATCAATCAATCCGGGAGTGATATATTTTCCGGAAATATCAATTACCTGCTTTGCCGATTTAGGATCAATATTTGCCGCAACAGCTGCGATCTTGCCATCCTGAATGGCTACATCCATTACTTTATTAATATTATTTTTTGCGTCAATAAGATGACCGCCTTTTAGCAGAGTTTGATAAGTCTGTGCCTGAACTGAGAAATTAGCAACTAAAAAAAGTGCTGCCAATAAGAAAAAACGTTTTTGCATTATTATAGGTTTTGATTTTAGTTTTATACTGAAGCTTTTAATAACTCTTCTTTAATACGACTTGCTACAATCCTCTCTTCGCCAGCCTCAAGAACATGCATACCGCATCTGAAGGTGTTTGGAGCTTCCCATGAAATTACCTCTACAGAAGGATTACCCTGGCGAAGACGCTCACCCATTTCGGTATTGGTTAATTTAATCTTTGCCGGATCCCAGGTAACTTTAAGGGTTGGCATATTATTATCTGTTGGCGGGATATGAGTTTCGGTTTTTACTCCCGGAATAGATTTGATCTGACCGGCAATAAATGCAATCTTATTCTCCCACATCTGCCATTCTTTTTTATGATCAAGGTTAATGAAACGATGCAATGCCGCATACATTCCAAGAATCTCCTCCTTATTTACCTTCTGGCCACGCCCTATTCCACCTCTGGGATTATTGCTCAATAATGCTGCAGAAACATATTTTTTCTTACCCATCAGAATACCCGAACTCTGCGGTCCGCGCATTGCTTTTCCACCGGATATCACTACCAGATCAAAGCCCATATCATTAAATTTCCATAAATTTTCAACCGGAGGAACATCGGCAGCAATATCGATCATGGTAGGCAGATTATATTTTTTACCGAGTTCAAGCCATTCCTGATGCTTAATTTGTCCTTTATGAACTTCCCGATTCAGAAACCATAACATCGCTGTATTCTCATTTATGGCGGCTTCCAGTTCAGCTCTGGTTTCAACCTTGATCAGCTTAACCCCTGCCTGAGTAAGTGCATGATCATAACCAAGAGAATGGCTCTTCTGAAGGATAACTTCCGTCTTCATTCCGGTTCCGGCAAGATTTGGCACCTGACTTACTCTTTTGGTATCCATTCCGGTTAGCACTCCTGCCATTCCGAGCATCAGAGCCGACCAGCAACCGGCTGTAACCATAGCTGCTTCTGCATGACACATTTCAGCAATTTTTGCTCCCACTTTCTCCTGAACATCGTCCACCAGAGCGAATTTTTTTGAAGCAGAATTAATCGCATCCATCACATCAGGCGGCATCAGAGATCCCGACATTACCGTATAATTACCGGCAGCATTAATAAAAGTGCGAATGCCCAGTTCCTTAAAAAGATCACGCTTAACATCTGTAGAAGTCAGCATGTTAGTTAGCGGTGCTGCACTTGCTGTAACCGCACCGCTAAGTGGAAGAAGACTGAGAGTCTTTAAAATTTCTCTGCGTTTCATTATTGATATATTTTAATTTATTTAATCTGATAACAATGAGACAAAATATCGGGGCTAAACAGGAGCAATCCCGAATTAGCTTTTGCACATTAAATCAATGCGCCTGAAAGTTCTGCCCTGATTCTTTCGGCTACAACTTTTACTTCATCCGGCTTCAACATATGGGTAGTCACATTTATACTTCCCGCACCGCCCATTACTTCAATGGAAGGATTACCATTACGCAGGTTCACTGCGAGGTTTTCAAGCCTCACTTTTGCTTTATCCCATGAAATTTTCAAAGTTGGAACCCTGTTAATTGCTGGCAGAGGCAACATTTCTGTCTTTACACCTGGTATAGAGGTAACAGATCTTTCGATCAGGGCAATTCTGTCTTCCAGCATTTTCCATTCCTTATCCTGATCGGTATTAATAAATCGCTCAAGAGCGAAATACAACCCGAAAATCTCTTCTTTATTTACTTTCATCCCCCGGCCAATATTTGAGCCTCTGGGCGGAGCATTTAACCTTGCAGCGGAAATCAGATCTTTCCTGCCGCTCAATATACCCGTACTTTGTGGTCCGCGCATAAACTTTCCACCTGATACACAAACCAAGTCAAAACCAAGATCATGAAACTTCCATAAGTTCTCTTTCGGCGGCAGATCGGCTGCCATATCGATCATAGTCGGGATCTGATATTTTTTTGCAAGCTCAAGCCATTCATTATGCTGTATACCTCCCAGAGAAGCCTGATAATTAATAAAATACATCATAGCCGTTTTTTCAGAGATCGCTTTTTCAAGTTCTTCACTGGTCTCAACTGTTATCAGTTTTACACCACAGTTCCGAAGTGCATGAGCATATCCATCATTATGAGCTTTCTGCAGGATCACTTCAGATTTCATTCCTGAGCCCTCCAGATCCGGAATACGTGCAACTTTCTTAGGATCGGTTCCGCTCAGCACACCGGCCATTCCAAGCATCAATGCAGAAAATGCTCCTGCAGTAACCATGGCAGATTCTGCATGAAGAAGTTCTGCGATCCTTGCTCCAACCTTATCCTGAACATCATCCAGTCTGCAAAAATGCTTTGAAGCTTCGCGGATTGCATCCATTGTCTCATCATGCATCAACGATCCGCTCAGACTGGTAAAATAACCCGAGGCATTAATAAACGTACGCAAGCCAAACTCCTTAAAAACATCCAGTTTCGCCTGCTGAGCTGCCTCAGCCGGATTCAAAAGAGACCCGGAATTTCCCATTGCTCCTGCTAAAGGCAACATGGTCAATGTTTTAAGAATCTCTCTGCGCTTCATGGTTTTACCGGCTTAAACTAAGGGTTCGTTATTATTTAGTAAGATCAGGCAGCGGATTCACAATCCCATTCAGATCGTAAACTATTTTGCCACCGAAAATGGTCATTTCACACTCCAGTTTTTCATCACTGTCCATCTTGTAGCCCTGCATATCATAGAATCCGAATTTTCCTTTTCTCATCCCTAAAATCGCAATATCAGCGATTGCTCCTTCAGAAAGATGCCCCAGCTGAGGGCGATTAATTGCTTTTGCCGGAGCCCAGGTACTTGCATTGATTACTGCAGGAAGATCCATTCCCAGTTTCAAAAATTTCGACATCACCAAAAGCATATCTTTCATTGATCCCTTCATACTGCTGATGTGTAAATCTGTACTGATGGTATTAGGATGAAATCCCGCTTTTGCCGCAGGAATTGCCTGTGAATATCTGAAACTTGAACCACCGTAACCTACATCAAAGATCACCCCTCTTTTCTGAGCAGCCATTACGTAAGGTTTTAGCTGCTGTTTTGCTGTATCAACAATAGCTTCTTTAGTGTCAAGAAGTTCTCCAAAAGTATGTGTGAATATATCACCCGGACGAAGACGCTCCATCAGCAGAGAGTACAATGAAAGACGAGGTTTAGTACCTCCGAAATCGATCATTACAGGCATATTTGCAAGTTTTCCTGCTGCAACACCACGATCAACATTGGTAAAATCAGGGCTTGTAAAATGAGCTACCTTTATTCCAACAACATGCTCCTTGTAAGCAAGTGCAGCTTTAGCCGCAATTTGCGGATCCATATCGGTGGTATTCTGCTCAATAATTCCTCCGCGCATTCCATTACCAACAATATTCAGAAAAGCCAGAACACGTGTCTGGGAATTATCAATAATATTCTTTTTAAATGTCAGAAAATCTCTCCAGCCTGAACCTCCGGCATCAACTACGGTAGTAACACCCACACGCTGATAAAATCCATCAGGCATTATGCTATTAAAGCCATTGCTGTACATATGATTTTCCTGAGTACCGGCAAAAACATGCCCATGAATATCAATAAGACCGGGAGTAACATACATCCCTGCTGCATTGACCACATGGGTTGACTGAGAAGCATCGATATTTGCTGCGACCTTAGCAACCTTACCATTAGCAATAGCCACATCCATAACACGATTGATATTATTCTTTGGATCAATTACGTGACCGCCTTTAATAATAATATTGTATGGTTTTGTCTGAGCCATTAATAGACATGGCAACAGAAGACTAAAAAGAAAAATATAAAGCTTTCTCATTTGTTATGTTTTTGGTTTAAGTTAATTACTCAAATTTTTAATAAATACTAATCATGATGAATGAAAGAGCGGGTTCTCAGCAGATTCAAATCAAATTATCAGTCTAATCTTTTGCCATTACTATCCCATCCTTTACTAAAAAAGTGCGATTCCGAAGAAGTAAGGTAACGTACCCGTGACAATTCCGGAGTTTCCAGTTTTTTATATCCCAATATACGTGATTCAAGTGCAAAATCCAATATTCCGCTACTCAACATTGTACGTTCTACCGGATAAGGAGCCTTGCCGGTTTTGAACATTATTTCTATTTTCTTAACCAGACACCCAAAATGATAATGAGGTCTTCCTGCCTGCAACTTCATTAATGTGGAGAATGGTTTTTGCTGGCCTTCAAGATCCACAGCATACGTAAAATCCTGAACGAGCCCGGTCATCAGAAATGCTGCTGCCTTCAGACCATCATTATAATCTATAATAAATACCGCAGGCTTCTTAACCAATTCTTTCATATTACCTGCCACCCGGGTTTCACTATGAGAAATTGCCTGATCAAACAGTCGTTTTACCCATTCATTCTGATCAATATAATTCCAGCAATCCTGCCCCTCCAGGCATTGTACTGCACGAACACCTGTTTCACCGCCCTTTCTTCTCTCAACAACAGCCTGTAAACCATCCAGCAAATGAAATCCATAAATATCCAGTCCGCTGAAAGAAATCCCAACAGCATATTTTTGCTTCACTCCATAAGGTGTATCCACCGCCGGAATACGTAACGAAACCGGAATAGTTGAGCCTGCAAGCATCGGGAATTTTAACTCCTTTGATATTTCCACCATTCGCTTTGCCTGTCGCCAGCTATAGGATAAATGTTTATCGTTAAAAACAGGAACTGATTTTTTGTACTGTCTGAAGACATCAGTTATCTTAAGAAACATTTCAAACCTTGGATAAAGTTTTTGCTCTTTATCATTCATCGGGTAAACTCCATGCTCTCCGATCAGCAAAATTCCGTCAACTGCAAGATTATCACCACCCAGAGTCAAAGCGTCTGCAACTGTTCTGAAAACAGGTACATTATATTTCTTCGCCATTGAACGGCTCATATCATTTTCCGGTACCTGCTCGGTAAATATTGAAACGATCTTAGAATCAGGATAAGGTGCCATCTGATCCTGATTAAAACCCTCAAGGTATTTACCAACTATTACATCGGCATGGGAAATCGGACGATATTCTGTTAAAATTGCAGCAATACGTTTGGGTCCGGATTGCACATCAGGTTTATAAGTCTGGATCTCTTCTGCATTTACAGACTGTACCGGCAAAATAGCACCCGCCACTGTACCCGACACAGGCAATACTGACAGGTATTTAATAAGGTCTCTGCGCTTCATTTTATGAAAAATAGAATTTTAGAATATGAGTTGAACGAAAAAACAAAGAGGAAAAAATTCATACCGTAAGATATAGATTTCTCCTCTTTGTTTATAAAATTTTACTCCTTATCCCACCAAACACGACTCAGCAGGGTATTATCTCCGCTTTGTCTGGCCTTGGCAGCCAGGAAGTTCTCTCTGTTCAAAGTTTCCTCAGACTCCGGAACAATATAACGACGAGGAATTCTACCGCCGGTAATATTACCAGGATAATTCGTTGGAATCAGAACCGGATATCCTGTACGTCTCCAGTTAGAGAAGTTTTCAATCTGGTCGAGATAACCTAAAACCCAGCGCTGAGTGGAAATCTGCTCAAGCTTCTGCTCAAAAGTACCCGCAGAAAGGAATGGATTATATTTCAGATAAGTATCAACCTTATCAGTAGAAATTGCGCCCCCGGCACCATAAAGCGACCATTGTTTCATTGCTGATCTTACCCCATTATTATAAGAGGTAGCCTCATTTCCTGTATACCAGCCCCGGATAGATGCTTCTGCAAGCAGAAAATGAACTTCAGCCGAACTCATTACAATAACAGGAGCATCGTATCTCATTACGGTATTTGGATTTGGCTCAGAATAGGTTTCAAAATCCGCAGGATATCCGTTAAACTGAGCATTCTTCATACCTTTCTGTAAAGCAGTGGCAGTATCCGCTACGTAACCTCCGGTAGACTGTTTTACCCATAAAACGGCGATAACATTCAAACGCGGATCTTTTGTAGTTGTTGAATTACCCTTCAGATGATCAATAAAACGCTGAGAAATCTTAGATCCCTGAACATTCAAAGGATTTTGACCATCAACATAATCAAGAATTCTCATCTGTTCTGAGAATGGATTTCTGTTACTCGCTAATCCTCCATCAGCATATGGTGCTCTTGTAAGGTCAGCATCATCAATGATTGGACCGCCCGCAATCGCTTTTTCAACCCAGGTTTTAGCCAGAGCAGGATCGATCTTGGTTAAACGCATTCCTAATCTAAGCATCATAGAATAGGCGAATTTCTTCCATTTTACAGTATTACCATCATAAAACAGATCAGAATTTCCGAATGTAGGTTTAGATGCATCGAATGCTGCTGCCGATTCTTCAAGTTCCTTAAACATATCCTTATAGATATCAGACTGAAGATCATATTTAGGTTGATATTTTCCATCCAGACCTTTAAGAGCTTCAGAATATGGAATATCCCCATACAGATCTGTTAACTGATGATTGATATAAACTCTCCAGATTCTTGCTGCAGATAATTTATTAACCATCGCAGGATCCTTCTTCACTTCATTGATTACCAGCTGTATTTGATTCAAACATCCGGAAAATGCTGCCCAGTTATTCCTGACGTAGCCTTCAGCAAAATATTTATCGCCCGGAGCTGTTACTTCACTGTAAGTAGCTTCCTGCTGAAGCATCTGCATATTATTAAAGCGGTTTCCATTTGGATTTAATCCAATGGCTCCCAGTTGAGCTTTTGTAAAGAGGAAATTAGGGTTTACACTCTCGTAAGCATTTGGATTCTTATTCAGCTCGGCAAGATCCTTTGTACAGGATGACAAGAAGATGGCCAGAACAAGAGTCGTATATATAGGTTTAAAACTTAGCTTTTTCATGTTCAAAATATTAGATAACATTAATTAAAACCTTACAATTAAATTCACCCCAATATCGCGGGTTCTTGGAATTGTATTTGATGATTGCCCCTGAGTATTGCCGATCGTGTAGGCAGATTCAGGATCGAAATCCGTGATATGCTTATAAAGTATAAACGGATTTCTTGCAACAAGGGAAATATCAGCCGACTGAATCTTCAGAGACTGCAGTTTATTTACAGGTAATCTGTAGCTTAAAACTGCGCTGCGAAGTTTCACGAAATCGCCATCAAAAACTGAAGTAGTTAATGGGCTGATACTTGCCTGGTTATTATAATAGGTATCTAACTGATCAACTGGCCAGGTTTTTGTAAAAGGTGCTCCCGTTTGATCAACTCCCGAAACAGTCAAACCATTTTCTCTTCCCGGAAGTGTATTCTTAGATAGTCCGAAACGGTACATATAGCGGCTTAAGCCCGACTGAACGATATTTCCGAATTTGGCATCCAAAAGAATATTAAGTGAGAAGTTTTTGTATCTGAAATTATTGGTCAGTCCCATTGTATACGGAGGCACACCCTGACCATATTCCATCTCAGGGCTCTGAACTTCATATCCACTCAGCTTATTATATACTCGTACACCACTTGCATTGGTTAAATAAGTTCTTCCTCTGATTGTATTATAAGGCCTGCCAACACCGGCACCGCCCACAGTACTCAGGCCCGGCGCAAGTTTCAAAATCTCACTCTTATTGTAAGCCGCATTATAGCTTACATCCCAGGTGAACTTATTTGATTTAATCGGAGTACCGGTTAACAGGATCTCAACTCCCCTATTACTCAGCTCTCCAACATTTAATAATGCCGAGGTATAACCTGATGAACCTGCAATCGAAGTACTCAGGATATCATCTGTAGTTTTACGGTTATAATAAGTAAAATCTAACCCTAAGCGGTTGTTAAGAAACTGAATATCAATACCTCCTTCATAGGTTGTTGAAGTAAGAGGTCTCAAATTCGGGTTTGACAAAGCACTTGAAGTATTCTGAACCGGACGACCAATGTGCCCACCCTGTTCAAAAGTATAAAGCTGGTTGATCTGATAAGGACTAACAGTTGCTCCACCCACCTGTGCCCATGAAGCTCTCAACTTAGCAAAACTGATAACAGAAGGTAATTTGATGGCATCTGAAAGAATAAAGCTTGTACCAAATGAAGGATAGAATATTGAGTTATTCCCCGGATTCAAAGTTGAGAACCAATCCTGTCTTCCTGTAAATGTGAAATAAAGCAAACTCTTATAGCCAATATCAGCAGAACCAAATACCGAATTCTGTCCGAAGCGGCTTAAACCCACGCTTGCCGACTGAATAGCAAGGTTAGAGAAACTGATAAAATCAGGAACAATGAATTCCGATCCGTAATTTGCAGTTGATTCAGCAACGTTTCTTTCAATATTCCCCCCCGCCATTGCAGTTAACTGGAAATCTTTAAAGAAAGTTTTATTGTAATTCAATAATGCCTGAGCAGTAGTTTTGGTTACAAAAGAAGTACCGGAATTGAACAAACCTCTGGGTCTCTTTGCAGTACCTATCGGCATATAATCCATTGAGTTGAATCTGTCAATATCTCTCATTCCACTAACTTTAACCGACAAATCATCCAGAATATTATACTGAATACTTGCCTGTCCCATAAAGCGGTTCTTGGTATCCTTATTTCCCATTCTGTTAATAACGAAATAAGGATTCTGAGCCTCCGGCACCTGCTGCCACTGAACTTCATTAAAGTTGGCATCATAACCCGGTGCCAGACTGCGGATATCTACCGTATTTGCCAAAAGATTGGTTGCCCATGATGTGGTGTTATCAGCATATCCATTTCCCGGACGATTGATACCTCTTTCAACGTTGTACTGCATTGTTGACTCAACGATGATCCTCTTTCCAAGAACAGATCTTAAACTTAAGTTACCGGTTTGTCTGTTATAGCTTGAACCTGGCTCCATAGCCTGAGCCTCAAGGTCAGATAATGACAATCTGTAAGTTAATTGCGGAGTGCTTCCTCCCGAAAATGCCACAGTATTGGTTAAATTGGTACTAGGTCTGTAGAAGTTCTTCCAGTTATCTTTGACATTAACCGGAGAATAAGGACGCATCACCCCGTCAAACTGAATATAGGGCTGACCATCCATTTTGGCACCGAATGAAAGACGGCCTGAGCTGATTGCCTCAGCTTTGGTTTTAGGCTTCACTCCATCAAGACCCTGACCATAAACATACTGCAGATCAGGATACATCGACGGACTGCCGACAGTAAAGTTACTATTGAGTTCTACACCAACGCCTTTCTGAGCCTTACCACTTTTCGTCGTAATCAAAATTACACCGTTTGATGCCTGGCTACCATAAAGTGCAGCAGCTGGCCCGCCTTTAAGTACGTTAATAGTTTCAATATCATCAGGATTAATCGCAGCAATACCATCGCCTCGGTCTAATATGGTTGCTCCCTCACCCTGTGCCTGTGAACGTGCTGTATTGTTCATCGGCATACCATTGATCACATATAAAGGCTGATTATTACCACTCAATGATCCGTTACCACGGATAATTACACGGCTGGAGCCACCCGGACCTGATGACATACCTGTTACGTTCACACCGGCGATCTTACCACTAAATGCATTTGCAACGTTGTTTTCCCTTGCCTGGGTAAACTCTTCTCCCTTAACCTCGGTTACTGCATAAGCAAGGGCTTTCTTCTCTCTGGAAATACCCAAAGCGGTTACAACCACTTCGGTAAGTGCTGTATTGGCAGCTTCAAGCTTTACATTCAAAGTAGTTCTGTCGCCTATTGTAACTTCCTGAGTTTGATATCCGATATAGGTAAATACCAAAACGCTGCTCTTATCCGGCACATTGATTGAATATCTTCCGTCAATATCTGTTGTTGCACCGGTATTACTGCCTTTTATTTTGATACTTACTCCGGGAAGGGTTTCTCCTTTAGAATCTGTAATCTGACCACGGATGGTAATGTCAGCAACAACATTAACAGTTTCTTCAGTCTTGATTAGTCTTGCAGACTGATTATTATTTGACTGTATAAGTACATTATTATCTACCTGCTTATAGGAAAGATCAGTATTCTCCAAAAGCAAATTCAGTACCTGCTCAACCGTATAAGTTGATTGGCTGATGTTTTTTGAAGGCAAGGTCATCAATTCTCCTTTGCGATATACAAAACGAAAAGGAGTTTGCTGCTCGATTTTCTTAAACGCTGACAATAAAGTCTCATTCCTGAGCTCTAACCTGACTTCTACCGAACTAATCTTCTGGCTCTTAGCCGGCAGAGCCATGAGCATCTGCAAAGAAATGAGTAGCATGGCAATGGATATAAAGCCAATTCGCATAATCTGAATTATAAGTTTTTTGCGGTTAGAGCTAACTGTGATCGTATTCACGAGTATAGCCCCTGACGTACTGTTTGTAAAATATTTCATATTTTTACATGTTTTTATTTGATTAAAATCCTCTCATTGGATGAATTAAATTAAAACTGCTAATAGTCTGACTAATAGCACAAAACCTTCTGAATGCTTCATTGCCGTGAAGTATTCGGAGGGTTTTTACGTTTTTTAAGGTGGTAATTTCTTATGCATAGGTTAAGTTTTATTTACTTTAAATAGCATTTATTTTGTCATCATTCGCAACCGGAACCATCCAGAACAACGGTTTTATTGTCTTTGAACTGGTACTTAATCTGATTAAATTCACCAATAACATTTAAAATCTGTGGAAGGCTTTGAGACTTAAGGAATGTAGCGCTGAATTTGCAGGTTTTAATCTGTTCATTTGAAAAAACTATAGAAACTCCGAACCTCTCCTGCAGCTGTTTAGCTACATCCTTTATGCTCACATCATCAAAATAAATATCTTCACTTGTCCATTTGATGTATGACTCGGCCTTCACCGGAATCTTAACCACATTATTTTGTTCCTCTTTAAAAACTACCTGTTCATTCGGCGTAATTACATTAAAAGTCTGCTTTTCATCACCAACTTTAACCTTTCCCCTGGTAACCGTTACTGTAACAGTCTTTGCACCTGCACTCGACTTAACATTGAATGCGGTTCCAAGAACTGTTGTTTTTAACTTCCCTGTATGTACAACGAAAGGGTGCTTCGGATCATGAGCAATATCAAAAAAAGCTTCTCCCATCAGGTATACTTCCCGCTTCCCCCCTGAGTTGAAATTTTCAGCAAGTTCAATCTGACTGTTTTCATTGAGTATTACTGAACTTCCGTCGGGCAGGTTAATAAATCTTCGTGTTGGTTTTTCATATTTTTTTGCTTCAGCAAGCTTTGGCTTAGCGTCATGAACCCTAAGGTCTTTGTTATGATTTGTATAAAAGAACACGGAAATACCAATTATCAGTATAGCTGCAGCTGCTCTGTAAAACTGAGGTTTAATGCTAAAAATACTCCCATTCTTCCGGTTGCCGGATGAGGCCATTATTTTGTTAAAGATCTTTTCTGCCCTTTCTTCACCAAGTGAGGTAACAGAAGTTGGTTCATCCCAGAATTCATCCAGAAGAGTTTGAACTTCTTCATTATAACCATCTCTTTTCATCATTGAAAGAAACTCTTCAACCTCTGCCGGGGATGCAGTTTTATCAATAAACTGTTGAAAGAGATATTTGAACCTATGAATTGACATATCAATAGTTTAGTTAAAACAAGGGTTTTATATCCTCATTTCATTTAAAGACTATCGGAAAGAATAAAAGGGTTAGTGCCGGAAAAATATTTTTTTAAAAAAAGAACTAAGAATCAGTTATGAAACAGCAAGGAGACAAGGGAAAGCAGCAAAAAATTAGAAACCACTAATCTTAGTGTGTGCAATGCTTTTTTCAGATGGGCTTTAACTGTATTTTTTGAAAGATTAAGCTGATCAGCAATCTCTTCATATTTGAGCCCTTCTTCACGGCTCATACTGTAAACCAGTTTTTGCTGCGGGGGTAACTGATTAATTGCCTTATTGAGAAGATACTGATATTCATTGAAAACCACTGTTTCTTCTGTACACTCCTGGTATTCGGAAGATACATGACTTAACTTTGTAATGATCAAGGCTTCATGGGCTCTGCGCTTAATGGCACTAAAAGCCCTGTTACGAATAATTGTATACAGATAAGCGTCAAAACGATTAATGCAGATCAGCTCCTCACGATTGCACCAGATCTTTAGAAAAGCATCCATTACAATTTCTTCAGACAATTCTTCATTGTCTGTAATCCTGTAGGTATAATTAAACAGTTTGTCTTTATAATGATTAAATATTTTGCGAAAAGCAATTTCATCACCTTCAGCCACCAGCTTCAGGAGTGTAGGCTCATTCTGCAAAATAGGCTGTTTCACTCTTTAATTTATTATAAGTTATAACCCAAGATAAAAACTTTATATCCTAAATACAAAGGATAAAATTTTATAAGAGTCCGGAAACATTAATCCAAGCTCAATTGAACCTAAACTATAAACTCAATTAATCAATGTACATTTTAAGAAATTTGCACTATTTAGATTATTTCAAAGTGAACAGCACACCTGAAAATCAAGCTAAATTTTTATTTAGCTCCAAATGATTGATTTAATTGAAGAAATGATCAACCCGGGAAGTTTGAGGCCTGAAATGACTGTATTCCAAATTCTGATCCTGCCCAGGATATCTTTAGGGTCAGGTCTTTTTACCAGAAGGTATCTAATTAAAAAAAATCGAAAGAAGATTTCATTTTCTGGGTTTATCTGACATTAAAAAATCTTGACTAATTGTTTACATTAACATATCAGACATCAAATTATAAATACATTACGGCTCAAAAAAATCAGATTTCTTTGAGCCGTTCTAAATGATTTTTTGGAGAGACATTTACCAAAAAATAAATTAGTCTCCCCCCTGATAAATTATTAATTAATCTTGAATACTTATTCCATTCAGATCCCAAACTATACTACCTGCACGAATAGTAAGTTCAGCCTCCAGCTTTTGAGTTCCTTTGACCTTTGTTTTCCTTACATCAGTAAAGCCGAAATCACCTTTTCTTACGCTGAATATTGCTACATCTGCCTCTGCTCCAACGGATAAATTACCCAAATCTTCCCTTTGGATTTGCTTTGCAGGAGTCATTGTAGTTAATTTAATAACAGTTTGCAAATCCATCCCCATAGCCATGAATTTAGACATCACATTTAAAATATCTTTCATAGCTGCATTTTTACTCCCATTATTAAAATCAGTACTGATTGAATTTGGTACGAAACCCTGCTTTAAGGCCGGAATAGCCTGCGAAAACGCAAATGCACCGGCTCCATGACCAACATCAAAAACAATCCCATTTCTTTGAGCCTCAAAAACAAATGGCTTCACTTTCCCATTCTCATCTACAATGGTTTCCCGGTTATTTGCACCTGCGGCGAAACAATGAGTAAAGATATCACCGGGTCTGAAATGCTTTGTGAACAGCTCCTCAATTGACTGTGGGGGATTATGTTCACCAAAATCTACCATAACCGGCATATTCACTATCTTACCTGCTTCAACAGCCCGATCAACAGATATCCAATCCCCTCCCTTGTAATGTGAAACTTTAATCCCAATAATATATTCTTTGTTTATACGAGCTGACATTGCAGTTAATTTTGCATCCATATCTCCTGTATTTTGCTCCCATGGTTCTCTGCCCAAATATCCTTCACCAACAATATTTAACCATGCAAGAACTCTTGTTTTCGATTTATCTATAGTGTGCGCTTTGAATGCCTTGAAAGACTTCCATCCTGAACTTCCTGCATCTATTGAAGTTGTAACTCCTGTACGTAATGTGTAATCATCAGGCATAGGATCTCCATTTCTTTCTTCAGAAATACCCGCAAAATGATGGGCATGCATATCGATTAATCCGGGTGTTACATATAACCCTTTTGCATTAATGACCTTTTTAGCAGAATTTACAGGAATATTAACAGCAACCTGTGTAATTTTCCTGTCGGTAATTGCCACATCCATAACTGAATTGATATTATTTTTGGCATCTATTACATGGCCGCCTTTTATTAATATGTCTACGTTTTGTGCCTTAATTGCTGTTAGTCCCACAACAAAAAATATCGTGAGTGTCATTAAGCAGGCATGACTATATCTTGTTAACTCTTTCATATTCATTTTGAGTAATATTGATTTTAAATTGAGTAATTATCTTTTTTTCAGAGGCAAAAGCCGAACAATTTGTCCTGTATCTTCAATCATAAGGTAGATAAATCCATCAGATGGAACTTTTACATCCCTTATTCGACCGATATTTTCAAGAAGTATTTCATCATGTACCGGCTTCCCATTATTAAAAGCTGTTCTATTCAATCTTTTATGTACCATCGCTCCAACAAACAAATTCCCTTTCCACTTTGGATAATTGTTGCTGAAGACGAAATCAAAGTCAGAAGGAGCAATAGATGGTGTCCAATGATGAACAGGTGACTCGATACCCACACGGGCTGTATCCTGTGAAATAAGAGTACCATCATAATTTCTGCTAAAAGTTACATCAGGCCACCCATAATTTGAACCAGATTTTAGTAAATTAAGTTCAGATCCGCCCATCTCGCCATGTTCAGTTTCCCAGATTTCTCCCGTAAGAGGATGTCTGATTAACCCTTGCGGCTGACGATGACCATATGTATAAATTTCAGGCAATATCTGTAAACTATCTACAAATGGATTATCTTTTGGTATTGTTCCATCATCATTAAAACGCATTACCTTACCCGATGGATTTGTTCTATCCTGTACTGTTTTCCACCTGTGTCTTTCATCTATAGTTCGTTGTCCAACAGTAAAATAAAGAAACCCAAACTTATCAAAAGCTATCCTGCTACCAAATGTTTCACCACCTTCCCTGAAAGGACCGGCCTTATAAAGAATTTTTTCATCCACAAAACTATCCCCATTTAACTTCCCTTGCATAAGAACAGTATAACCACCATCCGGTTTTTGGGGTTCAATATAATATGAAAGATAAATCAACCTGTTCTTACTGAACTGGGGGTGCAACTTCACATCACGCAAACCTTTTGGAACATTACCTTTGACAGAATTGGCAGATAACTTACCATTTTTAACTATCCTGAGATTGCCAGACCGCTCTGTGATCAGGATACTGTTATCTGGCAAGAATGCCATACTCCATGGCCTTAATAAGCCTGAAACAACTGTGTCTACCATGAATACAATATCTTCTGAAGCTATTGCATTCATAACTTTCTCCGGTAATGGAAAATAACTACTCAATAATTTTCGCTCTATCAAAAAATCAGCGACAGGCAGTAAATTCTTAGGTTTAGGAACAAGTTGTTCATCTTTATTTTCCGAGGTCAGCTGCCTGATATAAGATACCAATTGCCATCTCTTCTCTGCAGACAATGATTCTTTATAGGATGGCATGCTGCCTCTTCCTTCCGATAACTTCCAGAAGATCGCTCCATCTTTTTGATTTACCAGAGCCTGAAGATGAAAATTCGCAGGTTTAACCGGCAATTCACCTCCTAATACCCCATCACCCAAACCTTTGCTACCATGACAAGATTGGCAGTATTGATTATACAGTTCTTTACCCTGGACTAAAGTATTTTGATTTTGACGTAATGTTGACTTTAAACCATCTGTCCATACGGGAGCCTTCCAAGGTTCCTGCACTGGTTTCAGGCTTAGAAACAAGATCCAAATAAATGTTGTTAACAAACATATACCAGCAACAAAGACTTTTCTATTCATTATTGAAATTTAAGCGTACCAAAAAACTGTGGAAGATGAAATGTAGGTCTTGGAGCATTGATAACCGACCAGGTTGCATGATGAGGATTCGAATTTATTTCTGCGATCTTATAAAAATTTGCTCTCCAGAATACTCCTTTTTGAGGACGTGTAACATTAGAATAATTATCAAGCATATCTAAAGGAATTTTATACTCGATAATCCAGGTTATTGGCTCCTCTCTTTCAGGATCAACTTTAACAGGAAGTGTATGTCCTATAGTGATTTTCTGTATATCTTCAATTACAGGCCGTTTACGTGGTATAGAATTATATCCCAATAAAGGCGTCCCACCACAATTTACCTCAAGATTAAAATAACTAAGAGGCATAGTCGTGTCAGGAGAAAAGAAGAATTCAACGGCTGAATCTTTCCATACAGGTCCGTTAATCTCAGTTGTTACGCTTCGTACAAAACGATCCTTAACCTGAAAAATAACATATATATTTGCATCATCATACATCATTTTTGCATATACCCTGGGCCGAAATTTCGGATTTTCACGAATAAAATTATTAATCCCTAAAGATTTCACTTTTCGCCACTGAGGCTTATTCCAATCCCCGTCTATAATCAGCTCATTCTTTAATCGTGGTACTTTATAGGATTTCGCAATACGCTTTGATACAGAAATATTTTCCTGAGCAAAGGATACATAAGAAATCAAAAGAAACAATATGACTATAAATGGCAATTTATAAGAGCCCATATTTAATAAACATTATGAGAATCAATTCAAGGATTTAAACACTTGCAAATTCTAAATCGCAGAAATATTCTTTAAGAAAAAACTTACAGATTTTAACCCTGAAACAAGTAGTATTTATAACAGGTAATTATAAATACTACTTGTTTTTATACAATCAGCATATTTTAATTCTTATCCCACCACAGGGGAGTCGATGCCAAGTCAGGCCCTCCTAAAAGAGCCACAGCATCCTTAACGGCCTGACCATTCCTGTCTTTATCATACTCGAGGAATACAATCCGGCGAACAAATTTCCCAACCGGTACATCCGGATTGTCCGAATTAATCACATTATACCTCTTTGGGAACCCGGATCTTCTGACCTCAGCCCAGGCTTCCTGCCCATCGGGAAATAAAGCCAGCCATTTCTGTGTACCAATCTGCTCTCTCTGCTTTGCAGGATCCGCTGAAAACTTGACAGGAATATCACTAATTGCCGGAGTGTTAAAATATCCTCCGGGTGCCGAAGGCAAATTAGTGCTATTAATATAATTATCAATGATTGTAGCATCTGTTATACCATTCGTCCTCATGGACATTTCGATGCCCTTGGCATACAAATCAGCTGCCGTTCCTCCCATATTCCATCCATTCACAGCACCCTCTGCACGAAGCAAATAAGCTTCCCCTGAACGAATAACGGTCATTGGTTCAGTGTTCATCTTCACCGGTGTAAAACGATCATTGAGATTAGACGCATTATTGTAGCCATTCGCGGGTAAAACAATTTGAGCTGGAATCATTCCATTCCTCAACCCCCGGTATTGCTTATCATTAACAGCTGGTTGAAAATAACTACTGAGTCGTGGATCATCATATCCCTTTAAAAAACTTTCCATCGTTTGACTCATTCTGAATTCATTCCATGCAGAGATAAAGCCCAAAGCATTTGGACGAGCCGGATCAACTTTCATATATGCATCATCAGCAACAGCTGTCATAACACCGTTAGCAACAGCAGCCTCAGCCTCAATTCTTGCTTTAGCGGCATCAGCTTTTGAAATTCTCAATGCCAGACGGAGTCGTAATGTATTAGCAAACTTAAGCCATTTAGCATTATCTCCATTGTATATCAAATCCTGAGATCCATAACCAGGTAATGCTATATTATTTTTCAGATCAGCGCTTGCTTCAGTTAACTCCTTAAAGAAATCGTAGTAAATATCTTTTTGCGAGTCGTAAGGAATTGTTTTTTCTAAAGAACCAATCTTAGAATAAGGTACCGGCCCGTAGTAATCTGTGATACGCATCAGGCTAAATACTTTCCAAATTCGTGCAATTGCATTCAGAGGCTTAGTCTCCGGGGTCTGCGTTTGTTTAATAATTGTAAGTAAAGATGGCATAGTAAACACATAAGAACGTATCCAATGATTCTGTAAACGAGCCTGAGTTAAATCAAAACGATCTGATGCAAAAGCTGTTTGAGTTACCGCAAAATACTGCGCATACAAATCAGCGAATGCATTCACTCCTCTTTGATATTGTGACCCCCCACCCAGAGCAACTCCCTGCCATTGCGCATTTGGGAACAAACCCTTAAGATCGGTTTGGCTTAGTGTTGTAACTGCTGTTGGATCAGTATTTCTTTCGTCAAATTCTTTAGTACAGCTATTTAGAATAGCTGCTATGAATAACAAGAATAACATACTAACCCTTAATGGAATATTTATATAATTTTTCATTTCCTGAAGTTTAAAAATGTAATGACACTAATCTAATTCTCATTTAATACTAAAATGATGCTCTCAAATTAAGCCCAAAAGTTTTTGAAAAAGGAAGTGCGATATATTCATTCCCTCCCCTGCCGCGGGCGATATCGGGATCAAATGGAGTTGACTTACTAAAGAAGAATAAATTCCTGCCAATAAAGGAAATCTTGGCCCCTTTTATATATTTTGCTTTGGTCAACAATTTAGCAGGAATTGTATAATCCAATGTCACCTCTCTTAATCTCATATTATTAGCAGAATAATTATATTCTTCTCCGGTAGGCTTCCGGTCTCCAATTGTACTAAAATAAGCCTGAGAGGTAATCGGGGTCGAATTCTTCGTACCATCGGCACGATAAGCATCTAAAATAATCCCACTTTCGCGCCCTTCCAGCGACCTTTTAGAATGTCCATCTGCATCTAACAGGGGTTGTGTACCTGCTATAATACTTCCACCTTTTCTGTAATCAATTTGAAAAGCAAATGATACGTTTTTATAATTAAAGCTATTGGTTAATCCGGTCATAAAATCCGGATTAAAATTACCGGCATAAATGGTCAGACCCGGAGTCAATAATGGCCTGCCCTGAGAATCCACTAATTTTCTTCCCTGAGAATCTCTTTGCCATCCCTTTACATAAAGTTCGCCAAAAGGACGTCCAACCTCAACTCGTGTAGTAACGATATCATCACTTTGGATGATAACTGATTTCTGCTCGTCAGTTATCCTAACTACATTGTTATTATTTTTGGAATAATTAAATGTTGCATCCCATGAGAATTTACCAATCTTTAATGGGGTTACATTCATAATAAGTTCTATTCCATCATTTTCAATCAGACCTGCATTTATGTACCTCTGATCATAAGTTGAAGCAGACGGAGCTCCGATTAAAAGCAATTGATTAGTAGTTTTAGTCTTGTAATAAGTAAAGTCAAAACCCAATCTGTTATTAAAAAATCTCCAGTCCAATCCTGCTTCAAATGAGGTGGTTAGTTCAGGTTTATAATTGTCAAATGTCTGAATTGTTGGTGTTGAGATGAGGCCACCCACACCTACCCGATAATATTCTTTACCGAAGTAAGCATTACCCCCATTTCCTGCATTAGCTGATGATAATCTGGCCTTGCCATATGAAATCCATGATGGAAGTTTAACCATATCTGACACAATTGCTGTAAGCCCAAGTGAAGGATAGAATACAGACTCCTCTCCACCAGGTAGCGCAGAAGACCAATCGTTTCTACCTGTAACATCCAGATATAAATAATCTTTATAAGCAAATGTCAGTGATGAATAAACAGATTGAATCAATGGACTTTGAGAAAAAGTATTGACAGCCTGAATAGCTCTGGCATTACTTAAATAGAAAAAATCCTGCTTATTCAGGCCATTTGTATTATTGGTCGTTCCACGGTTTGTGCTTCCCTGAATATAGGCACCTAGATGTCCGGACAACTTAATGCTTTTTGTCAGATCCCGCTTAAAGGTCAATAATCCATCCAGATTAGAATTAATGTTATTATTGAAACCCATAGCATAGGAAGAACCTACAGTACTCCAATAAGAGTCTGAGTATGTCTTATTGTCACTCTCAGAAAAAGTCCGGTTTATATTACCCCGAATCTGAAATGATAACCAGTCATTGAAATCATATTTTGCAGATAATAATCCGACAATACGACTCACCTTATCATTATTTAAATTTCTATACATGTAGAAATAAGGATTCCCAATTATTGAGGATCCTGGTTTCCAGTAATTCTGACGTGGATTACCGTTTGCATCTGTATACAAATAGTTTCTCATCTCACTGGTTGGAATCGACACCGGTGTACGATAAATGGATGTGATTGCATAACTCACCGGAGCATTGTCTACATTTTCGGAATTATAAGTTAGCTTGGTGTCAATAGATAATTTCTTAGAAATTGTATTATTTACCCTTAATGTCAGATTATGCCTGGTAAGATCATTATTCTGCATCACTCCCTGAGCCTGAATATTTCCATATGAAAAATATGTTTGCATTTTCTCGGTTCCGGTGTTGATACTCAAGGAATTATTATAGGTTGCTCCGGTTCTGAAAAAATCTTTTAAATTATCCGGCTGTCCTGTAAGAGACACCGTTTTCCCATTCCACAAAGCAACACTTTGACCCGTCATTTTGGGACCATAACTATGCTCAGAAGATGGAACATAGATTCCTGCATCACCCTGTGCATATTCGTTCTGAAGTTCTGTATGAATATCAGCCTGATCGAAAAGAACACCTCCATTAAATTCCACAGATGTTGTTCCTACCTTTCCCTTTTTAGTTGTGATAAGAATTACTCCGTTTTGACCAGCACTACCATACAATGCTGCTGCCGCCGCACCCTTAAGTACGGTAATACTCTCAATATTATCGCCATCTTCAATACCTATGCTTCCGGGAACACCATCAGTAACATATAGAGGTGCGTTATTACCTGTTATTGAACGGTTTCCACGAAGTAAAACCGTTGACCCCCCTCCGACACCTCCAGATCCTCTTGTAATAGTCATACCTGCAACTTTTCCTTGCAATGCATTTACCACATTGGTTCCGGTAGCTTTGGTTAATTCATCTCCCCTAACATTCTGAGCGGAATAAGTTAAAGATTTCGACTCCCTTGAAATACCAAGAGCAGTTACAACCACCTCATTCAATGCAGTATTAGCTGTTTCCAGCTGCACATTGATTGTTGTTCTCCCGCCAACAATAAGCTCCTTAGTATTATAGCCTATATAAGTAAATATCAGAACGCTACTTTCATCCGGAACATTTATACTAAAACGGCCATCAAGATCCGTTGTAGCTCCTATACCTGACCCCTTTAATTTAATACTAACTCCGGGGAGTGTCTCGCCTTTAGTATCAGTAACCTGACCACGGACAATAACATCACGTTGTTGGGATGAGGCTTGAATATTAAATTTTGTAGTTTCCCCACCAACCACCGATGCCGGCTTTTTAAATACTAATATTGTCTTATTTTTAATGCTAAACTCTAATGGCTGTCCTTTAAATACAATTATCAATACTTCCGAAAGATCCTCGTTAACAGCATTAATAGTTACCGGCTTTGCCAAATTGATTAGTTCCTCCTGAAAGAAGAATCCATAGCCTGTCTGCTTTTTGATTGTAGAGAAGACCTTTTCTATTGGAACATTTTCTCCGCTAAATGTTACTTTTTGAGAAAATCCTTCAGCACGAACATTTAAAATTAAAACAATAATAAAAATGAATGTCAGCTTCATGACAAGGAGAATTGAATGAAATGTAATCCATTGGCTAATACCATGCGTTAAGAATCGAATTTCGCTGGTTATTTTCGGCTCTAAGTCCAAGGAAAGGACTCGTCCTGAACAGCCTCCAGTTTTAGTAAATAAATTCATAAATTTGTTTCGTTTGGTGATTAATAATCTATCTCGTAAGTATTTTATTTAAAGGCCAGACTTTAGCTGGAAGCGCTCCAACGCTTCTGGCTTTTTCTTTGCCTTCAATTATTTCGAATTTAAGGCATCACAATAACCTCCTTCCCTTCAAGTCTAAAATGAATATTACTCTTTTCAAGTATTTCCAACACTTCCAAAAGTGTCAGACTAGTTGAAATTGCTCCTGCAAAATGATGTTCAGGTAATACACCCTCATACCTTGTGGTAATACCATACCATCTGGCCAACTGACGCATTACTATTTTGATATCTGCATTCTCAAAATAGAAGTAACCATCTTTCCAGGCTACGTCAACCTGAGTATCCGTTTTCTTAATTTTTATATTTCTATCAACTTTCGATTGCTCCCCGGGTTCGAGTATTTGTGATTCATGAGTATTTAATTCAATAACCCGTACTTTTCCTTCAATCAAAGTTGTAGTAATTGATGGCTCATCTGAATAGGCATTGATATTAAAATGTGTGCCCAAAACTTCAACAGATTGATTACCCGAACGAACTGAAAATTTTTTATTATTGTCTTTTGAGACTTCAAAGTATGCTTCACCCTTTAGTTCAACCTCCCGTGTATTATCTGTAAATACCACAGGAAAACGCAGTGACGAAGCAGAATTCAACCATACCTTACTTCCATCCGAAAGATTTAGCTGAAACTTACCGCCTACAGGTGTTTGAATGGTATTGTAGACGATCAGATTTTTATCAGTGCTGTTTTGGCCCTCACCAGGAGCCTGTTTGCTTATCGTATACTCAAGAATGCCATTCAGATTTTTATGCACTTTAATCCCCCCCTCATTAACTAAAACCCCGTTATGCGAATCGTCTAACACTATCTTTCTACCATCAGCCAATGTGAGGATTGCTATATGTCCACCAGGCTGAATATCAAGAGGTTTTTGCTTTTCAATCTGTTCGGTGCGGACTAATTGAGTATTATCTTTACTTATATAATTGTAGAAAGCATAACTAAACAAAATTATAATACTGGCAGCAGCGGCTATTGTGTAATAAAACGATTTGATTAATGGTTCTTTTTTCTGTTCTAAATCTGACTTAATGATTTTAGACAGCATTGATAATTTCAAACTTTCCTCGTTCTCAGAATGATCAAAATGCCATTCCAACTCTCTTGAACTTTCAGTTCGATACCATCGAAATAATTTATTGACTTCCTCCTTTGAAGCAGTATTCTGGAGGTACTTTTCAACTAATTTTTCTACTTCCTCATTTTGCATAATTCACCTTTATAGCCTACATAGATAAGTACCATAGCAGCAGCTATTACCCTTGGTCAATTTGAAAAAAAAGTTTTTTGCTGCGAGCTTATAACCTAGAACAGGTTTAAAGCATTTCTAAGATTCAACCGAATGGCTTTTAATCCTTTAGTCAGATGTCCCTCAACTGTTTTCGGAGAAATACCTAACTCAAGAGAAATTTCAGTAATTGAGAGTCCTGAATTACGACTATATTTAAATACAAGCCTGCAATTCTCTGGAAGAAATTCTACCACCTTATTGATATATTCCTGTATAAATCTTGCATCTATTTCATCTTCAGAAAGGGTAGACAGTTCATCCGCACAATTCTCAGATTCAATTTCCATTCTTCTTTTTTGCCGATAAATTAACTTGAATACTGAAAACTTAACAGCTGCTGCCAAATAAGTATTCAGACATTCAATATTAAGCTTGGCATGCTTAACCCAAAGACGTGTAAAAATCTCCTGAACTATATCTTGGGCAACAGTTTTATCTTTACTAAAGTTATAAGCAATTGCAAGAAGCCGCTTCCAGTATCTGTTATATATCTCTGTAAACGCCTCTTCATTACCTAAATTTAGATATTCTAATAATTCCTTATCCGTTGAAGACTTAAAGTTCAAGACCTTAAAAATTTATCTATTCGAATATAATATTTAATATTACAATTTTCGTTCAAAAAAATTCAGGTTCCTGGCTCCCCCCTCTTTAAATTAAAAGCAAATATTGAATCAAAACTCTTCTGAAGTCTGAATTTTTAGACTTCTTTAAAACATTTCAGCAAAAAAGTAGCATGAACCAAAACCTAAACAAATTCTTTCAATAAAGAATAAGTAGTTAAATGATCATACATAAGCGATACAGTCAATCTCAACGATTGATTTGCCCGGAATTCCACCCTTTGCCACCGCAACGGTTGAACGAACGGGAGGATTTTTCCCAAAACGGCCTTTATATATTGAATTCATCCCTTCAAAATCTGCCATATCACTTAAAAATACCGTTACTTTCAGCACCTTCTCCATTGAGGAGCCTGCTGCAATTAATCGTTTTTCCATCTTTTTAAGAACGAAATCTGTATCGGCCTTTATTTCAAATTCAGATTCTGCATCTGCACCGGTTCCGGAAACAAAAACCAGGTTTCCATATCTGATCGATCCGGGATATAATTTTACATCGGGTGAAGCTCGGGCACTTAAAAATAGCTGATCACTATCAGATGGAGTTTGAGATCGGGCTACTAAGCTCAATCCGGCAACACCGGCAATTGCTGAAAATATCCGGGTGATCACTGACCTTCTGCTTGATTCCATAGCTTACATTTATTGAATATTAGAAAAATGGAGGGATCAGGTAGCCAATGGCGGACCTGCAGGAATATTTACTTTTCTTCTCGGAGCTTTGCCAGTGTTACGTTTTGCAGTAAACTTCGCCGTACGATATTCACCAAGGTGTATATCGCCCGACATGGTATCAGCGTTCAACTTCCCTGAGAATAAATAAATCAGATGATCACCCACGATTCGCATTGAACATTGAATTTTGACCTGATCACCTTCAATGGTTCCGGTAAGATTTCCGGATTGAAATTCAGCCTGATAAGTCCCGTTAAGCCAGTTTCCATCCTGTGCAATATTAAATGTATGCTGACTTATACTACTAAAAAACTGCATACTAACATCCCACTTACCTGAAAGATCAGCTGCCGGAGCCGTCATTGTCTCAGGTTTCGGACTGCGCTTTTTTGAAAATATGGCATAAACCCTTTCAGCAACAATTTTTTCCTCACCCGCCTGCATCTGACCTGTTGTGATATTGAAAAAACTGTCTTCATTTTGAGGATCCTCTGCCCAAACAGCAATTCTTGGTTTATTTCTTCCAAGTTCTTCTGCCACTTCAAAAGCACTGATATGCAGTTTATCAGGATTCCAGCTAAGCTTCAAAACCGGAGTTTTATTGTCCAGTAAAGTCCTTTCAATTACTTCCATTTTCAATCCGTCAACCGGAGCCAGTCTTTTTTGAATTGTAGCAAGCCAGGAAAGCCACCTTTTCCAGTCGGCATCATGATCACGCTTAACCCAATCCTCTACTGCCGCCATCATCCCTACCATTTCTTCTCTGCCTACCTTATTATCACGACCCGGCCCGTGATGAGGAGAACTTGACTGCCATGCAGATTTCAGTATCGCCTTATCCCCAAGCATGAGTCCGGCACATTGCGGACCACATATCGCTTTGCCTCCGCTGTAGGCTACAATGGTTGCCCCACGCTTAAGATGTACAGGAGGCAAAGTCAGGTTTTCTGCCGCTGCATCTACCAGCACAGGAACTTGTCGCGGTTTGGCAATAGAAGATATCACCTCCAGCGAAAAAGGCTCTCCGGTAAAGGTTGCACTATCTGTGGATCGGATATAGATCATAGCTGTACGCGGATTAATCGCTTTTTCAAGCTCTTCAGGCGTATTAACACTAATAATTTTTACGCCAATATTCCTGATTGCATGATCATATGCATTTCTTGAGAAACTCGGAATTATGACCTCGTTCTTATCAAAACCCGTCAAATCAGGTATGCGAATTAACTTTTCAGGATTACCACCCGTAACACATGCAGCGGTAATATGTTTTAGCCCTGCAGCGCATCCTGCAGAAACCATTCCCCATTCTGCTCCGGTCAGATCTGCAAGACGCTGACCGATTCCATCGGCAAGTTCATCATACTGAACGAAATTATGTGCTGCAGCTTCCATTGCAACACGAACTGCGGAACGCTCGAGGGAACCACCTATGATGGTGAATGTACCCATACAATTGATTACCGGCTCCACTCCGATCGAACGAAAAATATTCGATTCGTTCATAAAAGATGAAACCGTAGAGATGGCTTTGGGATCTGCATTTGCTGCCGGAACAAACGCTTCTGCTGAGCTTTCCGGAACTGCAGCATTAAGGCTGTTATTTGAAAATACTGAACCGGCAACAGGTAGAAGTGCCAGTCCTTTTATTAGATTTCTGCGTTTCATTGAATATTTGGATATATGATGAGCTGCTGCTACAGATCAGGTAAACTACTGCTCTATTAAAACTTCCTGAATTTTAAATTAAAAAATTGCCCCCCTGAGGTCTTCCTTTTGGAAAAACTATCTTTTGTTTTACAATTGCTGAACGGTTGCGTTTGATGCTGAACTTTGCTGAAAGGAATTCATTCATATCAACATCGCCTGATACATTTTCTCCGCTTACTGTGCCGCGGAAAGTAGTTTGAATCCGATCACCGGGAACAACCCAGGTACTTTGCATATGAATGAGATCTCCATCTATTGTTCCGTTTATCACACGATCAGAAAACCGGGACTTATAAATTCCGGAAAAATAATTTCCATCCTGAGTATCAATAAATAAAAGATGCTTTTCTGAGCTGTTATAGAATTCAATATCCATATCCCAGTGTCCGGTCATATTTATAGCCGGCGACTTTAATGGAATAACCGGTTTGGCTTCTCTTTTCTTAGACAGTACTTCCCTGATTCTCGATGCTGCAAGTTTATCATCACCCGGCACCATCATGTATCCAACCAAACTAATTCCTGTAACTCCCGGTTCATCTCTGTAAATAGCTACCCCAACTCTTGGATAAGTATTACCCAATTCTTCGGATATTTCCTGTCCGGTAACATTCAATTTTGCCGGATCCCAGGTAATGAACAAATAAGGGGTAACGTGATGTACCAGCTTCGGATCAGGCATTCTGATACGATAAGTAACTCCTTTTACTGCAGAAGCCTCCTTTCCGATATTTTCAAGCCAGCTCACCCAGGTTTGCATTTCTTTCTGATGATCCATCTCGATCCATCGCTCAACTGCTGCCAGCATCCCGATATGTTCCTCACGTCCAACCTTATTATCCCGACCCGGACCATGATGCGGAGCGGCAGCCTGCCATGCAGACATTAATATATCCTTTCGTCCCAGTAACAATCCGGAACTGCCCGGAGCCTTTAATCCTTTACCACCACTGAAAGCAACAATATCGGCTCCTTTAGCTAAATGAACATTCGGGAAGGTAAGGATATGTGCAGCAGCATCAACAAATACAGGAACTTTCAATGGTTTTGCAATTTTTACGATGGTCTCCAGCGACATAAAATTTTCTTTCTCCGCTTCAACATAGATCATTGCTGTTTTGGGTCCGATTTTTTTTCTTAGATCGTCTTCATTCTCAACTGTAATAATTGTAGCTCCGGTAGTTCTAACCGACTGATCATAAACCGTCCTCATGCCTGCCGGGATAATCACCTCTGTTTTTTCAAATCCGTTTAAATTCGGTATTCTGACCAGTTTCTCAGGGTTACCTCCTGTCATACAGGCAATGGTACACAACTTAATACCAGCTGCAGCACCGGCAGTAACCAAACCCCATTCTGCGCCGGTTAATTCAGAAAGACGTTTACCCACACCCTCAACAAGTTCATCCATCTGAACATTAAGTGTTGCTACGGCTTCCATTGCCAGTCTAACCTCTGTTCTTGCAACAGAACCTCCCATAATAGTATTGGTCCCCTTGCAATTGACAAAGGGTTCAACTCCAATAGATTTAAGAATTTTTCTCCCCCTGTCAGCAAGCTCAGTATCAGATGTTCTGGATACATCCGATAAAAAGGTAAATCCATTGCTGTTTTGCGGCACCCTGACTTCCATGGCTGAAGTGCTACCTGCAAAGGGAAGCAATGTCAGGCCTTTTAAAATATCTCTGCGTTTCATGTTTTTCTGGTAGTTGATGTAATAAATTATTTTTTAACTGCCTGATCGTAAGAATCAGCAGCAATACCATTCAGATCCCAGACTACTTTTCCGGCTCTGATAGTTAGTTCTGCCTCCAGTTTTTTAGTCCCTTTAAACTTTCCTCCGTGAGAATCAATATATCCAAAATCACCATTTCTAATATTAAAAACTGCGATATCCGCTTCTGTACCCGCACTTAAATTGCCGAGCTCAGGCCTGTGAATACTCTGTGCAGGAATCCATGTGGACTTGGTAATTACATCCTGTACCGACATCCCCATATTCAGAAACTTGGACATGATATTTGCCATATCCTTCATACCTGCATTCATATTCCCGATATGCAGGTCAGAGCTGATGGTGTTCGGAACAAAGCCCTGTTTCATTGACGGAATTGCCTGACCAAATACAAACCCGTTACCTCCGTGTCCAACATCGAAAATGATCCCTCTTTTCTGAGCCTGAAAAACATAGGGTTTAACATTTCCGCTGAGATCAACAACAGATTCTTTGTACATCGGACTGCCTGCACCTGCACCCTTCCCTGCATGATACATATGAGTAAGGATATCACCCGGACGGAGATGCTTTAATAATAATGCTTCAAGAGAATTAACCGGTGGAAGCCCCCGCCAGTCGATCATTACAGGCATCTTAGCCAGACGACCTGCTTCAACAGAATTATCAACCGGAATCCATTGTACCCCGTTATAATGTGCTACCTTAAAGCCAACAATATGCTGTTTGTAGAAAATAGCTGAAGCAGCCGCCATTTTAGGGTCCATATCCAAAGTATCCTGTTCAAACTCTCCCATTCCATCACCAACAATATTCAAAAATGCCAGAACTCTGGTTTTGGCGATGTCAATAACATTCTTTTTGAATAGCGGAAAGCTTTTCCAGCCTGCACTTCCCGCATCCACAACTGTGGTAACGCCTGCCCTGAAAGTAAATCCATCAGGGGGAAGTGAGTTTGGACCGTCCATATACTTCTGGCTGATTTTATTGCCGGCAAATACATGCACGTGAAGATCAATCAGTCCGGGGCTTATGTACATCCCTTTGACATCAACCACTTTTGCTGCATTTGCCGCATCTATCTGTGGAGCAACACGAAGGATCTTACCCTCTGAGATAGCAACATCCATCACCGAATTAATATTGTTTTTGGGATCGATAACATGACCGCCTTTAAGCAGAATATCAATCTTTTGAGCAAAAGCCCCTCCGGAGGACAAGAGGATTGAAAAAAGTAAGCAGTAAAAAAAATGATTCATTTTCATAGATATGTGTGTTGGTTTTATTGTCGGAACTGATTTCCTTCACGGAAAAAATTATTTAACGGTTTTGCAATACCATTCAAATCGTATACAATCCTGCCGTCTTTAATGGTCATCTCGCATTCAAACTTTTGATCGCCCTCCATCTTGTATCCGGCAGTTTCATAAAAGCCAAATTTGCCTTTGCGCAGGCTAAAGACGGTGAGATCAGCGATAGCTCCAGGAGATAAATGTCCAAGTTCCTCTCTTCTGATGGCCTGAGCAGGAGCCCAGGTACTGGCTTTGATAACATCTTTAAGACTCATTCCCATGTTCAGAAATTTAGACATAACATTCATCATGTCTTTCATAAAAGCATTTACGCTGCCCATCGAAATATCTGTGCTAATGGTATTGGGCCAAAAACCCTGCTTCATTGCCGGAATAGCATTTGAATAGCGAAAAGCTGAACCATGGCCAACATCAAAAACAATCCCCTTCTTCTGTGCCTCTAAAAACGCAGGGTTAATTTTTTCCGTTTGCTGATCAACAATACGGTCGCGGGCATTAAAATCTTCAATAATTGTATAGGTATGCGTGTAAATATCCCCTTTGCGCATGTGTTTAGTAAAAAGATCTGACAAAGAAGGATGCGGATGATTTCTTCCTCCATCCAGCATGATCGGCATTTTGGCCATATTTCCGGCTTCTACACCACGATCAACAGCAGACCAGTCCGGACCCACAAAATCAACTTTAAATCCAACTATATCCTTCTTGTGAAGCAGCGCCAGCTGAGCAGATTCTGCAGCGATTTTATCTCCTGAATTCTTCTCATTTGTTCCGCCACTGTAATTAGCACCTTCAATATTCAGAAATGACAATACCCGTGTTACAGATCGGTCTATGATATTTTTTTTGAAGTCTTTAAAAGTATTCCGGTCAGCATCTCCTGCATCAACAATTGTGGTAACACCCACCCGCAGGGTATAACCATCAGGAAGATTTGATCCCAGGCGTGAATGAATATCGATTAAACCCGGAGAAATGTACATCCCTTTGGCATCCACCACCTGAGTGGCCTTTTCGGGATTAATATATTTAGCAATGAGGGCGATTTTCCCATCATTAATAGCAATATCCATCGGTGCATCGATCTGATTTCCGGGGTCGATCAGATGCCCGCCGCTGATGATAATTCCATATAATTTACTCTCTTGCTGGGCTAAAGCACCATTAAATCCTGCAATTAGAAACCCAAGAAGGAGGAAAACCAGTCTTTTCATAAATTTAATTATTTAAGCCCTAATAAAGAGAGCCTGAAATCAGGAAAAGTCCCATAACTTAATTAAATAATCTGCCGAATTATACATATCTCAAACGACCTTTGACTTAAATCCCAATTTCTGAAAATACAATTATTAAACTCCTCATCACAAGTAAATTAGAAATAAAATAAATAAGTAAAAGATTTCAATAAAATAAATGAAGCGGATAATCCTGTGCAGCAGGTCCGGGAGGCAGTTCGAAGCCCGCTTTTCTAATTAAATATTCCCGTCTTAGCTTCAAATCCCAATCTGAATACTATTTTTAATTTAAAAAAACGTACCTTTGCGGCGCTTTCGGCAATAAGGCTGATAAGCAATAAAAATTATCATGAACCCATTTAGTAACTTGGGTATCCGTCATGATATTGTTAATGCCATTACTGAGCTGGGATTCGAAAATCCCACACCAATCCAGGAACAATCTATCCCGGTATTACTTTCAGGCAGCAACGATTTTGTCGGATTAGCTCAAACAGGAACCGGTAAAACGGCAGCCTTCGGCCTTCCATTATTAGAATTATTGGATTTCGAAGAAAATTATCCACAAGCTCTTATTCTATGTCCAACCCGTGAACTTTGTTTACAGATCACCAGCGACTTAAAGAATTATTCCAAAAACATGCGCAACGTAAATGTTGTGGCAGTTTATGGAGGAGCAAATATTTCAGATCAGTTACGCCAGATCAAGCGTGGTGTGCAGATCGTAGTGGCCACTCCAGGCCGTATGCTTGATATTATTAACCGTAAGGCAATTGACTTTTCTCAGGTACAATATGTAGTACTTGACGAAGCTGATGAGATGCTGAACATGGGCTTTCAGGAAGACATCGACAGTATTTTATCAACAACACCTGACGATAAAAAGACCTGGTTGTTCTCTGCAACCATGCCTTCAGAGGTTCGCCGCATTGCAAAAAAATACATGACAGATCCTTTCGAGCTGACCATGGGTACCAAAAATACCGGCAATGCTAATATCGAACACGAGTATTATATTGTAAAGGCACGTGATAAATACGCCGCATTTAAGCGAATCGTAGATTTCAATCCTGAGATCTTTGGTATCGTATTCTGCCGTACTAAAATTGAAACCCAGGAAATTGCTGAGGCTTTAATTAAGGATGGTTATAATGCAGATGCACTTCACGGAGATCTTTCTCAGCAGCAACGCGACAAAGTAATGAAGCGTTACCGCGACCGCAGTCTTCAATTGCTTATTGCAACTGATGTGGCGGCAAGAGGAATCGATGTGAATGACGTTACACACGTAATTAACTATTCTCTTCCTGATGAGATCGAAAATTACACCCACCGAAGCGGACGTACAGCCCGTGCCGGTAAAACAGGTGTATCTATCGCGATCATTAATTCAAAAGAACTTGGTAAGATCCGTCAAATTGAACGTGTAATCGGCAAGCAATTCACCAAGGCAGAGATTCCAAACGGATTTGATGTATGTGAGAAGCAGCTGTTTGCACTGGTTCACAAAGTTCATAATGTTGAAGTGAATGAAGAGCAAATTGAGCAGTACATTCCACGTATTATGGAAGAGTTTAAGGATCTTTCAAAAGAAGATATTATTAAACGCTTTGCATCTCTTGAGTTTAACCGTTTCCTTGAATATTATTCAAAAGCACCTGATCTGAATGTTTCGGGTGATGAACGCAGCTTTGAGCGCGGTGAACGCCCTGATCGTGCATTCAGATCAAGTACCAGTCCGGGTTATACCCGTCTGTTCATGAACCTTGGTTCTGTGGATGATTTCACCCGTGGAGATATGCTTGGATTCATCTGCAATAATACCAAGATCAGCGGAAAGAGTGTTGGCAAGATTGACCTGAAAGGTGTTTTCACCTTCTTTGAAGTTGAAGAATCTGCAGTAAATCAGGTAATCGAAGGATTCAAATCTGTTGATTTTCAGGGCAGAAGTGTACGCATTGAGTTAGCCGGCGACCGCGAAGGCGGAAGCAGTGACCGTGGTTCTTACCGCGGCGGAAGCGGTGGTGGTCGTCGTGAAGGCGGTGGCTATCGTGGCGGCAGCGGTGGCGGACGCCGTGAAGGTGCAAGCGGACGTCGCGAAGGCGGTAGCAGTGGCGGTGGATTCCGTGATTTTTCAGGCAAACGCCGTGAAGATCGTGGAGGAAGCAGCAGTGCCGGTCGTCGCGAAGGCGGCGAAAGACGCAGACGCAGCTAAGTTAAATATTCTAAAATTCTAAAAAGAAAAGGCTCCTGAGGAGCCTTTTCTTTTTGTTTGTCCCGTCCTGAAACAAGGAATAGTACCGAACAGATCCGTTTAGATTTTATTGACGGTGCTGATTATTTCCTTCACATTACTGTTTTGTCCAAAATATTTTATCAAACGAAAGTCCTGCCCAAATACATATAGTGCCGGATATTGAACAGGTGTAAACCGGGTAATAAACTGATTTTGAAAATCACGGAGCACAGTTACATTGCTTCTTCCATTCAGCTTCCTTCCATAAGTGCTCATGAATGTTCTGATCCCAGCCACTTGATTTAAAGAAACAAGATAAAATTCTGCATTTTTAAATTCATTGATATGATCACCTATTGCTGCGAGTTCAATTTGGCAATGATCACAGGTAATATCAAAGAAAACGATAACCAGTTTTTTGTTTTTTTTCAGTTCATTTCTTGTGAATGATTGCCCATTCAGGGTAGAGAATGTAAATTCAGGAATTTTATTCACAGGAGTCACCTGAGCACTAAGCTCCTGAACTAAAATTAATCCGGACAGGACAAATCCAAAAAATAAACGAATTATGAAACTTGATTTAAACATTTTAATAATAATAATAATAACGTGATTAAGTATCTGCAGGATAAAAACATCTGCAGACGTTAATTTATAAAGTGACAAAACAGAATATACTATTAAACCTCAAAAAACTTACAGGTCTAATTTATTAACAACCGTTTTTCCTATTTTACTACCTATTTCTGCACCCTCATCTACACTAAACCGATAATGAATTCCTCCGTAAACCCTGCTTATAGAGGCTTCATCTGCGGCTTCTATAAATGATTTGAAGTTTCGCTTCATGCCAATATATTTAAGATCACTTGTATCTTCAAAGGCGAAATTTTCTCCAAACATCTTAGTTAACACCTCTGCAGCTGCTCTTGTTATTGTACTATGACCGCTGGGGTATTCAGGAAAAGGCGGAGTTTGAAGCATTGGCATCCAGTTATTATCAATCTTCTCATTGATAACTGTAACAGGCCTAACCGTATTATACTTATATTTTAAATTCCAACAGGATATAAAAGCATCATACAAAGCAACCGCAGTAGCAGCATAAGCTTTTGCTGTTTTTACCGCATCAGCATTCGTTTGCCGGGAAGCAATTGCTGCAATGCCCATCCAATGGCCTCCAGGGGTGATTTTTTTATTTGCGAACATCATATGACCTGAATGTTCCATTACAAAAGGATTATCATCCCAGTAACGTGCTATATCTTTTTGTTCCTGTGTCAAATTTTTTGTAAGCTTATACAATCCGGTCACTTCCTTATAATAAACACTATTGGTATCCAGATCATATTTAGGAGGAGCTGGCAGATTTGCAGATAAAGAGGCCGAATCCAGCAGGAATGGCTTCATAGTCCCCCAGCACCATTCTACACCATCCATATAATCGGGAGGGGTAGGACGCCATTGACCCGGATTCTGATTCCCCAAAAATTTAGCTTTGCCTCTGCTTTTGAAATATCCATCAACTGCTGCTATTGCTAAAACCCCTTTACCGATAGAATCACCAAAGGCAACTGACCTTTCAAAAGTTTCTTTGGGTAAAGATTTTTTAAACTGGCCGAAAACCCTCGCTTCATAACCTTTTAAAGAATCAATTGAAAATACAACCTTATGAACTACTGTAAAAAACGCTTTGGTAGCGGCTAAGGTAAAGTTATAATTTTTATCTTTTTCGGGTTCAGGCAACGCTTTAAAGCCATTTAGTTTTAAGACAATTGATGGAGAACCGGGTTTTGCAAAACGCATTGCTTCATACGAAGCAAGTGAAGAATAAGCGTATATCCGGCTGGCCACCGGGGGAGTAAAAACATCATATATGATTACTTCTGTAAGCTGATCCTGATTTTGGTGTAATATTTCAGCATCTGATAATCTGCCTTCTTCCTTTTTATTACAAGCAGTAAATAAAGCCATAATGCAAATTCCTGCATATACTAGCCTTTTTAAATTATATTCCATTATTATTTCAATTGTAAATTTCTACTTGACCCTTTATAATTTGTTAACTGTACGCTGGAAATATTATTATCGATATTTAAGAATCTGGCTGACTGGGATAGAAAGGACGAACCATAATATATTTCTTCACGTCTGCGCTTACCATTCTTATATTTAATGACGGCACTCATATCACCAGCTAAAACCGGAACAAGATTTATAGCCCGCTTTAATTGAAATATCTTCAAAGCCCCCCTGTTCTGACTGGCTGCCAGTAAGCAATTACCGTATTTACTTCTTAGTTTAATCAGTGCTTTCCCGTTGCCTGGAATGAATATACCACTTTGCAGGATAGTTTCAGCTTCAAAACCGCCTTTGCCATTACCTTTAAGAAATAAACCATTCAATGCATCATATCTTCCTACTGATACTTCCGTACCATAATCATTTCCATTGATCACAAGGTCTAAATTACCATCTCCATTAAAATCATCCACCGTGATTCCATTCAATACAGAGACCTGAGCTTGCGAAGGCAATGGACTGATCGTAAATTTTCCTTTGCCATCGTTTCGAATAAAGCTTGAGAGAAGATAATTCGCTCTTAGCCTTAATGCACCTTTTCTTTGAATTTCAGGCAGCACTTCATCCATTGTGGCAACAGCAAAGGAGTTGTAATTTTGAAATTTAGACCGCATGCTGATCATTTGCTTTACCATATCCTCTCTGGTCTGAGCTGGAAATTCTTTCAGTTCGTCATTCTGATCAGGCAGAAATAAAGAAGGTATGGCATCATAACTTCCATTCTTATCAAAGTCATCAGCTGTAATAAAGACAGGATATTTATCGTTCCCTTTATAAAATGAATTTTTACCCTGGTTGCCAATAACATAATCGATATCTCCATCATTATCAAAGTCACCCGGAGCAATTGTATTCCACCAGCCCACCTTATCGTTAATTCCAGAGGCTGAACTTACATTTTTAAACAACCCTTTTTCATTCTTTAAAAAGGTAACAGGCATCCACTCTCCTGCTAATATCAGATCCTGCCAGCCATCATTGTCAAAATCAGTAAAAACAGCGTCACAAACGAGTCCGGCATTTATAAGATCTTTCGCAATGGTTTGGGTAACATCTGTGAATTTAGCCTTCCCTTTGCGGCTGTCATTTCTAAAGATAAAGCTGGAAACCGGCCTGGGATAATTCCAGGGGTCTACCCTGCCGGCCACAAACAAATCAAGATCACCATCTTTGTCATAGTCGCTTGCCCTGACGCAAAATTTACTGGTGAAATTCTGAGGTAATGCCGGTAAATCTATTTTAAAGTTTCCCTTTCCGTCGTTAATAAATAGTTTATCCTGATATACCATGGTATTTCTTTCATTTTCAAAACCACCACTGGCAGAATATAAATCCAGATCACCATCCCCATCAGCATCAAAAAGCAAAACTCCCGTATCCTCCCATCTTTTAGTATTTATATCTGCATCAGGTATCAAGCTTTTTTGAATAAAGCGACCATTTTCCTGTTGTAAAAATAGCTGGGCACTAAATGAAAAAGACCCTCCGCTAATGATGTCATCGAGTCCGTTTCCATCAACATCTCCGGCTGCTAAAGCAGGCCCGTATTCAGAAAATTTATGCGGCAATAATTTTTGAATATTAAAATCCACAAAATCCTTCTCTTCCTGCTGATAATGTATATTCACAGAATCGCTCACTTCACGAAACAAATTATTCTTTGCGAACTTTTCATTTTGAGATGAATATACTTCCCTTGCGCTGGTGATTTCAACAGTTAATAATTGATCTGTCTTTACATTTTTCAACAATTGTAATTTTCCATTTGGCCATTTGATTATCACTGAATCAATGGAGGCAATATTCCCTAATCCAAAATGAGCAATATTTTGCATGGATGATAAATAACCCCGGTATGGGGTATTTTCAAAAACTTGCTGCCTGCCCTGATTATAATGCAATTCTGCCCGGGCACCAATTCCGGTTCTATTCAGGCTATCGCCCACAAATTTGATCTGCAGATAATGATATGCTTCTTTACTTTCCTGTTTCGTATTATTACGGTATAAAAAGGCCTTATCATTAATATTATTCATCACCAAATCCATATCCCCATCATTATCCAAATCTGCATATACAGCTCCGTTTGAAAAAGAGGGGGTATCAAATCCCCAATCTTTAGACACCTTTGTAAATGATAGATTACCATTATTATGGAAAGCATAATTAGGAATTTTGACTGCGGGAATTTGTGCTAATAACTCTGCCTTGGTGGCGATGGAATAAGCCGTATTCCGAAAAGTGATGAAATCATGATCAGTAACATCTTTTGGAAAACCGTTAGTAATAACAATATCACGAAATCCGTCGTTGTCAAAATCCATTACTACAGGCGCCCAGCTCCAGTCAGTTTCAGCCACTCCGGCAAAAAATGATTGCTCGCTAAAAATCGGATCCCCTATAGAATCATTCTGATTAATCCTCGGCCCCTGATTAACCTGAAGCATGTTTCTAACATATTGGTATTGATAATTTAAGTATTCGATGTTTTGATAGGTTTGGTAGTTATTCCCATTCGTCATCATCTTTTTCCGGTAATTATCTTCAGGACTCATATCCAGCTCCACCAGATCATCAAGACCATCATTATTAATATCAATTATATCAGTACCCATAGCATTAGCAGCTGCATGCTTAAAATAGGATGTTACCTTATCGGTAAATGTTCCATCCCGGTTATTGATATATAAAACATTATTAGAAAGATAGTCGTTGGAAACATAAATATCTTTCCATCCATCCTGATTTATATCTGCAACAGAAGCATTATGTCCATATCCTTCAATTAATATCCCTGCCTGTCTTGAAACATCAGTAAAAAAGGGATGCCCCAGCTTTTCGTCCGGATCATTCCGGTATAATCTGTCTGTGCTTGGATGTTCTCCATTTAACAAACGTGGCCGAAACCTATTGGGAAAATCGCCATCTATAATTTCATTGACAACTATAAAAACATCCAGATCACCATCATTATCATAATCAAAAAAATTTGCCATGGTTGAATGTGTGGTATCATTCAATCCATATTCAGCTCCCATCTCTTTAAAACTTGGAATCCCATCCTTATTCAAACCCTGATTAACATACAATAAGTTCTCTCTCTCTTTGGCCTTTTTCTTTATTGATGCGCAAATATATAAGTCATCCCATCCGTCGTTATTAATATCCACTACAGAAACCCCCCTTCCCCATCTTCCCAGCCCGTTTACCTTAGCCTTGTCTGTAATATCCTCAAAAGCGAAATCTCCTTTGTTCAGGTATAATTTATTACTTACCATATTTCCGGTAAAATAGATATCCTGTAATCCATCTTTATTAAAATCACCAATACCGACCCCCCCGCCATTATAAACATTTGCAAAATCAAGTACATTTATGGAATCGGTTTCATTTATAGTATTTTCAAAATGAATACCGCTTGTGTTGGAATTAATTTTTTCGAATAATGGGCCTGAGTTTTTACAGGACGAAAAAATTAGTAAAAGAACTGAATAAAAAATGATTCTGATCATAATTAATAGTAAATACTAAACTCTGATATAAAATTAAAAAAGGGCAGAAATCTCTGCCCTTTTAAGAGTATAATTAATTTTTGTTAGTATCCCGGATTTTGTTTCAGTGTTCCTTTACTTAAATCAATCTGGTTACGTGGAATTGGGAAATACTCATTCTTCGCCTTAGTGAAAGAAGCGTTATTCAAATAAGAACGACGATTTTTTTCAACAGCAATATAAGCATTTAGCTCTTCAGCCGCAGTACCATAACGTACCAGGTCGAAGAAACGTGAGCCCTCCATAGCCAACTCTAATTTTCTCTCAAATCGTACTGCCTTACGTGCATACACTTTATCAGGGAATGCAGGGTACAAGCCTATTTTATAATTTGCAGCAGGAGTGCTGGTAAATCCCTTTTCAGGCGCGGCCGGATCAACATAAGTTTTCACCCATCCTTCCGGAGCTGCTGCCCTTTGTCTAACCCTGTTCACCAAATCTTTGGCTTTATCCAGTGAACCTACTTCAACCTCAGCTTCAGCTGCCATTAACAATACATCTGCAAAGCGGATAATCGTATAATTATTAGCAGTTATACCTGTTGACCAGAAAGATTTATCAGTTAAAGCGCCCTGCTGTCTTTTAGCATAAACACTTTTTTTCGGAGCATATGGTCCGCCATTTGCCTGATCACGTATCCAGTTATTTCCCGGATGAACTCCCCAGTCAAGATAAGGGATACCTCTTCTTCCTACTGTAATGTCTAAACGAGGATCCAAAGGAGCGGTTTCCGGGGTGAAAGGGTCATCAGATTTTAATCCCTGGTCATTTTTAACATCCACACTATTGAAATTATCAAGGAATGGGAGGCCATCTGTATCAACGCGGTAGGAATTAACCAGGCTTTGAGAAGGCTGATAGAAACCGCAGCATCCGCCGGGACCTCCGTTGTAAGGGAAATTTAATACATCTCCCCAGTTACCATTGCTACCTCCGGAATTGTCATTTACAGACATTTGTGCTGAGAAAACACTTTCTACACTGTTTTTGGTCTCCGGATTAAAGTTGTCAAAGAAATTTACCAAGTCATATTTTTTACCTGAAGCGGTTGTTCCATTAGTAATAACATCATCCAATAGTGTCTTTGCTTCAGCATATTTTTTCTGGTACAAATAAACCTTTGCCAGGTATGCTTTGGCTGCCCAGCTATTTGCCCGGCCAATTGCAGGTTGGGTAGCAGGCAGATTAGCTACCGCAAATTTCAGATCTGCTTCAATATTTGGCCAGATATCCTTGTCATTAGCCACCAGGATGTTTGCCTTCGCGTAAGTGATAGTTTCATCTACGTAGGGTATCATATTCCACATTCTTTTGGCCTCGAAATGATAATGAGCTCTTAGAAATCTTGCTTCAGCACCTGCTACTTTCTTTTCTGTATCGCTCATACCTTTTACATCGGCCATAACTCTCAGCACATCATTGCTACGCTGGATAGCATCATATAAATGACGCCATTTTGATTCAAAATATGGATTAGATGCATTTGCGCTGTATGTTTCAATAGATACAATATCAGCCTGGTCGCCCGGATCAGATCCTTTATAGGCATCATCTGAAGCTACACCACCAAATACCCAATTGGACGCTGCTGTAGCAAACCCTCCTCCTGCACCACCGTAGCCATCCAATAATGAATAAGCTCCGATTAACAGTCCCCTGACACCTGCAGAGGTCGTAAGATTACCCTGATCCAGAGATCCTAAAGGAGCTCTTTCAAGGAATTCTTTTTTACAGGCATAAAACAGCACTGAGGAAATGCTCAACACCAGAATTATTTTTATATATGATCGTTTCATAAACTTTTATTTTATTTTATAAGTAAACTTAAAAAGTAAGATTTACACCGAAATTATAGTTTTTCTGATTGTTGGGATAGTTACCGTAATCAATACCAAAGGCAGTATTATTATTAGTACCATTGGAATTAAGACCTATCAATTCAGGATCCAATCCGGTGTATTTGGTAATAGTGAACAGATTAGCACCCTGTACATAAACACGCATTCTGTCAATTCCAAATCTTTTTAACTTGGCAGCAGGAATGGTATAACCGATAACTAAAGAACGTAATTTCAGGAATGATGCATCCTCTAAATAATATGAGTTTGGCACTGAGTTATTACTGAAATTAGAAGCATTCTCTGCAATAGGGGTTTTTGCATTCAGGTTTTGCGGGGTCCATGAATTGTTTAACAAGTCAAGACTCTTTGCCCCCTGGAATGAAGGATAGAAATCTGTCCAGTAACGTACATAGTTTATAGCCTCATTACCCTGGGATCCGTATAAGAATGCAGAAAAATCCAAACCTTTATAGTTCGCTCCCAAATTAAGTCCGTAGGTAAAATCCGGATTTGGATCACCAAAGAAAGTACGGTCATCAGCACTTATCTTCTTATCACCATTCACATCACGGTATTTAAAACGGCCTGGGGCTGCAGCATCCTGTACAGGAGAACCTGTAACATCAGCAGCATCCCTGAATAGTCTTTCAACCTCATAACCAAAGAATGCACCTATAGGCTGACCTACCTGATTACGTACAAAATTACCAATCCTGGAAGCTCCTGCATCAAAGAATTTGCCGGGGATATCGGTAATATTACTTTTATAAGTAGTGACAATCGCACCAATATCAAATTTCAAGTCGCTGCCTACAGAACCATGATAGGTTGTAGAAAAGTCAAGACCTTTGTTTTCAATATTCCCGATATTAACCGCAGGTAAAGCTGCACCACCAACTGTTGCAGGAGACTGATCTGCAAATAATAGTCCTTCAATTGATTTTTTATAATACTCTACAGAGAAATCAATCTTATTGTTAAAAAATGTACCGTCAATACCGAAGTTAGTTAACTTATCTTCTTCCCAGCTTGTTTTTGGATTACCGATTCTGGACGCAATGAAACCCTGAACAGTGCTCGTACTTGTACCATTAATATCATAATATGCATTTCCCGGGCCTCCGCCAAACTGATTGAAGGCATTGGTTGGATTAACATTCAGCTGATTTCCAAGGATACCATAGCTGCCTTTTACTAAAAGGTTATCAATCCAGGTCTGGTTTTTCAAAAATGCTTCACTTGATAATCTCCATCCTGCAGAGAAAGAAGGGAAAATACCCCATCTGCTTTCCGGTCCGAAACGTGAAGAACCGTCTCTGCGAATAGTAGCGCTTAATAAGTATTTATCATTATAGGCATAATCAACTTTACCAAACTGTGATGACAATGCTTCCTGGTAAACGTAACTGGAGTTGGTAAAGCCACCTGAACCATTACTTAATGTACGGAAGTTAGGGTTATCAGTAAATAATCCTAAAGCGCCACCAGCCAGACCTCTGCCATATAGTTCAACTGCTTCTAAACCGGCTAAAACCCTTACACTATGCTTCCCGAATACCTGGTTATAAGTGACGGTATTCGTCCAGGTCCAGTTTCTGTTGTACTGGGCATTTTCGTTGAAACTATTCGAAGCATTATTTTCTGCATTCTCATAGGTTCTGTAGCCAAAACTAAAATTATACTGATTATCCAGAGTACCCCCAAAGGAAGTTTTTGCCGTGAAATGCTTCAGAAAATCGATTTCAGCAAATACATTTCCCTGAATATCCCAGATATTATTTCTATTGCCATCTACGCGGTCAATCATAGCATATGGGTTTTGTGCATTTCCCAGGCCCTGAGCCCGTGTTCCGGCATAATTACCCATTGCATCAAAAACCGGAATTATTGGCTGCTGTCGGTAAGACATTGATATAGGATTTCCTTCACCCTGATTACCTGAAGGTGTTCCCCTTTGATTTCTGTAAAAGATATAAGCATTCTCACCTATCCTGATATTGTTTTTAACATTAAAGGTAGTGTTGGCACGCAGACTGTATCTTTTCAGGTAAGTATTCTGTAATGTTCCCTGCTGATCAAAGGATCCTAAAGAGAACAGATAGTTTGATCTGTCGGCTCCACCTGATGCTGTAACTGTATGTTGTTGTATTGGAGCAGGTTTGAATATTTCATGAAACCAGTCAGTACCGGTCTTATTTGCAGGAATTATCTGATAGATATTTCCCTTGCTGTAATCCACATTATAGCTATCCATCTGAGCAGCTGTTGGTTGTCCTGTTACTCCGTTTGTACCGCCAATTAACAAATAATCCGGAATTACTGGTTTTGCACCATTACCATACTGCGGATGTGTCGGATTGCCGTTTGAGGCAACCTGTCCTGAATTTCTTAAAGCTAACCAGGTAAGATCAGCCATTCCCTGAGTATTTAACAGATTAAATACATTACCCTGTAAAGGTACCTGAGTACCGGCATAAGCATCATAAGTAATGTTAGGCTTACCGGAACCTTTTTTGGTAGTAACAACAATTACCCCATTGGCACCACGTACACCATACACTGCAGCAGCACCCGCATCTTTCAATACCTGAATTGATGCAATATCGTTTGCATTGATGTTACGCAAACTTCCCTGAACACCATCAATCATAACCAAAGGATCAACATTTCCTAATGAAGTAATACCACGGATACGAATATTACTTCCACCACCCGGTTCACCGGAAGTAGTAACATTTAGTCCGGATGCACGTCCCTGCAACATTTGTTCAGGACTTCCTGTCGGGATGGTTTTCATATCAGCCACATTAACTATAGAAACTGACCCTGTAATATCCTTTTTCTTTTCAGTAGAATATCCGGTTACAATCACTTCATCTAAAGTGCTTTGCGATGGAGACAGAATAATATCATAGTTAGCCTGATTAGTAACAGAAACTTCTTTGATAGCGAAGCCGATATAAGTCACTACCAATATATCGCCTTGTTTTGCATTGATGGAGAAAGCACCCTGCAGGTTCGTCATTGTTCCCACATTGCTTCCTTTAATATGAACTGTTGCCCCAATTATCGGCTGATTGTCATCACTACCTATGACTTTTCCCGTAACTCTTGGTTGAGCAACAGCAGTTAAAGAGATTAGTATGCACAAAATTGATAAGCACACCTTCCTTTTCTGGAGGAGTAAAGTTTTAAATATCATAATTTGCTTGTTAAATTTGTTAGTTAGATTGGTTTAATTAATAATTTTCTTTTGTTAATAATCCATTTACGGTAAATGAGATTAAAACACGGTGTTTTTAAAGAGTAACAGGATTTTTAGCATACATTTTTAGTTTGGTTTAATTATTGTTATTATTTATAAAATTTGGTTTAAAGGCTTTTTTACAAAACATCAGTACCGCAATTAACCCCATAAGTTTCTGAACCCGGGATAAAACATTTAGTGTATTAACTACACTATCCTAATCTAATATAAACATAACATTACCGTTACATCAATTTTTTTTTCAAAAAAAAATTGATGTAACGACTCAAATCACTCATTATCAGCCAATTATTTTTTTAAGGCGCTGTATGTTTTGATGGCAGCGATAGATCCTGCCTTTGGTACTTTTCAGCTATCTTCTTTTCCGACAAACCAATTTTAAAGTAGTCGTAGATGATATATGCAGAGAAAGTATGGCCTGTTATCCTGCACTTTAAGGATTTAGTGCACCGGAAGATCGGAACAGATAATTTAATAGTCACAAAATCCAACAGACTGTAGAATGTATATTCGATTTGTAAATTATTGTGAGCAGAGTCAACGCCAGAGCATGGCCATCACTGAAATTATCATCAAGCCTTGAATTACAGGCTTAAGGCTTTTATTCCAGCCATAATAACACGCGATGCTTTTAAGAGCCTTTCAATGAGCCTCCCCAATTTATTTAGAAGGCCATGTAACACGGGAAATTATTTTCCTGAAGAAAAATGGAGAATAACCGACAAATAAAACATCTGATATGTCCTTAATTAACCAATCAGGTTAACTGCTCTGACAGAAGTTTCATCTCAATCTGGGGCGAATGTCTTTCATAAAGGATTGCATAAACAGCCCTGCAAATAGGCATGTTTACTTTATATGCTTTGTTAATCTGGTGAAGACAGCAAACCGCATAATAACCTTCAGCAACCATATTCATTTCCAGCTGGGCAGAAGTAACGGTATAGCCCTTACCGATCATTGTACCAAAAGTGCGGTTACGGCTGAACTGCGAATATGCGGTCACTAAAAGATCACCAAGATATGCTGATTCCTTAATATCCCGGTCGATTGGATGAACTGCGCCCACAAAATCCTCAATTTCCCGAATTGCGTTGGAGATCAAAACTGCCTGAAAATTATCTCCATAGCCCAATCCACGGCAAATCCCGCTGGCAACGGCATAAATATTCTTCAAAACAGCCGCGTATTCGGTTCCGTAAATATCATCAGATACATTGGTTTTAATATATCTGGTATTTAACATAGAGGCAAAATGACGGGCCGTTTCTGCATCCTGAGATGCAATGGTCAGATAGGACAACTTTTCCAATGCAACTTCCTCGGCATGGCATGGTCCGCTCACAACAATAATATCCTCAAAGGGAATATGATAATGCTGATTCAGGAATTCTCCAATGATCGTATTTTCATCCGGAACAATACCCTTTATTGCAGAAATGACCTTTTTGCCTTTAAAATCATCGGGGTCAATCCCTTTAAGCGCATCCTTTAAAAAGACAGCGGGAACATTTAAGAGAATATAATCAGATTTGGAAATTATCTCTTTCAGATCAGTACTCAGATTAGCATCAGGGACTTTGATTTCTACGGAACTCAGATAATGCGGATTGTGGTTATACTTGCGGATATGTTCAATAGCTTCAGCATTCCGCATCCACCAGAAAACCTCCTTACTGATCAGATTATCTGATAATATCTTAACAATAGCGGTTGCCCAACTTCCGCCTCCAACAACAGCAATACTATTTTGAATTTCTGACATCATAAAAAAATCCCGGCTAATCAGATCTGATAGAAAACCTGATTAATCGGGACAAGATAAGGATTTCTTAGAAATTACTCTTTACTTTCAGCTTTAAAAAGCTTGTCTTTATCAACCTTCTCTACTGCTGATCCATCCTTCAGTGTTTTTGATATTGCGGTAAAAGGGCGCGAAACAACTTCTTCTTCACCTTTCAATCCTGTCTTGATCAGAATATAAGTATCATCCTGAATACCGGTTGTAACCTGTACCTGTTTAACCTTTCCGGCGTTATGCACAAATACGAATTCTCTCACAGGAGCTGCATCTTTGGGTTTAGTCTTTTCATCAGCAGACGATGCAGGTTTATCTCCCTTTTCTCCGGCTTTTTCATCCTTTTTCTCCTCTCTGGTAGTTACCGACTGGATCGGAACTGCCAGTCCCTCAAATTGTTCAGTCTGAATATCTACTGTGGCAGATAATCCGGGGCGGAAAGGCGAAGGATTGGCACTATCGGCACGTAACAATTTAGCATATGACTCAGGAAGAATCCGCACCTTCACACTAAAGTTAGTAACCTGGTCTGTAGATGTACCTACTATACTTGAAGAGCTGGCAATTTCAGTTACCTCCCCTTTGAATTTTTGATTCTGGAATGCATCGATCTCAATATCTGCCTTATCACCTATAGATACTCTGTTGATATCACTTTCATTTACATCTACACTAACTTCCATCGCACTCATGTTTGAAATTCGCATAATCTCAGTACCTGCCATTTGTGAAGTCCCCAGAATACGATCTCCTAACTCTACCGATAATTTAGAGATCACACCCTCAACAGGTGCATAAATTGTGGTTTTAGCAAGGTTTGCACCGGCTTCTTTCACCACCGCTCCTGACTGATCCACCCCAAAACGTGAAGCAACAACATTCTGACGGGCAGCACCCAGACTGGCTTTTGCAGCTTCATACTCAGCTTTCACTGCGTCAAATTCAGCTGCAGAAATTACCTTCTTACTGAAAAGCTCCTGATTACGCTTATATTTTGCTTCAGTATTGGCAAAACTGGCTTCAACCTGTTTCAATTGTTGCTGTGTACTAGCAAGAGATGCCTTCTGACTGTTTAAAGACGCTACTGCACGATCATAACCCGACTGAAGTACATCCGGACGCACCTTACACAAAAGCTGTCCTTTTTTAACCACGTCGCCCTCCTTAACATGTAATTCAACAACCTCTCCTGAGACCTCTGCACTAAGTTTGACCTCCACTTCGGGCTGTACCTTACCACTTGCTGAAACAGTTTCGATAATTGTACGCTTTTCAGCCTTATCTACTGCTACCTGTACTATATCCTTCTTCCCAAACCAGCCTAGTTTATTCCCTGCAACTGCAGCTATAACGAGTACTCCTGCTCCGATGAGCACATATTTCAGGGTATTTTTTTTCTTTGCCATGATTCAAATATAATGGGGAATATTTTAATTAAAAGGTAATTGGATTGCCAAGGTAATAGTCAATAACCTTGCTTCTGAATATCAAATCGTAACGTGCCTGAATCTGATCAAACTGTGCTTTATTAAGATTGGTCTGTGCCTGATTAAAGTCGAGCGAATTCACTAAACCTACCGCATAACGCTGTTCAATAACATTAAATGCCTCTTTGGATGATTCAAATGCAGACCGGGTGGAAGCATAACGCTTTTCTGCAGCCCTCAGATCATAAACAGCCTGATTGATCACCTTGTTTAAATTATTTTTTGCAAGCTGCTCATTAAGCATTGCATTCTGGAAGCCTATTTTTGCTTTTCTTACCGATGATCTGGCAGCCATTCCGTTAAATACGGGAATGCTTAATCCGAATCCTATAAACTGATTGAAATTGTCTTTTATCTGGGTAGAGAAGCCATTGTTTGCAAAAGTTCCGTTTGAATAACGGGTTCCAAAACCGGTTTGAAGATTTAACCTTGGGAAATAGTCGCCACGTGCAACTTCTATTCCTTTCTCTGAGACCTGTTTTCTGAACTCAGCCAGTTTAATATCAGGAAAATTGGAAGATGCTATTTTAAAAACATCAGAGGCTGAATAAGACGGGTTTAACTTTAATACGTCTTCTACCTCAGGTCTTTCCACCTCAAATGCAACAGAGGGATCCCTCTCAAGCAATTGTGCAAGATTGAGATAGGCAAGATCTACCTGATTACGTGCATTGGTTACATTCAGTTCTGCCGTTGCCACCTGCGATTTTGCCTGTGAAAGATCCGCTAAAGTCTTATTCCCCACATCAAAGAATTTTTGTTCTACATCCCGTCTTTGATTTGAAATATCCAGTTGCTGACGCGAAGCTTCTAAAAGATCCAGCGCATTTAAAACTGACAAATAATTAGTTACAACAGCAAGCACCAGATCATTTTTGATCTTCTGTGTATTGCTTTTATCCGCCTCCAGCTGAAGTTTATTCTGGGATATCTGATTCATCTTCTGAAAGCCCTGAAACAGGGAAGTAACCGATGAAACATTACCACTGGTTGAAGTAATTGCCTGATTTATAAACTGATTGGTTAAAGGATCAATACTTCGTCCAAAATTGAAATTAAGTCCCGTATTGGCATTAAGTGTAGGGAAGACAGCCAGCTTCGATTGCTGCAGATTCTCTTCAGATAATGCCTCCGAAAACTGCGACTGCTTGATCTGTAAATTATTTTCTATCACCAGTTCTGTTGCCCTCTTCAAGGTAATCCGCTCCTGTGCTGAGAGCGAATGAAAAAATGAAGCAGAAAGTATTAATCCTAAAATACTAATCCGGCCAAAGAACTTAAAGTTTATTTTTTTCATACACAATTCAACAAGATTGGTTCGTTTTATACTGAGTCTAAAATTACTACCAATTAATTAATAACATATTTATCTTCGTGATAAATTATTATACGGCATTTGTACCTGGCTAAATCTCCTTTCTGGCTGCAATGGTTTTATCCAAAGCTAACCTGGCATAAAAATCGCAGGCAAAAATTTATTTATTTGACATTTGACGACGGACCTATACCGGTTGTTACACCCTTTGTTTTAAATACACTTAAAAAATTCAATGCGAAAGCTACGTTTTTCTGTATAGGCGACAATGTAAGAAAGCATCCTGATATTTTTTCTTTGCTTGAGGCCGAAGGTCATACTGTTGGAAATCACACCTACAATCATCTGAAAGGCTGGAAAACAGATAATAAAGAATACCTGAAAAATTTTGAAGAATGTGCTGAACTAACAGGAAGCAGATTGTTCAGACCGCCCTATGGAAGAATAAAAAAATCTCAGATTAAGATTATAAAAGCATTATATCCTGCAACTGAAATTATTATGTGGGATGTTCTCAGCGGTGATTGGGACCAAAATATAAGCCCTGAAAAATGCATTCAAAATGTCCTGAAAAATGCAAAAAATGGCTCTATCATCGTATTTCATGATAGTGAAAAAGCCTATGGCCGACTGGAGCATACTCTGCCTGTAGTTTTAACTGTTCTTAATGAACAAGGATTTGGCTTTAAAACACTCTGAAAAAATACCCGCTAATTCAGAGTACACATAGCATTTCTATTTAAATATCAGTATTTTTGCGCCGAAATTCGAATTTTGATATTAGTCTTCTGAAATGAATCAGTATCAATACCCGGGGAGCTTAAAAGGTGACCTATCTCATGTTTTTGTCAGACTATCATCATTTTCGGACAGTTCTGTCTTTTATAAATTTACACCTGTAAACAGAATACAATAGATGATAAACAGATTTATAAGTCTTACTTTGATCCTGGCACTGAGTTTTCAGTGTCTGGTTAAATTAGGGCTTTTAACCTATTATTCTGTAAACATTGAATACATCGTCAAAGAGCTTTGCGAGAACAAAGACAAACCTGAATTGAAATGTAAGGGTAAGTGTTTTTTAAAGAAGAAGATGGCTCAAGCTGATGAAGCTGAAAAAAAGACTAATGAAATTTTCAAACAGATCGAATTCCCGGCTTTTATTCCAAACTCTACGCTCACTTTCAATATTGAATGTATAGACATAAAAAGCCTGCCTTTTATTCTGAAAGATCTTTATTCTCATAATATTCACAATAAAATATTCCATCCCCCACTGGCTTAAATCTTTCTCATACCCAAGCGGGTAAAGATTCAACAGATTTTTTATTCAGGCAATTACTGCCTCTGAAATGCCAACAGGTTATATGATGTAAACCATGGGGAATGCCCGTGCACATCTGTACCTGAAAGAGATTTACTTATTGTTAAAATTATGAAAAAGATATTACTGGCAGCTGCAACTGCAATTACACTTTTTACCTCCTGCGAAAAAGACACCTTAGTTGAAATTACTGATCCTAAAACATCTTTACTTAAGATTTCTGAGGCTTATGCCATAGGTTCATCGGCCAGGGTCGAATTATGGTCAAAATCTGAATTAAGCACAGGATACCAGAATTTATTTGTTGCACTGTATGACTCAGCCTCAGGAAAATCTATCAGCAGATCTACTGTACAAATCATGCCGATGATGGAGATGGATATGAATGGAATGAAAATAAGCCATTCTGCCCCGTTTGAAAATCCCCTTAGTCTTGATGCCGACAATTCATTATTCCAGTGTGCAACAGTATTTACTATGCCAAGCACCGGCGAAAGCGGAAAATGGAAAATGACAGTCATGGTCAAAAAAGAAGGCCAGACTAAATTCGGAAAAGCAGAGATGCCAATTCAGGTAAAGCAATCACAACCAGAGCGTGTAAAAAATATTACTACAGCCAATGGGTCAAAAATAATTGTTGCCTATGTATCTCCCCTGAGTCCAAAAGTTGGGGTGAATGATTTTGAGCTTGCAATATTCAGAAAGCAGGATATGATGACTTTCCCTGCAGAAGACAGTTACAGCATCAGCATGACTCCTGAAATGCCCAGCATGGGACACGGATCACCAAACAATATAAACCCGGTTCTTACCAAAAACGGGCATTATAAAGGGAAAGTGAACTTTACCATGACCGGCGACTGGAGAATCAATCTGGATCTCAATAAAGACGGTTTAAGTACTAAAACTTTCTTTGACCTGTTATTCTGATTGACATGAAACCCTCATTCAAAATTCTCTTGATGCTGAGCAGCCTGCCTCTTACAGGCGGCTTCTCAGCATTTTCTCAGACTACGCAGGACACTGTATTCAAACACCTTGTTCTGAAAGAAATTCAGATTCAGGGATATACACAAAGCAAGCATCCCGGATCAGCATTTTATCAGTCATCAAGCCTCTCAAGTACTGAAGATATTCTTTCCAGAATTGAAGGCGTAAGCCTCATCCGCCGGGGGCCGATCGGAATGGAACCAAGCCTTCGTGCTTTCAGTGCAGGGCAGGTAAATGTGGTGATCGACGGAATGAAATTTTTTGGCGCCTGTACTGATAAAATGGATCCTGTGACCATTTATACTGAACCTGTTAACCTGAAAAGTATTGATATAAAATATTCAGGCGACGGAATGGCGATGGGGTCCTCAGTTGGAGGAACGCTGAACCTGAAATTGGCTGAGGCCATGATTAATTCAGGGCAAAAACTGTCAGGCACAATTGCTTCAGGTTACTATTCTGCAGCTTCAGCGGTTCAGAACATCCTTGCTATGGATTATAGTTCAGCTAAATGGGCAATGCGTATTAGCGGGGTTTACAGAAAAGCGGGGAATTACCGTAATGGCATGGATCAAAAAGTGGATTTTTCAAAGTATGAAAAGGCCAATGCCAATATTTCAGGGAAATACCAGCTCAGCAAAACAAGCACATTAAAAGCCGATGTCCTGATTGATGAAGGATGGAATATCGGATACCCTGCGCTGCCTATGGACGTAGCTTATGCCAAGGCAAGAGTTGCTGCTCTCAGTTTTAAAAATAATCCGCAAAACGGAATAATCAGTGAACTGGAAGCCAAAGTTTATGCAAACAGTATCCGGCATGCAATGGACGATACCAAAAGACCGGTAGTACCAATACATATGGATATGCCGGGATGGAGCGATACCCAGGGTGCTTTTGTCCAAACACAGCTAAAAAGTGCTGGGAAACATACATTTAATCTGAAACTGGATAGCTATCACAACAGGGTAAAAGCAGATATGACCATGTATCCGGCAAACAGTGCACCTATGTATATGCTTACCTGGCCGGTAAATCATCAAACGGTATCCGGTTTATTTGCTCAGGACCAGATCAGTCTGAACGATAAAAGCAGAATAGATCTGAAATTACGTATAGACGCCGCTTTCTCAAAGGTTTCTGACAAAATGGGACAGGATCAGTTTGCAGTTCTGGGTTATGATGTTGCCAAAGTAAAAACGGGCATCCTGAAAAACTTCAGCACCGGGTACACGCACTATCTGAATTCAGAATTTTCCCTTTATGCCAGCGCCGGTTACAGCGAACGGAATCCCACTACTTCCGAACGGTTTGGCTTTTACCTTTTCAACCGGATGGATAATCATGATTATATCGGAAATCCTGACCTGAAGAACGAACAGGCATTGAATGCAGAGTTAAATCTGATCTATTCCGGCAGTGATCTTTCAGTTAAAATTAGCGGGTTTACAAGTTATCTGCAGCATTATATTTTAGGAAAAACACAGAGTGGTCTGAGCGTAATGACAATCGGAGCATCAGGAGTGAGGTCATATTTCAATATCCCTTCAGCCAGAGTCAGCGGTGCCGAAAGCAGTATGAACTATCAATTTGCCAACAGGCACTTTAGCTTTAACAACACTCTGAAATTATTATATGGCAAAGACAATAATGGAAATCCTCTGCCACTGATTGCCCCATTCAAATCCGTCAGCAGCCTGAGATTTAATCATAATAATTTATTTATTCAGGCTGAAAATGAATTAAGCAGCGGGCAAAACAGGATAAGTCAGGAGTTCGGAGAAAAAAGCAGTCAGGGGTTTTCAATCATTAACCTGAGGGCGAATTATACCTTTCAATTAAAAACTTACAAACTGGAATTATCCGCCGGTGCCGAAAACCTGTTGGACAAAGCTTATTACGAGCACCTCGACTGGGGTAAAATGCTTCGTCCGGGAAGAAACATTTATATGATGCTATCCATGAAGTTTTAAAAAGATAATCTGATAGCCTGTCAGATTTAGCAGGAATTTATAAAATAAGACTTAAATGGAAAAAGGAATTAAAGATTTCATCAAAGCTAACCGAATAGCAAGTATTTCATGTATCGATGCGGAAAACAAACCTTATTGTTTCCACTGCTTCTATGCTTTTGATGAAAAAAACCAGCTCTTATTTTTCAAATCTTCAATTTCATCGCTACATTCGAAGCTTCTTACAGAAAACTCAAACATCGCAGGAAGTATCTTGCCTGAAAAGCATGATTTTTTAGCATTAAAGGGAATACAATTAACAGGACGGGTTCTGAATGAGCCTTATTTAATGCAAATCAATCCTGAAGTATTCTATCATAAGGTATTTCCGCTTGCTCTGGCAAAACCCGGTAAAGTGTGGTGTATTGAGCTGTTAAAAGTTAAAATGTCAGATAACACGAATTTCTTCGGGAAAAAATTACACTGGGAAAGGGATGCAACAAGGTACTAGTTCTGATATTCTGATTAAGCTACCTGAAAAATTGAACATATAAAAGGCTTCTGTTTTAATGAAGAATCTAAAAATTGCAATCAGCGGATACGGAAGTATATCAGCTTTGGGCGTAAACAGTGAACATATCTGGAACAGGTATCTGGATAATCAGCACTGCTTTATGAAAAAGCAGTTTGACGTATCGGAAGACTGGGTTGCAGCTTTAACTCCGGAGGGGAATGAAATAATTTTCGGACTTAAAAGGGATAAAAAATATCAGTCTCTGGATCCCAGTGTTCATTATGCTCTTGCAGCATCCAGAATTGCAGTAGAAAATGCCGGCTGGAATAAAAATGAAGAATTTGGGATCAATATCGGCTCTTCCAGAGGAGCTACTGAAACATTCGAAAAATATCACAGAGAATTTATTGAGAATGGCAGCCAGAAAGTTAACCCATTAACATCGCCGGGTACTACTTTGGGTAATATTGCCAGCTGGGTTGCCTGCGATCTGAACAATAGCGGGCCTTCTATTTCACATTCTGCCACCTGCTCAACTGCACTACAATCAATTGCCAATGCAGCTGCCTGGCTCCAATCTGGTTTTAGCAAAAGTTTTCTTGCCGGAGGAAGTGAGGCACCGCTAACCAGTTTTACTATTGCTCAAATGAAGGCCCTGAAAATTTATTCAGGCCTGAATAATGATTATCCATGCCGAAGTATGGATCTTACAAAAGAACAGAATACCCTGATACTGGGTGAAGGAGCAGCCTGCTTTTGTCTGGAATTATCCTCTAAAAATGCACTCGCATATATTAGCGGAATAGGCTATGGAACAGAAATAATCAGTCATGGCGCATCATTATCAGCAGATGCTCAATGCCTTCAAAAATCAATGAAAATGGCAATGGAAGGGCATGAACCAGAAAGTATCGATGTTATAATCATGCACTCTCCGGGAACTATTTTGGGAGATAATTCCGAAATGAAGGCTCTTGAGTCTGTATTTGGTCAGAACAAACCTCTGCTAACCGGTAACAAATGGAAAATCGGACATACCTTCGGGGCATCAGGAGCGTTGAGTCTTGAAATGGCACTACTCATGCTGAAACACGATCATTTCATTCAGGCTCCATATCTCCCTGAGCAAAAGCAAAACAGAAAGCTCCGGAAAATACTGATCAATGCCGCCGGATTCGGAGGTACTGCACTCAGTATTCTGATAGAAAATAATCTTTAAAACTGATAAGGATCATTTTTATCATGTAGGGCAAAATCTAATTTTGCCCCATGATAATATACAAGCAATTCACATTTGATTCTGCACATTTCCTCCCTAATGTTCCGGTGGGGCATAAATGCGGAAACATGCACGGACACACCTATGCTCTTAGCGTTTTCGTTGAGGGCAAACCGGATGAGAAGAGCGGTTGGATCATTGATTACGCCGATCTCAAAATGCACATCAAACCGGTTATTGACATACTGGATCATCAGGTTCTGAACAATATTCAGGGGCTTGAAAACCCGACCAGCGAAATTTTATCTGTATGGTTATGGGAAAAAATTAAACCCCTTATCCCCGGTTTGAAGCGAATCGAATTAAAGGAAACTCCTACTTCAGGTGTGATCTACGAAGGAAATTGAATTAAATGTTCTTCGCAGCTGATCTTTACCCCCTGCTACTGCAAACCTGTATCCCATGTATTAACTGAACGTACCGGATTTATTATTACCAGGGTAGATTGCTGACCCGCAATAGCATAAGCAGCACTAAACCAGAGCTTTGGATACATTTTATTCTCATTGCAAAAAAGATAAATAGATTTTTATTTAAAATCTATTTGCTGCCAGTCTTAATTATTTGATTTAAGGAAGACGCAATCTTATTTAATTGAATGAAAATTGTAACAGAAGTAACAGTCAAAAAGATGAAAAAATAAGGATATTTGAGTATCAATAAAACCTAAAAAACAAAATCATGAGCTACTTTTTTTCAAAAACATTAAATACAGATTTCGATACTGCAATAGCAAGAGTAAGCGAAGAATTAAAAAAAGAAGGATTTGGAATACTAACTGAAATTGATGTTAAGGAAACCTTCAAAAAGAAACTGGATATTGATTTTCGTAAATACCGCATTCTGGGTGCCTGCAATCCTAATTTTGCATTTGAGGCAATCAAAGCTGAAGATAAAATCGGCACCATGCTTCCATGCAATGTGATTGTACAGGAGCATGAAGGAGGACAAATTGAAGTAACAGCTGTTGACCCTGTGGCATCTATGATGGCTATCAAAAACGATACTTTAGGTTCTGTTGCTACCTCTGTCAGAGAAAAACTCAGCAGAGTAATTCAGAATCTTTAAACCAATCAGATAAGCAGGGTACATGAAGTAAAAACCTGATTGAATATGTTGCCATCTCAGTGTATAAATTATAAGGATCAGATAGGCAGCTATGCCGGCAGTTATCCTCTCTCAGGTAAAATATTGCGGAGTAAGAAGCATGAGAAAAAAGTCCTCACGCTTACCTGAGATGTGAATTACACCAGAGTTCAGAACTTTTCAAACAAAAATAAAGTACTCAAAGAGATCCATTAATTACACATTTCCATTATATACTATCAAAGCCTTCGGTTAAAAAATGCGGAGGCTTTGTATTATTTTACTTATAATGTACATTTTTTCTGATTTCCTTGTCCTCTCCTATTCATTTTTAAGGTCGTTTTATGTAACTTCGCTGTCAGTTATAATTGGAAATAAATTAAAATCAAGCAAATAACATGGCATTTGATTTAGACATGATCAAAAAGGTTTATAACAACTACGGTCCGCGTATTGCGGCTGCACGTAAAGTTGTTGGTAAGCCACTTACATTAACAGAGAAAATTTTATACGCCCACTTATGGGAAGGTAATGCTACAGAAGCGCATGAACGCGGAGTAACTTATGTTGATTTTGCTCCTGACCGCGTTGCGATGCAGGATGCTACTGCGCAAATGGCACTTTTGCAATTTATGCAGGCAGGAAGACCAACTGTTGCTGTTCCGTCTACTGTACACTGCGATCACCTTATTCAGGCAAAAATCGGAGCTGATCAGGATTTGGCAACTGCCAATACTCAAAACAAAGAGGTTTATGACTTCCTTGCTTCAGTTTCAAACAAATACGGAATTGGTTTCTGGAAACCGGGTGCAGGTATTATTCACCAGGTAGTTTTAGAAAATTATGCATTCCCTGGTGGAATGATGATCGGTACTGACTCTCATACACCAAATGCAGGTGGTTTGGGTATGATCGCAATTGGTGTTGGTGGTGCTGATGCATGTGATGTAATGGCAGGTTTGGCATGGGAGTTAAAATTCCCTAAACTTATCGGAGTAAAATTAACCGGTAAACTTTCAGGCTGGGCTTCTGCAAAAGACGTGATTCTTAAAGTAGCCGGAATCCTTACTGTAAAAGGTGGTACAGGTGCAATCGTTGAATACTTCGGCGAAGGTGCAAGATCACTTTCTGCAACAGGAAAAGGTACAATCTGTAATATGGGTGCTGAAATTGGTGCTACCACTTCAGTATTCGGTTACGATGATAAAATTGCTACTTACTTAAAAGGTACTGAAAGAGAAGAGATCGCAAAACTTGCTGATCAGGTTAAAGAACACTTAACCGGCGATGATGAAGTTTATGCTAATCCTGAGAAATATTTCGATCAGGTTATCGAGATTGATCTTTCTTCGTTAGAGCCACATGTAAACGGACCATTCACTCCGGATATGGCATGGCCTATCTCTAAATTTGCTGCTGCTGTTAAAGAAAACGGATGGCCTCAGACACTGGAGGTTGGTCTGATCGGTTCTTGTACCAACTCTTCTTACGAGGATATTTCAAGAGCAGCTTCTCTTGCAAAACAGGCGGTAGATAAAAACCTTGTTGCTAAAGCTGAATTTACTATCACTCCGGGATCTGAATTAGTTCGTTATACCGTAGAGCGTGATGGTTACCTGGATACTTTTGAAAAAATGGGTGGTGTGGTTCTTGCAAATGCATGCGGACCATGTATCGGGCAGTGGGCTCGTCATAGCGATGATCCTACCCGTAAAAACTCAATCATTACTTCATTCAACAGAAACTTCAAAGCCCGTAACGACGGAAACCCGAATACTCATGCATTCGTAGCATCTCCTGAGATCGTTACTGCATTAACTATAGCCGGTGATCTTGCTTTCAATCCAATGACTGATACCCTGACCAACTCGGCAGGCGAGCAGGTTAAGCTTGATGAACCACAGGGACTTGAAATGCCGTTAAAAGGCTTTGCAGTTGAAGATGCCGGATATCAGGCTCCTGCAGAAGATGGAAGCAAAGTAAGTGTCATTGTCGATCCTGCATCTGCACGTTTACAATTACTTGATCCGTTCAAAGCTTGGGAAGGTACTGATGTTAAAGGATTAAAACTTCTGATCAAAGCAAAAGGAAAATGTACTACTGACCATATCTCTATGGCTGGCCCATGGTTAAAATTCAGAGGTCACCTGGATAACATTTCCAACAATATGCTTATCGGTGCTACCAACTTCTTCAATGATAAAGCTGATACCGTTAAGAACCAGCTTAACGGAGAATATGGAGCAGTACCTGCTACAGCCCGTGCTTACAAAGCCGCAGGCATTGGAAGTATCGTTGTTGGTGATGAAAACTACGGTGAAGGTTCTTCACGTGAACACGCAGCAATGGAGCCAAGACACCTTGGTGTTCGTGCAATTCTTGTTAAATCTTTTGCCCGTATCCACGAAACAAATCTTAAGAAACAAGGTATGCTTGCATTGACATTTGCTGATGCAAATGATTATGACCGCATCCTTGAGGATGATGTAATCGACATCACCGGCTTAAATGATTTTGCACCGGGTAAGCAACTAACAATTGTATTGAATCACGCTGATGGCAAATCAGAGTCATTTAATGTAAACCATACTTACAATGAACAGCAAATTGAGTGGTTCAAAGCAGGTGGTGCATTAAATATCATCAGAATGAATCAGAAAGCTTAATTCAATAAGCGATTTTATAATATAGCAAAAAGCCAAAAGTTCAACACTTTTGGCTTTTTGCTTCTGTTAATTTTTCTAAAATCATTTACCATGGCAAAAGTTATATTAATAACAGGAACATCAACAGGTATCGGACTTGAAACTGCTGTGCAGCTTGCAGAACAGGGGCATCAGGTTTATGCAACCATGCGTGATCTGAATAAGAGGTCATTGCTCGACACTGAGGTTGAAAAGAGAAATGTAAAGCTCAATATCAGGCAACTGGATGTTCAGGATGAAAAAAGCATTCATACCTGTATTTCCGAAATCATCTCAAATGAAAGCAGAATCGATGTTTTGATCAATAATGCCGGAGCAGGATTCATCAAACCGATGGAGCAGGCCAGCATGGAAGAAATTCAGCAGGTGATGGACGTGAACTTCTATGGCCCGATCCGGTGCTGTAAAGCGGTAATGCCATATATGCGCAATCAAAAAAGCGGGCATATCATCAATGTATCTTCGGTTGGAGGAATCGTGGGATCACCGGTAAATGAGATCTATTGTGCTGCAAAATTTGCGCTCGAAGGTTTGAGCGAAAGTCTTGCAACCTACCTGGAGCCTTATTTCGGAATCAATATTTCACTGATTGAACCGGGAGGCACAATAACAGAGTTTGGAAACAGCCTGACCGAATATTTCGAATCGACCGGTGGAATTCTCAATGATGATTATAAACCCCTGATGGAAACCTATATGGGATACCGGGCCACTTTTACCGATGAATTTAAGGAAAAGGCATTTCAAAAGCCCTCAGATATCGCTGCGGTAATCATCGGGTGTATGAACGATCCGCATCCTAAAGTTCGCTACCTCACTTCTGAAGGTACCCTGGCATTTACAAAATTAAAAACAAGTCTGGATCCTGATGGAGAACTATTGAAAGCCCAGGTAAGAAAGGGGATACTGAATAAATAATTTAATTGCTATCCTACCTGATGGCAAAATTTATAAGCCCTCCCATCAATAGATGTGGAGGGCTTTTTCGTATTTTCGTAATAGCCAGTACTATAAAATTGAAATATTTTTTTCTGATATTATTTCTGTTAATTTCTGTTTGTATTGTCTATGCACAACCTGCAAATGATGATTGCATTAATGCTATTGAAATTACTGATGCCCGTGAATATTGTTCAGGTAATGCACAGTATAGCAATATAAACGCCACTCCCACTTTCATTGGAACTGGAAATGATGTATGGTTTAAGTTTAATGCAAGAAATTTTGAAGTTAAAGTGACCGTTAGCGGTTCTCCGGGTAGCGGTACTTTACAATCACCTGAAATTCGTTTGTACAATGCCTGCGATGGCACACAAAGAACTGTACAGACAATACAAGATGGTAATACAACCATTATAACCGGTGCAGGATTAGTTCCGGGCATCACCTATTTTATTGGAATAAGCGGGGCAAATAACAGTACAGGCACTTTCAAACTTTGCATAGAAAATTATCAGTCTGAAATTAAAGCAGGACAGGATTTCTCAGGAGCATCGTTAATATGTTCAACAGAGAGCATAATAAGAGAGGTTAAAATATCAGGGGCTGGTTTAAGTCCTAACGAAGCACAGGGAACCTGCCTGGATGTTCAACCCGGTATTGCTTTTTCAGAAACAAATTCTGCATGGTATAAATGGATAGCCGCCAATGATGGAACACTTGTTTTTACAATTACTCCAAGCAAAAGGGATGATATTGACTGGGTATTATATGAATTAGGACCTGAAGGTAATACACAGAATCCTTTAGCCTCTAATGCGATCAGATGTGCTGCCGGGGAAGGCATCAATCAACGTTGCGCAAATGAAGCAACATATGTACAAACAGGATTAGACTTTAACGTAACTGATTTAAGTGAGGCAAGCGGCTGTGGGACAGGCCAGGATGGTGTTGTTCAGTTTATCACTATGAAAAAAGGCTACGTTTACGCACTCCTTGTAAATAATGCCTCAGCCGGAAATAATGGATTTGAAATTGCCTTTACCGACAAAACCGGCAAAACCGGAACTGGTTTATTTAAAGGCCCCTACGCAAAAATCAAGAAAGTGGATAATAATCCATGTAGCTCTAACCCTTCATACACATTTAGCAGTGAAGCATCTGATTTCAGCACTTTACAATGGTATTTTGGAGAAGGTGCAAGTATCGCCGGAAGCAATAACCAAAACCCAGGCACTGTGACCTATAACACAACGGGATTGAAAACAGTGGTTTTACAGATTAAAAACAATAATGGGTGCTCGATTGTTCAAACCGAGACTTTCATGCATGTCGTTAAGCCTGATGCACCAAAAATTAGTGGCCTTCAATCAAGATATTGTGTTGGTGAAATGATAAGTCTGAAGGCAGATTTAGTGGACAGTGCAAGCTATTCATGGACCGGACCAAAAGGATTTACCTCAAGCACAGCAGAAATTAAAGTTCCGGTTGATGATGCAGGCAGGGCGGGTATCTATTCCGTCACTGTTAGTCTGAATGGTTGTACGAGCAACCCTGCCTCAGTTACCATTGCCCCTATCGGTCAAACACCTGCAGCTTCATTTTCTATTCTGAATAACAATGCATGTACAAGCCTGCAGAGTTTTACATTTACCAATACCTCCAGCGACTTTCAGAAACTGCGGTGGAATTTCGGAGATGGGGCAAGTATACCTGCAGGCTCAGGTAATCTGGCAAATACAGTAAGCTACTCAAGCTCCGGCAAGAAAACCATCATCCTTGAAGCAGAAGGCAGCTCAGGCTGTATCAGTGTCTTCAGTCAGGAAATTATTGTTGCACTTAGCCCTGACAAGCCTGTAATCACTGTTAATAAACCCGATTTTTGTCTCACAGATACCATCCGCTTAAGTACCCGGGTTCAGACCGATGTTGTTTACAACTGGACCGGCCCCAATAATTTTACTTCCAACGAAAGAGAGCCAAAGATTCCGGTTAACAGTACTGTTGTTGCCGGAACCTATTCATTAATGATTAGCAGGGGCAATTGCCAGACAGAGACAGTCAGCATTATTGTCCCACCAATTTATAAAAATCCGGTCGCTGCTTTCCGTGCAGAACCGAAGCTGCCTTCAAAATTATCTGCACCTATCAGGGTAAGATTCTACAATGAATCTAAAGATGCAGATGCGTGGCTATGGGACTTTGGCGATGGCGATACCTCCACGGATCTGAATCCGGAACATATCTATACCATTGAAGGTAATTTTGATGTCAGTCTGACTGTTTTTAAAAGTTCGGTATGCAGTGCATCAGTAGTTCATGGGCAATATGTGATCAGTAAGAATAATATACTGTTTGTACCCAATACCTTTACTCCCAATAATGATGGAATGAATGATGAATTTGTAGTAAGCATGACTAATATTAAATCCTACAGAATTCAGATATTCAACCGGTATGGGATACAGCTTTTTGTCTCGGAAGATTTGTTCAATCACTGGAAAGGAACTTATAAAAATGAGCTTCTTCCGGTTGGAACGTATTATTATGTAATTAATGCTTATGATTTTAACGATCAGGTGATTAAAAAATCAGGTTCTGTAACTATATTAAAATAATGAAGATTACGCTGCTAACCATAGGAAAAACTGAAGATAAATACCTGAATGAAGGAATTGACATCTACCTGAAACGTCTGAAACATTACGTAACATTCAAAATACTTGAGCTTCCGGAATTAAAAAACACAAAAAGTCTGTCGCAGGAGCAACAAAAAATCAGGGAATCTGAATTAATATTCAAAAATATCCAAAGTACAGACCATGTAGTGCTCCTGGACGAGAATGGAAAAGAATTTTCTTCCAGAGGTTTTTCAGTATTTTTAAACAAGAAAATGGTTGGAGGTTTGCAGCATCTCGTTTTCATTGTAGGTGGCCCTTATGGGTTTAGTGATGAAGTATATTCAAGAAGTAACGATAAAATATCACTCTCTCAGATGACCTTCTCACATCAAATGATCCGATTGCTTTTTACCGAACAGCTATACAGGGCTTTTACCATTCTGAAAGGGGAGCCCTATCATCATGATTAAATTTCAAGCTTATGACAGATTATAAAAGAGATTATCACTTCAAATCAGGGATTCAGAGAAAAGAAAGCAGAAGGTTCTGGCTGTTCATCCTGATTGGGTTGGCTATTGGTGCAGCCATCCTGTATTTCTTCAGATAATACAGAAATTATGGTGTATGATAAATTTTCGGAAAATTTATCATACACCATCAGACATTATTTTGATTTCTGAGAAACGCGGGTTGCACTCTTGGCAGGAGCCTTTGTAGCTTTTGGCTTTTCTTTTGCAATCGGCTCAGGCTTCTTAGCTACAGGCTCTGCGATTGCAGGTGCTCCACCCTCTGTTAATGGCTCAGGAGCAGCTTCTGTAAACAATGGAAGCTCCTTAATAAGGTTAAACCAGCTAATGATCTTCTTCATGTCAGAAGCATATACCCTTTCCTGATCATGATCAGGGGCAACCTCAATAAAGAAAGATCGCAATACCTTTCCATCAGCTGTTTTAGCATCAGGAATACTTTTTGCATCCTTCATCTTCTGGAAAATATCGCTTAACTTAATATCAGAAGAATTGCCAAAAACTGTAATGTCTTCCAACGAAGCCATTTTTGCAGTACTGATATTAACTACAATTTTATTCTTCAGTTCATCCAGTGTCTCCAGAATAAAGCCCGATTTATTTTGCCCTATTAATTTAAACAATCCCGGCTTTCCGGAAACAGAAACAAGTCCTCTTAAATTCATATTTTAAGTATTGAGTATTGAGTATTGAGTATTGAGTACAACGCTGTACTTTACTCAGACACATCAATCTTTATTAATTATTTTTATTTGTAATGGATTAAATACGTATTTCGCAATACTCATTACGCATTACTCTCTTCTAAGATTTCTATCCCCAAAATCTTATCGCCCTGTCGGATATCATCAATAACATCCACATTCTCAACCACCTTACCAAAGCAGGTATGATTACGATCAAGATGCGCAGTATTAGTACGGCTATGGCAAATAAAGAACTGAGAGCCACCGGTATCTCTTCCTGCATGTGCCATTGAAAGCACTCCCCTGTCGTGATACTGATTATCACCATCAAGCTCACACTTAATACGGTATCCCGGACCACCGGCACCTGTACCTGTTGGATCTCCGCCCTGGATTACGAAATCATTGATCACACGATGAAATGTTACCCCATCATAATAACCTGATTTAGCAAGTTTCAGGAAATTTGCAACTGTATTTGGTGCATCTTTATCATAAAATTGAACGGTCATGTCCCCTTTCTCTGTTTTTATAATTGCTTTGCTCATATCTGTTCCCTTATAATTGGTAGACAAAGTTAATTATTTCGGGCAATTGCTGAAATTCTTAGAATATCTTCTTCTTTTTATACCTTTAAATACTGTTTAACCCCTTTAAAACACATGTTAAAAGCCAGATTCACCCTTCTGTTCTTACTTTTAACTGCAATTTGCAGGGCCGCATCCATCCTCATTCCCATGGATGAGGAGCAGAAAAACCATTTAAAAGCTTATGGTATCACCTACTGGGCCTTAAAGAATGGTTTGGAGACTGACTGGCTGCTCAATTACAGAGGAGGAAGTTTTCTGATGAAATATACGCAGAGCATGGAATCTGAGTGTAAGATCAGAGGTATTTCCTATGAGGTGATTGCCGATGCCAAAGTAAATTTGATTCTTAATGAAATTACTGATCCCTCGGTTAATATGGAGATGGTTAAGCTTGAGAAAGCACCTAAAATTGCCGTTTATTCTCCCAAAAACAAATTGCCCTGGGATGATGCCGTAACCATGGTTCTTACCTATGCAGAAATACCCTACGACATTTTGTACGATGACGAGGTACTGAAGGGAGAACTTCCTAAATACGACTGGCTGCATCTGCATCACGAAGATTTCACCGGACAGTACAACAGGTTCTGGAGTGCATTCAGAAATGCCGGCTGGTATATTGAAGATGTAAAACTTCAGGAAGCAACAGCCAAAAGGAATGGGTTCAAAAAAGTAACGGAGATGAAGCTCGAGGTTGCCAGAACGATCAGGAATTTCTGCGGTGGCGGAGGCTTTCTGTTTGCCATGTGCTCAGGCCCTGAAACCATTGATATTGCCCTTGCTGCAAATGGAACCGATATCGCTGAAAGGGTATTTGACGGAGACTCCGCCGACCCAAATGCACAGTCAAGGCTGGACTTTAATCAGACCTTTGCCTTTCAGAATTTTAAACTGGATCAGAATCCTTCAAATAACGAATTCTCAAATATTGACGCAACTTCTGTCAGGTCACAAAGCCTGAACCGTACCAACGATTTTTTTACACTCTTTGATTTCTCAGCGAAATGGGATATTGTACCGGCAATGCTGACTCAGAATCATGATAAAGTGGTAAAAGGATTTATGGGGCAGACTACTGCATTCAGAAAAAATGTGATCAAGGCTAATGTGCTGGTGATGGGCGAAACAAAAACCAGTGATGAAGCCCGATATATTCATGGAGAACTGGGCAAAGGACAATGGACTTTCTACGGAGGGCATGATCCTGAAGATTATCAGCATATGGTTGGCGACCCTCCTACCGATCTCAACCTCCATCCCAACTCGCCGGGATACCGGCTGATACTTAATAATGTGCTGTTCCCGGCAGCAAAGAAGAAGAAACAAAAAACTTGATTTTACAGTTGACAATTGACAGTTGACAATTTGAATGGTGGTAGTTATAAAACTCTACTGCTATTTCTGATTTAGTGTTAAATAGATCTTTGCTGCCTAAACATAGATTTTGATTGGGGTTTCAGTATTTAATATTGAAACTAATCTTTGTAATTATCAATTTTCAACTGTCAATTGTCAATTAATCCCGCTGACATTTTTTATTTACCGTTAAATAAATCGTGGCTACCTAAGAAAAGATTTTGATCAGAGTTTCAGTAGATGATATTGAAGTTAACCTTTGTAATTATCAATTGTCAACTATCAATTATCAACTAAACTAATGAGTATCGTCGCAACAAAATCTTATGCCTTTGCAATCCAAACAATCAGGTTTTACAAACTGCTGTCGGAGGAACGCAAAGAATTTGTTCTTTCAAAACAACTATTAAGAAGCGGCACATCAATAGGTGCACAAATTAAAGAGGCCGAACATGCCCAATCATCTGCAGACTTTCTCCATAAAATGAATATAGCCCTGAAAGAAGCTAATGAAACTGAATATTGGATAAGTCTTTTAAAAGATACTGGATTTATAAATCAGGATGAATATAGCACGATCAATCATGATTGTTCAGAAGTACTCAAACTACTTATCAGTATTGTAAAAACCACAAAAAGCAATTTGAGCAAACCTAAAAATCCCTGAAAATTTATGTAATTTTATTGGTTCAACTGTCAACTGTCAACTGTCAACTGTCAACTGTCAACTGTCAACTGTCAACTGTCAACTGTCAACTGTCAACTGTCAACTGTCAACTGTCAACTGTCAACTGTCAACTGTCAACTGTCAACTGTCAACTGTCAATTAATTATAGAATTTCCAGCTTATCCCAAACTTCATCAATTTATCCTGCATCGGGTAACTTCTCACTGTATAATAGCCTTTCGAAAAAGCACCCTGATTGACATAATCATATTTTAAAAAGAGATTAGCCCTTTTAAGTGTTGCTCTTACCCAAACATCAATAACCGGATAAGCAGAATATTCAAGAGAAGCATTATCATTATAAAACTGACCTGCATTGATTGCATAAGCGGGTGCTTTAAAGGGAGTATTGAAACGAACATCAAAACCGAAATTTGTAGAAAGAACTTTAAAAAACCTGCTTGAATAGTAAAAACTGTTGTAGGTATAAATTTCAGGAGTCCTCAGTACATCCTGAAAATCTGTTTTCTGATAAACCAGATAATTATCCAGATTGAACCTCCCCATTTTAAAATTCCTGGCAAGGCTCAGCTTCAGCAAATTAATATTAGTACCGAACTGATCAGGCGAAATCTGTTTTGCGCTGGATGTTTCTTTGTAATATAAATAATCAGAGATCAGAAAGTATTCAGCCTTTGCTGATAGCTGATATTTTGCATTCTCATATTTAAAAGAGAGATTACTCAACTTGGTACGGTTAAAATTCATGTCCCAGCTATGGTACTGATAATTAACCCGTTCAAACATCTGTTCAGGAGATTTGTTCTGTACATAAGCTCCCAGAACGATCCTTCCAATCGACTTACTCAATAAGAAACTGGTATTAGCCTCATAAAGAAAGTCGCCGGCATGCCTGCCCTGAGCAATTTGGTTCAAATCAGCTTCAATACTCACCTTATCACTGAAACGATAAGCCAGCGCTGCCTTCAGACTGGTATTTGAAAAATCAGACTCATATTCCAGCTGCTCATAATGATAAAGATCATTCTGAAGACCCAGATCCAGTTTCAATTCATTTTTAATAAAACTAAGTGACTTGCCTCTCAGGTAAAAACTGTAATTGAACTCATTTCTAAGATTCGATACTTTTGTCGAATCGTTTGTTAAAGTAAATGCCTGCGATGGCAAAATAGGAAAGGCTCCCCTGGCATCGTCCTCATTTCTGTAAAACTTATAACGATCCCGGGTATAGGTTAATGCATGTGAAATTCTTTGTGTGGGCAATATCTTTTCAGCAAATTCTCCATCAGGCAAACTGTCTTTACGACCAATATAATACGACTGTTTAATAAAAAACTGTGTTTGACGCCAGATTTGCATCGGCCGGTCTGAGCCTGTTGCACTCAAACGAACCGGAACTGCCACCCTGTCAATCGGGTCGCCATTAAACAAGGTATCATTGGTTGTAGATCCGTTTTCACCGGCTTTTATCGTGTTGAATAATGCGTCGCCAACGATATTATAACGTTTCTTCGGACTCTCATACCATGCAAAAAGCGCTGCATTCAGGTGTTCGGCCTTCTGATTTACATAAAAGCCTTCAGCACTTAAGCGATTATACATAGCCCCAATGTTTAAGTTTGGCTTTACATTTTGAGTATGTATCACTTTAAAGGTCTGCTCCTCCTTGCGTCCATTCACATAATACAGTTCGGTATACGGGGTTCTGGTACGATAAAAACGCATAGAATCCTGAGTCAGGCGATAAGTCTCAAGAGAATGAAATCCGGCATCAAAACCTATTGTTTTTGAAGGTTTGAACAGAAGTTCCCTGTACGCCAGCCCTGCACTTCCCAATCCGATAGTCGGACGATCAGGTTTATATAAAGGGCTATAATTCTGAAAATTAGCAAGAGTAGTGTCAATACCCTTTGTTTGTGTACCCTCCTTTAACATAGCCAGATTGGTATATCGAATATGCTTTGCAGAGTATACAACAGAGTCCTCTTTTCCCATTTCCTGCCCCTGTTGTGAGTTATCTCCTGCACCACGCATACCCGATCCTCCAAAGGAACCCTCAGCCCTCATGGTTCTTTGAGCAAATAGCTCTGACCCCGACAAAAGCAGGAGCATAAAAGATACTATACCAAAAAGCCTGATCATTAAAGTTCCAGAATAAGATCTTTTAAAATTGTGGTCATCTTAGGTTCTGCCTCTTCAGCAACTTTGAGAATCTCTTCAAGCGATACCGGCTGCAGCGTATCCGGAAAACCTTCATCAGTAAGTACAGAAATAGCGAAAACAGGCAATGACATATGATTAGCTACGATCACTTCAGGAACCGTGCTCATTCCAACGGCATCTGCTCCGATTATACGCAGAAAACGATATTCAGCTCTGGTCTCGAGATTTGGCCCGTTCACAGAAACATAAACTCCTTTATGGCATCGGATATTATACTTTTCAGCAATTTCCAGCCCTTTGGCTATAAGTTCCTGACTATATGGTTCACACATATCCGGGAAACGGGAGCCTAATTCTACATAATTTTTACCTCTTAAAGGATTATCACTCTGCATATTGATATGATCATGAATAATCATCAGGTCGCCCTTTCTGAAATCAGGATTTAAAGCTCCGCTGGCATTAGAAACAAATAACTTCTTAATCCCAAGCATCTTCAGAACCCTTACCGGAAAGGTAATCTGCTTCATATCATACCCTTCATAATAATGAAGACGGCCCTGCATAGCCACAACCCTTTTACCGCTTAGTATTCCGAAAATCAGTTTCCCTGAATGAAACTCCAGCGTGGAGATCGGGAAATTCGGAATTTCAGAATACATCAGACTATATCTGATCTCAATATCATCCACAAGGGCTCCTAAACCGGTACCAAGAATAATTCCGATTTCCGGCTCAAAGTTCTCTGTTTTCTCACTTATAAAATCAGTTGTTTCCTGCAGATTCTGAAGCATATGCTTTAATTATTTGATTAAAAATTGTCTTTTCAGGTTCATTAAACTCTGTCTCTACCGGCAAAATATATAACGGAAGACCCAAAAGCTGTTCCTTTAAACCACTAATATTTAAACGCTGAGCATCTTTTTCAGTAGTGATGATCAGCTTATCCTTTTCCGGCATATTGTGAAAAGACTGTACAAGTTTAATGATATTTTTTTCAGTGAAGGGATGATGGTCGGGATATCGATGATGAATTAAACAGGGTTTGTATTGATTCAATTCCCCTGAAATAGGGTCAGGATTGGCAATTCCGGTCAGTAAAATGATCCCGGTTTTAGAATTAATGGTATTCAGTTTCCTTTTTTCCTGATGATTGAAAGACTTCAGATCAGCATATTTTAAATAAGAAAAGAATACTTTCTGACTCTTACCAGGATTTAATTTTTTCTTTATTCTCTCCTGCTCATGCAAATCAGGGTATACCGGGCATTTGCTGACAATAATCAGATCGGCTCTGGCTGATTCCCAAAGCGGTTCCCTTAAATTTCCGGCAGGAAGCAGTAATTGCGGAGTTGAGAAAGTGCTGTATTCAAAAAGCAGGATACTGAAGCCCGGCTTCACTGCACGATGCTGAAAGGCATCATCCAGAATGATCAGTTCATGATCTTTTTCAAGCTTTCTGATTCCTGCGACCCTGTCTTCGCATACCGCAACAGTAATATCATTGAATTTACGCTTAAACTGAAGAGGTTCATCACCCGATTCAGAGCTGACAGAATCGGTGTTGACGTATAAAAAGCCGGAAGTCTGACGGCCATACCCCCTGCTTAATGTGGCGATTTTATACTCATTCTTTAATAAACGAATAAGATATTCGGCCATCGGACTTTTACCGGAGCCGCCAACCGACAAATTCCCTATTGAAATAACAGGCAGATCAAACTTCCGCGACTTAAATATGCCCATATCATAGGCCAGATTGCGCAATATGACCCCGATAGCATAGAGTACAGAAAAAGGGAATAAGAGCAGTCGAAGTAATTTCATTATTCAGCTTGCAGCAAAAATACATAATTGATTGGAAGCATCTCATGCCTGCTTAATCTATAATTCAGAAATTTCAGCTGATAGAATAAAAATAATGATTAACTACAGCTTACTATTTTAAGCCAAAAAGCTTTCAAAGCTAATTAAGGATATCTAATTGCTTCGAAGCAGTAAAAACTTAATGAAATAGGTACAAATGCTTATCTGAATAAAAAATAAATTATACCTTAATGAAGAATAAACAAATGAGTTGTCAAGATTTAAAATGTCTGAAACAAATAAAACTCGGAAGTTTCTGGGAATAATTAAGCAAAAAGCCCCACCGAAGCAGGGCTAAGAAAATCTTCGGCTTATAGCCTTATTGTGATTTGCAAAACTAAGCTAAGAATAATTAACCAATACCCTAATATTATGAGCAAAATTTTTGGAATTGATTTGGGAACTAACTCTATTGGGTGGGCATTACGTAATCCCGATTTAACAGGAAATCAAATTGAAAAATTTGGTGTATTGACTTTTAATAAAGGTATTGGTATCGGAAAAACCGGCGAATACTCCTATGCTGCAGAACGTACAAAAAAACGTTCTACAAGACGGTTGTATCAAGCCCGAAAATACAGACTATGGGCTACACTTGAACATTTGATAGCCGAAGGTTATTGCCCGTTGTCTATGAAAGATTTAAACATATGGCGACGCTACAATAAAGAAGAAGCTCATAAAAACAATAATGCAGGACGGGTTTACCCTATTGGGAATATTGCATTTGATGCATGGATAAAGTTGGATTTCGATAATGACGGAAAGCCAGATTATGCAAGCCCATACCAATTGAGAAAAGAATTAGCCGAAGACAAATTGGACTTTTCTCAGGAAATCAACCGTTTCAAATTAGGCAGAGCCTTTTATCACATTGCTCAACGCAGAGGTTTCAAAAGTAGTCGTAAAGGAGCAGATGATACCAAAGACAAAGAAACAAACGACAATGAAGTAATGGATTTGCAATATTCTGAAAAAAAGAAAAACAAAATCATTGCAGAATTATTTGAAAAATATACAGAAGCTAAAACTATTGGGTGGCTTTTCGCACTGTTGGAAAATGATAATATCAGAATTCGTGAGAGCATCACACAATACGCAATTCGTGAAAATTACAAAGACGAAATCAAATTCATTTTTCAATTTCAAGGGTTAGGACTTAAACATCCTGTTTATGTTTCTACTTGTATAAGCTTTAAGGATAACAAAAATAAAAACTGTATTGGCGGAACAATCTTTTACAAACGTCCCTTACGTTCTCAAAAAGGATTAGTAGGGAAATGTACTTTGGAGCCGAATAAATATCGTGTACCTATAAATCATCCTGCGTTTGAAACATTTCGAGCATGGTCATTTTTAAATAACGTCAAATACAAAGAAAATAATGATTGGAAACAATTCCCACTTGATTTGAAACAAGAGATTTTTTCAGAATTATTTTTCAGAAAATCAAAATCATACTTCCCATTTTCTGAAATAATTACTTTCCTAAAGAAAAAGGGTAAAAACTGGGAACTGAATTACAAACCCAAAACGACCGTAACCGGCTGCCCTGTTTCTGCAAGACTTAAAGATATTTTTGGTGATCATTATTTGAATGTTAAAATCATAAAAACAAAAGCGCCAAAATCGGATAAAGCATTTTATGATATTGAAGATATATGGCATATTTTATTCAATTACGAAGATCAGGAATGTGTTGCTGAGTTTGCCGAACAAAAGCTAAAACTTGAACCCGAAAAAGTAAAGCAGTTTATTATCGCGTGGAATGCCTTGCCTGTGGGTTATGGGATGTTGAGTTTGAATGCCATAACCAAAATCAATGTGTTTTTACAAAAGGGATTAATTTACACCGAAGCGGTCTTATTGGCAAACATTCCTGAAGTTATTGGTAAGGATTTATGGCTACAGAATGAAAAATTATTGTTGGATAACATCGGCAATGTGATTGCAGAAAACCGTCTACAAAAATCAATATTGAACATCGTAAATAATCTTATTTCCAAACATAAAAATCTGGAAGCCAACGAAAAATTCGGATACAAGGACAACAGTTATAAATTAGTTAAAAGTGATTTAGAAGCTATTCAAACTGCCATTGAAGAACAATTCAGCACAAACAGATGGGATGATTTTTCTGATGAGACCAAAAGGGAAGTTTTTGACACTGTAAAAGACTGTTATCAAGCCTATTTTTCTAGAAACGGTATAATTAGAGACAATGGGAATCAGGAAAGAATAGTGATCGTACAGTCAAACGGTAAAAATTATTACAAAACGGAGTCTGGTTATTACCGTTCGCCAAAGTTGATTAACACCTTAGTTGAATTCTTACTACTAAATTTCGAGGTGGACGATAAGCAACTTCAAAAAATATATCATCCGTCAGAAATCAATATTTATCCACCAGCAAAACCGGATAAAGACGGCACCTTGAAGTTGGGAAGTCCAAAAACAGGCTCTTTCAAAAATCCAATGGCCATGCGTACAATGCACGAGCTACGCAATCTGATGAACTATATGATTGAAACCGATCAGATAGATAACGAAACAAGGATTGTTGTTGAAGTAGCACGGGACTTGAATGATTCAAACAAACGTTGGGCGATTGAAGCATGGCAAAGGCAACGAGAATCCGAAAATCAGGAATTTGAAGAAGCAATTAAACAGCTATTAAATGCAGATAAGAACGTTAAAGCCAATGCCGAAAGTGGCGACGATATTGATAAGATACGTCTGTTCTACGAACAAAATATGGAACAAACACTTCCGTCATTTGTAGAAGCTGAAGAAGAAGTAAAAGGTAAAAAGAAAAATTCAGTCGAAAAAGATGAAGCTGTAAGATGGGGCGGACACGGTAAAAAACTCATAGACAAATATCGCTTGTGGAGAGAACAGGGGTATCAATGCTTGTACACGGGTAAACTTATTAAACTAAACGATTTGTTTAATGAAAATGTAATTGATTTTGAACATACCGTTCCAAGAAGTAAATCATTTGATAATTCATTGGCAAACCTTACTGTCTGTTATCATGATTACAACCGCACTATCAAAAAAAACCAAATTCCAACGAAGCTTCCTAATTATGATAAAGAATACGATTTCGGTGGAAGTCTAGGGAAGTGTGGACCTATTAAACAAAGATTAATAACATGGGAAGATAAGGTAGAGAGAATAAAACAACAAATTGATTTTTGGAAAACAAAATCAAAAAAAGCATCTGATAAGCAGTGGAAAGATGATGCTATCCGTCAGCGTCACTTGTGGCAAATGGAATTGGATTATTGGCAAAACAAGTTAGACAGATTTACCATTACAGAAATCACAAGCGGTTTTAAAAATAGCCAAAAAGTAGATACACAATTGATTTCTAAATATGCGTTTCATTATTTAAAAACATATTTTGACAAAGTCGATGTGCAGAAAGGAAGCATTACAGCTGAGTTCAGAAAAATATATCAATTACAGATTGTCGATGAAAAGAAAGACAGAAGTAAACACTCGCACCACGCTAAAGACGCAGCTGTATTGACACTTATCCCTGTAGCTGCAAAACGTGATTCCATTCTCGAAAAATATTACGAGGCAAAAGAAAACAAAACTGCATTTAATGCTGAACCTCCTTTTGCAGGATTTAAACGTGAATTTGTGTGGAGTATTGACGACAGTATTTTAATTAACAACATTACAAATAACCAAGAACTCACGCCAGCTAAACGAAAAGTCCGCAAACGTGGTAAAGAAGTATTTATTGAAAACCCAGATGGAACAAAAGCTCAGAAATGGGCAACAGGCGACAGTATAAGAGGCCAATTACATCAAGAAACTTTTTACGGAGCCATTAAACCTGCAAAAAAAGGTGAAAACGGAAATTTATTGAAAGATGAAAACGGAAAATTTGTGCAGGAAGAAAAAATAAAATATGTACTTAGAGTTCCATTTAATGCTGATTTCGCCAACGTTGATAAGATTGTTGATGAAGGGCTCAGAAAGCAGATAAAAGAATACGTTCAAAGAGTAGGAAGTTTCAAAAAAGCATTTGAAGAAGGAATTTATTTGTTGGACAAATATGGCAAACCGCATGGGAATAAAATACGCCATATTCGCGTCTGGGCAAGTGTTTCAGAGCCGTTGGCAATTAAAAAACAAAGCAATCTTTCTGATAAAGAATACAAGCAAAGTTATTGGGCAGCGAATGCCACCAATAGCTTTTTTGCTATCTATTCAAAAGAAGGAAAGAAGGCGTTTGCTTTCAGGAATTTATACGATACTGCAAAAGTACTTTCTGCAAATAAAATAAAGAAGCCGTTGGAACTTTTTGAACCGTCAAAAGTTATTACCAAGAGCAAATTATCGGTAGAATACCCACTTTCTTTTGTTCTAGAGCCTGGATTAAAAGTTATCTTTAAAAAGGAATCAAATGAAGAAATTAAAGTGCTGTCTCAGAATGAAATTTTAAAACGGTTATATGTTTATACTTCGTTTGAGAAGAATGGACCTTCAGCACGATTAAATTTCAACTACCATTTGGAGGCAAGGAGCAAAATAGAAGAAAGTTACGTGGAATCTGAAATTAACTTTGAAAATCCAAAACCAACTCTTCGCTTTGGCTATGCTAAGTACGATTTCTTAGTTGAGGGCTACGATTTTGAAATAAAAATGGACGGAACAATAGAGTGGTTAAAACAAACTTTATAATTCTCCAAAGCATAAACCATGAACCGTCCCGATTTTATCAGATCTTTAGGTTTAGGCACAAGCGATCTGATCTTACCACTAAATCCATTAATCAGTACGCAATCTGTAAAAATATACGACAATTATATCCGGGGATTGGTACATTATGATTTTAAGAAAATCAGGGAAAGTATCCCGGAAGTCGATTTTACACATCCGGCAAATGTCAATCAATGAGCCGAAACATTAGAATCAGGCTCTATATTTACCGAGTAAATTCAAAATTAAATTTTGAATTTACTCGGTTTAATTTTCTACATTTGCATCATGATACGTAGAGATGCCCTACAAAAAATTGATGTACTGCTTCGGGAGTTTCCCGCTGTGGCAATCCTCGGACCGCGGCAAGTGGGCAAAACTACCCTGGCTAAAAGTATAGCCCGCAAACTGAAGAAAGATGTGGTTTACATTGATCTGGAGCGCATCTCTGATCAGCGTAAACTGGCCGATCCTGAAATTTTCTTTGAAAGCAACCGCAACAAAGTCATACTGCTGGATGAAGTGCAGCTAATGCCTCAACTGTTTGCTGCCCTTCGTCCTGAAATTGACGAATTACGTAAACCAGGCCGTTTCCTGCTAACCGGTTCTGCCAGCCCGGATCTGGTAAAAGGTGTCAGTGAAAGTCTGGCGGGTCGTATTGCCTATGTAGAACTCAGTCCGATCAATCTCAGTGAAGCTAAAAGCAGCCGCTACGGAATGCAGCGCCATTGGTTCAGGGGCGGATATCCTCCGGCACTGACGGCAAAAGATGATCCTGCTTTTCACCGATGGGCTGATAGTTTTATCCGAAGCTATGTAGAGCGCGACCTTTCCATGATGTTTGGTGTTAATCTGTCTGCAGTGATTATCCGAAATTTCTGGGAAATGCTGGCCAATGGCACCGGTAACATACTGAATATTGAAAATTATGCACGGGCATTAGGCATTAGCGGCCCCAGTGTAAAGCGTTACCTTGATTATATGGAAGGCGCGTTTCTGATACGCCGGCTTCAGCCCTGGTTTGCGAATGTAAACAAGCGCATTATTAAATCGCCGAAAGTTTATGTTCGCGATAGCGGCATTGTGCATTCGCTATGCGGTATACCTGCTGCACAGGAACTTCCCGGAAACATTGTAGTTGGCGGCAGCTGGGAGGGTTATGTCATAGAAGAAATCATACGTCATTTACCTGCTACCATCAGGCCATTTTATTATCGCACCCAACATGGTGCCGAGGCTGATCTTATTCTGGTAAAAGGAATGAAACCGGTGGTGTGTATAGAAATAAAATATAGTAAAGCTCCGGTAGTTAAAGCAGGATTTTATCAGTGCATTAAAGATCTTCAAACTACTCAAAACTGGATTATTTACTCAGGAGAAGAACCTTATGCCGGAAGAGAGGGTATTATTTACACCCCGCTTCTCAACGTTTTAGAAAACCTTTTAGGAAAAATCTGACCGAGTAAATTCAATATTATATTTTGAATTTACTCGTTATTATCAAACCTGATACTATTAAGAGATCATTGACCTATTCCATTTACCCATACCGGCGGAGGATTAAAAACGCTATCATCCAAACTTAATTAAGATTAGCAAACTAAAAGCTAACTATTCCCGGATAAATACTATCGGATACAACATTATAAGACTATGATGGAATTTAAAAGAGTGCCCGGAAATTTATTTAAATCCTGAAAATGCAGCGGTAAACATAATCAGCATCCGGCAGGCATCTATTAATTGCAAGGAATTAAACAATACATTAATTTCAACCTATAATCATCTGTAAAACAATATATTATATTAAATTACAGCTTAATTTATAAGCATCGATTCGTATATTGGATCACAAAATCACTTTGCTCTACGTCTTATGATTAAGCGCACACTCCATTTTGGCAATCCGGCCTACCTCAGTCTGCAGCAGGATCAGCTGCTCATTGATCTCCCTCATCTAAAGGAATTAGGAGAAAAAGAGTCGAAAAAATCAGTCCCGATCGAAGATATTGGAATTGTATTATTAGACCATAAACAGATTACCATTACCCATGGCTGTATGGCGGCACTTCTGGAAAATAATGCCGCGATTATTACCTGTAACCATACCCACCACCCTACCGGCATGATGTTACCAATTGATGGGCATGATGTACAAAGTGAGCGTTTCCGTTATCAGATTGATGCTTCACAACCTTTAAAAAAGCAACTCTGGCAGCAAACCGTTCAGGCCAAGATCATGAATCAGGCTGCAGTACTTGCGGAGCGGGATATTGAACATGAAAATATGCTGTACTGGGCGCGGTCGGTACGCTCGGGCGATCCGGACAATTATGAAGGACGTGCAGCAGCCTATTACTGGAAAAATGTTTTCCCTAAGAAAATAGAATTCTTCAGAGGGCACGAAGGCGATCCGCCTAATAATCTCTTGAATTACGGTTATGCCATTCTGAGGGCGATTGTTGCCCGCGGACTGGTCTGTTCGGGTTTATTACCAACACTTGGAATTCACCACCGGAATAAATACAATGCCTACTGTCTGGCCGACGATATCATGGAGCCCTATCGCCCTTATGTTGACCGCATCGTTTTAAAGATCATTGATAAGGGCGAAAACTTTCTGGAGCTGGGTACTTCCATCAAAGCACAGCTTTTAGGTATTGCCACAGTTGATGTACAATTTGAAAAAGGGACAAGCCCCTTAATGGTTGGATTACAGAGCACTACCTCTTCCCTTGCTAAATGTTATGAAGGAACCTTGCGAAGAATTAACTATCCGGCCATAAAGCGATTTAACCCCAGGCTTAAAGCTATTTACGATGATTCGACTGACGAGTTTGAAGCGAGAGCAGCCGATGAACCGATGGAATATAAGAACAGTACAAACCATGATGACGCATTACCCTTTTGATCAATGCGCTTAAACGAATATCGGATTTTGTGGATACTGGTATTTTTCGATCTGCCCACTGAAACAAAAAAAGAAAGGCAGATATACAGCAGGTTTCGTAAGGATATTATGAAAGATGGATTTACTATGTTTCAATTTTCGATCTATCTGAGGCATTGCAGCAGCCGAGAAAATGCGGATGTACATATCAAAAGAGTCAAAAAACTTTTACCTCCTAAAGGGCATATTGGCATCATGACCATTACCGATAAGCAGTTCGGCATGATGGAATTATTCTATGGCAGAGAAGAAAAAGCACTTCCTGATACTCCACAGCAATTGGAATTGTTTTAGAATTTAAAATCCGGAAGCCTGGCAACCGGATTTTTTTAATTCTAATTTTCGAACTAAATTGCTGATAATGAATATTTTGAACCATGGTATGTTGTGGTAAATATCAGTAGTTCAAAGAATGAAAGCAAATCACAACAGGGCATCAGATGGTCAGAAAAAAGCAAAGTTGTGGTAAATATCAGTAGTTCAAAGAATGAAAGCAAATCACAACTATTTGCCGTACCAATCCTTCCTGAAAAGTGTTGTGGTAAATATCAGTAGTTCAAAGAATGAAAGCAAATCACAACCCCCTACTGTCGGGTTAAAGCCCTCAGGAAGTTGTGGTAAATATCAGTAGTTCAAAGAATGAAAGCAAATCACAACTTAGTTCCTTTATATTGATTTGATCTTTTGTTGTGGTAAATATCAGTAGTTCAAAGAATGAAAGCAAATCACAACCCGGATGATAGTAATGAGAACTGGCAAGACGTTGTGGTAAATATCAGTAGTTCAAAGAATGAAAGCAAATCACAACCTATGAGTATTTCAAAATCACGGCCTATGAGTTGTGGTAAATATCAGTAGTTCAAAGAATGAAAGCAAATCACAACGGAATTATATATCTGAACAGATATGCTAATGTTGTGGTAAATATCAGTAGTTCAAAGAATGAAAGCAAATCACAACCATTGCCAATTGCATCAAACTTCGATTCAAGTTGTGGTAAATATCAGTAGTTCAAAGAATGAAAGCAAATCACAACTATCCAGCTTGCTCAAAGGTCTGGACTATTGTTGTGGTAAATATCAGTAGTTCAAAGAATGAAAGCAAATCACAACTACCGGCGATGTTTACTTAAACCGATATAAGTTGTGGTAAATATCAGTAGTTCAAAGAATGAAAGCAAATCACAACAATATTAGCTTACCTGTCTCAACTTCTAAGTTGTGGTAAATATCAGTAGTTCAAAGAATGAAAGCAAATCACAACTATCTAACTTTTGGATAAATAATATTGATGTTGTGGTAAATATCAGTAGTTCAAAGAATGAAAGCAAATCACAACTATAGAAGGTTCAACGACTAATAGCATACCGTTGTGGTAAATATCAGTAGTTCAAAGAATGAAAGCAAATCACAACTCAGTTCTCACTATGATATTTCTTTTCTCCGTTGTGGTAAATATCAGTAGTTCAAAGAATGAAAGCAAATCACAACGGAAATCAAGCATCTTCATCAGGGTATCAGTTGTGGTAAATATCAGTAGTTCAAAGAATGAAAGCAAATCACAACGGAATTATTGCCTACCTCACGGCCATTCTGGTTGTGGTAAATATCAGTAGTTCAAAGAATGAAAGCAAATCACAACGTACTTGTGGCAAAGTATGGAATGTAATAGTTGTGGTAAATATCAGTAGTTCAAAGAATGAAAGCAAATCACAACACTTATTAAGTCAGGCAGAATTTGAGAACCGTTGTGGTAAATATCAGTAGTTCAAAGAATGAAAGCAAATCACAACACTTGAATGCGATCAGATCGACTTTACTCAGTTGTGGTAAATATCAGTAGTTCAAAGAATGAAAGCAAATCACAACTGCAGATAGTTCTGATCCAAAAAGTATTGGTTGTGGTAAATATCAGTAGTTCAAAGAATGAAAGCAAATCACAACATCAAGCATGGTACTATGCATGTACCGTGTCGTTGTGGTAAATATCAGTAGTTCAAAGAATGAAAGCAAATCACAACGTACGATAACCGATGTTAGCGACCGCTTTAGTTGTGGTAAATATCAGTAGTTCAAAGAATGAAAGCAAATCACAACTATAATTCTTACGTACCTACACTTACAGGGTTGTGGTAAATATCAGTAGTTCAAAGAATGAAAGCAAATCACAACGATGAGCTGGAGCGTCAACTCTTTAAGTTGTTGTGGTAAATATCAGTAGTTCAAAGAATGAAAGCAAATCACAACCCCTGAAAAATCCCACTTTTTCACCCAAAGCCTTATCTTTGTCAGAACTAAACAACCAATTATGCTCAAAGGATTTTTCAATGTCCCTCATCCGGTCAATGAGCCTGTTTTAACTTATTCTCCCGGATCAAAGGAACGCAAATTATTAAAAGAGGCGATTGCTGAAGCCCGTTCAAAAGTGATCGATATCCCGATGTATATCGGGGGTAAAGAAATCAGAACAGATCATCAGACCAGCATCTTTCCACCTCATGATCATCAGCACCTGCTGGGTAAATACCATTCAGGAACCAAAGAACATGTTTCACTTGCCATCAAAGCTGCCTTAAAAGCCAAACCGGCATGGGAAAATTTAGCATGGGAACATCGTGCCGCTATTTTTTTAAAAGCCGCTGACCTCATAGCCGGACCATACCGCTACAAACTGAATGCCGCCACCATGCTGGGGCAATCTAAAAATGCTTATCAGGCTGAAATAGACTCTGCCTGCGAGCTTATTGATTTTCTGCGATTTAATATCAAATACATGAGCGATATCTATGCTCAGCAACCGCCTGTATCACCCGGAGGAAGCTGGAATCGTGTGGAACAAAGACCACTTGAGGGATTCGTATTTGCATTAACTCCGTTTAATTTTACAGCAATTTCGGGTAACCTCCCAACTTCAGCAGCTATGATGGGAAATGTGATTGTATGGAAGCCTTCAAATACCCAAATCTACTCTGCCAATGTACTGATGGAGATTTTCCGTGAGGCCGGATTACCTGACGGAGTAATTAACCTGATCTATGTATCCGGACCGGATGCGGGAGATGTGATCTTCAGTCACCCGGATTTTGCCGGAATTCACTTTACGGGATCTACTGCAGTTTTCCAGAATATATGGAAAACAATTGGTAATAACATTCATCAATACAAAACCTACCCCCGCATTGTAGGTGAAACCGGGGGAAAAGATTTTATTCTGGTTCACGGTTCTGCAAACGTTGAGGCTTCTGCAACAGCAATACTTCGCGGGGCATTTGAATATCAGGGACAAAAATGCTCTGCCGCATCAAGAGTTTATATTGCAGCTTCAGTATGGCCTGCAATCAAAGAATTATTACAACGGGATCTGGCCGGCCTCAAAATAGGTGGCACTGAAGATTTTGGCAATTTCATTAATGCAGTGATCGACGAAAAATCGTTTGATAAACTTAGTGGTTATATTGACAGAGCTAAAAGCGATAAAGACTTAGAGATCATTTCAGGTGGCAATTATGATAAGTCAAAAGGTTATTTCATTGAGCCAACCGTATTACTGACCAAAGATCCTTACTATGTTACGATGTGTGAAGAGCTATTCGGACCGGTCCTTACTGTTTATGTTTATGAAGACAGTGATTTTGAAAACACGCTTCATCTTATAGATAATACTTCTATTTACGCACTCACCGGTGCAATTCTGGCACAGGATCGCTACGCCATAGAAAAGGCAGGCCATGCCCTCAGAAATGCGGCCGGAAATTTTTACATCAATGATAAATGTACCGGAGCTGTAGTTGGGCAGCAGCCGTTTGGAGGAGCCAGAGGTTCTGGAACCAATGATAAAGCAGGATCAATGATCAATTTATTGAGATGGGTCTCACCAAGAGCCATTAAGGAAACATTCGACCCTCCTAAAGATTATCGTTATCCTTTTATGGAAAAGGAATAGACAAAAAAGCGGGGTTCCTGAAATAATTCAAAAACCCCGCTTTTTATTTGATACACATTAATTATCTCACTTTCGATTCATCCAGTTTGAATATTTTACCAAGATTCTCGCTCGACTTTGCTGTTACCTGCAGATCTTTTACAAGTCCGGTTTTCAGATCAATCACCCAGCCATGAATTTCGAGATCTTCACGTTCCCGCCATGCGTTCTGTACGATCGTTGTCTTACATAAATTGTATACCTGCTCAATTACATTCAGCTCAACAAGACGATCAAGCTTAATGCTCTCGTCTGTTATCCTGTCAAGTTCATTGCTGTGAAGACGATAAACGTCTTTAATATGCCTGAGCCAGTTATCTATCAATCCAAACTGCTGATTACTCAATGCAGCAGCAATACCCCCGCAACCGTAATGACCTGAAACGATCACATGTTTTACTTTTAAAACGTTTACTGCATAATCGAGCACACTCAGCATATTCATGTCTGAATGCACACATACATTGGCAATATTACGGTGAACAAAAACCTGCCCCGGGCGGGTATTGGTTACTTCATTTGCGGGTACACGACTATCAGAGCAACCTATCCATAGTACATCAGGTTCCTGTCCTGCTGCCAGCTTATTGAAGTAATCAGGATCTCTGTCCAGTTCAGTCTTTACCCAATCCCGGTTTCCCTGCAATAACTCCTGATAACCCCGCTTTTGCTTTTCAGATTTTTCCTGACTTAATTCAGAAGACATTTTCTTTATATTTTCTTTGGACATTTTAGCTGATTTTTGTTGGTTTATAAATTAATTCTTTGAGACCCGGAACATCATATTGTTCCTTCACATTTAATATTTCCACCACTGTTCCTTTAGAAAATGCATTGTGTCTGAAGTTATGGATAATTTCCAAAACATCCCTGTCAATGAACATTGAATCTGTTCCGTCAATAATCACATGTGATTCTGAAGGAAGATTTGACAAGGTGTATTGAATAGCTGCCTTATTTAAAAATGACACTTCCTGTGCCAGTTTGATTCGTATTATCTCCTTACCTCCGCTTTGTTCAAACTTATAAAAATAAGGATTGCGAAGATTTGTACGAAGGATGTAAAAAACACCGACCAGCATTCCGATAGCCACTCCCTTTAACAAATCTGTAAATACTATGGCAAGAACAGTAACTACAAAAGGTATAAACTGATCTTTACCGCTTTGCCACATTTTCCTGAACAGGTCAAACCTGGCGAGTTTATACCCGGTTATAAGAAGAATTGCCGCCAGGCATGCCAATGGAATTTTGTTCAGGATTATTGGTATAAACAGCACTGAAAGCAATAGCCAGAATCCATGGTATATAGCACTCATTTTTGTTTTCCCTCCTGAGTTTACATTCACCGACGATCTTACAATTACAGAGGTCATTGGCAATCCGCCAAGCATGCCACTTGCCATATTCCCAAAACCCTGGGCAACAAGTTCACGATTAGTTGGCGATACTCTTTTCATGGGATCAATCTTATCAACAGCCTCTATACTTAACAGAGTTTCAATACTGGCCACAATTGCCAGTGTAAATGCCACAGTCCATACCTGCTGATTACTGATCTGAGTAAAATCAGGATAAGAAAATAAATCCAAAAACTGGTCAAATGAGTTTACCACAGGGATAGTCACTAACTGCTCTGGCCTCAAAGCCAGTCCGGTATTCTGAAATAAAATACCAAATATCACTCCCGATGCTACAACAATAACCGGAGCAGGTACAGCAGCCAATTGTCTAATCTTTGGCCAGAATATCATAATCAGCAAAGAAAGTACGCTGATGATTATTGCTCCGTACGAGAGCATGTTAAATGCAGCATAAATTGCGGAAAATGTATTCTCGTGATCAGCCTGAAAAAAGCTTTCATCACCTTCAAAATCAGAATCTATACCCAGCGCATGAGGCAATTGCTTGAGAATCAATATAACTCCAATAGCTGCAAGCATACCTTCTATGACAGACGAAGGAAAGTAGTTTGCAATAATTCCTGCCTTCAAAATCCCCAGAATGATCTGAAGTATCCCTGCAAGAACTACAGCAAGAAGAAAGGTTTCATAAGAGCCTAATGATGCGATGGCTCCAAAAACGATAACCGTTAAACCTGCTGCCGGTCCGCTGACACTCAACTGCGAACCACTGATTGCAGAAACAACAATACCTCCAATAATTCCTGTCAGAACACCTGCAAACAACGGTGCTCCGGATGCCAGGGCTATCCCCAGACAAAGGGGTAAAGCAACCAGAAATACAACAATACTTGAAGGGAGATCCTTCTTTAAACTTGCTTTTGAAAAGTATTTGCCAATATCAAAAAAGGCACCATTATTTTGTTGATTATTCATATATAATATTTTATGTCAGGATTAAATCCTGCACTGCTATTTTTAGTCAAATGATAATTTTTTAAGGAATTCCGACCGAATTAAGCACAGTAATTATGTAATACAAAGCAACATCATAATGCTCAGCAATGAAACTAAAGTCTATAAATGCTAAATGGTTAAAATAAGCCGGAAAAGAGATTGAACTTAGCAGTTCGGAGGAGGAGTGGGTACAGAGGGATAAAAGCCCTCGATATGAAAATCCTGCATTGCCAGATACTTATTAATAGCAATCAGTGGTTGAGCTTGTTCGAAGTTGAATTTAAATATCCCGCTAAGCCATTCACCCTTTGTCAGAGAATCTTTTGCCTGATCTGTGGATGTTGTTGAGTTGGTTTCGATCTCCAACTGCATAATTACAGCATTAACAACATTACTGTCAAAATGGGTGGCAATTAAAGGTGCAATCGAAATTAGCATCTTTGCGAAGAAGATGAATAAAAAGACAAAACTGCATAGTATCCTGAAGAATTCTTTTGTCATTTTTTATGTAAAGCCAATACAACTATTGATATGCTGGTACAAACCTAAGGTATTTTTATTTTCAATTAAGAATTTTGAACCAGAATTGCATAAATTAACGAAAGAGTTACATTTTGATAACAAATAACCGGCGACTCATCAATCAGATTCCCAATTCAAATTGTGCAAGTACTCCCCACCGGTTCCCTGTATGTCTTAATGAATAATCTCCATCGGCTGCCATATAGTTGAGGTTTAACTGCATTTTAACTCTATGCTTATTCAAATATTTAGTTGTCCCGAACTCCAGAATGTTTTTCTTGTCTTCTAACGCTGATATTTTAGCGGATGGAGTTAAGCGGGAATAGCGAAATGCTAATTCAAAATTGGTTGGGAAAACATATGAAAATTGATGATTAATTCCATCTCCGGTAAATGCATAACTTAAACTACCTGATGAATTATAAGTCATAGGATTATCTACATGCCTCTTTATATATTCAATAGAATATGCCCAACCTCTGTATTTTCCGATTGCATCGATCATCCAGGTAGCCATGTCAAGAGGTTTATACAACTCTTTACCAAGCTGTCCGCCGGTTCTGTTTGTTTTCTTATTCATACTGTACCCTGCAGCCAGAGAAATTTTTGGTTTGGGCTCACGTTCCAGGTCACCTTCTGAATAATCCCCTTCACCGGTAAATGCACCCAATGGAAGTAATTCTACACGTCCGGTATAAGCCAGACCATCATCTGTAGAGTTAACACTTCTACCCTCTCCCGCAGAGATTGCACCCTTAAGGTGATAGTCCATTTCCCCGATTTTATTTCTATAATATGCTTTCAAACCAAAGTCCCGGTCAATTGTCATTGCCCCATTTACAATAGAACGGTCGGCAAACTGAAGCTGACCGGATGAGTTTACACGCTGTCTGTTACCCGGTAATTTATTCTGTCCAAATCCAACATAAAAATTGGGTGTAAAATGGTAGAAGATAATTGCGTCTCTTACAATGTTTGCAATACCGGTATTATCAACATCCTGATCGCCTCGTGTAAATGCCAGCTGTATACTGTAAGTCAGCTTTGGATTCATTATAAAACCATCTACCCGCATCCTTAACCTGCGAACCCGGACATCATATTCATTAAAATTAAGGTTTGTGCCTGAGTTTGTATATGCTCCGATTCTATTCTGCATACGGAAACGGAAATTGATATAAAAAGATGAATCTGCAGATTTATATTGTAATCCCTTAAAATCATGAATCATCGCACTTTCATCACGTTCGCTTTGTGCAAAGACCTGAGTAGAGATAAATAAGAATATTAAAATTGCAAATAGCTTTAACCCGGACATGACTGTTTTTCGGCAAATTTACATAATCAAGGTTACCCAGACTTATATAAACTCAAAATTAACATGATTTAATACGGCTCCTGGTATATCGGAGGTGTCAGCTTCAATTATACGCACATCAACAACATAATTTCCTGTAAGGAGTTTATAACTGAAAGGCTTTTAGCTTTTTTTATTAATTTCACAGTACAGTTTAAACCTGCATATTTTGAATAATAAAACAGAAATTTTAAGGCAGAAACAAGAAGAAGCACTGCTGGGTGGTGGAAAGGAAAGAGTAGAAAGCCAGCATAAAAAGAGAAAGCTCACTGCAAGGGAAAGGCTTCATTTCCTGTTGGATGAGGGCTCATTCGAAGAGATTGGAATGCTTGTCATGCATCGTTCCACAGATTTTGGAATGGAGAAGGAACGATATCCCGGTGATGGGGTGGTGACTGGCTATGGTACTATTAATGGCAGACTGGTCTATGTATTTTCGCAGGATTTTACAGTTTTCGGAGGTTCTCTTTCAGAAACTCATGCAGAAAAAATCTGTAAGATTATGGATCTGGCAATCAGGAACGGAGCACCGGTAATTGGTCTGAATGATTCGGGAGGAGCAAGAATTCAGGAAGGAGTGGTATCATTAGGCGGTTATGCTGATATCTTTTACCGCAATACAATGGCTTCAGGAGTAGTGCCACAGCTTTCTGCAATTATGGGGCCATGTGCCGGAGGTGCTGTTTACTCTCCTGCCATTACCGATTTTGTGCTGATGGTTGAAAATACATCCTATATGTTTGTCACCGGACCGAATGTGGTTAAAACGGTCACCCATGAAATCGTAAGTTCTGAAGAGCTGGGTGGGGCATCTACACATTCCACAAAATCGGGAGTAACACATTTTGCCTGCAGTAATGAACTTGATGCGATTAACCATATCAAAAAGCTTCTATCATACATGCCTCAAAACTGTGAAGAAACAGCCCCGGCACTTGCGTATGAAGCATCGGATGAGACCAGACTTAAGCTGAATGAAATAATCCCTGAAAATAATTCTCAGCCTTATGATATCCGGGAAGTGATTTCTGAAATTGCAGATGAAGGTTCTTTCCTTGAAGTACATAAAGACTTTGCTGAAAATATAGTAGTTGGTTTTGCCCGTCTTGCCGGAAGGAGCATCGGAATTGTTGCCAATCAGCCGGCATTTCTGGCAGGAGTACTGGACATCAACTCCTCAGTGAAAGGTGCCCGCTTCGTTCGTTTTTGCGATAGCTTCAATATCCCATTGCTGGTACTTGAAGATGTTCCCGGATTCCTGCCCGGCACGGATCAGGAATGGCATGGAATTATTACGAACGGCGCAAAACTGCTTTATGCATTCTGCGAAGCTACAGTTCCCAGAATAACTGTGATTACCAGAAAAGCCTACGGAGGTGCCTACGATGTGATGAACTCAAAACATATTGGCGCTGATATGAACTATGCCTGGCCAAGTGCTGAGATTGCAGTTATGGGTGCTAAAGGTGCGGCTGAGATCATTTTCAAAAAAGAGATCAGTACTGCCGCAGACCCGAATGCACGCTGGCTTGAAAAAGAAAAAGAGTACTCTGATATTTTTGCCAATCCATACCGGGCAGCAGAAAGAGGTTTCATTGACGAGGTCATTATTCCTTCCGAAACCAGAAACAAACTGATCAGGGCCTTCAAAATGCTGGAAAACAAGGTCGTAAATAACCCCAGAAAGAAGCATGGGAATATTCCTCTGTAATTCTTAATTGAATGTCTCACATCGAACAAATACCTCCGGAATTAACCTGGCGTATTCGCAGACAGGTTTTATATCCTGATCAGGACTTTAGCAAAGCAATTCTTGAAGACGATGATGAGGGTATGCATTTAGGGCTTTTCGACAAGGATCAGCTGATCAGTGTAGTTTCACTATTTATCAGGGAAGGCTGCATGCAATTCAGAAAATTTGCCACTATCCGTGATTTTCAAAACATGGGTTATGGAAGCCAGCTATTACACTATCTGATTCGTATTGCAGAAGAACAAAACTGCAGGATGATCTGGTGTAATGCACGCAAAAATGCATTGGGATTTTATACTAAATTTGGCTTTTCAGAAACAGATAAAACCTATCATAAAGACGGAAACGATTTTGTGATTATGGAAAAAATATTAAAATAAAAAAGAAAATGGCAAAAAAGAAAGAACAGAAACACATTCCGGTGGTTACAAAAAAATCACTGGCGTTTTTTGAAAAATATATCAACAACCCCTCTCCCACAGGTTTTGAATGGGAAGGACAGCGTTTATGGCTTGATTATATCAAACCATATACTGACGAACATTTTGTTGACAACTATGGTACCGCTGTTGCAATAATTAACCCTAAGGCTGAGTTCAAAGTTGTTATTGAGGCCCATGCAGATGAGATCTCCTGGTTCGTAAATTATATTACCAAAGACGGGCTGATCTACGTGATCAGAAATGGAGGTTCTGACCATCAGATTGCTCCTTCCAAGCGAGTGAATATCCATACCGATAAAGGAATTGTAAAAGCCGTTTTCGGCTGGCCGGCTATTCATACCCGCAGTGGTGAAAAAGAAGAAGCTCCTACCCTTAAAAATATTTTCCTCGACTGCGGATGTACCAGCAAAGAAGAAGTTGAGAAACTGGGCATCCATGTAGGATGTGTGATCACTTATGAAGATGAGTTCACTATATTGAACGAGCGTTATTATGTTGGCCGGGCATTGGATAACCGTGCCGGAGGATTCATGATTGCTGAAGTTGCCCGTCTGCTTTCAGAAAACAAAAAGAAACTCCCTTTTGGGCTATATATCGTTAATTCTGTTCAGGAAGAAATAGGTCTGCGCGGAGCTGAAATGATTGCACACCGCATCAAACCAAATGTTGCTATCATCACTGATGTTACCCATGATACACAAACTCCGATGATCAACAAAATTACTCAGGGCGATCTGGCCTGCGGTAAGGGGCCTGTTGTTTCTTACGCCCCTGCAGTGCAGACCAACCTGAATAAACTATTGATCAAAACTGCTGAGACGAATGATATCCCATTCCAGCGACAGGCTTCGTCACGTTCAACAGGCACAGATACGGATGCCTTTGCTTATTCCAATGATGGTGTAGTATCGGCGCTGATTTCTCTTCCATTAAGATATATGCATACCACTGTTGAAATGATCCACAAAGAAGATGTCGACAATGTAATCCGACTGATCTATGAATCATTGCTGAATATCAAAGTAAATCATGACTTCAGAACAATTAAATAAAATCAGGCCGGAAGTCTTAAAGTTTACTAAAACAGATAGCCTACAATATACAATATGAACCTGGCAGCAATTTGCAGACTAATATGAAGAAATCAAGCCTTCTATTTACAGGGCTTGTTATCCTGAGCGGTGCTATTTCTGCTCAGGATAACACTGTTTATCAAAAGCCACCGAAGGCAATTATAAATCTGCTGGATGCAAAACCCAATCCTGTAGTAATGATCAGCTCAAACGGAGAAAATATGCTCCTGCTTGATATGTCCGGATTACCTTCTATCGCTGAGCTTTCCCAACCTGAACTGCGCCTGGCCGGGCTCAGGATCAACCCTGCAACAAATGGTAAAAGCCGTTCATTATCCTATTCAGGGATAAAATTAATATCAGTCAATCGCGGAACAGAGTCAACATTTACCGGTTTACCTGCTCAGCCGGCACTGGCAGATATCACCTGGTCGCCCGATGAAGAGAAAATTGCTTTCACACATACCGGTGGCAATGGGATAGAATTATGGATTGCTGATCTGAAGACTCTGGAAGCAAAACGACTGAGCACTTATAAGCTGAACGACAGCTATGGCCAGAGCTTTATCTGGCATCCTGACGGGAAGAGCTTAATGGCAAAGTTTATTCCTGACAATCAGAAATTACCACAGGAACCTGACAATATTCCCTCAGGGCCGCTTATTCAGGAAAACACCGGCAAAGCAGCTCCGGTTCCAACCTATCAGGATCTGCTGAAGAATCCGTATGACGAAAGTCTGTTCGATCATTATTTCCATTCGCAGCTAAGAATTGTAGAACTGGATGGAAGCAGTGAAGAGTATCTGCAGCCGCATATCATACGGAATATGGAATATTCTCCTGACGGACGATATCTTCTTTTATCTAACATCAGCAGGCCCTACTCTTATCAGGTTCCAATCGCCCGCTTTCCATACAGTACCTCTTTGTATGATCAAAAAGGCAAGCTCGTTAAAAAACTATATGATGCCCCACTTGCTGAAAATATCCCGGCAGGCTTTGATGGCGTACCCGAAGGGCCGAGAGAGTTTGGCTGGCGTACTGATAAAGGAGCGGTTCTGTATTGGGTAGAAGCTCAGGATAAGGGAAATCCATCACAGCAGGCTATTATCAGGGATATGTTATATACACTGGAAGCTCCGTTCAATCAGAATGCACTTAAACTTGCTGATTGTTATTTCAGGTTCAATTCAATACACTGGGGCGACGACAAGGTAGCCATAATGACCGAAAGATGGTGGAAGACCCGTTTTGAAAGGAGATCATTCATTAAACCTTCCAATGAGACATTCAGGGTAAATCTTTATGATCGTTATTATGAAGACGGATACAGCGATCCGGGTACTTTTGTAACCCGTAAGAATGAATATAACCGGCAAGTTCTGCTCACCGAATTTAATGCCCTGAAGCGGATCAGCGATCCTGACAATGTCGCAATATTCAGTATCAGTGATGGTGCATCACCAGAAGGTGACCGCCCCTTCGTTTTAAAATTTAACATCAAAACAAAATTACAGGATACCCTCTTCCGTTCTTCTGCCCCATATTATGAGCGTCCCGTATTCTTCAATAATGAGAAAAACATCATTATAAGCAGAGAGGCAAAAGACACAGTACTGAATTACTTTACCTATAATACTGAGGATAAAAGTTCAGGCAGGATTACTAACTTTTCTGATCCATATCCGGATTTAAAAGGTGTGCAGAAACAACAGTTAAATTATACCCGTCTTGACGGAATCAACCTGAGTGGCACTCTGTATTTACCTGCAGGTTTTAAAAGCGGAGATGCTCCTTTACCCACATTGATCTGGGCATATCCCAGAGAATTTAAAACCGCAGCAGCTGCAGGGCAGGTAAAAGGCTCGCCTTACAAATTCAGCACCCTCAGTGCGGGTTCTCCTGTTTACCTTGTTACACAGGGATATGCCATCCTCGACAATGCTGATATGCCAATTGTTGGTGAAAGCAATCAGGAGCCAAACGACACATTTGTTGAACAGATCAGATACAATGCAGAAGCAGCAATTACCCAACTGACAAAAATGGGTGTCAGCGACAAAAAACGCATTGCGGTTGGTGGTCATTCCTATGGTGCATTCATGACTGCGAATCTGCTGGCACATACTGATCTGTTTGCTGCAGGTATAGCAAGAAGCGGTGCCTATAACCGAAGCCTTACTCCATTTGGGTTTCAGGCTGAAGAACGAACCTACTGGCAGGCACCTGCAGTGTACGCTAAAATGTCTCCTTTTTCTTATGCAGATAAGATTAAAACACCTATTCTACTGATACACGGACAAGCTGATAATAATACCGGCACATTCCCTATGCAAAGTGAAAGAATGTACAGTGCACTCAAAGGACATGGAGCTACAGCACGTCTGGTATTACTGCCTTCAGAATCTCATGGATACCGTGCAAAAGAATCTGTCATGCATATGATGTGGGAAATGAATCAATGGCTCGATAAATACGTAAAAAATAAATAGGCCGTTAATATTAAAATATTTTCTTTACTAATTATTCATTACCATGGAAAGAACTTCTGCCTTTATTGATAAGATAAAAAAATCCTATACAAGCCAGGGATCAGGTATTTATCTGGGTGCCGGTATACTTGACGGAGAGGTTATTGCTGATGCAGAGGTTAATCTTCCTCTGAAAATGATGAACCGTCACGGTTTAATAGCCGGAGCAACAGGAACAGGAAAAACACGAACCCTGCAGCTGCTTGCCGAACAGCTTTCTGATGCTGGAGTTCCTGTATTTATGCTGGATGTTAAAGGTGATCTTTCAGGACTTAACCATCCCGGGATCAATAATTCAGGAATTGAAGAAAGGGCTACAGCATTAAATAAACCATTCATTTCCAGCGGATTTCCTGTGGAAGTATATTCCCTCAGTGGAAAGCACGGTGCACAGATGCGTGCCACGGTTTTTGAATTCGGCCCGGTTTTACTCTCCAAAATCCTTGAGCTGAATGATACTCAGGCAGGTGTAATGGCTGTGATTTTCAAATACGCTGATGATCATAAACTGCAACTGGTTGATCTGAATGATCTGAAAAAAGTCGTTTCCTATTTATCTGACGGTCCAGGAGCTGCCGAAATCAAAGAAAGCTACGGAAGTATTTCAGGAGCCACGGCCGGAACCATCCTCCGGAAGATTGTTGCGATTGAACAACAGGGCTTGTCCCGGATATTTGGTGAAAAATCGTTCGATATCCAGGATTTGATTAACAGAATTGATGGAAAGGGTGTAATCAGTTTGCTTAATATTTCTGACGTACAGAATCAGCCCGTATTATTTTCAACCTTTTTATTAAGCTTACTGGCAGAGATATTTTATACAATGCCCGAAGCCGGAGACCTTGACAAACCAAAGCTGGTATTCTTCTTTGATGAAGCACATTTACTGTTTAAGGATTCCCCGAAAGCATTTCTTGAACAGATTGAAACCATCATCAGACTGATCCGCTCAAAAGGTATCGGAGTATTTTTCTGTACCCAAACCCCAATGGATGTTCCGGAAAGTATTTTAGGTCAATTAGGCAACAGAGTTCAGCATGCCCTGAGAGCATTTACCCCGAACGATGTTGAAGCACTCAAAAAAACAGTAAATACTTACCCAAGGTCAGACTTCTATGAAATAGACCGTATACTTACATCATTAGGAACAGGGCAGGCACTGGTCACTGTTCTGAATGAAAAAGGGATCCCTACTGAGGTGGTGGCAACTCATCTTAGTCCGCCAAGAGCAATAATGGGTCCCCTGTCAGAAGCAGATCTTGACACCCTGATGCAGTCGAGTTCGCTATATCAAAAATATCAGGAAGTTATTGATCCAATCAGTGCTTATGATATTCTGACCCAAAGAATAAATGAAAAACTTGAAGCCGAAGAAGAAATAAACCAAAGTAAACCGGCCAATGCGGGAAGAGTAGAAAAAAGTACCTTTGAAAAAGTAATCAATGCACCGATTACACGACAAATAGGTACAGCAATCGTCAGAGGGCTGTTCGGGATGCTGACAGGGAAAAGAAGCAGAGGCCGCTATTAAAACAGCGTTGAACAGCAGATAAACAAGATTTTAAATAAACATAGAATAAGTACAAGCATGAAACCCACTTTAGTGATCCTGGCAGCAGGAATGGCAAGTCGTTATGGCAGTATGAAGCAAACAGACGGATTCGGGCCAAACGGAGAAACAATTATTGAATATTCAATTTATGATGCCATCAAAGCCGGCTTCGGAAAAGTTGTCTTCATTATCCGTGAAGAATTTGCCGAAAATTTCAGAAATATTTTTGAACCAAAACTAAAAGGAAAGATTGAAACTGATTACGTATTTCAATCCTTTGATCTCAAACCATTCGGAATCGACATTGAAATAGAAAGAGCTAAACCATGGGGAACTGCACATGCGGTTCTGGCTGCCAGAGATGCAGTTAAGGAACCTTTCTGTGTAATCAATGCAGATGATTTTTATGGAAGGGAATCTTATCAGAAGATAGCCGATTTTCTGAATAATGAAGTTACCGACTCTCAGTTCTCAATGATCGGGTTCCAGATTGACAAGACCTTATCTGAACATGGCTCAGTATCAAGAGGAGTATGTGACGTGGATGCAGATGGCAATCTTACTGAGATCCACGAACGTACAAAAGTATATTTCAAGAATGATGAATCTGGAAATAAGGGAATCGTTTTTGAAGAAGACGGCCGCCAGTATCCATTACAGGCAGAAACCAGAGTATCTATGAATTTCTGGGGTTTTACACCTAAAATATTTGAATTGTCTGCAAGCATGTTCAAAGAGTTTGCATTATCACATACAGATAATCCCAAAGCAGAGTTTTTCATTGCGATAGTTGCTGAGAAGCTGATCAGAAATAAACAGGCAAGTTTCAGGGTTATTCCTACACAAACCCAATGGTTTGGTGTAACCTATGTAGAAGATAAGCCATTTGTTCAGGAAAATATAGACAGGCTGGTTGATTCGGGAGAGTATCCTGATAATCTCTGGGAATAACTTAAATAATCCCTGATGTGATTTAAACATCAGGGATTATCATTTAAGTACCTATATCCCCTCAAATCCCTGAGCTGCCCTACAATTCTTTCAGATCACGATCTATACGCCGGTTCCAAACATCCTGCATAATCCTGTTCGTACCGTGCCCGGTCTCCTCATCATATTTTTCCTGTATCTGATTCATCTGTCTGTAAAACTCCAGATACTCAAAATTGATGATTCCTTCATAGTTATCAGGGCTTAATTGCTCTGAAGCCAGTTTTTTCTTAAACCGCTCTGCGATTACTTTAACCAGATCAAAATGGCGTTGTTCATGATTGAGGCTATAGGGGTTCTTTATGAACTGTAATGCCCAGGAAGCACTTTTAACCATATACACTTTCAGATCGATCTGCACCTGTATGATACCATTGTTAAAATTCTGTATCATATCATAACCAAAAGAGGGAAAAATAGCCGCATGGTATCTTGAATTTTGCGGTACTTTCGCCCTAAAATCATTAAAATTTAAAGGTCTCGATTTCTGATAGTATACTGTATCCGGATCTTGTTTCTGATAATCAGTGAACGATAGCTTTACACTTCTGGCAAGTACAATATTTGTCGCCGACTCTTTCTTTACCCATTCCTGAATAAATTTCAGACTATTCCCCAACATTGTTCTCAATGCAGGTTCGATACGGTCGGGCCTTTGAATTGAACGGGCATACTTCAGTGACGTGCTGTAGGTGGTTAAGGGCTGAACTCCCCAGTTTTTCTGAAGCTCAAATTGAAGTTTTAAAAGAATCTGCCCCGAAACAGTGTTATCCTGATTTGTTTCCCTGATTTTACATTCCAGAATTCGGATATTAATAGCGGTTCCTGCAGTATTTCTCGGCAATCCGCCCTGCAGAAATTCACGAAGCGCATTACCACTTCCTCCGGCAATATCTATGGGATAGCTTCTTGCTTTCAGCCCCTCTCCTGCATACCAGATATTGGCAAATGACTGTCCCTGAGCACGATCATCAATTACTTTATCGATAAAATAATCCCAGCCCGGGGAGCTGATTTTTTCCTGCTTAAGCAGGATCGGATCCGGGACTGATTGGGCAAAGCAGACCAACGAGCCAAAGCCGGATATAAACACAAAAATTAAAGGCTTAATCACTCCTGAATACACTGCATTCCCTGTTATTATCTATAATTATCTTAAAAATAATAAATAACAAAACAGGCCGCCCTTATCGGAGCGGCCTGTTTAAAAATATATGATCAGAATTACTTCTTATCGTCTTCTTTTACTTCTTCGAAATCGACGTCAGTTACATGATCACTTGCATCCTGTGCTGAAGCTTCACCCTGAGGTGCACCTTCAGCTCCCTGAGAAGCTTTGTACATCTCTTCAGAAGCTACATTCCATGCAGCCTGAAGCTCAGCCTGAGCAGTATCAATACTTGCGAAATCTTTAGCTGCATGAGCATCTTTCAATTTCTTCAAGCCTTCTTCGATAGGCGCTTTCTTATCATCAGATAATTTATCACCATACTCTTTCAGTTGCTTTTCAGTTGAGAAGATCAGCGCATCGGCAGCATTCAGCTTTTCAACTTCTTCACGTGCTTTCTTATCTGCTTCTGCATTTGCCTCTGCTTCATCTTTCATCTTCTTGATCTCTTCATCAGTTAAACCTGAAGAAGCTTCAATACGAATTTTTTGTTCTTTATTGGTTGCCTTATCTTTTGCAGCAACATGAAGGATACCATTCGCATCGATATCAAAAGTTACTTCAATCTGAGGAATGCCACGCGGTGAAGGTGGAATACCATCAAGGTGAAATCTTCCGATAGTTCTGTTCTGATTGGCCATTGGGCGCTCACCCTGCAGGATATGAATCTCTACAGAAGGCTGGTTATCAGATGCTGTTGAGAACACTTCCGATTTCTTTGATGGAATAGTGGTATTGGCTTCGATCAGTTTGGTCATTACACCACCCATAGTTTCAATACCAAGAGAAAGCGGGGTTACATCAAGTAATAATACGTCTTTAACCTCCCCGGTTAATACACCACCCTGGATAGCTGCACCGATAGCAACAACCTCATCCGGATTCACTCCTTTAGAAGGCTCTTTGCCAAAAAATGCTTTTACTGCATCCTGGATAGCAGGGATACGGGTAGAACCACCTACTAAAATGATCTCATCAATATCTGAAGTACTTAAACCTGCATTTTTCAACGCTTTTTTACAAGGTTCAATAGTACGTTTGATCAGACTATCGGCAAGCTGCTCAAATTTAGCACGTGTCAATGTTTTAACAAGGTGCTTTGGCATACCATCACCGGCAGAAATGTATGGAAGATTGATCTCAGTCTGAGAAGTACTTGATAACTCAATTTTAGCTTTCTCAGCAGCTTCTTTCAAACGCTGAAGTGCCATTGGATCTTTACGCAGATCAATGCCCTCATCGCTCTTAAATTCATCTGCCATCCAGTCGATAATCACAGCATCAAAGTCATCACCACCAAGATGGGTATCACCATCAGTAGATTTTACTTCAAATACGCCATCACCAAGCTCAAGAACTGATACGTCATGTGTACCACCACCACAATCAAACACAACAATCTTCATATCCTTATGAGCTTTATCCAGACCGTAAGCTAATGCTGCAGCGGTTGGCTCATTGATGATACGTGAAACTTTTAATCCTGCGATCTCACCTGCTTCTTTAGTAGCCTGACGCTGAGCATCATTGAAATATGCAGGAACAGTAATAACAGCTTCATTCACTTCCTGGCCCAGGAAGTCTTCAGCAGTCTTTTTCATTTTCTGCAATACCATTGCAGAGATCTCCTGCGGAGTATATAAACGATCATCGATCTTTACACGCGGAGTATTATTATCACCTTTAACAACGGTGTAAGGTACACGCGAAATTTCATTACTTACTTCTGCGAAGCTATTACCCATAAATCGCTTGATTGAAGATATGGTCTTAGTTGGGTTGGTGATCGCCTGACGTTTTGCCGGATCTCCTACCTTACGCTCTCCATTATCAACAAATGCCACAATTGAAGGCGTAGTACGCTTACCTTCACTGTTTGGAATAACTACAGGCTCATTACCCTCCATTACTGATACGCATGAATTTGTAGTTCCTAAGTCTATACCAATTATCTTTGCCATATTAACCCTCTTTAATTTGTTTTAGTTTAACATGGGTTAATTAACAAGCCTTGTGCCAAATAAAACATAACCAATAATGACAGTATTTTTAAGCTGAACCTATCCAAATCAGTCATTTTCAAAATGACAGGATGGCAGATTAATTCAATAATTAATTATGGTTGCTTATCAATACTTATCTATTGCCAGTGCTGTAGTCCTTAATTCAGTAAGGAACATCAGAACTTATAAGTTCCCTGAAATTAGATATCAGAGATAATTTTTCATCACCTGAACATTCAAATTCAGGTTTTTCAGGATGGGAAAGTACAAAAAAAGCCTGCTCATCTGAGCAGGCTTCATAAATATAAGTGAAGAAATACTATTCTTCTTTTTTCTCTTCAGTTTCAACTGCAGGAGCCTGAGTTTCCTCAACCGGAGCCTCAACAACTTCTTCAGCAACTTCTGCTTTTGGAGCAGTTTTCGCAGCAGGAGCATCAGCTTTCTTAGCTTTTGAACCACGACGACGAGTAGTTTTCTTCTCAGCCGCTGCTTCACCAGATTTGTAGATCTCGTTGTAATCAACAAGCTCAATTAAAGCCATAGAAGCATTATCACCTAAACGGTTACCCATTTTCAGAATACGGGTATAACCACCCGGACGGTTAGCAACTTTAGCTGCAACATCACGGAAAAGGATAGAAACTACATCTTTGTTCTGCAGGTAACTAAATACCGTACGACGTGAGTGAGTAGTATCGTCTTTTGATTTTGTAATGATTGGTTCAACATATACACGCAAAGCTTTTGCTTTAGCTAATGTAGTAGTGATACGCTTGTGTAAGATAAGCGAAGAAGCCATATTTGCCAGCATCGCTTTGCGGTGACTGTCAGTACGACTTAAATGGTTTACTTTTTTACCGTGTCTCATTGTTTGTTAGGTTTTGCACGTGCATACCGTCGATCAACCTTTCGGGATCGGGAATTATGCATTTCGCTTATTATTCTTCGTCTAATTTAAATTTTGAAAGGTTCATTCCGAAAGATAAACCTTTAGATTTTACTAAGTCCTGGATCTCAGTTAATGATTTCTTACCAAAGTTTCTGAACTTAAGCATATCAGCCACATCATAAGAAACAAGATCAGCCAGTGAACGGATATCCGCTGCCTTTAAGCAGTTTAATGCACGAACTGAAAGGTCAAGGTCAACTAATTCCATCTTAAGGATCTTGCGCATATGCAGGATTTCCTCATCAACTTCTTTAGTTTCTTCTTTAGCCTGAGACTCAAGCATGATGTTCTCGTCAGAGAATAACATGAAGTGGTGGATAAGAATCTTAGCAGCTTCCTTTAATGCTTCTTCAGGATGGATTGAACCATCAGTAGCAATATCAAGAACTAATTTCTCATAATCTGTCTTCTGCTCAACACGGAAGTTTTCAATTGAATACTTTACGTTTTTGATTGGAGTATAGATCGAATCAATAGCAATAACACCTAATGCGGCATCTGCATTTTTATTTTCCTCAGCAGAAATATAACCTCTTCCTTTGTTTACTGTCAATTCAATCTCCAGAGTTACTGAAGACTCCATGTTACAGATAACAAGATCAGAATTAAGAACCTCAAAGTTATTTGAGAACTTGGTAATATCGCCGGCTTTGAATTGATCCTGACCATTTACAATCACGAAGATTTTCTCAGAATCACCTGAATCGCCTGTTTTCTTGAAACGAACCTGCTTCAGATTAAGGATGATCTCGGTTACATCTTCCACAACCCCTTTAATAGTAGAGAATTCGTGAGAAACGCCTGAGAAACGTACTGAAGTGATTGCAAAACCTTCCAGGGAAGATAAAAGTATTCTTCGTAAAGCATTACCAATGGTAACACCGAAACCAGGCTCTAAAGGTCTGAACTCAAATGTTCCGTCGAAATCCGTAGATTTCTGCATGATAACTTTATCAGGTTTCTGAAATGCTAAAATTGCCATTTAATATTTTGCTAATGAATAGTTAATGTTATGTAATAATGGCCTTGTTCCGAAGAACAGGGCCGCTTATATTACTTAGAGTACAACTCGACGATCAGATTTTCCTTGATATTCTCAGGAATCTCATCACGGCTCGGATAGTTCAGGAATTTACCTGTTAAGGAATTTGCATCCCACTCTAACCAGCTGAATTTATTGATAGTTCTGCCAGCTACTGAATTAGCAATAGCTTCCAGAGATTTAGAACGCTCACGTACTGCAATCACATCACCCGGACGCACTGAGTAAGAAGCAATGTTCACAACTTCACCATTAACGGTGATATGCTTATGACCAACTAACTGACGGGCAGCAGAGCGGCTTGGAGCAATACCTAAACGATAAACAGTATTATCTAAACGAGCTTCCAAAAACTTAAGTAAGTTTTCTCCGGTAATTCCTTCCTTAGCAGAAGCTTTGTGGAAAAGGTTCTCGAAATAACGTTCCAATACACCATAAGTGTATTTAACTTTTTGCTTCTCCATTAACTGCACAGCAAATTCTGATTGCTTACCTCTTTTTCTTGAGGTACCAGGCATTCCCGGAGGATAATTTTTTCTTTCTAATGCCTTATCAGGACCAAAAATTGGTTCTCTGAATCTACGGGCGATTTTGGACTTCGGTCCGGTGTATCTAGCCATGTTTGTGTGTTTTTAAAGTATCATGCAGCCTGTAGCTGCTGAATCTTAGCTTTAAAAATTGATTATTTATATTAAACTCTTCTTCTTTTTGGAGGACGGCAACCATTGTGTGGAAGCGGAGTGATGTCCTGGATAGTAGTTACTTCGATACCTGCAGTCTGTAGAGTACGGATAGCTGACTCACGACCAGAACCAGGACCTTTTACATAAACCTGAACTTTACGCAGTCCAAGATCATATGCAACTTTACCGCAATCACTTGCAGCTTGTCCGGCAGCATAAGGAGTATTTTTCTTAGAACCTTTGAAACCCATCTTACCGGCCGAAGACCATGAAATAGTCTGTCCCTGAAGATTAGTTAGGGTAATAATGATATTGTTGAATGTAGCATTCACATGTGCTTCACCAATCGGTTCAACAACAACAATACGTTTTTTGGTAACTTTTTTAGTTTTTGCCATTTTTTTAGATTTGAGATATGAGACTTGAGACCTGATCCCGGCACTCATATCTATTTCTTTTTATAATCATGAGCAGGGTATTGCTGATATTCCCATATCTCAATACTCAATACTCATATCTAATTACTATTTAGTAGCTTTTTTCTTGTTTGCAACTGTCTTACGCTTTCCTTTACGGGTACGTGAGTTGTTCTTGGTACGCTGACCACGAACAGGTAACCCTTTACGGTGACGTAAACCACGGTAACAACCGATGTCCATTAAACGTTTAATGTTTAACTGAACTTCGGAACGTAACGCTCCTTCAACTTTGATCTCATCGTTAATGAAACCACGAATTGCTGCTAATTGATCATCGGTCCAGTCCTGTACTTTAATGTTTACATCAATTCCTGCATCATTCAGGATCCTTTGTGCGGTTGCCCTTCCGATACCGAAAATGTAAGTAAGTCCGATCTCTCCTCTTTTGTTTCTTGGTAAATCAATACCTGCTATCCTTGCCATATTTATAGTTAATGATTGAATGAATAAACAATGATTACCACTTTAACGGATCATCATCTATTCCTGTCAATATTTTATCCCTGACGTTGCTTAAATTTAGGGTTCTTCTTATTAATCACGTAAAGTACTCCTTTACGACGAATCACCTTACAATCAGCGCTACGTTTTTTGATTGATGCTCTAACTTTCATCTTCTTATTTATATCTGTATGTTATTCTGCCTTTACTTAAATCATATGGAGACATTTCAAGTTTCACTTTATCACCTGGTAAGATCTTAATGTAGTGCATTCTCATCTTTCCTGAGATGTGAGCAATGATCTCATGCCCGTTTTCCAGCTCAACACGAAACATTGCATTTGACAATGCTTCTCTGATTATACCGTCTTGTTCAATTGAAGCCTGTTTGGCCATATATTTCTTTAATTTCTCCTGAATTTAAAAAGCTCCGAAGCTTCATTTATTTTGTTCTATCATTAAAACCCTATAAAACAAGAGTATTTATAACAGATTATGAACCAATCAGCCCTTCGTATCAGGGATGCAAAATTAAATAAAAAATTTTAATATTTAATCTTTTTGTTTTAAAACTTCCTCAATGTAATCAAATGTCGAAAGTACGTCTGCTTTGCCCTTTTTTATCGCAACCGTATGCTCATAATGAGCAGAAGGTTTCTTATCTACGGTACTTACTGTCCATCCATCATCCCAGAATTTAACTCCGGCACGTCCGGCATTGATCATCGGCTCAATTGCGATAACCATTCCTTCTTCCAGTTTAATACCTGAGCCGCGCTTTCCATAGTTTGGAACCTCCGGTTTTTCATGCAACTTAACTCCTACACCATGACCAACCAGTTCCTTAACTACACCGAAACCGTTCTTTTCTGCATGCTCCTGAACGGCATAGCCCACATCACCGATCCTCATCCCTACAACCGCCTTATCAATTGCCAGATTCAGGCATTCTTTAGTTACCTGAAGCAAACGCAAGGTTTCTGCAGCCACATTCCCGATTGGGAAAGTATAAGCGGAGTCTCCGTAAAAATCATTCAGAATAACTCCGCAGTCAACAGAAACAATATCTCCGTCTTTGATTACATACTCTCCCGGGAAACCATGAACAACCTGGTCATTCAGTGAAATACAAAGTGAATATGGAAATCCGTTATAGTTTAAAAAAGCCGGAATTCCTCCGTGATCACGGATGAATTCCTCAGCTAAATTATTAAGTTGAATAGTCTTTACTCCCTCACCGATAAGCTTTGCCACTTCGGCAAGGCTCTTTGATACAAGCAGGGAGCTTTCCCTGATTTTCTCAATATCTTCAGAAGATTTGTAATAGATCTTAGACATGAATCTTAAATTGCCGGACCACCTGCCTGAACAGGAGTACGTCCTTTAATTCTTCCGGTCTTCATTAAACCGTCATAGTGACGCATTAATAAATGACTTTCGATCTGCTGTAAAGTATCAAGAACTACCCCTACAAGAATTAACAATGAAGTACCGCCATAGAAATTTGCGAACTGACTGTTAACACCCAGGATAATTGCAATAGAAGGCATAATTGCGATTATTGCCAGAAATACAGATCCGGGAAGAGTAATTTTAGAAATAACTTCATCAATATATGCACCGGTAGTTGCACCAGGTTTTACTCCAGGTACGAAACCTCCATTTTTCTTCATATCATCCGACATCTGAACCGGGTTAACAGTGATAGCGGTATAGAAGAAAGTAAAGGCAATGATCATGAAAGCAAAAGTCAGGTTATACGTTAAAGAAGTATAATCGCTGAATGCAGTCAGGAATGATGATTGCGCAGATGGGAAGAATGATCCGATAGTAGTTGGAATGAACATAATTGCCTGAGCAAAAATAATCGGCATAACCCCTGCAGCATTAACCTTTAAAGGAATATACTGACGTACACCACCATATTGTTTAGCACCAACGATCTTCTTTGCATACTGTACAGGAATTTTTCTGACACCCTGAACAATCAGGATGGTAAACATTACGATAAGGAACAGAGCTGCAATCTCAACAATAAATGAGATCAAACCGCCCTGAGCACCCATACGTGACGTAAACTCAGAAATAATACCGAACGGTAATTGTGCAATGATACCAGTCATGATGATCAAAGAAATACCATTACCTATACCCTTGTCTGTAATCTTCTCACCTAACCACATAACAAACATGGTTCCGGCAGTAAGGATGAACATTGAAGATACAGTAAATAATGGTTCTGATAAAAGACGGGCATCAGGACTGATCTGGGAACGTACATAACCAATTGCCTGCAATGCAGTAATAATAATGGTCAGATAGCGTGTAACCTGATTAATCTTTTTACGGCCGCTTTCACCTTCTTTCTGCAGCTTCTGGAAATACGGAACTGCAATACCCAATAACTGCACTACGATAGATGCAGAAATATATGGCATTACACCCAATGCAAAAATAGATGCACGGGAAAAAGATCCACCGGCAAACATATTCAGCAATCCAAGTAATCCTTCTTTAGCCTGTCCACTGTCAAGTGAAGCAGAATCAACTCCGGGAATTACAATAAATGAACCTATTCTATAAATTAAAAGGCATAAGAGCGTGAATAAAATCCGCGCTCTTAAGTCTTCAATCTTCCAGATGTTGGATAGCGTTGTAAAAAGCTTCTTCATGAATAATTATAATTTAGCTATTGCACCACCAGCAGCTTCAATTGCTTTTTGAGCAGATGCTGAGAAAGCATGGGCTTTAACATCCAGTTTGGATTTTACTTCACCTCTGCCTAAGATTTTAACAAGATCATTCTTAGAAGCTAAACCATGCTCTCTGAATGTATCAAAATCAATTGCAGTTAAATTATATTTATCAGCAAGGCCCTGTAATGCATCCAGATTAATACTTACATATTCTGTACGATTAATCGGATTGAATCCTACCTTAGGCAAACGGCGCTGTAAAGGCATTTGACCACCTTCAAAACCGATCTTGCTCTTGTATCCTGAACGGGATCCGGCACCTTTATGACCACGGGTGGAAGTTCCACCGCGACCTGAACCGGTACCACGACCGATACGTTTTCTATTTTTTGTTGAACCTTCTGCAGGTTGTAAGTTACTTAAGTTCATGATCAGATACTTTCTACTGCTACTAAATGATTAACTTTTCTCACCATTCCGATAATTGCCGGATTAGCTTCAACCTCTACAGACTGGTTCAGTTTTTTCAAACCTAAAGCCTGCATAGTTCTTTTCTGACGCTCGCTTCTGTCGATAACGCTTTTAATCTGGGTTATTTTAATCTTAGCCATGATGATTATCCGTTAAATACTTTATTTAAATTAACACCACGTTGCTGAGCTACAGTGTAAGCATCACGTAATTGTGATAATGCCACAACTGTTGCTTTAACCACGTTATGCGGGTTAGAAGAACCTTTAGACTTAGCAAGTACGTTATGTACACCGGCACTTTCAAGAACCGCACGCATTGCACCACCAGCAATAACACCGGTACCCGGAGCAGCTGGTTTAATGAATACGAAACCTCCTGAATATTTACCGATCTGCTCATGAGGAACAGTACCATTGATAATAGGAACCTTCACCAGGTTTTTCTTAGCATCATCAATTCCTTTAGCAATAGCCTCAGTAACCTCTTTTGCTTTACCAAGACCGAATCCTACGATTCCGTTTTCATCTCCTACCACAACGATAGCTGAAAAACTGAAGGTACGTCCACCTTTGGTAACTTTAGCAACACGCTGGATGCTAACTAAGCGATCTTTTAATTCAATTTCGCTTGACTTTACTCTTTTTATATTGATAGTTGACATTCTCTTTATTTTATGATAACACCGATTATTTGATAATGATCGCTGTAACCGATGCTAAATTAAAATACTAAACCAGCTTCACGTGCACCTTCTGCCAATGATTTAACACGGCCATGGTACAGGTAACCATTTCTGTCAAAAACAACCTGGCTGATGCCTGCTGCTAATGCCTTCTCTGCTACTGATTTACCAACTGCTTTAGACTGTTCAGATTTGTTACCGTTTGCAGTAAAATCTTTTGATAAAGATGATGCTGATACAATGGTTTTTCCGCTATTATCATCGATAATCTGAGCATAGATCCCTTTATTGCTTCTGTAAACTGACAGACGCGGGCGCTCTGCAGAACCTGTTAATCTCTTTCTGATTCCTCTTTTGATTCGCTCTCTGCGAGATAATTTAATTCCTGCCATATCGATTATTTTTTAGCGGCTGATTTACCAGCTTTTCTTCTTAATACTTCACCAACAAATTTAATACCTTTTCCTTTATAAGGTTCAGGAGTACGTAATGAGCGGATTTTCGCTGCTACCTGTCCCAGTAATTGTTTGTCGATACTCTCTAATATAATGACAGGATTCTTACCTTTTTCTGATGTAGTAGTTACATTGATCTCCTTCGGTAATTCAAACACGAAGTGGTGAGAAAATCCTAATACCAGATCCAGTGTATTACCTACGTTAGTAGCACGGTAACCAACACCTACAAGTTCCTGCTGAGTTTTATAACCTTCAGTTACACCAACAACCATGTTATTGATCAATGAACGGTATAAACCGTGAAGAGCTTTATGACGTTTTTGCTCAGACGGACGCTGAACAGTTAAGATACCATCTTCCTGGCTGATCTTAATATCTGTATCTACATCCTGAGTTAACTGACCTTTTGGACCTTTAACGGTTACAACATTAGTTTCAGAAACTGTAACTGTAACTCCGGCCGGAATATTAATCGGGGCTTTTCCTATTCTTGACATCTCTTATCCTCCTATTAATAAACGTAACATAAAACCTCACCGCCGATATTCAAACTTCTTGCTTCTTTATCAGTCATAACACCTTTAGAAGTAGAAAGAATAGCGATACCTAAACCATTTAATACGCGTGGCATGTTTTCAACACCAGCATATCTTCTTAATCCCGGAGTACTTACACGTGAAATGTTACGAATAGCCGAAATTTTAGTGATCGGATTGTACTTCAGAGCGATCTTAATCGTACCCTGAACGTTGTTATCCTCAAACTTGTAATTAGTGATGTAACCTTTGTCAAAAAGAACTTTTGTCATTTCTTTTTTCAGGTTGGATGCAGGAATCTCTACAACGCGGTGGTTAGCCTTAATGGCATTCCTTACTCTTGTAAGATAATCTGCTATTGGATCTGTATTCATTATTTATTGTTTATGATGGTGGTTTCCTTGGACCTGCCATCGGTTAATACTCATTTTTTTGGGGCTGTCAGGTATCAGCTGTCAGGTATCAGCACAATCATACCAGACGATTGCAACTGTCAACTCTCAACTGTCAACTGTCAACTCTACCAGGATGCCTTACGTACTCCCGGGATCTTACCTGCCAATGCCATATCGCGGAATGTTACCCTTGATATACCAAACTGACGCATATAACCACGAGGACGACCGGTTAATTTACAACGGTTGTGCAAACGTACCGGAGAAGAGTTCTTTGGTAATTTATCCAGACCTTCGAAATCTCCCGCAGCCTTAAGTGCTGCTCTTTTATCTGCGTACTTGGCAACTAATCTGGCACGTTTTACTTCACGTGCTTTTACACCTTCTTTAGCCATTATTGTTGATTTGTGTTTTGATTCTTAAATGGTAAACCAAATTGCTTAAGTAATTCTAATGCTTCAACATCATTTTTAGCAGTAGTTACGAAAGTGATATCCATACCCATGATCTTATTGATCTGATCAATATTGATCTCGGGGAAGATGATCTGCTCGGTAATTCCTAATGTATAGTTACCGCGTCCGTCAAATCCTTTATCATTGATTCCTTTGAAATCACGGATACGTGGTAAAGCTACAGCGATCAAACGATCAAGGAACTCATACATATGATTGTCGCGCAAAGTAACACGAACACCAATCGGCATTCCTTTACGTAACTTAAAGTTAGAAATATCTTTCTTAGATTTTGCAGGAACCGCTTTCTGACCTGTAATTGTGGTCATTTCGTTTACTGCAGTATCAATTAACTTTTTATCGGTAGAAGCACCACCAACACCCTGGTTGATAGCGATCTTCTGTAAACGTGGAACCTGCATTACGCTTTTATACTGGAATTTATCCTTTAAAGCAGTAACGATTTCCTCATTATATTTTGATTTTAATCTTGGTACGTAAGCCATTACTTAATTTCCTCCCCAGATTTTTTAGCGATGCGAACTGATTTACCATCAGCATTTTTCTTTTTGCCAATACGGGTTGGTTTGCCTGATTTGGCATCAACCAGCATTACATTAGAAATATGAAGACTGGCTTCTTTTTTAACGATACCACCGTTTGGAGTGGCAGCGCTTGGTTTTGTATGTTTAGACACCATATTGGCACCTTCAACTATAACTCGGTTAGTAGCTAACTGAACTTCTAAAACCTGTCCTTGTTTACCTTTAGAATCACCTGCAGTAACTTGTACCAGGTCTCCTTTACGGATTTTCAATTTAGGTTGTGATTTTATCTTCTTTTCCATTTTACAAAACCTCCGGTGCTAATGATACAATCTTCATGAATTGTTTTTCACGTAGCTCTCTTGCTACAGGACCGAAAATACGCGTTCCACGCGGCTCATCCTGAGCGTTCAGCAATACAGCTGCATTATCGTCAAAGCGGATATATGATCCGTCTTTACGTCTGATCTCTTTTTTTGTTCTCACAACAACTGCCTTAGAGACAGATCCTTTTTTGATGTTTCCTGATGGAAGCGCACTTTTTACTGTGACAACGATCTTGTCACCTATGGATGCGTAACGCTTTCCGGTACCACCTAAAACGCGGATAACTAAAACTTCTTTAGCTCCGCTGTTGTCAGCAACATTCAGTCTTGATTCCTGTTGTACCATGTTACTTAGCTCTTTCTAAAATTTCCACTAATCTCCAATTCTTGGTCTTACTCAGCGGACGAGTTTCCATAATTAACACTGTATCACCGATACCGCAAGTGTTAGTCTCGTCATGAGCCATAAATTTGGTAGTTTTCTTAACAAACTTACCATAGATCGGGTGCTTCACCTTACGTTCTACCGCAACTACAATAGATTTCTCCATTTTGTTGCTTACTACCAACCCGGTTCTTGTTTTTCTTAATTGTCTTTCCATTTTGGACTTTAATTTATTCAGAAGCGGACTCTGTCGTAGCAGATGCTTTTGCTTCCGCCTTGCGCTTAGTCAATTCTGTGTTTAAACGTGCAATATCTTTTCTGATCTTGGTAATCCTTGTTGGATTTTCGATTGCAGAAACAGTATGTGCAAATTTCATTTTGCTGAGATTGGCTTTCTCTTCATTAATTCTGGCCACAACTTCTTCAGTTGTAAGCTCATGTATTTCTGAGTTTTTCATTTTTCTTTAAGTTGTACGTTTTACGTTTTACGTTTTACGTTAAATGTACGTTTTGCACGTATAACGTATAACGTAATACTTCTAACTCCTTTATGCTTCTACAAAATCTCTTCTGATCACAAATTTTGTCTGAACAGGTAGTTTCTGAGCAGCTAAACGCATGGCTTCTTTTGCAACTTCCAAAGGCACGCCTTCAGCTTCAAAAATCATTCTGCCTGGTCTAACTACTGCTACCCAATACTCAGGAGCACCTTTACCTTTACCCATACGTACCTCAGCTGGTTTCTTTGTAACCGGCTTGTCAGGGAATATACGGATCCAAACCTGACCTTCCCTTTTCATGAAACGGGTAACGGCAATACGAGCAGACTCTATCTGACGACTGGTAATCCAGGCCGGCTCTAATGATTTGATCCCGAAAGAACCGAAGGCTAATTCTGAACCGCGACCGGCCAGACCTTTCATTTTGCCCTTCTGCATCTTTCTGAACTTCGTTCTCTTTGGCTGTAACATCTTCTTATTTTTTTATCGTTATACGATGTCTTTCTAAATTATTTCTTTCCTCTGAAACCACCACCTGCGTTTCCGCCACGGTTCTGGCCACCTTGTCCACCACGGTTCTGTCCGCCACGGTTCTGACCACCACGATTATCTCCACCGCGTCTGTCGCCGCCACGTCCGTCTGCACGTCTTTCACCACCACGTCTGTCAGCACCACCGCTAAATGGAGCAGCACCACCTTCAGCACCTCTTCCTTTTACACCTGTAGTCTGTCCAATGTTTGGAGAAAGATCACGCTTACCGTAAACTTCACCTTTCATGATCCATACTTTAACTCCGATCTTACCATAAGTAGTAAGCGCTTCAGATAAAGCATAATCAATATCAGCACGGAAAGTATGCAATGGAACACGTCCGTCTTTATATTGCTCGGTACGCGCCATCTCGGCACCACCTAAACGACCTGAACACATAATCTTGATACCTTCAGCTCCCATACGCATTGTAGATGCGATAGAAGTTTTCATGGCACGACGGAAAGAAATACGGGCTTCTAATTGCTTAGCTACTCCCTCTCCTACTAATTGTGCGTCTAACTCAGGACGTTTGATCTCAAATATATTGATCTGTACGTCTTTCTTTGTCAGTTTCTTTAATTCTTCTTTGATCTTATCAACTTCCTGACCACCTTTACCAATCACGATACCCGGACGGGCAGTGTGAATAGTAATGGTAATACGCTTCAAAGTACGCTCGATAACTACTTTAGAGATACCGCCTTTTGAAATACGTGCTGCCAGATATTTTCTGATCTTTTCGTCCTCAACTAATTTATCAGAGTAATCGTTACCACCGAACCAATTAGAATCCCAACCTTTGATGATTCCTAATCTGTTACCTATTGGATGTGCTTTTTGTCCCATTTCTCCTTACTTAGTTTTTGGTTCACTGTTTTTACTGTCAACTATCAGAGTTACGTGGTTAGAACGCTTACGAATTCTATGTCCGCGACCCTGAGGAGCTGGTCTTAATCTCTTTAACTGACGTCCGCCATCAACCATAATTGTTTTCACAAACAATTCATTGTCTTCAGGGCGCTGACCTTCATTTTTTGACTCCCAATTTTTGATGGCAGATAATAATAGTTTTTCAACACGTATTGCTGCTTCCTTATTGGTATATTTCAAAATATACAAGGCTTTCTCAACCCTCTCACCTCTGATCAGATCAACAACCAATCTCATCTTACGTGGTGAGGTAGGGCAATTATTTAATTTTGCTATTGCTTCCATTGTTTATTTTTTCTTATCAGAGTGACCTCTAAATGTTCTGGTCGGAGCGAATTCACCAAGTTTATGTCCAACCATGTTTTCAGTTACATACACCGGAATAAACTTGTTTCCGTTGTGTACCGCAAATGTGTGGCCCACGAAATCCGGAGAGATCATTGACCTGCGTGACCAAGTTTTGATCACAGTTTTCTTGTTACCCTCATTCTGCGTAGCTACTTTCTTCGCTACGTTATGATCTATATAGGGTCCTTTTTTTATTGAACGAGCCATTATTTCTTCCTTCTCTCTATGATGTAACGATCAGACGATTTCTTTTTGTCGCGGGTTTTAAAGCCTTTAGACAATAAACCTTTTCTTGAGCGCGGATGACCACCTGATGATCTTCCTTCACCACCACCCATAGGGTGATCGACAGGGTTCATAGCCACACCACGAACTCTTGGACGACGTCCTAACCAACGTTTTCTACCGGCTTTACCTAATACTTCATTTGCTTTCTCGGAGTTTGAAACGGTTCCGATAGTTGCTATACAGGTAGCCAGGATCATACGTGTTTCGCCTGATGGCATTTTAATGATCGCATATTTACCATCACGTGCTGAAAGCTGTGCATAAGCACCTGCACTACGAGCAATGATAGCACCCTGACCAGGGTTTAACTCAATGTTATGAATAATAGATCCAAGAGGAATGTTCTTCAAAGGAAGCGCATTTCCAATCTCAGGAGCCGAAGCTTCACCCGAAACGATCTTCATTCCAACTTTTAAGCCTTCCGGAGCGATAATGTAACGTTTTTCACCATCGGCATAATTTACCAGGGCGATACGTGCACTACGATTCGGATCGTACTCTATTGTGGCAACAGTTGCGGGGATATCGTTTTTATCGCGTTTAAAATCAATCAATCGGTATGACTTTTTATGTCCCCCACCGAGATAACGCATAGTCATTTTACCGGAATTATTTCTACCGCCGGACTTCTTGATGCTGGTAACCAACGATTTTTCAGGAACGTTAGTAGTTACATCAGAGAAAACTCCTCCTACTCTGAAACGAGTACCCGGGGTAACCGGTTTAAATCTTCTTACTGCCATGTCTTAATTAAATATTGCTGTAAAAGTCAATAGTTTCACCATCATTCAGCGTAACTATCGCTTTTTTGTATTTCGGAGTTCTTCCGGTTACAACACCTGCTTTAGTGTTACGTGATTTTAATTTTCCATAAACAACTATCGTGTTGATAGCCTGGATGTTCACACCATACATTTTTTCGATCGCTTGTTTGATCTCTAATTTGTTGGCTTTGTGATCAACTTTGAAAGAAAAGCGGTTTAACTTCTCAGTTAACGCTGATGCTTTTTCAGTTAAAATAGGTTTCTTTAAAATTTCCATCTTACTTAGCGAAAGCTTCCTCCAATGTTTTAACAGTCTCAGTAGTAAGCAATAATGTACCTGCATTTAACACATCATAAGTGTTTAATTCAGCTGCGGTAACCACCTTTGCTTTCTTTAAGTTTCTGCTTGATAAATAAACATTATTATTTGCTGCAGGTAAAACCAATAATGACTTAGAGTCAGTTAGTTTCAAATCAGCTACAATCTTTGCATAGCTTTTTGTTTTGATTGAATCAAAAGTGAAAGGCTCCAATACAAGAATGTTGTTGTCTTTTGCTTTATATGTAAGTGCAGATTTACGGGCTAAAGATTTAAGCTTTTTGTTCAGCTTGAAACTATAGTCGCGTGGCTGCGGACCGAATACACGACCACCACCATTGAACAATGGAGATTTGATAGATCCTGCACGGGCACCACCTGTACCTTTTTGCTTGTATAATTTTTTGGTAGATCCTGCGATTTCATTACGTTGCTTAGACTTGTGAGTTCCCTGGCGCTGATTGGCTAAGTACTGCTTTACGTCCAAATAGATCGCATGATCGTTGGGTTCTACTGCGAAGATCGCATCAGGAAGTTGCACCTTGGCCCCTGTTTCTTTACCTGATATATTTATAACCTTAACTTCCATCTTCTTATTTATCAACGATTACGTATGAACCCTTAGCTCCCGGAATTGAACCGCTAACTACTAATAAATTCTGATCTGCGTAAACTTTCAATACCTGAAGGTTTTGAATCTTAACGCGGTCGCCACCCGTACGTCCTGCCATGCGCATTCCTTTGAATACACGTGAAGGCCATGAAGAAGCACCCAGTGAACCCGGAGCTCTTAAACGGTTATGCTGACCGTGGGTTTGACCACCCACACCACCAAATCCATGGCGTTTTACAACACCCTGAAAACCCTTACCTTTTGAAGTACCAACTACATCAACAAAATCTCCTTCGGCAAAAATTTCAACACTCACAATATCCCCTAAAGACTTCTCATCCTCAAAAGTCTTAAACTCAACAAGCTTGCGCTTTGGAGTTGTCTTTGCTTTTGCGAAATGTCCTTTTAATGAACCGGTTGTGTTTTTCTCTTTCTTGTCGTCGAAAGCTAACTGAACTGCGCTGTAGCCGTCATTGTCGACGGTACGTAGCTGGGTAACTACGCATGGGCCAGCTTCGATCACTGTACAAGGGATGTTTTTCCCTTCAGCATCGAAAATGCTGGTCATTCCTACTTTTTTTCCAATAATTCCTGACATTTTCTTTAATCAATTTGTGTCCATCGAAGCAGTAGGGCTTCGTTCAAGACATAGTAAACCCCTTTAAAGGGAGGGCAAAGATAGGAAAGTCTTATTAATTATCAAATAGTTGCGAGTTTATTTTTCAATAATTTTCAGATGACAGGAAATTTTGAGAGGATGCTATCTGTTGGCTGTTATCTGTTGGCTATTGCTGATAGCCGTTAACTGATAACTGTTAACAGTTAATTACATATATTTAGGTATCCAAATCCTTGCTTTATGAACAAAACATTTTTTAAAAAAGTGATGGTATTACTATTTACCACATTCAGCATTAATACCTATGCCTGGCAGACTGATACCACACTTGCCCAGCAATACAATGAAGTGGTTGTAAAGTCAGGTTCGTACAAGGTTTATAAAAACATTAAGAAAACAAAGATTGAAGCTTTCTGGAAAAATATAAATGATACCCTTCAGCAACAAAAGCAGCAATTGATACAGAGCAAAACTGAACTGGAAAAAACTAAACAGCGTATTGCCGAAATGGAAACGGTAATAAAGGAGTCGGGATCTGCAAAGGGTAAACTGGATGGTTTGGGGACTTCGATAAAGAATTCTGCTGATACCAGTATACCCTGGGGACTGTCTATATTATTTGGTGCCGCACTGGTTTTTGTCTTTCTCAGAAGCAGGAATGCCCTGAATGAAGCGAAACAATACAATGAACGCTATGATGAACTCAATGCAGAGTACCGTGATTTCAAAAGCAAGGCTAATGAAAAGGAAAGAAAACTTGCCCGGGAACTGCAGGATGAGCGGAATAAGATTGAAGAATTAAAAGCTAATAAAAGCTAAATTTATGCTTGACCTGCAGATATCTATTTTATAATTCTGATATTAAAGGTATTCGGCAATGGATCTATTATTCCTCCTGAATTATTTGTAATTTTTACAGTCACTACATTAGGGGCGCTTACCCATGCAGTAAATGATGTGCCAAGATTTATTATTGCTGAAGGAACCCCGACAACTACAGCATCTCCGTCAGCAGCACCGGCAACAGTAGTTATTTGTTCGTAAAATGAACCGGCAGCAACCGAAGGAAAATCAAGAGTTGGAGAAGCTCTTATCCCGGCCAAAATTTCTCCGCTTGTTGGCAAGGTTACATCGGTTGGGCCGCTCGACCGCAATATCACAGAATTTGTCCCTACTAAAGATAAATTCCCCTGCAGCGTTAATGTTCTGCCCTGATTATTGACTCCTGTGCCTCCAAACTGGCTGCCAATAACGGCACCATTCCAGGTTCCGTTGAAACTGCCTGCACTCAAAAGTCCGGAGGATGGATTAAAGGTAAATCTGGCACTGCTTGTTCTTTGTGGAAAATTCCCATTTGTACCTGAAACAAAAGTGGGATAAAAGGTAGCATTACTGGTGAGGTCATTTGTAATTGCAACATTTGCAGCATTGGTTGCATCAATAGACTGGGTAGCTGTTCCGGTAACATTTCCGGTAAGCGGACCACTAAACCCTAAAGCTGTCAGAATCCCGGTATTAGGTACGAATCTGAGATTGGTACTGCTTGTTCTCAATCCGGTATTTCCAGGTGAAGTTGTAACAAATGTTGGGAAAACGACAGCAGTATTATTTACATCATCAGTAACCGCTGAATTAATAGCATTGGTTGCAGTAACTGCAGTTGTTGCTGAACTGGCATTACCTGTCAGGGGGCCGCTGAAACTGCCTGCCGTTACAGCGCCTGATACAGTAAGGGAGGTAAAATTGCCATTACCACCCAATGAGCCGGTCAGGTATTCCCATCCGGTTACTTTACGCACATACAACCCTACTGCAGGTTGCTTAGTGAGATAGATCAGCATTCCGTTTGGGGGATTGAGCGCGTTAATTGCTACAGTATCGGCCATACGCGGAAGTAATAATCCCTGATTAGCACTTTCCAGTTCGAGCAGTGATGAGGGGGCTATCACTGTTCCGTTCGTTCCAATCTTGATCTGGGCCGTTGCTTTGCCTGCCGAAAAGATGAATGCAATTATCAGAGCAAAAGAATATAGTTTAATTAGACGCATATTTGTAAGTTTTACGTGTTACGTTGTACGTTGTAAGTAATATGTTATCGTTAATTGTCAAATGATTGGCTGAAAGCAGAAAGCTAAAAGCAGAAAGCTGAAAGCTGTTTGCCAATTTATTAGTGTTTTGTTTATTTATAGTAATATCTAAATTCCTTGCCGATCGTCATTCCAGCCTGCCGGCAGCCCATCCGAACAACAGTCATCCCTCATACCCACTGTCCCGACGCAGGAGGGATCTAATTGCCATTAAAATCGGTTCCCATTCCCTGTCACCAATCCAGCACCATCCCTAAGCGCTATGCTTATCCCCCTTCATTCGCTCAGGCCTTTCGCACCCCCGCCAAAGGAGGACATGAACGATACTGGTTCAGTTGTCTGTTATTCATCCAAAACAACAAATTTTAAATGAACCAGGATCAAATCTCAATACTAAATACTCCCTTAAAACAAATAACTCGGCATCAATTCATCCCTGTCAAATGGGATATGATACCTTAAAATAATTTCATGTGTTGCCTTTGCAAAATTATTCAGTCGCCCGAGGTTATAATCATAAGCATATCCTAACCGTAATGTTGGAATCAGCCTGAAATCAAGCAAACCAACCAGGGCACTTCCCTGGCGATAGGATACCCCTGCCGACATGGCTTCGCGATAGAAAACATTGGCGTTGATATCGTAATTTAATGGAATACCCTTTACCCCACGTAAAAGGAATGAAGGCTTCAGAATAAAATTATCATTCAGCGTAATCAGATATCCTGCATTCAGATACATATGTGCATCCTGTTTCACAGCATATTCAGAAAGTGCCACATCTGTCTTTCGCAGGTGCGTTCTTACGAGATTAGGAACCGAAAGTCCGGCATAAAACTTATCTGTATTAAAGAAAATTCCGGTTCCGAAATTCGCAGTAAGCGTATTCAGGTTCTGGGCAAATACCGGATCGCCGGGACTGGTGATATTCAACTCACTGAAATCTGTTTTATTATTAAGGGCTCCCATCTGCAGACCGAATGCGATATTCGAATTGTCGCCTTCTATGCGGTAAGACATCGATCCCTGTGCTCCAAGGCTATGAATAATTGAAAAACGATCATCGACCAATTTCAATCCGATACCCAGCCTGGTATCTCCTATTGGCATATCGCCAGAAATCATGGCAGTTTGAGGAGCGCCCTTAATTCCGTTAAATTGCTTCCTGTAGATACTGGTAAACTGCATCGCCTGCTTGAAGCCTGCATAGGCCGGATTGATCTCCAGCGTATTGAACATATACTGCGAATAAAGGGGCAGCTGCTGTGCCTGAAGCCAGAAAGGTACCAGGTTCAGAAATACGATTATTGCAAGTAGGTATCCCTTTTTCATCATTCTACCTGTTTATGACAAGGTATCCGGGGATTCCTTTGGCACCATTCACACTGATTAAATAATAATAAATTCCATCCGGAAGTGTATTTCCCAGAAACCCTCCCTTATTTCCGGTACCATCGAAGTTATTCAGATAATTAAAATCCTGGTAAACCAAAACCTGATTACGGCTGTAAACTTCAAAACGCACTATATCTGTTGGGAGCCGTTTGGTAATGATATAAGTATCGTTCAGACCATCTCCATTGGGAGATATTGCATCGGGGATATTGACCGGAGTATTTTCATCAATATCCTTCTTGATCACTGATTTGCTGAAATACTCAACAGGTTTGATGCTACCCACATTCAGCCGGGTATTCATATAGGCTCCAAAAATGGCAGCTCTTTTGGTTATGCTTCCGGGAGTATTTGTTGTCATCGGCGGCATGATATCCCATAATCCTGTGAGATTGGGGTCGTAACGACTAATATATGACTCACTGCGGTTTCTGAAATAGGTGTTCCCTTCTTCTGCTGAATTATGCTGAAGGGTAATGTCCACTTTTGCACTTGCATCCGGCGAGGTAGTAGTCATAATCCATGTTTTATACACATATTCAGGGAAATTCAATTTATTATATACATTATCAGCCACTCTGAATTTCAATGTTTGCGGAATTGAACCTGTATAGTTAATACTTATGGGAGTATAACTTCCGATGGCAGTTCCGACGGGGAATTCCATCGCAGTTGTGTTACCTGTTAAGTGACGTACCAGGTTTCCTCCGCTCATACCCGGACCGGTAACCACAAAATTCGTTTGACTGTATCCGGTAATGGTTCCGGTACCTGCACGCCCCACTGTAAGATTTACATTGTTGAGAATGAGGTGCCCGTTCAAAAAATCAAGGTTATTATTTACATGGAGGTCGCCCATATCAGCTGTAACGTTAAGTGCATTATCCAGTCTCACATTAGGGAACCCGTTGAAGGGTACTGAGTTAACACTGTTGATTCGCTGCGCATTTTGACGCAGATCAGAAAACACAAATACACCCCCGATTCCATCGATACCACGTGCACTTTCATCCGGCAAACGGCTTCCGCTATTATTCTGCCATACACCTGCATAAAAATTGATAATTGCAGAATTATATGATACCAAAGTTCCGGAATGAGAGATATCAGAATAGATGTTCAGATTTGAATTGGGATGGGCATACATATTTGCCGAGGGGAAAATGTAAACCTGATTTACCGTCTGAGCAAAGATCATCTGTGGTAAAAACAAAAACAGGAAAAGCATAGCCCTCAGTCCAGGCTGTATGATACCTATTTTATTTTTTTGTTTCACGCAACGATTATACGGGCTGAGCAGAAAAAAGTTAAGACAATTTGCAAATGTTTTTTTGTTAAGGTTAAATACTTATCAGGATTGAATAACAAAGATTTTAAAATTTAACCAGATGATTTTGCATGCAGATTAGATTCAACTCATAACGATTGATTTTGAATGCAGATTTATAAGAATAAAAAAAGAGTACCCTTTGAGCACTCTTTCAATTGCTGTAGCAGGATATGTTCTATTGATTTCTGACTGCATTAACCAGCTCGACTTCAAAAACAAGGGCAGAATAAGCAGGAATCAGTCCCGGAACACCCTTTTCAGCATAAGCCATTGCAGAAGGAATAAACATTCGCCAGATTGAACCCACCGGCATAATTTGCAAAGCTTCACTCATTCCTGAAATCAACCCCGCAGGTGTTGCCCTGATTGGCGTATTTTTAGCGTATGTATTTTCAAATGATTTACCATCAGGCAAAAAGCCTTTAACATGAATCAATACAGAATCATTCAGCTGAGGTCTGATTCCATTTCCGGGTCGCATAATCAAATAACCTACCCCACTTGGAAGCATTCCTACCCCTTCTTTTCCTTTAATGTTTTCAAAAAGCAATTTCTCCTGCTGACTGCTGCGCTCAGAGATTAAACGTTTCTGGTAAGAGTCGAGTCTGGCAGCTACAGTGCCTGCATCAACCATCAGGGTTTTATTTAGCAATACATCGTCCATACCCTTACGGAAAGCCTCGGGATCGGACAAGATGAAACCATTATTAGTAATCCACTGACCGAGGTATGCTCCCAAAGTATATTGAAGAGAATCATTCTCTGAATTGAGTTTTACAGGCTTTTCGGTAAATAGCTTAGATCTGGTTTGAGCATTTACTGATATTGAAACCAGAATTGATGCTATTATTAGCAGAAAATATTTTTGACTCGACAAATACATGACGTTAATTTATTTCTTTCAGGTTAATTTTAATTAGTAACATTTAATACACCGGTACCTGCAATATCCAAAGTAGGGCCATCCTGAATCTCTATGATTCTGACAGATACTACAGTTGCAGAGGCAATAGTTTTGGCTCCGCTACCACTCAGAACTACATCGTTAAATGTAAATGCAGGAATTATTTGAACACCGCTGCCATTAAAATTAACTATACTACCTGTTACAGTAAAGCCGCCGGCACCAGGAGTAAAAGTATTGGCAATACCAATTGTACCAGTGTTTGCGAGAACTCTTGGTCCTCCGGTAAGAGTCAGATTATAATAATTAAGTGCCGGTATATTGGCAGATGCTACGTTCGAGAAACTTACAGTTGATGTTGAGCTTGTAAAGGTGCCATTATTAACCAGTGGTGTTCCTGCGCCGGATAAGGTCAAAGTGACTGTTGAGAGATCAAGTGTAGTTGAAGCACTAATTGTAAGGATATTGGCAACTGTTGTATTGACTGCCAGTGTTTTTACCCCACTATTGGAGGTTTGCAGATTATAATAAATTAATCCTGCAATGGTCTGGTTTATACCGTCATAGATAACGGTACCGGTTCCTCTCGTAAAGGTACCGCTATGGGTCCAGCTACCTGCAATGTTTATCGTACCTGAGCCCATTGTAATGGCGCCGGTACCGCTGAGATCTGCACCTACAATCGCAGCAGCGGTTGTAGTCATGGCTGTGGGACTTCCAGCCACCCAGTTATTAGTCACGGTTACTGTAGTTCCGGCGGCAATAGTTTTTGTACCTGCACCTGAAAATTCAAGATTAGGATAGGTAGTTCCGGCAACAGTTTGCGCTCCTCCGCCTGAATAATTCACAACACCTGTTCCTGAGATAGTTCCGGTATTCACTAGTGGTGCACCTGTAAAACTTAAAAAAACAGTATTTACACCAAGATTAAGTGTACTTGGTGAGGTTACGGTGAGCACATTAGTGACGGTAATATTTCCATTCAGAGTTTTAATACCACCAACAGATGTTTGCAACTTATAATAAGGAAGTACAGCAATGGTCTGATCTCCGGAACCATCATAATGAATAGTTCCGGTACCAGCCGTCAGTGTTCCATTATTTGTCCATGATCCTCCAAGCGTAATTGTACCCGAACTCATTGTAATGTTGCCTGAACCGCTGATATTACCTGCAATATTGGCACCTCCTGTAGTTGTCATGGATATTGTACTTCCTGCTATCAAATCTCTGCCGACTTGTGTTGTAAAGGCGGCAATAGTTTTTGTTCCTGAACCAGAAAATTCAAGATCATAATAGGTCACGTTTCGCACAGATTGTCCAGCTGCTCCATTATAAAGCACTTTTCCTGTTCCGGCAGAAAAAGTTCCCGTATGAGTAAAGGTTGTGCCTAACGTTAATGTGCCTGAGCCCATGGTTATGGCTCCTGCACCGCTCAAGGCACCTGTCACTGTTGCGCTTCCTGTTCCGGCCATGTCCAGAGGACTACCAACTACCCAGGCACCTGCAATTGTTGGGGTACTGGCATCGGCGATGGTTTTGGTTCCGGCACCTGAGAAGGTTAAATTATTGTAGGTAGTTCCGGCAACAGTTTGCGCTCCTGCTCCTGAAAAAATAACTGTACTTGTACCGGGTGTTAAAGTTCCTCCAACAAGCAATGGAGTGCCTGTGCCGGATAGAGTAAGGGTACGGGTTCCAAGATCAAGTATACTACTGGCCACATTTAACACGTTATTGACCGTAATATTTCCATTCAAAGCCTTTGTTCCGGTACCGGAAATTCCAAGATTATAATAAGTTTCAAGCCATATATTCTGGGATGCCCCTGTAAAATTGATAGTTCCGGTAGATTCGGTAATTGCTGGCGGGCCGGTTGAAACAGTTCCTGCTATATTTAATGTTCCAGAACCTGAAAATACAATACGGCATGCTGAAGTTCCGGTGGTTATCCCTCCATTTAAATTAGCTGTACCTGTAGAAATATTAAAAAAATTCAACCTTGTTCCACTGGTTGTTGCACTCATTGTAAACAAGCCACCGACAGTTAAAGTTCCTGCACCCACATCAACTGTTATATCTCTGCCGTTTGTGGTTGGAACTGGTAAATTCATGGTACCGCTCACATCCAAAGAATTGGTTCCACTTATCGTTATTCCGGCAGTAGTACCTGTAGGAACATTCATTGTCACATTTCCCGCAACTGTTACATTGTTATTTAGTGTAAGTGTGGTTGCAGCAGATATGGTAAGATTATTTAATGCTAAAGTAGCTCCCCCGGAGATTGCTGATGCTACAGCACTAAATAAAACTGTTCCGGTACCTCGTATAAAAGAACCATTATGTGCCCAATTGCCATTAACAGTCAATGTAAAAGTTGTAGCAGTGAGAGTTCCACCAGCATCCACGGTAATTCCTGCAACGGTTTGAGCAGCCGCCAGTGTTATATTATGTCCATTCTGTATAATGAAGATATCGGTAGCAAGAATTGGGATTAAATTTGTTGGTGTTCCGGTTGGACTGGTCGACCATGAACCTGCAGTTGCAAAATTACCCGTTGCAACCCTCGAATAATAAGTTGCTCCATAACCGGTATAGCTGATTGCCAGTAAAACTATCAGCACAAACATTCTTATTATTGAATGTCTGCACTTCCCAAAAAATATGTTAAACAAGCAAATCATAATTATCGGTTATTGGCAATTACTGGTTTAGCCTGAGTATCCATACTTTTCAGTATAGCTTTGATCTCATTAATTTCAGCCTGCATTATTTCAGCTTTCCCTACCTCAGATTTCAGTGCAGAAATGTCACTTTCCTGCTTACTGATCAATTTTTGCTGATCTTTAATAGCTTCCAGCAGTAAAGAAACCAGTTTAGAATATTCAACAGTTTTAAAGCCTTTATCATCGGTACGAACCACTTCCGGAACGATAGTTTCCACTTCCTGTGCAATTAAACCAAGCTGACGATCTGATTCAAAGTTCTTATCCGGGAATTCATCTTTTCTCCAGTTGTAATTCACACCTCTCATCGCCATAACTTTAGCTAATGCACCCTCAACAGTAGTAATATCCTTTTTCCACCTGATGTCTGAAGTTTCATTAATACCGGTTGATTTAACTTTACCATTTACTTCAAACTTATACGTACCTGAAGGTGTCATTCCGATACCTACATTGGTTCCCGCATTATAAATATTACTGCTTGAAACAACCCATGCAGTACCATTCCAGTATGGAGTATTTCCTATTGCAGTACCATCAGCAAATTTAGCTGTTAAAGCTGCAGCATCAGCATAAGCTGTAGTTGCCAGGGCTGTTGAATTATTATTTGCTGCCTGAGTAACCGCTACTGTTCCGGTTGGTAGAGTAACTGTACCAGTGAATGTTGGAGACGCCAATGGAGCAAATGCGGTGCTGGTGTAGGCATTTGAGCCTAAAGTACCGCCTGTGCCA